>NZ_JACRSZ010000003.1 GCF_014385005.1 Jingyaoa shaoxingensis | reverse complement strand
TTTAGCAATATTTTATTATCAAGGAACATTTTTGCACATATTTGACGCCCTGTGGTACTAAACTTACCACTTTTTCAGTGGCGTCCCTAAAGAGGTGGGAGTCATCTCACATCTGATATACAAAAGCTCTCGTAAAAACGGGAGCTTTTGTATATTCGGTAAAATGAAATTATGATTTACTGTTTGGCTTTCAAAAACACTTTCAAAAACATTTAAAATTTTTTTGAAAAAAGTGTTGACATTTGTGAGACACCGTTGTAATATATGTGAGTACGGTTCGTTGGTCAAGCGGTTAAGACGCCGCCCTCTCACGGCGGAAACAGGGGTTCGATTCCCCTACGAACTGCTTTAATAACTGTTAGATAGTTATTAAGATAAGTAAACATAAAGTTGAATAGGTACCAGAGAACAGATCTTCTAAATTGCATAAAGGCGATTGTGAGGGTCTTTTTAAGTTTAAAGGCACTTTTTTTTTGCCCAAAAATAGGAACACTTCATAAAAAGCATATGAAGACTGGATCTGGTTCCTTTCATAATGTGATGAATGGAGTGGCAGTATGGCAAAAAAGAAAACCTATGATGCAGCAAGTATATCTGTATTGGAAGGACTGGAGGCAGTTCGGAAGAGACCCGGTATGTACATCGGAAGTGTTTCACGAAAAGGTCTGAACCATCTGGTGTATGAGATCGTGGATAATGCGGTGGATGAACATCTGGCTGGAGAGTGTGACCAGATTCGGGTTTATCTGGAAAAGGATGGTTCCGCTACAGTTATCGATAATGGCCGTGGTATTCCGGTAGGAATGCATGAAAAGGGCATGCCGGCAGAGCGTCTGGTATTTACGACACTCCATGCGGGAGGTAAATTCGATAACAGCAACTATAAGACCAGTGGCGGTTTGCATGGTGTGGGTTCTTCTGTAGTAAATGCACTGTCTACCTATCTGGATGTGAAGATTAGCCGGGAAGGCTACATTCATCATGACCGGTTTGAACGGGGGGTTCCGACCATTGATCTGGTGAATGGACTGCTCCCGACTCTGGGCAAGACAAAAGAGACTGGAACCAGCATTACTTTCCTTCCGGATCCGGAAATATTTGAAAAAACTTATTTTTCTGCAGATGAGATCAAGAGTCGTCTTCATGAGACCGCTTATCTGAATCCGGCCCTGACGATTATCTTTGAAGACAGAAGACAGGCAGAATTGGATCATGAGGAATTCTATGAACCAGACGGCATTCTGGGATTTGTGAAAGATCTGAATAAGAATAAAGAGTTAATTAACAAAGAACCAGTGTACTTCAAGGGCGAGAGTGATGGTATTACCGTTGAATGCGCTATTCAGTATGTGAATGAGTTCCATGAGAATGTACTGGGATTCTGTAATAACATTTACAATGCTGAAGGTGGTACCCATCTGACCGGATTTAAAACTGCGTTTACAGGTATCATGAATACCTATGCCAGAGAGCTTGGTATCCTGAAAGAAAAAGATGTGAACTTTACCGGTGCAGATATTCGAAACGGTATGACAGCCGTAGTATCCATCAAGCATCCGGCACCACGTTTTGAAGGACAGACCAAGACCAAGCTGGATAATCAGGATGCATCCAAGGCAGTAGCCAAAGTGGTCAGTGATGAAGCAGTGTTGTACTTTGACCGTAATCTGGAAGTGTTGAAGCAGGTACTTAGCTGTGCAGAACGTGCGGCCAAGATCCGTAAGACAGAAGAAAAAGCCAAGACCAATATGCTGACGAAGCAGAAGTATTCTTTTGATTCCAATGGGAAGCTGGCAAATTGTGAAAGCAGAAAGCCGGAGCTGTGTGAGATCTTTATCGTAGAGGGAGATTCTGCGGGCGGTTCCGCGAAGATGGCAAGAAACCGAAACTATCAGGCAATTATGCCGATTCGCGGAAAGATCCTGAATGTAGAGAAAGCCAGTATTGACAAGGTACTGGCAAATGCAGAGATCAAGACTATGATCAATGCTTTTGGATGCGGATTTTCGGAAGGATACGGTAATGATTTTGATATTACTAAGCTTCGCTATGATAAGATTATTATTATGGCCGATGCGGATGTGGATGGTGCCCATATCAGTACCCTGCTGTTGACGCTGTTCTATCGTTTTATGCCGGAACTGATTTTTGAGGGACATGTGTATATTGCTATGCCGCCTCTTTACAAAGCCATGCCGGCAAGAGGAAAAGAAGAATATCTCTATGATGACAAGGCACTGGAAAAATACAGAAAAACACATAAGAATTTTACTCTTCAGCGATACAAAGGGCTGGGGGAAATGGATGCAGAACAGCTCTGGGAAACTACATTAAATCCGGAGACAAGAATTTTGAAGCGGGTAGAGATCGAAGATGCACGCATGGCATCCAGTGTGACAGAAATGCTTATGGGATCCGAAGTTCCGCCAAGACGTGCTTTTATCTATGAACATGCCCAGGACGCAGAACTGGATATTTAGCAGACTGGATGCCGGTAACGGCAGCATTGAAATACAGGCGGAACCAGTATAGATCGGGAGATTACATGAATTTGCAAAGAAAGAGGTAGTGTGAATATATGGAGAGAACAGGAGAACAGATTATTCGAACTGAATATTCGGAAGTGATGCAGAAGTCCTATATTGACTATGCCATGAGTGTTATCATATCCAGAGCACTTCCGGATGTCCGTGACGGTTTAAAACCAGTACAGAGAAGAACCCTGTATGATATGTATGAACTGGGAATCCGTTACGACCGGCCTTATCGAAAAAGTGCCCGTATCGTGGGGGATACCATGGGTAAATATCATCCTCACGGAGACAGTTCTATTTATGATGCATTGGTCGTGATGGCGCAGGAATTTAAAAAAGGCCTTCCACTGGTAGATGGCCATGGTAACTTTGGCTCTATTGAAGGGGATGGCGCAGCGGCTATGCGATATACCGAGGCAAGGCTGCAGAAGATCACCCAGGAAGCGTTTTTAGGTGATTTGGATAAAAATGTGGTGAATTTTCTGCCGAACTTTGATGAGACAGAAAAAGAGCCGGAAGTGCTTCCGGTGCGTCTGCCAAACCTTCTGGTAAATGGATCAGACGGTATTGCAGTTGGTATGGTAACCAGCATTCCGCCGCATAATCTGGGGGAAGTAGTTGATGCGGTCATTGCAACCATCAAAAATGGGGATATTACTACAAAAGAATTAATGAAGTATATCCAGGGCCCGGATTTTCCAACCGGTGGACTGGTGGTAAATAAAGATGATCTGCTGGAGATCTATGAGACAGGAACCGGTAAGATTCGACTTCGTGGAAAAGTGGAAGTGGAACAGACGAAAGGCGGCAAAGAGAATCTGGTGATTACTGAGATTCCATATACCATGATGGGAGCGAATATCGGTAAGTTTTTAAATGATATTGCGAATCTGGTGGAGACTAAAAAGACTACAGATATTATGGATATTTCCAACCAGTCATCCAAAGATGGTATCCGCATTGTGCTGGAACTTCGCAAGAATGCAGATGTGAAGAATCTGGTTAATATGTTGTATAAGAAGACCAGACTGGAGGATACCTTCGGTGTGAATATGCTGGCGGTTGCAGAAGGAAGACCGGAGACCTTAAGCCTGAAGCGTATCATTGAACATCATATTGACTTTCAGTTTGAGGTTAACACCAGAAAATATCAGACTTTATTAGAAAAAGAACTTCATAAGAAAGAAATTCAGGAAGGCTTGATTAAGGCATGTGATGTTATTGACCTGATCATAGAGATTCTCCGTGGCAGCAAGAGCCAGCAGCAGGTAAAAGACTGTCTGGTTCTTGGAGTGACGGATGGCATTAAATTCAAGTCCAGAACTTCCAGGAAGCAGGCGGAGCAGTTAAAGTTCACCGAAGCTCAGGCTGTGGCAATTCTGGAGATGCGTCTGTATAAGCTGATAGGACTGGAGATTGAAGCCCTGCAGAAGGAATATGAGACTACATTGCAGCATATTGACACCTATCAGGATTTACTGAATAATTATGATTCCATGGCGAATCTGATTGTAAGAGAATTAAAAGCGATCAAGAAAGAATATGGAAGAGAGCGCCGTACTGTAGTAGAAAACGGGGAAGAAGCTGTTTACGAAGAAAAGAAAGTGGAAGCCATGGAAGTGATCTTCCTGATGGACCGTTTTGGCTATGCCAGAACCATAGATCCAGCTGTTTATGAACGAAACAAAGAAGCGGCGGATGCAGAAAGCAGGTATATCCTGTCTTGCATGAATACCGACAAAATCTGCGTTATGACAGATACCGGAAGCCAGCACCTTCTGAAGGTAATGGATGTACCGTATGGAAAATTCCGTGAAAAGGGTAAACCGATTGACAATATCTGCAATTATGATGGGAAAACGGAGAGGGTTATTTATGTGGATACCCTGCAGAAAGTCCGTATGTCTGTTTTTATTTTCGTAACAGAAAAAGGTATGATCAAACAGGTAGAAGGTACAGAGTTTGATGTAGCAAAACGAACCATTGCAGCCACCAAATTACTGGACGGAGATAAAGTGGTGTCTATTGCAGCACTGGGTGAAGCACAGACCTGTGTTTTCAGAACACATCAGGGCATGTGCCTGCGCATTGCCATCAGCGAGATTCCACAGAAGAAGAAAGCTGCCATTGGTGTGCGGGGCATGAAGCTGGACGGAGAAGACAGGATCGAAGAAGTTTATTATCCGGACAGCGAAAAAGATAAAGTGATTTACTATAAGGAAAAAGAAGTACATCTGGATAAATTAAAGATCGCAGGACGAGATACGAAAGGAACGAGGATCCGAGTATGAATTTACTGACCATAGAACATCTGACAAGGGCATATACAGAACGGAAATTGTTTGATGATACAGATTTCAGTATTCAGGAAGGAGATAAGATCGGAATCATTGGCATTAACGGAACCGGAAAATCTACCCTGCTGAAGATTCTGGCAGGACAGGAGGAACCGGATGCAGGAAAAGTGACGAAGGGAAGCAAGGTTCAGATTCGCTTTCTGACCCAGCAGCAAACTTTTCCGGAAAATATGACCGCACTGGAAGCAGTCATGGATGGCAATCAGAATGAATGGAATGCATGGACTTTGGAAAGCGATGCAAAAAACATGCTGAATCAACTAAAGGTTCCGAAATTTGACCAGCCGATGAGCGAACTGTCCGGTGGACAGAAAAAGCGCGTGGCACTGGCTCAGGTATTGTTATCAGAAGCAGATATATTGATTCTGGACGAGCCGACCAACCACCTGGATAATACGATGTCCGAGTGGCTGGAAGAATATCTGCTGAAGTCCAGAAGCGCAGTAGTGATGGTAACTCATGACCGTTATTTCCTGGATCGTGTATCGAATCGTATTGTGGAACTGGATAAGGGAAAGATTTATAATTATCCAGGCAATTATTCTGAATTTATCCGTCTGAAAGAGGCGAGACAGAATATCGAGATCGCATCGGAACGGAAACGCCAGAGTATGTTGCGCACTGAACTGGAATGGCTGAACAGAGGAGCAAGAGCAAGATCCACCAAGCAGAAAGCCCACATTCAGCGCATAGAAGAGATGCAGGCGCAGAAAGGCCCTGTGGAGGATTCGGTCATTGAGATGAGTTCTGTCAGCACCAGAATGGGAAGAAAGACCATTGAACTGGAGCATTTGACTATGGTCTATGGTGAACGTGTGCTGTTCCGGGATTATAATTATATTTTTCTGAAAAATGACCGCATCGGTATTATCGGGGAGAATGGCTGTGGCAAGAGCACATTACTGAAAATTATTGTAGGGGAAGAAACCCCAAAAGAAGGAACAGTAACGATCGGAGATACCATTCAGATCGGATATTTTTCGCAGGACAGCCGTAAGATGGATGAGAATATGAGGGTGATTGATTATGTTAAAGAAGTGGGAGAATACATAACCACCACAGAGGGAAAGATCACTGCAGCCATGATGCTGGAACGTTTCCTTTTTGACGGCAATATGCAGTACAGCCTGATTGGCAAGCTCTCCGGCGGGGAACGCAGAAGACTGCAGCTGCTGCGTGTCTTGATGAGTGCACCGAATGTATTGATTCTGGATGAACCGACCAACGACCTGGATATTCAGACCCTGACCATTCTGGAAGATTATCTGGATCATTTTGACGGTATTGTGATTACTGTATCCCATGACCGTTACTTTCTGGACCGTATTGTAAGACGTATCTTTGCCTTTGAAGAAAATGGGCATATTCAGCAGTATGAGGGAGGTTATAGTGACTACCTGATTGCATATGAACTCCGTCACGGACAGGAACCTGGAAGCGAGGAGAATACCACAGCTTCCTGTAAAACAGAAAGCCCGTCTGTGAAAGAACAGAAAAATGCAGGAAGAAAGCAACAGACAAAACTAAAATTCTCCTATAAAGAACAGCGGGAATTTGAGACCATTGAAAGTGACATCGAAGAACTGGAAAACAGAATTGCAGATCTGGAGGCAGAGATGATGGCAAATGCCAGCAGTTACGGAAAGCTTTCAGAACTGACGAATGAAAAGGATGAAAAAGAGGCACTTCTGGAGCAGAAAATGGAGCGTTGGGAGTATCTTACAGAACTTTCTGAGAAAATAAAGGTACAAAAAAGCTGAAAACACTTGTTTTTTTGAAAAAAGCGTGCTATCATAACGATGATATATATGTAACTGGCGTGAATGAGTGGACTTAGGTTCACTCATTCTTTTGTGTATGGAACAATCTTGCGGACGCCATACCATGACAGATCAAAAGGAGGAGAGACGAGTCGAATGACGAAACGGGAAGAATATGAACAGAAAACGGAAGAGATTCTGCAGCCGATTGTAGATGCCAATGGATTCGAACTGGTTGATGTGGAATATGTGAAAGAAGGAGGTACCTGGTACCTGCGTGCATATATTGATAAACCGGGTGGAATTACAGTAGATGACTGCGAACTGGTGAGCAGGGCAGCCAATGATATTCTGGATGAGAAGGATTTTGTTGAAGATTCCTATGTGTTCGAGGTGAGCTCTCCGGGACTTGGAAGACCGCTGAAGAAAGAAAAAGATTTTGCAAGAAGTATCGGAGAGGAAGTAGAGATTCGTACTTTCCGCCCGATTAACAGACAGAAGGAATTCGTCGGCATTCTGAATGCCTATGATAAAGAAGCTGTAACAATTGAGCTTGAAGATGGAGAGATAATGCAGATCAGCCGGTCTGACATTGCACTGATCAGGCTTGCATTTGATTTTTAAGGAGGAATGAGGAAAATGAACAGCGAATTAATTGAAGCACTGGATATTCTTGAGAAAGAAAAAAATATCAGCAAAAGCACACTGCTGGAAGCAATTGAACAGTCTCTTCTGCAGGCATGTAAGAATCATTTTGGTAAGGCAGACAATGTAAAGGTAACCATCAATCCTGAAACCGGTGATTTCACCGTTATGGCTGCCAAGACTGTAGTAGAAGAAGTAGAGGATCCGGTAACTGAGATCAGCCTGGCAGATGCCAAGATGAAGAACTCCAAATATGACATCGGAGATATCGTGAATGTAGAGATCAAGTCCAAAGAATTTGGACGTATTGCCACACAGAATGCGAAGAATGTTATTCTGCAGAAGATCCGCGAAGAGGAAAGAAAGGTACTGTATAACGAATACTACAGCAAGGAAAGAGAAGTAGTTACCGGTATTGTACAGAGATATCTGGGAAGAAATGTCAGCATCAATCTTGGTAAAGTAGATGCAATCTTAAATGAAAATGAGATGGTAAAGGGCGAAACCTTCAAACCAAACGAGAGAGTAAAGGTATATGTACTGGAAGTAAAGGATACACCGAAGGGACCGAAGATTCTGGTATCCAGAACACATCCGGAACTGGTAAAACGATTATTCGAGAACGAAGTAACCGAAGTAAGAGATGGTATAGTAGAGATCAAATGTATCTCCAGAGAAGCCGGTAACAGAACCAAGATGGCAGTATGGTCCAATGATCCTGATGTAGATCCGGTAGGAGCCTGTGTCGGTGTGAATGGTGCCAGAGTCAATGCCATTGTTGACGAACTGAAAGGGGAAAAAATTGATATCATCAACTGGGATGAGAATCCGGCAATCCTGATTGAAAATGCATTAAGTCCTGCAAAGGTAATCTATGTTGCAGCAGATAACGATGAGAAGACAGCAAAAGTAGTAGTTCCGGATTATCAGTTATCTCTTGCCATCGGTAAAGAAGGACAGAATGCGAGACTGGCAGCAAGACTGACAGGATTCAAGATCGATATCAAGAGTGAGACACAGGCAATCGAAGCCGGTGATTTTGAGGCATATGACGAAGAAGAGTATTACGAAGACGGATATGATGAATACTATGAAGATGGTGCATATGACCAGAATTATGAGGAAGAGCCGGCAGGAGAAGATGCTCCGGTTTCAGAAAAGTAAGGCAGGAGTGAGTATATGAGTCAGGCAAGAAAAATCCCTATGCGCAAATGCATCGGATGTCAGGAAATGAAAAGTAAAAAAGAAATGCTGCGCGTCATCCGGACACCTGAGGAGGAACTTGTGATTGACACAACAGGACGTAAGAATGGACGTGGTGCATATCTGTGCAGACAGTCCGCCTGTTTTGAAATGGCATGTAAAAATAAGGGCCTGGAGCGTTCTTTGAAAATGAATATCCCGGCAGAGATATATGAAAGTTTGAAGAAGGAGATCGAGCAGATTGAAGCAGAATAGAATTCTCTCTCTCGTAGGTTTGGCAACAAAGGCAGGAAAAACCGTAAGCGGTGAATTCTCCACAGAGAAGGCTGTGAAGACGGGAACTGCATACCTTGTGATTGTTTCAGAGGAAGCCTCCGGTAACACGAAGAAAAAATTTCAGAATATGTGCAGCTTTTATCAGGTACCGGTTTATTTTTATGGTACAAAATTAGAACTTGGAGCAGCCATGGGAAAAGAATTCAGAGCGTCCATGGCAGTGACCGATCAGGGTCTTTCCGATGCAATCATGAAGCAGTTAACATTGGCTAACGGAGGTAGTGAGTATGTCAAAAATGAGAGTATATGAATTAGCAAAAGAATTAGGTAGAGATAATAAAGATATCATTAACTGTCTGACAGCAAACGGTGTGGAAGTCAAAAGCCACATGAGTGTGCTGGAAGATGATCAGGTACAGACTGTACGTCGTCAGGTACCTGCAAGAGAAATCGTAAGAAAACCGGCAGAGAGTGCACCGGCAGCCGGGGAAGCAAAGACCGGAGAAGCACCGAAGAAAAAGAATATTTCCAGAGTGTTCCATTCCCAGAACAGTCGTACCGGTATTCAGCGTCCGGCAGGAATGCGCCAGCAGGGACAGCGTCCGGCAGGTGGCAGACCACAGGGGCAGCACCCGGCAGCTGCCATGCAGGGAAGAACGGCTGCAGCAACTGCTAAGCCAGAGACAAAGCCGGCAGCACAGGAAGTAAAGGCAGCACAGGCACAGCCAGAAACAGCAAAACCAGTTGCAGCGCCAGAGACAAAGCCGGCTGCAAAACCGGAAGGACAGGAAAAGACAGCAGAACCTGTAAAAGCTGAGACTAGCAGAAACGAAGAAAATACTAGAAACGAACGTCAGAATAACCGCAATAACAGTGGAAATAATCGAAATTTCGGAGACAGAGATAATAATCGTGGCGGTCAGGGAAGAAACTTTGGAGACAGAGACAATAACCGTGGCGGTCAGGGAAGAAACTTCGGAGACAGAGATAATAATCGTGGCGGTCAGGGAAGATCTTTTGGAGACAGAGACAATAACCGTGGCGGTCAGGGAAGAAACTTCGGAGACAGAGATAACAATCGTGGCGGTCAGGGAAGATCTTTTGGAGACAGAGACAATAACCGTGGCGGTCAGGGAAGATCTTTTGGAGACAGAGACAATAACCGTGGCGGTCAGGGAAGAAGCTTTGGAGACAGAGACAATAACCGTGGCGGTCAGGGAAGATCTTTCGGAGATAAAGATGGAAGAGACAGCAGAGATAACAGAGATAACAGGGGACAGAACCGCAGCCAGGGAAGAAATGGCGGCGGACGTGGTATGGCTCAGCCAGAGATCGCAAGCAAACCAGTAACCAAAGAGTCCCGTATCCGTGCAGAAAAAGAAAAATACAATAAGCATGACAAATTCGACAGAGAAGAGAAGGGACAAGGACGTTCCGGACAGAAGAACAATGCACAGAAGAATGAGAAGAAGGCAGGAAGATTCATCAAGCCTGTAAAACCTGTAGAAAAGCCAGTAGAAAAGAAGGAAGATGAAATCAGAACCGTAACACTGCCAGACAGAATGACTATTCGTGAACTTGCAGATATCCTGAAGATTCAGGCAGCGGCTATCGTTAAGAAGCTGTTCCTGCAGGGAACCATGGTAACTGTAAACCATGAGATCGACTACGATACAGCAGAAGAGATCGCACTGGAATACAATTGCATTGCAGAACATGAAGTAAAAGTAGATGTAATTGAAGAACTCTTAAAAGAAGAGGACGATCCGGAAGATACACTGGTAAGCAGACCACCTGTTGTCTGTGTAATGGGTCACGTTGACCATGGTAAAACATCTATTCTGGATGCTATCCGTCATACCCATGTAATTTCAAGAGAGGCCGGCGGTATCACACAGCACATTGGTGCTTATATGGTAGAAGTAAACGGACAGAAGATTACATTCCTGGATACTCCTGGACACGAAGCATTCACCGCTATGCGTATGCGTGGAGCTAATGCAACTGATATTGCAATCCTGGTTGTAGCAGCTGATGATGGTGTAATGCCACAGACCATCGAAGCAATCAGCCATGCAAAGGCAGCAGGTGTTGAAGTGATCGTTGCCATCAACAAGATTGACAAACCGGCAGCCAACATTGACAGAGTAAAACAGGAACTGGCAGAACATGAACTGGTTCCGGAAGACTGGGGTGGAAATATCGTATGTGTACCGGTATCTGCTCATACACACGAAGGTCTGGATACCCTTCTTGAAATGGTACTGCTGACTGCAGAAGTGGCAGAACTGAAAGCAAATCCAAAGAGAAAAGCAAGAGGTCTTGTCATCGAAGCCGAACTGGATAAAGGGAAAGGCCCGGTTGCTACCGTACTGGTGCAGAAGGGAACTCTTCATGTAGGAGATATTGTGGCAGCAGGTGCAAGCTATGGAAAAGTACGTGCCATGATGGATGACAGAGGAAAACGTGTCAAAGAAGCAACACCATCTACTCCTGTAGAGATCCTTGGTCTTTCTGATGTACCAAATGCAGGTGAAGTATTCGTGGTATGCGAAAATGAAAAAGCAGCCAGAAGTTTCTCAGAGACCTTCATCAGTCAGAGCAAGGAAAAACTTCTGGAAGAGACCAAGTCAAAGATGTCTCTGGATGATCTGTTTACACAGATTCAGGCTGGTAACTTAAAAGAACTGAATCTGATTGTTAAAGCTGACGTACAGGGATCTGTGGAAGCCGTAAAACAGAGCCTTGTAAAACTCAGCAATGAAGAAGTAGCAGTAAAAGTCATCCATGCGGCAGCAGGTGCCATCAACGAATCTGATGTCAGCCTGGCAGCAGCATCCAACGCAATTATTATCGGATTTAACACACGTATCGATTCCGGTGCAAAAGCAACCGCAGAACGTGAAAACGTAGACGTAAGACTCTACCGTGTCATCTACGATGCAATCAATGACGTAGAAGCGGCTATGAAGGGTATGTTAGATCCTGTATTCGAAGAAAAAGTCATCGGCCACGCAGAAGTACGCCAGACGTTCAAGGCATCCGGTGTTGGTACCATTGCAGGTGCCTACGTACTGGATGGGGTATTCCAGAGAGGCTGTTCCTGCCGTATCACCAGAGACGGTGAACAGATCTTTGACGGTGCACTGGCATCTCTGAAGAGATTTAAGGATGATGTGAAAGAAGTAAAAACAGGTTACGAATGTGGTCTTGTATTTGAAAAATTCAATGACATCAAAGAGTTTGACCAGGTAGAAGCATACACTATGGTAGAAGTACCTAGATAGGCAAAAAGGAATGCGTCAGCTTTCCCCATAAGACCTGGAGAAATGGAGCAATTATGAGAAAAAACAGCATAAAGAATACGCGGATTAACAGCGAAGTACAGCGTGAACTGGCGAACATTATCCGCGGAGAAATCAAAGATCCGCGTATTCATCCACTCACCTCAGTGGTGACCGTGGAAGTGGCACCTGATCTGAAGACCTGTAAGGCATACATCAGTGTCCTGGGAGATCAGGAAGCACAGGGAAAGACATTAGAAGGATTAAACAGTGCTGTCGGATATATCAGACGCCAGCTAGCGAAGAATCTGAATCTGAGAAATACACCGGAAATTCGATTCATAATGGATCAGTCTATTGAATATGGTGTTCATATGTCGAAACTGATTAATGAGAATCATGTGGAAGAATCTCGGGAGGATGATGAGGATGATAGAGACGAATAGAATCAGTGAAGAACTGGAAGACGTAAAGACAGTTGCCATATCCGGTCATATTCGGCCGGATGGCGACTGTGTCGGTTCCTGTATGGGATTGTATTTGTATCTGAAAAATAATTTTCCACGGTTAGAAAAGATCACGGTATATCTCCAGGAGATCCCGGAGAGTTATCATATTATCAGTGGAACAGACCAGATTTGTCATAATTGTGACAGTGATGACAGTTATGATCTGTTTATCGCGCTGGACTGTGGAGATCTGGGACGACTGGGAGATGCGGCAAAGTATTTCCAGAGTGCAAAGAAGACACTTTGTTATGATCATCATATCAGCAATAACGGATTTGCTGATACTGATTATGTGGATCCTGCAATCAGTTCTACTTCTGAACTGATCTATCACGTGATGGACTCTGATAAGATTACAAAAGAGATCGCAGAAGCACTGTATATGGGCATTGCCCATGATACCGGCATTTTCCAGTATTCCTGTACATCCCCTCATACGATGGAAGTAGCAGCAGATCTGATGCGCAAAGGAATTAACTGCAGTTATATCATTGATACAACCTATATGGAAAAATCTTATGTGCAGAATCAGATCCTGGGAAGAGCGCTTCTGGAAAGCATAATGGTGCTGGACAGTAGATGCATTATCAGTGCCATCAAGAAAAAAGATATGAAGTTTTATGGTGTTGGACCGTCTGATCTGGATGGAATTGTCAGCCAGATGCGACTCACCAGAGGGGTGGAAGTAGCGATCTTCCTGTATGAAACCAATCTGCAGGAATACAAGGTCAGCCTTCGTTCCAAGTCCTATGTGGACGTCAGCAAAGTGGCACAGTATTTTGGCGGCGGCGGACATGTGCGTGCAGCCGGATGTACCATGCAGGGATCTATGCATGACGTAATCAACAATCTGACTCTTCATATCGAAAAGCAGATGAAATAACAGATAAAAATACAGGAGACGAATGAAAGAGAATGATTCATGGCGTCATTAATATTTACAAAGAAAAAGGTTATACCTCTCATGATGTAGTGGCGAAGCTGCGGGGAATCCTGAGGCAGAAAAAGATCGGACATACCGGTACGCTGGATCCGGATGCGGAAGGTGTACTTCCGGTATGCCTTGGCGGAGGTACGAGACTGTGTGATATGCTGACGGATAAGGACAAGACTTACCGGGCAGTGATGCTTTTGGGGAAAGAGACAGATACCCAGGATATTTCGGGAACCGTTCTGAAAGAAATGTCTGTGACGGTGACAGAAGAACAGGTAAAAGCAGCAGCAGAGAGTTTTATCGGGGATTACGAACAGATCCCGCCCATGTATTCTGCACTGAAAGTGAACGGAAAAAAATTGTACGAGCTTGCCAGAGAAGGAAAGACCATTGAGCGGGCAGCCAGACCGGTAAGAATTCTGGAACTGACCATCGAAGAGATTAATCTGCCAAGAGTTATCATGACGGTAACCTGTTCCAAGGGAACTTATATTCGTACGCTGTGTCATGATATCGGTGAGAAACTTGGGATCTGTGCCTGTATGGAAGAACTGACCCGTACCCGTGTAGGGATCTTTGAGATTCAGGATGCTCTGCGGCTTTCAGAAGTGGAAGAATTGCAGAAGAAAAAATCAGAAGGCGAAAGCGTCAGTCAGGAACTTCTGGAGCATATTATTCCGGTGGATCAGATGCTGAAGCAGTATCCGGCTTTCGAGATGAAAGAAGGAATGGACAGATTTTTGTATAACGGGAATTCGTTATTTCCAAATCAGTTCACAGGAACATCAGCAGAAAAAAAAGTGTCCGGCTGGGTGAGGATATATGACTCACAGGGACATTTCTGTGGAGTTTATCAGTATGATATGCAGAAAAAATGTTATCGGCCGGTAAAGATGTTTCTGGACTGGCGAAATGATAGATAAAAAGGAACAGAACATGAAGTATATAGAAGGCTTAATGGACGATTATACCATGGACAGGGACAGTGCGGTAACACTGGGAAAGTTCGATGGACTGCATCTTGGACATCAGCAGTTGATTCGACGGATCTGTGAAAGGGAAAAAGAAGGACTTGAAAGTGTAGTAGTGACCATCTGGCCGAATCCGAAGAATCCGGCACTACTGACCAAAGGTGAAAAAAAAGAGTTTCTGAAGAAGATGGGTGTCTCCTGGTGGATCGACTGCCCGTTTCTTCCGGAGATCTCCCATATGAGTCCGGAAGACTTTGTCCGTGATATTCTGGTAAAACGTCTGCGGGCAAAATATATCGCAGTAGGCGAAGACTTTCGTTTCGGTTATCAGCGAAAAGGAGACTGTCATCTGTTGGAGCAGATGCAGAAAGAACTGGGATATACACTGGAGATCGTTCCAAAAGAGATGTATCAGGGACGGGAAATCAGCAGCACTTATGTAAAAGAAGCACTGGAAGCAGGCAATATGGAAGTGGTAACACAGCTTCTGGGTTATCCTTATACGGTTAGAGGCGAAGTGCTTCATGGACGTAGAATCGGAAGAACTTTAGGAATGCCGACCACGAATCTGATTCCATCAGTTGGAAAACTCCTGCCACCAAACGGAGTTTATGCAACGAAGACGGTTATGGAGGATGGAACGTTCAACGGAGTAACCAATATCGGGTACAAGCCTACGGTGGGAGAACTTTTCCGTGGGGTAGAGACCTATTTATTTGATTTTGAAGGAGACTTGTACGGAAAAGAGATCGAAGTGCAGTTGTATTCCTTTGAGAGACCGGAACAGAAATTCCCGGATCTGGATGAGTTGAAAGCGCAGATGCACAGAGATATCTGCTTTGGAAAAGAGTATTTTGACAGCAAAGAGTAAAAAAGATCAGAGTTGGCAATGTCATACCTTGACAGAGAGTTTGGATTGGGTGTATGATTGATGCCAATAAAGGGGAGTAACCTACGCTTAACAATTTCGCGTTTGTGGTATCGTCAGTACGATGGAAGCATCCGGTATCATAAGGAAATGGTGAGACTTTTATTGCATTTTTATAATGCAATAAGGGTCTTTTTTTATCAAAGAGATCTTTATTGCATAAAAATTAAGAAAAAGTGGAGAAAAATAATGGATTTAAGCAAAATGTCGATGAAGAAAATTCGGGAACTGATTGTGTTTACTGCATTTCTTGTAGTTGCTTTGTGGAAATTTGATGTAGTGATTGAAGTCTTAAAGACAATATGGAAAATCGTGTTCCCTTTTGCGCTTGGTGGTGCAATTGCCTTTGTGATTAATGTACCAATGAGTTTCCTGGAAAAGAAAATTCTCAGAAAGATAAAAGAAGAAAATAAAATAGGCAAAAAAGCTGCGAGACCGATAAGCCTGCTTCTTACAATTATATTGGTGGCTAGTGTAATTGTATTGGTAATGTTTGGTGTGATCCCCCAGCTAACACAGACAATGGGAAATCTGATGGCAAGTATTTCAGATTTTATTCCACAGATGCAAAACTGGATTAGAGAATTTTCACATAACAATAAGGAAATTATGAAGTTGGTAGATCAGCTACAGTTTCAGCCTGATCAGGCAATTAAATGGGGGATAAGTCTTCTTGGAAACGGCGCCGGAAATATGATGAATACGACGATGTCAGCAGTAGGTTCTATTGCCAGCGGATTAGCGACCTTTTTTATTTCTTTTTCCTTTGCGTGTTATATTCTTTTTCAGAAGGAAAAATTGCATTTGCAGGTAAGAAAAGTGATTTTCGCTTTTATTCCAAAACAAAAAGCAGATGCGATTCTTAAAATATGTTCCCTGACCTATCGAACTTTTGCACACTTTCTTACCGGTCAGTGTCTGGAAGCTGTGATTCTCGGAACCATGTTTGTCATTGCGTTAAGTATTTTAAAAATGCCATATGCACTTTTAATTGGTATTTTGATTGCATTTACCGCATTGGTTCCTATTTTTGGGGCTTTTATCGGCTGTGCAGTGGGAAGTCTTTTGATTTTTATGATAAATCCCAAGCAGGCAGTTTTATTTATTATAGTTTTTCTGGTTTTGCAGCAGATAGAAGGTAATCTGATCTATCCACATGTTGTTGGCGGATCCGTAGGGCTGCCATCGATATGGGTACTGGCGGCAGTTACAATCGGTGGAAATCTTTTGGGAATTGTCGGTATGCTTATTTTCATTCCGCTGGTATCAGTATTTTATACGATTTTCCGTGAATTTGTATATAGTCGTCTAAAAAAACGACATATAAAACAAGTGACAAGAACAGACGTGGAGGAATATACGGCAGAGGAAAGTGAATCAAAGAAATTATGCTGACCCATAACGGTACGATACAAATTGCATCAGTACTTGACTTTTCTTAATGGCTGAAATATGATAGCTAAAGAAAAAAACAGGTGGTGAAAAAACATGCTGACAGCAAGTATCGTATTTATTACGCTGGGAGGTCTGCTGGTTCTGGCAGGATATTTCTGGCTATTATCCATAGAAGGAAGACAGAAATACAAGGGAAAAACAACTGGTGTAGTAGCAGAGATTGTGGCGGGAGAACCGGATACTTTTGGACGACAGGCAGGTATACATGATTATTTTTACCCGGTGATTACCTATTATGCAGAAGGAATTCTGCACCGGGAACAATATGCAAAAGGAAGCAATCCCAGTCAGTACAGTGTGAATGAAAAGGTAAAGATACGCTATAACGAAAGAAAACCGGCAGAATTTGAACTATATACTGAAGATAAGCGGACAGAACTGGCGAAGATAATGTATTATACAGGATTTTTGTGCTGTTGTATCGGTGGGATATTCTTTCTGATATTTGCAACAAGAGGTTGACGAAGCAGAAAGATCATGTTATACTTTGAAAGTATGGAATGAGCCGACACTCAGAGATAGGACACTCCGACCATTTCTTAGTGTAGGGCGTTTAAAATCGAAAGGAGAATAAGATATGATTTCAAAAGAAAAGAAACAGGCAATTATCGCTGAGTATGGACGTAAAGAAGGAGATACAGGATCACCTGAAGTACAGATTGCAGTATTAACAGCAAGAATCCAGGAGCTTACAGCTCATCTGCAGAGTAATCCTAAGGATCATCATTCAAGAAGAGGTCTTCTGAAAATGGTAGGTCAGAGACGTGGTTTACTGGCATACTTAAAGAAAACTGATATTGAAGGATACCGTGCTTTAATTGCAAAATTAGGAATCAGAAAATAATTTACATGGGGACGGGTAACCGTCCCCGTTGTTTTCTGCAAAATTTATTGCGGGCAACGTTCACACAGACGGCAGAGAGCCGAGACCACTGAAAAGCGCATTTGCGTAAGTGCTTTTTTCAGTCGTTTCGGAAGACTTATGCCGCTGTAACAACAAAAAGAAAAGGAGAATGACCATGTATAAGAGCTATTCCATGGAACTGGCTGGCAGAACACTGACAGTCGATGTAAATCGTGTAGCAAAGCAGGCAAACGGTGCAGCACTGATGCACTATGGTGATACCACTGTTCTTTCTACAGCAACTGCTTCCGAGAAGCCAAGAGAAGGGATCGATTTCTTCCCACTGAGTGTAGAATATGAAGAGAAGATGTACGCAGTAGGAAAGATCCCGGGAGGATTTAATAAGAGAGAAGGAAAAGCATCTGAGAATGCCATCCTGACCAGCCGTGTTATTGACAGACCGATGAGACCGCTGTTCCCGAAGGATTACAGAAACGATGTAACCCTGAATAACCTGGTACTTTCTGTAGATCCGGACTGTGCACCGGAGCTGACTGCTATGTTAGGTTCTGCAATTGCAACTGCAATTTCAGATATTCCATTCGACGGTCCGACAGCTACCACACAGGTAGGTCTGATCGACGGTGAATTCGTATTTAACCCAAATGCGGCACAGAAGGCAGTATCTGATCTGCAGCTGACTGTTGCATCTACCAGAGAAAAAGTCATCATGATCGAAGCAGGTGCCAATGAAGTACCGGAAGATAAGATGATCGAAGCAATCTTTGCAGCACATGAAGTAAACCAGAAAGTCATCGCATTTATCGATACCATCGTAGCTGAATGCGGAAAACCGAAACATAGCTACACCAGCTGTGCAGTACCAGAAGAACTTTTCGAAGCAATGAAGAAGATCGTTACTCCGGAAGAGATGGAAGTTGCTGTATTCACAGATGAAAAGCAGAAGAGAGAAGAGAATATTCGTCAGATTAAGGAAAAACTCACCGAAGAGTTCGCTGAGAATGAAGAATGGCTGGCTGTACTGGATGAAGCAGTTTACCAGTATCAGAAGAAGACTGTTCGTAAGATGATCTTAAAAGACCATAAGCGTCCGGATGGACGTCAGATCGATCAGATCCGTCCTCTGGCAGCAGAAGTAGATCTGATCCCTAGAGTACATGGCTCTGCTATGTTTACCCGTGGACAGACACAGATCTGCAACATCTGTACACTGGCTCCACTGTCAGAAGCACAGAAGATCGATGGTCTGGATGTGGCTGAGACAAGCAAACGTTATATGCATCACTACAACTTCCCAAGTTATTCTGTAGGTGAGACAAAGCCATCCAGAGGACCGGGACGTCGTGAGATCGGTCATGGAGCACTGGCAGAACGTGCCCTGGTACCGGTACTTCCAAGTGAAGCAGAATTCCCATATGCCATCAGAACTGTATCCGAGACCTTCGAGTCCAACGGATCTACTTCTCAGGCAAGTATCTGTGCATCTTCCATGTCATTGATGGCAGCAGGTGTGCCGATTAAGAGTGCTGTAGCAGGTATTTCCTGTGGTCTGGTTACCGGTGAAACAGATGATGATTACATCGTACTGACCGATATCCAGGGACTGGAAGACTTCTTCGGAGATATGGACTTTAAGGTAGCCGGTACTCATAAGGGTATCACAGCTATCCAGATGGATATTAAGATTCATGGTCTGACCCGTCCGATCATTGAAGAAGCCATTGCCAAGACAAAGATTGCTAGAACCTACATTCTGGATGAAGTTATGGCAAAAGCCATTGCAGAACCACGAAGCAGCGTAGGAGAATATGCACCAAAGATCATCCAGCTCAACATTGATCCACAGAAGATTGGTGATGTAGTTGGTCAGAGAGGAAAGACCATCAATGCAATCATTGAACAGACAGGTGTGAAGATCGATATTACAGATGACGGTGCGGTATCTATCTGCGGAACGGATAAAGAAAAGATGGCAGAAGCTATGGATATGATCCGTATCATCACCACAGACTTCGAAGCCGGACAGGTATTCACAGGAAAAGTCATTAGCATCAAAGAATTCGGTGCATTCCTGGAATTTGCTCCTGGAAAAGAAGGAATGGTACACATCTCCAAGATCTCCAAAGAGAGAATCGACAAGGTAGAAGATGTACTTTCACTGGGTGATGTAGTGAAGGTAGTATGCCTTGGAAAAGACAAGATGGGCAGAATCAGCTTCAGCATGAAAGATATCGAACAGTAAAAATACAACGGGGCTGTTATATAACAAACGATCATAAGGCAGCAATTTCATGTAATCATGGAATTGCTGCCTTTTTCTTTTTGTATGATGTCGATGGTTATGAACGCAGATTATATTTGTTTTGCTACTCACCTTTCAAATGCTTATATCCGCCCGTCGCTTAAACTCGCTTCGCTCAAACAGGACGCTCGTGGGCGGGCATTCTCTCAAGGTTCGTTAACGCAAAACTGCAAAAAATCTGCTTATCATGAACCATAGACATCATACATTGTAAAATATGATGTATTTCATGATTTACAAGAAATACACTTGCCTTTTAGCCATACCCAATGCCATGATTTGATTATGAACAGTTTTATTTTGCAGAATTATAAGACCATTTTTGCTAATTCTGTTTAATTACTATTCGGTAGTTAGTCAGTATTTCGTAATACTATTGAATAGTAAAATTACACAAGCTATAATTCTATATAGACAGGAACGTAAATTGTTTACTTAATAAATGGTTTGCTTATTTTGTACTTTTATAAATATGGAGTATGATAAATGTATGGCGCAAAGAGTAGATTTGACTGGGAATGTATATGGTAAACTTAGAGTTATTGGTCGAGGAAATGATTATATTTCTCCAGCAGGGGCACATTTAAAGCGTTGGGCATGTGAATGTGAGTGCGGAAATATTATTGATGTTACAACATCACAATTGAAAAGAGGGCTTTTTTCATGTGGTTGTGTTTCACGACGAGAAGATCTAACAGGTAATATTTATGGATATTTGACGGTAATGCATATGGCTGATGACTATGTCTCGCCCAAAGGAACTCATATGTCGAAATGGCATTGCAAATGTCAATGTGGAAATGAATTAGATGTACTTGGTATGAGTTTAAAAAATGGGAGTTGTAAATCTTGTGGTTGTATAATGCATAGCCATAAACAAGTTAAAGACTTGACAGGTCAACAATTTGGTAGTTTGTTTGTGATATCAAAAATTAAAAATATAAAGCCAACAAAATACCAGTGTATTTGTGAATGTGGAAAAAATATTGATATTTATCAAAAAGATTTGACATCGGGACGGAAAACACATTGTGGATGTAAAACCATAAAAAAATTTGAAAGAAAAACAAGAGTTGTAGTGCCCGAAAATGTTATCGGAAAGGTATATGGTGATTTAACAGTTGTCGATGAATTGCCGTCACATGTAACGCCAAATGGATCCAAGCAGCGAATTGTAAGATGCCATTGTTCCTGCGGAAATATTTTTGATACTAGGTTGACTGCAGCTAAAAAAAATAAAAAGTGTAGAAAATGTCTTAATTTAGAGCGTCGTACAGATTTATCTGGTAAACGATTTGGTAAGCTTACTGTCATTTCGATGGCAAAAGATTATTATTCGCCATCTGGATATAGACTTTCACAATGCAATTGTGTATGTGATTGCGGGACAAAATGTGTTGTAAATATGAGTAGTTTAGTTACAGGGGCTACTAGGTCATGTGGATGTTCACAAAATACTCGTGGTTTACTGAAAGACGATGAAAATGTTATGAAGAAATATGATTTTGAAAAAAATCAGAATATTGATTTAGCAACAATAACAATGGCATCTAATAAAAAAATATGGTGGAAATGTGAAAAATGTGGAAGAAGTTGGAGGGCTGTTGTATCAAGTCAAACAAATAAAAAGAAACAACATGGATGCCCGTATTGTTCTGGAAGATTAGTGATTAAAGGCCAAACTGATTTAGCATCTCAGAGGCATGAGTTGTTATTAGAATGGGATTATACTAAAAATGAAATTTTACCGGAAGAAATATCTTGCTTTTCAGGAAGAAAAGTATGGTGGAAATGTTGTGAATGTGGTCATTCGTGGCAAGCAACAGTTGGAAATAGAGTGAATGGATCTGGGTGTCCTAAATGTAATATAGAAAATGTAAATTCATTCTGTGAACAAGCTGTATTATATTATATAAAGCAACTTTTTCCAGATGCAATTAATAGTGATAAACTTGCAATAGGTATGGAATTAGATATATTCATCCCGTCTATAAATAAGGCAATTGAATATGATGGTGAAGTATGGCATGGTTCAAAACATAAAATAGAAATTGATAATCAGAAAAATGTATTATGCTTAGAAAAGGGAATAAAACTTATTCGTATTCGTGAGCCACGGCTTAAAGAAATGGATAATTGCGTTGTATTTATACGAAAAGATTCAACAACAGAACTGTCATTAACAGATGTTATTCATGAGGTTTTGGATTATTTATCCCCTGGTAATAAGATACAAGTAGATGTTTTGCGTGACACTTCTTTGATATTGGAACAATATGCTGTAAAAAAATATGGAAATAGCGTATCATTTTTGTATCCAGATATTGCAGCAGAATGGCATCCGACCAAAAATGGAAAATTGACACCAAATAAAATTAGTAAGGCTACAAATAAAAAAGCATGGTGGCTTGGAAAATGTGGACATGAATGGCAAATGTCTGTATCTGATCGTACATCTACATATGTGAGAAAAGATGGAACAATAAAAAAACCATATGGCTGTCCGTTTTGCAGTGGTAGAAGAATTTTAGTCGGTTATAATGATTTACAATCAAAACGTCCAGATATCGCAGCGGAGTGGCATCCAGAAAAAAATGGAAATTTGAAACCGACAGATATAATGTGTGGGAGTGGAAAAAATGTATGGTGGCTTGGAAGATGTGGTCATGAATGGAAATCTACGCCTAATAAAAGATGTAATGATAATGATCAATGTCCTATTTGTTTTAAAAAGAGACGAAGTCCATCTGTTATTTGTATAGAAACGGGACAGGTTTTTGAAAATGGGACGGAAGCAGCTAGATACGTTGGGTTAAAGAGTTCGTCTACAATATATAAATGTTGCAAAGGGGAGAGTAAAACGACGGGTGGATATCATTGGAAATATGAAGAACTTAATTTTTAATATAATGTCAGATATGTGTTTTCTAAATAATATTGAAAATTGAGGTATATAACGAGTTACAAAAAACACTTATAAAAAATTCTGGAATATAAAAGGCATCTGGAGAATTTCCATGATGCCTTACAATTATAGTGTTATTTTAGAAAATTATTTCCACCTTCCAGAGGAGAATAAAACGATATACAGCATGAACAGCAGCAGATTATGTGCAATCATGCATCCCCAGGCGGCAATCAGTCCAAAACCAAGGATCTGGGTGCAGATGAAAGTGCCAACGATGCGCACACCCCACATACCGATGATATTGAAGACAAATGGGATCATGGTTTTGCCAAGTCCCTGCATCATACCCTCAAGAACGATTGGTACGCCGTAAAATGGTTCTGACACGGCAACCATACGAAGCACAGTAGATCCCAGAGAAAGTACCTGAGGATCTTGTGTGAAGATTCCCATCAGGACAGGTGCAAACACAAAAAGCATACCTCCAGATACCAGCATCAGGCTGATTTCCATCGGAATAATGGTGCTGGACAGCCGATGGAGACGTTCATCATCCTGAGCACCTCTGGCATTGCCGGAGAGGGTAGCGGCTGCGGTCTGCATGCCCCAGCCAGGAATGTAAAAAGCAGATTCTACGGTATTGGCGATGGTATGTGCTGCGGTAGACAGTTCTCCCAGTGAATTGATCATGGAAGCAAAAGCTACGTATCCAAGGGAAGTGGCAAAGCGCTGCAGCATATTTGGAAATGCCACACGCAAGCAAGGTTTTAACACCTGAGGATCCGGTCGGAGGGACTGCCCTTTTGGCGAGACCACATCGTGATGCCATAGTTTCCACGCAATCAGGATGCCACCACAAGTGTATGCAATCGCGCTGGCTATGGCTGCACCTTCAATACCCCAGCCGGCACCTGGAACCGTGAGAATCCAGTTGCCAAGATGCACGGAACGGGTATTGTAGATCAGGAAGAAATTCAGCACAATATTGATCACATTCATGGTGATGCCGGCAATCATAGGAGATTTGGCATCTCCTGCGGAGCGCAGTACTGTCCCCAGAATGATATTCATGGTACGGAACAGCATTGGAGAATATAAAATCAGGAAATACCGTGCGGCCATATCCCGAATGGAAGGATCCACCCGCATCCATACCGGAACCAGATGGCTGCAGGAGCAGGTCAGCAGTGTAAAGAAAATACCAACCAGAATCGTAGAAAAAACAGCCTGTCCGGCTGCTTTTTTTGCCTGCAGGATCTTCCCTGCACCAATAGACTGGGAAATATAATATAAGAATCCGATCCCGATAGCGGAGATTGTACTTTCGATCAGCCAGTTGACGGTACCGGTGGAACCGACTGCTGCCGTAGCCTGTGTGCCAAGGGTTCCAACCATAGCGGTATCAATATATTGAACAGCCGTCTGCATAAACTGTTCAAGCATAGTCGGCCAGGCCAGAGAGAAAATCACCGGCAGCATGGCGCGGTCAAATTGAAATGGCAGACGGATAGAAGATGTCTTTTTATTCATGTATGTAGTCCTTTGTAAGATATATCAGATTTTATATTGGATAGTTTTGAACAGTCCAATGTCAGGCATTTTTGAATCTGAAATAGTTAAATTAGAATTCATCGTGCTTCAGTATGACGGTATTCTTATGGTATTCGATTAATCCGTCCTGCTGCATTTTTCCCAGTTCCTTGGACAGTGCACTGCGGTCCAGATTCAGATAATCGGCAAGCTGCTGGCGGTTAAAGGGAATCTGAATGGTGGAACTGCCATACTTTACAGACAATCTGGAAAAGTAGGTCAGCAGACGGCTGCGGATTGTCTTAGGTGAGGTACAGAAGATCCGGTTGGAAAGAAGGAGATTCTTCTGCATGGATACCTGGAGCAGATTCGACAGCAGTCTGCCATGCCAGGAAGCACTTTGGTAAGATGGATTTTGCAGTAACTGTACGTTTAGAAAAAGAACCTGACAATTTTCTACAGCGGTCACATCTACCATCATTGGTTCCTGGCAGAGCGCATAGGTTTCTGCAAAGATCTCTTCCGGATCAATCTGGCTTAATATACTTTTATTGCCCCACAGATCATGACTTTCGATATGAATGCATCCGGAGAGTAACACACCGATTTCATGGATCCGGTCACCCATATGGAAGATCCGTTCATTTTTTTCATAAGAAGTAATGTGAATACCGGACAGCTCTGACAGCTGATCCCAATCTTCATCGGTAAACCCCTGAAAAAGTATGGATTGAATTTTTCTCATAAAAACCTCTTTTTTGTGGTTATAACCACAGAATGAATAGGTTTATTATAGTATGATTGCATCAGAAAAGAAAGGGGGAACCTGAAAATGATCAGAAAAATTATTCAGATAGATGAAACACGTTGCAACGGATGTGGAGCCTGTGCAGTAGCCTGTCACGAAGGAGCCATTGCTATGGTGAACGGGAAAGCAAAACTGATGAGGGATGATTACTGCGATGGACTGGGAGACTGTCTGCCAAACTGCCCGACAGGAGCCATTACTTTTGTGGAGCGAGAGGCAGCAGCTTATGATGAAGCCGCTGTGCTGGCAGCAAAGAAAAAGCGGGAAGCAGGAAAACAGAATGCTGCGCCGGAATATGTCAGTGCCAGCAACGGGAATGGAGCGGAAAATGGTGCAGAATCTCAGCTTGTCCAGTGGCCTTGTCAGATAAAACTGGTTCCGGTACAGGCACCATATTTTCACGGCGCAAAATTACTGATTGCTGCTGACTGTACAGCTTATGCCTACGCCCGCATGCACCAGGAATTTATGAAAGATCATGTGACGATTATTGGCTGCCCGAAGCTGGACGGCGTAGATTACAGCGAAAAACTGACTCAGATACTGAGACAGAATGAGATCAGAGAAATAGCTTTGCTTCGTATGGAAGTGCCTTGCTGCGGCGGATTAGAATATGCAGCAGCTACAGCGTTAAAAAACAGTGAAAAAAATATCCAGATGCAGGTGACAGTGATTACCACAGATGGTAAAATAAAAGAAGTAAGGTAAGACGAACGTAACTGTTTCTCATTTTTGCGGTGAATAGTTATAAATAGAATTATTATGGAGAAACTATTCTCAGAAAGAAGGATACAATCATGACAGGAATGAAAAACATCAACAAAGCAGAAGTAATGGTATTAAAAGAACAGGTAGCATACCAGGATGGACAGGTAGTCAGCAAGACACTGGCGCAGAACGAGCATGTAAGTGTGACATTGTTTTCCTTTGACAAAGGAGAAGAGATCAGCACCCATAAGTCCGGCGGAGATGCATTTGTAACCTGTCTTGACGGCGTTGGAAAGGTTACCATTGACGGTGTGGAATACATTCTTAATGAAGGCGAATCCATCGTTATGCCTGCAAAACACCCACATGCAGTATTCGGACAGGAAAAATTCAAGATGCTGCTGGTAGTAATTTCCTAATGAACGAAAAAAAGTTATTTCGCATCGGTGAGGTGACACCGCATACCTATCTGGATCTGGAGTATGCTATCCGTAAGCTGGAAGAGAATCAGAAGGAATCTATGGTATTTCTTGGCAAAGTCGGTGTGGGAATTCCAAAAGAGAAACTGGAAAAACGGGATGTGGGGAATTACCAGCTCACATTTCTGGTGCTGGATGAGGAAGACTGCTACGAGGGTCAGACAGAAGAATTACCGGAAACCAGATGTGTTACCATACGTTTTTGTGGAAGTCACAGGGAAGCTGGTGTATACTATAAGAAACTGCTGGATTATATTGATGCACACAGACTGCAGATTACCGGATTTTCCAGAGAGATCACGCTGATTGATTATGGTATGACCAGTGATCCGGAAAAGTTTGTCACAGAGATCCGAATTCCGGTAGCCTGAATAGTTGCCGACAGGAAGGCACAGGTGCTGCATGAAGGTTTTAGCAGGGAAAATTCGAAAAATGGGGGGAACAACCACACATGAGTGAACGGACAAGACAGCCAAAGTGGCTGGACAATGCAGTATTTTATGAGATTTACCCGCAGTCTTTTCAGGATACCAATGCAGACGGTATTGGCGATCTCGAAGGTATCATTCGTCATCTGGATGATATTCAGGAACTTGGATGTACAGCTATCTGGCTGAATCCATGTTTTCAGTCACCATTCGGAGATGCCGGATATGATGTGGAAGATTACTGCCGGGTAGCACCAAGATACGGAACCAACGAAGATATGGCACGGCTTTTTGAAGAATCCCACAGACGGAATATGCATGTGATCCTGGATTTGGTTCCGGGACATACTGCAGTGACGCACAGATGGTTTCGGGAGTCTATGAAAGCAGAGAAAAATGAGTATACCGATCGGTATGTATGGACGGACTGTGTGTGGGAATCACCGGATGGCATGGGCTGTATCCGCGGTATTTCGGACCGTGACGGCTCCTGTGCAGTGAATTTCTTTTCCCATCAGCCAGCGTTAAACTACGGTTTCTACAAGCCGGATAAGCCATGGCAGCAGTCCTTTGATGATCCGGGACCACAGGCGACACTGGAAGCCATGAAAGACGTGATGCGTTTCTGGCTGAAGATGGGATGTGACGGTTTCCGTGTAGACATGGCAGGTTCCCTGGTAAAGAATGATGAAGAAGGAAAAGGTACCATTCGTCTCTGGCAGAATGTACGTGCATTCCTGGATGAAGAATTCCCGGATGCGGCAATGGTATCGGAATGGGGCGAGCCGGATAAATCCCTGCAGGGTGGTTTCCATATGGACTTTTTACTCCAGTTTGGTCCATCTCACTATATGGACCTGTTCCGCTGTGAAGAGCCATTCTTTTCTTCCAGAGGAAAAGGAAATATTGCAGAATTTGTACATACCTATCAGAAAAATTATGAAAAATCAGAGCGCAAAGGCCTGATCTGTATTCCGTCAGGTAACCATGATATGGCTCGCCTGGCGCGTAAATTGCAGGGAGATGAACTGAAAATTGCTTTTGCATTCCTGCTATCTATGCCTGGAGCACCGTTTATCTATTATGGGGATGAGATTGGCATGCGTTATGTGGAAGGGCTGACCTCGGTAGAAGGCGGCTATGAACGTACCGGCTCCCGTTCTCCGATGCAGTGGGATGACAGCGTGAATGCAGGCTTCAGCCATGCACCGAAGGAATGCCTCTACATTCAGCAGGATGCGGCAGCAGATCGTCCGACTTTAAAAGCACAGAAACAGGATCCAGACTCTCTGTATCATGAAATCCAGAAGCTGATTCAGATTCGTATGGCACATCCGGCACTGCAGAGTAAGGGAGACATCGCTTATGTCTATGCAGAAGAAAACGCCTATCCGCTGGCTTATGTAAGAAGCAGCGAAGAAGAGAAGATTCTGGTGGTTATCAATCCGGCAGCCAGAACGGTGGAATTCCCGTATGATGGACAGATTGGGGAGGTGCTTTATCAGTTTGGAAGAGGTTTGTCCAGTGATGGCAAAAAGATCATCATACAGGGACAAAGCGCTGTATTTGTAAAAATATCATAACTATTATTTTGCCTGGCTCTGAACAGTTACATCGATTTTAAGCTTTGAAATGACTGCATCGAAAAAAGATACAATAACATAACGAAAACAGAAATTCGCATAGCCGGCAGTATGGCAATTCAGCAACGCGGGGAGACAACAAATTAATTTGTTGTCTCCCTGCGAATCAGAACAGGAGCAATCTGTTTATGAATTGGCTTTGCTAACGGAGTAGGTTTTCGTTTTTTACGTTCTTCCATCTGCTGTACAAGTAAATCCATTGTTGTATGTGCTATGACATTGATCTGCTGACCGATGGTTGTGATCGGAAGTATTGCTTCATTAGCAATAGGAGAATTATCAAATCCGACTAATTCATAGGTGTCCGGCAGACAGCCATATTTTTGAAAAATCAGATTAAGAAACATATTCGCATAGGTGTCGTTCGCAAGAAAGACGCCCTTTTTTTTGTTTGGATGGCGCTCATCAATATTGGTAAAGATATTACGCATCTGTGCATAGAGATCCTGATAAGAATCACCGGAGACATCGAGGTGCAGTTCGTATGGAACACCATGTTCTTTGCAGGTATCCTCGAAGGCACAAATACGATTGTAAGCAGGAATTTCCTTTGGAACATCAGCGTTAATGTGGATCAGAATATCGCATTTGTCACGAATCAAAAGCGAGGTTGCCTGTAAAGCACCCATATAGTTATCCGTTGTCACACTACAGATGTGATCTGCTTCGCGTTCGATAGCGATTATAGGAATCTGATAAGAAGCAAGTTTTTCGGATGAGAGTGTGTGACTTAATACGATCAGTCCTTCAATTTGATAAGCCATCAATTCATCAATGTATTGCTGCTCCTCTTCTGGTCCATATTCACTGACAAAGACAAGAAATTTATAATGATAATCGCGATAACTTGAGAGAATTTGTGTAAGCATCTCGGAATAATAGTGCAGATAGAGATTTGGCACAATGATTCCGATAAATTCGCTTTTGCCATTGGCCAGAACCTTTGCAAGTTTGTTTTTCTTATAGCCCAGATCCTCAAGTGCCTGTGAAATTTTTTCCTGATTTTCAAGTGTCAGTGAATCAGGGTGATTAAAATAGCGCGAAATGGTTGTTTTGGAAAAATGTGTATATTCTGCAATATCTGCAAATGTTACCTGTTTCTTACCCATGTCTGTAAATCTCCTCTGCCATATAATAATATAAGTATAACAATCGTAAGGAAAAATAGCAATCAAAAAATAACCAGTTACGTAATCGGTAACTTTAATAAAGAAAAGTGTTGACAGAAGCAAAATATGGTAGTAAGATTCAATTATAAAGTAACCGGTTACTTTACCGGTTACATATGGACGTGAAGAGAGAATGGAGGGACAAATGCATGAAAAAGATGCAGAGACAAATGAAGTCTGCAGATAAGCGGACATTTGCAAGTAAAGTTTCTTATGTGAAAAGGAACTGGCAGTTGTATGTTTTTTTTCTAATGCCGGCGTTATTGTTGACGATTATTTTTAAATATCTTCCTATGGGAGGGTTGCTGATTGCATTCGAGGACTATAACGTAATCAAGGGTGTATTCGGAAGTCCATGGGTAGGACTGGAATATTTCAAGCGATTTTTATCATCACCAGACTTCACGAATTACTTGCTTAACACATTAAAGCTGAGTATTTACGGATTGCTTTGGGGATTCCCGATACCAATCATTTTGGCACTTCTTCTGAATAGAATTCGCAAGGAAGGAATCAAGAAGAAAATTCAGCTGTTAATCTATGCGCCAAATTTTATTTCTGTCATTGTACTTTGCGGTATGGTTCGTATGTTTTTATCACCGGTTGGTCCAATGAATCGTATTCTTGGAATCAGTAGTAACTGGATGACAATGCCGACAGCATTTAGAACAATTTATATTGCAAGTGGAATCTGGCAGGGGGCAGGCTGGGCATCTATCATGTATACGGCAGCCTTATCTAATGCAAGCAAGGAATTGGAAGAGGCAGCCATTGTGGATGGAGCAAATTTATTGCAGCAGATTTGGTATGTAGAACTTCCGGCGATCAAAAATATCATTGTGATTCAATTCATTTTACAGGCTGGAAATATTATGAGTATCGGATTTGAGAAGGCTTATGCTTTGCAGACAGATATGAACTTACCAGCCTCCGAAATTTTATCAACGTATGTGTATCGAATTGGTCTTTTAAATGGAGATTATGGATATTCTACCGCAGTCGGATTATTTAATTCGGTTATTAATGTCATTTTACTTATTTTGGTTAATTGGGTCGTAAAGAAATTAAATGATGGGGAAGGTTTATAGGAGGAACGTGAGATGGAAGCATCAAGAAAAATAAAATATTCAAGAAGAGACCGTCTGATCCTGGGCGTTGCAAATATACTTCTCGGAGCGTTTGTTCTATCAATTGTAATCCCGTTGGTATATGTGATTGCAGCATCGTTTATGGATCCAACAGTATTAAACAATCAGGGATTGAGTTTCAATGTAAAAGACTGGACTTTGGATGCATATCGTCGTGTACTGGAAAACGGAATGATCTGGAGAGGGTTTTTTAATTCTTTTCTCTATTCGCTGGCGTTTGCGGCAATTTCAGTATTTGTAACATTGCTTGCAGCATATCCGATGTCAAAGAAAGAATTTGTCGGCAGAAATTTCTTTAATGTTATTTTCCTGATTACGATGTTTTTTGGTGGTGGAATGATCCCTACCTTTATCTTAATCAATCAACTTCATATGGTTAACACCATATGGGCAATTTTAATCCCAGGTGCGTTTAATGTATGGAACATGATTCTTGCAAGAACCTATTATCAGTCTGTTCCCAAGGAATTGCGAGAGGCATCTTCCATCGATGGAGCAAATGAAATTCAGCATTTCTTTAAGATTATGCTTCCGGTATGTAAGCCAATTATTGCGGTACTGGCCCTCTGGTCTTTCGTAGGAATGTGGAATAGCTATTTTGATGCTATGATTTACTTAAATGATGCAAACTTACAACCGCTTCAACTTGTATTACGTTCGATCCTTGTACAGAACACTCCACAGCCAGGTATGATTGCAGATATTCAGAGTACAGCAGAGATGGCCAAAGTTGCAGAGCAGCTAAAATATGCAACCATTGTAGTATCAAGCTTGCCGCTTGTGATCATGTATCCTTTCTTCCAGAAATACTTTGACAAGGGAATGATGATTGGATCTGTGAAGGGTTAAGCAGAAAGGATGAGTATAGATATGTGGAATAAAAGCATAAAAAAGATAGTAATGTTGGGATTAATGTTTGCCGTGATGACCGGTGTAGCAGGTTGTGGCAGAGATGCAGCGTTACAGGCAGAGATTGATCCGGATACACCGATTTCCGAGGTGCAGTTTCCATTAAAAGAAAAGGCAGAATTATCCTTTATTACGAGTGCTCCGGCTACTTCAACACAGGAGCCGAATGAACGGATTATTTTCAAGAGACTTGAGGAGCAGACAAATGTGCATATTGACTGGACTTGTTTCGTGGCTGATCAGTTTTCCGATAAGAAAAATCTTGCATTAGCACAGTTTGGAAATCTTCCGGATGGGCTGTTTAATGCAGGAATGAGTGACTATGATCTTCTCCGTTACGCAAAACAGGGAATTATTATCCCACTTGAAAATCTGATTGATAAATATATGCCAAATCTGCAGACGGTATTTGAGAAATATCCGGAATACCGTACCATGTGTACGGCACCAGACGGACATATTTACTCATTTCCATGGATCGAGCAGCTGGGATCCGGAAAAGAAGCGATACAGGCTATTGGCGATATTGCATACATCAATAAGAAATGGTTGGATTACCTTGGACTCGAAATCCCTGCTACCACGGATGAGCTTGAGCAGGTGCTGATAGCATTTCGTGACCATGCGGACGAATTGCAACAGGAATTTGATATTGAAGGAAAAATCATTCCAATGTCCTTTATCATCAACAATGGAGATCAGGATCCTGCAATTCTTATGAATGGATTTGGTGAAGGATATGGGGACACAGGTGATCACTTCGCAGTAACGGATGATGGAGAAGTGATTTATACGATGGTTCAGGAAGGATACAAAGAAGGAATCGAGTGGCTGCATAAGCTGGTGACAGAGGATCTTGTTGATCCGGAGGCATTTACACAGGAGTGGTCAACTTATGTTGCAAAAGGAAAAAATCATCGCTATGGTTTATGTTTTACATGGGATATTGCAAATATAGATAATAATGTGGATTATGTGATGCTTCCGGCACTTACAGGACCGACTGGTGTAAGAAATATTACAAGACAGAATAACAGTGAGACGAGTGGTTTTGACCGCGGCAGATGTGTACTGACAACCAGCTGCAGAAATACAGCACTTGCAGCTGCATGGATTGATCAGATGTATGCACCGCTGCAGTCTCCACAGAATAACTGGGGCAGCTACGGAGAGGAAGATTCTTTCAATATTTTTGAGATGTCAGTGAATAAGGACGGCGGTCAAATGTTAAAACATATGGATCTTGGAGAACAGTCGCCGGTAGAAGTACGTGAGGCACAGTCAGTCAATGGACCGCTCGCCATACTGAATGAGTATTATGGTGTGTATGTAACACAGCCGGAGGATGCAAAATGGCGTCTTGATCATATGCATGAAACATACTTGAAAGACATGAACAGTAAATATGTATATCCGAATGTATTTATGAGTATAGACGATACGAACAAAGTGTCACAGTACGATACAGATATTAAGAAATATGGGGAACAAAAGAAGGCCGACTGGATCTTAAACGGTGGAATTGAAGAAGAATGGGATTCTTATTTAGATAAAATGGAGAAATATGGTTTAGCGGATTATCTGGCAATCAAACAAAAATATTTTGACCAGTATCAGGCGTCATTAGCAGAAGAGAAAGAGGAGAAAATGAATGAGTAATCTATTAGAAAAAGCAAGAAGTTACGAGACCGAAAAATTAATTCATATGGATTTGGATAAAAAACCATTATTTCACATTTCTGCACCGACAGGTTGGATCAACGATCCAAATGGTTTCTCAGTATATGATGGAAAAGTGCATTTGTTCTATCAGTATTATCCATACGACAAAGTATGGGGACCAATGCACTGGGGACATAGTGTGACCACAGATATGATCTGTTGGGAGCAGCTTCCTGTGGCACTTGCACCAGATCAGGAATATGACAAGATCGGATGCTTTTCTGGAAGTGCAATCGAAGCAGAAGGAAAGCATGTGCTTGTTTATACCGGTGTCACAAAGATCAAATTGGACGATGGAAGTGAGCAGGAGCGGCAGAATCAATGCATTGCATTCGGAGACGGAAAAGATTATGTAAAATACGAGAACAATCCGGTTGTAACTGGAGAAATGCTTCCAGAAGGATGTAGTCGAATTGATTTCCGTGATCCAAAGATTTGGAAGGAAGATGATACGTACTATTTGATCGTTGGTAATAAAAATGACCGTCAGATAGGTCAGGTTGTACTTTGTTCCAGCAAAGATTTAAAAGATTGGAAATTTGAGACGGTTCTTGCAGCAAACGAAACTGGAAAAATTGGTACGATGTGGGAGTGTCCGGATTTCTTCAGACTGGGAGATAAGCATGTACTGATTTGTTCACCACAGGATATGAAGGCGCAGAAATATGAATTTCATAACGGACATAACAGTGTCTATTTCCTTGGTGATTATGATTCTGAAACACATAAATTTGAGAAAGAAGCGCCACATGCACTGGACTATGGACTGGATTTTTATGCACCACAGACAACCGAACTTGCGGATGGCAGACGTATAATGATCGCATGGATGAAGTCCTGGGACGCATGTGTGATTCCAAATTCACAGGATTGGCAGGGAATGATGACTCTTCCGCGTGAACTGAGTTTAGAGGATGGAAAGATCCGACAAATGCCGGTACGAGAGATCGAAAAGTATCGTAAGAATCCGTGTAAATATGAGAAAGCAGAGATTGATAAAGAAACAACACTTTCAGGCATCGAAGGCAGGACGATTGATTTGACGGTTGAATTGAAAGATAACGATTTTATGATTTTTTCCATGAAATTGGCTTCGAATAAGGAATATGAAACAAAATTTACTTATCATAAGACTGACAGGATGCTGGAGATTGACCGTACATACTGTGGTGTAACAAAAGACATTGTGTGCGTGCGAAAAATCAAGATTGCAGATCCGGCAGGACTTAAGAAGATGCGATTTATTTTAGATCGTCAGTCAATCGAGCTTTTTATCAACGATGGTCAGCAAGTGGCAACCACTGCCATCTGTACACCATTAGAAGCACAGGAAATTCATTTTTTCAGCGACAGTAAAATCCAGGTTAATGTTGAAAAATATGATATCAGATGTGAGATGGCTCATACAACTATATGTAGCAAGTAATAATGATTATCAGTTGTTGGATTTCATTCCGGTAAAGAAATAATATATATGATCATAAACGCAACAGGCAGGAGGAACGAGAATGGATGTAGTAGCTCTGGGAGAACTACTGATTGATTTTACAGAATACGGAGTCAGTAATCAGGAAAATCCGCTATTTGAAGCAAATCCAGGAGGTGCACCATGTAATGTTCTTGCGATGCTGACAAGACTTGGGCATAAGACAGCTTTTATCGGGAAAGTGGGAAAGGATTTCTTTGGAAAGCAGCTGGAGGATGCAATCACAGAAGTGGGAATCGATGCAACCGGGCTTCAGAAAGACGAAGAAGTACATACGACACTTGCGATGGTTCATACTTCTTTAGATGGAGACAGAGATTTCTCTTTTTATCGTAATCCGGGGGCAGATATGATGTTGACAGAGGAAGAAGTTCCAGAAGCATTGATTCGTGAAGCACGTATTTTTCATTTTGGAACATTGTCTATGACACATGAAGGCGTGCGTAAGGCAACAAAAAAAGCAATCCGAATAGCAAAAGAAGCAGGCAAGTTGATTTCTTTTGATCCCAATCTGCGGGAACCTCTTTGGAATTCTCTGGAGGATGCGAAGGAACAGGTAATGTACGGGTTGGAGCAGTGCGACATCCTGAAGATCTCAGATAACGAGATACAGTGGCTTACAGGAAAAAATGATTTTACAGAAGGGGTTCATTGGATTAATGAGAGATATCGCATTCCATTAGTTCTTGTGTCAATGGGAAAAGATGGAAGCAGGGCTTATTATAAGGATAAGTTTGTGGAAGTGAAGCCATTTATTCAAGAGAACACAATCGAGACAACCGGTGCAGGAGATACTTTCTGTGCATGCATCTTGCATTATATTTTAGGACATGGATTGATGCAGCTTGAAGAAAATAACCTTAAAGAGATGCTGATCTATGCGAATGCGGCTGCGTCCATCATCACGACAAGAAAAGGTGCGTTGCGTGTAATGCCACAACCGATGGAAATTGAGGCATTACTTGCAAAAAAAGAGGTTTATCAGTTCGGCTAATTTTAATTTTACATGTTTAGATAAGAGACATAAAGCCGGAAGAGATAAACTGGAGATTGTATCGAAAAAAGGACACAATAACAGAAAGAAAAATTTTATGTAACAAACGTAGCTGTCTGTGATATCATACCGACTTTTAGAGTTGAACAGTAAAATATGGTGCTAAGCCAAGGGTTAAAACCTATGGCTTAGCTTTTTTTCGTAAATTCAGTATGGAGCGTTTACATTTGACGATATATAGCAGGAATGGTAAACTAAAACAAATACGTATTAGATGAAGGTAGAAAATGAACTCAGAAACATTCGTATATTATTTGATTATTGTTAATGTATTGGGCTTTCTGGTATATTTTTTGAATTATATGCTGCGAACTCATACGAAAGGAAAACAGATCAATGCTCTGATCTATCTGATTTCGTTGGCAGGCGGGGCAGCAGGAATGCTGGCAGCGATCCTGTTATTTGATCGGAAAGCTGTAAAGGAAAACATGATGTACAGAGTCTGGATTATCTGTATGCTGGTGATACAGGTAATATTGCTTTTATTGTTTAAGGGACAGAAAGCAGAGAACTGGAATCTGGATGTGAATGCCTTCCTGACCGCACATAAAATACTGACAATTTATCTGGGAGTCATCAATATCGTTACATTTCTATTTTTTGCTATTGACAAGTACCGGGCTGTTAAGAATAAATCCAGAATCCGGATTGTAACTTTACTTGGAATGGCATTTGCCGGTGGATCAGTAGGAGCATTACTTGGAATCTATCTACTGCGACATAAGACAAAGAAGAATTACTTCACGGTGGGAGTGCCACTGATGATGGTCATGCAGGTGCTGGCATTATTTTATGCTATGAATGCAGGATGGTGAATAATGGACTTTAAGTGACTGCTTTTGAAGAGGTGGTTGTGAAAGAAATATGAATGAAAATGTACAGAGGAATGGGGGATTTGCAATCAGCCATTCCGGGAGGAGAATAGCATGAATATCACAGTATATCTTGGAGCATTGGAAGGAAAGGATCATACACTGACAGAAGCAGTCAGAGAACTGGGTACATGGATCGGAGAAAACGGCCATGCACTGGTATATGGCGGCTCGAAATCAGGCTTAATGGGAAAATTAGCAGAGAGCGTATTAGAGGCTGGCGGTGAAGTCACAGGCGTAGAACCGCAGTTTTTCGTTGATGCAGGATTCCAGTACGATGCAATTACAAGGCTGATCGTAACCAAAGACATGACAGAACGCAAAACAAAAATGATTGAACTGGGAGATGCATTCATCGCATTTCCAGGCGGAACAGGCACACTGGAAGAAATCACAGAGGTCATGTCAAAGTTGTCATTGAAACATCTGGATGCGCCGTGTATCTTGTACAATCTCAATGGATATTATGACAGCCTGAAAGAACTGCTGGTACATATGATCAAGATGGGGCTGTCAACGGAAGAAAAACAAGAGGGGATATATTTCGCGGAGAACCTGGGGGAGATCAAAAGAATTATAGAAACAGAAAACGGTTAATAGCGTGATGGACCGGAGCAGGAATGTTCCGGTTCATTTTATATAATTTTGATGTAAATTTTGCACAAATATGGTAGAATAAAATTGACTTTTTATATAATTTTGTATTAATTTTTGAAAAATGGGGAGTTTTGAAATGCCTGAAACAAAGAAATATCCTGTGAATACGGCAGTATGGATTACAACTGCATTGCTTGCAGCGGAAGTATATGATAACAATACGACCTGTGATAAGAGCGATATGTATTTCAAACAAAACATAATAATCAAACAAGCGCAGGAGCTTGCAGAAGGAAGTGTGTCAAATGCCCGTTGCTCGCAATGGTGCTGTGCAGATCATGAGGATTCCTATAATAATTATCTCAGAGGTGATTTTGAAGAAAATCATTCATTTCGAAGATTGAGTCTGATAAATGAATTCCAAGATAAAACATATCCTGAAAATTTGAACATGACGGATGAGCTTATGATGAATGGAAGAAGAATAACAATGGAAGAGTTGTTCTATTTTATCAGAGAGCAGTACCCGGCTATTATAAAAAAAGAAACGAATACGAATGAGAGCGTTGCTATTCATGGGACAAAGGAAGAAGGGAAATTCCCAACAATGAAAGAAATAAAAAAAGAATTTGATAAAATCTTATCTTATATGGGCCACCCGGAACAGGAAAAACATATCATTCTGCTACCTATGCAGTGGCAATCTGTGATGGAAAATCAGTGGAAGAACTCACAGACTATGATGCAGTAATGAAAAGATATAATGAGCTAAAAGAAGAGGGCAGAATTGCATTTACCACATTTCATCAATCTTATGGATATGAAGAATTTATAGAAGGACTTAAGTCTGTAGTAGATGAGGAAGCATCCGATATTTCCTATACGATAGAATCTGGTGTATTTAAAAGATTTTGTGATGTGGCGGCAATGCCGGAGAATATAGAAATTGACCATAACGCACAAGTGGACATGCTTTTTTCACTGGCTTGAAAGACGATGTGTCACTGAAAAAGTTTCAGTCTATATTTGAAAAGTCTGTCATTCCATTATTGCAGGAATACTTTTATGAAGACTATCAGAAAATACAGCTTGTCTTGGGAGATAATGCAAAAAGCAGCGATGATCTGAAATTCATATTGGATGAAAAAGTTGTTGTAAAAAATATTTTCAAAGGTAGTGTAGAGGATGTGGTGGATCTCCCAGAAAAGCGATACGTCATCAATAAAAATGCTTTCAGAAATATCAATAGCTATAAAGAAATTTTGTAAAGTATGGTACGGGCATGGGTAAAATGTTTGAAGTAAAAGAATATGATTCGATCATATGCAACGTAGACTATAGAGAAAATGAAAAATACAAGTATTTAGATCAGAAAGAATTTCATGATCTGGTAACGTTTATTCATGAATTTGCAGGAGATACAGAACATGCAGATGCACTGGATTTTATGAAAATAAGTTATCGGCGTAATGTGGGTGAGGTAATTTCTATAAAAAATTATGTTGGACTGATTCAGATGAAAAATGGCTTTCAGATTCAGATACTTCCCAAGATATCGTTTGGAGCGGAAGACGCAGGAAATGTAAAGACAAAGAAAGTGTTCTTGAAAATGCTTCGCAGTATGAAAAATTTTCTGGGAAAAGTATTTAACGATGCTTCTTTGAAAGTCGATCAGATGAATCTGTATGAGTTGTTCATTAATATGTATTTGCAGGAGGTTCGATATTTGGTAAAGCATGGTCTAAAGTCAAATTACATAGAAAGAAAAGAAAACTTGCATTACTACAAAGGGAAACTTCTCATCAATCAACAAGTAAGAAATAATCCGGCTCATAAGGAACGTTTTTATGTATCGTATGAAGAATTTCATCCGAATAGCACAGAGAACAGACTGGTAAAAACAACACTGATAAAACTGCAAAAACTCACAGCCAGTGCAGAAAATGCAAAAGAGATCAGACAACTGCTTACATCATTTGAATTGGTAGAGCCATCGGTAAATTATGCAAAAGACTTTTCCAAAATTGCGATCAACAGAAATAATAAAGAATATGAAATGCTGTTGCAATGGGCGAAAGTATTTCTAATGAATAAGAGCTTTACAACTTTTTCAGGAACTACGACAGCAAGAGCACTGCTTTTCCCAATGGAATTCGTATATGAGAGCTATGTGGCACAACAAGTGAAAAAATAATGGAGCCAGAGGGCTTGGAGGTATCCACGCAGGACAAAGGACATTATCTCTTTATAGAACCAAGAAAACAATTTGCGTTAAGACCAGATATAGTGATGAAAAGAGAAAATCGTATAGTCATCATGGATACAAAATGGAAAAGGCTGATGGATAATGAAAGAGTCAATTATGGCATTTTACAGGCTGACATGTATCAGATGTATGCGTATTCAAAGAAATATCATACATCGGAGATATGGCTGCTGTATCCGGTAAATGACGAAATGAGAGGGCATGAACCGATACAGTTTGACAGTGGAGATGGGACAAGCGTGAGTGTGTGGTTTGTGGATGTGGAACGGATAGAAGAAAACATACAGGAATTAAAAGAAAAATTGGAATGATTTTTTGGAAAGGAACTATATAGGTATGATAATATCAAGTAAAGACTTGTGGGAGATAGTGTGTTCTTGCATATTTTTTATTATTTTGACATCAATACATAGATTATTGACTCCACAAATGTATATGTCTGTATTGATTAGCAGATATAATAGAGATTCACGTAAAACCTTGTTAAGTACGTCTGTACGGATTATATATATTAGTTTTGTATCAATAGTATTATGGCATATAGTTGGATTTAAAGAACAGAATATTTATATAGGCTTATTTTTATCATACTTTCTGATTTTTTGGCCAGTAATAGTACAATATCATTTGTTATTATTCTGGAAAAATAAGGAAAGGATAAGAATCTTAATAGGATGCATTTTATACACTGGATTTTCAATTTTATTTTCAGTAATTGCGATACAATGCATAGGCCCAATGTTGTTTGAACAAAAAGTATATGAAGTATTAAATAATCCGGTTTATGGTATCATATTAACATTTTTGGGATATTTGATGCCGATAGGAATTGAGGATATCCTTTCAAGAAGTGCTATAGTGATAGAAGAAAATGTAAATAGTTTTAATGAAAAACTACTGGTTTTGAACAGGCAATTAGAGATGGACTCCGGAATAATAAAATATTACAAATATGAAATACAAAAAGCTAGTAGAGAAAATAATATTTCAGAGGAATTATTATCCACAGTAATTCAGTTAGAAATGATGAACAGGGGCGCATGGGTTATAAGAAAAGCAGAAAAATTAGTATGTAAATTTTTGCCAAGATATGCTGCTAAAAAAGATTATTCAGTTGGACTAGCGCAGATAAAAATTTCTACTGCTCAAAAAATTTTGAAAGAGTCACCGGATGCATTTTTAATGAAAATGTTTAACAATGCGTTCAATATAGAGTTATGTGCAAAAATCCTAAAAAAATTAAGTGATGAATACTGGAAATTTGAGAGTGATTATAAATATGTAAGAGATTGGACAGGTGATGAATACCAGTATATTGCATATAGGTATTTAACAGATTGTACAGAATATATGAATGAAACCGTATTACTATACGGGGTAATGCTTCGAAGTAAAGTAGAAAAGAAATACGATATCGAAAATATAAAAAAAGAGTTGTTTTTAATAGACTGTATGTCTGATATAAATCTTAATGAGAATATGATAATACAAGTGTTCTTTGATGTAGAAAAGGTAAAGAATCGTTGTTGTTTAAATAATATTTTGGAAAAACAGATGTTTAATAGCCGTATTGAAGGATATGGTATTACAGAGTTTGGATTAATGCTTTATTTTAAAGAAGGAATAGAAGCAATAAAAATGACTCAATGTTTAGCTGAAATAAATATTTTTCTGAGACGAACTTATGAAATAGATGATATTAGATATTTACCTGTTAATAATACTTGAACGGACTTTCGATAATGAAATAAGATAATCTAAACACATACAGAAAACGGAGTAAGAACAGATGAGTAAATTAGATGAAGTGCGCTTAGGATTTGAAACAGCATATATAGACGGATCGGTTGTTTCAAGTAACGTATATCGGCCGCAGTTTGTATCGAACAATCATAAAGAGGGAAAGAAAGTGCTCTCATCCATAGAGGATGAGCTTTTGGCATGTGACCGGTTTCAGATCAGTGTGGCGTTTATTACCATGAGTGGGATTACTCCGCTTCTTCAGACATTAAAAGAGTTGGAAAAGAAGCAAATCCAAGGTGAGATTTTGACGACCAATTATCTGAATTTCAGTGAGCCAAGAGCACTGGAAAAGTTAAATGGATTGTCTAATATTACGCTGAAAATGTATGATGTGGAAGCTGCTGATGAGGGATTTCACACAAAAGGATATATTTTTAAGAAGAACGAGATCTATCGGATCATTATTGGAAGTTCCAATATTACAAGTGCCGCACTTACCAGCAATCGGGAATGGAATACCAGACTGATTTCCACGGAACAGGGGGAAATGGCAAAAGGAATTCTTTCTGAGTTTCAGGAGTTATGGAATTCGAAGTATGCATTATCCTTTGACGAGTTTTATGAAAATTATAAAGAACGTTACAAAATCATTCAGCATCAGCGGGAAATCGCAAAACAGGAAGAGATTACTTCCATCGAAAAGTATAAGCTTCAGCCAAACAGTATGCAGGTTGGATTTATTACAAATCTGAAGAAAATACTGGCAGCAGGAGAAGACAGAGCATTGTTGATCTCTGCGACAGGAACAGGAAAAACTTATGCCTCTGCATTTGCAATGCGTGAGCTGGGATTTAAAAAAGTCCTCTTTTTAGTTCACAGAGGACAGCTGGCAAGGCAGACGAAAAAATCTTATGAAAAAGTTTTTGCAAAATCTGTTTCCATGGGATTGGTAGGTGCCGGTTATCACGAATATGATGCAGATTACGTATTTGCAACAGTTCAGACATTAAATCGTGATGAGCATCTACTTCAATATGCGAAAAATGCCTTTGATTGTATTATTTTAGATGAAGCGCATCATGTGCCTGCTGGTACTTATCAGAAAGTGATGAAGCATTTTACACCAAAGCTCTGGCTGGGAATGACCGCTACACCAGACAAAAGAGATGACAACGTGGAAGGCAGAAATGTCTATGAACTTTTCAATTATCAGATTGCATATGAGATTCGTCTGCAACAGGCCATGGAAGAAAATCTCCTTTGTCCATTCCATTATTTTGGCATAACAGATTTAGCGCTTATTGGAGATGATGCAGATGCGGGACTGGACTTTTCCATGCTCACCAGTGAAGAACGAGTAAAACATATCATCGAGCAGGCAGACTATTATGGATATAGTGGAGAAAAAGTAAAAGGGCTAATCTTTTGTCGAAGTATCAAAGAAACAGAAGAATTGTCAGCTAAATTTAATCAGATGGTGAACCCTGCAACGGGACACCTTTTCCGGACGATTGCGTTAAATGGAAGTGCTTCAGAACAGGAACGACAAATAGCTTTTGAACGGTTGGCTATGAATGAGGAAGAAGCGACGGAAACCAATCAGCCATTGGATTATATTTTCTCAGTGGAGATATTGAATGAAGGCGTGGACATTGTTGAGGTAAATCAGGTCATTATGCTCAGACCAACCCAGTCACCGATTATATTCATTCAACAGCTTGGTCGTGGCCTGCGAAAAGCGAATGGAAAAGAATATGTAGTCATTCTGGATTTTATCGGAAATTATCATAATAATTTTATAATTCCGATTGCATTATCGGGAGATCGTACTTATAACAAAGACAATATTCGCAGATACATCATGGAGGGTGGAAGAGTTATACCTGGTGCTTCGACCGTACATTTTGATGAGATCAGCAGAAAGCGGATCTTTGCTTCCGTAGATAATGCAAATTTCAGTGATATCCGGCTGATTAAAGAGAACTATACAAATCTGAAAAATAAGCTGGGAAGAATCCCCAAACTTCAGGATTTTGATGAGCATGGGGAAATGGATGTTATCCGTATTTTTGATAATAACAGTCTTGGTTCCTATTATAAATTTCTGGTGAAATATGAAAAAGAGTATAAAGTGCGTTTGTCTTCGGATGAAGAGAAAGTAATTGAATTTGTATCCAAGAAATTAGCCAATGGAAAAAGAATACAGGAATTGCAGTTATTAAAACGAATACTTTCTTATGCGCATGGACTGTCAAGGATTGGGCTGTTTACCGGGCTTTCTGAGGATATGAAAGCATATGGAAAAGAAATCAGTGCAGATCAGCAAAAGAACATTGTAAATGTTATGACTAATGAATTTCCGGCTGGTTCTGGTAAAAAGACTTATGCACAATGTGTTTTTATTGAAAAAGAAGGCACCGACTATAAGCCAACCAGAACCATAACAGAGATGTTGGCGAACGATGATTTTTATTATATGTTGAAGGAATTGGTAGATTTCGGTATAAGCCGTTATGAGAGAGATTACAGGCAGAGCTATGAGCAGACAGATCTGGTTCTGTATCAGAAATATACATATGAAGATGTCTGTCGTCTGCTGAACTGGGAACAAAATGAAGTACCATTAAATATCGGTGGTTATAAGTTTGATAAAAAGACAAAAACATTTCCGGTATTTATTAATTATGACAAGGCAGAAGACATCAGTGATAGCACAAAATATGAAGATCATTTTGTGCCTGGATTCCGTGACCGCCTGATTGCAATTTCCAAATCAGGGCGAAGCCTGCAGTCAGAGGATGTACAGAATTTCCTGAAAGCAAAAGAACGGGGAATACAGGTAGAGTTGTTTGTTCGTAAAAATAAAGACGATAAGATCTCGAAAGAATTTTATTATCTGGGACACATGACAGCAAGTGGAAAAACAAAGGTATTTACAATGGCAAATACAGAAAAAACAGCAGTAGAGATTGAATGGATTCTGGATGTACCGGTAAGAGAAGACATCTATGAATACATTGTAAATGCATAGACAGGAGAAAAACATGAAGATAATAAAGGTAGTAGCAGCAGTGATAACATCAACAGGAAAAAGTGGAGAGCCAATCATCTTCGCAACACAGCGGGGTTATGGGGAATTCAAAGGCGGCTGGGAATTCCCAGGCGGAAAAATCGAAAAAGGAGAAACGCCACAGGAAGCACTAAAACGAGAGATCATGGAAGAACTGGATACCGAAATAACAGTCGGAGAACTGATTAAAACCATCGAATACGATTACCCGGCCTTTCATCTATCCATGGACTGCTTTTGGTGCGAGATCATAAAAGGAGATTTGGTACTGAAAGAACATGAGGCAGCTAAATGGTTAGATAAGGAAACATTGAATAGCGTAGAATGGCTGCCGGCAGATGTAGAGTTGATTGGTAAGATATATGAAAAATTATCTTAGACTTAGGAATAAAAACAAAAAACGATAGATTCAGGGAGATTAAAATGGTTAAATTATTTGCATGTGGGGTAAATGAATATAGAAATGCACCTAAATTAGATTTTTGCGTAAATGATTCAAAAGTATTTTGTGATACATTTCAACAAAATATTGTTATAAATAAAGAGGATATTACTATTGTAACAGATGATGGTATTATTGATAATACAGAATACTGTAAGAAATTGAAAGAATTTTGTGACCATTCTGAAGAAGAAGATATTTTGGTAGTTTTTCATTCAGGGCATGGTGGTGTGGATGAAAATAATGATAGCTTTTTGTTAATGACTAATAGTTTGAACGAATATACATATGTATATACAGACCAGATTATTAATTTTTTAAATTATTCTAAAGCTAAATCTAAAGTTGTTATTTTGGATTGTTGTCATTCAGATGTAGGAGATAAATTCGTTCCTCCAATAGATGAAGAGGAAGCTGTAGAAAGTTTTTATGGAAAAGGTATTACTATATTTTGCGCATGTAAAAAACAGGAAAGGGCAACGACAGAAGATGGAAATATAAGTGTTTTTACAAAGTTCTTATGTGAAGCACTGAAAAGTCAATATTTAATTAAAGACAATGTACTGTATTTTAATGATTTACAAAATTTGGTTTCGATTTATGCACAAAATTACAACCGAAAGCACTCGGGAGAGGAACAAACACCAGTTATGCGAACAAGTATGATTGGAACGTTAACTTTGCCAACACGGATTCATAAAGAGAAGAGAAAAAAACAAAAATATTCTATCGAAACATCGGAATTAGATATATTAGATATAGAAGATGATTGTAAAGTAGGAAAAAATGGACAGTATAGAAAATACTATAGTGTAAGAGTTGTGATGAAAAAGAATATCACAGAAGAAACGATTGCAGAAGAAATTTTAAAAGTGGTAGAGTTGCTTAAAGAGAATAATTTACCATTGATTTCATATAAACAAGCAATTTTTCAGAATCATCCCATTGAAATTGTATACATATTGTTTTATGGAGATGATATAGATTATATAGCAAATATATATAAATATTTGGCAGTATGGACATTATATGATGATTATAATTGGCACAAGAAAAATGTGATGAAAAGCGATAAAGAAGGATATTATTCATGGTGTTATAATTCATCTTACGAATATTTGAAGAAAATGAGACTCGAATATACGTTTACAGATGATGAGTTGATTTCTTTTTGGAAAGACAAAATATCAATAGTTGTCAGAAAAACTAGCCAGTTTGATACAAAATATCATTCCTATAAAGCTGGAGATATGAACATAGAGGAATTTTGCAATTGTTCTAAAAAAATTTATAATGATTTGCAAGCAATTTACAATAAATGTGATGATGCATGTTTTCCTATTCCATATAGTAAATATGAGGATTTTCATGATAAAAGTTATACGTTAGTTGCCGATGCCAGAAGTATTGTTTTTATATCTGCTGTTTATAAAAAGGAAACTAAAAATGAAAAACATTTGAAAGATAGTATAGAATTGGAGTTGAAAAATTATTATAAAACCTTAAAAGAGTGGAAAGATATTTTGCAAATTCAAGATGGAGGTGTTTAACATAATAAGCACTGGTGCCAGGCAATGGGAACAAAAAGATGAAACATAAAATCAAAAGTTGATTAATGTTGTGTGACTGATCAATAGATTTTTTAATGTGAAGAGAATGTTGAATTGTATAAGAATCAATTGTCATTTCATTTGTTGCATGTTAAAGTGAATATGTAAATATCTTTTGATCTGTGGATTTGTTTTCTTATGGGAGGACATATGGAAAAGGAGCCACAGGACAAAAGAGAAAGTAATACAGACTACCACTCGGAAGTACATGCACGTGATGTCAATAATCGGGAGGTTTTCAAGAATAACCGTTTAGCCAGTCAATTCTTGAAAAATTATACTAGTATATCGTTATTTTCAGATATCGAAGCCGAAGATCTGGAGGATGTGACGAAAAAGTATCAGGCATTTCTGGGAGTGGAATTTGAATCTGATACCATCAAAAAGGTATATGTTTATTCAAAAAATAGAAAGCGGAAAAGTGAAATATATGTGATATCATTGGTAGAACATAAAAGTTCCGTTGATTATGATGTTGCCATGCAGTTGCTGCGTTATATGAGTGTGATTTGGCATGATTATAAGGTTACACAGGAGAAAGAACAAAATGGATGCAGTAGCAGGAAGAATTTCAGGAATATGCCGGAAGATCTGGTGAATTCTATCTATGGGAATGCACCAAAAGAGATCAAAGATATCTTTGTAAAGATCATCTGGTCATTACTAATGAAACTAAATGTACCAAACGAAGAAGCAGAAGAGATTGTAGAACAGATGCGGGGAGGTCAGGCTATGGGATTTTTGTTCGAGAACATGGATAAGATGGACATACAGGCTGAGAGACGGAATACGCAGAGAGAAAAAGAACGTGCAGATAAAGCTGAAGCGGAAAAACAGCAGACGGTAGAGAAAAATTTAGCACTGGAGAAAGAAAATCAACAATTGCGAGCTGAGATCGAAAAGCTGAAATTGGAACAGAGTAACCGTAAATAAAGCAAATTGGAAACAAATCAGCAGGAAAAAGGTATTTAAAAAAGGGCTTTCGGATAAAGTACAATCTGGGAGCTCTTTTGAAAAACAAAGGAGGAGAAGCATGGATACAGTAAACAGTGGTATTAAACAGGATTCAAATTTTTTGAATCTTAAGGAGATTCCTCAGAATAAGGTCAGATCGGAGATAAACATGCTGTTAGTTCCGGGAGAAACGATTGTTCAGTGTTTTCAAACAGTGAGAGACCAGGTGATTTTTACAAGTAAGAGAGTAATTGTGGTGAATGTACAGGGACTTACAGGAAAGAAGGTATCTTATTTTTCTTATCCGTATTCCAATGTGTTGTATTTCGGTATTGAAACAGCGGGAGTATTGGATATCGACAGTGAGCTGATTATGACATTTGCAAATGGAATCGTTTTACAGTTCGATTTTAAGTCCAGAGTAGAGATAAAAACGATTTGTGCAAATATCCAGCAGTATATTTTGTAGAAAGGTGGCATGTAAAATGATGTACCCATTTTTAACATTAAATGATGATACGGAAATTACGCATTCTGAAATGAAAATAGATGGAAAAGTAAAAGTATATATTGAAACTCCGGATGATCTTGGAGGGTTTCATAATGCCACATGTTGGTTGCCAGACTATAAGTGGGAAGACATTGAAGGATATTCGGAAACAGAAATAAATTATTTCAAACAGTTGATCAGAAATAATGCGCATCTTATTATAGAATTTTCTAAAGAAGGAGGAATACTGAATGCCGCATTTTGCTGAGGAATATAAGTGAAATAAAATGAAACTAAAAAATATTTTAATTGTAGTAAAGGACATTGAAAAATCCAAGCAGTTTTATCATGACTTATTTGGTCTGGATATGATCCTGGACAATGGTGGTAACATGATTCTCACAGAAGGTCTTGTCCTTCAGGATGAGAAGATCTGGAGAGAGTTTGTGAAGAAAGATGTTATTCCGGGGAGTAATTCCTGTGAATTGTATTTTGAAGAAGAGCACATAGAGGAGTTCGCAGACAAGCTGGATAGGCTGTACCCGGATACGAAGTATGTCAACCGATTGATCACTCATAGCTGGGCAAAAGTGGTGCGTTTTTATGATTTAGACGGGAATCTGATTGAGGTGGGAACGCCGTTTAGATCGTAAGACGTTCCCGCTCTTTCAGAATCTTTGGGAAGAAATGGAAGAAGAGACAACTGGTCATGGTGGCGGATACCACATCGGCTATTGGTTCGGAAAAGAATGTTGCATCTGCTGTGAGCAGTGCAGGCAGCAGAATCAGTCCGGTGAGGAAGACACATTTCCGAAAAGCAGAGCAGAAGAGTGCCAGTTTCACTTTTCCGAGTGCAGTGGTCTCATCTACCAGCGGATATTGTACCGCCAGCGGGATAATCATAAAAGTGAACCGTTTAATATAAGTGACAGAACGGCTTAAGATCTCAGGGTCTTCTGTGAAAAGCTGTACATAGACTGGAGATACGGTCCAGGTCACGATGGTCATGAGAATACAGAAGGATACACATAGTCCGGTGATGCACAGAATCGCTTTTTTGATTCGCTCAGCATCACCTTTTCCATAGTTAAAGCTGACCACCGGCTGGCTGCCGAGGGTGATGCCACCCATAGGCATGGTAATGAGCAGGAGATAACTCTGCACAATGGTTGCGCAGGTGACCAATGTATCGCCTTCTCCTGGCCCACCATAACGTTGCAGCACTGTATTCAGGACAATAAGCAGAATACTGTCGCTGGCGAGAATGAGGAACGGAGAAAAACCAAAAGTCACGATCCGTTTCATAACGCGTAAATGAAAATCGCCCCATCCAAGACGTACAGGCATTCGTTTGCTGAACAGACAGCCCAAGACAAACAGGCAGGAGACGATCTGGGAGATAACCGTGGCAATGGCTGCACCCGCAACACCCATGTGGAAGACAAAGATAAAGAGCGGATCCAAAAGGATATTCAGGACTGCCCCGATCACTACTGTTGCCATACCAAGACCGGAAAATCCCTGGGCAATCAGAAAACTATTCATACCACCGGAGATTAATGCAAAGAAAGTTCCGGCAGTATAAATCGTGACATAAGTATTGGCATAGGAAAAAGTTGCATCACTGGCACCGAACCACATGAGCAGCTTATTTTTGCTGAGCAGAAAGATACTGGTCAGTACTACTGACAGAACAAGCAGCATCAGAAATCCATTATTTAATACCTGGCGGGCTTCTTTTTCATTGCCGCTTCCCATTTTCATAGCCATAATAGGCGCCCCGCCCTGACCGACCATGGAACCAAAGGAAGAAAGCAGAGTGACAATCGGTGCGCAGATACCGACGCCTGCCAGTGCCAGATCGCCTACACCAGTACCGATATACATACGGTCTACAATGGAATATAATACATTAACCAGCTGGGCCAGCATTGTTGGGATGGCCAGCCTTACTACCAGACGGGGAATCTCATCCCGTCCAAGATCATTTGTGTGACTCATAAGATTATCCAATTCCTCCAAGTAAAATTCCCAGTATCAGTACCAGCACACATACCAGGCAGTAAATATATTTGCAGACAGGAAAAAAGAGCATGGTAAAAGGTTTCTTTCTTCCTTTATTTACCTGCGTTTCCACATAAGCTTTGCCACAGATCCAGAAGAACATGATTCCGGCAAGTCCTGCGCCAAGCGGGCAAATATAAATGGAGAGCACATCCATCCAGTCGGAGACGATTCCCTGAATGCAGATAGAAACAACCAGTGAGATAGCTGCGATCACGCCACAGGAAGCTTTTCTTCCCAGATGCAGTTTCTCCTGAATGGTTGCGATAGGGGCTTCGTAAAGATTGATCAGCGAAGACAGCCCTGCGGAAAAAACTGCAACAAAGAATATAATGGCAATGAGATAGCCGCCCGGCATGGATTTAAAAAGGGCAGGCAGGTAAATGAACATTAAGCCGGGTCCGCCCTGATTCAATTGAGCTCCTGTAGTTGCCATAGCCGGGATGATGACCAGTGCGGCGAGCAGTGCGGCAAGCGTATCAAAGAGTGCAACCCGTCCTGCGGCTGCCGGAATATCCTCTTCATCAGAAAGATAGGAACCGTAGATCAGGGTGCCGTTTCCGGCAACAGACAAGGAGAAAAATGCCTGCCCCAGTGCAAAGATCCAGGTCTTCGGACTGGCAAGCACTGCCGGATCAATTCGAAAAATATAACGATAGCCGTCCATAGCGCCTGGCTGAATTGCTACATAAATGCCAAGAATGGCAAACAGGATAAAGAAGATCGGCATCATGATCCGGTTTGCTTTTTCGACCCCCTGTCCGATGCCAAACATAAGGATGATCATACCGATGATAAGTGCGGCAATCTGCCATCCGTTATTTCCAAAGGATGCAGCCATCTGTCCGAATTCTGCACCAAATCCGTCTGCATCTGCAGGAGCAAGTGTCGCTCCGGTAAAGGCACCGATCATATATTTTAGAATCCATCCCATGACAACGGTGTAGCCGATGGCCATGGCCAGTGCACCGAGTACTGGAATGTAACCCAGTAGTTCGCCCGCTTTCCGGTGACCTTTTGTCTCGCCGGCATAGCCAAATGCATCCACAGGACCGGAGCGGGCAGCACGCCCAAAGCTCATTTCTCCAATGACACCGGTGAAGCTGATCAGCGCCACAAAAAGAAAGTACGGAAGCAGATAGGATCCACCTCCATACATGGAGACTCTGGTAGGGAACATCCAGATATTTCCCATACCCACAGCAGAACCGATACAGGCCAAGATAAATCCCCATTTATTGTTAAAAGAATCTCTTTTTTTCATTCGTTTGCAATCCCTCACATTCATATAATTCAACATCTCTATGATACATGATCAGAGATGGAAAGTAAACGGAAAAAGAAGAAACAGAAATGCTTGTGATCTCATTTGCTGCATGGTAAAGTGAATATATAAAATTTTACTTTTTGAAAACAGAAAGAAGGAAAACAGATGAGCGCGCATTCTTTGAAACGGTTTCACGATGCACAGAAGGACAAATATGCAGGGTATGAAGTGGCTTTGCAGGAGATGAAGTCTGGATGCAAAGTCAGCCATTGGATATGGTATATATTTCCACAGTTGAAGGGGCTTGGAATGAGTGATATGGCTGACTATTATGGAATAGATGGATTACAGGAAGCACAGGAATATATGGCTGATCCGGTATTGAGAAAGAGACTGATTGAGATCTCAACAGTCTTGTTAAACATAGTGGGAAAAAGTGCAATGGAGATACTTGGATACATTGATGCCATAAAGCTACGGTCAAGCATGACACTATTTGCAGAAGCGGCACCGGAAGAGCCGATTTTTGATGAAGTATTAAAGAAATACTATCATGGAGAAAAAGATGAAAAGACGTTGGATCTATTGCGATAATCTATTCACAAGGGAGGTACAGACAGTGAGAGTTGTTACAACAGCGGAGATGAAACAGATCGAGAAGAGAGCAGATGAAACGGGTGTATCTTATCAGCAGATGATGGAAAATGCAGGAACAGCCGCATATAAAGTAATACGAGAAAAATATCCGAATCTGGAAAAGATGGTTGTGATAGCGGGGAAAGGAAATAATGGCGGTGATGGATTTGTAGTAGCAAGACTTGCGGCTATGGATAGTATGCAAGTGCAGGTTATTCTCATAGAAGGAGCACCAGTAACAGAGGATGCTGCTGCGAATTTTGAAAAACTGAAATGTCTTCCAGTAAAGATCACAGATATGGACAAGGCATGGAATACCACAGAATCAGATGTAATCGTAGATGCGCTATATGGGACCGGATTTCATGGAGAACTCCGCCCTGCCGGAAAGCTGGCTTGTCAGTATATGAATAATCAGGCTGGAAAGGTGGCCGCTTTGGATATTCCAAGCGGGATGAATTCTGATACAGGGAAAGCAGCAGAAGGAGTAACGAAGGCAGATATCACAGTAGTATTTGATTCATATAAATATGCCCATGCGGAGAATAGAGATGATATATGCGGTGAGATCGTATTGGAGAATATTGGAATTCCAGAAGAGTGTCATGCATGACAGAAAAAATTGCTTCAATAGGTACAGATAGAAGAAAGTGAAAAACAATTTTTCCCCTCCCGTTTCACATTGTGGTTCGGGAGGGGGATTATGTTTACATATGCCATTTATTATTAATCTTCAGATACTCTATGATTTTGTAGGAAAGACGGAGCAAGAATTCTGTATTCGGATCGTTGAAATCTGCCTTTCCAACTTCAGCAATTTTTTCCATCCGGTAAGCAAGAGAATTCCGATGGATACATAAAATATTAGCAGTTTCTTTATTGTTATGGAAGCTCTGGAGATATACTTCCAGTGTATGAAAGAGTTCATTTCCGGTTTTCTGATCATATTCTTTCAGTCGGTACAGAGCAGGGTGAATGAAACTCGCAAGAGCATCCGGTTCTGGAACCAGATCCATTAATTCATAAAATTCAATCTCAGAGTAACGGTGAGTACGGTGTTCGGAAGGATATCGTCGATCCCAAATGATTTGTTTTTTCAGAAAATCCGGAATTCTGCGATTCCATTCCAGCACATTTCTGGCTTGTTGATAGGCTGTATAAAATTCATCCATTTTAGAAAATACCAGAGAGATTCCGGCATCCAGGTGGAGTTCTGCCATAGTTTTCAGCATTCTTTTCTGGGTATTTTCATAGACCACAGAACTTTGATCCGGAACAAGAAGTGCTATGGCATTATCATGAATCGTCATATAGGCTTCCGGAAAAATATGTAAAATGGCAGGGCAGATCTGTTCTTTCAGTTCAATTTCTTTTAAATCAGATTCCGGCTGGATGCACAGAGCGTACATCGCATCTGATGTATGAAGATGCGAGATAGAATCAGACAGAAGCTCTGCAGGTGTGCCAATGAGCAGTGCCTCCAGAAGCTGCTGGTCTGCACTGGAGTATTGGAGCAATTCTGGATGGTACCGTCCAATGACATAACTAATGGCCTTGCTGATATCACTCATGGCGGCCAGATGACCGGAGGTAAACGATGTATTCCCTTCAATCATAAGCACAAATCCAACTTGAACTCCGTTGAGAAAGACCTTGGAACTGCATTTTCGATAAGGAGATTCTGGACAGGAAACTTCAATGGGTTCGATGGTAGTAGCAGCACTCTGAATGGATTCCAGTGACATGACGGTTTTGATAAATTCGTAAGTACAGTATCCGCGTTCTACATTTTCCTTCCACCATGGATCGATAACTGGAATAGAGGTGGAGTAAGACAGTATGCGGAATTTTTTATCACAGAAAATCAGAGAATTTCCCATTTTGATGGATGCAAAGTTCACGACTTCATCCAGACTGTGGGTCAGGTGTCCTCTGCGTACCAGTTCCTCATACAGACTTAGATGCTCCTGATGCTGGATATACTGCTTGGCAGCATTAAAAACAGCAAATAACTCCTGAGCCGGCACCGTAGCACGGTCAGTACAGGAATATGGAAAAAGAGCCATTTTATCATCTGCCAGAATACACTGTGCAGGCTGTGTATCCGAAGATAAAGCGTTGGAATATCCAAAGTAAACAATATCTGTGGCATAACTCATCTGTGTGCCATCTAATAACTCCACGTCTCGAATTTCATGCAAATCTGTAGAACAGTTCAATGTAACAGCAAAAGATTTTTCCTCTTTGAGATAATGATAAAGGTTCGAAAACAGCATAATCCCCACCTCATTTTGTTGTTTTTGTGAAAAATAGATAAGACTTTCGCGTGTAAAAATCATTATAGTGCATTTTGCACAATTACTCAATGCCTTTTTGGTATCCAGAACGTTGTTTTTTTAACAAAGGAAATGTTATCTTTAATTCACAGTAAGAACGGATTGGATTAAAGGAGGAATGTTCATGTATTCAAAAATTTTCGAACAGGGAAAGATAGGGAATGTTACATTTAAGAATCGGCTTGTAATGTCTCCGATGGGAACAAGCCTTGCAGAGATGGATGGAAGTCCTTCAGAAGATATGATTGCATTTTATGAAGCACGTGCAATTGGCGGCGCGGGATTGATTATTCCGGAAATCACAAGAGTAAATGATGTACACGGTGTCGGTATGATGCGGCAGTTATCTGTTTCAAAAGACAGACATATAGAAGGACTTGCAAAGCTTGCAGCCTCAGTTCATAAACATGGAACAAAGATTTTTATCCAGTTACATCATCCTGGACGCGAGACAGTAACAGCACTTACCGGCGGTCCTGTGGTATCTGCTTCTGCAATTCCATGCAAATATCTTCAGCAGGAAACCAGAGCTCTTTCCACAGAAGAAGTAAAAGCATTGATTCAGCAGTTCATTGACGGCGGAGTCAGGGTAAAAAAGGCAGGATGTGACGGCGTAGAACTTCATGCAGCCCATGGATATCTGCTGCAGCAGTTCCTTTCACCTTACACCAATAAACGGGAAGATGAATACGGCGGATCCTTTGAAAACAGGCTGCGTATGATCACAGAAATCATTCAGGGACTTCGTGCGCAGTGTGGCCCGGATTTTCCGATCGGTGTTCGCCTGAGTGTGGAAGAATTCCTGGATAAAACCGGTGTAACAGAAGACTATATCCACATTCAGGATGGTGTGAAAATCGCTATGGCACTGGAAAAATGTGGCATCGATTTTATTGATGTTTCGGTTGGATTATATGAGACCGGAAATGTATGTGTGGAACCAATTTCATTCCCACAGGGTTGGAGAAAAGATTTGATCAAAGCCGTAAAAGATCATGTTTCGATTCCGGTAATCGGTGTTTCCTGTATCCGTGAACCGCAGACAGCCGAGGCATTTCTTGAAAATGGAATCGTTGATTTTGTATCTATGGGCAGAAGCTGGCTGGCAGATGAACAGTGGGGACGCAAAGTTCTCGAAGGAAGAGAAAAGGAACTCTGCAAATGCATCAACTGCCTGCGCTGTTTTGAGAGCTTAAATGCATGGATGGGCGCTGGTATTCCGGCTGAGTGCGCACTGAACCCGCGTGCCTGTCGGGAACGCTACTATGGAGATCTGGAATATGATTTACAGGGACATAAGGCAGTGGTTGTAGGCAGTGGTCCAAGTGGTATGATTGCAGCCAAAACACTTGCCGAACGGGGCGTAAAAGTAACACTGATAGACCGTCAGAGTGAACTGGGCGGAACAGTAAATCTTGCGAAAAAACCACCTCTGAAGGAGCGGATGGAATGGATTGCAGACTATTATAAAGTAGAATTTGAAAAGCTGGGAGTAGAAGTAAAGCTTGGTATGGAGGCAACAGCAGAAAATATTGCTGAGATGAATCCGGATGCAGTACTGGTAGCAACAGGGTCTAAGTCCATTATTCCAAGATCTATCCCTGGCATTGATGGAAAGAATGTCTATACGATTGAAGAAGTGCTTACAGGAAAAGCAGGACTGAAAGATAAGAAAATACTGATTGTCGGTGCAGGTGTGACAGGACTGGAAACCGCAGAATATCTTTGCCACGAAGGCAATACGGTAGTGCTTGCTGATATGCTGGAAAAGGTTGCACCGAATGCAAATCACACGAATGTGGCAGATGTATGCGGACGGTTGAAGAAGTATGGTGCGCAGTTCATGATGGCACATGCCCTGAAAGAGATTCGGGAAACAGGAGTTGTTCTTGAGAGATTAAGTGATAAAGAAGCTGTTACCGTAGACGCTGATGCAGTAGTTCTTTCTCTTGGATTCCGCCCGGATAATGGTCTTGTAGAAGAATTAAAAGCAAAAGGCATTCCGGCGCAGGCTATTGGAAATGCCATCAAAGATGGAACAATTGCACCGGCAGCCAGAAGTGGATATGAAGCGGCAAGAGCATTATTTAAAGTACAGACAAAGACACCAAGTTTTCTTTTGACGCAGGAAGATATGCCGAATTTCGGTAAGATTTCACTTATGAAAAATCAGGAAGGCATTTATCTTGCATACCTGACAGATCCGGCAGCAATTGCAAAGGTTCTTCCGGCACCTTTAAAACCATTTTCCGTACCGGTAGTTACCGTATCTGTGTGTCATGTAAAAGAACCGACCTTTGCAGATGATTATTATGAGGCAATTCTTGGAGTTTACTGTACCTATGGAACGCAGCTTGGATTATATCCGATTGGTCTTGTACTTGGAGGACCTGGAGCTGAGATGGCGGTTCAGTGTGGCCGTGATAACGGATCCATTCCGAAAAAACTGGGTTCAGAATTTGTGATTCGCCGGAATGGAGACCATGTAACTGCACAGGTTTGCAGACGTGGTACGGAACTGGTAAATATGGAACTGAAGATTGGCGAATATAACAATGCCATGACAGGTATGCTGTATCAGTTCCCGGAAGCAGGTAAGAAGACATATGGCGGTGGATTCTATTTCCATCTGGACCGTGAGCCGGATAAGGAAGGAAAATCACATTTCCAGAATGGAGCACTCCTTCAGAATCTCTGCGAATACAATTACCATTCATGGGAGCCTGGATTTGCAAAAATTGAATTGAGATCATCCATTGACGATCCGTGGGGAGAACTTCCGGTCAGAACAGTGATAGGCGGAGCATACTCCTGCAATGACTTAATGGTTCACAAACTGAATCTGTGTGAAGAGATAGATGCGGAAACTCTGGCGCCATATCTTCTCACTGCACGTTATGACCGTACCGCATTTATGGAAACAGGAAGAAAGTAAACAACTTTACAAAATAGTAACATACACAAATTTTATAATCAGGAGGATACAGAACTATGAAGTTAGAAAATAAAGTAGCAATTATAACTGGATCTACAAGAGGAATCGGAAGAGCAACTGCAGAACTTTTTGCAAAAGAAGGCGCAAAAGTAGTGGTAGTCGGAACGAAGGAAGAACTTGGAGCAGAAGTAGTAAAAGAGATCAAAGCAGATGGTGGAGAGGCCATTTTCTGTAAAACCGATGTGACATCAGAAGAAAGTCTGGAACATCTGGTAAAAATAACACTGGATACCTATGGAAGAATTGATATCCTTGTAAATAATGCAGGTATCGGTGGAACAACTGCTAATATGAACCAGATTACCATGGATGAGTGGAACAGTGTACTTGCTACGAATCTTACGGCACCATTTGTTCTCTGCAAAAAGGTAATCCCAATTATGGAAGAACAGGGTGCAGGAACGATTGTCAATGTAGCTTCCATGGCGTCCACAGCAGCAGGACGCGGCGGCCTTGCCTATACCTCAGCAAAGCATGGTCTTCTTGGTCTGACTCGTCAGATGTCACTGGATCATGGACGGACAGGAGTACGAATTAATGCAGTGCTCCCAGGCCCGATTGCAACAGAAATGATTGCACGTGTACTGGCAATTCCACAGCATCCGGTAACTATGAAAATGGGAATGAGTCCGGCAAAGCGTCCTGGAGAACCGATTGAAGTGGCACAGGCAATCGCATTCCTGGCATCTGATGAAGCAAGCTTTATTCATGGCGCAGCGCTGGCGGTAGATGGCGGATATACAATCTTCTAATATAAGCAAAATTAGCGCTTGACATTTCCTCTGCGCAGTGCTAGACTACAAACAACAAATCACAAAACCAAACCGATGAGAAAGAGAAGTAAGCTTATTTGTTATATCACAGAGAGCTGTAGATGGTGGGATTACAGTATAGAACGGTTAGCTGAATGGACTTTCGAGGGCAGCCTGAAATGAAGATATCAGATTTCAGAGTAGGCGTTGTCGGGAACCGAACCCGTTATCAATCAGGAGTGTATGAATGTACATGCGAAAGAGGACGTCACAGACGTTAAGTTGAGTGGTACCGCGATAATAAGAATTTATTACCGTCTCAAGCATCAGATAGCTTGAGGCGGTTTTTGTTTTCTTAAAAAATAAAAATTCTCATTTCACAAACTGCCATCAGCACTGCATTCATAAAAAAGTGATTTCAATAGTTTAAATTATTTTTTTAATGAAAAGGAGAAAAGTATCATGAAAAAGAAATTATTTACAAGTGTAGCAGTTATGGCAGCAATTACATCCGCAATGGCAGCAACGGCAATGGCAGAAGATTACAAGGTGGGAATTGTACAGTATGTAGATGACGCGTCCCTGAACCAGATCACAGAGAATATTGAAAAAGAACTGGATGCCAAGGCAGAAGAACTGGGAGTTACATTTAATTATGCAGATTATTTCTCCAATGCACAGGCAGATTCCTCAGTACTGAATCAGATCGCATCTGACCTTATGGCAGACCAGGTTGACGTGGTAGTTGCAATTGCCACGCCGGTAGCTATGGTAATGCAGTCAGCAACAGAGGATACCGATATCCCAGTCATCTTTTCCGCAGTTTCTGATCCGGTGGGAGCAGGTCTGGTAGATTCTATGGATGCTCCTGGTGGAAACATCACAGGGACTTCCGATGCACTGGATACTGCAACTATTATGAATCTGATGCTGGCAGCCAATCCGGATCTGAAAAAAGTAGGTCTTCTTTATGATACTGCACAGGATTCATCCCAGAATGCCATCCAGAATGCAATTGCTTTCTGTGAGGAAAATGGTATAGAATATGAAGAGAAGACAGGTTCTACTACCGATGATGTTATCCTGGCTGCACAGTCTCTGATTGCAGATGGTGTAGAGGCAGTCTTCACACCAACCGATAACACCATCATGACAGCAGAGCTTTCTATCTATGAACTGTTTAATGATGCAGGAATTCCACACTATACAGGAGCTGATTCATTCGCACTGAACGGAGCATTCTGCGGATACGGTGTAGATTATGCGAACCTTGGAGTTGCTACAGCGGATATGGTAGCAGAAGTACTGACAGGGGATGTGAATGTGGCAGAGACTCCGGTACAGACCTTTGACAATGGTATTGCAACTGTAAATACAGAGACCTGTGAAGCCATTGGATTTGATCTGGATACTATCAAAGAAGCATTCAGTGATTACTGCACAGACTTTGTAGAGATTCAGACAGCAGAAAGCTTTGAATAAATAAGTAAAATAATAAAAGAAGATTTATATGCACTTCCGGGCTTCGGTCCGGAAGTTGTGTTGACTAAAGAAGGATAAAGGAGAAAGAACATGTTTATTACGTGGGCCCTGATACAGAGTGCACTGGAACTGGGAATTATATATGGAATCATTGCATTAGCATTATTCCTGACCTATTCCATGCTGAATGTCTGTGATCTGTCTACAGACGGATGTTATACAATGGGAGCGGCAGCGGGTGCAGTAGTGGCGCTGGCAGGTCATCCGTTCCTTGCACTATTTGCAGCAATGGGAACCGGAATTCTGTCCGGTCTTGTAAATGCATTTTTACAGACGAAGATGAAAGTGGAGAGTATGCTTGCCGGAATCATTGTGAATACCGGACTTTATACGGTAAATATCTGTATCATGGGAAAGTCCAATTTAAACATGAATACCACCGAGACGGTATTCTCCATGATGAAGGATCTGACCAAGGATACTTTTCTAGAGAGTTACAGTAAGATGATTGTGGCGCTGATTTTTCTGGTGATCATTGCCATACTGCTTGCACTGTTCCTTGGAACAAGACTGGGATTATCGATTCGTGCAACCGGAAATAATATTGCCATGGTAAAAAGTTCATCCATCAACCCGGCGATGACTACCACTGTGGGCTTATGTATTGGCGGTGCTATGACGGCGCTGGCAGGATGTCTCCTGGGAGAATATCAGAAGTCTGTGGACGTGAATATGGGAACTGGCATGGTTACCGTAGCACTGGCATCTTTGATTATCGGAGAGACTATATTTGGAAGAAAAAATATCAAAGTGAGAATCGTGGGAGTCATCATCGGTTCCTGTCTCTATCGTGTGATCGTGGCAATTGCGCTGAGATTTAATCTGCCGGCATCGGCACTGAAACTGGTTTCCGCATTGATTGTTGCCATTGCCATATCGATTCCGGCAATCAAGGAGATTATTGCCCTGCAGAAAACAAAACATGCAGCAATGCTTCGGCACAGAGAATTATATCAGAAGGGAGGCAGATAACATGTTAAAACTGATGGATATTTGCAAGACCTTCAATAAAGGAACGGTAAATGAAAAAACAGCACTGAATCACCTGAATCTGGAAGTAAAAGACGGTGATTTTATTACCATTATCGGTTCCAACGGAGCCGGCAAGTCTACCATGTTTAATGCTATATGCGGCGGCTTTTATGTTGATGAGGGGTTCGTGGAACTGGACGGACAGGATATTACTTTCCTTCCGGAACATAAGAGAGCAAAATATATCGGTCATCTGTTTCAGGATCCGATGAAGGGTACAGCACCGAATATGACCATTGAAGAGAATATTGCGATTGCCTATCTTCGGACATCTACCAGTCAGAATGCTTTCTTAAGCAGAGTATCCAGAAAAGAAAAAGAACAGTTCCGTGAGCGTCTGGCAGTGTTGAATATGGGGCTGGAAGACCGTATGAAGCAGCCGGTAGGGCTCTTATCCGGTGGACAGCGTCAGGCACTGACACTTCTGATGGCAACTATGGTACCGCCCAAACTGCTGCTGCTGGATGAACATACGGCGGCACTGGATCCGGCTACAGCAGATAAAGTACTGGATCTGACCAAGAAGATTGTAAAAGAAAATCACCTGTCATGCCTGATGATTACCCATAATATGCATTCTGCACTGGAACTGGGAAATCGGACACTGATGATGGACAGCGGAAGAATCATTCTGGATATTGAAGGAAAGGAAAGAGACGGACTGACAGTGGACGGACTTCTGGAGAAATTCAATACAGGCGCCGGAAAAGAACTGGACAATGACCGAATTCTTTTCTCGAAGTAAGGAGTTATATGAATTATCATAATATTACCAGAGATGACATGTTAAATGGAGACGGGCTACGGGTAGTGCTCTGGGTATCTGGCTGCGAACATCATTGCAAAGGATGTCAGAATCCTGTAACCTGGGATCCGCAGGACGGTGTGTTGTTTGACCGGGAGGCGGAAGAAGAGATTTTCAGGGAACTGGAAAAAAGCTATATATCCGGTATTACTTTCAGTGGCGGAGATCCCCTGCTGCCTTCTAATGAACCGGAGATCACCAGGCTGGCAAAAGAGATCCGTCACAGATTTCCGAAAAAAACGATCTGGCTTTATACCGGTTATACCTGGGAACAGGTGGAGGAAAAAGAAGTGGTGAAGGATCTGGATGTGCTGGTGGATGGAACATATGTGGAAGAGTTGAAAAATACACAGCTTCACTGGAGAGGCAGTGCCAACCAGCGAGTGATTGATGTACAGGAGAGCCTGAGAACCGGACAGATTATATTACACGACGAATAGGAGAGTATATGAAGCATACAGAAAAGATACAGATTAAATATTTTTCAGACAAGATTGAGCATCTGCGTTATATCGACGGTAAGTCCGATTGGATTGACCTGCGGGCGGCAGAGGATGTGGTGTTAAAAGCCGGAGAATTTAAGCTGATCCCTCTGGGAATTGCCATGAAGCTGCCGGAAGGATATGAGGCACATGTGGTGCCGAGAAGTTCTACTTTTAAGAATTTTGGTGTCATTCAGACCAATCATTATGGTGTGATTGATGAGTCTTACTGTGGAGACAATGACCAGTGGTTTGTGCCGGTCTTAGCTATGCGTGACACAGAGATTCATGTAAATGACCGGATCTGTCAGTTCCGCATTATGGAACATCAGCCGGTGATTGAATTCGAAGAAACGGAAAAACTGGAAGGAACAGACCGTGGCGGATTCGGAAGTACCGGAAAGGCATAGATTGACAAAAAGAGCAAAAAAAGATATACTCTTTTTTAGGTTTGTTATACTGGGAAGCGGGGTGCAAATCCTCCACAAGTCCGTTACTGTAAAAGTCAGAGACCGGGACAGACTGAAATCGTTCATGAGGCTGCGGCAACCGGTTCTCAGAACGTATGATTATTTTATTTTTTAGAAAATCAGATACTGTCGTTGTCATTTAATATGCCAGCGGCAGTATTTTTTTGGAGACGGATTCATGGAACATAAGAATGGTCTGGAAGACTGTTATGTCATTAAAAACAGTAAAAAATTACAATGTGGGTATACCACGGGTTCCTGTGCGGCAGCTGCGGCAAAAGCAGCCACATCTATGTTGCTTTTACAGAAAAAACTGACAGAAGTGGATCTGATGACGCCAAAAGGCATTCTGCTGCATCTGCTTCCGGAGGATGTTTCTCTGGAAAAAGAGCAGGCAGTCTGTGCAGTGCGTAAGGATGGGGGGGATGACCCGGATGCTACTCATGGATTGTTGGTTTATGCATCCGTCAGGAAAAGCAGTACACCGGGAGTACAGATTGACGGTGGTAGAGGTGTCGGCAGGGTGACAAAAAAAGGTCTGTGGCAGCCTGTGGGAGAAGCGGCCATTAACCGGGTTCCAAGAGAGATGATACGGGAGGCTGTGCAGTCTGTATGTGAAGATCTGGACTATGCCGGAGGAATCTCAGTGGTGATCTCGGTACCTGGCGGTGAGGAAGTGGCGAAGAAGACCTTTAACCCAAGACTTGGTATAGAGGGAGGCATATCCATTCTGGGAACCAGTGGTATTGTGGTACCTATGAGTGAAGCAGCACTGGTTGCCAGCATTCGGCTGGAGATGGAGATGCGTCATGCGAACGGAGACGAATATCTGATTATTACACCGGGCAATTACGGAGAAGATTTCCTGCGTGAGCATGTGGAGATTGATCTGAAGAATTCCATGAAATGCAGTAACTATGTGGGAGAGACGCTGGACATGGCTGTGGAGATGGGCGTAAAAGGCATTCTCTTTATTGCACATATCGGAAAGTTTATCAAGGTGTCCGGAGGAATTATGAATACCCACTCCCGTCATGCAGACAGCCGCGCGGAACTGATGACAGCGGCTGCCATTCGTGCAGGAGCAGATCTGGAGACTGCAAGACGGCTTCTGGATACCATCACGACAGAAGAAGCCATCGATATCTTGAATGAAAAGAATCTGACGAATCAGGTGATGAAACTGGTGACAGAGAAGATTCATTATTATTTACAGCACCGATGCGGGGGTGCACTTGAGACAGAGGCAGTTATTTTTTCCAATGCCCATGGATATCTGGGAGAGACAGAAGGGGCTGAGGAGATGCTAAAGAGATTTATAGTAAAATAATTAGAGAACAGATACAGGAGGGAAATATGAAGGGAAAGTTATATGGAATCGGAATCGGACCGGGAGATCCGGAATTACTGACACTGAAGGCAGTACGCCTGATACGGGAGGCAGATGTGATTGCCGTACCTGGAAAGGTAAAGACAGAGACGGTGGCTTATCAGATTACGGTGCAGGCTGTACCGGAGATCGCAGAGAAGGAATGTCTGGAAGTATATTACCCGATGTCCAAAGATCCGGAGGTTCTGGAAAGATGTCATACGGAAGCTGCCATGCAGATTGAGACCGTATTAAAAGAGGGAAAGAATGTAGCATTTCTGACACTGGGAGATACCAGCGTATATTCTACTTATCTGTATGTGCATACCAAGATTATGGAAATGGGATATGAAGCTGAGATTGTCAGCGGTATCACGTCGTTCTGTGCAGTGGCTGCCAGACTGAACATCGGACTGGTGGAAAAGGCTGAGGAACTGCATGTGATTCCTGCCTCTTATCAGATTGAAGAAGCGTTAAAGCTGAAGGGAACAAAAGTCCTTATGAAGGCTGCCAGCAAAATGGGAGAAGTGAAAAAGATGCTCATGGAATGCGGTCAGGATGTGGTTATGATCGAGAACTGCGGAATGCCAGGAGAGAAGATTCACAGATCTGCGGAAGAGATCCCAGAAGATGCAAGTTACTATTCACTGATTATTGTAAAGGAGAAATAAGATGATTCATTTCGTAGGAGCCGGATCAGGAGCACCGGATTTAATTACATTAAGAGGAAAGACATTTCTGGAGCAGGCAGATGTGATCATTTATGCAGGATCATTGGTGAATCCTCAGCTTTTGGATTATGCAAAAGAAGGATGTCAGATTTACAACAGTGCTAAGATGACCCTGGAAGAAGTGCTGGATGTGATGTTTGCAGCAGAAGAAGAGAAAAAGATGACTGTACGGCTTCATACCGGAGATCCATGTCTGTATGGTGCCATCCGTGAACAGATGGATGTGCTGGACGAAAAAGGTATCGAGTATGATTACACACCGGGTGTCAGCTCTTTCTGCGGAGCGGCATCTGCCCTGAATCTGGAATATACTCTTCCGGATGTGTCGCAGACGGTGATCATTACCAGAATGGCAGGACGGACACCGGTACCGGAAAAAGAAGAGATTGCCAAACTGGCATCTCATAGAGCAACGATGGTGGTATTCTTAAGTACCGGACTGTTGGAACAGCTCTCAGAGCGTCTGATTGCAGGCGGATATACGGCAGATACTCCGGCAGCCATTGTCTATAAGGCTACCTGGGAAGATGAGAAAGCATTTGTCTGCACTGTAGGTACTCTTGCGGAGACGGCGAAGAAGAACAATATTACTAAGACTGCCCTGATGATTATCGGAGATGTAGTGACACACAGCCACTATAACCGTTCCGAATTGTACAATCCGGCATTTACTACAGAGTTTCGTGAGGCAACCAAATGAGACTGGCGGTGATCAGTTTTACCCAGCATGGGAGCAGGCTGAATCAGATGGTCAGCCAGGCACTGTCTCTTCAGGGATATGACTGTGACAGTTATGCCATAAAGAAATACGCATCCATGTACGGACTGAAGGACCTGGAGAAGCCATTGCAGGAATGGACCGGTGAGATGTTTACAGACAAAGACGGGATTCTGTTTATCGGAGCTGCCGGGATTGCCGTGCGCAGCATTGCTCCTTTTGTACAGAGCAAGACTAAGGATCCTGCCATTGTGGTGATGGATGAGAAAGGTGTGTTTGCCATATCACTGATGTCCGGGCATCTGGGAGGAGCTAACGAGCTGACTGGTGTTCTTGCCAATCTGACCGGTGCTATTCCGGTGATTACCACGGCAACGGACGTGAACGGCCGTTTGGCCGTCGATGTGTTTGCCCGGAAAAACGGACTGTATATTTCCAATATGAAGTATGCAAAGGAGATCTCAGCAGATGTGCTGGACGAAAAGAAGATCGGCCTGTATTCAGATTATCCGGTGATTGGCAGTATCCCGGAAGAACTGCAGGTATGGGATCCGAAAGAAGTATTTGAAGGAACCAATGGTATCTGCATTTCTGTGTATGACAACAGGGAACCTTATAAGCAGACTCTGCATTTGATTCCGAAGATTCTGGTTGCAGGTGTAGGATGCAAAAAGGGAACAACGGCAGACCGGATTAAAGAAAAAATACGGAAAGTACTGGCACAGCATCATATTTCAGAGAAGAGTATCTGTATGTTGGCAAGCATTGATCTGAAGGCAGAAGAAGCAGGTCTGATACAGGCTGCCAGAGAGTTGGATGCGGAATTTGTGACATACTCAGCGGAAGAATTACAGAAGGTAAAGGGCGATTTTACAGAATCTGCATTTGTGGCATCAGTCACAGGTGTGTCCAATGTATGTGAGAGAAGTGCAGTACTTGGCAGTGATTATGGAGTACTGCTCTGTCCGAAGACGGCAGAAGATGGTGTAACCGTAGCACTGGCAGTGAAAGAATATATGATTGACTTTACCCTATAAATAAACAGACAGAGAGGAAAATACAATGAGCAAAATCTATGTAGTGGGAATTGGCCCGGGAGCATATGAACAGATGACAATGAGGGCGGCCAATGCATTAAGAAGCTGTGATACCATTGTGGGATATACGGTATATGTGGAACTGGTGAGAGAACATTTCGCAGATAAAGAGTTCCTGACCACTCCGATGAAAAAAGAAGTGGATCGTTGCCGTCTGGCATTTGAGGAAGCTGCCAAAGGAAAGAATGTGGCAATGATCTGCAGTGGTGATGCAGGAGTATATGGCATGTCCGGACTGATGCTGGAGATCGGAACAGAATATCCACAGATTGAAGTAGAAGTGATTCCAGGTGTGACAGCAGCCACAGGAGGCGCTGCAGTACTTGGGGCACCACTGATTCATGATTTTTGTCTGATCAGTTTAAGTGACCTGTTGACTCCATGGGAAAAGATTGAAAAACGTCTGGTACTGGCATCAGAAGCAGATTTTGTAATCTGTCTCTACAATCCGTCCAGTAAGAAACGTCATGATTATTTACAGAAAGCCTGTGATCTGTGCATGCAGCATAAGTCACCGGACACAGTATGTGGTATCGTATTGAATATCGGCAGAGAGGGCGAGACCATGAAGGTGATGACCTTAAAAGAACTGCGTGATACACAGGTGGACATGTTTACTACAGTATTTATCGGTAACTCACAGACAAAAGAGATCGGTGGCAGAATGGTAACACCAAGGGGATATAAGAATGTCTAGAATTCTTATTTTTGCAGGGACAACAGAAGGGCGTCTTCTTGCAGAATTTTTAAACCGTCAGAAGGTACAGGCATATGTCTGCGTGGCAACAGAATATGGCGGACAGCTTCTGGAGGAAAATAAATACCTGGAAGTCAGTCATACCAGACTGAATCAGGAAGAGATGCAGCATCTGATTGCAGAAAAGAAAATACAGATGACGGTGGATGCTACTCATCCTTATGCGGCAGAAGTTTCTGCCAATATTAAGGGAGCCTGTGAAGAAACAGGTTGTGAATATATCCGGCTGCTGCGTTCACAGACACATATCAGCGAGGAAAGTATGGTCTGCGTGGAGTCAGTGGATGAAGCGGTGGAATTCCTAAAGCAGACAAAAGGCAATATCCTTGCAACAACGGGAAGCAAGGAATTGCATAAATATACAGCCATACCGGAATTCGCAGACCGGATATTTGCACGTGTGCTTTCCACTCCGGAAGTGGCGGAGCACTGTGCTGCCTTAGGATTTACCGGAAAGCATCTGATCTGTATGCAGGGACCATTTTCAGAAGAATTAAATACTGCCCTGTTAAAGCAGTTTGATGCCCGCTGGCTGGTGACCAAAGAGGCCGGAAAAAACGGTGGCTATGAAGAAAAGATCCGGGCAGCCAGAAAAGCTGGCGCCAGAGTGGTATTGGTAGGGCGTCCCGTGCAAGAGAGCGGATTGTCTTTGGAAGAAGTAGAACGATATCTGGTTGAAAAAGCGGGAATTTCTGTGCGAAGAGAGATCTCTGTGATCGGTATTGGAATGGGAAGCCGGGAGAACATGACCTGTGAAGCATTAAAGGCGTGTCAATATGCAGATCTTCTGGTGGGGGCAGGCAGAATGCTGGAGCAGGTACAGGAACTGAAAAAACCTGTTTTTGTATCTTACAAACCGGATGAGATCTACGATTACGTTATGAGTCATCCGGAATATGAGAAGGTAGCACTTCTTCAGTCCGGTGATCTGGGATTTTACAGTGGCGCAAAGAAACTTATGGAGAAATTTGCAGGGGAAGAAATTCTGGTTTATCCGGGAATCTCTTCTGTCGTATATCTGTGTGACAGACTCCATACAGCCTGGGAGGATGTGGTTCTGACCAGTCAGCATGGAAGATATGTCAATCTGATCAGCAAGATCCGTAAGAATCAGAAAGTTTTTGCCCTTATGGGAAAAGGCAGTGCAGTCAATGAATTGTGCCGGAAGATGAGAGAATATCATATGGATCAGGTAATACTGCATGTGGGACAGGACTTATCTTATCCGGCAGAAAAGATCCAGAGTGGAACGGTGGCAGAACTGGAAAATGAGAACTTTTCAGATCTTTGTGTTATACTGGCAGAGAATCCACAGCCGGATCAGGTGGTTACCCATGGCCTGGAGGATGAGGTATTTTTACGGGCAAAAGTACCGATGACAAAGAGCGAAGTGCGCAGCATTTCCCTGTCGAAGCTTCATCTGACAAAGGATTCCATTGTATATGATGTGGGAGCAGGAACCGGCAGTATCTCCATAGAAGCGGCGCTTCAGGCGGAAGACGGATATGTGTATGCCATCGAGAAAAAGGAAGAAGCCGTAGAACTGATGCGGGAAAACAAGAAGAAATTCGCAGCAGATAATCTGGAGATCGTGGAAGGACTGGCACCGGAGGCACTGGAAGAACTTCCGTCACCGACCCATGTATTTGTGGGAGGTTCATCCGGGAACTTAAAAACCATTCTGGAACTGGTTTTGAAGAAGAATCCACAGGTGCGGATTGTGATCAACTGTATTGCACTGGAGACAGTGGCAGAAGCACTGGACTGTGTAAAGACACTTCCGGTAACGGATGTGGACATTGCAGCAGTATCCGTTGGAAAGTCAAAGGAAATTGGCAGATACCATATGATGATGGGACAGAATCCGGTTTACGTGATTTCCTGCACAGGAGGAAAGGCAGAATGAGGGAATATCCGAGATTTATGCTGGCTGCAGGAGCCAGCGGAAGCGGAAAGACCATGATTACCTGCGGAATACTGCAGGCACTGAAAAACAGAGGATTAAAGGTAGCATCCTTTAAATGCGGACCGGATTATATTGATCCGATGTTTCATGAAAAAGTGATTCATACAAAGTCCGGGAATCTGGATACCTTTTTCACAGGGGAGGAAATGACCCGCTATCTCTTTTGTCAGAGTGCAGAAGAGAGTGATATTTCTGTCATGGAAGGTGTGATGGGATATTACGACGGCCTGGGAGGATGTTCCGTTAAGGCCAGTGCATGTGATCTGGCGGAGGTGACCGATACACCTGTCATCCTGGTGGTAAATACCAGAGGTATGAGTCTGTCGGTGCTTGCGTATATCAAGGGATTTCTGACCTATCGGGAGCCCAGCAGGATTAAGGGCGTGATCCTGAATCAGTTTTCAGCCATGCTGTATCCACAGATGAGAGAGCTGATTGAGGCAGAACTTGGCATCCGGGTATACGGATATGTGCCAAGGATGGAAGACTGCTCTCTGGAGAGCCGTCATCTGGGACTGGTACTGCCTCAGGAAGTGGAGCAGCTGGGAGAAAAACTGCAGCATATTGCAGAAGTGCTGGAAGATACTCTGGATCTGGATGCGATGCTGGAACTGGGACACAGTGCCGGTTCACCGGGAGAAATGAGCCATGCACAGGCGGAGATAGAAAGGCTGACAGAACAGATGAAAGCGGAACAGGCAGGAAAACAGCCACTTCGTATAGCAGTCAGCAGGGATGAGGCATTCTGTTTTATTTATGAAGCTAATATGGATCTGCTTCGAAAGTTTGGAGCGGAAGTGATTCCGTTTTCTCCCATACATGACAGTCAGATCCCTGATACAGACGGTGTACTGTTTTACGGAGGTTATCCGGAATTATTTGCAAAGCAGCTCTCTGAAAATACATCCATGCGAAATGATGTGAAGAGGAAACTGGCAGAAGGCATGCCATGTATGGCAGAGTGTGGCGGTTTTATGTATCTGCACCAGTCCATGGAAGATATGAATGGAACAGCCTGGCCGGTGGCAGGCGTGATTGAGGGAAAGGCCTATAAGACTTCCAAACTGGGACGCTTTGGCTATATCGAACTGCATTCAGCTGAAGAACCTGAAGCAGAGCAGGTGTTAAGGGGGCATGAGTTCCATTATTTTGACAGCACTTCCTGTGGAGAAAGCTATGTGGCGAAAAAGCCGCTGAGAAAAAGAAGCTGGCGGTGCATTCATGAAAATGAGACACTGATGGCAGGATTCCCGCATTTATATTATTATTCCTGTCCGGAATTTTTGATGAAGTTCCTGCAAAAATGCAGAAACTATCAAAAAGAGAGATAAGGAAGTAAAGCAGGAAAAGAAAAATTAACAAACAAAACCGAGGATAAAATAATGAAATTATCACTTCTGGCACTTGTGCTGGGATTTATACTGGATCTTATCATCGGAGATCCACACGGACTTTATCATCCGATCCGTCTGGTGGGCAATCTGATCGGACTGTTGGAGAAACACATGAACAAAAAAAGCGATTCACCTGACCGGAAGATGGTGATGGGATGGCTGATGGCACTGATCGTGATTACTTTGTCATCCGGCATACCTTTACTTCTCCTGCTTCTGGCATATCATATTCATCCGGTGTGCGGGCTGGTTCTGGAGACGATTATGTGCTGGCAGTTACTGGCAACCAAGTCTCTGAAAGATGAAAGTATGAAAGTATACCGGAAGCTGAAAAAGCATGATTTACAGGGCAGCAGACATGCTGTATCTATGATTGTGGGAAGAGATACAGAAATACTGGATGAGACAGGGGTTACCAAGGCAGCGGTAGAGACAGTGGCAGAAAATACCTCTGACGGAGTCATTGCACCGATGTTTTACATCGCAATCGGAGGTGCGTTTCTTGGATGGATGTATAAGTCTGTCAACACTATGGATTCCATGGTAGCTTACAAGAATGACCGCTATCTGTATTTTGGCAGGATTCCGGCTTATCTGGATGACATTGCCAATTACATTCCTGCAAGACTGGCAGGACTTCTGATGGTTCTGGCATCTTTTCTGGTCAGACTGGACGGGGCACATGCCTTTGCCATTTTTAAGAGAGACCGTTACAATCATGCCAGCCCGAATTCTGCCCAGACGGAGGCAGTGATGGCAGGAGCACTGAATGTACAGCTTGCCGGTGATGCCTGGTATTTTGGAGAATTACATAAGAAGAAGACAATTGGGGACGATATAAGACCGGTGGAAGCGGAAGATATTGTCCGTGCAAATAAATTATTATACGGGACAGCAGTAGTTTCACTGGTGATATTTACACTGGTAAAATACCTGATTTTAATGTTCTGATATGATCAGAACAGAAGCTGTCCGACTGGAGGAAAAAGATGCTCAAACACCGTCATGGCGGAGACATATATTCAACTGCGTACCGCATAGATTACTCAGCCAATATTAATCCGCTGGGTACCCCTGCAAGGGTGACAGAGGCAGCGCAGAAATCCATTCTGGAATGTGCCCATTATCCTGATGTGGAGTGCAGGGCGCTAAAGAGTGCTATTGCAGAGAAGGAACACATAAAAAGCGAATCCGTTCTCTGTGGAAATGGCGCGGCAGAATTGATTTTTGCCATTGTGCAGGCGGAAAAACCAAAGAAAGCACTGCTTTTGGCACCTGGATTTGCAGAATATGAACAGGCGCTCAGGAGCCAGGGATGTGAGGTAGCGTTTTATCAGCTGAAAAAGGAAAATGGATTTCAGTATGAAACTGCCTATTGGGATCATCTAACGGAAGATCTGGATATGATTTTTCTGTGCAATCCCAATAATCCTACGGGGCTTCTGATTCCCAGGGAAGAGATTCTTAAGATCTTACAGATCTGTCAGGAAAAACAGATCCGCGTGGTACTGGATTCCTGTTTCATTGATTTCCTGGAAGAAAAAGAAGATGCAGATTATACTGGATACCTGCAGGAATTTCCCTGTCTGTTTATCCTGAAGGCATTTACCAAGATCTATGCTATGGCGGGCTTAAGGCTTGGATATGGAATGAGCAGTGATACAGATCTTCTTTTGCGAATGAAGGAAGTTATTCAGCCATGGAGCGTATCGATTCCGGCACAGGCGGCAGGTATTGCGGCATTGAAGGAAGAGACGTTTGTGGAACAGTCACGGGATCTGGTGCAGAAGGAACGCAGATGGCTGAAAAAGAATCTGGAGGATCTGCATCTGTGGGTCTGTGATTCCAAGGCAAATTATCTGTTCTTCCAGGGACCGGAGGATCTGGCACAAAGAGCAAAAGAAGAAGGAATTCTGATTCGGGACTGCAGTAATTACCACGGGCTTACGAGGGGATTTTACCGGATTGCAGTTCGGACAGAAGAAGAGAACAAAGAACTGATTCGAGTGTTTCAGAAGATTTTGAAACAGGCAGAAAGGCGGAACTGATATGGCAAAAGCAATTATGGTACAGGGAACCATGTCCAATGCAGGCAAGAGCCTGCTGGCAGCGGGGCTCTGCAGAATATTTAAGCAGGATGGTTATAAAGTGGCTCCGTTTAAGTCACAGAATATGGCACTGAATTCTTTTATTACAGAAGAAGGGCTGGAGATGGGCAGGGCACAGGTCATGCAGGCAGAGGCAGCCGGCATCAGGCCTTCCGTATATATGAATCCGATTCTGCTAAAACCGACTACAGATGTGGGTTCACAGGTGATTGTCAACGGAGAAGTCCTGGGGAACATGAAAGCCAGAGATTACTTTGCCTATAAGAAACAACTGGTTCCACAGATCATGGAAGCATATCATAAGCTGGAAGAAGAATATGATATCATTGTCATTGAAGGCGCAGGCAGTCCGGCAGAGATCAATCTGAAGGAAGAAGATATCGTTAATATGGGAATGGCCAAAATGGCAGGTGCACCGGTACTCCTGGTAGGAGACATTGACCGGGGAGGTGTGTTTGCACAGCTGATCGGAACGGTCATGCTTCTGGAAGAAGACGAGAAAAAGATGGTGAAGGGCCTGATCATTAACAAATTTCGTGGTGACAAATCCATTCTTGATCCCGGTGTGAAAATGCTGGAGGAAAAGGCAGGAATTCCGGTTGTGGGCGTGGCACCGTATCTGCAGATTCAGGTAGAGGATGAAGACAGTCTGACAGAGCGTTTTGACCGAAAAGAAGCAGTAGGTGTGATTGACATTGCAGTGATTCGCCTGCCGAGAATCTCAAATTTTACAGACTTTAATCCATTTGAAAGTATGGAAGGCGTATCACTTCGGTATGTGGGCAGTGTATCCGAATTGAAGAATCCGGATCTGATCATTCTGCCGGGAACCAAGAGTACCATGTCTGACCTGGCGTGGATGCGTCAGAACGGACTGGAAGCTGCCATTCTTAAGGCAGCAGCATCCGGGAAGCTGATTTTCGGTATCTGTGGCGGCTATCAGATGCTGGGGGAAACCTTAAGTGATCCGGACGGTGTGGAAGGAGGAGGAACCATGAAGGGGATGGGGCTGCTTCCGATGGATACCGTTTTTGCAGGGGACAAGACCAGAACCCGTGTCAGTGGAGCTTTTACAACGGTTGGAGGAAGATTAAAGGAACTCTCAGGTGTAGAACTGGAGGGGTATGAGATTCATATGGGTGTTTCAACTTTAAGAGAAGGGGCATCCTCCCTGACAGAGATTACAGACCATGGCGCCCAGACGAAAGGAAAAACAAAAGAAGACGGTGCTTATACAGATCATGTATATGGAACCTACGTGCATGGAGTATTTGATAAAGAAGAAGTGCCTAAGGCAGTGATCCGTGCCATCGGACGGGAAAAGGGACTGGATGTATCCCAGATCACATCCGTGGATTTTGCCCAGTTTAAAGAAACACAGTATGATCTGCTGGCAGCAGGCCTGCGGGAACATCTGGATATGAAGAAAATCTATGAGATTCTGGAAGAGGGAATATAAATGAAAGTACAGCTTGAGAATGTAAAACCAATGGATATTGAAAAACGCAGTTTTGAAATCATTACAGAGGAACTGGGATATGATCTTCCGGAAAAAGAAGCACCGATTATTAAAAGATGCATTCATACCAGTGCAGACTTTGATTATGCAAAGAATTTGTGTTTTTCTGAGGATGTAGTAGAGAAGGCACTGAAAGCACTGAAAAACGGTGCCTGTATTGTAACAGATACCCAGATGGCAAAGTCGGGCATCAATAAAAAGGCACTGGCAAAATATGGAGGAGAAGTATACTGCTTCATGTCAGATGCAGATGTGGCAGAGACGGCAAAGAAAAATGGAACTACCCGGGCAACTGCCAGCATGGATAAGGCGGCAGAGATGAGCAAACCACTGATTTTTGCCATTGGTAACGCACCAACGGCACTGGTACGTCTCTATGAACTGATCGAAGACGGAAAATTAAAGCCAGAGCTGATTATCGGAGTGCCGGTAGGATTTGTGAATGTGGTACAATCCAAAGAACTGATTATGCAGGCAGAGGTACCTTACATTGTGGCAAAGGGCAGAAAAGGCGGCAGCAATATAGCTGCATGTATCTGTAATGCACTTCTTTACATGGCAGGCGGAAGAGATTAACTAAGAAAAACTTAAGATCCAGTTAATGTCAGGAATACCGCAGTATGTTATGATACATACAGTGAGACATGTAGAGGAGGATTTTGAAAATGAACTACAGAAGAAATGTAATGAAGGCAGCGGCACTGACCGGTATGATAGTACTGGGAGTGGTACAGGGAGCAGGAGCAGAAGATGCGGTAGATATTGAAGAACTGTTTTATACTTATTCTTCAGATACGCAGGTTTATGATTATACGGAGTCTGCTTATTTGTACGGATGGCTGTCATCTCTGGAATATAAGAACTATAACGGATATCTTGCACTCGATCAGCTGGATCTGAACTGGGACGGCAGTGAGGAACTGCTGGCTGTCCGTGTAAAACAGCCAGATGAGAATACAAACCAGAATAATCTGGTGGCAGAAGTATATCAGTATGAAGGTGATAAACTGAAGAGAGTGGCACAGTGTACTCTGGCAGAGGACATTCTGACTCTGAATGCCGCAGATATCGAAGTGTTCCTGGTCAATACGGATAATGGAATCTATCTTTGCTGTGAGGAAAATGAGACCGCAGGGATACTGGCAGATGGAGTGGAATGGAATCTGAAAACGTTTACCTATGATGGTGCGGATTTTGTACAGCAGACAGATACCGGAATATTGGGAAGTACATGGGAGGATACAGATCTGGCAGAAGCCAGGGATGTATTGAATTCTCTTGGACTGTATCCGGCAGAGCTTGTGACGACGTCAATACCGGATCAGGTGGATAATTTGACCAGAATCAGTACCATTCAGAGATATCTCACAGCGTCCATGGACGATATTATGTATTATAAGAGCAATCCGGAAAGTGAAATGATGGAATACGGAGAAACCATGTTCCACAGTTACCGGAATGAAAACAGAGAGAACAAAGGACAGGAAAATTTTGCAGCTGCGGCGGAACATTCTGATTCCGGACAACAGACAGCTTCCACAGAAACGGTTTCATCCGGGGATTATATTATTCCGGACAGCAGCAGCCGTTATATTACGGAGGAAGATCTCACCGGACTGTCAGATTATGAGATTCTTCTGGCAAGAAACGAGATCTATGCAAGACATGGAAGAATGTTCGTGAATGAAGATCTGGACAGCTATTTCAGAAGCAAATCCTGGTATCAGCCGACAGTGAGCGGATCGGATTTTACAGAAGAGTATGCAGCCAGTGTGTTTAATGATTTTGAAAGAACGAATATAGATACGATTGTAAAATATGAGCAGGCTCATAATATCAATCAGTTTTAACAGAAAAGAAACAAAGGGGAAGAGGAATGGCAGTACAGACAGAGGCAATTCTGGCAGTCAGTTTTGGAACCAGCCATAACGACACCAGAGAGAGAACCATTGACAGGATTGAAGCAAAATTGCAGGAAAGCTATCCGGAGCGCCGGATATACCGTGCATGGACCAGTGATATGATACGGAAAAAGCTGGAAAAGCGGGATGCCGTACACATTGACAGTGTGCAGGAAGCATTTGCAAGGATGAAAAAGGACGGTATTCGCACAGTGACAGTACAGCCGACCCATGTGATGAATGCCATTGAAAATGATAAAATGTGTGAGCAGGTTCACCTGGCAGAAGCTGATTTTGAAGAAATAAAGACCGGTGATGCCCTGTTTGTAACAGAACAAGACAAAGAAGAAATTGTGAAAATCCTGGGAGAATACTGGAACAGTGTCCCAGAAGATGAATTGATTATTTTTATGGGACATGGAACTTCTCATGAGGCCAATGTTGTTTATGAACAGCTGGATGAGGCTCTGAAAGCGGCAGGACATAAAAATATGTATGTAGGTACGGTAGAATCACTTCCGACACTGGAGATGATTATGAAAAAAATTGACGGTCGGGATGTGAAGAAGGTACATCTGGCTCCGTTTATGATCGTAGCAGGAGATCATGCAAAAAATGATATGGCAGGAGACGAAGAAGACTCCTGGGGAGGCCAGCTGAAGAGAGCAGGTTATGATGTGGAATGCCATATCATCGGTCTGGGAGAACTGGAAGGAATCCAGAATATGTTTGTACGCCATGTGAGGGAAGCAAAATGAGTATACAGATGATAGGAATAGATCATACACGGGCATCTATCGATGTCCGTACCGTCTTTTCCTTTACGAAAAAAGCAATTGGAGAAACACTGGAAAAATGGAAAGAGCGTCCGGATATTGCAGGATGCATTATACTTTCTACCTGTAACCGGATGGAGATCTGGGTCAGCAGTGTAGAAGAAGACGTAGATCTTTACGAAATGCTTTGTCAGGAAAAACAAATCGATCCGGATACATACCGTGATTATCTGATCTGTCGCCGGGAAGGAGAGGCAGTGCACCATCTGTTTGAATTATCCTGTGGACTTCAGTCCAGAATTCTGGGAGAAGATCAGATTATCACACAGGTGAAGGATGCGCTGACCATGGCAAGAGATCAGTATGCCACAGACAATGTACTGGAAGTTCTGTTCCGCATGGCGGTTACAGCAGCCAAAAAAGTAAAAACAGAAGTGGTGCTTTCCGATGCCAACAGTTCTGCTATTCATAAAGCAGTACAGGAATTAAAAGATCAGGGATATGTCTTTGAAGGAAAAAACTGTATGGTGATCGGAAATGGAGAAATGGGAAAGCTTTCTGCAAACGTGTTCCGGGGGCAGGGAGCTTCTGTTACGGTCACAGTCAGACAGTATCGCAGCGGTGTGGTGCAGATCCCGGAAGGCTGTGCCCGGATTGATTACGGCAAAAGGCTGGAACTGCTTCCGGAGTGTGATTATGTAGTCAGTGCCACATCCAGTCCGAATTATACACTGACCTGTGAAGCAGTAGAGAATCTTCATCTGAACCATGACGTGGTCATGATTGACCTGGCAGTGCCAAGGGACATTGAAGTTTGTACAGGTGATCTGAAGCATGTAACGTTGTATGATATTGATTATTTTAAGGCAGATCACACCAGTGAACAGGTAAAAGAAAACATCAAAAAAGCGGAAGGCATTCTGGATGTGCAGATGCACGAGTTTTTTGACTGGTATGAAGGCAGAGATATCATTGAACAGGTGCAGGTTATTAAAAAGCAGGCAACAGAAGATTTTCATTTAAGGATCCAGAAGCAGGTAAAGGAACTGATGAGAACTGCCAGAGAAGAAGCACCGCAGGAAGTGGAGCAGATTGACCGCCTTCAAGAGTATGTGGAAGCAGCGGCAGGAAAAGTAATAAATAAAATGATTTTCGGAATGAAATCAAGACTCAGCGATCAGACATTCCGGGAATGTATCGAAGCAATGGGAGATGTATTTCAGAAATGAGCAGGAAAATAATCATTGGCAGCCGGGAAAGCAGGCTGGCTGTCATTCAGACCGAAATGGTAAAAACATATATAGAGACACATTGCCCGGACATCCAGGTAGATGTTCTGACCATGAAAACAACCGGGGATGTGATTCTGGACCGTACATTAGATCAGGTGGGCGGTAAGGGATTATTTGTAAAAGAACTGGACAAAGCGTTGATGGAAAAACGAAGTGATCTGTCTGTACACAGCTTAAAGGATATGCCCATGGAGGTATCGGAGAAACTGCCACTGGTAGCCTTCTCTAAGAGAGAAGATCCGCGGGATGTGCTGGTACTGCCGGAAGGAGTAACAGAGCTGAAGTTTGACAAGCCGATTGGCTGTTCCAGCAAGCGACGGATTCTGCAGCTACAGGAACTGTATCCACAGGCAACATTTGCCACAGTGCGTGGCAACGTACTGACCCGTCTGCGTAAGCTGGATGAAGGCAATTTTTCTGCACTGATTCTGGCAGCAGCAGGATTAAAGCGTCTGGGGCTGGAAGAACGAATCAGCCGTTTCCTGGAACCGGAGGAGATGATTCCTGCAGCAGGCCAGGGAATTCTTGGCATTCAGGGAAGATCAGGAGAGGATTATAGATTTCTGAAGACATATGATGATCCTGAAGCAAGAGCCTGTGCTCTCTGTGAACGGGCTTTTGTCCGTGTTTTGGATGGTGGATGCTCTTCACCGGTGGCTGCACATGCAAGAATTCAGAATGGACAGATTCTGCTTCTTGGACTGTATTATAATGAAGAAGACGGCGGGTATCTAAAGGGAAGCCTGACAGGGCCTGCAGACCAGTCAGAAAGTCTGGGAGAAAAACTGGCACTTCAGTTGAAAGCAGAATATGGAAGGAGTAAAAAAGCATGACAGGAAAAGTATGGCTGGTAGGAGCCGGACCTTCTGATCCGGGACTGTTTACCAGAAAGGGTGAACAGATTTTGAAGCAGGCAGAAGTGGTGGTATATGACGCACTGGTTGGACAGAGTATTTTGAATATAATACCCGAAGATGCCAAAATGATTAACGTGGGAAAACGTTCCTGCAAACATATCATGAAGCAGGAACAGATCAATCAGGTATTGGTGGATGAGGCAAAAAAAGGACAACGTGTAGTGCGTTTAAAAGGTGGAGATCCATTCCTGTTTGGACGTGGCGGTGAGGAACTGGAGCTTCTGGTGAAAGAAGGGATTCCCTATGAAGTAGTTCCAGGCGTGACTTCGGCACTTTCCGTTCCGGCATATAACGGCATTCCGGTTACTCACAGGGATTATTGTTCTTCTCTTCATATTATTACCGGACATAAGCGTCAGGGAGAGAGTTATAATATTGATTTTGAGGCACTGGTAAAGACAAAAGGAACCCTTGTATTTCTTATGGGAGTATCTGCCCTTGGAGATATCTGCCAGGGACTGCTTCAGGCAGGCATGGATCCGGATATGCCGGCAGCCCTCTTGATTAAGGGAACCACTGCGGCACAGAGAAGAATCGTGGCAACGGTGTCCACATTAAAAGAAGAAGTAGAACGGCGTGGTGCAGAAACACCGGCTATAATTGTAGTAGGAAAAGTATGCAGTCTGGCAGAAGAATTTGAATGGTATGAAAAACTTCCACTGGCAGGCAAGAAGATTCTGGTTACCAGACCAAAAGAACTGATTTCTGAGATGTCCCAGAAGCTTCGCAGTGCCGGTGCAGAAGTGCTGGAACTTCCGGCAATCCGCATTGTGCCATGTGAAGACCAGAGCCGTCTGGTGAAAGCATTAGAGCAGATTGAGACATACCAGTGGCTGGTATTTACCAGTCCTACGGGAGTGCGTATTTTCTTTAAAGAAATGGAAAAACAGCATAAGGATATCCGAAAACTGGGTCAGGTGCGTCTGGCTGTGATTGGATCTGGTACAGCAAAAGAATTAGAGAAACGCGGGCTTTATCCAGATCTGGTACCGGAAGAGTTTTACGGAGAGGCACTTGGAAAGGCTCTGGCAGAAAAGTGCAATGACGGAGACCACATTCTGATTCCAAGGGCATCTATCGGCAATCAGGAACTGGTGCAGATTCTGACAGAAAAACGAAAAGCAACTATTGACGATATCCCTACATATGATACCATATATGCAGGTTCTGCTCTCATTAATGAAAAACAGGAATTTGAAAATGGAAGCATTGATTATGCGGTGTTTACCAGTGCGTCCACAGTAAAAGGTTTTGCGGAAGCAACAAAGGGTCTGGACTATACGAAGGTTCACGCAGTCTGCATCGGCAGACAGACAAAGGCGGCGGCAGATGCCCTTGGAATGCGGACAGAGATGTCAGAAAAAGCAACTATGGATTCCGTAGTAGAAAAAGTAGCAGAATTATGCCAGAAACAGGACTGAATAGGAGTAAAGCAATAACGACCCTGTTCCTATAGACACAGGTCATGCAAGGAGGAAAGTCAGATGGAAATGACAAAAAGACCAAGACGCTTAAGAGGAAGTATGACACTTCGGAAGATGGTACGGGAGACCAGAATGGATAAAGCCTCTCTGATGTATCCGATGTTTGTCATGGATGGAGAGAATAAAGTAGAAGAGATTCCTTCCATGGAAGGTCAGTATCGTTATACGGTGGACCGTATGGGAGAATGCCTGCAGGAACTTCTGGATACAGGTGTAACGTCTGTAATGCTGTTTGGTATTCCTGCAGTGAAAGATGAAGTAGGAAGCCAGGCTTATGATGACAATGGTATTGTACAGAGAGCTCTGCGTTATGCAAAAGAGCATTTTCCACAGATGTATCTGGTAACAGATGTATGTATGTGCGAATATACATCCCATGGTCACTGTGGCGTGCTGTGCGATCATGATGTAGATAATGACAAGACACTGGAACTGCTGGCAAAGACCGCTGTTTCCCATGCAAAAGCGGGTGCACAGATGGTAGCACCTTCTGACATGATGGACGGAAGAGTAGCTGCAATCCGTGAAGCACTGGATGAAGCTGGATTTACGAATGTACCGATTATGTCTTATGCAGTAAAATATGCTTCTGCATTTTACGGTCCGTTCCGTGATGCGGCAGGATCTGCACCGGCATTCGGAGACCGCAAGACTTATCAGATGGACTTCCACAACAGCAGAGAAGGAATCAAGGAAGCACTGCTGGATGAAGAAGAAGGCGCAGATATCATTATGGTAAAACCTGCCATGTCCTACCTGGATATGGTGGCAAAGGTAAGAGAACAGGTGACCACACCGATTGCATGCTACAGTGTCAGCGGTGAGTATGCCATGGTCAAGGCAGCAGCAAAGATGGGATGGATTGACGAAGAACGGATTATCTGTGAGATGGCAGTATCTGCTTACCGTGCAGGAGCAGATATCTATATTACTTATTATGCAAAAGAACTGGCAAAATGTATGGATGAGGGGAAAATAGGATGAGCAGATCAGAAGAATTATTCAGACAGGCGGTAGAACTGATCCCGGGTGGAGTAAACAGCCCGGTAAGAGCTTATGGCAATGTACATGAAGTACCAAGATTTATTGTAAGTGCCGACGGACCGTATATTTCAGATGTGGATGGCAATACTTATGTGGACTATATTGGTTCCTGGGGACCAATGATTCTGGGAAATAACGACAAGCGTATTCTGGACAGTGTCGTTAAGGCTGCCGGAAAAGGATTGAGCTTTGGTGCGGCAACAGAAGCAGAAGTGGAGATGGCGCAGCTTGTGTGCGACTTGGTTCCGTCTATAGAGATGGTACGTATGGTGAATTCCGGTACAGAGGCGGTTATGAGTGCACTCCGTGTGGCAAGAGGCTATACGGGCAGAAATAAAATCGTGAAATTTATGGGATGTTATCATGGACATACTGATGCCATGCTGGTGAAGGCCGGTTCCGGTGTGATGACAGCAGGTATTCCGGACAGTGCCGGAGTTCCGGCAGGATGTACACAGGATACCCTGTCTGCAGAATACAACAATCTGGACAGCGTAAAAGAATTATTTGACAGCTATCCGGATGAGATTGCAGCAGTGATCGTGGAACCGGTGGGAGCCAATATGGGAGTGGTGCCTCCAGAAGAAGGATTTCTGGAAGGACTTCGTGCTATCTGTGATAAGTACAGCGCGCTTTTGATCTTTGATGAAGTGATTACCGGATTCCGTTTAAGTCTTCAGGGTGCACAGGGTTATTTTGGTGTACAACCGGATCTGACAACTTTTGGTAAGATTATCGGTGCAGGTATGCCGGTAGGTGCTTACGGAGGAAGAAAAGAAATCATGCAGCTGGTATCTCCGGTCGGAAAAGTATATCAGGCAGGAACATTAAGCGGTAATCCGGTTGCCATGGCAGCTGGACTGACTCAGCTGAAGATTTTACGTGATACACCGGATTTTTATGAAAAACTGAATGCAAACGGTGACTGGTTCTATACAGAGATGGATAAGATCCTGACCGATCATCAGATTCCACATTGCCTGAATCATGTGGGTTCCCTTGGATGCGTATTCTTTACGGAGAAAAAAGTAAAAGATTATGTGACCGCCAAAACATCTGATACAGAGGCTTTCGCAAAATATTTCAAATATCTGCTGACTCACGGTATCTATATGGCACCGTCTCAGTTTGAAGCAATCTTCCTGTCCGGTGCCCACACAAAAGAAAATGAATTAAAGAAGACACTGGAAGTGATCGATGCATGCTGCGCTGCAATAAAATAAAGGCGTTTCTTTCGGGACTGGTGGGTATGGTGTTCCTGATTTCAGTAGCAGTGATATTGACATTGTCCTGTAAAAGTCTCTATAAAGCGGATATGAGACATCTCCGCCTGGCAGAGGAGACAGGCTATTCTGAGGAAGAGATACTGGTGAATTATGAGGAACTGATTGATTACAATCTTTCGTCCTTTCATAAAGAACTGAAGTTTCCTACTTTTCCCATGTCAGATGAGGCTCGGATTCATTTTGAAGAGGTGAAAGTGATTTTTCAGGGATTTCTGTATATTATGGTGGTTAGTGGAATTCTTTTTGTGCTCATCGCGATCAGAATGGCAAAAAAGAGTGACTGGCTGTTCCTGAAGTATACCGGTATCTGCAGTATTGTGATCCCCTCTGTGCTGGGAGGAATGATAGCACTGAACTGGGAAAAAGTCTTTATTACCTTTCATGAACTGGTGTTTCAGAATGATTACTGGCTTTTTGATCCGGTTACAGATCCTGTAATACTGGTGCTGCCAGATGAGTATTTTATGCACTACGCTATCATGATCATTGGAATTGTGTTGCTTGGAGCGGGTGTGTCTCTTGGCATATATCATATAAAGTCCGGAGAGCGGAAGCAGTAAAGCGCATGGGATCATTTCCCGTGTACCAATGAAGATAAAAATGTATAATATCAAAAAAGCAGGTCATACTCTAAGAAAAAGAAAGGAGTATGACCTTTTTCTATGAAAAAACAGGATAAAACAATAGATTTAAAGAATCTGACACCGAAGGATAAAATGAAATATGAGATTGCAGAGGAACTGGGACTTCTGGACAGGGTAAAGAAAGATGGCTGGAAATCACTCTCTGCAAAAGAGACCGGGAGAATCGGAGGAATTATGACCAGACGGATGCGCGAAGCAGAGAAGAAGAAAACAAAACGGTGATCTTGCAGGGGAAAAGTCCCTGTGTTATACTGGAAACATGAAAAATTTAGTACAGGATTTAAAAACAGGAAATTTCAAACATATTTATCTTCTGACAGGAGAAGAAGTCTATCTGAGAAACCAGTATAAGAAGAAACTGCAGGAGGCGCTTGTTTCACCGGAGGATACGGTGAATATTAATTTTTATCAGGGAAAGGGGATCTCCGTGCAGGAATTGATTGACCAGGCAGAGACCATGCCTTTTTTCTCAGAGAGACGGCTCCTGGTCATTGAGGACAGTGGATTTTTTAAAAGTGCATCACCGGAGCTGGCAGAGTATCTGGAACAGGTGCCAGAGACTACCTATTTCCTTTTTGTAGAGAATGACGTAGACAAGCGGGGAAAACTTTATAAAACGGTAAAGAAAAATGGGGGTATTGCTGAATTCTCCAGCCAGACAGAAGATACTCTGATGCGCTGGATCCTAGGGATTCTAAAAAAAGAACAGAAAAATATCACCCGTTCCACCATGGAACTGTTCTTAGAAAAGACTGGAACAGATATGAATCAGATCAGCATGGAACTGGAAAAGCTGCTTTCTTACACATTGGGGAAGGAGATTATCACAGCAGAAGATGTAGAGGCAGTCTGCACGACCCAGACGGTGAACCAGATTTTTGAGATGATCAATGCTATGGCACAGAAGAATCAGAGACGGGCACTGGATCTGTATTACGATCTGCTGGCATTAAAAGAAGCACCTATGAGAATACTATATCTAATTGCCAGACAGTTTAACCAGATTATGCAGATCAGTGAACTGAGCAGTCAGGGAGTTGGGCGAGAAGCAATTGCAGAAAAACTGGGGATACAGAGCTTTATTGTACGGAACGGACTTCGTTATGCCAGAAGCTTTTCGCAGGAACAGCTCCGCTATGCAGTAGAGACAGCCGTTCAGACAGAGACAGATGTCAAGACCGGAAAATTAGATGAAAAGCTGGCAGTTGAGCTGGTAATCGTAGAGATGAGCAAATGATAAGCTGCGTATCTGTGAAGGTGCTGAACAGATACGCAGCTTGGATATTAAAAAAGACCATCGGATGACGGACCGATGGTCTTTTAAACTTCTCATTTATTAGATATTGTTAACAAGCTTAGCTAAACGGGAAACTTTTCTTGCAGCGTTGTTTTTATGATAAACACCCTTTGTAGTAGCTTTATCAATAACAGCTGTAGCGTTCAGCAGAGCAGCAACTGCAGCATCTTTATCTTTTGCTGTAACAGCAGCTTCAACTTTCTTGATTGCTGTCTTAACACCAGACTTGATTGCTTTATTGCGTTCAGCTTTTGTTCTGTTAACTAAGATACGTTTTTTTGCAGATTTAATGTTAGCCAATTCCTGACACCTCCAATTTATTCTCTTTTTCATCTTTTATGTTAAACTCGGACACGGACGTTCTAACATAAATATACTTCGTATCTGATCCATACGTTCACAGATACCACACTTCTCTATTTTAGTGCAACAAGAGTGCTGTGTCAATACATAATTCGGAAAAAAATGAGAAAAATAGCAGAAAAGAAGTAAATCGGAAAAGAGAGGAAAGCTATGTTAGGATTTTTCGAAGTTCGCACAGACCTGGCACTGGAGGCTAGAGAGAATCTGGATAAATCCGGAGAAGAACTGAACGGGATTCAGATTCAGGAAGAAGAGGATTCGCAGAATCATATTCATACGACAACGGTAACCATAAAAACGGAAAACGGTGCAAAAGCCATTGGAAAGCCGGTAGGATGTTATGTGACCATGGAAGTTCCTGATATGGGATCAGAAGATGAGGGGTATCATAGAGAGATCTCAGAAGTGCTGGCGCAGAGGATAAAAAGTCTTCGCAAAAACAGAGTGGGCTCAGTACTTCTGGTGGGTCTCGGTAATCGGAATGTAACACCGGACGCTCTTGGACCCCTGGTAATGGATAATCTGAAGATCACCAGACATCTGTTCAGAGAGTTTGGACTGACAGAAGAGGGAAAAAATCCGGTCAGTGCCTTGGTTCCGGGTGTCATGGCGCAGACAGGAATGGAGACACTGGAGATTATCCGCGGGGTAGTGAAAGAAACCAGACCGGATATGGTGATTGTAATAGACGCACTGGCTGCAAGGAGTATTAAAAGACTGAACCGTACGATACAGATCTCGGATGCCGGAATCCACCCTGGTTCCGGTGTGGGAAACCACAGATGCAGGCTGAATCAGGAGACGCTCGGGGTACCGGTCATTGCCATTGGAGTGCCTACTGTGGTGGATGCGGCAACCATTGTCTATGATGCCATCAGCCAGACAGAGCTGGAGGAAGACCAGATGCAAGATCTGCGGGAACAGATGGCACCGGGATTAAATACGATGTTCGTTACACCGAAGGACATTGACGAGACAGTCAAAAAAGTCAGTTATACCATTTCAGAAGCATTGAATATCGCATTTTCATCATAAACTGCATGGTTCTCTCATAGACTGGTACAGAGGTGAAAAAAATGCGGCTACTGGACAGGATCATCAGAGCAGTGCTTCTGGTCTGCATGACAGTATTGAGTGGATATATTCTGATACGGGCGGTGACGATTGCAGGAGAAAACGGTGTATTTCAGGATACGCCGCTTTTGTCTGCTTTTTACCGGAAACTGGAAACATACAGTGAACAGCTTTTTGTGCCTGTACTGTATTATGATGAAGCGACACAAGTCTGGCAGCAGGATCTGGAGGCAGGTGTCCGTCAGACGATGATTCCTTTTGCCTGGTATGCGGACAGGCTGGGAGAAGAGAGCAGACAAAATGAACCGGATGAGGAATACGAACTGATTCTGGAAGCAGAGGCAAAAGCAGAGGAGCAGAAACAGCCACTGGATTTGCAGGAGTGGATGGTCAGTCGAAAACAGACAGAGGATACCCAGAAAGAGGAATCAGAAAATGAGAGTACGCAAGGTTCCAGGGAAGAAGAATTCGCCACACTTCTGAATGCATATTTTTCTATGGACGCTGCAACAACCATAGACAGCAGCAGGCTGAATAACAGCCTCCTGGATATGGATCTGTCACTGGATCAGACAGAAGGCCCACAGATACTCATCTATCACAGCCATTCTCAGGAAGGTTTCACAGACACGGTGGAGGGGGATGATACCACAACGATTGTAGGAGTGGGAGATTATCTGACACAGCTTCTGACAGAACAGTATGGATATGAAGTAATCCATGACAGGGGAGTATATGATCTGGTGGATGGTGTACTGGACCGGAATGTGGCTTATGACTATGCGGGAGCTGCAGTAGAAAAATGGCTGGAGGAGTATCCACAGATTCAGGTCATTATAGATCTGCACAGAGATGGGGTAGACGGTAAGAAATTTGTTACGGAATATCAGGGGAAACAGACAGCGAATCTGATGTTTATTCTGGGAATGAGTCAGACAGCCGACCATCAGGATATTACCTATCTGCCTAATCCTTACATAAAAGAAAATACTGCGTTTGCCCTGCAGATGCAGATACTGGCAGAGAGGGATGCACCTGGAGTAATGCGCAATATTTATCTGATGGCTTATCGGTTTAATCTGCATTATCGACCGAGAAGTATTCTTTTAGAAGCTGGGACACAGCTGAATTCATTGGAAGAAGAGAAAAATGCCATGAATGTTTTTGCACAGATCCTGAATAAGGAACTGAAAGGCAGCCGGTAAGTCGGTTAGGTATAGACAAAGCGGGAAATCATGTGCTAAAATGCCTCTTGAACAGGAGGAAATACTATTGGCAGCAATTGATCAGAATAAAATAAGAAATTTTTGTATTATCGCACATATAGACCATGGCAAATCCACACTGGCAGACCGTATTATTGAAATGACAGGGCTTCTGACCAGCAGAGAGATGCAGGCACAGGTCCTGGACAATATGGACCTGGAGAGGGAACGTGGAATTACCATAAAGGCGCAGACGGTGCGTATTGTTTATGAAGCAAAAGACGGAGAAGAATATATTTTTAACTTAATTGACACACCGGGACATGTGGACTTTAACTATGAAGTTTCCAGAAGTCTGGCAGCCTGTGACGGCGCCATTCTGGTAGTAGATGCCGCCCAGGGAATCGAGGCACAGACACTGGCCAATGTTTATCTGGCACTGGACCATGACCTGGATGTTATGCCGGTGATTAATAAGATTGATCTTCCAAGTGCAGATCCGCAGAGAGTGATCAACGAGATCGAAGATGTGATTGGAATTGAGGCTCAGGATGCACCGCAGATCTCAGCAAAGACAGGACTGAATGTAGATCAGGTTCTGGAACAGATTGTGGAAAAAATACCTGCGCCGGGAGGAGATCCGGAGGCACCTTTGCAGGCACTTATTTTTGACTCTGTATATGATTCTTACAAAGGCGTGATTATTTTCTGCCGGATTAAGGAAGGAACGGTACGAAAGGGTACACCGATCCGTATGATGGCGACCGGAGCAGTGGCTGATGTAGTAGAAGTAGGATATTTTGGACCGGGGCAGTTTATTCCATGTGAAGAACTGAGTGCCGGAATGGTAGGGTATATTACTGCCAGTCTGAAGAATGTAAAGGACACCAGAGTGGGAGATACCGTAACCAATGCAGAGGAACCTTGCAGTGAACCACTTCCGGGTTATAAGAAGGTAAATCCGATGGTGTACTGCGGACTTTACCCGGCAGACGGCGCAAAGTATCCGGATTTGAGGGATGCATTGGAAAAGCTTCAGTTAAATGATGCGGCACTGCAGTTTGAACCGGAGACATCTCTGGCACTGGGATTTGGTTTCCGCTGTGGCTTTCTGGGCTTACTTCATCTGGAGATCATTCAGGAGCGTCTGGAGCGGGAATATAATCTGGATCTGGTGACGACAGCGCCAAGCGTTATCTATAAGGTGCATAAGACCAATGGAGAAGTAATAGATCTGACGAATCCGTCCAATCTGCCGGATGCATCTGAGATCGAATATATGGAAGAACCAATTGTAGGAGCTGAGATCATGGTGACCACGGAATATATTGGTGCTATTATGCAGCTCTGTGAGGAACGCCGTGGTAATTATCTTGGCATGGAATACATGGAAGAAACACGTGCACTTCTGAAATACGAACTGCCATTAAATGAGATTATCTATGATTTCTTCGATGCACTGAAGTCCCGTTCCAGAGGATATGCATCCTTTGATTATGAGATGAAGGGATATCAGAGATCGGAACTGGTAAAACTGGATATTCTGGTGAACAGAGAAGAAGTGGATGCGCTGTCCTTTATTGTACATGCAGCAACTGCTTATGAGCGTGGAAGAAAGATGTGTGAGAAGCTGAAGGAAGAGATCCCGAGACAGCTGTTTGAGATTCCGATTCAGGCAGCAATCGGAAGTAAGATCATTGCCAGAGAAACTGTGAAGGCCATGCGTAAGGATGTACTGGCCAAATGTTATGGCGGTGACATTTCCCGTAAGAAGAAACTTCTTGAAAAACAGAAGGAAGGTAAGAAACGAATGCGCCAGGTAGGAAATGTGGAGATTCCACAGAAGGCGTTCATGAGTGTTCTGAAATTAGACGAAAATTAATGGAAAAAGAACTGGAACTTTATATTCACATTCCATTCTGTGTCAGAAAGTGTAATTACTGTGATTTTCTGTCCTTTGCAGCAGATGAGACGGTGCAGAGACAGTATACAGATGCTCTGTGCCGGGAAATCTCAGACTGGGAAGGATATGGAGATGGAAGAGTCAGTACGGTATTTATCGGCGGGGGTACCCCGTCGATTTTGCCTGTCAGAGAGATGGAACGGATTCTGGATACCGTTTACCGTCATGCCAGAATGGAAAATGAGACAGAGATCACAATGGAATGTAATCCGGGTACTGCCGACCGGGAAAAGCTGCTGGCATGGAAAAACAGCGGAATTAACAGGATCAGTTTTGGCCTTCAGTCAACAGACAACAGAGAACTGAAGAGACTGGGCAGAATTCATACCTGGGAGGATTTTCAGGAGAGCTGGCATCTGGCAAGGAAAGCAGGATTTGAGAATATGAATGTGGATCTGATGTCAGCATTGCCGGGACAGTCAACCCAGAGCTGGCAGAAGACATTGGACAGGGTACTGGAGCTTGAACCGGAACATATTTCAGCATACAGCCTGATTATTGAAGAGGGAACACCGTTTTACGGGCAGTTCGCTGAGGCAGATCAGAAACGCGCAGCAGATGAACCACAGAATCTTCTGCCTTCTGAAGAGGAAGAAAGACAGATGTATGAGGATACACTGACGATGCTGGCAGCGCACGGCTATCACAGGTATGAAATATCCAATTATGCCAGACCGGGGAGAGAATGCCGCCATAACTGTGGCTACTGGACAGGAGTGCCATACAAGGGATTCGGATTGGGAGCTGCCTCATTCCTACATCATGAACGGTACAAAAATACAGAATCCATGCAGGAGTACCTGACAGGGGAAGATCCTGTAAGAGAATGGCAGAAGCTGAATAAAGCTGAGGAGATGGAGGAAATGATGATTCTTGGCCTGCGCATGATGCAGGGCGTCAGCACTCGCGAATTCCAGAAAAAATACAACGTATCCATGAAGGAAATCTATGGTGATGTGATCTCAAAATATGGAGAGATGGGACTATTGAAGGAAGAAAAGGGGCGTATTAGTCTGACGGAAGCAGGAATTTCTGTCAGTAATGTAATTCTTTCAGACTTTCTGTTAGCAGAATAACTTTGGTAAATTTTTACAAAATTATTAAAAAAATATTGAAAGATATTGCAATGCAATCTACAGTATAGTATACTATTTCCAGTATTTGCAAAAGATTGGTAACAATCTGGCAGATGACGCTTCATCATGTACCAGAATATAGAAGGGGAGAAAGTATGAAGAGGAAAAAGAGAATTCTAATGATGCTGTTGATGGCACTGCTGATTATGGCAATGCCGGCAGGTGCTCAGGCGGCGTTCAAAGTAACTGCCAAGACGGGAGTAACCTTGCCGACTACAATTAAAAAGGGTGCTTTTTTTAACGTAAAAGGTATTGTTAAGGCAAATGAGCCAATGACCAAGATCAGCTGCACAATTTATAATTCTGCTGAGAAATGCGTAGACAGATATGATGCAAGGCCATATACGAAAGCTTTTAATCTGAGAGCAGCCGATCCTTATCTGGAGTTTAATAAGCTTGCAGCAGGTAGATATTCTTATCGAATTTGTATTTATAACGCTAAAGGTGTTAAGAGAAGAGTGGTAAATAAGAAGTTCACGGTAGCAGGAACTACGACCACGAAAAAGGGAACCATTAAAATCACCAGACCGATCCCGTCCAAGAATGTGATCCTGAATAAGGGAAGAGCTTACTCCATTGGAGGAACCATTACCTCAACCTATAATCTTAAGACAGTAAAGGCAAGCATCTTGGATAATAATAAGAAGAAGGTGTATACCAAGACAGTAAGTTTAAAGAATCAAAGAACTTACAAAGTAAATAATTCAGCATTGGATAGTGCAATGCTGTTTGACAGGCTTGGCAATGGCACTTATACTTATTATCTGAGTGCAGCAGATGTAAAGGGAACCAGTGTGACACTGGTCAAGAGAACCATAACTGTAAAGACGGTATCTTCCAATACGAATACAAATAACAGCTCCACCGGAAGTAATACCAATAATACCAATAGTCCCAATTACCTGGATTACAATGGTATTGTAACACAGCCGTCCGGTTTTAAAGCAAGAACTGGCAGACCATCTTCATCTAATAGATATTTTTACAATAAATCATACAATATTTACTATCAGTACAATGGTCTGGCGCCGACCGGAAAGGCATATTATGGTAATCAGTATGTACTTGGAAACTGCACTTGGTATGCATGCGGAAGAGCAATGGAACTGGTAGCAAATGCCGGTGGAAATGTCTCTAAAGTAAAAGCAATTTTCGGTGGAGACCCAGTGGGTATTTATAATACTAATGCGAGTCTGGTTGCCAAAGGGAAAGGCGGATTCAGTTATGGAACAACACCGAAGATCGGTGCACTGGCGATCTTTAATTATGGTTCATCAGGAGATGCACATATTGCAGTAGTAGAGAATATTGTGAATGGAGTTCCATATGTGTCTGAGTCTGGTTACACAGTTGGAGCCACCATGCCGAAGTCAGATAAGTCCAATATTATATTCCGTTATCAGAGTATTTACAACTGGGCAGGCGGAAGAAGCATTCGAGGTTACATTTATCTGATTTAATAAAACAGAATATCATTATATAAAATACCCCGGCGGTTATGAAACTGCCGGGGTATTCATATGTTTTTAAGCAGCTTTGCTGATCTGATCTACTACATAATTATGAATCATGTTAGAAGTAGTATCATCATAATGCAAACCGTCTACGGTGGTAAATCCTAAGTCTGTCAGATAACTGTAACAGTCCAGATAGTATTCCGGAAAGGCATTTTTTAATGTCTGGTTAAATTCCTGAATCATTTCATTCGTAGTATTACAGTCTGCATCATCGGAAAGAGGATTTACAGAGAGGTAATAAAACGGAGTATCGGAATACTGGCGGGCAATACTGTCATAAAGTTCCACATAAAGAGAAGCATTTTCCGGGTCATTGACTCCCAGGTTATAGACAACGGTACGGGTAGGATCATTTTCCAGAATTGTATTCAGTTCGATAACACCGTCAGAAGAAAACCAGCGGTATCCTTCTCCGTCCTTACCTATATAAGTACAGTCATCCTGTACAGCATTTCCCATGCTGACAGTTCTGGAGTCCCCTACAAATACAATAGAGTGTGTCGGAACCGCAGCAACGGTTTCAGACTGGGTTACAGATGTTCCTGACTGCTCTGTGGCAGGATCTGTTTCTTTTTCTGTGGAAACGGACAGGCCGGGAATCAGGTTTGCAATTGTCTGTTTTACCGGATTGGTATCATCTGCGTTTTCAAAGGTTAGATAACCTGCCAGAGCAAGCAGCAGAAAAATAGAGATAACTGCAAACAGAAGTGTGAGATAGTTTCGAATTTTCATCACGGAATCCTTTCTTATTTAATTTTTCGTATTGATACTGCATTCAAAGTTTAGCATATTTCCAAAAAAAGTCAAATAAAAGTAAAAAGCCTATTGACATTTCTAAACGCAGGTGATATCTTAAGGTCATGGAAATTAGCACTCAAGAGTGATGAGTGCTAACAACCAAAGGAGGAATGAGGATGCGTCTGGATGATAGAAAGTGGAAAATCTTTAATGCTATCATTAAAACATATCTGGAGACCGGGGAACCGGTAGGATCCAGAACCATTTCAAAATACGCAGACTTAAACTTGAGTTCAGCAACGATTCGAAATGAGATGGCGGATCTGGAAGAGATGGGACTGATTGTACAGCCTCATACATCGGCAGGAAGAATTCCATCGGATCAGGGCTATCGAATGTATGTAGACTACCTGATGGAGCAGAAGGACAAAGAAGTCAAAGAGATGCAGGACATGATGATCCAGAAGCAGGACCGTATGGAAGCAGTCCTGAAGCAGGTAGTAAAGGTACTGGCGAACAATACGAATTATGCTACCATGATTTCAGCACCCCAATATCACAGAACAAAGCTGAAATTTATACAACTCTCCATCATCAATGAGACACAGCTTCTTGCTGTGGTGGTAGCGGAGGGTAATATCGTTAAGAACAAAGTTCTGAATTTTGAGCATGGGCTGAACAATGAGATGCTATTAAAACTGAATATCCTGTTAAATACAGCACTCAATGGCCTGGCCATGGAAGAGATCAATCTTGGACTGATCACGAAGCTGAAGGAACAGGCCGGCATTCACAGTGATGTGGTAAGCAAAGTGCTGGATACCGTGGCAGAGACCATTCAGATGGACGACGAGATGGAGATTTACACCAGCGGTGCAACGAACATCTTCAAGTATCCGGAACTGTCAGACAGTTCCAAAGCCAGTGAGTTAATCAATGCCTTTGAAGAAAAGAAGGAACTGGCCAGTCTGGTGGCAGAAAGCATGGCACAGACTTCTGATACAGGAATTCAGGTTTATATAGGTAATGAAGCTCCCATTCAGAATATGAAGGATTGCAGTGTAGTCACAGCAACCTACGAATTGGGAAGCGGCATTAAGGGAACGATAGGAATTATCGGACCGAAGCGAATGGATTATGAAAAAGTTGTTGATTCGCTGAAGACCCTGAAGACACAGCTTGACAATGTGTTTGAGGATCAGTAGAGTCAGAGAATGATAGAACAGAAAGGTGGTCGATGAAAGGTGGCAGAAGAAAACATGGAAAAGAACATGGAAGAAGCTGCAGAAGAGGTTACTGATAACAATACAGAGACCGACCAGAACACTGAGGCGGATCAGGAAGGCAAAGATGCAGCTGCTGAATCTGTAACAGAAGAAAAAGAAGAGACAGCACAGAGTGAGAAAAAAGACAAAAAGTTCTGGAAAAAAGAAAAGAAAGACAAAAACGCAGAGTTAGTCGAAGAACTGACTGACAGGGTAAAACGCCAGATGGCGGAGTTCGAGAACTTCCGCAAACGTTCCGAGAAAGAAAAAGCCGGAATGTTTGAGATGGGAGCCAAAAGTGTAATCGAACAGATCCTGCCGGTGATTGATAACTTTGAACGCGGTCTGGCAGCTGTGCCGGAGGATGCAAAGGACGATCCGTTCATAGACGGAATGGAGAAGATTTACAGACAGCTCATGGATACTATGGATAAGTTGAATGTAAAGCCTATAGAAGCAGTCGGCACAGAGTTTAATCCGGATTTCCATAATGCAGTGATGCATGTGGAAGATGAAGAAGCCGGAGAGAACGTGGTGGTAGAGGAGTTCCAGAAGGGATATCTTTACAAAGACCAGGTTGTCAGACACAGTATGGTAAAAGTGGCAAATTAGTATATTTCATTAACAGTTATGTATATAGGAGGACAAAATTATGAGTAAAATTATTGGTATTGACCTTGGTACAACAAACAGCTGTGTAGCAGTTATGGAAGGTGGAAAACCTACCGTTGTTACAAATACAGAAGGCGCAAGAACAACACCGTCTGTTGTAGCATTTTCAAAAACAGGTGAAAGACTGGTTGGTGAACCTGCAAAACGTCAGGCAGTAACTAACGCAGACAAGACAATCTCTTCTATTAAGAGACATATGGGAACAGATTACAAAGTATCTATTGACGGCAAGAACTATACACCACAGGAGATCTCTGCAATGATTCTTCAGAAGCTGAAAGCAGATGCTGAGAACTATCTTGGTGAGAAAGTATCTGAAGCAGTTATCACAGTACCTGCATACTTCAACGATGCTCAACGTCAGGCAACAAAGGATGCCGGCAAGATCGCAGGTCTGGATGTAAAACGTATCATCAACGAGCCGACAGCAGCAGCTCTGGCTTATGGACTGGATAACGAAAAAGAACAGAAGATCATGGTATATGACCTTGGCGGTGGTACATTTGATGTATCTATCATCGAGATCGGTGATGGTGTCATTGAAGTTCTGGCAACCAACGGTGATAACAGACTGGGTGGTGATGACTTCGACCAGAAGATCACAAACTACATGATTGAAGAATTTAAGAAAGCAGAAGGCGTAGACCTTTCTGTAGATAAGATGGCTCTTCAGAGATTAAAAGAAGCAGCTGAAAAAGCAAAGAAAGAACTTTCTTCTGCTACAACCACAAATATCAATCTGCCATTTATCACTGCAACAGCAGAGGGACCAAAGCACTTTGATATGAATCTCTCCAGAGCAAAATTTGATGAATTGACTCATGACTTGGTAGAGAGAACAGCTATCCCGGTACAGAATGCATTACGTGATGCAGGTATCACAGCTTCCGATCTTTCTAAAGTACTTCTGGTTGGTGGATCTACACGTATTCCGGCCGTACAGGATAAGGTAAAAGCTCTGACAGGCAAAGAACCAAGCAAGACTCTGAACCCGGATGAATGTGTTGCCATCGGTGCAGCAATTCAGGGTGGTAACCTGGCTGGTGATACAGGTGCAGGTGATATCCTTCTTCTGGATGTTACTCCACTGTCACTGTCTATCGAGACTATGGGCGGTGTAGCTACCAGATTGATCGAGAGAAATACAACGATTCCGACCAAGAAGAGTCAGGTATTCTCTACTGCAGCAGATAACCAGACAGCTGTTGATATCCATGTAGTACAGGGTGAAAGACAGTTTGCGAAAGACAACAAGTCCCTTGGACAGTTCAGACTGGATGGTATTCCACCAGCAAGAAGAGGTGTGCCACAGATCGAGGTTACCTTTGATATCGATGCCAATGGTATCGTAAATGTATCTGCAAAAGACCTGGGAACAGGAAAAGAACAGCACATTACCATTACTTCCGGATCTAATATGTCCGACAGTGATATCGAAAAAGCAGTCAAAGAAGCTGCTGAATTCGAAGCACAGGACAAGAAGAGAAAAGAAGCTATCGATGCAAGAAATGATGCAGATGCTATGGTATTCCAGACAGAAAAAGCTCTGGAAGAAGTTGGCGACAAATTGGATGCCAATGATAAGACAGCAGTTCAGGCTGATATCGCAGCGCTGAAAGAACTGGTAGAAAAGAGCAATCCGGAAGAAATGACAGATGCTCAGGTAGCTGAGATTAAGGCTGCTAAAGAAAAACTGATGGAAAGTGCTCAGAAGGTATTTGCAAAAGTATATGAACAGAGCCAGGGTGCACAGGCTGGTCCTCAGGGAGCAGGCCCTGATATGGGCGGCGCTCAGTACAGCCAGGGCAGCACAGCACAGAATAATGATGATGATGTCATTGACGCAGACTATAAAGAAGTATAAAATAAACTTCGTTGCAGGTTTTATCAACTGCATTATGAACTAAATAGAAAGTCCCAGGGGACGGAGGAGCATATCCCCCGTCTTTTGGGCGCTAGGAGAGAAAAATGGCGGAAACAAAAAGAGATTATTATGAAGTGCTGGGCGTTGACCGGAATGCCGATGCAGCTACCATAAAAAAAGCATATCGACAGCTAGCCAAGAAGTATCATCCAGATATGAATCCTGGAGATAAAGAAGCTGAGCAGAAGTTCAAAGAGGCAGCAGAAGCGTATTCTGTGCTGTCTGATGACAACAAGCGCCGTCAGTATGACCAGTTTGGTCATGCTGCTTTTGAACAGGGCGGCGGTGGCGCCGGCGGATTTGATTTTAATGGAGCAGATATGGGAGATATCTTCGGAGATATTTTCGGAGATCTCTTTGGTGGCGGATCCAGAAGAAGAGCCAACAATGGTCCGATGAAGGGCGCAAATTTACGTGCTTCTGTGAGAATTACCTTCGAAGAAGCTGTATTTGGCTGTGAGAAGGAACTGGAGCTTTCTCTGAAGGATGAATGTACCAACTGTCACGGTACCGGTGCCAAGCCAGGAACCAGCCCGGAGACCTGCCCGAAGTGTGGCGGCCGTGGTCAGGTAGTGATGACTCAGCAGTCATTGTTCGGTATGGTACAGAATGTAACAACCTGTCCGGACTGTGGCGGAACGGGAAAGATCATCAAAGAAAAATGTACTTCCTGCGGTGGAAGCGGCTATACATCCAGCAGAAAGAAGATCAAAGTATCCATCCCGGCAGGTATTGACAATGGTCAGTGTGTCAGAATCGCAGGCAAGGGTGAACCAGGAACCAATGGCGGTCCGAGAGGAGATCTACTGGTAGAAGTGGTTGTCCAGAGACATCCGATTTTCCAGAGACAGGATATGAATATTTATTCTACCGCACCGATGTCATTTGCTCAGGCGACACTGGGCGGCGATGTACGGATCAGTACCATTGACGGAGATGTAATGTACAATGTGAAGCCGGGAACCCAGACCGATACACGTATCCGTCTGAAGGGCAAGGGTGTACCTTCTCTGAGAAACAAGTCTGTCAGAGGTGATCATTATGTCACACTGGTAGTTCAGGTACCGACCAAGCTGAATAATGAAGCCAAGGAAGCACTGAAAGCTTTTGATGCAGCTACCGGCAACAGTCTGAACCAGCAGAATACAGATGCAGGAAAAAAAGAAGAAAAGCCAAAGAAAAAAGGCTTTATGGATAAATTAAAAGAAACTTTTGAAGATTAGAGTCAGAAAATAGTGAGGATCCTGTAATGAAATGGAATAAATATACCTTAAAAACCAGGTCAGAAGTAGAAGATATTGTGATCTCCACTCTGGCTGATGTGGGCGTGGAAGGCGTAGAGATTGAGGATAAAGTGCCTTTGACAGAATCAGATAAGAAGCAGATGTTTGTAGACATTCTTCCGGATGGACCAGCGGATGATGGAATTGCCTACCTGAATTTCTACGTAGAAGAAGATCAGGATCCACAGCCACTTCTGGACAGAGTAAAAGAAGCACTGGAAGAACTGCGTATCTTCATGGATATTGGCGAATGTACGATTACCGAAAGCCAGACAGAAGATAAGGACTGGATCAATAACTGGAAACAGTATTTCCACCAGTTTTATGTAGACGATATTCTGATTATCCCTTCCTGGGAAGACGTAAAGCCGGAAGATAAAGACAAGATGATCATTCATATTGACCCGGGTACTGCTTTTGGTACTGGTATGCATGAGACCACGCAGCTGTGTATGAGACAGCTGAAGAAGTATGTCAACAAAGATACGCAGATTCTGGATGTGGGAACCGGAAGTGGAATCTTATCCATCGCAGCACTGAAACTGGGAGCTTCCCATGCAGTGGGAACTGATCTGGATCCATGTGCCATCTCTGCAGTAAAAGAGAATCTGGAAGCCAATGATGTGCCGGTTACAGATATGGATATGATTCTGGGAAACATCATTGATGACAAGGCAATTCAGGATGAAGTAGGATACGAAAAGTATGATATCGTAGTGGCAAATATTCTGGCAGATGTGCTGATTCCTCTGACACCGGTGATCTTACATCAGATGAAAAAAGGAGGACTTTATATCACTTCCGGTATCATTGATGATAAGGAAGAGAGCGTGGTAGCAGCAGTAAAGGCTGCTGGACTGGAAGTGCTGGAAGTGACACATCAGGGCGAATGGGTATCCGTAACCGCCAGAAAGATAGGATAATATGCATCGATTTTTTGTGGAAGAACCGGCTATGGGAGCAAATAGTATCACCATTACCAGCGGAGATGTGAATCATATAAAAAATGTACTCCGCATGTCTGTGGGTGATAAAATCTGTGTCATTAACGGACAAAATAACAAAGAGTATTATTGTGAGATTACTGCACTTGGAAGCGATACGGTAGATACCAGAATCTGTGAGATTCGGGAATCCGATCAGGAGCTTGCCAATGAGATTGTGCTGTTTCAGGGACTGCCAAAGAGTGACAAAATGGAACTGATCATTCAGAAAGCAGTGGAACTGGGCGTGCATACCATTGTTCCGGTATCCACAGACCGTACTGTGGTAAAGCTGGATGCGAAGAAGGAAGCCAATAAAAGGAAGCGTTGGATGAGCATTTCAGAAAGTGCAGCTAAGCAGTCCGGCAGACTGCGCATTCCGGAAGTAACACAAGTGGTTTCTTTCAAGGAAGCACTGGAGATGGCTGGGAAGATGGACGTTCGTCTGATTCCGTATGAGCTGGCTGAAGGCATGGAGAAGACCAGAGAGGTTATGAGTGGTATCCAACCGGGACAGTCAGTGGCGGTATTTATCGGTCCGGAGGGCGGATTTGAAAGTAGTGAGATTGAAAAAGCCAGGGAGATTGGCGTTCAGTCAATCACACTGGGAAAAAGAATTCTGAGAACTGAAACAGCAGGTCTTGTCACACTGGCAATGTTAGTGTATAATCTTGAAAGGTGACAGACAAAAAAGCAGTCTGATTAGACTGCTTTTGTTTTTTAATAAATAGAGGTTAAGAGTAACATGGAAGCATATTTAGATAATTCGGCAACCACCAGATGTCTGGACAGCGTAATCAAGATTGTAGAGAAGATCATGAGAGAGGATTACGGTAATCCGTCATCCAAGCATCAGAAAGGGCTGGATGCGGAGAATTACGTGAGAGCGGCCAGAACGGAAATTGCGCAAACGTTAAAGGTACAGGACAAAGAGATTTTTTTTACCTCTGGTGGAACAGAGTCCAACAACTGGGCGTTGATCGGAAGTGCATTGGCCAATCGAAGAGCAGGCAATCACCTGATTACCACAGCAGTGGAACATGCAGCGGTACTGCAGCCTATGGGATTCCTGGAAGAGATGGGATTTCGGATCACTTATCTTCCGGTAGATAACCGTGGGGTGGCCGATCTGAAGGCGTTGGAAGAAGCAATCTGTGAGGATACAATCCTGGTATCCATGATGTATGTAAATAATGAATTAGGTACTGAAGAACCAATAGAAGAGGCAGCAAAGATCATAAAAGAAAAGAATTCCAATATTCTGTTTCATGTTGATGCCATTCAGGCTTATGGAAAGTACCGCATTCATCCAAAGAAGCTGGGAATTGATCTGTTGTCCGTCAGCGGACACAAGATTCATGGACCGAAGGGCAGCGGATTTCTGTATGTGAATGAAAAAGCTAAGATTCGCCCGATTATTCTGGGCGGAGGCCAGCAGAAAGGCATGCGCTCCGGTACAGATAATGTTCCGGGTATCGCAGGTCTTGGGATGGCAGCCAAAGAAGCTTATCAGGAACTGGATAAAAAGGTAGCGCATTTGCAGGGATTAAAGCAACAACTGATAGATGGACTGAAGGATATCCCGGATGTATTTATTCAGGGACAGGCTGCAGAAAGCGGAGGAGCACCGCATATTGTCAGTGTCAGCTTTGCAGATGTACGAAGTGAGGTGTTGCTTCATGCATTGGAGGACAGACAGATCTACATTTCATCTGGCTCAGCCTGTTCATCCAATAAGAAGCTTCCGGTGAGTACAGTGCTCAAAGAAGCACATGTGCCGAAGAATCTGCTGGAGTCTACGGTACGTTTCAGCTTCAGCAGTCAGACGACAGCCGAAGAAGTAGCCTATTGTATCGAGGAACTGCACCGGATTGTCCCGATGCTGAGAAAATACACAAGACATTAGTCGGGAGGAGACTATGATTTTTAAAACATTTTTGATTAAATACGGAGAGATTGGTATCAAGGGAAAGAACAGATACCTGTTTGAAGATGCCCTGGTAAAGCAGATCCGGCATGCACTGAAGCATGTGGAGGGAGAATTTGAGGTTCGCAAGGAACAGGGACGTATCTATGTAGATACATTGTCAGATTATGAATTTGATGAAGTTGTAGAAGCACTGAAACGGGTATTTGGTATCGTTGGCATCTGTCCGGTAGTAGTGACAGAAGACGAAGGCTTTGAGAAGCTGGCAGAGACCGTGACCGATTATCTGGCAAAAGAATATGACAGCCATACACAGACCTTTAAGGTAGATTCCAGAAGAGCGAGAAAGAATTATCCGAAGAATTCCATGGAATTAAACGCAGACCTGGGTGAAAAGATTCTGGATGCATTTCCTGAGATGAAGGTAGATGTACACAAGCCGGAGATGGTACTGAACGTGGAGATACGGGAAAAAATCTATATCTATTCCCGTATCATTCCGGGTGCAGGCGGAATGCCGGTAGGTACTAATGGTAAGGCTATGCTGCTGTTATCCGGCGGAATTGACAGCCCGGTAGCAGGATACATGATTGCCAAACGTGGTGTGAAGATTGATGCAGTTTACTTCCATGCACCGCCATATACCAGTGAACGTGCAAAGCAGAAGGTGGTAGATCTGGCCAGCATCGTAGCAAGGTATTCCGGACCAATCAATTTGCATGTGGTGAATTTTACAGATATTCAGCTATATATCTATGAGAAATGCCCACACGAGGAACTGACGATTATTATGCGCCGTTATATGATGAGGATTGCAGAACATTTTGCAAAAGAGACCGGTTCTCTGGGACTGATTACCGGAGAGAGTATTGGACAGGTAGCCAGTCAGACTATGCAGAGTCTGGCAGCAACCAATGAAGTATGTACTATGCCGGTATATCGTCCGCTGATCGGGTTTGACAAGCAGGAGATCGTAGATGTATCTCTGAAGATTGATGCCTATGAGACATCTATCCTGCCGTACGAGGACTGCTGCACGATTTTTGTGGCAAAGCATCCGGTTACTAAGCCGAATATCAACATCATTAAGAGATCCGAAACAAAACTGGAAGAAAAGATTGATGAATTGGTAAAAGAAGCTATCGATACCACAGAGACTATTTGGGTAGAAGCAAAAGCGTAACAAAAATGAGATAAAAAAGAATCCTGCTGAAAAGCAGGATTCGTATCTGTTCAGTGATTATTCGATCACATATGGTTTCAGAACATCTAAAATAGTATCTACATCATCTTCGGCATGAATATTTAATTCAATTGGTTTGGAGAGATCAAGGCTGAAGATTCCCATGATGGACTTGGCATCGATCACATATCTTCCAGATACTAAATCAAAATCATAATCGAATTTGGTAATGTCATTCACGAAGGATTTTACTTTATCAATAGAATTTAAAGAAATCTGTACTGTTTTCATAAAAACGTCTCCTTACTGTTTGTTTGAATTTTATGTAAAAATATACTACCATACAAGTTTGATATTACCTTTCGGAAAGGAAAAAGTCAAGATGAAAAACAAAAAAGTAGCGCTCCATAATCTTGGATGCAAGGTAAATGCGTACGAGACAGAGGCCATGCAGCAGATCCTGGAAGAAAACGGATATGAGATTGTGCCATTTGCGCCAGGAGCGGATATTTATATTATCAATACCTGTACCGTAACGAATATTGCAGACCGTAAGTCCAGGCAGATGCTTCACAAAGCCAAGAAGATGAATCCGGATGCCATCGTTGTGGCAGCAGGGTGTTATGTGCAGGCGGCGGGGGAAGAACTGAAACTGGATGAGGCAATTGACGTGGTAATCGGTAACAACCAGAAGCAGCATCTGGCAGAGATCCTCAGTGCTTATGAAGAATCTCATGCGGATGGGGCACTGATAGATATTAATCATACAAATGAATATGAAGCTCTTTCCATTCACAGAACTGCGGAGCATACCAGGGCATATATCAAGGTACAGGACGGATGCAACCAGTTCTGCTCCTATTGCATCATCCCATATGCAAGAGGAAGAGTGCGCAGCCGTGACATGACAGATGTGGTGGAGGAAGTAAAGAAACTGGCAGCGGCCGGTTATCAGGAAGTGGTTCTGACAGGAATTCATTTAAGCTCTTATGGTGTGGACAAAGAGGATGACTGCAATCTGCTGACCCTGATACAGGCAGTGCATGAAGTAAGAGGTATTCGTCGCATCCGTCTGGGATCCCTTGAACCAAGAATAATCACAGAGGAATTTGCCAGAACAATCGGAAGCCTGGAAAAGATGTGCCCGCATTTCCATCTGTCTCTTCAAAGTGGATGTGATGCTACATTAAAGCGGATGAACCGTCGTTATACAGCAGAAGAATATTATGAAAAATGTGAACTGCTGCGCAAGTATTTTGATCATCCGGCGCTGACCACGGATGTGATCGTGGGATTCCCTCAGGAAAGTGACGAAGAATTTGAGATTACGAAAAAGTTTCTGGAAAAAGTGAACTTTTATGAGACTCACATTTTCAAATATTCCAGAAGAAAAGGCACCAGAGCAGACCGGATGGAAGGTCAGATTCCGGAAGATATCAAGACACAGCGAAGCCATGTTCTTCAGGAGCTGCATGAGAAAAACAAGAGACGTTTTGAAGAATATTATATTGGCAGACCGGTAGAAGTACTTTTTGAAGAAAAAGTCGAAAAAGACGGTGTGGAGTGCTATCAGGGACATACAAGAGAGTATCTGAAAGTAACTGTCCCGGATATTGGCGAGGATCTGCACAACAAAATTTGTGATTGTATTTTACAGGAGTCTGATGTAGAATAAATCTAAACAAGCAAAATGGGGCGTGGAGAATGGAAAAAGTGAATAATACACAGTATTTTAAATTTAATCTGGACACAGAAGTGAGCGTAAAAGATATTCTGGATGCCGTGTATGATGCCATGGCAGAGAAAGGATACAATCCGGTGAACCAGATTGTGGGGTATATTATGTCCGGAGATCCTACGTACATTACCAGCCATAAGAATGCACGCAGTATGATTATGAAGGTTGAGAGAGACGAGCTGGTGGAAGAATTATTAAAAGAATATATTAAGAACAGGGTATAATGGATCAGAATATGGATAGAATGATAGGACTGGACTTCGGATCTAAGACAGTAGGAGTTGCTGTCAGTGACGGATTGGGCATTACGGCACAGGGACTGGAAATTATCAGAAGAACATCGGAGAACAAGCTCAGACAGACCTGTGCCAGAATAGAAGCAATTATTGATGAATATGACGTGAAGAAGATTGTACTTGGCCTGCCGAAGCATATGAACAATACTCTGGGAGACAGAGTGGAGAAGACACTTGCATTCAAAGAGATGCTGGAGCGCAGAACAGGTCTGGAAGTGGTGACCTGGGATGAGAGACTGACAACTGTAGCAGCAGACCGGACGATGATGGAAGCGGGGATCCGCAGAGAGCACCGCAAGGAATATGTAGATATGCTGGCTGCGGAATATATTTTACAAGGATATTTGGATTACTGCCACATGCAGGAACATAAAGACGACGAGGGGCAGTCTGTTTAAGCAAGAACAGGACTGCCATACAGCAGAATTGGGAGTATTATTGAATGGAAAAGATTGGATTTCAGTTACCGGATTCGAATGAGACGGTAGATTTTTTTGTGTTGGAACAAACAAGAATTAATGGGGCAGATTACATTCTTGTTACAGATTCAGAAGATGGAGACGGTGAGGCATTGATTCTGAAAGATCTGTCACAGGACGGAGAACAGGAAGCGGTGTATGAGATCGTAGAAGACGATGATGAGTTAGAGGCCTTATCTGTGATCTTTGGCGAAATGCTGGAAGACGTAGATTTGACGTTCTAAACAGAAAGGAGATTTGATTGAAAAATATTAATAATTCAAAATTGAAAATTATTCCTCTTGGAGGACTGGAACAGATTGGTATGAATATTACTGCCTTTGAATTCGAAGACAGTATTGTAGTAGTGGATTGCGGGCTGTCTTTCCCGGAAGATGATATGTTGGGAATCGACTTGGTAATTCCAGATATCACATATCTGAAGGAACATGCAGATAAGGTAAAAGGATTTGTAATCACTCATGGACATGAAGACCATATCGGGGCACTTCCATATGTTATGAAAGAGATCAATGCGCCGATTTATGCGACGAAGCTGACCATAGGTATTATCGAGAATAAGTTTAAGGAACACGGATTGCTGAAGACTACGAAGAGAAAAGTAGTAAAACACGGACAGTCCATTAATCTCGGTGCGTTTCGTATAGAGTTTATCAAGACTAACCATAGTATTCAGGATGCATCTGCCCTTGCTATTTATTCACCGGCGGGTATTGTGGTGCACACCGGAGACTTTAAGGTAGATTATACACCGGTATTCGGAGATGCTATTGACCTGCAGAGATTCGGAGAGATTGGTAAGAAGGGTGTACTGGCACTGATGTGTGACAGCACGAATGCAGAGAGACCGGGATTTACCATGTCTGAGAGAACCGTTGGAAAGACTTTTGATAATATTTTTGCAGAGCATAAGAATACACGTATTATCATTGCAACATTTGCATCTAACGTAGATCGTGTGCAGCAGATTATCAACTCTGCATATAAGTATGGAAGAAAAGTAGTTGTAGAAGGCCGAAGCATGGTGAATATCATTGCTACGGCTTCCGAACTGGGATATTTGAATGTTCCGGATCAGACACTGATTGAGATTGAGCAGATGAAGAACTATCCGGATGAGCAGATGGTCCTGATTACTACAGGAAGTCAGGGAGAGTCTATGGCAGCCCTGTCCAGAATGGCAGCTGACATGCACCGTAAGGTGACGATCAAGCCTGGTGATACGGTTATTTTCAGTTCTAACCCGATTCCGGGTAATGAAAAAGCAGTATCCAAGGTCATTAATGAACTGACTGCCAAGGGAGCGGATGTTATTTTCCAGGATGCCCATGTATCCGGACATGCCTGCCAGGAGGAGATTAAACTGATCTACTCTCTGGTACATCCGAAGTACGCAATTCCGGTACATGGAGAACTGCGCCATCTGAAGGCTCAGGCGGGACTGGCGGCAAGCCTTGGCATTCCGAAGGAGAATATTTTTATTTTGCGTGCAGGAGATGTACTGGCACTGGATCAGGAAGACGCAAAGATTGTAGACAAGGTACAGACCGGTGGTATTCTGGTAGATGGACTGGGCGTAGGAGATGTTGGCAATATTGTACTGCGCGACAGACAGCATCTGGCAGAAGATGGTATTGTGATTGTGGTACTTTCATTGGAGAAATACAGTAACCAACTGCTGGCAGGACCGGATATAGTATCCAGAGGATTCGTATATGTCAGAGAATCAGAAGATTTGATGGAAGATGCAAGACAGGTAGTACTGGATGCACTGGAGTATTGTGGCGCAAAGCATATCACAGACTGGGGCAAAATCAAGAATACCATTAAAGATGACCTGAACAGCTTTATCTGGAAGAGAACAAAGAGAAGCCCGATGATTCTTCCGATCATTATGGAGATCTAAAAACGTAGACAGCGTTTATCCGGCAAACACAGGATAGGGCTTGATGGAAGGATTTTAATGAAAGATAATGTGGAAATTTATACACTGGCACTGATCCGTGTGATCCATGACAGTGATGCATACAGAGAATATAAGACGGTCAGAGAGAGGGTTGCGCAGGAACCGGATCTGAAGCGTCAGATTAATCAGTACCGTAAGGAATGTTATCAGCTTCAGAACAGCGGAGATGTGGAGTCTCTGTTTGAGCGGACACAGAGGTTTGACGGGCAGTATGAGGAATTCCTGAAGAATCCTCTGGTAGAAGAATATTTGAGATGTGAGCTGGCGATTTGCCGTATGCTTCAGCAGATAGCCAGTAAGGTTGTGGAATCTGTGGAACTGGATCTGGATGAGATCGCAGATGAGATCAATTAGATACAGCAGAGACAGTATTTCAACATGAGGAGGCAGATGACAGATTGGGACGAGTAATAAAACATCTGTCCTTATTGCTGATGAAGGTTCTGCTGATTGTACTCATTACATTTGGATTGTATTACTTTGGTACGTATGCGTTTGATTTTGGCAGACAAATATACAGCGAAGAAGGCATGACGGCAGCACCTGGCAAAGATGTTGCCGTTGTGGTGTCTGAGGGGAAAAGTGTAAAGGAAGTGGCACAGATGCTGGAGCGGTTCGGACTGATCCGTAATGCATATGTATTTATGGTGCAGGAACGGCTTTCCAGATACCATGGACAGATTCAGCCTGGGAATTATGTGCTGAATACTTCGCAGAGTGGAAATACCATGATAGCAATTTTGAGTGGACATACAGAGGAATCAGGCAATAAGGAGACATAGTACATGATAGTAGATGAGAGAATGGTGACATATATCAATTCTCTGGATACCGGGAGCGGCGAATTTCTGGACAGACTGGAATTACAGGCCAGAAAAGACCGTGTTCCGATCATACGGCGTGAAATGCAGAGCTTTCTGAAGGTTCTGCTTCAGATAAAGAGACCGGCAAGAATTCTGGAAGTAGGAACAGCTGTAGGATTTTCGGCACTTCTGATGGCAAAATATACGCCGGAAGATACCAGAATCGTAACCATAGAGAAATATGAGAAGAGAATTCCCATAGCAAAGGAGAATTTTAGGGCAGGCGGGATGGAGCATCGGATTACTCTTCTGGAAGGAGATGCATTGGAGATCTTGAAAGGCATGAATGACACCTTTGATTTTATTTTTATGGATGCGGCCAAAGGACAGTATATTCATTTCTATCCGGAAGTGATGCGCCTGCTGGAACAGGGGGGAGTGCTGGTTTCGGATAATGTCCTGCAGGAGGGAGATCTTATTGAATCCCATTTTGCAGTGGAACGCAGAAACCGCACGATTTATAAAAGAATGCGGGATTATCTTTATATATTAAAACACGATGAACGGCTGGAGACGTCGATCCTCTCTGTAGGAGACGGAGCGGCAGTCAGTTTCCGGAAGGAGACAGGCACACTGGAACTATAAGTGAACAGGAAAGGCAGTAATATGAGAAAACCAGAATTATTAATACCGGCAAGCAGTCTGGAAGTATTAAAGACAGCCGTTATTTTTGGAGCTGATGCAGTATATATTGGAGGAGAAGCATTTGGACTGAGAGCAAAGGCAAAGAATTTCTCCATGGAAGAAATGAAAGAGGGCATTGAATTCGCCCATGAACGTGGAGTGAAGGTATATGTGACAGCGAATATTCTGGCACATAACTATGATCTGGCAGGAGTGGAAGAGTATTTTAAAGAACTTCGGGAGATTCACCCTGATGCACTGATTATTGCAGATCCTGGAGTATTTTCCATTGCCAAGAGAGTGTGCCCGGAGATTGAACGCCACATCAGTACACAGGCCAATAATACCAATTATGAGACTTACCGTTTCTGGTATGGGCTGGGTGCAAAAAGAGTTGTTTCTGCCAGAGAATTATCGATGGAAGAGATTCGCCAGATCCGTGCAAATATACCGGATGAATGTGAGATCGAGACTTTTATTCACGGTGCCATGTGCATTTCTTATTCCGGCAGATGCCTTCTCAGCAATTATTTTACAGGAAGAGATGCCAACAGAGGCGCATGTACGCATCCATGCAGATGGAAATATGCAGTTGTGGAAGAGACAAGACCGGGAGAATATATGCCGGTTTATGAGAATGAACGGGGAACCTATATTTTTAATTCCAAGGATCTGTGTATGATTGAGCACATTCCGGAGATTCTGGAATCTGGGATTGACAGCCTGAAGATTGAGGGAAGAATGAAGACGGCACTTTATGTTGCAACTGTGGCTCGTACTTACCGCAAAGCCATTGATGACTGTCTGCAGTCCAGGGAACTGTATGAGAAGAATATGCCTTGGTATCTGGAACAGATTTCCAACTGTACTTACCGCCAGTTTACCACTGGATTTTTCTATGGAAAACCGGATGAAAATGCACAGATCTATGACAGTAATACCTACGTGAAGGAATATACGTATCTGGGAATTGTGGGAGAAGTAACCGATGAAGGACTGTGTCGTATTGAGCAGCGAAATAAGTTTTCCGAAGGAGAAGAAATCGAGATCATGAAGCCAGACGGAGAGAATATTACCACAAAGGTATTGCAGATTCTTAACGAAGACGGGGAGACACAGGAAAGTGCCCCGCATCCGAAACAGGTTCTGTATATACGTCTGGATCAGAGAGCAGATCATTACGATATTTTAAGAAGACAGGAATAACAGGTTGGAAAAGCACTAAAAAGGGATTAGGCACATAAACTAATAGAAACCCCCTTTGAGGTGCTTTTTATGAAGTCCTTTCCAAAGCCACTTACAGCGGAAGAAGAAGCCTATTATCTGAGTCGATTCCGTGAAGGAGATATGGATGCAAAACGCATTCTCATTGAACGGAATCTTCGTCTGGTTGCACATGTGGCCAGGAAATACGTAAATCAGGGCGAGGAGACAGAAGATCTGATAGCAGTGGGAACGGTAGGACTCATTAAAGCCGTGGTGACTTTCAATCATCAGAAAAATAGCAAACTGGCGACTTATGCGGCCAGGTGTGTAGAAAATGAATTACTGATGTTGTTTCGTAACCGTCGTAAAGTAAACAGGGATGTTTCCATCTATGATCCCATTGGGACAGACAAAGAGGGGAATGAGATTAATCTGCTGGATATACTGGAAAGTGAAAGTGTAGATGTCATTGAACAGATTCAGGTCAGAGAGAATACCAGAAAACTGGAAAAATTTCTGCACAGTGAGCTTACTATGCGAGAACGGCAGATTCTTCAGATGCGCTATGGACTTGGCAGGGAAAAGGAGATGACCCAGAGAGAGATTGCAGGTGTGCTTGGAATTTCCAGATCTTATGTATCCAGGATTGAAAAGACAGCCATTGAAAAGCTCAGGGAAAAATTTCAGGAGGAGATAAACGGAGCATGATATACTGGAGATCTATGCCGGAAGACTGCAGGAAGGCAGAACAGACAGCCTGCGCGCAGCAGCTTCTGGCAGAAGCACTGAAAAGAGAATATCAGATGCCAGCACTTCCGCGGATTGAAAAAACAGAAAGTGGAAAGCCGTATTTTGTAGATTATCCGGAGATACAGTTTAATTACAGTCATTGCAGGAATATGGCTGTCTGCGTGCTGAGCAGTGCCAGAACCGGCATTGATATAGAAACAATCCGTCCGTTTCATGAGCGTACAGCCAGAAGATTCTGCTGTGACAGGGAATGGAACTGGCTTAAGGGGCAGGAAGATCAGGATCAGGCATGGATCAGAATCTGGACATTGAAAGAGGCTTATCTCAAATATACCGGGACCGGAATCCGCACAGATTTAAAGCAGCTGGATATACTGGATGTACTGGAGAGCCGAACAGAACAGAAGGTGATATGGGATCACGGAAAACAGGTGTGTTTGTATGCAGAGAGTATTCGAAATGGCAGAGAATGGATTTCTGTTTTTGGTGAACTGAAGATGAATACAACAATGTGTTGTGTTTAATTGAAAAATGTGATATATTAATTCTGCGCTGATCAGGCGCTTCATACTCCAGAGTTCTTCTGGAGAAAATTCAAACATTACAATTGCATAACAGGAGGAAGCAGATTGTTTAGTAAAGTGTTATCTGCCGCTGTATATGGCGTGCAGAGCAGACTGGTTCAGGTGGAGGCAGACACTATGGAAGGACTGCCTTCTTTTTCCATGGTAGGCTATCTGTCTACACAGGTAAGGGAAGCACAGGATCGTGTACGCACGGCGCTGAAAAATTCTGGCATTTATCTGCAGCCAAAGAAAATAACAGTGAATTTGTCCCCGGCAGATCTTCACAAATCAGGAACCGGATTTGATCTGCCCATTGCGGTAGCTATTGCAGCATCCTATGGAATGGTGAAAAGAGAAAGACTGGAAAATACCATCATTGTGGGAGAACTCAGTCTGAACGGCAAATTGAATGCTGTATCAGGGATTCTCCCTATAGCGGCGGATGCCAGAAAATTTCACTGTAGCAGGATGATTGTACCCTGTCAGAATCAGAGAGAAGCAAAAGCCATACAGGGGCTGGAAGTTATCGGAGCAGGGACATTAAAAGAGGTACTGGAATATTTGCAAAGTGGAAAAACGCCAGAAAATCCTACAGAAGAAAAAGAAGAAATACAAACAGAACGACAGGTGGATTTTTTAGAAGTAAAAGGGCAGGAGACGGCAAAAAGAGCAGCGCTGATAGCGGCAGCAGGATTTCACAATCTTCTGATGATCGGACCACCCGGTTCAGGAAAGTCTATGATTGCCAGAAGAATCGGAACCATTCTGCCAGAGCTGACCTTGGAAGAATCCATTGAATTATCAAGAGTATATAGTGTACTTGGGATGATTCCGGCAAATGGATCCCTGTTAAGACAGAGACCTTACAGGGCACCCCATCATACGATTACAGCCAGGGCTCTCTGTGGTGGCGGACATGTACCCAAACCGGGGGAGATCAGTCTGGCACATAAAGGTGTGCTGTTTCTGGATGAACTTCCGGAGTTTCACAGGGAAACACTGGAGATATTGCGACAGCCGCTGGAAAGCGGGGAGGTGCAAATTGCCAGAGCCGGTTATCAGTATACGTTCCCGTCACAGTTTATGCTGATCGGAGCCATGAATCCATGTCCTTGTGGTTATTATCCGGATTTGTCCAGATGCCAGTGTACCTGCACGGAAGTGAAAAAATATCTGGGAAAAATCAGTCAGCCGCTGTTAGACCGTATGGATATGACCATTGAAGTTTCCAGGGTTCCCTTTCTGGATCTGGAAAAAGAGTCATCAGGAACATCCAGTGAGCAGATGCGCAGGAAAGTGGAAAGTGCCAGGGAAATCCAGAAAAGAAGGATGCTTGACAGAGGGAAGCTTTTTAATTCTCAGATGGAAACAAAAGAACTGGAATATTTTTGCAGACTGGATGGAAAAAGAACAGAATTTATGAAAAAAGCCTTTGATGAGATGAAGCTGAGTGCCAGAGGCTATGCAAGGGTTCTGAAAGTGGCAAGAACTATTGCTGATCTGGAGGGGGCGGAAGAAATAGAGCTGAAACATCTTCAGGAAGCACTGTGTTATCGAAGTACGGTACATATGTACTGGAAGGGCAGGTGAGAGGATGGATGAATGGTTATGGATGTGCAGCCTGCCCGGATTTTATCGGAAGGATCTGGAGCGGCTGCTGCAGTTTTTTGAGACACCGGACAGAGTCTGGAGTGCCCGAGACAGTCAGATTGCAGTGCTGCCTTTCCTGAAAGAAAAACAAAAAGAAATCCTGAAGGAATGGAAAAGAAAGAAACCTTCGCAAATAAGGAATAAGACAGCCGAGAGTGGAATAAAGTTTACCAGTTACATGGAAGAAAACTATCCGCCAAGGCTTCTGGAACTGCCAGATTATCCCTTGGGACTATTTTATCTGGGTGATCTCCCGGAAGCAACGGAGCGTTGCGTGGCCGTGGTGGGAGCAAGAATGTGTACAAATTATGGAAGAAACATTGCCATGCAGATTTCAGAGGAACTGGCAGTTCAGCAGATTGCAGTGGTCAGCGGTATGGCATATGGTGTTGACGGGATTGCCCAGGCTTCCTGTCTGAAAGCAGGAGGAAGAAGCTATGCAGTGACAGGATGTGGCCCTGATATCTGTTATCCCAGAGATCACCGTCTGCTCTATCAGGATCTGAGACAGAACGGAGGAGTCATCAGTGAGTATGCTCCTGGAACACCTGTACAGCCGCTGCATTTCCCTATGAGGAACCGACTGATCAGTGGCCTGTGCGAATGTGTGGTGGTAGTGGAGGCAAAGAAAAAGAGTGGTTCTCTGATTACTGCAGACATGGCACTGGAACAAGGCAGAGATGTGCTTGCTGTTCCGGGAAGAGTGTCGGATCCTTTAAGTGAAGGCTGCAATCATCTTATTTCACAGGGAGCAGGTATTCTCACATCTCTTGAGGACCTCAGGCAGCATCTTGGAATTGCCGTGAAAAAAGTGAAAAAAAACAAAAAAAATAACATTAAGCTTGCAAGTTTAGAAAATATGGTGTATATTTGTCTGGATTTTCGACCAAAGAGTCTGACGGAGATAGTCAGATCTGCCAAGATGGCACCGGAGCAGGTGATGAGAATACTGACAGATCTTCAGATGAGAGGAATGGTCGAAGAAATATCGAAGAATTATTACGTTTTGAAAAAATAGCGACAGCACAGATGTGACAGAAGTAAATAAGTTTTCGAAATGCAGTGGTTTTCCACGGAGGAGTTTTTAGATGGCAAAATATCTGGTGATTGTAGAATCCCCGACGAAAGTAAAGACGATTAAGAAGTTCCTTGGGTCTAACTATACAGTTGCAGCATCCAATGGTCATGTACGTGATTTCCCGAAGAGTCAGTTCGGAATCGATGTAGAACATGACTTTGAACCAAAATATATTACAATCAGGGGAAAGGGGGAACTGCTTGCCGGCTTGAGAAAAGAAGTGAAGAAGGCGGACAAGATCTTTCTTGCAACTGACCCGGACCGGGAAGGAGAGGCAATCAGCTGGCATCTTACACATGCACTGAAGCTGGATGGGGATAAGAAAGTTTATCGTATTACTTTCAATGAGATTACCAAGAATGCGGTAAAAGCGTCTCTGAAGAGTCCGAGAGCCATTGATATGGATCTGGTAGACGCACAGCAGGCACGGCGTATGCTCGACCGTATGGTGGGCTACAAGATCAGTCCGTTGCTGTGGCAGAAGGTTAAGAGAGGTCTGAGCGCCGGACGTGTGCAGTCTGTGGTACTGCGTCTGATCGGAGATCGTGAAGACGAGATCAATGCATTTATTCCTGACGAATACTGGAGTCTGGATGCACATCTGAAGGTGACAGGAGAAAAAAAGGTACTGGAAGCCAAGTTCTATGGAACAGAGAATGAGAAGATCACAATTCATTCCAAAGAAGAAGTGGAAAAGATCCGGGGAGAGATCGAAAAAGAACCATTTCAGGTAAAAGAGATCAAAACGGGAGAACGTACCAGGAAGGCACCACTTCCGTTTACCACCAGTACTTTGCAGCAGGAGGCTGCCAAAGTGCTGAATTTTTCTACGCAGAAGACGATGCGTATTGCACAGCAGCTCTATGAAGGTATTGATATCAAGGGGAACGGAACCGTAGGTCTGATCACTTATCTGCGAACTGATTCCACCAGAATCGCGGAAGAAGCAGATGTGGCAGCACGTGCATTTATCCAGGAAGAGTATGGAGAGCAGTATGTGGCTGAGAAGACGCAGAGTAAGAATTCAGGACAGAAGATTCAGGACGCACATGAAGCTATTCGTCCAAGTGATATTACCAGAACGCCGGTGTTTGTAAAAGAATCCCTTTCCAGAGATCAGTTCCGTCTGTATCAGTTAATCTGGAGACGTTTTACAGCAAGCCGCATGGAGAATGCCAAATATGAGACAACCTCTGTGAAGATCGGAGCTGGAAAGTATCGTTTCACAGTGGCAACATCCAGAGTGTTGTTTGACGGCTTCATGTCTGTTTATACCCAGGATGGGGATGAGGACGGGAAAGCAAATACGTTACTGTCTAAGATCACAGAAGATACCGGACTTACACTGAATGAGATGCAGGAGAAACAGCATTTTACACAGCCGCCGGCGCATTATACAGAAGCATCGCTGGTAAAGACATTGGAGGAACTGGGAATCGGAAGGCCAAGTACTTACGCACCGACGATTACCACGCTTCTGACCAGACGCTATGTGACGAAGGAAAATAAGAATCTATATATGACAGAATTGGGTGAAGTGGTAAATAATATGATGAAAGAAGCATTTCCGAGTATTGTGGATGTGAATTTCACTGCCAATATGGAATCCCTTCTGGATATGGTAGAAGAAGGTAAAGTGAACTGGAAGACCGTAGTCAGCAATTTTTATCCGGATCTGGATGAAGCAGTTCAGAAAGCAGAGAAGGAACTGGAGGAAGTAAAAATTGAGGATGAAGTGACAGATGTGATCTGTGAACAGTGTGGTCGTAATATGGTGGTAAAATACGGACCTCATGGTAAGTTCCTTGCCTGCCCGGGATTCCCTGACTGCCGTAATACCAAGCCATATCTGGAGAAAATCGGTATTGCATGTCCGAAGTGCGGAAAAGAGGTCGTGATTCGCAAGACCAAGAAGGGCAGAAAGTATTACGGATGCGAGAATAATCCGGAATGTGATTTTATGTCCTGGCAGAAGCCGTCTGAAAAGAAATGTCCGAATTGTGGAGGATACATGCTGGAGAAGGGCAATAAGCTGGTGTGTGCCGATGAACAGTGTGGTTATGTGGAAACCATGGAAAAGAAAAACGAAGATTTATAAAAAAGAAAGAGAAATGACAGTAATGACTGTGATTTCTCTTTTTTTCAGATAAATAGAAATAATTTTGATATTATCTGAAAATTTGTTTGAATTTATGAATAATATATGATAGCATAAAATCGTATTGATATAAATTCAATCTTTTTACATGGCAGTCATAGGAGGATGAATATGAGTGTTCAACTGTTGGACAAAACACGTAAGATTAATAAGTTACTGCACAATAACAGCTCCAGTAAAGTCGTATTTAACGATATCTGCAAGGTGCTGACAGATATTATGGATTCCAATATTCTGGTACTGAGTAAAAAGGGAAAGGTGCTGGGAGTCAGTATCAGCAGTGAGATCGGAGAGATACATGAACTGATGGAAAATAAAGTTGGGACATTTATTGATCCGATGCTGAATGAACGTCTCCTGGGTGTGCTTTCCACCAAGGAGAATGTGAATCTGGAGACTCTTGGTTTTGAACCGGAAGGTGTGAAAAGGTACCAAGCCATTATTAATCCTATAGATATTGCAGGAGAACGTCTGGGAACCGTGTTTATGTACCGGGTAAAAGAGCCTTATACTATTGATGATATTATTTTAAGTGAGTACGGTACTACGGTGGTAGGACTGGAGATGATGCGTTCTGTGAATGAGGAAAGTGCGGAAGAACACAGGAAGATTCAGATTGTCAAGTCAGCTATCAATACCTTGTCCTATTCGGAACTTGAGGCCATTCTGCATATTTTTGATGAACTGAACGGCAATGAGGGAATTCTGGTGGCAAGTAAGATCGCAGACCGAGTCGGTATTACCCGTTCTGTGATTGTCAATGCACTTCGTAAGTTTGAGAGCGCCGGAGTAATCGAATCAAGGTCTTCCGGTATGAAGGGAACGTATATCAAAGTGGTCAACCAGATGGTATTTGATGAATTGGATGAGATCAGAAGACAGAGAGAGTTTCACTAGAAGCTCTCTTTTTTTACACACAATAATTTAAAAATGAGAAAATAATAGAAAAAAAGAGATAAATAGAGAAAATAAAAGATATATAACAAATAATCAAAAAGTATAAAGTTGCATATTTTGCATATATTTACTAATATAAAAACCGTAGTTAGCACTCAGTTGAAGAGAGTGCTAATAAAACAGATCGAGAAGTTCGACAAAGGAGGCTTATTTATGAAGTTAGTACCACTTGGCGACAGAGTCGTTTTAAAACAGGTTGAAGCAGAAGAGACAACAAAATCAGGTATTATCCTTGCAGCAAAATCCCAGGAAAAACCACAGGAAGCAGAAGTTATCGCAGTAGGACCTGGCGGAATGGTTGATGGAAAAGAAGTTACCATGCAGGTAAAAGCAGGAGACAAAGTAATCTACTCCAAATATGCAGGAAACGAAGTAAAACTGGATGGTGAAGAATATATTATCGTAAAACAGAATGATATTCTGGCAATCGTTGAATAATTTAGCAGGAGGAAAAGGCAATGGCAAAAGAAATCAAATACGGATCAGACGCCAGAAAAGCTCTTGAAGAAGGCGTAAACAAACTGGCTGATACAGTAAAAGTAACACTTGGACCGAAAGGAAGAAACGTAGTACTGGATAAACAGTACGGTGCACCACTGATCACAAACGATGGTGTATCCATTGCAAAAGAAATCGATCTTCCGGATCCATTCGAAAACATGGGCGCACAGCTGGTAAAAGAAGTTGCTACCAAAACAAATGATGTAGCAGGTGACGGTACTACAACAGCAACTGTACTTGCACAGGCTATGATTCAGGAAGGTATGAAGAACCTGGCAGCAGGTGCCAATCCAATCGTCCTGAGAAAAGGCATGAAGAAAGCTACAGAAGTAGCAGTAAAAGCAATCGCTGATATGAGCAGCAAGGTTAACGGCAAACATCAGATGGCAAGAGTTGCAGCAATCTCTGCCGGAGATGAAGAAGTAGGAAACATGGTTGCAGATGCAATGGAAAAAGTATCCGCAGACGGTGTTATCACTATTGAAGAATCCAAGACCATGAAGACAGAACTGGACCTGGTAGAAGGTATGCAGTTTGACCGAGGATATATTTCCGCATACATGGCAACAGATATGGAAAAGATGGAAGCAGTTTTGGATGATCCATACATTCTGATCACAGACAGAAAGATCACAGTTATCCAGGACATCCTTCCGGTACTGGAACAGATTGTTCAGGCAGGAAGAAAGCTGCTGATCATTGCAGAAGATGTAGAAGGTGAAGCACTTACTACTCTGATTGTAAACAAATTAAGAGGAACATTCGGTGTTGTTGCAGTAAAAGCACCAGGATACGGCGACAGAAGAAAAGAAATGCTGAAGGATATCGCAATCCTGACAGGCGGACAGGTTATTTCAGAAGAACTTGGACTGGAACTGAAAGATACAACTCTGGAGATGCTGGGACGCGCCAAATCTGTAAAGGTTGCAAAAGAAAATACGGTTATTGTTGACGGACTGGGCAATAAAGATGAGATCAAGGCAAGAGTAGAACAGATCAAATCTGCAATCTCTACCACAACATCTGAATTTGACAAAGAAAAGCTTCAGGAAAGACTGGCTAAGCTGGCTGGCGGTGTTGCTGTTATCCGTGTCGGTGCAGCTACAGAGACAGAAATGAAAGAAGCAAAACTGCGTATGGAGGATGCTCTGAATGCAACACGTGCAGCAGTAGAAGAAGGTATCGTAGCAGGTGGTGGATCTGCGTACATCCACGCAGCAAAAGAAGTTGCCAAACTGGTAGATGAACTGGAAGGTGACGAAAAGACAGGCGCTAAGGTGATCCTGAAAGCCCTGAGTGCTCCATTGACACAGATCGCGCAGAATGCAGGTCTGGAAGGCGCAGTTATCGTAAACAATGTAATGGAATCCGAAGTAGGATTTGGTTTTGATGCTTACAATGAAGAATACGTAGATATGGTATCAGCTGGTATCCTTGATCCTGCTAAAGTTACCAGAAGTGCTCTTCAGAACGCAACCAGCGTAGCATCTACATTCCTTACAACAGAATCCTGTGTTGCAAACATCAAAGAACCAGAACCTGCTATGCCGGCAGGTGCAGGAATGAATCCTGGAATGATGTAATTAAAAAGATTTAGTTTAGAAAGAATCCTCTGTTACGGGATTCTTTCTTTTTATATACGACAAAATTGTACAAAGACTGGTGCATTGTGTCCGGATATGATATAATAAACAGATATAATACTTCAGAATCTGTTGCCAAGAGACTGAACAGATACAAAAAAAGAAGGAGCGGACAGATGAGCGATTTATACACAGAAGAGATTGTAAAAAAAGAAAAGACAGGGAAGGATACACTGATCAAAGTACTTCTGATAGCTGGAACGGTATTATCAGTACTTTCTCTCATGATTCTGGGCTGGATTTCACTGATTTTGGTTGCAGTATTTGCTGCGGCAGATTACTTTATTATACCGTCACTGGATCTGGAATTTGAATATCTATATGTGAACGGTGAGATTGACATTGACAAGATCATGTCCAGGCAGAAGAGAAAAAGAGTGTTCTCCGGCGACGTGTCTTCGCTGGAACTGCTGGCACCGTCACAGTCCCATGAACTGGATCATTATCGAAGCAGATCTGACATTAAGAAGAATGATTTTTCTTCCGGGAAGAAAGATGCCAGAACTTATACTATGATCCTGAAAAAAGAAAACAAAATGGAACTGGTTGTTTTTGAACCGAGTGATGTTATGCTCAAAGACATGAAACGCATGGCACCAAGAGAAGTACATCTTCAATAACTGTTCAGAAACAATTGACAGACACTTTTATTTTTGATAGAATATCGTGCAAAAGTCATAATCATAAAAGGAAGAAAGTGAGGAAGTACAAATGGGCAGCATTATAGGTGAAGGAATTACCTTTGATGACGTATTACTGGTTCCAGCTTATTCAGAAGTGATTCCGAATGAAGTAAAACTGAATACTCATCTGACTAAGAAAATCAAACTGAATATTCCAATGATGAGTGCCGGTATGGATACGGTTACTGAACACAGAATGGCAATTGCAATGGCAAGACAGGGTGGTATCGGCATTATCCATAAGAATATGTCTATTGAGGCACAGGCAGAAGAAGTGGACAAGGTAAAGCGTTCCGAGAACGGAGTCATTTCAGACCCATTTTATTTATCTCCAGAACATACTCTTGCGGATGCCAATGATCTGATGGCAAAGTTCCGCATTTCCGGTGTCCCGATTACTGAAAACGGAAAACTGGTCGGTATTATTACCAACCGTGATCTGAAATTTGAAGAAGATTATTCTAAGCTGATTAAGGACTGCATGACTTCTGAAGGATTGGTTACTGCAAAAGTAGGAATTACTCTGGAAGAAGCTAAGAAGATCCTTGGACGGGCGCGTAAAGAGAAGCTTCCGATTGTAGATGATGATTTCAATCTGAAAGGCCTGATCACCATCAAAGATATTGAGAAGCAGATTAAGTATCCAAATTCCGCCAAGGATGAACAGGGGCGCCTGCTCTGCGGTGCGGCAGTAGGAATTACAGCTAATTGTCTGGAGAGAACGGAAGCTCTGGTAAAAGCACATGTAGATGTTGTGGTTCTGGACTGTGCACATGGTCATTCAGCAAATGTATTAAGATGTGTGAAGATGATCAAGGAAAAATTCCCGGATCTTCAGCTGATTGCAGGTAATGTGGCAACCGGAGCAGCTACGAAGGCTCTGATTGAAGCAGGTGTGGATGCGGTAAAAGTTGGTATCGGACCAGGTTCTATCTGTACAACCCGTGTAGTATCCGGTGTGGGTGTTCCTCAGATTACTGCAGTTATGGAATGTTATGATGTTGCAAAAGAATATGGTATTCCGATCATCGCAGATGGTGGTATCAAATATTCCGGAGACATGACAAAAGCAATCGCAGCAGGTGCAAATGTCTGCATGATGGGAAGCATTTTCGCAGGATGTGATGAGAGTCCTGGAACATTTGAATTGTTCCAGGGAAGAAAATATAAAGTATACCGTGGTATGGGATCTATTGCAGCCATGGAAAACGGAAGCAAAGACCGTTACTTCCAGACTAATGCCAAGAAGCTGGTTCCGGAAGGAGTAGAGGGACGTGTTGCTTATAAGGGCAGCGTAGAAGATACAGTATTCCAGTTACTTGGAGGTCTTCGTTCCGGTATGGGGTACTGTGGCACACCGACGATTGAGGAACTGAAAGAGCGTGGCAGATTCGTTAAGATCTCTGCAGCTTCTTTAAAGGAATCACATCCTCATGATATTCATATTACCAAAGAGGCACCGAACTATAGTGTTGACGAGTAATTATTTAGAGCAGATTCGAAAAAAGAATAATGTTAGACAGAACCTTATCGAATTAAAGCAGTTAATTCGAGATGACAATCAGAAGAAAGCCCTTGCTTATGAAATAGCAGGGGATTTCTCTGACTTTACGGTTCTTTTAAAAGATGAGGATCCCAAGGTACGAAAAAATGCAGTGCTGATTCTCGGAGAGATGGAATGTGATGATCTGGCAGATCTGATCTGGGATGCCTATGAGGCAGAACAGACGATGTTTGTGAAAGCAGATTATATCAAGAGCCTTTCCAAATGCGAATGCAGACAATTACTTCCGAAGCTGAAGATCAGATTGCAGGAACTTTCTGAAAAGAAGGTCACTGTGGAAGAAGAGAAACATGTACGTGCAGAGATTTTCGCATTACAGGCGTTGGTGCTGAAGTATAACCGTCCGAAACATCATAAGTTTACAGGGTTTGATAATGATTTGGAAGTGATTCTGATGACTAACCGTAATCACCGGGAAGTGACGGTGGCACAGCTCCCAGCTGAGACAGAGGTGAAGATGCTTTCTGGTGGTATTCGTTTTCAAACCACGCATCTGGAAGAGGTGCTGAAGATTCGTACTTATACAGAAATGCTGTTTCCGATTCCGGGATTGCGTCTTTTGGAGGGAAGCCCGGACCATATGGCAAAGCAGCTTGTACATGGCGGCATGTTGCGTTTTCTGAATGAGAATCATGCCGGTAATCCACCTTTCTACTTCCGACTGGAAATTAAGAGCGGTATGGCGACAGACCGGAGAATCGATCTGGTGAAGAAGATGTCACTGGCTATTGAACGGGAGTCTGACAGAGAGATGGTGAACACCACATCCGGCTATGAATTGGAGATCCGGCTGGTGGCCAATAAAGAAGGGCGTTTTATTCCGCTCTTGAAGCTTTCTACGATTCCGGACTGGAAGTTCTCATATCGTAAAGAGGTGCTTCCTACTTCAGTGACTCCGGCAAATGCAGCATTATTTATGGCACTGGCAGGATCATTGTTAAAAAAAGATGCCAGAGTACTGGATCCGTTTTGCGGAACTGGTACGATGCTGATAGAGAGAGCCAGATTCCTTCCGTGTAATACACTGTATGGTATAGATATTCTGGAAGAAGCGATACAGAAAGCAAAAGTGAATACGGAACTGGCCAATATACCGATTCATTATATTAATCGTAATTATTTTGATTTCAAACACGAATATCATTTTGACGAGATTGTAACTAATCTTCCGGGAGTGGGTAGGAACAAGGATGCAGAATCACTGCAGATTCTGTATGACCGTTTTCTTCAGAAGTCACAAAAGATGCTGGAAAACAACGGGATTGTGGTTGCTTATACAACAGCACCTGAGATATTGAAAAAACAGTTCCATAACTATCCGGCGTATATTTTGGAAAAAGAGGCAGTCATCAATGAGAGAGAGAATAGCCGCCTGTTGGTGCTGCGCTATCACATTGAGTATTAGAACGAGAAAATCGCAGCAGTTTTTTGAACAATATGAATTGTTTCAAAAATTTCGAAAAAAGTTCAAAATAAGTATTGACAAAAGCAATAACGTCATATATAATAATGCTTGTCACTGAGGAAGTGACAAGGAAATGCGCGAGTGGCTCAGTTGGTGGAGCGCGACCTTGCCAAGGTCGAGGCCGCGGGTTCGAGTCCCGTCTCGCGCTCTTGTTTTGCACAGAAATAGGCATCCGATTGGATGCCTATTTTTTGTGCAAAAAGAGCCCTGCCGGGCTCAAACAGCATTCTATGAATGCTGTTCGAGGTCTCGGAGGACCTAAAGTCCTCCTCGGTCGGCGCTGAGCATTGGTCCACCGGACCAATAGCGCCGTCTTGCGTGTGTTTATTTTTATTTTACTTGTGAAAACGAAAAGAGTTTTGTATACTGTACATGATATGGAAATTTTTGTATTTTTGTATGAATAGCAGATACAGCAGAAACAAAGATGAAAAGTGCCTGTCTGAGGCAGCAATGACCAGAGACAGAGAAATACTGCATTGTGGCAGATATAAGGAGGATATATGGGCGGATTTTTTGCGGTAGCATCTAAACAGGATTGTGTATTTGATTTGTTTTTTGGAACGGACTATCATTCTCATCTTGGTACAAGACGTGGTGGCATGGCGGTATATGGAAGGGATGGATTTGACCGTGCGATTCATAATATTGAGAATTCCCCATTTCGTACGAAGTTTGAAAAGGAAGCCAACGAGATGAAGGGGTATATGGGAATTGGCTGTATTTCTGATTATGAACCTCAGCCATTGCTGATCCGTTCTCATCATGGAACTTATGTGATTTCCACAGTGGGAAAGATCAATAATATGGAAGAACTGGAGAATGAGTTATTCCGTTCCGGACATACCCATTTTATGGAGATGACGACAGGTGAGATCAATGCCACAGAGCTGGTGGCGACGCTGATTAATCAGAAAGAAAGTATTGTAGATGGAATTCAGTATGCGCAGGAGAAGATTGATGGGTCTCTGACAATCCAGCTTCTGACACCGAAAGGAATCTATCTTGCAAGGGATAAGATGGGGCGTACACCGGTGGCAATTGGTAGAAAAGAGGGCGCTTTCTGTGCATCTTTTGAGAGTTTTGCCTACCTGAATCTGGGATATGAAGAATATCGGGAACTGGGACCTGGCGAGATTGTGGTTATGACACCAGAAGCAGTAGTAACATTGGTAAAACCCGGAGAAAAGATGAAAATCTGCACTTTTTTGTGGGTATACTATGGGTATCCTTCATCCTCTTATGAGGGAATCAGCGTAGAACAGATGCGGTATAACTGCGGAAAGCTTCTTGCACGAAGGGATAACGTAGATGCCGATACGGTTGCAGGAGTGCCGGATTCCGGAACAGCTCACGCAGTTGGTTATGCCAATGAATCAGGAATTCCGTTTTCCAGACCGTTTATAAAGTATACACCGACCTGGCCGAGATCTTTTATGCCAACGATACAGAGTCAGCGTAATCAGATTGCCAAGATGAAGCTGATACCTGTACATGACCTGATTAAGGGAAGAAGACTTTTGCTGATTGATGATTCCATTGTACGCGGTACACAGCTTCGTGAGACAACAGAGTTCCTGTATCGCAGTGGGGCAAGAGAAGTACATATCAGACCGGCATGTCCTCCACTTATTTACGGATGCAGGTTCTTGAATTTCTCCAGATCTTCATCGGATATGGACCTGATTACAAGGCGTATTATTCAAAGACTGGAAGGACGGCAGGATGATGAGATTCTGCAGGAATATACCAATCCGGATTCTGATAAGTATCATGATATGGTGGAAGCAATCGGAAGAGAGATGAATTTCTCATCTCTGCGTTATCACAGGCTGGATGATATGATCCAGTCTGTAGGAATTGATCCAGATCAGCTTTGCACATATTGCTGGAATGGAAAGGAATAAGCAGAACAGGAGATAACATGGAAGAAAAGCAATTTCACGGACTGTCTTCTGCGGAAGTGGAAGAACGGGTTCGTATGGAGCACACAAACCGTACCAATACCAGTGCATCCAAGTCTGTATCGGATATCGTGAAGGAACATTCCCTTACGTACTTTAACTTCCTGAATCTGTTTCTGGCGGTGCTGGTGGCTCTGACAGGGCAGTTCAAGAATATGACTTTTATGGGAGTCATTATTATCAATACAGCAATCGGTATTGTGCAGGAGTTAAAAGTAAAAAAACTGATTGACCAGATTTCGGTTATGACGGTTTCCAGGACAAAAGTGATCCGTGAAGGAGTGACAAAGGAGATTGATGTCAATGATGTGGTTATTGACGATGTCATATTGGTGGAGAGCGGAGAACAGGTCTGTGCAGACTGCAGGCTTCTGGACGGTACAGGAGTAGAAGTAAATGAATCCATGCTGACAGGAGAGTCCAGACCTGTGAAGAAGCAGACAGGTGATGAACTGATGTCAGGAAGTTATCTGGTATCCGGCAGCGGTGTGGCGAAGGTTTTTCACGTAGGGGAGAATAACTATGCGGCAACCCTTGCCAGAAAAGCCAGAATTAAAAAAAGAGCATCTTCTCAGATGCAGGAGATTATTAAGAAAATTATCAAAATAGATGGTGTCCTGCTGATTCCTGTGGGAATTCTGCTTTACCTGTCACAGAAAGGCATTGCAGAGACAACTTCAGATGCCATTGTAAATACAGTGGCAGGCGTGATTGGTATGATTCCAGAGGGACTGGTGCTTCTAACCAGTATATCTTTTGTACTCGGTGTGGGCCGGCTGGCACGGAAAAAAGCACTGGTACAGGAGATGGAAGCAATTGAAGCACTTGCCAGAGTGAATGTGCTCTGCCTGGATAAGACAGGAACGATTACCACTGGTAAACTGGATGTGGTAGAAGTGGTTCCTCTGAAGGAACATACGGAAGAAGAAGTTACTGAGATAATGAGAGAGCTGACTTGGGTATTTGATGATGTGAACAGCACCCAGGATGCCCTGAGAAAGAAGTTTAAAAAGGCACAGAACTGGAAAGCACAGGAAAAGATTCCGTTTTCTTCCGACCGTAAATACCGTGCGGTATTCTTTGAGGAACATGGAGGATTTGCTCTGGGAGCACCGGAATTCCTGGCGCCAGAGGATACAGAGCTGATGGAAAAGGTGAATCAATATTCCGTCAAAGGACTGCGAGTGCTGCTCCTTGCTTCAGCTAAAGTGCTGGAAGAAGAAGGAAAAGTAGAAGAGGTAATCCCGGCTGCGCTGATTGTGATAGAAGATCAGATCCGTCCAGAGGCAAAGGATACGTTTGCCTATTTCAGAGAACAGCAGGTAGATATCAAAGTACTTTCCGGTGACAATCCGGTAACAGTGTCTCAAATTGCCGGTAAAGCAGGCCTGGAAGGTGCAGAGCAGTATATGGATGCAAGGAATCTTCCGGAAGATTTTGAAGAACTGAGAGAGACAGTAGAGAAATATTCTGTGTTTGGAAGAGTACGTCCGGAACAGAAACAGAACATTATCAAGGCATGCCAGGCAAACGGTGAAGTTGCCGGAATGGTGGGTGATGGTGTGAATGATGTGCTGGCGCTGAAAGATGCAGACTGTGGTATTGCCATGGCAGCAGGAAGTGATGCGGCCAAACAGGTGGCACATATAGTTCTTCTGGATTCGAATTTTGCCAGCATGACCAATATTGTGGGAGAAGGAAGAACGATTATCAGCAATATTGAAAAGGTCAGTTCTCTGTATCTTACGAAGACGATCTATTCAGTGCTGCTGTGCCTGATCTTTATTTTCTGGCAAAAGGAATATCCGTTTATTCCGATACAGCTTTCATGGATCAGTGGTGTGGCAATCGGTGTGCCAAGTTTTCTTCTGACGCTGGAACAGAATCAGAACAGTATATCCAAGGGATTCCTGCGTCATGTTATGCGTGTGGCACTTCCGGCAGCACTTACGATGGTTGTAACGTTGGTATTGACAGAGGTACTGTCACCGTTCTGGAACCACGAAGATTCATTGTCCTCCCTGTACCACCTGGCGCTGGGAGGTATGGTCAGCCTGATTGTGGTATATCGTGTATGTATGCCAATGACAAGATATCATAAGGCTCTATGCGTGGGACTGACAGCTATTTTTGTGGCAGGAATTGTTATAGCACCGGGATTTTTGGGAGTTCATGATCCGGGATGCTGGCAGAGTCTGTTTTTATTGCCGATGATCTGCATGGTATGTGTATTGAATCAAGGACTTACCCACATTTTGGAATGGATTGACTGTGAACTTGGAAAGAAGAAAGCACAGTAATAAAGACTGCAAAGAACAGGGAGGCAGGCAATGGATTCCGGATGGATGATTGGAACGGCAATTCTTATTATAGGACTGGTGGGTATGTGCGTCATACAATGCTTCCAGAATCGAAAATTAAAAGAAAAAAATCGGGAAATGGAAGAGCAGCTGCGGGAGACGGATATGTCTATTATGCTCAGTCAGATTCAGCCCCATTTTCTGTATAATTCCCTGTCTGCCATACGGGAACTCTGCCTGGAGGATCCTGAGGAAGCACCGCGGGCACTGGAGGAATTTTCTGCATTCCTGAGAGGAAACATGGATTCCCTGAGAAGTAAAGTACCGGTTCCTTTTTCCAGAGAGCTGGAACATGTGAAACATTATCTGCATCTGGAACAGATTCGGTTCGGCGATGATCTTCATGTTGAGTATGATATTCAGGAAGAAGACTTTTTCCTTCCGACGCTGACGATACAGCCGATTGTGGAGAATGCAGTTAAGTACGGAGTCGGCAATAAGGAGGAAGGTGGGACAGTCAGGATCAGTACATGCAGAGAAAGGGAAAAGATTGTGATAACCGTGGAGGATGACGGGATTGGATTTGATGTAGATGAGATAGAGCACATACCGGTACAGAAGGATGGACGTACCCATATTGGACTGTCCAATGTGAAACACCGCTTAAAAAAAATGGTAAATGGAACTATGACCATACACAGCCGCAGGGAGACAGGAACCATTGTCCGGATTACACTGGACGCAGAACACAGATAAGAAAGGGAGAGGCAGCATGCAGATACTTGCAGTAGATGATGAAAAACTGGAATTAAATGCACTGATGCGGGCACTCAGAGAAGTGTTTCCCGATGAATCCATCTCTGGTTTTCAGAAAATCGGTGATGTTCTGAAATTCCTGAAAAAGAACAGTGAAGAAAAAACACCGGTTCAGTATGCTTTTCTGGATATGAAACTGCGTGGGATCACGGGAATCGAACTGGCAAAGCTGATAAAAGAATCCTTTCCGGAGGCGAAGATTGTTTTCTGTACCGCTTACAGTGAATATGCATTTGAGGCATACAAGATGTATGCGCTTGGGTACCTTCTTAAGCCGATTAAAGCTGAGGATATCAGAAATACGCTGCGCAATATGGATAAAAGCTGGATAGAGAGCAGTCAGCCAGAAGAAAAACATACAAAAGCAGTGAAAGTACAGACTTTTGGCAATTTTGAGGTGTTTGTGGATGGCAAGCCAATGGTGTTTGAGAGGGCGAAGGCAAAGGAACTGTTTGCATATCTCATTGACCGCAGGGGAGCGTCTGTGACAACGGCAGAGATTGCAGGAATTCTTTTTGAAGACAGGGAATATGACCGAAATCTGAAAAGCCAGACGAATGTGATCATGAACAGTCTCAAGACTGATCTGAAAAAAGAGGGGATTGGCGAATTGTATCTTAAAACATGGAATCATCTTGCTATTGATGTGAGCAGATTACGGTGTGATGCTTATGATTTTATGAAAGGTGACCCGATTGCGGTGAATTCTTATAATGGAGAATATATGGCAAATTACAGTTGGGCAGAATTCTCAAAGGGAGTGTTTGAAAAACATGGAAATTATTCTGGTTATGAAGGATTATGATGAACTTCTTGATCTGAAAAATAAAGTGGAAAGCGTATATGGCAGAGAGAAAATCTGTACATTTCAGGCGGCAGAAGATGCAGCAGCTTATGCAAAAGGCAGACATATTGATGTGTGCTACACTGAAGTGGTTCTAAAGGGGATGTCTGGCATTGCCCTTGCAAAAGAACTGAAGAAAAAGGGAGAAGATATCCAGATTAATTTTATATCAGATACCCAAGAATATGCCCTGGATGCATGGAAATTATTTATTAATGACTATCTGTTGAAGCCAGTTTCTTTAAGCGCTGTGCAGCACAGCAGGGACTGCAGTCGGTAAGGCGTTTTTACATGAAGCTATTTTCCAATTAAGAGACTTCTGCATATGCTATAGAGAAAGAGCATAATGCAGGAGTTTTTTATGGCAAAAATAGCAATTGACGCAGGACATGGAGGTGCGGATCCCGGGGCAGTCTATCAGGGAAGGCAGGAAAAGGATGATAATCTGAAGCTTGCCCTGGCAGTGGGAGAAAGACTGCAGAATGCAGGAACTGACGTATTCTATACAAGAACGGAGGATATTTATCAGACACCTTATCAGAAAGCAATGGCAGCAAATGAGTCCGGTGCGGATTTTCTGGTGTCCCTGCATCGCAATTCCAGTGAATATCCCAATCAGTATACAGGTGTGGAGACGCTGGTTTATGATAACAAAGGAGAAAAAGCAGAAGTGGCAGAAGCTATTAACAGCGGACTGGAAAATATTGGATTTCGCAATAACGGTGTAAAGATACGTCCGGGACTGGTTATATTAAGAAGAAGCAGGATGCCGGCAGTGTTGGTGGAAACAGGATTTATAAACAGCGAAGAAGATAACCGACTTTTTGATGAAGAGTTTGACCGGATTGCGGATTCCATAGCGGATTCTATTTTACAGACAGTTGCAAAAAATGAAGATGCAGTGCAGGAAAGGGAAGAAGTATATTACCGTGTGCAGACAGGTGCATTCCGCAACAGGGAGAATGCGCTGCGGCAGCAGGAAAAATTGTCTGCTGAAGGATATCCGGCATTTTTGGTGGAGAATAACGGCTATTATCTGGTGCAGGTAGGCGCTTTCCGTAAGCTGGAAAATGCAGTTCGTATGGAAGCTGCTCTGCGTGAAAATGGTTATCAGACCTACATTACCACGTGAAGAAATCCTTAAGATTTTATTGAAATAAAAGGAACCTTAAATAAGACGCTTTTCACAAAAACCAAAGTGTGTTATAATTTGGAAGAATATAATTCCGGGGGGGATAAAGGGGAATATGACAGAAAAAGAGGAACGTTCTGAGGAACAGCAGGAGAAGCGCAGAACACGCAGAGAAGAAAGAAGAGATGGGGAAAAAAAGATGTCCGCAGGCAGGATTGCGCGGAACATTTTTCTTTCCCTGATTATATTGGCATTACTGGCTGTGGCTGGGGTGTATATTTATGGGATGGTCTATTTTAAAGATCACTTTTTTATGCATACGACAATTAATGGATTTGATGCATCACAGCTGACGGTAGAAGATGTGGAATCCAGAATTGCAGCAGTGATTGCGGGATATAGTCTGGAGATTGATGAGCGTGGAGGTATCACAGAGACGATTACCGCAGATCAGATTGATTATCATTATGTATCAAAGGGAGAGGTACAGGCATTCAAAGACAGTCAGAAGTTGTATGAATGGCCGTTTTATCTGAAAAGAGAGATATCTTACACATTTGATTCCAGTGCACAGTATGATGAAGAATTGTTGAAGCAGGCAGTAGACCAGCTGCAGTGTCTGGATGAAGAAAAGGTGACCAGACCGGCAGATGCGTATATTGATTTCCTGGAGGGAAAGTATCAGGTTATGCCAGAAGTGGAAGGTAATCTGCTAAAGAAAGCTGAGGTTGTCGGACTGATACAGGAAGCGGTGGATTTTGCCAGAGTGAAAGTTTCTCTGGAAGAAAAGGACTGCTACGAGAAGCCTGCCAGAAGGCAAGATGATGAAGTACTGGCAAAGACAGTTGAGAAGCTTAACACGTGTATCAGTACAGATCTGACGTATCTGTTTGGAGAACATTCTGAAAAAGTGGATGCAGACAGAGTGAGAGGCTGGCTGTCTTATGATGATGACGGCAGTGTGGAACTGGACAAGGATGCGATAAAGGCATTTGTTGCAGAGATGGCAGACAAGTATGATACGGCAGACCGCCCGCGTACATTTAAGACCCACTCTGGCAGTGAAGTGACAGTAGATGGAGGATCTTATGGCTGGCTGATGGATCAGGATGCTACCTGCGATTATCTGATTGATGCTATCTGGTCAGGTAATACAGGAGATACCTATGCGGAGTATGCACAGACCGCGGTAAGTTGGTATAACAGTGACCTCGGAGACAGTTATGTGGAGATAGATCTTGGAAGCCAGCATGTATGGCTGTATATTGATGGGGAAGAGGCAGTGTCTACGGATTGTGTATCCGGACTGGCATCTGATCCGTCAAGAAAGACGCCTGAAGGTACTTATACACTATATTACAAGGAATCACCATCAGTATTAAAAGGCGAGAATAATGAATATGAGACAAAAGTAACATACTGGATGCCATTTAACGGAGGAATTGGTCTTCATGATGCAAGCTGGAGAAGTAGTTTTGGCGGAAATATTTATCAGACCGACGGTTCGCATGGATGCGTGAATTTACCGCCGGCTGCAGCAAAAGAGATTTATGACAGAGTGTATGATGGTATTCCGATTATCTGTTATTACTAAATAAGAACTGAAGTAATTGTTCAGAAAAGGAATGATATGGACAGAGAACTGGAAGAAATAGTCAAACCGCTGCTGGAGTGGTTTGACCGGAATGCCCGGGTATTGCCCTGGAGAGATCAGCCGACGCCTTATCGTGTCTGGGTATCGGAGATTATGCTCCAGCAGACCCGGGTGGAAGCAGTAAAGCCCTTTTACCGGAGATTTATGAAAGCATTGCCTGACGTGCAGTCTCTGGCACAGTGTCAGGAAGAAGAACTGTTGAAGCTGTGGGAGGGGCTTGGCTATTATAACCGTGTGCGAAATATGCAGATCGCGGCGCAGACGGTCATAAAGGACTATAACGGAAAGATTCCGGACGAATATGCGGAACTGCAGAAGCTGAAGGGAATCGGCAGTTATACGGCAGGAGCAGTTGCATCGATTGCTTATGGTAAAGTGGCACCTGCAGTGGATGGAAATGTTCTGAGAGTTCTTTCCAGAGTGCTGCTCAGCAGGGAAGATGTGTTAAAGCAGTCAGTGAAAAGGTCAATGGAAGAAAGGGTAACTGCAATTATGCCTGCAGAACGTCCCGGCGCGTTTAATCAGGCACTGATGGAACTGGGAGCAATGGTGTGCGTCCCAAATGGAGAACCGCATTGCACAGACTGCCCATTGGAGAAACTTTGTCAGGCACATCTTCAGAATGTGACCGGAGAGATTCCGGTAAAGAAAGCAAAGAAACCGAGAAGAACAGAAGAAAAGACCGTGTTGATTATACGGGATGGAGAACATCTGGCTATTCACAAGAGACCTGAGAAGGGACTGCTTTCCGGCTTATATGAATTACCGAATACACCGGGGATTTTGACGCAGGACGAGGCGGTGCAGTGGGTAAAGGAAAAAGGCTTTTCGCCTATTCGTATTCGTCCGCTGGAACCGGCAAAGCATATTTTCAGCCATGTGGAATGGCATATGTCAGCTTATCTGGTCTGGATTGAAGATCCAATACAGACAGGAGAATATCTGTTTGTAGAACCGTCGCTTACAGAAGAAAAATATCCGATACCTGCAGCATTTGCAGCATATGCAAAATATATGGAGATCAGACTGGGGCAGGAGAAATACAGGGGGGAATCGTAAATGAAGATTTTATCAGTAGCCATACCAAGTTATAATTCACAGGATTATATGAGAAAATGTATCGAATCACTGCTTCCGGGCGGAGATGATATAGAGATTATTATTGTTAATGATGGGTCAAAAGATCGTACCGGAGAGATCGCAGAAGAATATGTCTCCAGATATCCTGGTATTGTAAAGGCGGTGCATCAGGAAAACGGAGGACACGGGGAAGCAGTAAATACAGGTCTGAAAAATGCGACAGGACTGTATTTTAAAGTGGTTGACAGTGATGACTGGGTAGATGAGAGAACTCTGCCAAAGATTATTGCAACATTGAAGAAGCTGGTGGCAGGACCTGATACGGTAGATGCTGTAATCAGTAATTTCGTGTATGACAAAGTGGGGGCAAAGCATAAAAAAGTTATGCAGTACCGCAAATACATGCCTACGGAAAAGGTATTTGAATGGAAAGACCTGAAGAAGATGCGTGCCGGAAAATATATTCTTATGCATTCTATGATCTACCGCACCAACCTTCTGAGAGAATGTGGACTGGAACTGCCAAAGCATACGTTTTATGTAGACAACCTGTTTGTGTTCCAGCCACTGCCATCAGTGAAGAAGATGTATTATATCGATGATCTGTTTTACCATTATTACATTGGAAGAGAAGATCAGTCTGTCAATGAACAGGTGATGATTGGAAGAATTGATCAGCAGATCAAGGTGAATAAGCTCATGATTGATACCATGGCTGGAATCCGCGGAACGAATAAGAACTGCAGACGATATATGCTCAGTTATCTGGATATTATTATGACAGTATCTTCTATGCTTCTGTTAAAATCAGGGACAGAAGAGAACTTTAAGAAAAAGCAGGAGCTCTGGACTTATTTGAAGAATGTGGATACAGGACTGTACCTGCAGATCCGTCACGGACTGCTGGGAAGAGCCTGCAACATCCCTGGAAAGAGTGGAAGAAAAATGTCTGTGGCAGCCTATCGGATTACACAGAAGTTTTATGGATTTAACTAAAAACAGGCGAAATGAAAAGGTCATTCCCTTTCCTGTGAATTACAGTGGGAGTGACCTTTTTACTGTAATGCTATCAAAAATAATGACGACAGATGACGGATCAGGAAATAATAAAGGAGAGTTTTTCCGGTTCCAGTTCCCATGTAATCAGCCACTGAAAACCGGCCTTTTCCCCATCTGTATGTACTGCCAGAGGAGTGGCTGTACGGATGACAGCTTTTTTGCATCGGTAAATATGTACACCGTCAAAATTCACATGATCTCCTTTAAATGCAGTTGGCAGAAGACGTAAAATGCGCAGCTTGGACATCTTTTCGATCAGACAGAGATCCAGATAATCATCACATGGATCTGCATCCGGGCAGAACTTGAAACCACCGCCTTCGTATTTCAGATTCATTCCGGCAATGAAAAAGATATCGTCGAATTCAAACTGTCTGCGATCATCCAGCAGCATGCTGACAGGCGTGGAATGAAGCAGAATCAATTGCTTCAATGCAATGCTGAGGTAAGTCAGCCTGCCAAGACCGAAACGGTTCAGCAGTTTTTTCATACCGGAATTAATGGCTTCGTGACACACAGCAGCATCATATCCAATTCCACTGCTGACAATAAAACGATAAGTCTTTTCCGGTGTGTGGGTGCATCCTATGGTGATTGGGCGGATGCATTTGGGATGCAGAATGGCATGCAGTGCTGCCAGAGGAGAAGTCTTCAGGCCAAGACCGGCTGCCAGGTCGTTTCCGGAACCGGATGGGATATATCCGAACCGGATCTTATCAAAATTAGTGAGTCCGTTTATCACTTCATTTACAGTTCCGTCACCACCGACTGCAACAATAGTGCACGGAGCATGACGACTGGAAATCAGTTTCGCAAGTTCGCTCCCCGGAGTATGGCGGCTGGTGAAAAACACATGATACGGAACGTGTTCAGTGTGCAGTTGTTTTTCAACCGTTTTCCAGATCTTCATTCCCTTTCCGGAACTGGAAGACGGGTTTACAATAAAATAATACATGTAATAACCTCTTTATTTCAGAATACATCTGATAGAATCTTTCACTATCATAGTATATCCCAGTCAAAAAGTAAATCTAAATACGTTGAATTTCATCGAAAATTATGGTATAAAAGAAGAAGTATGCGATTACATCGCGAGGAGATTAATTATCGGAGGCAGATTTATGGAAAAGGAAACGGTTTCCAAGAACTTTATTGAACAGATGATAGAGAATGATATTGCAGAGGGGCACTGCGAAACGGTATGTACCAGATTCCCGCCGGAGCCAAACGGATATCTGCATATCGGACATGCCAAGTCTATATTACTGAATTATGGACTGGCGCAGAAGTACGGTGGTAAGTTTAACTTACGATTTGATGATACGAACCCTACCAAAGAGAAGATGGAATTTGTAGAGTCCATCAAGGCTGATGTGGCATGGCTGGGTGCAGACTGGGAAGATCGTCTGTTTTTTGCGTCGAATTATTTTGACCAGATGTACGAGGCTGCTGTGAACCTGATCAAAAAGGGCAAGGCATATGTATGTGACCTGACTGCAGACCAGATCCGTGAATACAGAGGAACACTGACAGAGCCTGGCAAGAACAGCCCATACCGTGACAGAAGCGTGGAAGAGAATCTTCAGTTATTTGAAGAGATGCGTGCCGGAAAATATGCAGACGGAGAAAAGGTATTAAGAGCGAAGATTGATATGGCTTCTCCGAATATCAACATGAGAGACCCGATCATTTACCGTGTGGCTCATATGACACATCACAATACCGGAGACAAGTGGTGCATCTATCCAATGTATGACTTCGCACATCCAATCGAGGATGCAATCGAAGGAGTAACTCACTCTATTTGTACACTGGAATTTGAAGACCACAGACCACTGTATGACTGGGTGGTTCGTGAGGTGGGATATGAACATCCACCAAAACAGATCGAGTTTGCCAAGTTGTATCTGACCAATGTGGTAACAGGAAAACGCTATATCAAGAAGCTGGTAGAAGAGAAGATCGTAGACGGTTGGGATGACCCTCGTCTGGTATCCATTGCAGCATTAAAGAGACGTGGATTTACACCGGAGTCCATTAAGATGTTTGTGGAACTGTGCGGTGTATCTAAGGCACAGAGTTCTGTAGATTATGCTATGTTGGAGTACTGTATCCGAGAGGATCTGAAGCTGAAGAGACCTCGTATGATGGCAGCACTGAATCCGGTGAAGCTTGTAATTGACAATTATCCGGAAGACCAGATTGAATATTTGGATGTAGTGAACAATCTGGAGAATCCGGAATTGGGATCCAGAAAGGTTCCATTTGGACGTGAACTTTATATTGACCGTGAGGATTTCATGGAAGTGCCGCCAAAGAAATATTTCCGTCTGTTCCCGGATAATGAAGTTCGTCTGATGAATGCATATTTTGTAAAATGTACAGGATTTGAGAAGGACGAAGACGGTAATGTATCAGTAATCCACTGCACATACGATCCGGCATCCAAGGGTGGAAACAGTCCGGATGGAAGAAAAGTAAAAGGTACAATCCACTGGGTAGCAGCAAAGACAGCAGTGAAGGCAGAAGTCAGATTATACGAGAATATTATAGATGAGGAAAAGGGAGTATATAATGAAGATGGTTCCCTGAATCTGAACCCGAATTCTCTGACAGTATTAGAAGAATGTTATGTAGAACCGGCACTAGGTGAGGCAAAAGCCTATGATAGCTTCCAGTTTGTAAGACAGGGATTCTTCTGCGTAGATTCGCACGATTCCACACCGGAGAAACCGGTATTTAACCGTATCGTTTCCCTGAAGAGTTCTTTCAAATTACCTGCATCAAAATAGAAGATAAGAAAATGCCCTGTCCATTCAATAAAAGATGGAACAGGGCATTCATTATAAACAGATAAAAACAGATTGGATGGCTGAAAAATTATTCCAGTACATGATTCAGTCCCTGTGAGATAATTGTAGCTACATGAGTATCTGCAAGGGAATAAAAAATAGTTTTACCATCCCGGCGGGCTTTTACCAGATGTTTTTCTTTCAGAATACGAAGCTGGTGGGAAATGGCACTCTGCGTCATAGAAAGACTGTCAGCAATATCGCAGACACATAACTCACCTTCTGACAGGGTATACAGGATACGAAGTCTGGTAGGGTCTCCGAATGCTTTAAAAAGATCAGCCAGTTGATACAGGTCGTCAGGACTGATCTGCGGAACATGCAGATTCATATGATGATGGTGCTCACTGCACACTTCAGCTTCCATAATTTGATGTTTCATAGTACCTCCATAGAATTCAATTACAATTCAGTATAGCATGTGATAAATTTTTTTTCAATAAAATTCCAGAAGCAGGAGAAACATATGTTTTACGATCAGATTACAGATTTTATATTTCAGGAAGATCAGCCGCAGAAGTGCGAGTTTATTTTTATTCCGGGGAGTGGATATGGTGAACTTGCAGTGCGGGCGGCACAGCTTTATCAGAAAGGCTTCGCCGGTAAAATCATTGTTTCCGGAAAGTACAGTATTTTGCAGAAAAAATTTGCAGGGGCTGTTTCACCGGAAAGCTATCGGAACCGGGAATTCGCAACAGAAAGCGATTTCCTGAGAACGGTATTGCTGGAGAATGGTGTAAAAGAAGAAGATATCTGGCAGGAGAAGCAGGCAACATTTACTTATGAGAATGCCATCTATATACGCTGTCTTCTGGAAGAAATGGGTTACCGGGAAGAAGATATGCCTGAAAAAGTCCTGATCGTGTGTCAGGCATTCCATGGAGCACGATCCAGAATGTATTTTAACTGTATGTTCCCCAATACAGAGTTCCTGATCTGTCCTGTGGAGACTCAGGGGATTACGAGGACAAACTGGTTTCAGCAGGAAAAGGGTATTCAGACTGTTCTTGGAGAGGTAGAGCGGATCGGTACACAGTTTACCGGAATTCTTATGGGAAATGACCAGGCAGAAGCAAATTGCAGAAAAAGGGTTACCGGTCATATGCAAACAGTAACAAAACGTTCCTGACCAGAGAAGGATCAGGAACGGCAAAGCATTGTATTTGTAAAGGGCTGAACAGATACGTTATTTTAACTGTCAGATCAGAAAATGCGGGATGACTACATGTCTCAGAAATCCCAGAATAAGCAGATGAACAGGATAGAACCAGTAAAAGAAGTACTTCATCTGCCGTCCTCGCTGTCCGTTATAGAACCAGACAGGAATAAAAGCGAAGGGAGCATACATTTCCCAGGAAATCGTAATGGCTCCGAAGATGGCCTGCAGCCGACGATCGAGACGCAGGGAATACAGGACAATAATCAGAAATACACCTTTATAATTGTAGTCTGTATGCAGAAAATCGGCCATCCACAAACCGACAGCAGCGATGAAGATCTGCGTTAGAAGATTCAGATAATTTCCGACTTTTGTTCTGGGGGTACGGAATTCAAAATAAGACATCCCAATCATAACCAGAAGCCCAATTAGAAGAGTGAAATAAACATTTTGGTGAGCGTTTCTAAGGAGCTGATTGGAAAAAGCATAATCAAACGGCAATTCTGAAATTAATGCGAATACAAACATACGAGATGCATATTTTCTTACATTTCGTGTATGAAGAAATCCTTCCACAAGCAAAAAACAGAAAATGGGAAAAGCAAGTCTGCCAATATTACGCATATGAGGGTAAATCATTATACAGAAATCACCCAGGGCACTGCCGTCCGGCAGTTTATGACGAAGGGGACCGACAAGTGCAGCCCCCATATGGTCAATCAGCATAGTAATAACAGCAATCAGTTTTAAAGTGCTTCCTGTTATGGAAACAGGAGAAGTAGCTTTGTTATGCATTGGTTTCACTTTCTGTCTCAGCAGTAATTTCAGATATATCTTCAAAGGCAGCGCCTGTATCATCAACATCTGTTTCCAGTTCTAAGCCGGCATCGGATTCATCTTCAGGATCCATGGATGCTTCGTCAAGAAAATCTTCGTCAGTGTAATACTCATCTTCGTCGATATCGTTAAAAGTATTATTTTCTCCCAGAAAATCAAGAACCTTCTGATAAAGCAGGCTATAGCGGAGATCCTCTTCGCTGTTATCGTTCAGAAAATCTTCTTTTGTATCATATTCATATAATTCCCAGTTATCATCTACAAAGGTATTGAACTCATCGTCAGTGACTTCCAGTTTTTCTTTTGCGGCAATAGCATACACAACCAGTTCTTCATGAACGCTGTTTAATACATCGTCTTCAATGTCATAATCATCACCTGCAAGATCTGTCCATTCAATACCAAGCTGGTCAGCAAAAGCCTGATTTTCGGATTCCATCTGTTCTTTTACGGTATTGTACATATCTTCAGGATAGCCGTCAAAGGTGGCGTTGTCAACCGCCATGGAAAGTGCATCAGAGCATGCAGTATAGGTGGCGTCATCGTCATACTGAGACTGAAGATCTTCTTTGACAGAAGCTTCAAAGTCTGCGGTTGTGTCAAAACCATAATTTTCTTTTACATAGGCATCGTTGTAATCCGGAAGAATGACTTCGGAGATGGAATTCACAGTGACAGAGAAGACTGCAGTCTGTCCGTCAAGCGTGCCGTCGTATTCATCTGGAAATGTAACAGTGATATCCTTTGTGTCACCTGTCTTCATACCAACGATACCGGCTTCGAAATCGTCCAGAAAAGTGCCTGATCCAAGCTCCAGATCATAATCAGTGTCGGAACCGCCTTCAAATTCTTTGCCGTTGATGGTTCCGGTATAATCAATATTGACCGTATCACCTTCTTTGGCACCACGGTCTGTAACCTCTTTAAAATCAGCGTCGGCGTACAGATCATTCTGAATCTCATTCTGGACATCGTCATCCGAAATAGTAGTAACAATCCGGTCTATTGTCATACCGGTATAATCTCCAAGCGTTACGTATTTGCTGTAGGGATTCTCATCTTTTTTACCACATCCGGCAAGGGACGCAACACTGAGGAGAACAGCGAATGGTATCACATATTTTTTCTTCATAAACAAATCCTTTCTGTTATACAATTATTTTTTTAACTATATCATAAAAAAGTGAAGCTTGTGTGAATTTTTTTGAAAATGAAAAAAAATATTGAGATTCCATAAAAAGCATGGTATACTAAATTAGCTAAAAATATAAGTTTGGAGGACAAGTTTTATGAAACACATCAAAACATTAAATACACAGAGCCTGCAGAAAACACTGAAAAAAGGCGGTTGTGGAGAATGCCAGACTTCCTGTCAGTCAGCATGTAAGACATCCTGTACAGTAGGAAATCAGAGCTGCGAGAACGCAAAATAAGAAAAGAAAAATAAGATTTAAGAGATAAGCAGCGGATGTTTATTCGCTGCTTATTATCGGTTAATAATGGAAGGGGACAAATAGTGATACATCAGTATAAAAATAATGGATATAACATTGTGCTGGATACCAACAGCGGGGCAGTGCATGTTGTGGATGATCTGGTATACGATGTCATCGGACTGCTTGACCAGGGGAAAGACAGCAATTCCATTTGTCAGGAACTGAAAAGTGCCTATCCGGAAAGTGATATAAAAGAAGCTATCACTGAGTGCCATGAACTGGAAGAAGCCGGTCAGCTGTTTACAAAGGATATCTACCGGGATGCCATCATTGATTTTAAGGCACGCCAGACTGTGGTAAAAGCTCTGTGCCTTCATATTGCACATGATTGTAATCTTGCCTGTAAGTATTGCTTTGCAGAAGAAGGCGAGTATCATGGAAGAAGAGCTCTGATGAGTTTTGAAGTGGGGAAAAAAGCACTGGATTTCCTGATCGCCAATTCCGGAAGCAGACGGAATCTGGAGGTAGACTTTTTCGGCGGCGAACCGCTGATGAACTGGCAGGTAGTAAAAGATCTGGTAAAATATGGACGGGAACAGGAAAAGCTTCATGACAAAAAGTTCCGTTTTACACTGACAACCAATGGTGTACTTTTGAATGATGAGGTTATGGAATTCTGTAACAAAGAGATGGCAAATGTGGTACTGAGCATAGACGGAAGAAAAGAGATTCATGATCTCATGCGTCCTTTCCGTGGCGGTAAGGGAAGCTATGATCTGATCATTCCGAAGTTCCAGAAGTTTGCAGAGAGCAGAAATCAGGAAAAGTACTATGTAAGAGGGACTTTTACCCGCAACAATCTGGACTTTGCAGAAGACGTGCTCCATCTGGCGGATTTGGGATTTAAACAGATTTCCGTAGAACCGGTAGTAGCTCAGGAATCCGAAGACTACAGTATACGTGAAGAAGATATTCCGAAGATCTGTGAGGAATATGATAAGCTGGCAAAAGAGATGATTAAGCGTGAAAAAGAAGGAAGAGGATTTAATTTCTTCCATTTCATGATCGATCTTACCGGTGGACCATGTGTTTATAAGAGATTGTCCGGATGTGGATCGGGTACAGAGTATCTGGCAGTGACTCCATGGGGAGATTTTTATCCATGTCACCAGTTTGTCGGTCAGGAAGAATTCCTGATGGGCAATGTAGATGAAGGACTTAAGAGACTGGATATCCGTGATGAATTTAAGTGCTGCAATGTTTATGCAAAAGAGAAGTGCCGTGACTGTTTTGCAAGATTTTACTGCAGCGGTGGCTGTGCAGCTAATTCTTACAATTTCCACGGAAGTATCAATGATGCATATGATATCGGATGCAAGCTCCAGCAGAAGAGAATCGAATGTGCTATCATGATCAAGGCAGCGCTGGCAGATGCAGAATAAGCCGTTAGCTGCGTGTCTCTAAATAATAGAAAAGAGGAAAAGAACATGAATAAGAACAAATCAATTGCAGTGGTGATTGGCACCGTTGTTCTTACGATATTACTGGCATTTACCACCATTGTTGGCTTCGGTCCGACAGGAACCGGTGCAGCCAGAAATATTATTACCGGACTGGATCTGTCAGGTGGTGTCAGCATTACATATCGTGCAATCAGCGATGGAACACCTTCATCTGAAGATATGAAGGACACCATCTACAAACTACAGCAGCGTGTTGCCGGATACAGTACAGAAGCACAGGTTTACCAGGAAGGTGATGACCGTATCAATATCGAGATTCCTGGTGTAAGTGATGCCAACAAGATTCTGGAAGAACTTGGTAAGCCGGGTTCCCTGTCATTCCAGACAGAAGACGGAACAACAGTCCTTGAAGGAACAGATGTGCAGACTGCTCAGGCAGCGACCTCTGCAGACAGCCTTGGCAATTCACAGAATGTAGTAGAACTTCAGTTAACAGACGAAGGAGCAAAGAAGTTCGCAGATGCTACTGAAGCGAACATCGGCAAACGCATCTATATTATTTATGATAATCAGGTGATCAGTGCACCGACTGTACAGGCCCACATTACCGGAGGTACGGCACAGATCACTGGTATGGCGGACCGTGAGGAAGCAGAAAATCTTGCATCTTCGATCCGTATTGGTTCCCTGTCATTGGAATTGGAAGAACTTCGTTCTAATGTAGTAGGAGCGCAGCTTGGATCTGCGGCAATCAGTACCAGTATCAAGGCAGGAGCAATTGGTCTGGTGATCGTTATGATTTTTATGTGCATCGTATATCTGGTACCGGGTATTATAGCCAGTGTTTCCCTTTTGATTTATACAGGATTGATTCTGGTATGCCTGAATGCCTTTGACCTGACGCTGACTCTGTCTGGAATTGCAGGTATTATTCTTTCCATTGGTATGGCGGTAGACGCCAATGTTATCATCTACGCACGTATCCGTGAAGAGATCGCAGACGGTAAGACAGTCAAGACTGCCATTAAGATTGGTTTCCAGAAGGCACTGTCTGCTATTTTGGATGGTAACATTACCACACTGATTGCGGCAGCTATCCTGGCATATAAGGGAACCGGAAGTGTACAGGGATTTGCACAGACTCTGGCACTTGGTATTGTTTTATCCATGTTTACGGCTCTGGTAGTGTCCAGACTGATTGTAAATGCTGTTTATACACTTGGCGTGAAGGATGAGAAGTTCTATGGAAGAGCCAAGGAAAGAAAAGCATTTGATTTTGTTGGAAAGAGCAAGATTTTCTTTATTCTTTCTATTGTAGTGATTCTGATCGGACCGGCAGGAATGCTGATGCATGAAAAGAATGACGGCAAAATTCTGAATTACAGCCTTGAGTTTATGGGCGGTACTTCTACCACGGTTACATTCAATGAAGATTTCTCTATTGAAGAACTGGATGCAAAGGTTGCACCGGTTGTTCAGGAGGTAACCAAGGATGCAAACATTCAGATGCAGAAGGTAACAGGTGGCAATCAGGTTATTATTAAGACAAGAGAATTATCGGTAGACGAGAGACAGAAACTGGAACAGAAGCTGGTAGATGAATTCGGTGTAGACGAGTCAACTATTTCTGAAGAAAGTATTTCCTCCACTGTAAGTGCTGAGATGAAGTCAGATGCAATAGTAGCAGTTATCATTGCAACCATCTGTATGCTGTTATATATCTGGTTCCGTTTCAAAGATGTACGTTTTGCAACCAGTGCAGTAATTGCTCTCATACATGATGTGCTGGTAGTATTGATGTGCTATGTTGTACTGTGGATCAGTGTAGGTAATACCTTTATTGCCTGCATGCTGACTCTGGTAGGTTATTCCATCAATGCAACCATTGTTATCTTTGACCGTATCAGAGAGAACATGAAGCTGATGAAGGGCAAGGATTATAAGGATATTGTAAATACCAGTATCACACAGACACTGACCAGAAGTATTTATACTTCATTTACAACCTTTGTTATGATCGCGATCCTGTTTATCATGGGAGTAAGCTCCATACGTGAATTCGCACTTCCATTGATGGTAGGTGTGCTTTGCGGTGGCTATTCATCTGTATGTATTACTGGTCCACTGTGGTATGTAATGAAGACAAAGATCAAAGACAAAAAGAAAAAATAAGCAGTAAACAGACAGCCGCCCCGACAGCAATGCCGGGGCGTTTCTGATAAATGTGAAGGATATTTACGTTTATCAGAAGCGTCCTGACTGGAAAAAGATCAGACGAGAGATAAGCGAGGAGAAATATGAAAAAGTGGGTAGTAGCTGCCAAACGGGCAGATTTTAAGGCAATAGGTGAGAAATATCATATTGACCAGGTGACGGCCAGACTGATCCGTAACCGTGATGTGACAGGTGATGATGCACTGCGGGAATATCTTTACGGGACCATTGCAGATATGCATGATCCGGAAGAAATGAAAGGAATTGGGGAGGCTGCAGATCTGCTTCTTTTCAAAATGAAAGAAAAGGCAGCAATTCGAATTATTGGGGATTATGATATAGACGGGGTGACGGCTACCTATATCCTGTATACAGGACTGAAAAAATGCGGTGCGATCGTAGATTATGAGATTCCGGATCGTATCCGCGACGGATATGGGATCAATGAACAGCTTGTGCAAAATGCGTGGGAGGATGGAATCGATACGATACTGACCTGTGATAATGGGATCTCTGCCATAGACCAGATTGCGTATGCCAAAAAGCTGGGTATGACAGTGATTGTGACAGACCACCATGAACTTCGAACAAGAGAAGAGGATGGAAAAGTTCACGCGATTCTTCCGGATGCAGATGTTGTAGTGAATCCTCATCAGCCAGACTGCCCTTATCCATATAAAGATCTGTGTGGAGGGGCAGTGGCTTACAAATTGATGCAGGAATTATACCGGAAAAAGAGCTTTCCAGACAGAGAGATAGAGAATCTGATTGAGTATGCCGCTATTGCCACAGTGGGAGATGTGATGAAGCTGACGGGTGAGAACCGCATTATTGTGAAAGAGGGATTAAAACGGCTGAATCATACGCAGAATATAGGACTAAAGGCATTGATTCGTGTCAATGGACTGGAAGACAGAGAGATCAATTCCTATCACATTGGTTTTGTAATCGGCCCATGTATCAATGCCAGTGGCCGTCTTACTACCGCAAAAAAGGCACTGGAACTGCTTCTGTGTGGATCCGGGGAAAGGGCGGAAGTTCTGGCAGAAGAACTGCTGAGCCTGAATACAGAGCGTAAGGAACTGACCAGACAGGGGTACGAAGAAGCAGTAAAACAGATTGAGAGTACTTCTTTAAAAGATGATAAGGTATTGATTGTATATCTGCCGGATTGTCATGAGAGCATTGCCGGTATCATTGCAGGAAGAATCAGGGAACGCTATTATCGTCCTGTTTTTGTACTGACAAATGGAGAAAAGTCAGTGAAGGGTTCTGGAAGATCCATAGAAGGGTATTCCATGTTCGAAGAGATGCAGAAGTGTGATGACCTGTTTTTGAATTATGGAGGACACCCTATGGCTGCTGGCTGCTCTCTGGAGAGGGAGAATATCCAGCCTTTGAGGGAACGCTTAAATATTGCCGCACATTTGACAGAAGAAGATTTGACGGAAAAGATCTGCATTGATGTGCCAATGCCGATCAGTTATATTACAGAACATCTGATTGAAGAATTGAATGTGCTGGAACCTTTTGGCACTGCCAATAAAAAGCCGGTCTTTGCTGAGAAAGATGTAAGTATCCTTGGTGCAAGAATCCTGGGACAGAATCGGAATGTAATAAAAATGCAAGTGACAGACACATCCGGTATCGTAATGGACGCTCTGTATTTTGGAGATGTGGAAGTATTTCGGACTTATCTGGAGGATAAATATGGATATGCTGAGACAGAGAAGTTGTTCCAAAACCGGAAGACCGGTATCACACTTTCTGTGATATACTATCCGACGATTAATGAATACCGGGGGCAGAGAAGCATTCAGATTGTCATATCTGATTATCAGTAGGCTCAAACCTGCGCAGTGCTTGACAAACTACGGGGAAAAGCATAGAATTAAAAAAGCGAAAATTTACAGGAAACTGTATGAAATATAGGAGGAAAAAGGAATGGCTGTACCATACAATCACAGAGCCATTGAACAGAAGTGGCAGAAGATCTGGGATGATGAAAAAGCATTTGCAGCAACAAATGATTACACAAAACCAAAATATTATGCACTGGTTGAATTCCCATATCCATCAGGACAGGGACTTCATGTAGGACATCCAAGACCATATACCGCACTGGATATTGTGGCGAGAAAAAGAAGAATGCAGGGATACAATGTACTTTATCCGATGGGATGGGATGCATTTGGTCTGCCGACAGAGAACTACGCCATTAAGAACAAGATTCATCCGAAGATTGTTACGGCGAACAATGTAAAAAGATTCAAGGAACAGCTCCATTCTCTTGGTTATTCCTTCGACTGGGATCGTGAGATCAATACTACAGATCCACAGTATTACAAATGGACACAGTGGATTTTCCTGAAGCTGTTTAAGGCAGGATTGGCTTATAAGAGTGAGATGCCGATTAACTGGTGTACATCCTGTAAGGTGGGGCTGGCAAACGAAGAAGTGGTAAATGGTGTCTGCGAACGATGCGGAGCGCCGGTGGTGCGTAAGGTAAAGAGTCAGTGGATGCTGAAGATTACAGAATACGCAGACAAGCTCCTGGAAGGTCTGGATCATGTGGATTATATCGAACGTGTCAAAGTGTCCCAGAAGAACTGGATCGGTAAGAGCCAGGGTGCAGAAGTCGACTTTGCCATCGCAGGAAAAGACGACTATCTGACTGTTTATACTACAAGACCGGATACTCTGTTCGGAGCAACCTATATGGTAGTATCTCCGGAACATCCGATGTTAGAAAAATACCAGACAGATATTCAGAATCTGGATGAGATTCATGCATATCAGGAACAGGCAGCAAGAAAATCTGATTTCGAACGTTCTGAACTGGCAAAGGATAAGACAGGTGTAGTAATTGAAGGGCTGAAGGCAGTCAATCCGGTTAATGGAAAAGAAATCCCGATCTGGGTATCTGATTATGTACTGATGAGTTACGGAACAGGTGCTATTATGGCAGTGCCTGCTCATGATACTCGTGACTGGGAATTTGCAAAGAAATTCAACCTGCCAATTATTGAAGTCGTAGCAGGGGGAGAAAACGTACAGGAAGAAGCTTTTACAGATGTAGCAACTGGTAAACTGGTTAACTCTGATTTTCTGAATGGAATGGAAGTGGCAGACGCCAAGAAGAAAATGATCGAGTTCCTGGAAGAAAAGAAGATCGGTCGAGGCAAGACCAACTTCAAGTTAAGAGACTGGGTATTCTCACGTCAGCGTTACTGGGGAGAACCGATTCCGATTGTGCACTGCGATAAATGTGGTTACGTTCCACTTCCTGAAAGCGAACTTCCTCTGGAACTGCCGGATGTAGCGAGCTATATGCCGACCGATAACGGAGAATCACCTCTGGCAGCCATGAAAGATTGGGTAAACACTACCTGCCCTTGTTGTGGAGGACCTGCACAGAGAGAGACTGATACTATGCCTCAGTGGGCCGGATCATCCTGGTATTTTCTGCGTTATACAGATCCAACTAATGCAGAAGCACTGGCTAGTCCGGAAGCATTAAAATACTGGCTGCCAGTTGACTGGTACAACGGTGGTATGGAGCATACAACCCTTCATCTGCTGTACTCCAGATTCTGGCACAGATTCCTGTATGATCAGGGCGTAGTGCCGACTCCTGAACCATATCAGAAGCGTACCTCCCATGGTATGATCCTTGGTGAGAATGGTGAAAAGATGTCTAAGTCCAGAGGAAATGTAGTAAATCCGGATGATATCGTAATGGATTACGGCGCAGATACCTTAAGAACTTATGAAATGTTCATTGGAGCCTTTGATCTAAGTGCTTCCTGGTCAGAAAATGGTGTAAAAGGATGCCGCAGATTCCTGGAAAGAGTATGGAAACTGCAGGATGTACTGACAGAAGGCGATACCTACAGAAGCAATTATGAGACAAAGATGCATCAGACCATCAAGAAAGTCAGCAATGACTTTGAGAATCTGAAATACAATACAGCCATTGCAGCGCTGATGGCTCTGCTGAATGATTTCGCAAAAGACGGCATCAATCATGCAGAATACAAGACTTTCCTGACATTGCTGAATCCGGTGGCTCCGCATATTACAGAGGAGATCTGGCAGGCATGCGGATTTGAAGGACATCTTTATCAGCAGAAATGGCCGGAATTCGAAGAGACTAAGACCATTGAGAATACCATTGAACTTCCGGTTCAGATTAACGGTAAGACAAAGGCAGTTGTAAAACTTCCGCTGGATGTAGACAAAGAAACCGCTATCGCAGCAGGAAAAGAAGCAATTGCAGATAAGCTCACAGGTACCATTGTAAAAGAAATCTATGTACCGAAGAAGATTATCAATATCGTACAGAAATAAGCAGTATAATTATGAATGACATACAAACAGCCTGAAGCTTTACAGAAAAGTTTCGGGCTGTTTTACCAAGATACTTTTTTAGTATTCTTGTTCGAGATATTTTTAGAAAGACGAGGAATATGCTTATGGCATTAGACGGACTTGTAATTGCCGGAATGGTACAGGAGTTAAATACCTGTATCCTGGGCGGAAGAATCAGCAAAATTGCACAGCCGGAGTCAGATGAGCTGATGTTTACCATAAAAAGTGAAAGACGTCAGCAGTACCGGCTGCTGATTTCTGCGGGAGCCAGCCTCCCGCTGATCTATTTTACAGAACAGAATAAACCGGCACCTATGACGGCACCTAATTTTTGTATGTTGCTGCGTAAGCACATTGGGGGCGGAAAATTTACCAGAATCTGGCAGCCTGGACTGGAACGTATTATTAATTTTGAGATAGAACATCTGAATGAACTGGGAGATGTGTGTCATAAAACTCTGGTTGTGGAGATTATGGGAAAGCATTCTAATATCATTTTCTGTAATGAAGAAGGAATGATCATAGACAGCATCAAGCATATTTCCTCCCAGATCAGCTCTGTCCGGGAGGTTCTTCCGGGGCGGTCTTATTTTATTCCGGAGACTCAGGAAAAACTTAATCCACTGAATTATAAGAGCAGCGAGTTTATTGCTGCGGTTTCTTCCAAGCCAATGCCACTGGCAAAAAGCATTTATTGTTCTATGACAGGAATCAGTCCGTTGATTGCAGAGGAGATCTGTCACCGCGCTTCTCTGGATTCCGGAAGAAGTGCCAACAGTTTTTCAGAAACAGAACTGACCCATCTGGAGCATCAGTTTGATCTGGTGGTGGATACAGTAAAATCCGGTCAGCTGGCACCGAATATAGTATATGAAGGTCAGGTTCCTGTGGATTTCAGTGTGGTGCATCTGAGTCAGTATGACGATTTTACAGAGGAGAAGTTTGATACAGTTTCCGGTATGCTGGAGCATTATTACGCAACGAGGAATGTAATTACCCGTATCCGTCAGCGATCTGCGGATCTGCGCAGAATTGTTCAGACAGCACTGGACCGTAACCGGAAAAAGTATGATTTGCAGCAGAAGCAACTGAAGGATACCGAGAAAAGAGAAAAATTCAGGATTTACGGAGAACTGATTAACACCTATGGATATAACCTGGAAGAAGGGGCGAAGAAGCTGACCTGCCTAAATTACTACGATAACAAAGAGATTACCATTCCGCTGGATGATACAAAATCTCCCCAGGAGAATGCACAGCATTATTTCGAAAAGTATAATAAGTTAAAGCGTACCTGGGAGGCATCTGTAAAACTGACAGAGGAGACAAAAGGTGAGATCGAACATCTGGAATCCATCAGTACGGCTCTGGATATCGCACGTTCAGAAGAAGACCTGGTACAGATTAAAGAAGAACTTACGGAGTATGGCTATATCAGGAGACATTATACAGGAAAAAGAGTGAAGATCACATCCAGACCGTTTCATTATGTTTCCTCAGACGGATATGATATCTATGTGGGAAAAAATAATTTCCAGAATGAAGATCTTACATTCAAGACTGCTGTGGGAAATGACTGGTGGTTCCATGCAAAGGGGTGTCCTGGTTCCCATGTGATAGTGAAGACCAACGGAGAAGAACTTCCGGATAGGACTTTTGAAGAAGCAGCCAGGCTGGCAGCATATTATTCGAAAAACAGAGAAGCAGAAAAGGCAGAAGTAGATTATGTGGAACGTAAGTTTGTCAAGAAGGTGTCCGGTGCGAGACCTGGATTTGTCATCTATCACACAAATTATTCCATGCTGGTGCCGACGGATATTACCGGGATACAGGAAGTTACAAAGTAAGTGTCATAAAATAAAAACAATCCAATTGACTGCCACTGTAAATTGATTTATAATAACTTAACGTGGCTGAGTATGTCATAAAACGAAAAGGATGAGTACATATCATGATAAAAAGTATGACAGGTTTCGGCAGAGCGGAGAATCTGCAGGGAAACCGCAAATTTACAGTGGAAATGAAAGCTGTGAATCACAGATATTTTGATGTCACCATTAAGATGCCGAAGAAACTCAGTTTCTTTGAATCAGCTATTCGTACCTTTCTGAAGAATTATATTCAGAGAGGCAAGGTAGATGTCTTTATTACATATGAAGATTTCACAGAAGAGAATGTATCTTTAAAATACAATGAAGCAATTGCAGCACAGTATCTGAAGTACTACCGTCAGATGACAGAGACTTTTGGCCTGAGAGATGATATCAGTGTGAGCGCACTTGGCAGATGCCCGGAAGTTTTTACTATGGAAGAACAGACTGTAGATGAAAAAGAGATATGGGCTGTTTTGGAGTCAGCACTGAAGGAAGCCTGCGAGAAGTTCGTAGAGAGCCGTATCACAGAGGGAGAGAGGCTAAAGGAAGATCTCTATGATAAGCTGGATGGTATGATTAAGGACGTGGATGCGATCGAAGACCGCTATCCGCAGATTATGGCAGAATACCGGGAGAAGCTGACCATGAAAGTAGAGGAACTGCTTGGGGATGCGCAGATGGAAGAAGGAAGGATTGCTGCAGAAGTAATTCTTTTTGCTGACAAAATCTGTACAGATGAAGAGACTGTACGTCTGCGAAGCCATATTGAGAGCATGAGAGAAGAACTCCTGAGTGGCGGCAGTGTAGGAAGAAAGCTGGATTTTCTTGCCCAGGAGATGAACCGTGAGGCGAATACAATTTTGTCAAAGGCCAATGACCTGGAAACATCCAACCGTGCCATTAATTTAAAGACAGAGATCGAAAAAGTACGGGAACAGATACAAAATATCGAATAGGGGTAGATTTTTTTGGCAAGATTAATGAATATCGGATTTGGTAATGTAGTCAATACAGCCAAGGTGATCGCAGTGGTCAGTCCGGATGCAGCACCGGTAAAGCGTATGGTACAGAATGCCAAACAGATTGGAAAAGTTATTGACGCAACACAGGGAAGAAGAACGAAATCCGTGATTGTCACAGAAGAAGATCACATAATTTTGTCTGCGCTGCAGCCGGAGACACTGGTGAAAAGATTTCATTTTAATGCAGATGAGCTGAAGGGAGAGACAGATGAGTTGTAGATCAAAGGGAATTTTACTGGTTATTTCAGGATTTGCAGGTACCGGGAAGGGAACTCTGGTGCATGAACTGTTGGAAAAGTATGACAATTATGCATTGTCTGTGTCAGCAACGACCAGATCACCAAGACCAGGAGAGGTAGACGGAGTGCATTATTTCTTTAAATCAAAAGAAGAATTTGAAGAGATGATTCATGAAAACCGCCTGATTGAATATGCATCCTATGTGGAGAACTATTACGGTACACCGAAGGAATATGTACAGCAGCAGTTAGAGAATGGAAAAGATGTGATTCTCGAAATTGAGATTCAGGGAGCGTTGAAGATCAAAAAACAATTCCCGGATACACTGCTTCTCTTTATGGTACCGCCAAGTGCATCTGTATTGGAAGAGAGACTTCGCGGACGTGGAACAGAAACAGATGAAGTAGTCAGAAAACGCCTGCACCGTGCTGTAGAAGAAGCTGAGTTTATTGAACAGTATGATTATCTGATTGTGAATGATGATCTGGAAACCTGTGTGAAAGAAACTCATGAGATTATTCAGAGCCAGCACCACAGAGTAGACCAGAGAAGACAATTTATTGATACATTAAAAGAAGATCTAAAAAGATTTTTATAAAAATTTGAGGAGGAAAAATTTATGTTACATCCATCTTACACAGAATTAATTAAAGTAGTAAACAGCGAGGTAGAAGACGGTGATACCCCGGTAGTTAACAGCCGTTATTCTATCGTTCTTGCAACTGCAAAGAGAGCAAGACAGATTATCGACGGAAAAGATCCGATGTCTATGCCGAAGATTCACAAGCCACTGAGCATTGCGGTAGATGAACTGAACAAAGGACTTCTGAAGATCATGCCAGAGACAGCAGAAGAAGAGGCTGAGGAAATGGAGGCAAAGCTGGCAATGGATCTGAAGACAGAGCCGGGTATGATAGAAACCGTTGCAAATGAAGCGGCAGAAGAGACAGTGGAAGAATAGAGACTGATCCGCACCGGAGGAAGATTATGGAGAATGGCAGAGAAGTAAAGAAAAGCTTTTGCCTGCTGTCAGTTGCCTATATTGTGCTGGGATTGGTGCTGGTCATCTGGCCGGACATATCGGTGCATACCTTCTGCTTTGTATTTGGAATCGGAATGATTATATTTGGCGGTGCACATATGATCCTGTATTTTACGAAGGATCGTTTTATGAATGTGATGCAGCCAGACCTTGTGATTGGTGTGGTATGCATCTCCACAGGATGCTATATTTTGATGAAGATGGAATATATGCTTGAGATTATTCCATTTGCCATGGGAATTGTGGCCTTGCTGGGAGGAATTGTAAAAATACAGAGTGCGCTTGATCTGAAGAAACTGGGAGCAGCCAGGTGGTACATTATGCTGGTATGGGCACTGGTACTTCTTATTATGGGAGCAGTACTGGTTGCCAATCCATTTGATGAACAGCAGCATGTGGTTGTTATTCTTACGGGTGCATCCCTGCTTGTGGATGGAATTGGGAATCTGATCAGCATTTTCTGGACCGGAATCTGTTTTCGGAGACTGAAGAGAATGCCGGCAGATCCATATGCGGTATCCACGAAAGGAGCAGACATTATCGACATGGAAGCCTCAGAGGAGGATAATGTCCCGAAAGAAAAGAAGAAATCCAAGATTGTGGGAAGCAGCACATTTTTCCGCAAGAAGGCGGCGAAAGAAGAAAAAGAAGCAAAAGGTAATGAAAAAGAGGATTTTCCGGTATACAGTGACTGTGAGATAGAGACAGAAGAAAAGGCTGATATACAGATGGAAGAACTTGAAGATGAAACAGAGAGCAATAACAAGGAGACAGAACCGGTGGCCGAAGAAGAGGCAAAGACACCGGATGAGGAGTAATGGATGAATATTTTATTCATATCACTTGGATGTGATAAAAACCTGGTAGATTCAGAACAGATGCTCGGTCTTCTGACGCAGAAGGGATTTACCCTGACAGATGATGAGACACAGGCAGACGTAATCGTCATTAATACCTGCTGCTTTATTCATGATGCGAAAGAAGAAAGCATACAGAATATTCTGGAGATGGCAGAATACCGTAAGTCAGGAAGCTGCAAGGCGCTAATTGTAACAGGATGCCTGGCACAGCGTTATAAGCAGGAGATCATTGATGAGATCGAAGAAGTGGATGCGGTTATCGGTACTACTGCGCATGATGAGATCTTTGATGTGATTGAGAAGACACTGGCAGGTCAGAAAGAACTGGATATTCAGGATGTGGACCGTCTGGTTGAGATTGATGCCAAGCGTGTGGTGACCACAGGAGGGCATTATGCACACCTGAAGATTGCAGAAGGATGCGACAAGCATTGTACTTATTGTATTATTCCTAAGATTCGTGGCAATTACCGCAGTGTTCCGATGGAGCGCCTGCTAAAAGAAGCACAGGATCTGGCGGATCAGGGAGTAAAGGAGCTGATTCTGGTCGCCCAGGAGACAACTATTTACGGAACCGACCTTTATGGGAAGAAGTCTCTGCATATTCTGCTGAAAAAGCTATGTGAGGTAAAAGGTATCCGCTGGATCAGGGTATTATACTGTTATCCGGAAGAGATCTATGATGAACTGATCGAGACTATTCGGGATGAAAAGAAGATCTGTCATTATCTGGATCTGCCGATTCAGCATGCCAGCGACCGTATCCTGAAGCGAATGGGGCGCAGAACAACCAGAGCACAGCTGGAAGAGATTATTGGAAAACTTCGGAAAGAGATACCGGATATAGCTCTTCGTACCACACTCATTACCGGATTCCCGGGAGAAACGCAGGAAGATCATGAAGAACTGATGACGTTTGTAGATGAGATGGAATTTGACCGTCTGGGAGTGTTCACATATTCTCAGGAAGAGGATACACCTGCAGCAGCCATGGAAGACCAGATCGATGAAGAGGTGAAAAAAGACCGTCAGGAAGAACTGATGGAACTTCAGCAGGAAGTATCCCTGGATAAGAACGAAGAAAAGATAGGAAGAACCATGCTGGCCATGGTGGAAGGCTATCTTTCCGATGAGAATGTATATGTGGCACGTACCTATGCAGATGCACCTGGAATCGATGGATATTTGTTTATTGACACAGCAGAGACACTGATGTCCGGAGATTTCGCAAAAGTGAAAATCACCGGAGCACTGGAATACGATTTGACAGGAGAGTTGGAAAATGAATTTGCCTAATACGTTAACATCAATCAGAATGTTTCTGATTATTCCATTTGTTATGATCATGCAGATTGCACCGGATGGAAACGGAAGATTTGCAGCACTTGTTATTTTTATTATTGCAAGTATCACTGACTTTCTGGATGGTTATATTGCCAGAAAGAATCATCTGGTAACTAATTTCGGGAAATTTATGGATCCGCTGGCAGATAAGCTTCTGGTAAGTGCGGCAATGATCTGTCTGGTATCAATGGATCGTCTTCCGGCATGGATGGTAATCATCATCATCAGTCGTGAGTTTGCAATAAGCGGTTTCCGCCTGATTGCAGCAGATAACGGAATTGTTATAGCAGCGAGTTGGTGGGGAAAGTTCAAGACCGTATCACAGATGATAATGATCATCCTGCTGATTGCAAACCTGGGTGGAATATTCACTGTGCTGGAGAATGTTTTCATGTGGATTGCTTTGATTCTTACAGTAGTATCACTGGCTGATTATATCTGGAAGAATAAAAAAGTATTGAGTATGCAGTCATAAATTCAGTCAGATAAGAGACACGTAAATAGAGTCAGAAAACTCAGTGGAGGATAAAATGGACATAGAGTTGATTTCAGTAGAAACAGATTTGTTGCCGGGTAAGTGTTCTGATATACAGACAGCATATATTATGGAAAAGTGTGCACAGATTGGATCTCCGGTAGTAGGACATATGAGTGTGAGCAGAAAGAACATTCATCTTGCCGACATGGTTCACGAAGCATTGGAACGTACGTCTGTTATTATAGTGCTGTGTATGGACTGTGAAGATCTTGAAACGGTCAGAACAGTGATTGCAGAAAAAGTTTTCAGAAGAGAAGAAACACAGAAGACAGATCTCGACATGGTTCTGGAACGTCACGGTGGAACCTGTCCTGGTCTGGTGATGCGCAGGGAAGACAAAACAGTGATCTTGCTTCCGGGCAGCGAAGAGGATCTGCATGGAATTTTTGAAAAAGAACTGTTCAAGATGCTTCAGAAAGAACAGAAGGATATTGTGTATTCAGCAACAGTCAAAATCTGCGGAGATCAGGGGAATGCAGCAAAGAAACTGGCAGCAGAGATTCAGAAGAAAAATCCTGAAACAGATATTTCTGTCACTGCCTGCACAGGTGAAGTGATTGTCAGAATCTGCGCACGTGCTTTGGAAGAACATGCCGCTAAAAAAACATTAAAGCCGGTTCTAAAGGCCTTCCTTGAGAAATTCGGAGATCAGGTTTATACTACAGATGATGCTGTGACACTGGAAGCATCTGTACTTAGTCTTCTGAAGGAACGGGATCTGACACTGACAACAGCAGAATCACTGACGGGAGGTCTTCTGGCCGCCAGATTTACGGCTGTACCGGGAGCATCAGAGGTATTCAAGCAAGGATTTGTGACTTACTGTAACAGAGCAAAGAGAAAACTTCTGGAAGTAAAGAAAACAACTTTGAAGGAATATGGTGCAGTCAGTGACCGTACTGCAAAGGAGATGGCGAAAAACGGAGTATTTGCTACCGGAGCGGATGTCTGTATTTCACTGACAGGACTTGCCGGACCGGCAGCAGAAGAGGGAAAACCGGTTGGTCTGGTATATATTGGCTGCTGTTATAAGAACAGGACTGTTGTAAGAGAGTATCATTTCAAAGGAAACCGCAGTCAGATCCGGGAACAGTCAGCGGTATCTGCATTGTTGCTGCTGCGTGAGTGTATTCTGACGGATCAGTGACGGGAACGGCTCTGCATTTGTTGAAAAATTTGCACAACACGGTCGATTTGCGTCTGTTCTTCCGGAGATTTGTTCTTTTTCAGGACAGAGAGAATCATTTGTGTTTCAGCAGAGGAAAAGTTCATATGTTGTTTTTCAGATTTGGAAGCTGCTGCCAGCAGAAAAGGCAGCAGCTCTTTTTGTCCCAGACCATTCCCATGTTCAGCAAGGGCGGATAATTGTTTCAGTTTACGGGGATCAATCCCGGAAAGTGACTGATCATGTATCCAGTTAGAATCCATAGCTACTCCTTTCAGTTAAGACTCTGTTATTCACAGTAAGTCTGATACAGTTTCAGGGCAGAAAGCAGATTCAGCATCTGATCGATCTGTTGATTTTGCGTATCATCCGCATATTGCCGGATTTCAGACAGAAGATCCTCCGGACTGATCTTTTCCGGAGGAGCGGAGCAGGCAGACATTGGGCTGTTATAGTAGGACAGCAGATTGTTCATCTCCATCATCTTAATCATCAGGATACAGTTTTTCTGCAAGGTTCTTGGCAGATAAGGGATCACCGCTTTATACATCTGAAGATTACTGCCATTGGCGATCTGATCTACAGCAGGAATGCCATTGTCATGATTACTTTCCATAAAAATCCTCTTTTTGTTTAGTATATGCAAAAGGAGCAGAATGTATTTCTGATAGAAATACACAATGATTTCTCCGTATACATATCTTAACAGTATAGAAAAATGAAAGAGGATGAACCGGAAAGTGAAAACGCATATTGTTATTGATGGTAATGCTTTTTATGAGATAGATGAAGAATGTATGAGACAGAAAATGGAAAATGAACAAAAAAAGATACAGAAGAAACAAAGGGAATTACAGAAAAAAAGGCCGGAACTGGAAGACAGACAGGAAAATGAAAAAAGCAAAGAATAATATACAGGGAAAGAAGTGTGTGTCACAATTTGGGCACACACCTCTTTTTGAGAGAAAGGAACGTAACTGTTCAGAACCCACTGAGAAGGCACCAGACAGTTATGATGGGAAGAACTAGAAGTTCAGGCCACAGTCTCCATTACAGCATAAAAGTAGTAACAGAATCAGAAGACAGTTGTTATTGTCGCTGCCACAGCCACAGGAAGACTGACCGCATCCGTTGCCACAGAATACATTCAGGAGCAGGATAATCCAGATAATGGAACATCCGCAGTTTCCGTTACCAAAAAGAGAATTAGTGCCTGAACTACATCCTGAATTACATCCATTGTCACATCCGCAGTTTGTTGCTGTTAAATCACTCATGAGAAATCCTCCATGTTTTTCTATACAGTTCACAGTATGCAGGAGATACATTTTTGTTACAGGAGCGATTCAAATACTCCGTACAGATCCAGTTCCCCATAACCCCATTCCCGATTAGGATAAGAATATACGTTTCTCCTGCGTGCACCGCGTATCAGATAATTTTTTGCGGAACGGTTGGTCAGAAATGGAAAATAGTCACTGTCATGTTCCATACTCCAGTTGATCAGAAGGGCAAGTGCACCTGCTGCCAGAGCAGAAGCTGCGGAAGTCCCTGTTTTACGTGTAAAAGAATCCAGAGATGGCAGACCGGAAGTACTTAGGCGGGAAGGAGACGGACCATAGACTTCCACGGCAGGAGCAGTAAGATCCGGTTTGACCTGTCCAGACAGTGTATAGCCTCTGCTGGATGAAGCCCAGATACTGCCGGTCTTTGTATCGTAACCGCCCAGAGTAATCAAAGAAGGAGTGTTTCCCGGACCGGTAACAGTTGTATCCGGGTCGGGCACAAGAAAGAATACATCATTTCGCAGAAGTCCTTTTATGGGAAGCCACATATGGATATCCGTCTGAATCTGGCTGCTGTTGAGAAGGCGAAGAGTCCAGATCCCCTCTGTAGGGGTCAGAAATCTCAGGAAGATGAGTTGAAATCCTGAATTAAATTCAGCGATTTCATATCGAACTTCCAGAACAGAGCGCTCAGCAAAAAAACGATAGGTGGTCTGTGTCCCCTGTTTAGGCGTGATTGCCGAGGTGCTTTCACCAAGGGGGGAAGTGACGGTAAGGGTATACAGAGCCGGAGAAGATGCCCATATTTCCAGACAGAATCCAGAATGCGCAGAGGGAACGTTAATCTCAGCCATAGTACTTTCAGGAGAAAATGGTGCAATAGAAGAAAAATGGTGCCCGGCACCGGTTTCATTTCCACCGGCACAGGTACAGAAACAGTTCTGATAATCCACATAATAAGTAAGCAGACGATCCAGAGCGTTGTTTCCGCTGTGATCGCCCTGGTTTGTGCCCAGTCCCAGACAGATGACAAGAGGTTTTTCAGAAAGAATAGAGAGAATAACGAGGTATCTGATCCCCATCATGATATCAGTTTCCTGGAAAACAGGCTGCTCTGTGTCTGCCAGAAAATAGTTTTGCAGATATGGTTTGGCATCTTTGAGTTTCACAACGGCAAGATCTGCTTCCGGTGCAGCGCTCAGAAACTGTCCGGATCTGTCCGGGGAACCGGCAGCTATACCTGCCAGGAAGGTGCCATGTCCGTTGGTGTCCATAGAAGGAATCAGATCAAATGGACGATCTGATTGAAGTGCCAGGTTGATTTCTTCCGATGTATAAGCGGTTCCATATCCCAGATCATATGGTGTAATTCCGGATACAATCGTCTGATCCCATAGCCCCAGGATCCGGGTCTGTCCGCCTGGTGTAAGAAAGGCAGGGCTGGTATAGTCGATGCCGGTATCCAGAAATCCCAGAAGAACACCTTTTCCACGGTAACTAAGGGAAGGCTGTGTCTGCACCCGCAGGATACCGGAAGAGATCAGGCTTTCATAATCCAGTGTAGTATAGAGTTTGGGAATGGAGGAGTAGGATATTCGTTGGTTCAGACCGTCGGTTTCTCTTGACACATGAATCATGCCAAGCCGCCCGCCAAAAAGCTGGGCACCATACTGGCTGTAATTTTTCAGAAAATCCTCCGTATCAGACTGAACAGGGACAATTAAGTCTGCATAAGTATTAGATAGTACCATATTTTCGATTGTGTCAGTAATCATGAAATCACCTTTTTGATATGTATATGTTGTCTGATGCAAAAAGTCAGAAATGGGGGATTGATTTGAAGCAGGCAGTAAAAGAGTTGCGTGCCGAAAAAGCCTGGCGGGAGGGGTGGACAGGAAAAGGCGTGCGGGTTGCAGTGTTGGATACCGGTGTGGCAAAACATCCCGATTTGAAAAAACGTCTGATTCTTTTTCGGGATTTTGTCAATGGGGCGGTCAGAGCTTATGATGATTATGGACATGGAACTCATGTATCGGGGATTCTGTGCGGGGAAGGAACTATTCAGAGAGAATATCGCGGAATTGCGCCTCAGGCAGATTTGATCAGTCTGAAGGTGTTGGATAAAAACGGAAATGGGCACCGGGAGCAGGTGATTCGTGGTATTCAATGGGTAATCCGCTACTGCAGGCAATATCATATTCGAATTATGAATATCTCGGTAGGCAGCGTAAAAGAAGGAAATGAACAGGATCAGAAACTGATTGAGGCGGTGGAAATGGCGTGGGATCTTGGAATTGTAGTAGTATGCGCAGCAGGTAATCTGGGTCCTAAACATTATACCATTACGGCACCGGGGAACAGTCGGAAGGTCATCACGGTAGGAATGTCAGAGGAAGAAAATAACTGGTATTCCGGACGTGGTCCTACGATGGCATGTGTATGTAAACCAGATCTGGTAGCACCTGGAAGCCAGATCTGGTCCTGTAATGCCTTTTATACCGGCAATAAGAATTATTACTGCAAAAAAAGTGGAACATCCATGGCAACTCCCATAATATCTGGTGCCGTTGCACTTCTTCTGGAAAAAGAACCATGGCTGTCCAATGTGGAAGTAAAAATGCGTCTAAAAGAAGCGTCAAAAGATCTGGGAATGGAGCGCAACCGTCAGGGATGGGGACAGCCAGATATACCAAAGCTATTAAGATTGTAGATTTAATTTCTGCGAAGAAGAAAAATAAAATTGCAGAAAAGATTTTGGAACTGTATTAACAAAAAGGTCAGATTGTGTTATATTGAATATAAATTTACTCATGTGAAAGGACATATTTGGTATGGGCAAAGATAGATATGTTGCATATGTAGGTACGTATACTCATGGAAGCAGTGTGGGAGTTCATGTATATGATATGGATGTGGAAGCAGGTTATATGACGGAGCGTGCAGTAGTGCCGGTAAATAATGCATCACATCTAACCACATCTACCAATGGCAAATATCTCTATTCCATTGCAGATGAAGGAGTAGAGGTACTGAAGATTAACCAGAAAACGGGAGATTTGACTGCAATTAACAAGGTGGGAATTGACGGAATGAGAGGATGCTTCCTTTCCACAGACCAACAGGGCAAGTTCCTTTTTGTGGCCGGATATCATGACGGAAAGATTACGGTAGTGCATACCCACCGGGATGGCCGGCTGGGAAGTGTACTGGATGGTATTTTTCATAAGGGGCTGTTCAGTGTGGCAGAGCGAAATTTCCGTCCGCATATCAGTTGCGCCATGCCGACACCGGATGGAAAGTTTTTGTGCGTGGTAGATTGTGGAATTGATCATATTAATATCTATAAGGTCAATCCAACCAGCGGCAAACTGACACTGCTGGATATTGTAAGATGTGATCTGGAGTCCGGACCGAGATTGATTCGTTTCAGTAAAGACGGCAGATTTGCTTATGTGAACTGTGAATTGAGCAATGAGCTTCTGGTATATTCTTATGATGGAAGCGAGAAGGTACCGAGGTTTGAACTGATCCAGAAAGTAGATACCCGTATGGATGTGCAGGAGATCGGATGCGCCAGCTCAGGACTTCGTATTTCACCAAGTGGCAAATATCTGTATTGTTCTACCGCAGGTGATAACAGTGTGGCAATCTATGAGATTAATCAGGAGACTGGAATGGTTTCTGAGATACTGAAGCTTCCGATCAGTGGAAAATACCCGAAGGATATTGAAGTATTTCCGGATGAGAAGACATTAATTACCTTGAATCATGAATCCAATGAGATCCGTTTCTTCACCATTGATTATGAGAAGAGGACTCTGATTATGAAAGGACGACCGATATCCATAGATACACCGAACTGTATTCTGATCTATAAGCTGTCAGGGGCTGAGGAGGGTAAAACGCAGGCATAGACAGGAAAAGGTTTTACTGGAACAAAATATACAAAATAAAACAGCAGATTTACAGGAAATTCAGAGGAATAAAATGTAAATCTGCTGTTTTTATAGGCAAAAAATCCACCTGATGTATAAAAACTTATTGTGTTAGCAGAAACTATCGGCGGTAAAAATCCAGAATATGATCCATTCGAGTGTACATATTGGAGAAGAGAGCATCTGTCAGAGTGAGTGCTGCCATGGATTCTACGACAACCACAGCACGTGGTACAATGATTGGATCGTGACGCCCTTTAATGCTGACAGAGATCTCTTTCCGGTCTTTATTTACCGTCTGCTGAGATGCAGAGATAGATGGAGTTGGCTTGAAGCCTACCCGGAACAGCAGATCATTGCCATCGCTGATGCCGCCCAGTGTGCCGCCGCTGTGGTTGGTAGATTTTACAATATTACCGGAATTATCCAGAGAGAAGGCATCATTGTTGGTGCTTCCTTTTGCCTGGGAAGCTGCAATGCCGTCACCCAGTTCAAAGGACTTTACTGCTCCGATAGAGAACATTGCCTTAGCAAGATTGGCAGAGAGCTTTTCAAATACTGGATCTCCAAGTCCCGGTATCATGCCTGTTACCCGGCATTCCACCATGCCTCCACTGGAATCTCCGTTTTTCCTGCAGCTATCCAGATAGGCTGCAGCTTCTTCTGCTGCAACAGCATCCGGCATAGCCAGCGGATTCGAATCGCGCTGAGACAGGTCGAAACGCTCTGGTGAGATTACTACAGGACCGATGGATTTGCTGTAAGCTGTGATCTGAATGCCGAGCTGATCCAGAATCTTCGTAGCAATGGCGCCGGCAGCCACACGGCCAATAGTCTCACGGCCAGAAGAACGTCCGCCGCCGCGATAATCCCTAAAACCATATTTTTCGTCAAAAGTATAATCAGCATGTCCCGGACGATAATAAGATGCGATCTCGGAATAATCGGCAGAACGTTGCTGTTTATTAAAGACGATCAGGGAAATTGGAGTGCCGGTGGTCTTCCCTTCAAATACTCCGGACAGGATTTCTACTGCATCATCTTCACTGCGCGGGGTGGAATAGCGGTTCTGCCCAGGTTTTCTACGATTCAGGGACTTCTGAATATCCTCCTCACACAGAGAAATGCCGGCAGGACAGCCATCAACGACAACACCAAGTGCTTTTCCATGGGATTCTCCCCAGGTAGAGATCTGAAAATGTTTACCATATATAGAACCAGACATAGTAGCCTCCTTATCATTCATCAATGACTTTTAGTATAACGAATTATGAAATAATTGTAAAGTAGGTTCGTTTCGTTGACAAACAAATAGGAAAAATCTATAATGTGACGTAGAAGTTTGAAGAAAAGGAGTTCATCAATGAAGCTTTTAAACAAAATGGAACGAAAGTTCGGAAGATATGCGGTGCGCAATCTATCGGCTTATATTATTGCTTTTTATGTGGCTGGTTATCTTATGGAAGTATTTACACCGGATATTTTCAATTACCTGACACTGGAACCGTATTATATTCTGCATGGTCAGGTATGGAGGATTGTGACATGGTTGCTGGTGCCACCGTCGTCACTGGATCTGTTTACGATTATCATGCTGTTTTTCTATTATTCGGTAGGAAATACACTGGAACATACCTGGGGAGCTTTCCGATATAATGTATATATCTTCGGCGGAGTGCTTGCCATGGTGTTGGGATCCTTTATACTGTACGGTATTCTGGGCGGCAATGTTATGTTTGGCACATTGTTTACGACCTATTATGTAAACCTGTCCATTTTCCTTGCATTTTCGGCAACCTATCCGGATACACAGGTGATGCTGTATTTTCTGATACCGATCAAGATGAAGTGGCTGGGGATTTTTTATGCGGTAATTCTGGTGCTGAATTTTATCAGCAGTGGATGGATCTATAAGATCATGATGGTAATGTCCATGCTGAACTTTATCGTATATTTTATTGGAACCAGGAATCTGAAGAGATATTCCTATCAGAACCAGAAGCGGAAATGGAATTATCAGAAGGCTATGAATCAGGGACGGCCTACAGAGCACAAGAATGCCAATGGAACTATTACCAGACATAAGTGTGCAGTCTGCGGACGCACAGAGCTGGATGGAGACAATCTGGAGTTTCGTTTCTGTTCCAAGTGTGACGGTAATTATGAATACTGTCAGGATCATCTGTTCACCCATGAACATGTGCATCGTTCTTAAGAACTCCCATAATGAAGGAAGAGAATATGAAACGAAAGAATTGGAAACATTTTAAAATAAAATCAAAGTTACTCAATACAGTGCTGATACTGGTAATACCGGTATTGGTATTGTGTCTGATGGAGGGATATACCCATGTACCGTGGGATCTTACCCCGCCGATTTTTTTACTGAATTTGATATGTTACGGTTTGGTTTATGCGTTTAGTACGTTTGCATTCGGGAGTGTGTCCGGTGGATACACCTTTGCCACACTTCTTTTTATGTGCGGGGGTCTGGCAAACTATTGTGTGGTAGCTTTTCGTTCCTCTCCGATTGTACCATGGGATATTTATTCCATTCGGACAGCAGTGTCAGTAGCAGATAATTATAACGTAGAGATTACAGGTAAGCTGATCGGCATTGTGCTGGGATTTATTGCCCTTGCAGCAGTCAGCAGGGTACTGAATGTAAAAGTCAGGAAGATCCGTACCCGTATGGCAGGAGCACTGGTTATGGTGCTGTGCCTGTTTGGATATACAAAGGAAATGGGAAATGACACTGTAATCGAGGCAGCAGGACTGGATACTACTTTGTTTACACCAAATGTACTGTATCGCAATAACGGACTGGTTGGCGGTTTTGTGGGAAATATCCGTTTTATGAAAGTGGAAAAACCGGAAGGCTATTCCGATACTGCAGTAAAAGAAATTGCACAGAATTATATAACGGAGGAGACAGAGACGAAAAAGAAGGATCTGCCGAATATCATTGTGATTATGAATGAGGCATTTTCAGACCTGTCCGTATTTGGAGATTTTTCCGTAAGTGAAGATTATATGCCATTCATTCATTCACTGGATCAGAATGTACTTAAAGGTCATGCTTATGTATCGGTTAAGGGAGGCAATACAGCAAATTCTGAATTTGAGTTCCTGACAGGGGATTCCATGGCATTTATGCCAACCGGAAGTGTTCCATATCAGCAATATGTGAAAAGTGAGATTCCAAGTCTTGCTTCCCGTCTGGGAGAACTTGGATACACAACTGCGGCAATTCATCCATATTATGGAAGCGGATGGTGCCGTAATATCGTATATCCGCTTCTGGGATTTGATCAGATGCTTTTTAAGGATGATTTTGCAGCACCAAAGAAGATTCGTAATTATATCAGCGATGAAGCGGCATTTCAGAAGATTATAGAATTGTATGAAGAAAAAGGTGCTGATGAGAAGCTCTTTACCTTTGAAGTTACCATGCAGAATCATGGCGGTTACAGTAAGGATGTGGGAGACTTTAATGAGTCCATATATCTCACAGACGAAATGAGCCAGGGTACACAGGTAAGAGCAGCAGAGAAATATCTGACGCTGATGAAAGAAAGTGATCAGGCATTTAAAGAACTGGTAGAATACTTTGAAAAGCAGCAGGAGCCTACGATTATATTGATGTTCGGGGACCATCAGCCATCGGATTATATTACCAATGTAATCCTGCGCGAGCTTGGGCTGGACAGAGATACCGATGATGACGTATATTACAACAATTATATTGTCCCATATATTATGTGGTCCAATTATGACATGGACACTACACAGGTGGAGAATATAAGCCTGAATTATCTGGGGGGTATGCTCATGGAGAAAGCTGGTATCGGTCTGACAGGATATCAGCAGTTTCTGAAAGAGATGCAGAAGGAATTCCCGGCCATCACTGCCAATATGATAATGAACGCAGATGGCAGCAGAGTGGCAGAAAAGGATGTACAGTCAGAATGGATTGAGAATTATCACAAATTAGTGTATAATCATTTGTGCGATAAGAAGGATAAACTGACACAGTTCTATGAATAAAAAGTACTTGCAAATCTGATACGCCTGTGGTAAGATAATGTTCGGTTGGTAATCAGCCACAAGCCGGCGTGTCGGAATGGCAGACGAGGCAGACTCAAAATCTGTTGTGGGCAACCACGTGCGGGTTCAAGTCCCGCTGCCGGCAGTGAAACCATAGAAAAGAAGTAAAGTCCATGATCGTGAAGATACGATGATGGACTTTTTTCTTATCATAAAATTTTACTATAAAGCAAAAGTCAGCGTTCCTGAATTCATTATAAAGCAGTAGAGGTGATCAAATGGACTGTAAGATGGCACAGCAGAAAATCATGCCTTATATTGAACGCAAACTTACAGATGCAGAACTGGAAGAGTTCCTGGATCATGTGCAGCACTGCGCCGCCTGCAGTGAGGAACTGGAAGTTTATTTTACCATATATTATGCTCTTCAGAAGCTGGATTCGGATGATACAGAATCATTTGACATGCAGGAGATCCTGAAAGAGGATATGGAGAAGATGCAGAGCCATCTTCAGAAGAATGAATCGGTCCGTTTCATGAAAAAGTTTTTTTATGTGATAGTGGGAATGGCCGTGGGCATTCTGGGATTTATTGGCGTGGACGCGTTGATTCACGGAGGATTGAGTGGTACAGTTGCTTACCAGTGGATTGCAGAGGAGGAACCGGAGCAGTCAGATGCAGGAAAGATGATGCCGTTGCAGATTAAGACAACGGAGGTGGCGGAACCGGAGACGAACCATAAGAAGCAAGTGATTGTGACTGTTCCGGAGACAGAGATGAATATGGAGCCGGGACCGATACCGGATTAGTGAGAAGACAGGAGTAAAAAATGGAAAAGATCGTATTAATAGACGGACACAGTATTTTGAACAGAGCCTATTACGGGGTTCCGGATCTGACGAATTCAGACGGACTTCATACTAACGCAGTATATGGTTTTCTGAACATTATGTTCAAGATTCTGGATGAAGAAAAACCGGATTATTTTGCCGTGGCATTTGACTTGAAGGCACCGACTTTCCGCCATAAGATGTACGAACAGTACAAGGGAACACGAAAACCTATGCAGGAAGAACTGCGCCAACAGGTACCGGTGATCAAGGAGATGTTGGAGGCCATGCAGGTACCGCTTATGATGCTGGAAGGATATGAGGCTGACGACCTGCTGGGGACTGTTGCGAAAAAAGCTGAGGCGGATGGACTGGAAGCCGTTGTGGTATCCGGAGACCGTGATTTGCTGCAGCTTGCTACAGATCATATTATGATCCGTATTCCGAAGACGAAAAAAGGCGGCACAGAGATTGAAGATTATCATACTGCTGATGTGATAGAAAAATATCAGGTAACACCGATCCAGATTATTGAGTTAAAAGCACTTATGGGAGACAGCTCTGATAATATTCCGGGTATACCGGGTGTGGGCGAGAAGACGGCTACCAAACTGGTTGCGGAATATGGATGCATTGAAAATGCGTATGCCCATGTGGATGAGATTAAGCCGAATAAAGCAAGAGAATCTCTGCGGGATCATTATGACATGGCTCAGATGAGTAAAGAACTTGCTACCATTAATATCCACAGTCCTTTTGAACTGGATATGGAGAAGGCAAGAATGACAGATCTCTATACGAAGGAAGCGTTTGAACTCTGCAAGAAGCTGGAATTTAAAAACATGCTTTCCAGGTTCGAAGTGAGTCAGGAAGAACATAATCATACGGCAGAATCTTTCCATATGACATCAGATCTGACTCAGGCACAGGAATGGCTGGAGAAGCTGAAAAAAGAACAGCAGATCGGCTTTTATCTTCTCTCTGACGAGAAACAGGAGTTTTGCGGACTGGCAGTCAGCGGGAAAGAAGAGACATTCTTTTTCTGTAATCAGGGATTCCTGACCGAACAGTATCTGACATCCGCACTGGAAGAACTGATTGAGACAGCAGAACAGGCAGTGACCTTACAGCTGAAGAGACAGTTAAGATTTCTGCAGCTTTCAGAGTCAGCGAAGAAAAAGATCCTGGATGGTGCGATTTCCGCATATCTTTTGAATCCATTAAAAGGTGAATATCCGTATGAGGATTTGGCAAAGGATTATATGAAAGAACTGATTCCGGGAGCGGCAGAATTACTTGGCAAAATAAAGATATCCGATCTGAATGCTGAGGATGAGCGGCTTAGTCTTTTGGCATGCTACCAGAGCCATACCGCACTGCACAGCATGTCGGTAATGCTGGAACGTCTGCAGGGAGAAGAGATGGAGAGGCTCTTTGAGGAGATGGAGATGCCATTGGTCTATACACTGGCAGGCATGGAAAAGGAAGGAATCCGGGCAGATGCCGGTATCCTGAAAGAATATGCGCAGAAGCTGGGAGAGAAGATGCAGGAGCTGGAGCAGGAGATCTATGCAGAAGCAGGTGATACCTTTAATATCAATTCACCGAAACAGTTGGGGAACATCCTGTTTGAGAAACTGCAGCTACCAGGAAGCAAAAAGACCAAAAGCGGATATTCTACAGCAGCCGATATATTGGAAAATCTGGCACCAGATTATCCGATTGTTCAGAAAGTTCTGGATTACCGTCAGGTTGCCAAGTTGAAATCCACTTATGCAGACGGACTGGCAGCGTTTATCGGCGAAGATGGCCGGATTCACGGAACTTTCCATCAGACAGTAACAGCCACCGGAAGAATCAGCAGCACAGATCCGAATCTGCAGAATATACCGATCCGTACAGAGATGGGACGGCTGTTTCGTAAGGTATTTCTTCCAAAAGAAGGATGTATTTTTGTGGATGCTGATTATTCTCAGATTGAATTGCGTGTTCTGGCAGCATTGTCAGGCGATGAAGCATTGATTCACGCATTCCAGAACAATATAGATATTCATACCCTGACGGCATCTCAGGTATTTCATACACCATTGGATCAGGTTACGCCGTTGCAGAGAAGAAATGCAAAAGCGGTAAACTTTGGCATTGTATATGGTATCAGCGCTTTTGGATTAAGTCAGGATCTGAAGATTTCAAGGAAAGAAGCGTCGGAATATATTAACAATTATTTTGCCAGCTATCCCAAGATTAAAGAATTTTTAGATCAGGCAGTGGTTACGGCAAAGGAACAGGGTTATATTGCTACTTATTACCACAGAAGACGCCCGGTACCGGAGCTGACCTCCAGCAACTTTATGCAGAGATCTTTTGGGGAGCGAATTGCCATGAACTCGCCAATTCAGGGAACAGCAGCAGATATCATTAAGCTTGCCATGATCCGTGTGGATCAGAGACTTCATTCAGAGAACCTGAAAGCACGTCTGGTACTTCAGGTGCATGATGAACTTCTGGTGGAGGCACCGGTGGAAGAAGAAGCACGGGTAAGAGAGATTCTGCACGAAGAAATGATGGGAGTAACAGATTTTCCGGTGGAAATGGATATTGATATACAGAGTGGAAGTGACTGGTATGAAGCACATTAAAATATTAGGGATTACAGGTGGAGTGGGTGCTGGTAAAAGCACTATTCTTGCCTATTTATCGAAGAAATATCAGGCAAGGGTCATAGAACTTGACAAGGCTGCACATCTGTGTATGCAGCATGGGACAGACTGTTTTGATCGGATTGTAAATACTTTTGGCAGGGAGATTCTTACAGAGGACGGAAGTATCTGCCGCCCTGCATTATCAAAGATTGTGTTTGCAGACCGAAGTAAAGTGGAAGAATTGAACAGAATTGTGCATCCGGCAGTAAAGAACTATATCAGAGAAGAGATACAGAAAGAGACAGAAAAAGGCAGTGTGCCGTTTATTGTATTGGAGGCGGCACTTCTTCTGGAAGACCATTACGATGAGATCTGTGATGAGATCTGGTACATTTATGTGGAGGATGAGGTGCGGATTGCCCGTTTGTCTTCTTCCAGAGGGTATACTCCTGAAAAGACCAGAGCGGTCCTGAAAAATCAGAAATCAGACAAAGAATTTCGCAGATTCTGTCAATTAGTGATTGACAATAGCAGTGATAATGTAGAAAATACATATAAGCAAATAGATAGAGGATTAGGTACACATGGATTTTTGTAGTATAGCAAGTGGCAGCAGTGGAAACTGCACCTACACAGGAACGGATGAGACCGCATTGCTGGTGGATGCCGGCATCAGCGCAAGACAGATTGAAAAAGGACTGCACAGTATTGACAGAACAGCGGAAGACATTGACGGAATTCTGGTTACCCATGAACATTCGGATCATGTCAGGGGGTTGGGAGTGCTTTCCAGAAGATATGGGATTCCTATATATGGTACCAGAGGAACGCTGAAGGCAATAGCCAATTGTAGCAGCCTTGGACAGATTGATGCAGGACTGTACCGGGAGATCCATGTGGATCAGGATTTTCGGGTGGGAGATGTGACAATACATCCTTTCGAGATTCCTCATGATGCGGCGCAGCCGTCTGCATACCGCCTCAGCCATGAAGATACATCTGTTGCAGTTGTTACAGATCTGGGGGTATTCAGTGATTATATTATCGAGAATATGAAGGGGCTGGATGCAGTGCTTCTGGAAGCTAATCATGACATACGCATGCTTCAGGCAGGTCCTTACCCCTATTATCTGAAGCAGAGAATACTTGGCACACACGGGCATCTGTCCAATGAGAATGCAGGGCGTCTGTTATGCCGGATTTTACATGATAATCTGAAACACATCTTTCTTGGACATCTCAGCAAAGAGAATAATTATGATGCCCTGGCATATGAGACGGTTTGTTCAGAGGTCACAATGGGTGAGAACCCTTATAAAGCATCGGATTTTCATATCCGTGTCGCAGATCGCAGCGAAATATCGCAGCTTGTGACAGTATAGAGAAAAGTATAGGAGGACATTATGAAAAAGACAATCATCACAGTAGTAGGAAAAGACACAGTAGGTATTATCGCCAAAGTGTGTACATATCTGGCAGAGAATAGTGTAAATATTCTGGATATTTCACAGACAATTGTAGATGGTTTTTTTAATATGATGATGGTAACAGATGCGACTGCTTCCGCAAAAGATATTTCTGTTCTGTCTGCAGAACTGAAAGTGGTCGGAGAAGAGATCGGCGTGGTGATCATGTGCCAGCATGAAGAGATCTTTAACAAAATGCACAGAATTTAAGCGGGGTGGAGAACGGAATGATTAATATATTTGAAGTCAGCGAAACAAATAAAATGATATCCGAAGAAAATCTGGATGTCCGTACCATTACCCTGGGCATCAGTCTTCTGGACTGCATCGATGCAGATCTGGATGTATTGAACCGAAACATTTACAACAAGATTACGACTCTGGCTGAGAATCTGGTTTCCACAGGAGAAGCAATTGAGAATGAATATGGTATTCCGATTGTAAACAAGCGTATTTCTGTGACACCGATTGCATTGGTGGGATCCAGTGCATGTAAAAAGCCAGAGGATTATGTGACGATTGCCAGAACACTGGATAAGGCTGCCAAGAAAGTGGGCGTGAACTTCATCGGTGGTTATTCTGCACTGGTCAGTAAGGGGATGACCCAGAGTGATGAATATTTGATTCGTTCCATTCCACAGGCTCTGGCACAGACAGAGCGTGTATGCAGTTCAGTGAATGTGGGTTCTACCAAGACCGGTATTGATATGGATGCAGTACGTCTCTTGGGTGATATGATTCTTGAGACAGCAGAACTGACAAAAGAGAACGATTCTCTTGGATGTGCCAAGCTTGTAGTATTCTGCAATGCTCCGGATGACAACCCATTTATGGCAGGCGCTTTCCATGGTGTAACGGAAGGAGATGCAGTCATTAATGTAGGCGTCAGCGGTCCTGGAGTGGTAAAACGTGCTCTGGAGAAAGTAAGAGGCGAGAATTTTGAAGTATTATGTGAGACCATTAAGAAGACCGCATTTAAGGTAACCCGTGTGGGACAGCTGGTAGCGCAGGAAGCCTCCAGAAGAATGAATATCCCATTTGGCATTATTGACCTGTCTCTGGCACCGACTCCGGCAATTGGAGACAGCGTGGCAGATATCCTCTGCGAAATCGGCCTGGAATATGCCGGAGCGCCTGGAACCACAGCAGCCCTTGCACTGTTAAATGACCAGGTAAAGAAGGGCGGCGTTATGGCATCTTCTTACGTAGGTGGATTAAGCGGTGCCTTTATTCCGGTCAGCGAAGATCAGGGAATGATTGATTCTGTACAGGCAGGCGCACTGACCATTGAAAAGCTGGAAGCCATGACCTGTGTCTGCTCTGTAGGTCTGGACATGATCGCAATTCCGGGAGATACACCGGCGACGACGATTTCCGGTATTATCGCAGATGAGATGGCAATCGGTATGGTGAACCAGAAAACAACTGCAGTCAGAGTGATTCCGGTCATCGGAAAAGGTGTGGGAGAGATCGTAGAATTTGGCGGACTCCTTGGATATGCACCGATCATGCCGGTGAACAAGTTCTCCTGTGCTGATTTTGTAAACAGAGGCGGAAGAATTCCGGCACCGATCCACAGCTTTAAGAATTAAGTACTTATTACGATAAATTCAAGTCGAGCATCCGCGAGACTTGGCGCGTGATTCTGGTCAGCGTAAGCTGACACATTCTTTACAGAATCACTGCGCATCCTCGCGGAGCGTTTATCTCAGTCGGAGATTGGACTCCCACTGAGACAAATTGTTATTACTCACCACCTGAAAGAGGTGGGAGTCTTCTCGACTGAGATAAAAAGAACCCGTCAGATGTGATTACAGGATCACAATCTGGCGGGTATTTTCATGGCGGAAAATCGTATTGTATTTTTGGGATAGAACTGATTCATAAACATGAGAAGAAAAGGTTGTCTGCTGAAGCTGACAGCAGGCGGCTTTTTTCTGGCCTTCTGACAGTGTGGAAGCGTCGATCACTTTAAAAGCATCTGCCATTTTTGTCAGAAACGGGATTGATGAACTGTTTTTCATACATTTCAGAATACCGGAAGATTCCCGCTTCATACCAAGGATACGCGTGTACTGAGGAAAAAACATGGCGGTTCCTTCGGGCTCTGAGAGATTTAGAAGAATATGAAAAAGTGCCCGCTGGATATGTCCGCGAGTCATGTTTTTCGATGTAAGCAGTTCTGTAAAGTCAGAAAAAGAGGAAAAAGCAAAACGGTTCTGGAATATCCGGTTTGCCAGAAAACTGTCGATATCAAAGTAGGAAGAAAGTTCTTCTGGCGACTGTATGGTAAGGAGACGGTACTGCAATATAGAAGAAAAGTTTTGTATACAAAGCGGACCGTAGGCATCAAAATGCTTTTTTAAAAGTACAATAGCCGATTCGGGCATATATCCATGCAGGGTATCAGATACCAGAGATTCCTGAAATCCTGTGTTTCTTTCAAATAAAGAATTACGGATGGCGGTGGCAGAGGCGAACTGCCCTGTCAGGCAGTGGTCGTGATATCCAGAACCTACACGTTGTATGGATAAGGGAGTAATGGAACTGCCCAGACGTTTCAGTGCACAGAGATATTCCAGAGCAAGGATATTATTCGGTTTGCGCAGAAAAGAAATATCGGTATCCAGACAGTCAGAAAGTGCCGCAGATCTGGCAGTGGGATAGCCCATTCCTTCCCTCAGATAAGAAGCAAGACACTGTCGGTAAGCAGGCGGCTCTTCTGTCAGAAGATCGGCTGCAGGTTCAAAATCAGAAAGATCCTTCTGTTCTGTACCAAAACACAGAGTATCTACGCATCCCAAGCTGTTTAAAATGGAGACACCGCCTCTGGCGAAATATTCAGCTCCTGCGCAGGCAAACAGAACAGGAAGCTCCAGAACAATATCTGCGCCGCCCTCCAGCGCCATGCGGGTACGCAGATATTTGTCCACAATGGAAGGTTCTCCCCGCTGGACGAAATCTCCGCTCATGACGATAATTACATAATCAGCGCCAGTCTGTCGACGTACCTCTTCAATCTGATAAGCATGTCCGTTGTGAAATGGATTGTATTCCGCAATAATCCCTGCTGTTTTCATATAACCTCCATATTCAAGAATGCCTCGGCATTCTTGCTGCGAGATGCGCGTCATGCAAAGCATGACATATTTCTTTTGCGCATCTCTGCAATCCTGCCGGAGGCTATATCAGATGGGGGATTGACTCCCACCACTGATACTAATTTGCTCTTCGCCACCTAAAAAGGTGGGAGTCATCTCACATCTGATATATTCAAATTCTTTGAAAGTGTAGCATTATTTCTGGAAAGATGCAAGGCGGCAGGGTGTTTTGCTGAATGCAAAAAAATACACAAAAGTTTTTTTGAAAAAAAGTAAGAATCTTATTGATAATTTTGAAAAAAATCTTATAATAGACGATAAGGACTGTTTCAAAACAAATACATTGAGGATACAGTCAAATACATAAAAAGGAGATAAAGATTATGCCATTAGTTACTACGACTGAGATGTTCAAAAAAGCATACAATGGTGGTTATGCAATCGGAGCATTCAATGTTAACAACATGGAAATCGTACAGGGTATCACAGAAGCAGCAGGAGAACTGAAGAGTCCGGTTATTCTTCAGGTTTCCAAAGGAGCTCGTGCTTATGCGAACCATACATACCTTGTAAAATTAGTAGAAGCAGCAGTAATTGAAAATCCGGAGATTCCAATCGCACTGCACCTGGATCACGGTGACAGCTTCGAGCTTTGCAAGAGCTGTATCGACGGAGGATTTACATCTGTTATGATCGATGCTTCTTCCAAACCTTTTGAAGAAAATATCGAACTGACCAAGAAGGTTGTTGAATACGCACACGCTCATGGCGTTGTAGTAGAAGCTGAACTTGGTACTCTGGCTGGCATCGAAGACGAAGTAGTAGTAGAAGCTGGTCATGAAAGCTATACACGTCCAGAAGAAGTAGAAGAATTCGTAGACAAGACAGGTTGTGACTCCCTTGCAATCGCAATCGGAACAAGCCACGGCGCTTACAAGTTCACAGCAGATCAGTGTACACGTAACGAAGACGGAATCCTTGTTCCACCTCCACTGCGTTTTGACGTTCTGGAAGAGTGCGCTAAGAGACTGCCGGGATTCCCTATCGTACTTCACGGATCATCTTCCGTACCACAGGAATTCGTTAAGATGGTAAACCAGTATGGCGGAAATATGCCGGATGCAGTAGGTATCCCAGAAGAACAGCTGAGAAAAGCTGCTGAGATGGCTGTATGCAAGATCAACATCGACTCCGATATCCGTCTTGCCATGACTGGTAATATCCGTAAATACTTCGCAGAACATCCAGATCACTTTGACCCACGTCAGTATCTGAAACCAGCTCGTCAGGCTGTAAAAGATATGGTTGCTCATAAGATCGTTCATGTTCTCGGAAGTAACGACAAGATCTGATTTTTATAAGAAATACGGGCATCATCCGAAAGGGTGGTGCCTTTTCTTCTTGGGCGCTTTTTGTGTTTGGAAAAAAATTCACGAAAAATTGCATTCCTGGTTGAAAAAACAATTTTTGGATAATATAATGAGATTTATGAGAGACTGTGATGCAGTCTGCTGTCAAAACTGACAGTATATGGTACAAAATGTACTACCTGAGTGATCAGGAACATATCATACGAAAGGAGTCAAAGAATCATGGGATTTATTGACGTTATCAAAGAAAGAGCAAGAAATAATAAGAAGACAATCGTACTTCCGGAGACAGAAGACCGTAGAACTTACGAAGCTACCGCACAGATCTTAAAAGAAGGTATTGCGAACGTAGTTCTGGTCGGCAGTGAAGAAGCAGTAAAGAAAGGCAGCGAAGGACTGGATATCACAGGAGCAGTTATCGTTGACCCTGCTACATCCGATAAGACACAGGGATATATCGACAAACTGGTTGAATTAAGAAGCAAAAAAGGCATGACACCGGAACAGGCTAAAGAGATTCTTCTGAATCAGTATCTGTACTATGGTGTTATGATGGTTAAGATGGGTGATGCAGACGGTATGGTATCCGGAGCATGCCACTCTACAGCCGATACATTAAGACCTTGTCTGCAGATCCTGAAGACAAAACCAGGTACAAAGCTGGTATCTGCATTCTTCCTGATAGTAGTACCAAACTGCGAATACGGCGCTAACGGTGCATTCGTATTTGGTGACAGCGGACTGGTTCAGGATCCGAATCCGGAAGAACTGGCAGCTATCGCAGCATCTTCAGCAGAATCCTTCCAGTTACTGGTACAGGAAGAACCAATCGTTGCTATGCTTTCCCACTCTACAAAGGGAAGTGCAAAACATGCACTGGTTGACAAAGTAGTAGAAGCTACCAAGATCGCTAAAGAAGAAAATCCAAACCTGAAACTGGACGGAGAATTACAGCTGGATGCTGCTATCGTACCAAGCGTTGGATCATCCAAAGCTCCAGGCAGCGATGTAGCAGGTAAAGCAAACGTTCTGATTTTCCCTAACCTGGATGCAGGTAACATTGGATACAAGCTGGCTCAGAGACTTGCAAAAGCAGAAGCATACGGACCTATCACACAGGGTATTGCAAAACCTGTAAATGACCTGTCCCGCGGATGCTCAGCAGAAGATATCGTTGGTGTTGTAGCTATTACAGCAGTTCAGTGCCAGGCTGAAGACTAAAAAGAATGATATCGGAGCCGTAAAGATTTACATAGACCGCGATCTGGCGTAAGCGGCTCCGAATAAAAGAAAGTGTATGGAGGATAGATTTCAATGAACGTATTAGTAATTAACTGCGGAAGTTCTTCTCTGAAATATCAGCTGATCAACTCAGATACAGAGGCAGTACTTGCAAAAGGACTTTGCGAAAGAATCGGTATCGACGGAAGACTGACATATCAGAAAGCCGGCGGAGAAAAAGAAGTAACAGAAGCTGCAATGCCTACACATAAAGAAGCAATCCAGCTGGTACTGAATGCCCTGACAAATGAAAAGACAGGTGCTGTAAAGAGCCTTGCTGAAGTAAATGCAGTAGGTCACAGAGTCGTACATGGCGGAGAGAAGTTCGCAAGTTCTGTAGTCATCAATGACGAAGTATTAAAAGCCATCGAAGAATGTAATGACCTTGCACCTCTTCACAACCCTGCTAACCTGATCGGTATCAATGCGTGCCGTGACCTGATGCCGGGAGTACCTATGGTAGCTGTATTTGATACTGCTTTCCATCAGACAATGCCAGAAAAAGCATACCTGTATGGACTTCCATATGAATATTATGAGAAATATGCTGTACGTCGTTACGGCTTCCACGGAACATCCCACAGCTTCGTATCCAAACATGCTGCTGAGTTCCTGGGACTGGATTTGAACAACTCCAAGATCATTGTTGCTCACCTTGGTAACGGCGCATCCATCAGTGCAGTACTGAACGGTAAATGTGTAGATACTTCCATGGGTCTGACTCCACTGGAAGGTCTGGTAATGGGAACACGTTCCGGTGATATCGACCCAGCTATCATGGAATTCATTGCCAAGAAAGAAAATCTGGACATTGCAGGCGTTATGAACGTACTGAACAAGAAGTCTGGTGTACAGGGTATCTCCAAAGTATCCAGCGACTTCCGTGATCTGGAAAGCGGCATGAACGAGGGCAACAAGCTCTGTGCAGCAGCTCTGGAAGTATTCTGCTACAGAGTAGCAAAATACATCGGATCTTATGTAGCAGCTATGAACGGTGTAGATGCTATCGCATTTACAGCAGGTATCGGAGAGAACGCTCCTCTGGTACGTGAAAAAGTTCTGGCTTACTTAGGATATCTGGGAATTTCCGTAGATGCAGAAGCAAACGGAAAACGTGGAGATGACTGTGTAATCTCTACAGCAGATTCTAAAGTGAAAGTTGCAGTCATTCCTACAAACGAAGAACTTGCAATCTGCCGTGAGACAGTAGCTCTGGTATAATCGGTATCATTGACAGAATAAAGGAAAGCGGATATGATGCTAAGGTATCATATCCGTTTTTTAAAAAATGCAATTTAATGATTGACAAATATTACATGGATCGTTATAATAAACAGGTGTGGATAGGATAGGAGGGCATTATGCAGGTTGATTTACATGATATTTTGAAAATCGACGGGAAAAAGATGCAGATAAATGCTGAACTGGAGATGGATCAGTTCCATGGAACGTTTGGTGATTATCCTATCATTCGTAAAAGTCCGGTGTCTCTGGAGATTATGAACAAAGGAGAACGGAATTTACAGATTAAGGGAAGTGCAGAAGTTGTTCTGGCGATTCCCTGTGACCGGTGTCTGGAAGAAGTTGACACACCGATTCCACTTGATTTCGAGAAAGAAGTCGATATGAAACTGGATGAGGAAGAACGGATTCAGGCATTGGATGAGCAGTATTTTATAGAAGGATACAATCTGGATGTGGATAAGCTTGTCTGTTCAGAGATACTGGTGAGTTGGCCATCAAAGGTATTATGCAAGGAAGACTGTAAGGGACTCTGTAATACCTGTGGGACCAATTTGAATCTGAAGACTTGCGACTGTGAGCCTACAGATTTGGATCCCAGGATGGCACAGATCCAGGAAATCTTTAGCAAATTTAAGGAGGTGTAAACCATGTCAATCTGTCCAAAGAATAAATCTTCTAAAGGTAGAAGAGACAAGAGAAGAGCTAACTGGAAGATGGTAGCTCCAAACCTTGTAAAATGCAGCAAGTGCGGCGAACTGATGATGTCTCACAGAGTATGCAAGAACTGCGGTACTTACAATAAAAAAGAGATCATCGCTCAGGACTAATTAGAAATGAGATAGAATCAAGGGTTAAGTCGAAAGACTTGACCCTTTTCTACGTTATGAATTCCTTTTCGGATAAGATGAATGGCATTTTATATGGAAATGAAAGAAACAAAATGTTATACTGCTTTAAAAGGTAACTGTTCAGATCTGACAATTATGTGTTGTGAAAGAATGGAACAGTTACGGTAAAGGAAAGAAACGGGAACAAAAAATGTTGACAGATGAACGGTTATATGAACGATATTATATGGGAGATAAGAAGGCGGCAGAAGAGCTGGTGGAACGCTATGGAGATCCGCTGATCCGTTATATCAGTGGGTATATATCGGATTATCATGAATCAGAGGATCTGATGATTGAAGCCTTTGCGCAGATGTTTGCCAAGAAACGACCCATCAGTGTGGGATGGTGTTTTAAGGCATATCTGTATAAGACGGCGAGGAATCTTTCGTTTCGGCACTGCAAGAAGAAGCGTTTTCCATTATTAGATCACCATCAGACAGAATTTGAGATGTCCGGTGTTATGAGTGCGGATGCAGATATTCTCCGAAAGGAGCAGAATCGTCAGATTATTCATGCACTGGAGCAAATGAAGGATGAATACAGGGAAGTACTGTATCTTCTCTATTTTGAAAATATGAAGTATGAAGAAGCGGGACAGGTAATGGGGAAAAGTGTTTCTCAGATTACGAATCTGGCGCACCGTGCAAAAAAGAGTATGAAAAAAATTCTGGAAAAGGAGGGCTTTACCTATGCGCACCAGTGAAGAACGTATGGATCTGATTTTCCAAAGAACAGAAGAGATCCAAAAAGAACAACAAAGAAAGAAACAGCGCTGGCTGGAAGCAGGATGTGTAGCAGCTTGTCTGGTACTGGTAGTCTCGTTGGGACTTGTTATGCCGGGACTGATGGACCAGGCTGTGGATGGCTCTGTGATGCATAATTCCGGTGCAGCCAGCCTGATTGCCAGTCAGTCTCAGCTTGGATATATTGTGGTAGGAATTTTTTCTTTCTTTTTAGGATCCATCACCACCGCATTGCTATTTCGTGTTAAAGAACACAGGCGGAAAGATACGGAGAAGAAGTCATGAGTTTTGAGATTATAGATAATGGCATACAGATAGGATTATTTTTACTTTTTGCGTTGTTTTCTCTGATACAGGGACTGCATATGCAAAACCGGAGATTCCTGATTCTGGCAGGTACCTATGCCAGCTTTTCTATGGGAACGCTGTACTATCTGCTTTATCTGGTTATTATGGGAAAAGTGCCGCAGGTTTTCTATGTATCGGAAATGGCATGGATGGCATCCTATCTGTTTCTTCTGGCACTGTGCCTGATGGAAACACGTCGATATAGAGGAAAATTGGATGTTTTGGTTCTGGGTCTGACAATTGTGGAAGCTGCTATGGTTATCGGCTGGAAGATTTTGGGTCCGTCTTATCCATTTACCGTTACGTTTGCTTTGGTAACGGCATGTATCTTTTATTATGCTCTGTTGGGTTATCGGATGGAAAAGAGAATGCTGATGGTTGCCATGGTGCTTGTGATTGTGTGGCAGCTTCTGCTTTATATTGTTTCTGTTTTTACAACAGGATATACACATTTCAATCTGTATTTTGCTGTGGATTTTCTGCTGATGGCGACCATGTGCAGTCTGTTTTTCTGGCTGAAGAAGGAGGAGTGTAAATGAGCTGTCTGGAAAATATTCTGGTATGTATCGGAGTTCCATTCTTGCTTGCATTACTTTTTGTAAAAGGAAAACAGAGGGAATATATCAGCTTTATTCTCTGCGGGATGGTGATGTGCCTGCTGGCGTCTTATGTGACAAGTTTTTTTATGGCGGTATATGGAGCAAATACACTGGTTACTGCAGTGGAGATTACACCGGTTTGTGAAGAAGTTTTAAAATTCCTGCCGTTTCTTCTCTGGCTGTTTATCTTTGAACCGGAAGAAGAGGATATCGTAATGGCTGCCATTCTGATTGCAGTTGGCTTTGCCACATTCGAGAACATCTGTTATCTGACGGAAAATGGGGCGGCGAATTTTAACTTTTTGTTTCTCAGAGGAATCGCAGCAGGAGCCATGCATCTATGCGGAGGGATCGCATCAGGGCTTGGTCTGGCATTTGTATTTCAGAGATCCTGGCTTCGGCTGATAGGTATTGCAGGTATTATGGGATTCTGCGTAGTATTCCACGGAATCTACAATCTTCTTGTTACAGCAGGCGGAAGCTGGCAGAGATGCGGCTATCTATTCCCGATTCTGTGCATTACAGTCATATTTTTTGCCCGCCAGTTGATGAAAAAGCATACGATATAAAACGAATATTGGGATATATATAAAACATCGGCAAAGTTCCGGTGTTTTTTTATGCAAAAAAAAATTATAAAAAATGAAAATAAAGTGAAAGGATTTTTCTTTTTTAGTCTTTTGATTAATATAGAACTATTTTGCAAATAGACAGACATGCCGAAAGGGGAGAAAAAGGATGAAGAGAAAACGGAGACAACGCTGGATCGCTATGCTGATGGCAGTGGTCATGCTGACCAGTACAATGGGTAGCACCGGGCTGGCACAGTCACTGGAGATGGATCGAAGCCAGGTGCAGGAATCTGGCGAGGTGCAGGAGACAGGCACAGAAAAGATTCTATTGCCTGATCGGGTTAAGGCATGGACCGGAGAATATGAGACAGTTACCACGCAGCAGGAAGCAGATGCGCTTCGGACGCAAGATGAATCGAAAAATCTGCTGATTACTGCAAAAGAGTGTACATTGTCAGGGCTGGACTATGGTGAAATTGCAGCGGCTGCTACAGAAAAGCTGGAACTGTCAGATGTGAAAGCAAAAAGATTTACAGCAGATCAGGTCAGTGAACTGCGGCTAAGCGGAACAGAACTGGAACAGCTGTATGTTCAGACTGCAAAGGGTCAGAGTTTGACGTTACATATGGATGCAGAAACAAAGATTCCGGAAATCTTTCTGGAAGGAGAAGGAAGTGTCCTGCTGGAAGGCAATGGCGCACTTGGTATGGTTCATGTAACGGGTGCATTAGAGACTGCAACAGTCAGAGCCACCTGCTCTGTGAGGAATGAATCCGGACAGGCGGTTCAGCTTGAAATGCCAGAAGGAAATCAGATGACACTGGCATCTGGTCAGCAGGAAGAACTGGTGCTGTCATCTTATCAGGTGACTTTTATGGCAGATGGACAGGTCTATGACAGCAAAATGGTGAAGCCTGGTGAAACCATTCCGTTCCCGGAACAAAATCCGCAAAAAGATGGATTTATTTTCACCAGCTGGTATCAGGATGAAGCATTCACAGAGAGCTGCTCTCAGTTTGCGGTTGCAGAAGGCGAAACTACACTTTATGCAAGATTTGTGGATGCATCGGAAGCAATCGAAGTGACTTTTGACACCATGGGCGGACGGGAACTGGAGCCACAGATCTTCGCAAAGGGAGAAAACCTGTTAACCAGACCAATCAATGAGATTTATACCGAAAAGGATGGATATACCTTCGGTGGATGGTGCGTGGATCCGGAATGTACTACGGCATTTTCCTATACAGAACCGCTGGAAGAGTCTCTGACGCTGTATGCTTTCTTTGTATCAGAAGAAGCACAGGAAACAGAAAAAGACGGAACATCAGCAGACTTGACAGATTTTGACTGGCAGGGAACCATTCCACTTCGTACTGAGAAAGAAATGACTCTGGACGAAGTAAAAAAGAATGTTCGTGTGGAAGCAGGTTCAGGTGCGCTGGATCCGGAACTGGATATTACTGAAACAGAAGATGGATTTGCTATTTCCGGATCTTATTATGAAAAAGATGGTGAGACAGGATTTGAACCGGGAGCAACTTTCAGCATCATGGTATCTGGAGGTGTGCATTTTGCAGATTACTCAGATGATACCGATACAGCAGTGGTATCTGTATTTAAAAAGCAGGTAGAAGTAGTCGGCTTTTCTGATGATATGACCTACGTGCTCTGGGATGATGTGATGGAATATCAACCGGTGGTATCTGTGGATGAAGCATCTGAAGAAGAGACGGATTTAGAGACAGAAACATTTTCTGAGACAGAGAAAATGGAAGAAATAGAATTGGAAACTGTCGTAGAAGAGGTATCAGAAACAGAGATAGAAAGTAATCAGGCGGTAGCGGATCCTGATGGTGCAGATGCCGGGGAAGTGGAAGAGGCAGCGTACATTCCTGGTGAAATTCTGGTAAAAAACAGTGATACCACATATCAGGAAGGCGATATAGTAGCTTTCTATGATGGTGAGATAGACAGAGATGAAATAAATATTGATGCATATACAGAAGGCTCATTTGATGGATATGTACTGTTTGCACAGATTCTGAGCGTGGAAGATACGGCAGATGGGGTACATCTGACTTATGGATATGCCAGCCCGGAGGATTATCTGGAAGACTTCGATGTTCACGTTACTGACGATGTGGAGATGGATCAGCAGCTGTCAGAGGAAGATCTGGAAGTACTGACATCCAGACTTTCCAGACAGGTGGAAGAAAATGAAGAACTGAAAGCCCAGATGCTGGTATCCGTCATGAGTGCGCCGGAGACACAGGATATGCTGGATGACCTGTACGGGGAAGGCACGTATGCACTGGCAGGTATGACGGCAACTCTGACACCTGGCAGACCGGTGGTGAAGCTGAAGGTATCGGGCAGTGAGGTGACGGCAAACATCAGCATTTCAGCAACTGCCAACATTAAAAAAGATGGTAAGAACATGCTGACTGTTCAGCCGAAGCTGTCCTTTACCCAGTCTTTGTCCGTGAAGACGAATGTAGACGGTGGTAAAGTCTGGATCGATATGTCTGTGACGATCCGGTCCATGTCGAAGATTGAACTGACTGTTACAGCTACTACTGGCGGAAAAACAACCGTATTCTCAAAAGCAAAGGATACCTTAAGTGAGATTGTCAAACCGGAAGGAATCCAAGAGGGTGATTATGAATCCTATGATCAGTCTGTAGCAGATCTGATGGATACCATGAACTCCATTGTGGCAACCTCTTTGAAATATAATGATCTTTTTGATATCCTGCTGCTGAATCTGAGATTCTCTTTCTATGGAATTATTACCGTAGGCTTTGAGGTTCATCTGGTAGGACAGGTGGGAGTCCTGGCAACCTTTGGCGTAGAGATCGTAGCCAGAAGCGGGGAACGCATCGGCTTCAAATACAACTTCCTGAAATTCAAAGGAAGCTCTTATACGGAGAAGCTGGAGAGCTCCGTAACCAATAATATCTATCTGATTGGAAAGGTAGGAGCCCGCGTGGGACTGCGGCTGACGCTGTCAGTAACCATGTGTGGAATTGCCACAGCCTATATAACCGGAAGCCTCTATGCTTATGCGGAGCTGACAGGTCTGTTCTTCAATACCACGAATCTTTTAAGCGGAGCCAATACGAATCTTGGAGCATTAAAATTTGAGGTAGGTATTGATGTTGTAGTATCCCTTGGTCTGAAAGTAAGACTGATTTTCAAGACCATACGCAAGAACTGGACGGTCTATACCGGACGCTGGCCATTGTGGTCCACTTCCGTATCCAGCAGCATGAGCTATATGGATGAAGAGGAACTGGCAAAGCTCTGGGAAAAATCCAGTGCGAATGCAGATCATAAAACAGTATTCGGATTTGAAACCATTCCGATGAAAACATGGAATCTGATGGGCGGAAAATGCCAGAAGAATGAACAGTTATATGTAAAATCTGGAAAATATAAGCTTACTATCGAAAATCTGAAGATAAATGGAGAAATGGTTCCTTCAGATGATCCGAGAAATGAGATCTTTACAGTTGGAGATAAGACAAAAAATAAGAATCCAGGTTATATCTATATGGATGAATTACTGGCAGGAAAATATGCCTGCAGTGAAGTTTCTCTTGATCTGGTTTTAACATATGAAGATCATGCATCATCAGCACTGGTGAAGAAACAGGTGCAGAGATTCCATCTGGAAAAGAAATGTGACATATCAACCACGACTCAGAAAGTGAACGTTCTGCTTTATGACTGGTGTGCCAGAAACTGGGGGTTGGAAGCAGCAGAATGGGATAATGCAAAAGTATTTGAAACATCGTTTTCCTCTTCTCATATGGTTGGTGGAATCAGTGAAGCAAATGCAACCGGAACACTGAATTTGGGCGAAGTGATTGCTGCGGCTCAGACTATGTATCCGGATCTTGCAGGATTGGATTACGGATGGGGAGAACCGGCACAGGATGGAAGCATCTCTCAGCTACAGTATGCTTCTCCGAGGATCAGTAATTTCTGTTATATGACAACGGATAATGGCGTGGTGCGTTATGATGTGTATCCGGGAACACAGGAATATGAAGTGACATATTATCTGTTTATCCGCAGGTTTGAAGGGTTTGAGAACCAGATTAATTATCATATCCGTCTGAACAGTGCAAGTGAAGAGAATCAGTATGAATTCCGCATGGCACCAAAAGACGGGGCACAGGAAGAATCTTTTACAAAGGATGAAAACGGAGTTTACAATCTTTCGCTTTCCAGAAGTGTGTTTGACGGCACACAGCGTCCGGTTAAAATGTCTGTAAACGGAGGAGAAAGTGCAAGTACCGGACTTACTGTCACCGGACGGGAATATGCAAAAGATGTATATCTGGACATGAATTTTGGAAAAGTGCAGTTGAACATTGCATCTGGAGAAGGAATTGAACATTATCAGTTTGTCAATCCGGAACAGATCACAGAAGAGGGAATCCAGCCGGGACAAAAAGTAGAACTGGAAGTGGCACTGAAAGACGGTTATGGAGGACTGGAAGTAAAAAGTGATAATGATACAGTAGAATTTAACGTGCAGGATAACCGGATAAGTTTTGTAATGCCGGCGCAGGATCTGACGATTACGCTTGAGGCATACAGAAAGCACAGTATTACGTATCTGTATAATTATGCCGGAATGGGACAGTATGAACAGGTATACTTTACAGAAAACGAAGTCACACGGGAAGTAACGAATCCGACAATAGACGGGCTGACATTCCGCGGCTGGTATACGGCACAAGACTGCTCCGGAGATCCGTATCTGTTTGGTGAAACACTAAAAACAGATGTGATTCTGTATGCAGACTGGACCTGTGATGTAACGATATCTTTTGGTCCGGTAAAGGGAAAGGCGCAGTATGTCACCGGAGAGGATGAGGAACAGCAGATACATCCGGTATTTGATGGGGATGAATCCGAATATTACACATTTACATATTCAACCTTACATGTAGGGGATAAATTATGGAATATTCTGACTCCGGAATATGAAGGATATCAGTTTATGGACTGGTACATGGACAAAGAATATCAGGGACAGCCGGTGGATTTAAGTACCTATATCCTGACAGGCGGCGTGACGCTTTATGCAAGGTGGGCGAAAGAACTGAAGATTACTTTTGACCGTAATTATGCAGTCCGGGACGGTGAAATTACTACAGTAATCAGTGAAATAACCGGTTACAGCGGATACCCAATAACCTTACTGCCAGAAGAACCGGTAAGAGAATATTATACCTTTACAGGATGGTATCATAATGCGGCAGCAACAGATCCTTTTGATGCAGAAAAAGAAATTCTTGCCCAGGATGAAACCATATATGCCGGCTGGAAAGCAAATACCTATCCGATTCATTATGAATTGAATGGCGGACAGAATGCAGAAAAAAATCCGTCTGTATATACAACGGAAGAAGCATTTGAACTTTTGGCACCGACAAGGGAAGGATATGAGTTTACCGGCTGGTCAGGAACGGGTCTGGGTGATGTGACAAAAACAGTATCTGTGACAAAAGGAGAAGGCGGAGAGCGTACCTATTATGCAAACTGGAAGCCAGTGACATATACTCTTACTTACAACAAAACCTATGGAAGTGCAAAGAACAATCCGGACAGTTACACGATTGAAAGTAAGGATATTGTACTGGAACAGCCAGTCAGAGAAAAATATGAATTTACCGGATGGATCGGAACGGATCTGACTGAGGCAGCAAAGGAAGTTGTTATTCCGTCAGGATCCATGGGAGACCGGTCTTATACGGCTCTCTGGACAACAACGGATCCTATCGAACAGATCCTTCACAGAATGGAACTGCTGGCGGATGATCATCCATACGAAAAGAATCTGATTGATTATCTGACAGAAGAAGATTTTTATGCTGCAACCGATACATCCATTGAAAAGCGAAATGAAAGACTGGAAAACACGTTGCAGAATGAGGTGGAAGCGTATCTGAAGTCTCTGATAGAGCAGGATGGGGAAAGTGGAAACTATCAGACTGGAGAGATCGGAGCTTATGCAGATCAGATTCAGGTAAAAGCCGTACTGAAAAAGGCAGATCGTACCGGTGATCCTGATAAGCAGGTGTATACATGGGAGATCGAGACAACCTATACGGATGATCAGGGAGAGGAACATAAAGGCAGGATTGACAGCTATATGGCGTCTCTTGTGAAAATGACACCGGAACTGAGAATGCCGGAGATGAATCATCTTACCTATGGTCAGAAGGTAAAGGACAGTACCGTTCAATATGAAGGAAATGCCCTTTATACGAATAAGGATCTGCTGGTTGAGACACAGGTGCCGGGAACCTTTGACTGGAAAGAAGAAGAAAGGGAAAAGGTGCCATTCGGACGAAATAATGGAACCCCGAATTCAGAATATGCCATGATCTTTACACCAGATCCGGCAGTTGCAGATCTGTATACGCCGGCAGAAGGAAAAGTACCTCTGTTGACTCAGGTTGGAGTCGTGGTTATCTGTGAGGAGGTAAATGACAGGGATTATGACCCGGACAGTGCCCTGACAACCGGAACGGCAAAGCTGATGCTGGCAAATGAAGCTGGAACTGCCGGAACAGAAGAGTTACAGATTGGCGGACTATTAAAAGAAGGTACGTATACCTTCCTGAAAGATGGCAAACCGGATATGGAGCCGGAAAAAGATAAGAAAGTGCTGTATCAGGGATATACTTTGGATACAACTTTGAATACAGATGATGGCAGTTATGGAAGTGGTGTATATGTTATCTTAAATCCAGATGGTGTAGAGACAGAAGCAACCATCTATAAAATTGAAAAAGACAAGATGAATATCACATTACCAACAGCAACAGGAGAATATGAGTATGGTACATTGCTGGAAAAAGTAACTTTTACTGGTGGGAATGTAACCTATGGTACAGGTGCAAGAGAGATCGCAGGCACCTGGTCATGGACAGAACCTGGAAGTGTATTGTCAACTGTTCCATCTCAGGTCTGCATCATGAAGTTCCAGCCGAATGATACGGTTGGATATGCAGAATTTACAGTAAACATGGATGTTACTGTGAAAAAGAAAGAGATTACAGTACCTGAAATTACCGGAACCAGAACGTATAATGGCAATAAACAGTATTCCGGACTGGAAAATACGGCTTTTTATACGGTTGCGGATAACGGTGGAACAGAAGCCGGAGATTATACGGCAACTGTGACATTAAATGATCCGGAACACTATTGCTGGAAGGATATCACAGAAAACAGCGTGACAGTTCCGTATACTATCGGAAAGGCAAAAGCAACGGTGTCAGGAACAGCAGCACGGATAACGCTTGTATATGGTCAGGAGCTGACGCTGGCGCTTACGGATGGACAGACAGAAGAAAAGAAAATGTGTCTGGCAGGTAAAAATGTGACAGGCCTGAAAGTAGAATTCCAGGGAAAAACTGTTCCGGGAAAATGGGAATGGGATCTGACCGGAGCGAATGCACAGCCATGGGATGCAAATGAAACAACACCATATACTGCGAAAGTAAAATTTACCCCGGATAATGACAGTATTGAGGCAGATGAAGAAAAAACAGTGGAAGTACTGGTAAGAAAAGCAACACCGGATTATAGCGGATGCGACATTACAGCAAGTGCTATGTATCAGACAAAAGACCCACAGTATTATCTGAATTGTTCAAATCTGCAATCTAAAAAAGACCCGGTAAATCCTGTCACAGGGAAGGGGGTTGGCGGAAACTGGGGATGGGAAAATGATGGTTCCGTATATCCGACAGAAAATGGACTAAGAACGGCTGTTTTTACACCATATCCATTTTTGGAAAATAATTATACGACCGTAAATGCATCGGTATATGTGGAAGTGAAAACACCTTCTAAAGTGGCATATACAGTAAAAGCGGTAAGTTCGTTGAAGAGAACGTCTGATTTCCCACCACAGTATAATGATCTTTTTAAAGATGGAATTACATCGGGCGTTTTTGAGGGAAATAAATCAGAGCTGTCAGGAGAAATAGATATACCTGTCAGTATTTCTGGAAGAGTGAATCCTCAGAAACTGACTGTGACACTTGGAAACAGTAATTATTATATTGGATCCATAAAGTTATCAGCCAGAGGTACAAGGTCAGAGGAAACTAGTACGGCTCCCCTTAACTGGAGCCAGACTTTGGTAGGAGGAAGCAGTACATCTTATATTTATACGATTGCGTTGACAGATTATCTCGCATGGGAAAATCTTGTTGTAGAAGTGGTGGTAAAAGACCGGACTGCTTCTCAGTCTCGTAAGAATGCCCGGAAATTAGAAACAGAAAGCGAACTTCTGACAGAAACTGTAACCGAACCACAGACAGAGACTGCAGTATCGGAAACAGAGCCACAGACAAACACAACAGAGATAACTGTACCTGAATCAACTGCGCCAGAGAGCCAGACCACAGAAACAACAGCACCGGAGACTCAGATCCCTGAAACGGAGCCGCCACAGACTCAGGTACCTGAGACCAATCCTCCAGAGACTTCTGCACCAGAGACTTCCGCTCCACAGACGGAGCCACCGGCACCGGAAACATCGACTCCACAAACGGAGCCTCCGGCACCGGAAACGGCAGCACCTCAGACAGAGACCTCTGCTTCTCCGCCACCTGCCGAGACGCAGGCACCAGAGGTTCAGTCTGCTGAGAGCATGGAACCGGTACAGAATAGTGGTGACTCATGAGAAGAACATACTTTTATGCAAATGTGCTGCTTGGCATTTTTCTAACGCTGCCCCCTACAGTGGGGGCAGCAGCGGAAGGAACACCTATGGAAGTGGTGAAAGATCAAGTGACAGTCTGCATTCTGGATTCTGGCTGCAATCTGTCAGACGTACAGGGAAAGAATTATCTGGATGGCACACAGGATCTGACGGATCAGGAAGGACATGGAACGTTTGTATATGACATCCTAAAAGAAATTGCACCAGATACAGACATTTATATGCTGAAGTGCTTTGACAGCAGCATATCACTAACTCAGAATTCACAGGAAGCTAGCGAAGAGCAATCGAAAGCTCCAGATACCGGATCTGCTATTATTCGGGCTATTTATGATGCAGTAGATGTATATGATGCCGATATCATCAACATGAGCTGGACTTTGAATCAGGATAATGAGGAACTGCATGAAGCTATTCAATATGCGGCCAAGCGAAATGTATTGCTGGTGGCGGCAGCAGGAAATCTGTCATTGTCTACTCCTCTTGGGAGTGAGACCTATCCGGCTGCATGGGAAGAGGTGATAGGTGTATCCGGAGCAGATATGGATGACCAGGGAGAGCCGGTCAGTTCTCTCTGGTATCTGCAAAGTGATGCTGTATTTGTGTCGGCTGACGGGAATTATCAGGGCGAGAAGGGATCCTCTTTTGCAGCGCCCAGAATCAGCGGCGTACTGGCAAAGTATTTGTCCGAATCCCAGTTTGAGAAGCAAACACAGGAAGATGCAGAAGAATATCTGAAAGGCATCGTAGTGGATGCAGGGGATCCGGGATATGACACTACGTTTGGATGGGGCTATGTAAAGACACAGTAGAATCACATTTATCATCGTAACGAAAGTCCATGGCGAAAGTTATGGGCTTTCTTTTTTCGTAAAAGAAAAACTGTTGATTTTTATATGGATGTCTTGTATGATGATAGGTGTGTAACAGGAGGTAGAGAATGCAGGAAAAAATTAAAGTGGCAGTTGACGCCATGGGCGGAGACAATGCCCCTGTAGAGCCTATTAAAGCAGCAGTAGAAGCTGTGAATGAGAATCCGGACATCAAGGTAGTCCTGGTGGGAAAAGAAGATGTGATTCAGAACGAGCTGAAAAAATATACTTATGACCCGCAGAATATCGAGATTGCTCATGCGTCAGAAGTGATTGAGACAGGCGAACCACCGGTAAATGCCATTCGCAGGAAAAAGGATTCATCTATCGTAGTCGGCATGAACATGGTGAAGCGTGGAGAAGCTGATGCGATCATATCCTCCGGAAGTACCGGAGCCGTTCTGGTTGGAGGACAGTTAATTGTAGGAAGAATCAGAGGAATTGAAAGACCACCTCTGGCACCACTGATCCCGACAGAGAAAGGCGTGTCACTTCTGATTGACTGTGGGGCCAATGTAGATGCCAGATCTTCACATCTCGTACAGTTTGCCAGAATGGGATCCATCTATATGGAGAATGTAGTTGGCATTAAGAATCCGAGAGTCGGGCTGGTGAATATCGGAGCCGAGGAAGAGAAGGGCAATGCACTGGTAAAAGAGACTTATCCACTGCTGAAGGAATGCAAGGATATCAATTTTATCGGGAATGTAGAAGCCAGAGATATTCCGGCAGGCGTCTGTGATGTCATCGTCTGTGAGGCATTTGTGGGAAATGTTATTCTGAAGTTATACGAAGGTACCGCATCCGCGTTGGTACATCAGATCAAGAAAGGCATGATGAGTACCCTTCGTTCCAAGATTGGCGCACTTCTGGTGAAGCCGGCACTGAAGACTACTCTGAAGACTTTCGATGCCACCCAGTATGGCGGAGCACCGATGCTTGGCTTAAAGGGACTGGTTGTGAAGACCCATGGAAGTGCAACAAGCAAAGAAATCAAACATGCGATTTTTCAGTGTACGCAATTCAGTAAAGAGCGTATCAATGAGAAAATAAAAGAACACATTCTTGAAGAAACAAATTAGGAGGTACTGTTATGGAACTTGAAAAGCTGCAGAAGATTATTGCAGAGGTTATGAATGTTGACGAAGAAGAGATCACAATGGATACTACATTTGTAGATGATCTTGGCGCAGATTCTCTGGATGTATATCAGATCATCATGGGTATTGAAGAAGAGTTTGATATTGAGATCCCGAATGAGGAAGCTGAGAAGATCGTTTCTGTAGGAGATGCGGTAGAAGCAATCAAGAACGCTGTCGATGCGTAAGTTTGATCTTTGGGGGTGCCGTTGTGTGCACCCCTTTTTTGAATTATGAGGTGAAACATGAACAGAGATTTAAAAGAACTGGAAAATAAGATTGGCTATGTATTTAAGAACAGAGAATTACTGGAGAATGCCATGCGACACAGTTCCTATGCCAATGAAACCAAAAAGAAACTAAAAGATAATGAAAGACTGGAATTCCTTGGTGATGCAGTCCTTGAGCTCTCCAGCAGTGAATTCATTTTTAATAACTATCCTGGTATGCCGGAAGGCGATATGACAAAGCTTCGCGCCAGTATTGTATGTGAACCGACTTTGGCTCAGTGTGCGGCTGTAATTGAACTTGGATCCTTTCTGAGACTTGGAAAGGGCGAGGAACAGACGGGTGGACGTTTCCGTGATTCCATTGTATCAGATGCCATGGAAGCACTGATCGGAGCTATTTATCTGGACGGTGGTTTTGCTAATGCAAAAGAATTTGTGAACAGATTTATTTTAAATGATATTGAGAACAAAAAACTCTTTTATGATAGCAAAACTATCCTGCAGGAGATTGTACAGAGTTCTTTTAAGGGACAGCCAATGTCTTACCATCTGGTACGTGAAGAGGGACCGGATCATGATAAGACTTTTGTCATGCAGTTATTTATCGGTGACAGGGGATTCGAAGAAGGTAGCGGTAGAACCAAGAAGAGTGCAGAACAGCAGGCCGCTTACCGAACGATCATTACCCTGAAAGGGCAGGCAAAATAGATGTATCTGAAGAGCATAGAAGTACATGGATTTAAGTCTTTTGCAAACAAACTGAAGTTTCAGTTTCATAACGGTATTACCGGTATTGTTGGCCCAAACGGAAGTGGCAAAAGTAACGTTGGTGATGCGGTAAGATGGGTGCTTGGTGAACAAAGCGTAAAGCAGCTCCGTGGTTCCAATATGCAGGACGTTATTTTTTCCGGTACCGAGAACCGTAAGCCACTGGGATTTGCCATGGTTGCCATTACGCTGGATAATTCGGATCATCAGCTTCCGGTAGATTATAACGAAGTTACCGTAACCAGAAGGCTTTACCGTTCTGGTGAAAGTGAATATCTGATTAATGGCACTGCCTGTCGTCTGCGAGACGTAAAGGAGCTTTTTTATGATACCGGTATTGGAAAAGAAGGCTATTCCATTATCGGTCAGGGGCAGATTGATAAGATCCTGAACGGTAAACCGGAAGAACGAAGAGAGCTGTTTGATGAAGCGGCCGGGATTGTCAAGTTTAAGAGACGTAAGCTGGCGGCTCAGAAGAAGCTGGAAGACGAGAATAATAATCTGACCCGAATTAATGATATCCTCTCAGAGCTGACCAGACAGGTGGGACCGTTGGAACGCCAGTCTGAAAAAGCGAAGATTTATCTGAAAAAAAGAGATGAATTAAAACAACTGGACATTAATATGTTTTTACTGGAAAAAGAACGAATGTCCGGTCAGTTAAAAGAGGTAGAGAATAAGATCCTGATTTCTGATCATGATATGGAGACAGTGAAGGGAAAACTGGAGCAGATCCGTACCGAATATGAGAAAATTGAGCAGGAACTGGAGTCCCTGGATGTTGCTATCGAAGAAAAGAAAAATGAACTGAATCAGGGGCGCATGGTAAAGCAGCAGCTTGAGAATCAAATTGAACTGTTAAAAGAACAGATCCGTTCCGCTTCTATGAATGATGAGCATTTCCAGAGCCGTATGGCAGGGATCGAAGAGTCTCTGAAAGCATGCAGGAAGGAACTGGAAGCAGAAGAGGCAAACAGTCAGAAGCTGAAAAAAGAACTGGAAGAGACGTCAGAACAGGAAAAGAATTGTGTTCAGGAGCTTCAGAGAGTTACAGAAGAAGCAGAAGGGCTGGAAGAAAAGATTGCCACAGGACGAAACAGCCTGATTGACCTTCTGGGAGAACGTTCGAATACCAAGGCAAAATTACAGCGCTTTGAGACCATGAAGGAACAGATCCAGATCCGTAATTCCCAGCTTACCCAGCGTATGCTTTCTGCAAAGACGGAGCAGAATCAGCGGGAAGCTGTCAGGGAAGGGTATCAGAAGGAATATGATGCGATTACAGCAAAGATCCATGATCTGACGGAAGAAAATGCCCGGATTGAGGCAGGCATCAATGAGATCCAGCAGGAACTGATCCGCAGCTCCAAGGAACTGGAGACCACCAAGGAAGAGTATAGCCGCAATGTTTCCAGACTGGAAGCCCTGCGCAATATGACAGAGCGTTATGACGGATATGGCAACAGTATCCGCCGTGTCATGGAAAAGAAGGACAGTGTGGCCGGTATCTATGGAGTAGTTGCCGATCTGGTGAAGACGGAGAAGAAATATGAAGCTGCCATTGAGACAGCCCTTGGCGGAAGTATTCAGAATATTGTTACCGATAATGAGAATACGGCAAAGGCCATGATTGAATATCTGAAAAAGAACAAGTTTGGACGTGCCACATTCCTTCCGTTGAGTGCGATTCATAAAAAGGGAGGTCTTGGAAACGACCAGGCATTGTATGAGCCGGGTGCAATCGGTGTGGCAAGCACATTGGTTGATACCGACGATCGTTATGAGACACTGGTGGAATATCTGCTTGGAAAGACACTGATTGTGGATCATATCGATCATGCCATTGCCATATCCAGAAAATACCGTCAGTCTCTGCGAATTGTTACACTGGAAGGTGATCTGTTAAACCCGGGTGGTTCCATGTCCGGTGGTGCATTTAAGAATTCTAGCAATCTTCTGGGACGAAGAAGAGAGATGGAAGATCTGGAAACAAAAGTACAGTCAGCCAGAAGCCATGTGACGCAGCTTCAGAAACAGATCGAAGAGATTCGCCAGAATCGGGCAGCCAAGAGAGAAGAACTGGTAAAACGCACAGAACAGATGCAGGCAGAGTATCTAAATCAGAATACACTGAAATTAAAACTGCAGGAGATCCAGACGCAGAATGCCAGAATGCTTTCGGATAACAAATCACTGCAAAGTGAAGTAAATGAGATTCGTCAGCAGATGGAAGAGATTGACGAAGAACGTACTCAGATTGAGAAAGAAATGGAACTTTCCAAGGAGCAGGAAGCGGGTCTGGAAGCGAAGATTCAGGGCTGGCAGGCAGAACTGGAGGAGACGAGGCAGCAGCAGGAAGAAAAGAACCGTATCTGCAATGAGGTACATACTCAGACGACTGCACTGCACCAGAAGGAAGAGTTTATCCGGCAGAATATTCGGCGTATCCACGGTGAAGAAGCGCATCTCTGTGAGGAAAAGAAGAATCTTCAGGAGAATCTGTCAGGTTCCAGACAAGATGCAGAGAAAAAAGAAGCCCAGATCCAGGAGATTCAGGAATCCATTCTTCATGCGCAGCAGGCAGAAGCAGATACCGAAAAGGAACTGAATCAGATTACAGAAGAACGTAGTACCAAGAACCGTTCTCACAAAGAATTTTTCCAGGTGAGAGAAGACTTAAGCAACCAGCTCAGTGATCTGGATAAAGAGCATTTCCGACTGGATAACCAGAAGGAACGTCTGGGGGATTATCTGGAACGTCAGATTAATTATATGTGGGAAGAATATGAACTGACAGCCAGCGAAGCGGAGAAGTACCGGGATGAAGAGATCGAACATTCTCCGCAGCTTAATAAGATGATCTCTCAGTTAAAGGGTGAGATCAAGGCTCTGGGACCTGTCAATGTCAATGCCATAGAAGAATATAAGGAGCTTCACGAGCGTCATGAATTCCTGACTGCCCAGCATGCAGATCTGGTAAAAGCGGGAGAAGACCTGAAAAAGATCATTACCGAACTGGATGAGGGTATGCGGCGTCAGTTTAAAGAGAAGTTTGCCATTATGCAGCAGGAATTTGAGAAGGCATTCAAAGAGCTGTTTGGTGGAGGAAAGGGAAGTCTGGAGCTGGTAGAGAATGAGGATATTCTGGAGGCAGGTATCCGTATTATTGCACAGCCGCCTGGCAAAAAGCTGGTAAATATGATGCAGATGTCCGGTGGTGAAAAAGCATTGACGGCAATTGCTTTGCTTTTTGCCATTCAGAATATGAAGCCGTCTCCATTCTGTCTTCTGGATGAGATTGAGGCGGCACTGGATGAAAACAATGTATCCAGATATGCAAATTATCTTCATAAGTTGACAAAAAACACGCAGTTTATTATTATAACACATAGACGAGGAACAATGGCTGTTGCAGACAGACTGTATGGTATTACCATGCAGGAAAAGGGGGTTTCCACACAGGTTTCCGTCAATATGGTGGAAGACGAATTAGATCAATAGGGAGGAATCTTTCATGCAGGAAAAGAAAGGTTTTTTTAAGCGTCTGGCTGAAGGGCTGACAAAGACAAGAGACAATATTGTTGCCGGGATTGATAATATATTCAGTGGTTTTTCCAGCATTGATGATGATTTTTATGATGAAATCGAAGAGACTCTGGTCATGGGGGATCTGGGAATCAATGCAACTACGGCCATTATTGAAAAGTTGAAGCAGGCAGTAAAAGACAATAATATCAGGGAACCGGAAGAATGCAAGCGGTATCTGATTGAGAGCATCAAAGAACAGATGGATGTAGGTGAGACGGCTTATGAGTTCGAAAACCGCAAGTCTGTTGTTCTGGTAATTGGTGTGAATGGTGTTGGAAAGACAACCAGCGTTGGAAAACTTGCTGGCAAGCTAAAGGATCAGGGTAAAAAGGTTGTCCTTGCAGCGGCAGATACCTTCCGTGCAGCAGCAGGTGAACAGCTTACCGAGTGGGCGAACCGTGCCGGTGTAGAGATTATCAGCGGACAGGAAGGCTCTGACCCTGCTTCGGTTGTTTATGATGCCATAGCAGCAGCCAAGGCGAGAAATGCTGACGTACTTCTTTGCGATACAGCAGGAAGACTACACAATAAGAAGAATTTGATGAATGAACTGGCAAAGATTAACCGTATTCTGGAAAAAGAATATCCGGAAGCTTACCGTGAAACACTGGTAGTGCTGGACGGAACGACCGGGCAGAACGCACTGGTTCAGGCGCGTGAGTTTTCTGAGGCAGCCAATATCACAGGTATCATCCTTACCAAGCTGGATGGAACAGCCAAGGGAGGTATTGCCATTGCCATTCATTCAGAACTGGGCATCCCGGTAAAATATATCGGAGTAGGGGAAAGCATCGACGATTTGCAGAAGTTTGACGCCGATGAGTTTGTAAACGCATTATTTTTAAATGAAAAGGAAACAGAATAAAGATGGAATTTACAGATTTAACATTAGAAAATTTTGAAGAAGCAGCTGAAGTGGTAAAAAGAGTTACACAGGAGACTAAGCTGGTTTACAGCAAGTATTTTAGTGAGCAGACTGGCAATAAAGTATATCTGAAGCCGGAAAATATGCAGATTACTGGTGCCTACAAAATCCGTGGCGCCTATTACCGCATTTCTAAGCTGGAAAAAGAAGAACAGGCAAAGGGACTGATCACTGCATCAGCAGGCAATCATGCCCAGGGTGTGGCATATGCAGCCAAAGAACTGGGAGTAAAGGCGGTGGTTGTTATGCCGACAACCACACCACTGATGAAGGTGAATCGTACCAAGAGTTATGGTGCTGAAGTAGTGCTTCACGGCAATGTATACGATGAAGCATGTGAACACGCGTACAAGCTGGCAGAAGAGAACGGATATACATTTATCCATCCGTTTGATGACCTTGGTGTGGCAACCGGTCAGGGTACCATTGCCATGGAAATTGTTAAGGAACTTCCATTGGTAGATTATATTCTGGTTCCGGTCGGCGGTGGCGGACTGGCTACCGGCGTTTCTACGCTTGCCAAAATGCTGAATCCAAACATTAAAGTGATCGGAGTGGAACCGGCAGGTGCCAACTGTCTTCAGGAATCTCTGAAAAATGGGGAAGTAACCACACTGCCATCCATCAATACGATTGCAGATGGTACTGCAGTGAAGACACCTGGAAGCAAGATTTTCCCTTATCTTCAGAAAAATCTGGATGATGTGATTACCGTCACAGACGATGAACTGATCGTTGCATTCCTGGATATGGTAGAAAATCATAAGATGGTAGTTGAGAATTCCGGCCTGCTGACGGTAGCAGCACTGAAGCATCTGGACGTAAAGAATAAAAAGATTGTTTCCGTGCTTAGTGGTGGTAACATGGACGTGATCACCATGTCTTCTGTGGTACAGTTTGGACTGATCCAGAGAGATCGTATCTTTACTGTCTCTGTATTATTGCCGGACTCTCCTGGAGAACTGACAAAGGTATCCGCTGTCATTGCTAAGATGCAGGGTAATGTTATCAAACTGGAACATAACCAGTTTATCAGTACTAACCGCTCCAAGGCAGTAGAACTGAAGATTACCATGGAGGCATTTGGTACCGATCATAAGAATCAGATTGTAAAAGCACTGGAAGAGTCTGGTTACAAACCACGTCTGATCAGAGCCAATCCATAATTTTTAAACCGTCAAGAAAAAATACTTGACAATGCGAAGCAATTGGTATATCATGTCAAAGGTGATAGATATGGAACGATTTGTAGAGCAGACTTTATTATATGATTTTTATGGTGAGTTACTGACAGAACATCAGCGTCAGGTATATGAAGATGTGGTGTTGAATGACTATTCCTGCACGGAAGTAGCAAAAGAATACGATATCAGCAGACAGGGTGTTCACGATTTAATTAAGCGCTGCAATAAGATACTGGCTCATTATGAAGAACAGCTTCATCTGGTCGAAAAGTTCCTTTCTATTAAAGAAAAAGTGACACAGATTCATGAACTTGCAAAAGGCCAGCAGGATATTGAGCAGATATGCAGTGAGATACTGGAGGAATTATAATAATGGCATTTGAAAGCCTTTCCGACAAACTACAAAATGTGTTTAAGAACCTGCGAAGCAAGGGTAAGCTGACGGAAAGTGATGTGAAGACGGCACTGAAGGAAGTCAAGATGGCACTTCTGGAAGCCGATGTCAGCTTTAAAGTTGTAAAGCAGTTTATCAAATCTGTTCAGGAGCGTGCCGTTGGTGCAGATGTCATGAACGGTCTGAATCCTGGCCAGATGGTGATCAAGATTGTAAATGAAGAACTGGTTTCTCTCATGGGATCTGAGATGAAGGAGATTGCCTTAAAGCCTGGTAATGAGATTACCGTCATTATGATGGTGGGTCTTCAGGGTGCAGGTAAGACAACGACGACAGCAAAGCTTGCAGCGAAGCTGAAGTCCAAGGGAAGAGTGCCTCTCCTGGCGGCCTGTGACGTATATCGTCCGGCGGCAATTCAGCAGTTACAGATCAATGGTGAGAAGGTTGGCGTGGAAGTCTTTTCCATGGGTGACAAGCAGAAGCCGGTGAATATTGCCAAGGCAGCAATTGAACATGCCAAGTCACATAATATGAATGTGGTATTTCTGGATACAGCCGGTCGTCTTCATGTAGATGAAGATATGATGAATGAGCTGATTGAGATCAAGGAAGCCGTACAGGTCGATCAGACATTGCTTGTAGTAGATGCCATGACCGGTCAGGATGCGGTGAATGTATCCCAGATGTTCAATGATAAGATCGGCATTGACGGTGTGGTTCTTACCAAGCTGGACGGAGATACCAGAGGCGGTGCGGCATTGTCCATCAAGGCAACCTGTGGCAAGCCAATCCTGTACGCAGGTATGGGAGAGAAGCTGTCTGATCTGGAACAGTTCTATCCGGAACGTATGGCGTCCAGAATTCTTGGTATGGGCGATGTCATGACCCTGATCGAGAAGGCTCAGGCGAATCTGGATGAGGCCAAAGCCAAAGAGATGGAACAGAAACTGAAGAAAGCAAGCTTCGGTTTCGACGATTATCTGGAAAGTATGAACCAGATGAAGAATATGGGTGGTATTTCCAGTGTCCTCAGCATGATGCCTGGGATTGGCGGAAGCAAGATGAAGGACATAGAGGGAATGATTGATGAATCTGCCCTTGCAAGAACAGAAGCAATTATTCTTTCCATGACACCGAAGGAACGGGCCAACCCGGATATTCTGAATCCGTCCAGAAAGAAGAGAATTGCAGCTGGTGCCGGTGTGGATATCAGCGAAGTGAACCGTCTGGTAAAACAGTTTGAACAGTCCAGAAAGATGATGAAACAGCTCCCTGGTATGATGGGAGGCAAGATGGGTAAAAGAGGCAAGTTTAAACTTCCCTTTTAACATATAAATAATCCGGCAGTTGTATATACAACGCTGGTCACAATTTCCTGAAAACAGGTACAAAAATTACGGAGGTAAAATAAAATGGCAGTAAAAATCAGATTAAGAAGAATGGGACAGAAGAAGGCACCTTTCTACAGAATCGTAGTTGCAGATTCCAGATCCCCTAGAGACGGAAGATGTATCGAAGAAATCGGTACTTACAATCCAAATACTGATCCAAGCGAGTTCCATGTAAATGAAGAACTGGCTAAAAAATGGCTTGCTAATGGCGCTCAGCCTACAGAAGTTGTTGGAAAACTGTTCAAGTTAGCTGGCATCGAAAAATAAGAATTGAGGTGCGGTAATGAAAGAGTTAGTGGAAGTAATTGCCAAGTCTCTTGTGGAGCATCCGGAAGAAGTTGTAGTGACGGAAAAAGAGAGTGGAAAATCCACAGTCATTGAGTTGAAAGTTGCTCAATCAGATATGGGCAAAGTGATTGGTAAGCAGGGAAGAATTGCGAAAGCAATCCGTTCCGTTGTAAAAGCTGCTGCATCCAAGAGCGACAAAAAAGTCATTGTAGATATTATGCAATAAATTTAAGCTGTCTCATTTTGAGGCGGCTTATCTTTTATCCTATTGCAAAACGGAGGAAACATGGAACAGTTTTTACAGGTGGGTGTGATTACTTCTCCTCACGGTGTGAGAGGTGAAGTAAAGGTATTCCCGACGACAGATGATGTTACAAGATTCAAGAAATTAAAAGAAGTAATTCTGGAAGAAAAAAGAGGACAGCGTACACTGGCTGTGGAACAGGTAAAGTTTTTCAAGAATATGGTGATCCTGAAATTAAAGGGCGTAGACTCCATGAACGATGCAGAACTGCTGCGAAATGTACCACTCCTTGTGTCCCGCGAGAATGCGGTAAAGTTAAAACCGGGAGAATATTTTATCTGTGATCTGATTGGACTTCAGGTGTCTGACGAAGAAGGAAAATTTCTTGGGACACTGACAGAAGTGATTCAGACCGGTGCCAACGATGTCTATGTGGTAAAGATGGAAAATGAAAAAGAAGTCTTGATACCAAATATAAAAGAATGTATTATAAAGGTATCATTGGAAGAGAATTCCATGACAGTTCACTTACTGGAGGGTCTGCTTTGAGATTTCATGTTTTGACACTATTCCCTGAGATGATTGAACAGGGTTTTCATACCAGCATTACAGGACGGGCAATGGAAAAAGGATTACTGTCTCTGAATGCAGTAAATATCAGAGATTTTGCCGGAAACAAGCATATGAAAGTAGACGATTATCCATATGGTGGAGGCGCCGGGATGGTGATGCAGGCAGAACCGGTATATGCAGCGCATCAGTCACTGGAAGAACAGGCCGGGCGGAAGCTTCGTACCATTTATCTTACCCCACAGGGGCATACCTTTAACCAGAAGATGGCAGAAGAGTTTGCGCAGGAAGAGGAACTTGTTTTCCTCTGTGGACACTATGAGGGAATTGATGAACGTGTCCTGGAAGAGGTAGTTACAGATTATGTATCTATCGGAGATTATGTCCTGACAGGAGGCGAACTTCCGGCACTTGTTATGATGGATACCATATCCAGACTGGTTCCGGGTGTACTGAATAATGATGTATCGGCAGAGACAGAGTCTTTTCAGGATTCACTTCTGGAATATCCGCAGTACAGCCGCCCGGAAGAATGGCGTGGAAAGAAAGTGCCGCCGGTACTGCTGTCCGGTCATCATGCCAATGTGGAAAAATGGCGCAGAGAACAGTCCATTATACGGACTGCAAAATGGCGTCCTGATTTACTGGAAAAAGCGCAGCTTACAAAAAAAGAACAGGAATTTCTGAAAGGGGAAATGAAAGATGTTTGAAGATTTTGGTAAAAAATTATCTGTTTTTGGTCAGCAAATGGTAAAAAAGACAGGGGAAGTGGCAGAGATCGCATCCTTAAAGACAAAAACCCTGGCAAAGAAGAAAAAAATTCAGGATGAGCTGCTTGCGCTTGGAAGAGCATATTACGAAGAACACAAAGATGAGATCACTGAATATGAAGATAAGATCACAGCGATCAATACCATGTATACAGAGCTGGAGTGCCTGGAAGAAGAACTGAAGACTTTAAAAGAAAAGCTTCCGGAAGGCATGGATGCTGAGGAAGATATCTTCGAAGACGAAGAAAATACTGTTGCAGAAGAGACAGCACCGGAAGAAAGTGGTGAAGAAGAGGCTCCTTCAGAAGAGAAAGCTTCCGAGAAAGAAGCACCTTCAGAAGAGAATGTTTCCGGAGAAGAAGCATCTGTGGGAGAGACAGCTGCCGAGGAAAGCGGTAAAGAAGAAACATCAGCAGAAAAACAGGCATAAAAAACAGAACAATCGAAAATTTTCCTTGCAATTTCTTTCTCTGCATGATATCATGATATACGTTGTGAGAAAGAGATGGTCCTCTGTTACAGAATCGTATTATGAACATCCAAAAATATAAGGAGGAACAACAAATGCAGGAAATTATCAAAAATATCGAAGCAGCTCAGTTAAAAGAGAATGTGCCACAGTTTAATGTAGGTGATACTGTAAAAGTTTACGGTAAGATCAAGGAAGGTAACCGCGAACGTGTCCAGGTTTTCGAAGGAACTGTTCTTAAGAAACAGGGTGGAAGCACACGTGCTACATTCACAGTAAGAAAGAACTCCAACGGAATCGGTGTAGAAAAGACATGGCCATTACATTCCCCGAACGTTGAAAAAGTAGAAGTAATCAGAAGAGGTAAAGTAAGACGTGCTAAACTGAACTACTTAAGAGAACGTAGCGGAAAGAGCGCAAAGGTAAAAGAACTTGTAAAATAATACTTGAAAAGAGCTGTCTTCGGACAGCTTTTTTTGTCTCAGTCAAGGAGTTACAGTATGAGAAGAGAGAAGCGGAATCCAAGGAAAAGACAGAAGGAGAAGAAGTCTGTTCAAGAGCAGATAAAGAGCATTTTGCTCTGGATATTTGAGATTCTGGTGGTTGTATTGGCTGCGTTTGTACTGGTTTTATTTTTTGGGCAGATACGAACCAATACCGGACAGTCTATGGAAGTGACGCTGTCAGATGGAGACCATGTGCTGATAGATACGCTTTCCTACCGTATCGGTTCCCCAAAGAGAAATGACATCATTGCATTCAAGCCGAATGGAAGTGATACATCACATATTTATATTAAAAGAGTGATCGGGCTGCCCGGAGAGACCATTCAGATCAGGGATGGGATGATCTATATCAATGGTAAGGTTTATCTTGAGAAGACAGATTATCCGGCAATTACTAATCCGGGGCTTGCTTCCGAGGAGATTAAGCTGGGCGTGACCGAGTATTTTGTACTGGGAGATAACAGAAACAACAGTGAAGACAGCCGATATGCTGATGTGGGACTGGTAGACGCAGATTATATCGAAGGCCGTGTATGGATGCGTATTCTGCCGTCAGACAGCTTCGGACGAATCAGCTGACAGGAGGAGACTATGAATTATCAGTGGTATCCTGGTCATATGACAAAAGCAAAACGTATGATGCAGGAAGATATCAAATTAATCGATCTGGTGATTGAACTGGTGGATGCGAGAGTACCGTTATCCAGCAGGAATCCGGATATCGATGAACTTGGAAAGAATAAATCCAGACTGATTCTGCTGAACAAGGCAGATCTGGCAGACAAGAACGCCAATAAAAAATGGGGTGAATATTTTCAGGGCAAGGGATACTTTGTACAGGAAGTAGATTCCAGAAGTGGTGCCGGAATGAAGGCAATCTCTGCCATCATTCAGGAAGCATGTAAAGATAAAATCGAGAGAGACCGGAAAAGAGGCATAAAGAACCGTCCGGTCCGTGCCATGGTAGTTGGTATCCCAAATGTGGGAAAATCTACTTTTATTAACACTTATGCAGGAAAAGCATGTGCTAAGACCGGTAACAAGCCGGGTGTAACCAAAGGAAAACAGTGGATTCGCCTGAACAAGAATGTAGAACTTCTGGATACACCGGGTATCCTCTGGCCGAAGTTTGAAGATCAGGCAGTGGGACTGCGTCTGGCACTGATCGGATCCATCAATGATGAGATTCTGAATATTGATGAACTTGCCATGGAACTGATTACATTCCTGAAAAATCAGTATCCAGGTACTCTGGAGAAACGTTTTCAATTGGATGAGTCAGAAGAGAAAAGTGCAGTGCAGATACTGGAAGAGATTGCCAGAGTACGTGGCTGCCTGATTCGTGGTGGTGAGCTGGACTACGGAAAGGCATCTAAGCTTCTGATGGACGATTTTCGGAGTGGAAAGCTGGGAAAGGTCACACTGGAATTACCTGAGGCGGAATAAGGACTGGAGAAGATATGGGAAAGCCGATTACAGAGATAAAAAAAGAACTGGAAGAGTGTGCCTTGCAGGAACTGCAGTCCAGAATGCAGCAATACGAGCAGGATGAGCGCAAGGGTGTACAGAATCTTCTTGCCAGATGTGTACGCAGACTGGAAGAAGAAGAAAAGGAACAGCAGCGTCTCGAAAAGATGTTGGAATATGAGAGAAAATACGATTTTTGCAGTCATATCTGCGGAATTGATGAAGCAGGGAGGGGGCCACTTGCCGGTCCGGTAGTGGCAGGTGCCGTAGTACTGCCCTGCGACTGTAAGATTCGATATCTGAATGACTCTAAGAAGTTATCTGCGTCAAGGAGAGATGCACTGTATGATGAGATTATGGATAAGGCAGTTGCGGTTGGTGTTGGAATGGCATCCCCGGCACGGATTGATGAAATTAATATTCTGCAGGCGACCTACGAAGCCATGCGTCAGGCAGTCAGCTGCCTGTCTGTGCAGCCGGATATTCTCCTCAATGATGCAGTTACCATCCCTGGAATTACAACCGTACAGGTACCGATTATCAAAGGCGACGCAAAGAGTATGTCCATTGCGGCAGCCAGTATCATTGCCAAGGTGACCAGGGACAGACTGATGGTGGAATATGATAAGCTGATGCCAGAGTATGGATTTGCGGGTCATAAGGGATATGGTTCAGCATCCCATATTGAAGCACTGAAAAAATATGGTCCGTCACCGATTCACAGAAAGACCTTTATCACACATTTTATATAGAAAGCCGGGCAGAGAAGATGAATCGCAGGAAGATTGGACAGGAGCAGGAAGAACTGGCAGCAAAGTATCTGGAAGAAAAAGGTTATGAGATCCTGGAACGGAATTATCGGATCCGTACAGGAGAAATTGACCTTATTGCCAGAGATGCTCGTTATCTTGTATTCATAGAAGTAAAATACCGGAAAAATCTTCAGATGGGCAATCCTTTGGAGGCAGTAGATGTACGGAAACAACAACGTATCTATCAGACAGCCAGATATTATCTTCATCAGAAGAAATGGGAGAATATGCCTTGCCGGTTTGATGTAATCGGCATTACAGGAACACAGATCTGTCATATCAGAAATGCATTTGGCAGTATATAGCCGGCATAAAGGAGAACAGAAGTGGAAACAATACTGGATCATAATCATAAAATAACAATAAAACGCAGCGGCAGCAAGCCGGTTGTCCGTATACAGGAAAAGGATGGAGTATATTGGCTTACTTATCCAAGACTGGAAGCGGAAAAAGAGTTCCTGCATGGATTTTCCACCCGTCTGGGCGGTGTCAGCAAGGAGCATTTGTACAGCATGAATCTGAGCTTTGCACGAGGCGACAGAAAAGAAAATGTGCGGGAGAATTTTCAGAGAATTGCCCATGCAGTGGGATTTTCTGAAGAGAAGATGGTTTTTACACATCAGACTCACACAACCAATGTACGTAAGGTCACCGAGGAAGACTGGGGAAAAGGATTTTCAAGAGAAAGGGATTATAGTGATGTAGACGGGCTGATTACGAATGTTTCGCAGACAGTGCTGACCACTTTTTATGCAGACTGTGTCCCAATCTATCTGGTGGATCCGGTAAAGAAAGCTATCGGACTGTGTCATTCCGGATGGAGAGGAACAGTAGGCAGAATCAGTCAGGTGACAATAGCGCGGATGCAGGAAGAATATGGCAGTGATCCGAAAGACATCCTGGCAGCAGTGGGACCGTCTATCTGTCAGAACTGTTATGAAGTGAGCGGTGATGTTATAGAACAGTTTCAGGACAGCTTTCGCGAAAAATACTGGAAAGAACTGTTTTACCAGAAAGAAAATGGAAAATACCAGTTGAATCTGTGGAAGGCAAATGAGATTATTCTGGAAGAAGCGGGAATTACAAAAGAGCATATATCCGTTACGGATATCTGTACCTGCTGCAACCCACAGCTTCTCTATTCTCACAGGGCGTCTAAAGGACAGCGTGGGAATCTTGCGGCATTTCTTATGATTCGCTGAAAATGAATATTGGTATCAAAAAAGGATTGGCACACGACATGTCAATCCTTTTTGAATGAAATTAATTTTCAAATTTTTATTTCTGAATTCTGCGAAGCAGCTTCTGAATCTTTCCGGTCGGGCTGATAACACTTTCCAGAGATACATCATGATTCAGGCTGTCCATAATGCTGGCTGTAAATTTAGTCATATCCGCTTCTACGTAATATGGTTTGGTAAACAGTTCAGGATCACGGTAATTCAGGTTCGTAGTAATTACCTTGTAGATATATTCTTTTTCATAGAATTCATCAAATTTTTCAAATCCGTCTGTAAACAGACCAAATGTGGTGCAGACGAAGACACGTCTTGCCTTGCGGTCTTTTAACTGCTTGGCAACATCCAGCATACTTTCACCGGAAGAGATCATGTCATCTACGATGACCACGTCCTTTCCTTCCACAGAAGCCCCCAGGAATTCATGGGCAACGATTGGGTTCTTGCCATTTACGATAGTAGAATAATCACGGCGTTTATAGAACATACCCATATCCACCCCAAGGATAGTAGAAAAATATACGGCACGTCCCATGGCTCCCTCATCCGGGCTGATAATCATCAGGTGATCACTGTCGATGCGAAAATCTGGTGTGGTATCAATGATTGCTTTCAGAAACTGATAAGTCGGCATAAATGTATCAAAACCAATCAGCGGAATAGCATTCTGGACACGTGGGTCATGAGCATCAAATGTGATAATATTGCTTACTCCAAGATCGGCCAGTTCCTGTAGTGCCAGGGCACAGTCGAGGGATTCACGCCCGGAACGTTTATGCTGTCTTCCTTCATAGAGAAAAGGCATAATGACATTCAGTCTCTTTGCCTTTCCATCGGTAGCAGAAATGATACGCTTCAGATCCTGAAAATGATTGTCAGGAGACATATGATTTTCCTGTCCGAACAGCTTATAGGTCAGGCTGTAGTTTGTAATATCTGCAAAAATATACAGGTCACTTCCCCGGACAGAAGTATTGATCATACCCTTTCCCTCTCCGGTACCGAATCTCGGGCAGATACAGTCTACCATATAAGAATCTTCCGAATAGCCTTTGTAATGAATGTTCTCGATATCCTGAGTTGGATTTGTATGGCGGAATTCCACCAGATGGTCATTTACCTTGGTTGCAAAATCACGACTGCCATCCAGCGTGGCAATCTTGAGCGGCGCAATCGGTAATGCGTTACGTAATGTATCAAACTGATCAGTCATACATGCCTCCACTAATTTATTGAGTATAAAATTTTTCATAATCAATGTCAGTATAGTGGTTCTGGAGAATTCCGTCAAGAAAATTGTCGCATTTTACTCTGAAAATATAAGATTGCAATTTGAAGCCAAGTTTAGTATGATATCAATGGATATTTTTGATCAGCAATAAAAAACAGGAGTAGTTTCTAAATGAAGAAACAGAAGAAACATATTATCAGTCATATCATAGATGGAAGTATTGCACAGGAACTGGAGATTGAACCCGGTGATGAACTGGTTTCCATTAATGACCAGCCGGTGGGAGATATTCTGGATTATCGTTATCTCTGCAATGAAGAGTATCTGGTTGTGGTGATACGCAAGCCGGACGGTGAAGAATGGGAACTGGAGATTGAGAAGGAATTCGAAGAAGATCTGGGGATGGAATTTGAGAATGGCATGATGGATGACTATCATTCCTGCCATAACAAATGCATTTTCTGTTTTATCGATCAGATGCCTGCGGGGATGCGTGACACACTCTACTTTAAGGATGATGATTCACGGCTTTCTTTTTTACAGGGAAATTATATTACACTGACGAATCTGAAGGAAGAAGATATACAGCAGATCATCAAGTATCATCTGTCACCGATTAATATCTCATTCCAGACCATGAATCCACAGCTGCGCTGCAAGATGCTGAACAACCGTTTTGCAGGAGAAGCATTGAAAAAGGTAGATCGTTTTATAGAAGCTGGTATCGAGATGAACGGACAGATCGTACTTTGTAAAGGTGTCAATGATGGAGCAGAACTGGAATATACCATAGAACAGCTTACCAGGTACCTTCCGAACCTTACCAGTGTATCGGTTGTTCCGGTGGGACTGACAAAGTTCAGAGATGGGCTGTATCCTCTGGAACCATTTACGAAGGAAGATGCCATACAGGTGCTGGATACCATCCACAAATGGCAGAACCGGATTATGAAAGAACATCATACACACATGATCCATGCGTCGGACGAATGGTATATTCTGGCAGAGAAGGATCTGCCGCAGGAAGATAATTACGACGGTTATCCGCAGCTTGAAAACGGTGTGGGAATGATCCGCCTTTTCTTAAATGAGGTAACAGAAGAATTGGCAGGACGTGAGGGAGATGACAGGGCACATACCGTATCAGTAGCAACAGGGCTTCTGGCAGAACCTTATATCCGCCAGGCAGCAGAAGAAGTAAAAGCAATATATCCGAACATTACGGTTCAGGTATATCCGATTACGAATTACTTTTTCGGTGAAAAAATAACGGTTGCAGGACTCTTAACCGGACAGGATCTGTCAGAACAGCTGAGGGAAAAAGATCTGGGTGAACGACTTTTTCTGAGCTGTAATGTACTCAGAGACGGGGAGACAGTATTTCTGGATGATATGACAGTTGAGGAACTTGAGAATACTTTACAAACTCCAATCGGTATTGTAAAATCAGACGGAAAGGACTTTGTGCGTGCAATCCTTCTGGAAGACATCTCTTCCGGACGCGATAAGCAGCCTTATGAGGTGAAATAACATGAGTAAACCAATTGTAGCGATTGTAGGCCGGCCGAACGTGGGTAAATCCACATTATTTAATGCGCTGGCCGGAGAGAATATTTCGATTGTAAAAGATACACCAGGTGTAACCAGAGACCGTATCTATGCAGATGTAGAGTGGCTGAACTATACATTCACACTGATTGACACCGGCGGTATCGAACCGGACAGCAATGATGTCATATTGTCCCAGATGAGAGAACAGGCGCAGATTGCCATTGATACGGCAGATGTCATTCTGTTTATGGTAGATGTAAAACAGGGACTGGTAGATTCTGATTCCAAAGTGGCAGATATGCTGCGCAGATCCCACAAACCGGTCATCCTGACAGTCAATAAAGTAGATTCCCATGAAAAGTACATGGCAGATGTGTATGAGTTCTATAATCTGGGTATCGGTGATCCATATCCAATTTCCTCGGTAAACAAACAGGGACTGGGTGATCTCCTTGACAAGGTCATTGCACAGTTTCCAGAATCAGATATGCAGGATGAAGAGGATGACAGACCGAAGATAGCAGTAGTAGGCAAGCCTAATGTAGGTAAATCTTCCATTATCAATAAGCTTCTCGGCGAAAATCGTGTGATTGTATCCAATATTGCCGGAACAACCAGAGATGCCATTGATACTGAGGTGAAATGGAACGGAAAAGAATACGTATTCATTGATACAGCAGGACTTCGCAGAAAGAACAAGATTAAGGAAGAACTGGAGCGTTACAGTATTATTCGTACCGTAACTGCTGTAGAACGTGCAGATGTGGTAGTTGTTGTTATAGATGCAGTGGAAGGCGTCACGGAGCAGGATGCCAAGATAGCAGGAATTGCCCATGACAGAGGAAAAGGTATTCTGGTCTGCGTCAACAAATGGGATGCCATTGAAAAAGATGACAAGACCATTTACCGTTATACCAATAAGGTAAAAGAGATTCTTTCCTTTATGCCATATGCAGAGATCATGTTTGTCTCAGCAGAGACTGGTCAGCGTCTGCCGAAGCTTTTTGAGAAGATTGATATGATTATCGAGAACCAGACCATGCGTATTGCAACCGGTGTGTTGAATGAGATCATGTCAGAGGCGATTGCACTTCAGCAGCCGCCATCGGATAAGGGCAAGAGACTGAAGCTCTATTACATTACTCAGGTAGCAGTGAAGCCGCCTACATTTGTAATCTTTGTAAATGACAAAAAACTGATGCATTTTTCCTATACCAGATATCTGGAAAATAAGATCCGTGATACCTTTGGATTCAAGGGAACATCATTGAAGTTTATTATTCGTGAGAGAAAGGATAATGAATAATATGAGTATTCGGATCATCTGTCTGGCAATTGGCTATGTATTTGGCCTGTTCCAGACAAGCTACATTATAGGAAAACGACATGGTATTGATATCAGGGATTATGGCAGCGGTAATGCCGGAACCACCAATATGATGCGCACCATGGGAACCAAAGCGGGACTGATTACTTTTGCCGGGGACTGTCTGAAGTGTATTCTGGCAGTCAGTCTGGTCAGAGTATTATTCCATGCACAGTATTCGTCCATGATGCATCTGCTGGTTTTGTATGCGGCAGCCGGTGTTATCCTGGGACATAATTTTCCGTTTTATCTGAATTTCCGCGGTGGAAAAGGTATTGCAGCTACAGCAGGACTGGTACTTTCCTTTCATCCGGTTATGGCAGTGCTGGGAATTATCACATTTTTCGGTATTTTCTTTACCACACATTATGTATCTCTGGGATCATTGGCGGTGTATGCAGGTCTTATGATAGAGATGGTGGTATTTGGCCAGATGGGATGGTTTGATTTGTCACAGAATCATCTGATTGAGCTGTATATTCTTATGGCACTGCTGACAGCTCTGGCATACTGGAAACACAGAGGAAACATTAAGCGTCTGTTAAGCGGAACCGAACGGAAAACCTATCTGACAAAAAAGAGCCAGCAATAAATCTTGACAGGAGGTGCAAAGATGGCAAGAATCGGTATTTTAGGTGCAGGAAGCTGGGGAACCGCCCTGGCGATTTTACTCCATGATAATGGACATGATGTGACCGTATGGTCGATCCATGAAAAAGAAGTTGAGATGCTCAATACAACCAGACGGCATGAGAGTAAGCTGCCAGGGGTTGAGATCCCGGAAGGAATTCTGTTTACTACGGATATGAAGGAAACAATGTCTGATAAAGATGTCTGCGTGCTGGCAGTTCCTTCTCCTTTTATCCGCAGTACCTGCCAGAAAATGAAGTCATACGTTCGTGCAGGACAGATTATTGTGAATGTGGCAAAGGGAATAGAAGAAAGTACCCTCTATACTCTGACAGATATTATTGAGGAAGAAATGCCATATGCAGATGCATGTGTGCTGTCAGGACCGAGCCATGCAGAAGAAGTCAGCAGAAGACTTCCGACCACCTGTGTGGTCAGCGCAAGAACCAGAAAGACGGCAGAATACCTTCAGAGCGTATTTGTCAGCCCGGTATTCCGTGTTTATATCAGTCCGGATATGCTGGGAATTGAACTGGGCGGTGCACTGAAAAATGTCATTGCACTGGCAGCCGGTACCGCTGATGGACTGGGATACGGAGATAATACCAAGGCAGCTCTGATTACGCGCGGTATTGCAGAGATTGCCAGACTGGGAATCAAGATGGGTGGAAGGCCGGAAACTTTCTATGGACTTACCGGTATCGGAGATCTGATTGTTACCTGCGCCAGCGTCCACAGCCGTAATCGTAAGGCAGGATACCTTATGGGTAAGGGATATACCATGCAGGAAGCCATGGATGAAGTACAGATGGTGGTAGAAGGTGTCTATTCTGCTAAGGCGGCTCTGACACTGGCTCAGAAATATCAGGTGGAAATGCCAATTGTCGAACAGGTCAACAAAGTTCTGTTTGAGAATAAGAATGCAGAAGAAGCAGTAAAAGAGCTGATGATCCGTGATAAGAAGATGGAATCTGACAGCGTACAGTGGTAGAAAGCATATTCAAGAATTTCTCTTTGACAATATTTTTCTTGACGACTGGTGGAAATAGGTGTATATTCTTACTAACATACATTAATCCGTTAAAGTGGAAAAGAAAAATAGAAAAGAGAGGAAATAACGCTATGAAAAATTTAACAAGAAAAATGATTACTGCCGGTATGGCAGCAACAATGGCAGCTTCTCTGGGTATTGCAGCAAATGCAGAAGAAGCGACCTATAAAGTAGGCATCTGCCAGTTGATCCAGCACGAAGCACTGGATGCTGCTACACAGGGATTTCAGGATGCATTAACAGAAAAACTGGGAGATCGTGTAGAATTCGATGTACAGAATGCTTCTGGTGAATCTGTAAACTGCTCTACCATTATCAACGGTTTTGTATCTGACCAGGTAGATCTGATCCTTGCAAATGCAACAGGAGCTCTTCAGGCGGCAGTAGCAGGAACTTCAGATATTCCAATTCTTGGAACAGCGGTTACAGACTATGCAACAGCACTGGATATTGACGATTGGACAGGTACGGTAGGAGGCAATGTGTCCGGTACATCAGACTGTGCACCGCTTGACCAGCAGGCTGCTATGATTCTGGAACTGGTTCCGGAGGCAAAGACAGTAGGTATGTTGTACTGCTCAGCAGAGCCGAACTCTGAATATCAGGTAAATGTCGTGACAGAAGCATTAAAAGAACTGAATCCGGATCTGGAGATCAAGAATTACACATTTGCAGATTCTAATGATATTTCATCAGTGGCAACTTCTGCAACAGAATGTGATGTTGTATATATTCCAACAGATAATACAGCAGCAAACAATACGGAAGCAATCAACAATGTAATGGAACCGGCAGGTGTTCCTGTTATTGCGGGCGAAGCTGGTATCTGCCAGGGATGCGGTATTGCAACATTATCTATCAGCTACTATGACCTTGGTTATACTACTGGTGAAATGGCATACGAGATTCTGGAAGAGGGAGCAGACATTTCTACTATGGAAGTGCAGTATGCACCAAATGTAACAAAGCAGTACATGGCTGACAGATGCGAAAAACTTGGTATTACAGTACCGGATGATTACGAAGCAATCGAGGCAGAATAATCAGAAAAAGAACATATACGAACTGTCACGGACGGGTCAGATTCTGTTCGTGGCAGTTTCCTTGTATATGGGAAAATAAGAAAACGGGAGGGTTATACTGTGAATATTACGTCACTCATTAATTCATTGCCGGGTGCATGCGCCCAGGGACTGATCTGGGGCATTATGGCAATCGGTGTATACATTACTTATAAAATATTGGATCTTGCAGATCTGACGGTGGATGGTACCATGTGTACCGGCGGTGCGGTCTGTGTCATGCTGCTTATGGCAGGATTTCCGGTTCCACTTGCTCTTGCAGGTGCATTTGGGGCGGGAATGCTGGCAGGACTGGCTACAGGTATTTTCCACACAGTTATGGGAATTCCGGCAATCCTTGCCGGAATATTAAGTCAGCTGGGGCTGTATTCTATTAACCTGCGTATTATGGGAAGTAAGGCAAATCAGGCAATCAGCGTAGACAAATATAATCTGCTGGTTTCTCTTCGCTATATTAAAAATGTTGCTTTTTACAAAAATACCATTTTTGTGGCTGTTGTATTTATAGTAGTAATTGTTGCCCTGTTATACTGGTTTTTTGGAACAGAGCTGGGATGTGCTATCCGTGCAACAGGCTCTAACCCAAATATGTCCAGAGCCCAGGGAATTAACACCAATGTAAGCAAGATTATTGGTCTGATGCTTTCTAACGGAATCGTTGCACTTTCCAGCGGTTTGTATGCACAGTATCAGGGGTTTGCAGATGTCAATATGGGACGTGGTGCCATTGTCATCGGTCTGGCAGCCGTTATTATCGGCGATGTGCTTTTGGGAAAGTTCACTAAGAATTTTGCATCCAAGCTGGCAGCTGTGGCAGCAGGTGCCATTGTATACTATCTGGTATTGCAGGTAGTGCTCTGGCTGGGTCTGAACACCAATGACTTAAAGTTGTTATCCGCACTGGTTGTTGCAGTATTCCTTGCACTGCCATATATGAAGAAACAATATTTCCAGAAAAATGTATCAAAGGGAGGTGGCAGCCGTGCTTAAACTGGTAGACATCCGAAAAACATTTAATCCGGGAACAGTAAACGAGAAAAAAGCCCTGAACGGTCTGAACCTGACATTAAAAGAAGGGGATTTTGTAACAGTTATCGGTGGAAACGGAGCTGGAAAATCTACAATGCTAAATGCCATTGCCGGTGTATGGCCGGTGGATGAGGGAGAAATTCTCATTGACGGCATTAATGTCACTAAACTTTCTGAACATAAGAGAGCAAAATATCTGGGACGCGTGTTCCAGGATCCAATGACCGGAACTGCAGCAACCATGGAGATTGAAGAAAACATGGCACTGGCAGCAAGAAGAGGCTTACGCCGTACTCTGAAAAGCGGTATCAATGAAGCGGAACGTGAACGTTACAAAGAGAAGTTGAAGATCCTTGATCTGGGACTGGAAGACCGACTGACTGCAAAAGTAGGTCTGTTATCCGGCGGACAGCGCCAGGCATTGACGCTTCTGATGGCGACTCTGACGAAGCCAAAGGTTTTGCTGCTGGATGAACATACCGCAGCACTGGATCCAAAGACGGCAGCAAAAGTACTGACAGCCACAGATAAAATCATCGAGAGAGACCATCTGACAGCTATTATGATCACTCACAATATGAAGGATGCCATTGCTCACGGAAACCGTCTGATTATGATGCATGAAGGACGGATCATCTATGATGTAGAAGGAGAAGAAAAGAAAAAACTTCACGTTTCAGACCTGCTCAGCAAGTTTGAACAGGCTAGTGGCGGTGAATTTGCAAATGACCGTATGATGCTGAACTGAAAAACAGGATAAAATAGACCAAACTTGAGAAAATCACAAAACAGTATTGGAAAAGAAAAGTGAGTTTATAAGAGATGGGAAAAGAAACAGAAGATAAGAAAGACATAGAATGGGATAAGCTGCTGCACATTCGCACGACAGGAAGAGATGATTCTCATTCTGATCAATATCGTTACCCTTATGAGCCAACGCCGTACTCTGTGCTGGAACGTCTGGCAAATTCCGGATATATTGGAAAGAAGAATACAGTGATTGATTATGGATGTGGAAAAGGCAGGGTGGACTTTTTTCTTGCATATCAAACGAGATGTCATACAATAGGGATCGAATATGAACAGCAGATTTTTGAAAAAGCAGTTCTGAATAAAGAAAAGGCGGTTTCCTCAGAAAAAGTATCTTTGGTACAGGCAGATGCAGTGGAATATAAGGTGCCGGAGCAAGTGGATTGTTGTTTCTTTTTTAACCCCTTTTCCCTGGATCTGCTGAAAAAAGTGATGGCGAGAATTCTGGAATCCTATTATGCACAGATGCGGAAAATACAGTTGTTTTTCTATTATCCGTCGGATGAATATATATCTTATCTGATGACGGTGGATGAGTTGTTATTTGCAGATGAGATAGATTGCAGAGATCTGTTCCCAGAAGATAATGTTAGGGAACGGATTATAGTATTTGAAATCGGAAGATATATAGGGGCCTGATCCCATATAATAGACCCCATACGATATTCTTCGTTAATTGCACATTCATTCAATTTTATTTCAATACAAAAGGAGAAGATTCTATGCAGAAAAATACAGAATATATTCCGAATCGAGACGTCGTCAGTGCGGCTATTTTGCAGCATTTGGACGGTCTGCGCGGAATCGATACCCATTGTCACCATTTACCTGATGATCAATTTCAGAACATGGGGCTGATCTGGCGAGGCAATGCACTCAAGGTATTTGGCTTTTAATGATATGGAACGATCTGAGTACAAATGAGCAGGAAACAGTAATGTCAATGCTGCGTGGAGTTCGGAAGTAGGAGAACAGTTCGAGGATATGTATCGGCTGTTCTTTTTTATTTTCAAGCGTTAAAGCGGTAATGTTTTTCTTGTGTAAAGAATAGTAATGAAGTATAATAAAATCAGTTTTTTTGTATGATTTTAAAAATTATAATAAAGAAATCGGCAAACCAGATGAAAGTCTGGGACGCAAAGCTACAGGGTCTGTAAAATGGCAGCCAGTTGCATGAAATGAGGTGCGCTGTCTGTGAGACAGTGTTTTTATTTTGAAACAATATGAATTTTTTAAGAGCCTATTCCTGAATTAGTAGGTGCAAGGTCACTGGTTGTGGATGATGATGTTCATACTTGCACCAGTGTAAGCAAAATGTTACGTGAAATTGAAATGCGGGCAGACTGGTCAACTTCCGGAAAAGAAGCTGTCATCAGAACGAAAGAGGCTTTTAAACAGAATGATGCGTTCAAAGCTTATATTATCGATAGGTTAATGCCGGATATGAATGCACATATTACAAAACCAATTGATATAGAAACAATAGTTGATGTTTTGGATCAAGTGCTTGGAACATCATAACAAACGCACGGATAAAGGAAAAAATATGGATAAAAGACAAAAAATACTTATTGTAGATGATGCGGAATTGAACAGGGATATATTGAAAGAAATTCTCGGAGAAACTTATAATTATCTGGAAGCCGAGAATGGAAATCAGGCAATCCAGATGATAGGAGATAATCTGGGGATTGGTCTGATGCTTTTGGATATTAATATGCCACAGATGAATGGCTTTGAAGTCCTGGAAATAATGAAAAGAAGCCAGTGTATAGAAGAAACTCCTGTAATTATGATATCTTCTGAAGATGATGTTGATACTATGCGTAAAGCATATGAGCTGGGAATCACAGATTATATTACACGACCGTTTGACTCTGTGATTGTAAAGAAAAGAGTTCAGAATACCCTGGGACTTTATATGAACCAAAAGCATCTGATAAATGTGGTTTATGATCAGGTTTACGAAAAAGAAGAAAATAATAATATTATGATCAGGATTCTGGGCAATGTATTGGGATCCCGCAACAGTGAGAGTAGAGACCACATTCTGCATATTAAAACAGCAACAGAAATGATACTGAGACAACTGGTAAAAGTAACAGATGCTTATCCTTTGACAGAGGCAGATATTGCTATGATTACAACTGCTTCTTCCCTTCATGATATTGGTAAGATTCGTATTCCGGAAGAAATATTGAATAAACCAGGCAGACTTACAGATGAAGAATTTAAGATTATGAAAACCCATAGTGAGCTTGGTGCAACTATAATTAAGGATATGGATTTTCCACAAGATCATCCACTGGTGCGTACCGCATGGGAGATCAGCAGATGGCACCATGAAAGATGGGACGGAAAGGGTTATCCGGATGGCTTGAAAGGTGAAGAAATACCAATCTGTGCACAGGTGGTATCGATTGTTGACGTTTATGACGCACTTACAAGTGAAAGATGTTATAAGAAAGCATTTGATCATGATACGGCGATTCAAATGATTCTGGATGGGCAGTGCGGACAATTTAACCCCATACTCCTTAAGTGTCTGAAAGAACTGAGTATTCAGTTTTCAAAAATGCTTATTAAAGAGAGGGATGATAATAAACATTATTATGAAGTACAGAGACTTTCGAATGAAATACTCAGTGACAAAGCTTTACCGAACCAAAACTATTCACAGAGTATTGTCAAGGTTATGCAGGAAAAGATTGATTTCTTTAAATCGAACAGTGGCATGAATTCAATTGATTACAATGCAGTTTCAGGTCAGCTCACTATATTAAACGGAAAACAGCAGATATTATGTCAGAGAGATAATCCGAAATTCAATCTGTTCAAAGAATTTGGAGTAGATGAAGAAGATGTTCAACATATTCAGGTTTTGTTGCATCAGACATCTGTACAAAATAAAGAAATATCTGTCACGATAAAAGCGAAGGTGGAAGATAACAGTCAGATGTATAGAATGAAATTGCATACGTTGTGGTCTCCTTTAAAGAAAGATGGATACATTGGAATCATTGGATATTTTGATATTGTAAAACAGGAAAATACAAAAGAATCAGGAAAGAGGAATGGATAAAAGCAGAAAAAAAACAGCCGCACTATTTGTATGTATATTGATGGTTTGGGGAATGTTGATGATGTTATCAGTATACTGCCAGGCTGCTGAAACGAATAATGATGAAAAACAGTCACAGACCATTCGTGTCGGCTCATTTGAGGATACCTTTAATTATGTCGACAAAAACGGTGTAAGACGAGGATATGGCTACGAACTCATGCAGGCTCTGGCAGGTTATACCGGATGGAAATTTGAATATGTGAAATGTGACTGGTCTGACTGTTTTGATAAGCTTGAAAATGGTGAGATTGATATCATGGGTGATATATCTTACACCGATGACCGTGCAGAAAAAATGCTTTTCCCGGATGAACCGATGGGGGAGGAAAAATATATCCTTTATGCTGATTTATCGGATACGGATATTGATACGTCTGATTTCAAGTCTCTGGATGGGAAACGTGTAGGTGTGCTCATGGATACAGAACCTGAAATCATGCTGACAGAATGGGAAAATAAGAATGGTATACATACAGAACATGTAAATGTGAATAATGATGATGATGTCGAAAAGAAAATAGCAAATCATGAGATTGACTGTTTTGTATCTCTGGAGGAATCTATCTGGTCTGAACAGGGAATATCATCCGTTACAACTATTGGCAAATCAGGCATATATTTTGCAATAAATAAAGAACGCAGCGATATCAAGGCAGACCTGGACTGGGCAATGCGCCAGCTGGAACAGAATAGTCCTTTTTTTAAGTCAGATCTGTATAAGAAGTATTTCAGGCTTGATTATAACCAGAGTCTTACAGGTGCAGAAAAGTCATGGCTGGAAGAACACGGAGGCATTCGGATAGGATTTTTGAACAATGATCCGGCAATCTTTTTCATGGAGGAAGAGACTGGAAAACTTACTGGTATGCTGTCAGAATATGTTTCCTATGCTAAAGAATGTCTGGGAAATCAAACGATGGAATTTGATATACGGGAATATGATGGCTATGAAGAAATGATTCAGGATCTGCAGAATCATGAAATTGACATGATTTTTTATGCCGGCAGGAATCCGTATTTTGCAGAAGAAAACGGATATGCACTTACAAACACAGCCTGGACCTATAGTTTGATGGCAGTAACTGATGAGAAAAAATTTGATGAGAATAAGGTGTATACTGTAGCTGTGCCAAAAGAAAAATATGCCTTAAAACAGCATATTGCATTCAGTTATCCCGAATGGAAGCTGGTAGATTGTGATTCGCTTGAAGATGCAGCAGATATGGTCATTCATGAAAAAGCAGACTGTTTCCTCATGGGAGCAAGTCAGGCGATGATATATGATAACAGTAAAAATTTCAAGAGTGTTCCACTTACAAAAACAATGGAGGCATGCTTCGCGGTAAAAAGTGGAGAGGGGAATCTTTTATCAATATTGAATAAAACCTTGAAGGCCATGCCGTCTGATATGCTTACAAGCGCACTTGCTATTTATGACAGTACAGCAGATAAGGTAACATTTTTGGACTTTGTAAAAGACAATATGCTTGCTTTTTTTGTCACGGCAGGATTTTTCCTACTCAGCATCATTGGTATTATCCTCGTACTTTTAAGGAAAGCAAGGAAAGCGGAAGCTGTCGCAAAGCTTGCAGCAAATGATACACAAAAGCTAAATGACAAGTTGGAAATCGCTTTAAAAAAAGCGGAGGAGGCGAGTCTGGCAAAGACCTGTTTCCTTAATAATATGTCCCATGACATCCGTACTCCTATGAATGTAATTCTGGGCTATGCACAGCTTATGGAGAAGGAACTAAATGGAAAAGAAATGCCTGAAACTTTAGAACATTTGGAAAAACTGCAACAGTCTGGAGATCTTCTTCTGTCAATCATAAATAATGTACTGGATATGGCCCAGATTGAGAGCGGAAGGATGGAACTTGATGAGAATTACTGCCAGATTGAAGATGTCTGGAAGTCCTTGATTGCTGTGTTTGATGAGAAAGCAAGGAAAAAGAATATTGCGCTTCATTACGCGATGAATGTAGAGCATAGGCATGTACTGACAGATACTACAAAAGTAAAAGAAATATTTGTCAACATCCTAAGCAATGCCATGAAATACACTCCATCCGGTGGTTCTGTTATGGTAAATGTAGATGAATTACCTTGTGATGAGGCTGGATACATGATGGTGAGGATGAGAGTCAGAGATACAGGAATCGGCATGAGACAAGACTATCTGACAAAGATTTTCGAAGCATTTACACGTGAGCAGAACACCACAAAGAGCAAAATCGCAGGAACCGGACTTGGAATGTCAATCGTCAAGAAATATGTTGATCTGTTGGGAGGAACAATAGATGTAGAGAGTGAGCTTGGAAAGGGCAGTACCTTTGCAGTTACATTAAAGCACAGGATAGCAGATGAAAGCTATTATGTAAAAAAGCATATTGAAGAGCATGAAACAGGAAGTGAAATCCTTGAAGGCAGGAATATCCTTTTGGCAGAGGACAATGATTTGAATGCAGAGATTGCAGAAGCAATACTTGAGAATGCCGGTCTGAAGATAGATTGTGTGGAGGATGGCATTCAGTGTGTGAACAGGATGATGGAAATGCCGGCTGGAACATATGATGTGATCCTCATGGATATTCAGATGCCGAAAATGAATGGTTATAAAGCAACGCAGGAAATCAGACACCTGCCAGATAGGGATAAGGCATGCATACCGATCATTGCAATGACAGCAAATGCATTTGAAGAAGATAAGAGAGAGGCTATCGCAGCAGGAATGAATGGTCATATAGCAAAGCCAATCCAGGTTGATAAGTTGCTGTCGACATTATCAGAAGTAATACGGCAACAAGAAAATTGCTGATTTCATGGCACGGAAGAACGAAGGTAGATGAGCAATATAGATGCAGAGGAAGTGTATAGGCTGCAAGATCTGCCGGGTTATGTTATTGCACTTATAGCTTCGGTAACAGTAATCATTGGAATGGCTATTCTGCGAAAGATGAAAACTGGATAAAGAACATCTTTTGCTTTTTATAGAAAGATCTGATTTGATACGTATGGATATCCAGATGTCAAACATGAATGGATAATAAAAAGAGGACGAGAATGAACAGAAAGATAGAAAAACAGATAGGAAAAACAGATAAGAAAAAAGGATTATGTTTGAGCATTTTATTACTTATCATGTTACTCTTTGTACCGGTTTCTGCTTATGCGTCGGAAATAAAAAGTGATGGGAAAACAACTCAGGCAATGGAGGAAGAAAATAAAATCGTGAGAGTCGGCTATTTCCCATATGCCAATTTTCAGGAAGGAAGTTCAGGGGAACATAAGCAGGGGGCAGGCTATGAGTATCTCCAGAAAATTTCTTATATAACCGGCTGGAAGTATGAATATGTTTATGGTTCATTTAAAGAGTGCCTGGATATGCTGGAAGATGGAGAAATAGATATACTTGGAAGTATCAGTTATACACCGGAAAGAGCAGAATCTATCGATTTTTCAACCTATGCCGAGGGAACAGAAAGATATAGGATCTATACCAGGGAGAATCATGCGGATCTTGCGGATGGTGATCTGAAGCAGATGAATGGCTGTCGTATCGGTGTTGCAGATGGAAGCCATCAGAAAGAACTTCTGGAAAAATGGCTGGACAACAATCAGATCCAGGCAGAGGTTATTGCCTGCAAAGATTATGATGAAATGGTAGAAAAACTGGATGTAGATGAACTGGATGCACTTGTGATTCCTGCACTGTCTGTCAACAGCGATTTTATTGCCATTGCTAATATCGGTGTAGGTGACGGTTATTTCGGTGTATCAAAATCCAGACCGGATCTGTTAAAGGAATTAAATTCTGCCCTGGAAGAAATCAACAATACAGAAACGGACTACAGCAGTAAGCTGTATGCCAGTTATGAAGGAAAAGCGGTCATAAATTATGCACTCAATAAGGAAGAAAAACAATGGCTGGATGCACATGAAAATACAATTTGTGTGGGATATCTACAGGATAATCTTCCTTTTTGTGGTGAAGAAAATGGGAAACTGACAGGAATCCTTGGAACTGTTTTGGATACGGTTCAGAAAAAATATGAAATCACGATCAAGGTCGTTCCCTGTTCCACGGGCGAAGAGATGAATGAGGCATTGCAATCTGGCGAAATAGATATTGCCGGTCCTATCATTCAGGATTTTTATACACAGGAACAGTTTCAGGTGGTTTTGACGGATGCAATCTTTGATATTACGCCAGTTGTTATTTACAAAGGAAATGAATATAACAGCAGTATCTCTACGATCGCAGCGACAGAGACTTCATTGTATTCGGAATTGATGGTGTCCCTTCTTTTTCCGGATGCAGAGATCAAACTATATGATACACAGGAAGAATGCTTGGAGGCAGTGGCAAATGGAAAAGCAGGAGCAACTGTGATTCCATCCTCAAAGATCAATCTTCTTAATGAAAGTCCACTGACCAAAAGCCTGTCATTTGCAGAAATGGCAAAACGGCAGGAATTAGCGATGTTCACGACGAGAGAAAACAGAAGAGCAGCTACCATTATCAATAAAGCAATTGAGCAGTCATCCAATATTTTAAATGGCGTTGTCCTTGCACAGAATTCTGTTTCGGAAAAGAAAATGAGCTTGCAGGATGTCCTTGCGGAGCATGCAGGCTTGGCTATTGTGGTTTCAGCTGTGATTATTTTTGTACTGCTTCTTCTGGTTTATTCCCTTTCGGTAAGCAGGAAAAAACAGATGGAAGCATTGAAAGAAGCACAGGATGCAAATGCGGCGAATATTGCAAAAACAACGTTCCTGAACCATATGTCCCATGATATCAGGACACCAATGAATGCAATTGTTGGATTTACAGATATTGCCATGAAGAGGAATCCGGACAAAGAAGTAGAGGATTGTCTGAAAAAGATCAGGCAGAGTTCAGAATACCTGATGACACTGATTAACGATGTGTTGGATATCAGCCGCATTGAAAGTGGTAAACTGGAATATAAACCAGTACCGGTAGATCTCAGGGATATAATAAATACTGTTTCGTCGATTGCAAGGGGATATATGGAAAATCGTGACCTTAATTTTTATGTTTCAAGAGAAGAACTAAAAACTCCTTATGTGATGGCAGATGAACTCAGAATCAGGGAAGTATTGCTCAACATCATCAGCAATGCAGTTAAATTTACAAAAGACGGAGGTACCATTTCATTTTTTGCAGAAAACTGTCCGGGCAATGATGAGCACCATATGATTGTACGCTATCGTATATCAGATACTGGAATTGGTATGAGTGAGGAGTTCCAGTCCAGAATATTTGATGAGTTCAGTCAAGAAAATAATGGGGCAAGAACCAGTTATAAGGGAACCGGACTGGGAATGGCCATTGCTAAAAAATATGTTGATCTTATGGGTGGAAAAATTGAGGTCAGCAGCAAGCAGGGCATTGGCTCAACATTTACAGTAGAAATCCCATTGCTTCTAGCAGAACATGTACAAACTGAAGAGAAAGAAAAGTTAAGGAAAGATATGGATTTACATGGTTTGCATGTTCTCTTGGCAGAGGACAATGATTTAAATGCAGAGATAGCAGTAGCTTTATTGGAAGAACAAGGGATGATTGTAACCAGGACTGCCGATGGTAAATCTGCCCTGGCACAGTTTTGCAATACAGCTCCGGGGACTTTTGATCTGATTTTGATGGATATTATGATGCCGGAAATGAATGGGTATGAAACGACAAAAGCTATCAGAAATCTGCCGGACCGTCCGGACGGAAAGAAAATTCCTATAATTGCAATGACAGCAAATACATTTGCAGAGGATGTACAGGCTGCTTTGAATGCTGGGATGGATGATCATGTGGCAAAGCCGATTGATATGGAGATTTTAATATCTGTCATCACAAAATATGTAGAATGATGATTCGGTTGTTGAAAGATGGAACGGAAATTTCATGCTGAAGTGGAACTTGACTGCAGGCATACATATTGTTCCTATATGGACGCTGCAGGGATGTCTTCTAAAGTTCTTCAGACAGACATGGGACATGTCGATATATCGGCCACAATGAAGGCTGATGTTCTGAAAAAAGTACAAAAGAAACCTCTTGTTAAATAATTGTTTAGACTAGATTATATGAACGTAAAGTGTTATACTTAAAACGTATCAATTGCAGACGTAAAATACATGTATTCTGTCTTTCCTGTGCAGAGGATGGAAGGACAGAAATACAGATATTATAAGAACTGCAAATCAAACGATAAGGAAGGTGAGCAATTGGAAAACTATACTAAGTATAAGTTAAAAAGCGCGGACGAACTGGCTTCCCTGCTGGCTGAGAAGGATAATCTGTTTGTCATTGCCTGTAACAAGTGCTTCAAAGAATTTGAGACCGTTGACGAGCCGGATTGCGATGAATTTATCAAGTTCGCAGAAGAACAGGGTAAGCATGTCGTAGGCAGTACAAAGGTTGATTTTTTATGTAATAAAACGCACACAGAAAAAGACTTGCCAGATATGATTCCGGAAGGTGCAGAGAATATCGTAGTGATCTCCTGTGGTCTTGGTATTCAGACTGTTGCGGAACTGGCAGGAAGACCTGTAATAGCAGCCAGCAATTCATTAAATTACAGAGGACATCACGGAATGGCTTTGACGAAGAAGAGCTGTGATGCATGTGCTCAGTGTTATCTGAATATCACAGGTGGTGTCTGTCCGATCGTTGACTGTTCCAAGAGCCTTGTAAATGGACAGTGTGGCGGCGCTAAGAACGGAAAATGTGAAGTAGATCCTAACAAGGACTGTGCATGGGAAAAGATTTACCAGAGACTGGCAAAACAGGGACGTCTGGAAGAATTCTTAAGCCAGCCTGTACAGGTAAGAGACTACTCCAAAGTAAACTTTAAATTTGTGAATGAATATGTGAAGTCTATCCGCGAGAACAGACTGGAAGGATACTATGGTGGTGTTCATCCATGCGAGCGCAAGGAATTCACAGAACATCTTCCACTGGTGAAATTCCCGGATCCGGATACTGTAGTAATTCCATTATCCATGCATGCAGGTGCTCCGGCGAATCCTGTAGTTCAGGTTGGTGATACAGTAAAAGTTGGACAGGTAATTGGTGAAGCAGCAGGTTTCATCAGCGCACCGGTTCACTCCAGTGTCAGCGGAACGGTTACTGCTATCGAAAACCATAAGCATGCTACCAGAGGTGAATGCTTATCTGTAGTCATCAAATCTGATGGCAAAAATACTCTGCATGAGTCAGTAAAACCGAACAAAGATCTTGACAGCCTTACACCGGATGAGATCGTGGATATTATCAAGAATGCCGGTATTGTAGGTATGGGTGGCGCGGGATTCCCTACTTCAGTCAAGCTGAAACCACCAAAACCAATCGACACCATTCTTCTGAACGGCTGTGAATGTGAACCTCTTCTGACTGCAGACCACAGAGTACTTCTGGAATATGCAGATGACGTTATTTTCGGCCTGAAAGCCATGATTAAGACTGTCAATGCAGAAAAGGGTCTGATTGTTATTGAAGATAACAAGCCGGATGCGATTGAACTGATGCAGTCCAAGGTTGCAGACATTGATAACATTGATGTAGTTGTGGCTAAGACAAAATACCCGCAGGGTGCTGAAAAGATGCTGATCAAACGTGTCATGAAGAGACAGGTTCCAAGCGGCGGACTTCCGGCAGATGTAGGATGTGTAGTTGGCAATATCAGTACTACAAAGGCTATTTCTGATGCTATTCAGAAAGGAATGCCACTGGTAGAACGTGTGGTAACTGTTACGGGTGAAAAGCTGAAAAAACCAGGAAACTACATTGTGAAGATTGGTACCAATACCAAAGATCTGATTGATTACTGTGGCGGCGTAACAGATGATGACGTTATGTTCAAAGCAGGCGGTCCTATGATGGGATTTGTAATCCCGGATACCAATGTGCCGATTATGAAGGGATCTAATGGTATTATTGCAATTGAACCGGATCAGACAGAGGCAGTATCCTGTATCAAATGTGGACGTTGTGTAGATGTCTGCCCAATGGAACTTTCTCCTCTGTATTTTGCAAAATATGCAGACGAAGAGAACTGGCAGGGAATGAAAGACAAACATGTTATGGACTGCGTAGAATGCCGCTGCTGCGAATACATCTGTTCTTCCAAGATCCCAATTGTATCTAAGATTAAAGCCGGTAAAGCGGTAGTAAGGGGGATGAAGTAAGATGTTAATTACTGAATTAAAATCCAAAGAGACTATCGCATCTCTGGTAGAAGGAAAGAAAGTTTTCATTATTAACTGCCATGGATGTAAGGAAGTACATTTCCCTGAAAAAGAAGCTGTTGAGTTTGAAAAGGAACTGGCTGAGGCTGGAAATGTAACTGGCATTATGACAAAAGATTATATCTGCAATCCGGAGAATATGAAATTACGCCTGGAAAAACACATGGGAGAGATCAAAGACGCAGACGTGGTTCTGGTTTGCTCCTGTGGTGTTGGTGTTCAGACTGTTTCTGAATATCTGGAAGATAAAAAAGTCTGCGCAGCATGTGATACCTATCCACTGCCTGGATTCCAGGGAGTTACTCCACTGGAATACGACTGCAAACAGTGCGGCGAATGTTACCTGAATTTAACTGGCGGTATCTGCCCGATTACAGCCTGCTCCAAGAGTCTGGTTAACGGACAGTGCGGTGGATCCAAGAATGGTAAATGCGAAGTGGACAGCAACATGGAATGCGGCTGGGAACGCATTTACAGACGTCTGGCTCAAATTGGACGCCTGGATGTGCTGAAGTGCCCGGTACAGGTTCGTAATTATGCAACAGATGATGAAGTGTCAAAATAGGATAATCCTAAATTTATAAATGATTGGAGCAATGTAAAATGAAAATTACTGAGTTATTTAAACAAGGTGAATTTGTAGTATCCGCAGAAGTAGGACCGCCAAAGGGAATTCACATTGAAGGTTTACTGGAAGAAGCAAAAACATATTTAAGCGGCATTACCGCTGTTAATGTAACAGATAACCAGTCATCCGTTATGCGTCTTGGTTCGCTTGCAACCTGTAAAGCATTAAAGGATGAAGGTTTGACACCTATTTTTCAGTTAACATGTCGTGACAGAAACCGTATTGCTCTGCAGTCCGATCTCTTAAGCGCAGCTATGCTGGGAATTGATAATATTCTCTGCCTGACAGGTGACCATACCAAAATGGGTGACCATCCACAGGCAAAACCAGTATTCGATCTGGACTCTGTATCTTTACTTCATACTGTAAAACAGTTGGAATCAGGATACGACCTGGGCGGCAATGAACTGGTCGGTGAACCACCTAAGTTCGCAAAAGGCGCTGTTGTATCTCCTTGCAGTGATTCTGTAGATGCACAGCTTGCAAAGATGGAACGTAAAGTAATGGCAGGCGCTGACTATTTCCAGACACAGGCTGTTTACGAACCTGAAAAATTCATCAAATTCATGGAAAAAGCAAGCCAGTTTGGCAAACCTGTTCAGCTTGGTATCGTAATTCCGAAGTCAGCAGGAATGGCAAAATTCATGAATAAGAATGTAGCTGGTATCCATGTGCCGGATGATATGATTGAAGAACTTGCAAGAGACAAGGAAAAGACCAAGGCAGGTATTACCGGTGTTGAAATTGCAGCACGTATTATTAAAGAATGTAAGCCTTATTGCCAGGGTGTACATATTATGGCACTCGGATGGGAATCCAAAGTACCGGATCTTTTGAAACTGGCAGAGATCTAATCTCATATAGCTTATATAAAAAGGCATTGTGCTTACCTATTTAAGGCAGGTACGATGCTTTTTTGTAATATATTCCCAAAAACATTCGCAAAATATATAGATTAATTGTAGTAAAAATGCAGTCTGTTTTCCGCAAAAGTGATGATAGGTGTTTTGTTCTTGAAAAAGTACAATCCGGAAAGCCTGTATTTTAGCAGTTTTTTCAAAATTACGAATTTCATTTATTGAGATTTATTTAACAGTATGCTATACTAACAAAAGGATAGGTGCTAAGATATATGCCTGTCAAATTCTTAACAAAAAGTAGGAGGGGGGCGTAACATCCATGCATATCGTAAAAGATGAAAACGGAAACATCTGTGGTCACGCACATGAACATGAGCATATGCATACGCATACGTATGAACACAATCATGTACACAGTCATGAACACGGACATGAAGATGATCATCATCACGAACATACGCAGACAGGAGAAACTGTGCATTGCCACGGAAGTGAAGGACATTGTCACAGCCATGAAGGACACTGTCATGGACAGGAAGGACACTGCCACAGCCATGAAAGCCAGGCAGCACCGGCGAACCAGAATGAAGCACTTCTGCAGTACATGTTAGATCATAACACACATCACGCGGCAGAACTGGATCAGATGGCACAGAAGCTGGCAGCTGATGGACATGCCAATGCGGCAGAACAGATTCGCAAGGCAGTGGACGAGTTCCAGAAGGGCAATCTTTATTTAAGCCTTGCGTTGTCACTGGTGAAAGAATAAGAATCAGGAGGCGATAGATATGTGTCTGGCAACAGTAGTAAATATCAATCAGCCTGACAGCATCGTTTTGCAGTATGTCAGCAAAATTGAAGTAAACGGAAACCAGATTACACTGACAGATGTCATGGGAGAACAGAAGACCGTAGAAGGAACCATTGCCATGGCAGATCTGACCGGTGGAAGAGTTGAGATTAACTGCTAAGAACAGATGATCCGACTATAAATTTTAAAGAAATACATCTAAGGAGATACGAATATGTCAGTTACAATAGCAGTTGCAGGAAAAGGAGGGGTTGGCAAGACAACATTATGTGGTCTTTTGATCCAGTATTTATGCGAGACAGGCAGACGTCCTGTATTAGCAGTAGATGCCGATGCCAATTCCAATCTGAATGAAGTGCTTGGTGTGGAAGTAGATATGACACTGGGCGAGATCAGAGAAGAGGTGGCCAGAGCAGAGACAAGCAAAGAGAATCCGATTCCTGCAAGTATGTCAAAGTCCGATTATATGGAGATTATGTTTAACCGATGTCTGGTTGAAGATGATGATTTCGATATGCTCGTTATGGGAAGAACCCAGGGTAAAGGATGCTATTGTTTCGTTAATGGATTGCTGCAGACACAGCTTCAGAAGCTTACACCAAATTATCCATATGTTGTAGTAGATAATGAAGCAGGTATGGAACACATCAGCCGTGGCATTCTTCCTAAAGTAAACATTTTACTTCTGGTCAGTGACTGCTCCAGAAGAGGAGTACAGGCTGTAGGTAGAATTGCCGCACTGGCAAAGGAATGTGGATTAAATCCGGATACCGTAGGTCTGATTATCAATCGAGCTCCGGATGGAAAGGTGAGTGAGGGAACTATGGAAGAGATCAGAAACCAGGGACTGGAACTGATCGGAGTAGTTCCACACAGCACCGAAGTATACGAATATGATTGTGAAGGAAAGCCAACAGTAGAGCTTCCGGCTGATTCACCTGTGAAGCTGGCTCTTCATGATATCATAGATAAATTAAAGCTCTAAAAATCTACCAAAAAAATATAAGGAGGTAAATATGGGAGATTTTAAGTTAACCACAATTGAAGAAAACGAAGCGATTACCAATCGACTTCTCGAGACTGGCGCAAAGGTTGGCGCAGACTCATGGCAGCTCAGAGTAAAGAACCAGACTCCACACTGTAAGTTTGGTGAACAGGGTGTATGTTGCCGTATCTGTTCTATGGGACCATGTCGTATTACACCAAAGGCTCCACGTGGAATCTGCGGTTGCGATGCTCACGGTATTGTAGGACGTAACTTCCTCAGATTTACAGCTGGTGGTTGTGCTGCTCACTCTGACCACGGACGTGAAATTGCACATACCCTGTATCAGGCAAAACCAGAAGGACCATACAAAGTAAAAGATCCTGAGAAACTGATCCGTATTGCTAAAGAATGGAATATTGAGACAGAAGGAAAAGATATCTATGATCTGGCTCATGAAGTAGCATATGTTGCTTTGGGAGAATATGGTAAAATTGAAGGATATCAGAACTTTACAAGCAGAGCTCCGGAACATACACGTGAACTTTGGAAAAAAGCAGAGATCACTCCACGTGCAGTTGACCGTGAAATCGCTACAGCAATGCATATGACACATATGGGTAACACATCTAAACCAGAAGCACTGGTACGTCAGTCATTCCGTACAGGCCTTTCTGATGGATGGGGCGGATCTATGACAGGTACTGAATTCTCTGACGTATTGTTTGGTACACCTACTCCAATTGAAACAGAAGCAAACTTGGGTGTAATGGTAGCTGAAAACGTAAACATCGTTGTTCACGGACATGACCCAAGCCTTTCCGAACTGATTTGTGAATATGCAGATGATCCAGAAATGATTGCATACGCAAAATCCAAAGGTGCAAAAGGCATCACCGTATCCGGTGTATGTTGTACATCTAATGAAGTTGCAATGCGTCGTGGTATTCCAATGGCTGGTAACTTCCTGCAGCAGGAAAACGTTGTTCTGACAGGTGCCTGTGAAGCGATCGTTGTAGACGTTCAGTGTATCTTCCCTGCATTAGGCCCTCTGAGCAAATGCTTCCATACCAAGTTTGTGACCACATCTCCGATCTGCCAGATGCCGGATTCTGATTTTGTCAGATTTGATGCTGCTACAGCTGGTGAAAATGCAAAAGCAATCGTTAAGATGGCAATTGATAACTTTGAAAACAGAAATCCAGACCTGGTTTACATCCCAGATACCAAACAGAAAGCTACTGTTGGTTACTCTCTGGAAGCAATCGTTAAGACTCTGGATGGTGTTACTAACTCACAGGTAGATGAAACTGGTACAACAAAACCATTACTTCAGTGTATTACATCTGGTGTCATTCGTGGTGCAGTTGCTATGGTTGGATGTAACAATCCTAAGATCAGACCGGACTACCTGCATGTAGAACTGATGAAGAAAATGATTGCAAATGATATCGTAATCATTGCTTCCGGATGTTCCGCACAGGCTGCTGCAAAAGCTGGTCTGATGGACAAGGCTGCAAAAGATCTTTGCGGTGCGGGTCTGAAGAGAGTCTGTGAACTGGCAGACATCCCTCCAGTACTTCACATGGGATCCTGTGTAGATATCAGCCGTATGCTGATGCTTGCAGCAGAGTTGTCCAAGGATTCAGGGCTGAACATTTCTCAGCTTCCTGTAGTTGGATGTGCTCCTGAATGGATGTCTGAAAAAGCTGTATCTATCGGAAACTATGTAGTGGCTACAGGTCTTGATACATTCCTTGGTGTTGATCCTTATGTATCTGGTTCTGATCAGATGTGCGAACTGCTTACTAACGGCGTAAGAGACTGGGTAGAAGCTGCTTACACAGTAGAAAAAGATCTGGACAAACTGGGAGATCTGATGATCGAAAGAATCGAAGAAAAACGTGCTGCCCTCGGAATTTAATTTCTCGGGACATTCATATGGACAGGTGCTTCGTTTCATGAAAAGCGGAGCACTGCCCTAAAGATCGAAACAATGACTGAAAATAAAGGTGGATGAAATACAATGAAAATAGCTGTAACTGGTAAAGGCGGAGTCGGAAAAACAACATTTGCTGCAACGCTTGCACGTTTGTATGCAGATGAAGGAAAACAGGTGTTGACAGCGGACGTAGATCCGGATGCAAACCTCGGTCTGGCTCTTGGCTTTTCACAGGAGGAAATCGATCAGATCGTACCCATTACTAAAATGCGAAAACTGGTACAGGAACGTACCGGAGCATCTGACGACAATAAATTCTATAAATTAAATCCAATGGTAAGTGATATTCCGGATAAGTTTGCAAAAACATGTAATGGCGTTAAGCTTCTGGTTCTGGGAACTGTAGATACCGCCAACAGCGGATGTGTCTGCCCGGAACATGTGATCCTGAAAAGAATCATCAATCATCTCGTATTGCGAAGCGATGATGTAGTCATTCTGGATATGGAAGCAGGCCTGGAGCATCTGGGACGTGGTACTACCGAAGGAATGGATCAGTTTGTTGTTGTTATTGAGCCTGGTGCAAGAAGTATTCAGACATACCGTAATGTAAAACGTCTGGCTAATGAGCTGGGTGTAAAACAGGTCAATGTAGTCGCAAACAAAGTCAGGGACGAAGAAGATGAAGAATTCATCAGAAGTCAGATACCAGAAGAAGACTTGCTTGGATTTATTCACTATAACAAAGAAGTGATTGATGCGGATCGAAAGGGTAGTTCCCCGTATGATTTCAGCAAGACTGCTGTAGATGAAATACGGGCGATTAAAGAAAAAATGGATGCACGATCCACAAAATGATTTAGGAGGATAAAATAATGACATTATTTGATGTTGTATTTGCTGGAAATGACGCTGTCTTTGGAATGACAGAGAAAGCAATCGATGATGCGATTGCTGCAAACGGTGCTGATAAGGCCGTTGCACTTCCTGATACTGCTTACAGCCTTCCATGCTACTATGCTGTAACAGGTACAAAGGTAGGAAATCTTGGAGAAATGAAAGCTGCTCTTGGTGTCGTAAAGACATTAATGACAAGAGAAAAAAGACTGAATGATGTATTCATGTCTGGTGTAGCTACTGCTCTTTGTGCAGAATTTATTGAAACACTGAAATATATGGATGGAGCAAAACCATATGAAGCTCCTTGCTACGGACATCTTGCTGATGCTGTGATCCGTGAACTTGGTGTACCACTTGTAACCGGAGATATCCCAGGTGTTGCAGTTATTCTTGGCGCAGCTCCAACTGCTCAGGAAGGTGTAGATCTTGTAAAATCTTATCAGGCACAGGGTATTCTGGTAACTCTGGTTGGTGGAATCATTGATCAGTGTGAAGAACTCGGATATAAGACAGGCGCTAACGTTCGTGTCATCCCTCTTGGAAAAGATGTTACATCTGTTATCCATGTTGTATCTGTAGCTATCAGAGCAGCTCTGATCTTCGGTAACATCCAGCCAGGAGATGCTGCAGGACTGATGAAGTACACAATGGAACGTGTACCTGCATTCGTAAATGCATTCGCTCCACTGAATGAAGTAATCGTAGCTTGTGGTGCAGGCGCAATCGCTCTTGGTTTCCCTGTAATCACAAACGACCAGCCTACAGTAGATGCTGTAAACGGCCGTGTACCAAAGAGCCTGATCGTTCAGGAAGATATCAGCAAATTCAATGCAACATCTCTGGAAGCAAGAGACATCAAGATCAAGATCACAAATATCGACATCCCTGTAGCATTTGCTTCTGCATTTGAAGGTGAAATCATCCGTCGTGGTGATATGCAGGTTGAATTCGATGGCTCCCGTGTTGACTGTTTCGAACTTGTTCAGACCAAAGAAGCATCTGAGATCGAAGACCATAAGATCGAAGTCATCGGACCTGATATCGATACATTTGAAGTAGGAAGCAAGCACTCTATCGGTTATGTAGTAGAAGTAGCAGGAAAGAGCATGCAGACAGACTTCGAATCTGTATTCGAGCGTAAATTCCACTCTTATCTGAACTGCGTAGAAGGTCTTATGCATACAGGACAGCGTGATATGATCCGTATCCGTATCAGCAAAGATACTTTCAATGCAGGCTTCAGAGCAAAACATATCGGTGAAGTTCTTTACGCAAAGGTTAAGAACGAATTTGCTGCAGTAGTTGATAAATGTCAGGTTAAGGTATACACAGATGCTGAAAAATGTACAGAACTGCGTCACAACCTTGCAATCCCTGTATTCGATAAACGTGATGAAAGACTGACATCTATGACAGATGAATCCGTAGATGTATATTACAGCTGTATCATGTGCCAGGCATTCTCTCCAAGCCACGTATGTGTAGTTACACCAGAACGTCTTGGACTTTGCGGTGCTGTTTCATGGCTGGATGCAAAAGCAACAAACGAGTTGGATCCTCAGGGACCATGCCAGATCATCACAAAAGAAAAAGTTATCGACGAAAGAATCGGTGAATACGAAGATGTTAATGAAGCAGTTCGTAAATTCTCCCAGGGCGCTCTGGAAGATGTATCACTGTACTCTATCATTGAAAAACCTATGACATCCTGTGGATGCTTCGAATGTATTTGTGGTATTGAACCACTTTCCAATGGTGTATGTATTGCCAACCGTGAATACGCTGGTATGACACCAATTGGTATGACATTCTCCGAACTTGCTTCTATGACAGGTGGTGGTGTTCAGACACCTGGTTTCATGGGACATGGTAAACATTTCATCGCTTCCAAGAAGTTCATGAAGGCTGAAGGCGGTGTGGCAAGAATCGTATGGATGCCAAAAGAACTGAAAGAAACAGTAGCAGAAAGACTGAATGAGACTGCTAAGGAACTTTATGGAATTGAAAACTTCACAGATATGATCGGTGATGAAACAGTTGCAGAAGATCCTGAAACATTACTGGCATTCCTGGAAGAAAAGGGACATCCGGCTCTTACCATGGAACCAATGATGTAATTTCTATATTTTCCACAAAGGAAAACAGGCATATATTGCGGAAAAGGATGCTACTTGCATTTGATTCTTATACAAAAATCATAAATCGAAATGCAAGTAGCACAAATGCTTGATTTTCTGGGAAAATATGTATATAATAAGGAAGAATTATTGTTAAAATAGACACAAACTGACTGCATAAGAACAATATGCGGTCAGTTTGTGGCGGTTGAAAACTGAAGGAGGAAATTGAAAAATGCCGTTCACAGCAAAATCAGGAAAATTTAATGCCAGCATTAAAACTGTTACAATTGGAACAGGTGACAAAGCAATCACACTTGGTGGCGAAAATGCACTTCCATTACAGAGCTTCGATGCTCCATTTGCAAATGCTCCAAAAGTAGGTATTGAAATTACAGACTTTGGTATGGAACATGAACCGGAATGCATTCAGAAGTATTACGAAGGATGTTCTACAATTGGAGAAATCGCAAAGAAAGCAGCTTCTTTTGAAGGTGTTGATTTTTTAAGCTTCCGTCTGGAAGGTGGCGACCCTAACGGCGCTAACAAATCTACAGACGAACTGATCGCTATGGTAAAAGAAGTTGCGGAAGCAGTAGACCTTCCACTGGTTATCTGCGGAAGCAAAAATGCTGAAAGAGATGCTGAGCTTCTTGGTAAAGCAGCTGAAGCTGTTCAGGGAAAGAATGCTCTGATTCTGGCAGCAAAAGAAGAAAACTACAAAACAGTTGGTGCAGCAGCAGGCCTTGCTTACAATCAGGTAGTTGGTGCTGAATCTTCTGTTGATATTAACCTCGCAAAACAGTTAAACGTATTATTAAGTCAGTTAGGTGTAAAACCGGAATCTGTTGTTATGAATGTAGGTACAGCAGCAGCCGGATACGGATATGAATATGTTGCATCCACCATGCAGCGTGTTAAATCTGCAGCTCTGTCTCAGAACGATGCACAGCTTCAGATGCCTATCATCACTCCAGTTGCATCTGAGACATGGTCTACAAAAGAAGCAACACAGGCAGAAGCAGATACACCAGAATGGGGCGATCAGGAAAGACGTGGTATCGATATGGAAGTTGAAACTGCAGCAGCAGATTTAGCTTGTGGTTCTGATGCCGTAATCTTAAAACATCCTGTATCCGTAGCAACTGTTTCCAAACTGATCAAAGAATTAGTTTAATCACTGTTTAAGGAGGATAAAAGACAATGGCATTAAAAGGTCTTGATATTTTTAAATTATCACCAAAGAAAAACTGTAAAGAATGTGGAAGCCCTACATGTATGGCTTTCTGTATGAAAGTTGCTCAGGGTGCAGCTGATATCAGTGCTTGCCCTTACTTCTCAGAGGATGCAAAGGCTCAGTTATCAGAAGCTACAGCACCTCCAATGAAGAGCATCAAAATCGGTACTGGCGCAGAAGAAATGGTTCTCGGCGGAGAGACCGTTATGGAACGTCATGAAAAAACATTCGTTAACAAAACAAGATATGCAGATTCTCTTTGCAACTGCATGGATGAAGCTACCATTGAAGCAAAACTTGCAGAAGTTCCGAAGGTTGATTATGACCGTATCGGTGAGAGAATGTATGCAGAACTGATTTATGTAAATTACTCTGCAGAAGGTTCTTATGATTATGTAGAACTTGTAAAGAAAGCTGCTGCACTTGGCAGAACTCTGGTACTGGGATGTACAGATGTAGAAGTAGCAAAAGCTGCTCTGGCTGTATGTAAAGACAGCAAACCAGTTCTGAATGGTGCTACACCAGCCAACTACGCTGATATGAGCGCTGTTGCTACAGAAGCAGGCGTTGTTCTTGGTGTCAGCGGGGCTGATATGAACGAAATTTATGACACAGTAAAAGCACTTGAAGGACTTGGAAACAAGAACCTGGTAATCGATACCACAGGCGCTACTGTAAAAGAAACATTTGCAAATACTGTACAGCTTCGTAAAGCTGCAATCAAAGATGGCGACAGAACATGTGGTTACCCATCTATCGTAAACCTTGTAAAAGTAGCAAAAGATGATCTGCATCTGCAGGCTGCTCTTGCTGCTGTATTTACAATCAAATACGGTTCTATCGTTGTTATGCAGGAGATTACTTATTCTGAAGCACTGCCTCTGTACGGTCTGCGTCAGAACATCTTCACAGACCCTCAGAAGCCAATGCGTGTAGAACCAGGTATCTACGCTCTGAACGGTGCAGATGAGAACTCTATCTGCCTGACTACAGTTGACTTCGCTCTTACATACTTCCTGGTATCCGGAGAACTGGAACGTTCAGGAGTACCTGTAAACCTGATCATCAGTGATGCAGGCGGACTTTCTGTACTGACCGCATGGGCAGCTGGAAAACTGTCTTCTTCTTCCATCGAAAAATTCTGGAAAGAAGCTGATATCGAAGGCAAGATCAAGAATCGTAAGCTGATCATCCCAGGAAAAGTTGCAGTACTGAAGGGTGAGATCGAAGCAAAACTGCCAGGATGGGAAGTTATCATTGCTCCTAGAGAAGCAGTTGAACTGGTTAAATTCCTGAAAGACATGCAGGCTAACGGAGAAGCATAAGAGTATTTGACATTTGAGCAGTGAATAGCAATAGTTATTAAAAATTAAACTATAAGGAGGCTACAAAAATGGCAAAATTTATTACAATCGGTGAAAGACTTTCTACTACAGCTCCTGCTGTAAACAAAGCTTTTCTGGAAAGAGACGAAGAACCAATCCTGAAAAGAGCAAAACAGCAGCTGGATGCTGGAGCAGTTTATCTGGATGTCAACATCGGACCTGCAGAAGGTTACGGTCCAGATCTGATGAAGTGGGCAGTTCAGTTACTTCAGAGCCACTTTGATAATGTTCCTCTGGCACTGGATACAGCGAATATGGCTGCAATCGAAGCTGGTATTTCTGTATACAACCGTGAAAAAGGAAAACCAATTGTAAACTCCGCAGATGCAGGAAGCCGTATTGAATACCTTGACCTTGCAGCAGCTAATGATGCAATCTGTATCGCTCTGTGTAATGCAGAAGGTATTGCAAAAGACAATGATGAACGTATGGGATACTGCCAGATGCTTCTGGAAAGAGGTATGGAGCATGGAATGGAAGCAGAAGATATGTGGTTTGACCCGTTATTCCTGGTTGTAAAGGGAATGCAGGACAAACAGATGCAGGTTCTGGAATTCATCAAGATGCTGTCTGATATGGGTCTGAACTCTACAGGTGGTCTGTCAAACAACAGTAATGGTATGCCAAAGACAATCCGTCCAATTATGGACTCCGCTCTGGTAGCTATGGCTATGATGCAGGGTCTGACTTCTGCAATCGTTAACCCTAACGACCTGAGACTGATGGAAACCATTAAGTCCTGTGATGTATTCAGAGGAAACACTCTGTACGCAGATTCTTATCTGGAGATCTAATAAATGTATAAGGTTACATTTAAGTTTGAGAACAGCGAAGACGTTATCGTCTTCGCTGCTCTTGGTGAAAACCTTCTTGAGGTAGCGAGAAAAACAAACGTAGCTATCGATGCCCCATGTAACGGAAATGCAGCCTGCGGAAAATGCAAGGTACGTCTTCTTGGCGGCGAACTGGATTCAAAGAAAACTCATCATATCTCTGATGAGGAATATGCAGGTGGTTGGAGGTTGGCCTGCTGTAGTAAGGTATGTGCAGATGTAGAGGTAATGGTTCCGGATATCGCCTCTGCATATAAGAGCCGTATGAAAGTGGCTGATTTAAGTTCTCCGGACGAAATAAAAATATTTGATGACTTAAAAGAACAGGTTTTACAGGCAGGAATTGCACTGAAAAATGACATGAAAGTTATTACTTTGCAAATGAACGAACCGACACTGGATGATACCATGCCAGATAACGAACGTTTCACCCGTGCACTTCGTGCACAAACGGGAGTAAATGTTATTCGAATATCCTATACAGCCCTGAATAAACTTGCCTTTGTATTGCGGAAGAGTCAATTTGAGATTCAGGTTGTATTGCGTGAGACTGCGAAAGACCTGTTTGTCTATGACGTATTTGAAAAGGAAAAAAATGTAATTGTAGGTGGTATGGCTGTAGATATAGGTACTACAACTGTCTCTGCAATTATTATCGATATGCTGACAGGCGAGATCCTTGCCAAAGGATCTGCCGGAAATGGACAGATTCGTTATGGTGCGGATGTTATTAACCGTATCATTGAATCCGAAAAGCCTGGCGGACGCGAAAAATTGCAGAAAGCAGTAATAGATGAGACCATTAATCCTTTGATTGATACCATGTGCCGACAGGCGCATTTGGATCATTCACAGATTTATCGTTTGTGTATTGCGTCCAACACAACCATGAATCATCTGCTGTTAGGTGTATTTGCAGATCCGGTACGTATGGAACCATTTGTACCATCGTTTTTTAAGACAAATTCTGTTTATGCTTATAATATTGGCATCAATGTAAATCAGGACGCGCATATTATTCTGGCACCTAATATCGGAAGTTATGTAGGTGGTGATATCACTGCAGGTGCATTTGTCAGTATGGTATGGAACAAGCCAGAATTTTCTCTGTTCATCGACTTGGGAACAAACGGAGAAATTGTATTTGGAAATTCTGACTTCATGTTCAGCTGCGCCTGTTCCGCAGGTCCGGCCTTTGAAGGTGGAGATATCAGCTGCGGTATGCGTGCAACAGATGGAGCAATTGAGGCATGCACCATTGATGAAGAAACCATGGAACCAACCTATTCTGTAGTGGGGGATCCTGGTACAAAGCCGGTAGGTATCTGTGGATCTGGTATTATTGATATTATTGCAGAATTGTTCCGCTGTAAGATCATCAGCCCGAAGGGGAAATTCATACGAGAAGGCAAGAGAGTTCGTCATGATGAACATGGTATGGGCTCTTATGTAATTGCATTCCAGGAAGAAGCAGGTTCTGTGAAAGATGTTGAGATTACCGAGGTAGATATTGACAGCTTTATTCGTGCAAAGGGTGCTATTTTCTCTGCCATCCGTACCATGCTGTCCTACTGCGATTTTGATGTTTCTATGATTGAACATGTCTATGTCGCAGGCGGTATCGGAAGTGGTATTAATATGCAGAATGCCATCCGTATCGGTATGTTCCCGGATGTTCCGCTGGAACTGTATGAATACATCGGTAACTCATCTCTGGTTGGAGCATATGCAATGCTGTATTCCAATGAGGCAGAGCGCAAGGTTTATGAGATTGCTCAGAACATGACTTATATCGAACTGAGTAATATCAATGCCTATATGGATGAGTTCGTAGGAGCATGTTTCCTGCCACACACAGATTCTGCATTATTCCCAAGCATTGTATAAGTGTCTGGTAAAATCAGCAGAAGAACCGAAAGGAATATAAGTGCGGACTGTAAATAGTACAGAATGATTATGAATGATTTCCTGCAGGATGTCAGATAAATGTCTGACATCCTGTTGCTTTATACTGGTGTTTTGTGATAAAATGGACAAAAAGAGTAAATGAGGTAAAAAATGAATTTAGATTATGCGAAGAATAGTATTGAAGAGGTGCCTTTCGGTCAGTATCTGGAACAGTTTCAGGCAATGGATCCGGAAGCAGCATCTGTTCGTACCGGCATTCCTTATGATACAGGACGCAAGTGCTTTACCATGAGAATGCTGCAGAGAACATATGAGATCAGTTGGCCGGAGTGCAATGTAACCTGTCTGGATAAGACAGAAGATGTGTTTGCAATTATGGAAGATGCCGTAGATGCAAAGATATTTGCTATCCGTTATCTTCTGAACGGAGTACAGTCTGACTCAACCGGTAAGTTTCTGACTTATCGTGAACTCCCAAGCGGTGACCTGTATTTTCAGCAGTTCCAGGGCAGATGCCTGATGCGTCTTGCCTACGGTTTTGGATTTAAGCTGGATAAGTTCTCAGATATTATGGAACGCCTGGGTGCGAAGAAGCTGACTTACGGAGATGTATCTTATGAGATTGAGTTTATCAACGGTCATTTTGTAAGATTTATTCTCTGGGCTGGTGATGATGAGTTTCCACCGTCATCACAGATATTATTTTCAGATAATTTCCCACTGTCATTTGAGACATATGATCTGGCAGTTGTAGGAGATATAAGTATTACCACATTAAAAAAAATGCAGTAAATGGAGGATGAATTATGGGATTTTCTACAGTACCATGCAATGAATTTGTGGAAGTATTAGCATCAAAAGCACCGGTTCCGGGCGGTGGTGGAGCATCTGCACTGGTTGGCGCAATTGGTACAGCCCTTGGCAACATGGTTGGCAGCCTGACAGTTGGCAAGAAAAAATACGCAGAAGTAGAAGAAGAAATGTGGGAGCTGAAGGGTAAATGCGACCAACTTCAGAAGGATTTCCTTCGTCTGATCGAAAGAGATGCAGAAGTATTTGAGCCACTTTCAAAGGCTTATGGCATGCCAAGAGAGACAGAGGAAGAAAAGGCTGAAAAAGCACGTGTAATGGCAATCGTATTAAAAGATGCCTGCTCCGTTCCGATGGAGATTATGGAAAAATGCTGTGAAGCCATTGATATCATAGCAGAATTTGCCGCAAAGGGATCTACGCTTGCGATCAGTGATGCAGGTGTTGGTGTAGCTTTTGCAAAGGCTGCATTAAAAGGTGCCAGCCTGAATGTATATATCAATACCAAATCCATGGCAGACAAAGAACTGGCAGCACAGTTAAATGAAAAGTGCGACAAGATGCTGGAAGAATATACCGTGAAGGCAGATCAGATCTTTGACAGTGTGTTAGGCCGTTTAAAATAATTGTATATCTGTGTGGAGATACGGGACAGTTATAAAATTACATAGGAAAGGTATGAAAGGAGCTATTATGGCAAAACAGTTATTAGGTAAGGAAGTTACCGCAGCATTAAACGAAAGAATCAAAGCAAATGTGGCAGCATGCCAGGAAAAGGGTGTGAATCCTACTCTTTGCATCATCCGTGTAGGTGAAAATCCAAGTGATATTTCTTATGAAAAGGGTGCAACAAAGCGTTGTGAAACTCTTGGTGTTGCATGTGAAAAAATCCTTCTTCCGGAAGATGTTACACAGGAAGATCTGCTTGCAACCATTGATAAAGTAAACAAAGATTCTCATATTCATGGCGTATTATTATTCCGTCCGTTACCAAAACATCTGAATCAGGCAGTGATCGAGAATGCACTGGCTCCTGAAAAAGACGTAGACTGTATGACAGACCTGTCTATGTCAGGTGTATTTACCGGAAAGAAGATTGGTTTCCCTCCATGTACTCCACAGGCTTGTATGGAGATACTGGATCATTATCAGATCGACTGTACAGGTAAAAAAGCGGTTGTCATCGGACGAAGCCTGGTAGTTGGTAAACCGGCAGCTATGATGCTGGTAAAGAAGAATGCAACTGTTACCATTTGCCATACTAAGACTGTGGATATGCCATCAGTAGCACGTGAAGCAGATATCATTATCGTAGCAGCAGGACGTGCAGGCGTGGTAGGTGCTGAGTATGTGAAAGAAGGACAGACAGTCATCGACGTAGGAATCAATGTAAATGCAGAAGGTAAATTATGCGGAGATGTTGATTATGCAGCAGTAGAGCCAATCGTAGATGCCATTACACCAGTTCCTGGCGGAGTTGGAAGCGTTACAACTTCTGTACTGGTTGGTCATGTTGTAGAAGCAGCTATGAGAACATTATAGGATTCAATCTGAATTCTGAAGAGGGGGCTGTCCTGAACTACGTTTTCAGGACAGTCTGCCTGTAATTGCAATCAGATTTTAGATGAAAATGGAGTGTTTCCGAATCATAGCACTTCCATGCAGATCGCATACAGGATCTGCAAACAGGTGGTGTTTCAGGCAGAATTCGTCTACAGCTTTGTTACATCCGGAAAACTGGGTACTGTATACGTCATGGATCAGGAGAACTCCGCCGATAGACAGACGTTCATAAAACAGAGGTAATGCAGCAGCAGTTGGAGCATAGAGATCTGCATCTAATGATACGAAACAGAAAGTTTCATCGGTAATATCGGAAAAAGTATCCGGAAACCATCCTTTATGGATGATCACATGTGATGAATCAGGCATGATGCGAAGAACAGAGTCTACATCTGTAGAAGAAAAGTCACCTGTTTTAGCGCGAGACAGATGCCTGGAGGTTTCTACGGCAATATCTTTTTCTGAAAAGCCTTCAAAAGTATCAAAAAGATGTATTTTTCGATCCGGAAAGGCCGTACTGATCAGGCAAGAAAAATCACCCTGGAAAACACCAAGTTCTGCCACATCTCCAGGGATATTTTGTTGATGCATCTGTTCGGCTAAAAGGCGCATAACCGCAACCCGTGCATCGAACATGCGAAGTGCAGAAGAATCACAAAATGAACCGTGATAGCCCAAGTGCTCCATCTGCTGCATCATAGAACCACGCCGCTCTTCATCCAATACACCAAGAATAATCAGATCAGGAAGAAGAGCAGCGGCCTTTGATGGAGAACAGATTGGGATATTACCAATAAATTGTCCATGTTTGCGCGGATCATTATCGGCAAAGCACATGATCTGATAGGAATTTCCAAGAAGTCGGGCAGTCATCTGCCCAATCTGTCCGGCACCGAATATAATAGTTTTGCAGACATGTTTTGTCATCATTTCATAGCAGCCTTTCTTTCAGCTCGAACCTGAATCATTTGTCCCGTGATAGATATTGCGATTTCAGCAGGTGTTTCTGCTTTAATATTAAGTCCCACAGGCGTGATAATACGGTTTAATTCTCGCTCATCGATTCCATACTCTTCTACGAGACGATGAAATACACTAGCTCTTTTGGCGAGACTTCCAATGACGCCGATATAGCATGCAGGTGTGGCAAGAAGTTGTGCCTGCACAATCGTATCATAGGTATGACCTCGTGTCATGACACAACAATAATCAGCATCTGTGATAGAAATGCTCTGATCCAGATGATCAAAATCGCAAAGGATTGTCTCTGCTGCATCCGGGAAAAGAGCAGGATCTGTAAATTCCGGACGGTCATCCAGAACGATGCAGTGAAAGTCAACACTTGCAAGTATTGGTACCAGCTTTTGTGAAACATGCCCGCCTCCAAATACATAGACAGTTCCGGATGTACCGATTTGTTCTGTAAACAGGTCGCAGGTTTCACTGCGATGACGGCATGGTCTTGCAGATAAGGAAGATAAGATGGAAGAAGGAACATCAACATTTCCAGTCAATCCATAGGATGCACTGTAAAGACTCATACCGGATGTAGCATGAAGATCACAGATCAGCCAGAAATCTTTTCGTTCTTTATATAATGTCTCAGCAGTTGCTGCAAGTTCCATAATAATAGGGTCATTATGGTCCAGATACTGGAAAAATACGGTAACATCACCACCACAAATCATACCGATATTCTCAACATCTTTGCGATTCAACCGGAATTCATGTTCACAGGATTCTTTCTTTTCAAGAATATCAAGCGCCATAAGCTCTGCACGATATTCGACAGAACCTCCGCCTATGGTTCCGGCAACTCGGCCTTTTTTTCCAACCAACATACGGGAACCGGCACCTCTTGGCGTTGATCCTGAGGAAGCAACGATGGATGCAAGCACAAGGTCGTTTTCTTTTTGAAATTCTTGTTGTATGATCTGAAATAAAGTTCTCATATATAAAACACCTCCTGTAATTTTCTATAAGTCATATCATCATGTGACAGATGGTCTGTATCATATTTTGCAGATCAAGAGCCTGTTTAAGCTGTCGTTCATGAGATTTCAAAGATTCGGGACTGTTACATTTGCACAGACTTTCCGCAAATCGTTTTTCGATGGTTACACGTTCGGTTTCCTGAATCAGTTTATCTGATAAAAAGACGATAGCCGCTTCATTCAGAATTGTCTTCTGTAAACCATGATGTTGTGAAATAATCTGACTGATTTCAGTATAGCCTAATTGTAAGAAAAGATCACCACCTGTTTTGGTGTGATGTTTTTGAAGTCTGGCAATATCATGAAGGAGTGCTCCGGAGCGAATCAGTTTTTTATTAAAAAAGTAACCATGAGATTCCAGCAGATCGCAGAAATGGCAAGCCAATTCAGTCACTGCATCACTGTGCGCTTGTACATGATGAGGAAGAGACACCGAATCGCGAAGCATCCGGCATAGTTCGTCATGCAAGTCAGGATGAGGCAGCAGGTAAGTCAAATCAGATAAGATAACATGATCGTTATCGTCTGTGTTCAGATGATAATAGGAACCACATGGAAGACGAAAATACTGTCTGGCATGCTGTTTTGAATCAAGCAAATACAGATAAGAAGAAATTACATCTGTATGAGCAACAATCGCAATATCACCCTCAGAAGAACGAAGAATCTCATAAATTGCCTGCGAAAAACGCATGCCAGATGCGAAAGGAGTTTCTGCTCCTGGAATCGGGTAATCAGGATTCATTCCACGTGCTTTATATATGTCCGGCCATCTTTTGCGTATCTCATCAAATGAAAGACCATCCCATTCTCCCAGATTTCGTTCTGTTAAATCTGAGATAGTGATATGTGGAAGATCAGGTGTGATATGTGCAGCCGTTTCCATAGCTCTTGACAAAGGACTGCAGTAAACAGCAGTTATTTTATCATCCAGTTCTCCGTGAAGAAGGACTGACTGCAGATGTCCAAGCATAGATAAAGAAAAATCAGTCTGACCGATACAGTAAGAATGTTCATCTGGATATTGTGGTTTTCCGTGTCGAATAAGATAAAGATTACGCATTGAAAAATCCTCTGAAACACTTTTCAAATATTGCTTCGGAACAGGTACGTGTTTCCTCTGAAAAACGGGCATATCGCTTCAAAAATTCTTCTCCGTATGGTGTCAGCTCACTGTGACTGCCCTTTACACCGCCCTGACTTCGAATAATCAGCGGTTCATGTAGCTGAGATTCTAATGTATGGATCAGATTCCAGCTGGTGGAGTAGGAAATGTGCATGCGTTCGCAGGCATCACGTACAGATCCTGTTTCATGAATCAGTGTAAGCAGCGAATAGAGCTGTTCATCAAAGAAGACCTTTTCCCGTGCCAGCTGAATCTGAATCTCTGAACGGATCAGACTTTGATTGTGTGCACGAAGAAGTTCTGCATAATCCTCTGGTGTATCCGCATCATGAATGATTCCAGGATCTTCTACATTTAAACAATACATGGGAGTTCCACAATGTTCTACAGCACCCTTCAGACCAGTGTTTCCATCATTGCTTAAAATGGCCTCAATTAATGAGGAACGAATCAGGATCGGATGACCTGGAGTTCCGTTACAGACCGGAGTGACAAGAGGCTGTCCAAGAGAAAGCATTTGTGTAACGGTATGTGCTGTGAATAGTGGAACATCTACAGGTGTAAAGAGTACCGTATCCACTTTGTCTTTTAAATATTCCAGTCCAATCCTGACAGAATCAAACATATGAGTAGTTTCATAGTCTTCATTTCGAAGAAAAATAACATGATTGGAAGCAAGGTGGCGTTCCAGAGCATCCGCATTGTATCCGGTTACCACCACTATTTTAGAGATTCCGGCCTGCCGGAAGTTATTAATCACACGCTGCGCGATGGAAATGGATCCAAGCTGAAGCATGGGCTTGAAGTCTCCCATTCGTGACGATTTCCCTGCAGCTACGATGAGAGCACCTGTCTGCATCATAGATACCTCCTAAAAATAACATTGTACAAATTTGATATTATTATAGCATAAAAAGTGAGGATAAATAGTAAAATTTTTAAATGAAGTAATAAAAACAATATAAAAATAGCGAAAAATAGCCAACTAATAATTATTTACAATTTGTAAAATTGTAAATAATTATGATAACATGAAATTATACAAAATAATGTAAACAGGAGAACGTTTCCATGGATAAGATTTTTGAAATTACCGCAAAAGAAGTTACGATACAGGTAAAAGATGAGCGTACAGGAGAGCAATACAGTCGGACACTTCCGATTGATTATTATGAGAATGCGAATGTTTTAAAACTCAGCGGTGAGAATCTGGACGGAAGCAGTTCTTCCATTGTTTTCTATTCTGTCAGAGGAATGGAAAGACTTAAAGATCTGACGGGTAAGGGAGCCGATCATGATCCATGTGGAACACATAAGTCAGAAGATTTGTAACATCGGAACGTGTATTTTTTAAAGGAGGAATGAAACATGATTAAAAAGACATTGAAGATCAATGGTGTGGAGCGAATCCTTATTCTTGATAAGGATGAGACACTGGCTCAGGTACTTCGTGAGCATCTTCTTCTTACAGGATGTAAGATTGGCTGTGGAGAAGGTCATTGCGGAGCATGTAATGTTATTATGAACGGAAAAGTTACAAGATCCTGTATCTATAAAATGAGCCGTGTTCCTGACCACGCAGAGATTACAACGATTGAAGGTGTCGGAACCATTTCTGATATGCACCCGATCCAAGTTGCATGGATGGCATATGGATGTGCACAGTGTGGTTTCTGTTCACCGGGATTTATTATCTCAGCAAAAGTGCTTCTTGATGAGAATCCAAGTCCGACTCGCGAAGAGGTGAGAGACTGGTTTAACAAACAGCGTAACCTTTGTCGCTGTACAGGTTACAAGCCACTTATTGACGCAACTATGGCAGCTGCAGCAGTTCTACGCGGCGAGATGACAAAGGAAGATCTTGTGTTCAGACAGACAGAAGATTCTATCGTGGGTACAAATTATATTCGTCCGTCAGCAGCACAGAAAGTAACAGGTACCTGGGATTTCGGTGCAGATGATGCATTAAAGATGCCGGTTGGAACGCTTCGTCTTGCGCTTACACAGGCGAAGGTTTCTCATGCAAATATACTTAGCATTGATACAACAGAAGCAGAAAGTATGCCGGGTGTTGTACGCGTGATTACTGCAAAAGACATAAAGGCAGCAGGTGGAACCAACAAGATCAATGGACTTGTAATGCTTCCAAAACACAACAAGACAGACGGTTTTGAACGTCCGGTACTTTGTGATGAAAAGATCTTCCAGTTTGGCGATGCAATTGCGATTGTAGCTGCGGATACAGAAGAACATGCCCGTGCAGCTGCTGATGCAGTAAAGGTTGAGATTGAAGAGCTTCCTGCATACATGAACGCAATGGATGCAATTGCACCTGATGCAGCAGATATTCATCCTGGTATTCCAAATGCATTCTTTGAGACAAATTGTATCAAAGGTCCTGATTTTGACTGGGATAGTATACCAGATTCCCAGCAGGTTGAGATTGAATCTTACTGCTCACGTCAGCCACATCTTCACCTTGAACCGGACTGTGGCTATGGATATATTGATGAAGACGGTATGATAACAGTGCATTCCAAATCTATCGGTATACATCTTCATATGCCTATGATCGCAGATGGTATCGGTGTACCAATGGAAAACTTAAGACTTGTTCAGAACCATGCAGGCGGAACATTTGGTTACAAGTTCTCACCGACAAATGAGGCTCTGATTGGTGCAGCTGTTAAGATTCTGGAACGTCCGGTATCGCTGGTATTTAATCAGTTCCAGAACATTACTTATACAGGAAAGAGATCTCCTGCATTTATGAATATTAAGCTTGCGGCAGATGAAAATGGTAAACTCTTAGCACTTTGGGGTAACAACTATGTAGATCACGGTCCATATTCAGAATTTGGCGATCTGCTTACCATGAGACTTTCTCAGTTTACAGGCGCAGGTTATGGAATTAACTCTATTCGTAATAAATCAACAACCGTATTTACAAACCATGCATGGGGCTCCGCATTCCGTGCTTATGGTTCACCACAGTCTTATATGGGATCTGAGATTGCAATTGACGTGCTGGCAGCTAAGATGGGAATCGATCCGTTTGATATCCGTGAAATGAACTGCTATAAAGAATCAGAGGGCACTACCATCCCGACAGGTTATCCACCGGAGGTATATTGTGAGGAAGATTTGTTTAAGAAAGCACGTCCATTGTATGAAGCGGCGAAAAAACGTGTTGCCGAAAAGAATGCAGCTTCTGACGGAAAGATGAAATATGGTATCGGTGTATCTCTTGGTGTATACGGTTGTGGTCTTGATGGTGTTGATACATCAAATGCATTTGCAGAATTAAATCCGGATGGAACCGTTACGATGTATGCTGCATGGGAAGATCATGGACAGGGGGCTGATATGGGTGTTCTTGTATCATCTCATGAAACACTGCGTCAGGCAGGAATCAGACCGGAACAGATTAAACTGGTTATGAATGATACGAAGACATGTCCGAATGCAGGACCTGCAGGAGGATCACGCTCACAGGTTATGTCAGGTAATGCATGTCGTCTGGCTGCAGAAAATCTTGTAGCAGCAATGAAGAAAGAAGACGGAACATTCCGTACTTATGATGAGATGGTAGCAGAAGGGCTTGCAACAAAATATGAAGGTAACTGGGTAACTACATTCTGCGCAGATCATCCGATCGATCAGGATACCGCACAGGGCGATCCATTTGCAACTTATATGTATACTATCTTCCTGCCGGAAGTTGCTGTTAATACAGAAACAGGTAAAGTTACCGTTGAGAAATTTACTTGCGTAGCTGACGTAGGTACGATCATGAACAGACTTCTTGTAGAAGGTAATTTCTATGGTGGTCTTGTACAGGGTATCGGTCTTGCTCTTTCGGAAGATTTTGAAGATTTGAACCATGACACCACTTTGAAGAATTGCGGTATTCCATATCCAAAGGATGCTCCGGATGATATTGAACTTCATTTCAATGAAACATATCGTCCAAGCGGTCCTTACGGTGCAGCCGGTTGTGGTGAGGCTCCACTGGATGCTCCACATCCTGCAATCTTGAATGCAATCTTTAATGCGACAGGTGCACGTATTACACGTATCCCTGCCCGTCCGGAAAGGGTTCTTTCAGCATTAAAAGAACTTGAGAAATAAGCTTAATTCATAATGTGGTTGGAGTAAAAGCTGCCAACTGTGATATAATCAGGGGAGACGGGAAACTGCCTCCCCTTTACAGACGAAAGGAGTATCAGGTTATGACATACATACAGGAGAGAGGTTCTACTCACGTTTATCATGTAAATCGAATGTCAAAAGAAGAGATGGATCATATGATCAGTCTCTGCGTCCATGAACAGCCTGCCTACTGTGTTGCAGCCTGTCCTTTCAAAGTAGATACAAAAGAGATGCTGTATTATGCTGCAAAAGGAAATTTCAAGAAAGCGTTGGCAATTTATGAGAAAATTACACCATTTCCAATGATTCTCTGTGATGGATGTACGGCACCTTGCGAAGATAATTGCAAGCTTTGTGAACTTGGTGATGGTGTCTCCATACGAGAAGTAGAACGTGCGATTGTCCGGTATGGAGAACCAGGAAGACGAAGCAGTGTATTTCGCATGAGAAAGAAGAAAAGGGCAGCAATCTTTGGTTCTGGATTATTTCCACTGTTTCTTGCAGGGGAACTGGAAAAGAAAATGTATCCTACGACGATTTATTGCAAGGAAGAAGATTATGAAAGCTATATTGCAGCGGCAGCCGGACATCTTTTGGAATCAGACCGCAGCAATGAAGCGAAACGTCTGAAATCTATGGATCTTTCTTTTGAATTTGGATGCAGTTTGAATCTTCCGTTCATCAGAGAAAAAATGGAACTGGCAGATGTGGTCTGCGCATCAGAAGAAGTGGCAAAAATGTTAGCTCCGGAAGAAGCAGCAGATATCGAGATTATGTTAAGGGAACAGGCAAAGATTGTCAGCGGACCTGCGGAATCTGTGATGGATGCGGCTTTTGCCGCAAAGCGAGCAGCTCTGACAGTGGATTTTCTGGTACAGAATTTATCGCCGCACAGCAACAGAGGCAGTGAAGGAGCAGTGACTACCAAGCTTTATACGAACATGGAAGGAATCCATGGATCGAATAAGATTTTCTGTGGTCAGGATGGATATTCAAAAGAAGAAGCTGTAGAAGAAGCAAAACGATGTATTCAGTGTCATTGTGACGAATGCATGAAAGGCTGTGTGTATTTAAGTGAATATCAAAAACATCCGGGTTTATTAGCCCGTGAGATCTATAATAATACGCAGATTATCATGGGAGATCATCCGATGAACAAACCGATGAATGCCTGTGCCCTCTGTGGACAGTGTACGGTGATTTGTCCGAATGGATTTGATATGAGTCAGGTGTGCAAGTCAGCAAGAGAAAATATGGTATCCACAGATAAGATGCCGCTGGCGCCACATGAATTTGCACTGATGGACATGTTATTTTCAAATTCAGAGGCTTTTTTAAGCAGACTCCAGCCGGGATATGAAACTTGCAGATATGTATTTTTTCCGGGCTGTCAGGCAGGTGCGATAGCGCCGGATGTGGTTATGCAGGCATACGAAGATTTAAGTAATCGGGTAGATGGAGGTGTTGCTCTGATGCTGGGATGCTGTGGTGCAATCAGCGAATGGGCAGGCCGCTATGAAATGACAGAAAAAGTAAATGAGCAGCTGAAACAGGAACTGTCCAGGCTTGGTGATCCGATCATCATAGCAGGCTGTCCAAGCTGCATGAAGCAGCTAAAAGAAAGTATTGGAGCACATGTTATAGGAATCTGGGAAATTTTGAGAGAAATCGGACTTCCACAGCAGGCGAAAGGACTGGAGATACCGGTTGCCATACATGATGCCTGTGGTGCCAGAGGGGATGCACAGACACAAGATATGATACGACAACTTTTGTCGGATATGGGATGTATCGTTGAAGATACAGAATATTCCAGAGATTTGTCTCCATGTTGTGGATATGGAGGTCTGACGGCATATGCCAATAAAGATATGGCAGCGAAAATGACAGAAAAGTGTCTGGAACGTTCCGATGCACCATATATTACATACTGCATGGCATGCAGAGACCGATTTGCCAGAGAGGGAAGAGAATCCCGACATATACTTGAACTTCTGTATGGGGCAAATGCCAGCAATATGCCTGATATCAGTGAGAAACGCTACAACAGGCTCATATTGAAACAAACACTTTTAAAAAACATCTGGAATGAGGAATCGATCATGGAGAAAAAAGACTATACTGTTGCCTATACAGAGGAGGCAATCCATATGATGGATGAGCGCATGATACTGAAAAGTGATGTGGAACGTGTGTTATCAGATTACAGAGAAAATCAGGAAGCAATCCTGGATGAAGAAACAAAAGAACTGGTTACAAGAAGCAGACTGGGAAATGTCACATTCTGGGTGCGGTTTGTGGAAACAGAAGACGGATATCTGGTACACAGAGCATACAGTCATCGAATGAATATTATGAAAAGGGTGGGACAGTAATGGCGGTAGAGAGAACATATTATACGATTGATCCGGAAGGAAAGCTGACCTGCATGAAATGTAAGGTTCCGCTTGTAAAAGGAAAAGCAAAATTTATGTATTTGGAAAATGGATTTCCTGTGGAAATGCCTGTCTGCCCAAAGTGTGGATTTGTGTATGTTCCGGAAGAACTCGCACTTGGAAAAGTGCTCGCGGTAGAGCGTGCACTGGAGGATAAATAGATGAACAGGCATCCGGGAGGGGAAGCGCAGACGCTTTATCTTCTGGAGAACATAGAATGGAAAAAAGAAATGAAAGCACTGGATCTTGGAGCAGGAGAAGGAGACACGATACGGATCCTGAAATCATTTGGGATGGATGCACATGGTGTGGATCTTTTCCCACGGGGCAGTGATGTGGAAACAGGAGATTTTCTGCATTTGCAGTATCCATCAGACAGTATAGATCTTTGCATCAGCCAGTGTGCATTTTTTGTCAGCAGAGATCAGAAAAATGCACTATCTGAATGTTGGCGTGTTTTGAAAAAGGGAGGTTTTCTATTATTGTCAGATCTGGATACTGGAAATCTTTCAGAAATGGCAGAACAGACAGGATTTACCATTCTCCGGCAGGAGGATCAGACGTTACTTTGGCGGGAATATTATCTGGAAGCAATCTGGAATGATTCGTTCTGCTGCGAAGAGTATAAGCTTCTGCAGAAAGAATATAAAGGTAAGAAGCTGCGCTATACCATGTTGGTTGGCAGAAAGGAGTAGCACATGGATCTTTATGAAAGAATCATAGAACTTAGCAGTATGGGTTATCATTGCTCACAAATGGTTATGATTATGATACTGGAAGCCATAGGTGAGGAAAATCCACAGCTTGTAAAGGCTTTGGGAGGTCTTGGCGGCGGGATCGGTTATTGTGGAGATACTTGTGGCTGCCTGACAGGAGGAGCCTGTGCGATAGGTTTGTTCCTGGGCAATCTGGCTCCGCAGGAGAAAGAAGATATACAGATGAAACCGGCTGTGCAGGAATTATATCAGTGGTTCCATAAGAAGACCGAAGAAGAGTTTGGTGCTTTTTATTGTAAGGACATCACTTCCAATCTGGATTGGGGAGTGATCATGGAGCAATGTCCTGCGCTGATTGCAGATACTTATACAAAAGTGATAGAAATACTGACAGAACGGGGAATATTGGAACTATGATTACGCTGGGTAAAACAAAAAGTGTATGCCCGATATGTATGAAAGTACTTACGGCTAAAAAATGTATCGGTGAAGATGGCATTTATCTGGTGAAAGAATGTGATATCCACGGAAAGTTTCAGATACTGATCTGGGAGGGAACGGCAGCAGAGTATCTTTCCTGGGGGAGAGAAAACCTGTCTGCGGAAACTCCTGTAAATCCCAAAATCAAAGAGAAATCTTGCCCGGATAATTGTGGACTCTGTGAGGAGCACGAACGAAAAGGCTGTTGTATGATACTGGAAGTGACAAAGCGCTGCAATATGCACTGCCCGGTCTGCTTTGCTTCGGCAGGGGAATGTCTGGAAAACGGTGATCTTTCAATTGACGAAATAGAAAAGCAATATGATTTTCTGATGGATCATGGAGGACCATTCAATATACAGCTTTCCGGAGGAGAACCAACCATGAGGGAGGATCTTCCGGAGATCATACATATGGGAAGAGAAAAGGGGTTCACATTTTTTCAATTGAATACCAATGGAATCCGTCTTGCGCAGGAAGCAGGATACGCCAGAAAACTAAAAAAAGCAGGACTGAATACGGTATTTCTTCAATTTGACGGTGTCACAGATGACGTGTATCAGACATTGCGCGGACGCTCTATGATGGAACTGAAAGAAAAGGCTGTGTTAAACTGTTCGGAAGCGGAACTGGGAATTGCTCTGGTACCTGTTATTGCGCCAGGAGTAAATGACATGCAGGTTGGAGATATCCTGAAGTTTGCGATGGATCATATGCCATTTGTAAGAGGAGTACATTTTCAGCCGATCAGCTATTTTGGCAGATGTTCTCAGCAGCGTCCACAAGCTCCGATTACCATACCAAAGATGTTAAAGCTGATCGAGGAACAGACTGACGGGCTTATGAAAAGCGAGGATTTCGCCGGTGGTGGAGCAGAGAATCCATACTGTTCTTTTCATGCAAGTTATCTGAAAAAAGGTGAGAGGGAACTGAAACTCCTGGAAAAGAAATCAGGCAGAGGATGTTGTTGTACTACCAGCGATGATTCCAGACAGTTTGTGGAAAATCAGTGGAGCTATAGCACAAAAAAATTTGATGATGATGAAATGACACAGACAGATGCGCTGGATGAATTCCTGATCCGGGTTCATAATGAAACTTTTGCAGTATCAGGGATGATTTTTCAGGATGCATGGAATCTGGATCTTGAACGTCTGAAAAGATGTTATATCTGCGAGGTGGATTCTGATTATGGAATGGTGCCGTTTTGTGCATATAATCTGACGAATTCGAAAGGAATATATTTATACAGAAAGTGAAACGATCGAATATAGATGCAATGATCTGTAAGCAGGAGGGCATTACAGAGATTACAAGAGATGAAATACACAGAATACAGCTGGAGAAATTAAATATTGTACTGAAGAGAGAGAAAGAACGAGAGGGTTTTTACCGAGATTTGCCGGAAAGACTGGAAAGCCTGACAGATCTGAGAAGCCTTCCTTTTACAACAGAAACAGATCTGGCGCGAGATGGAGGCAGGATGCTGCTTTGCTCTCAGGGGGAAGTACAGAAAGTGATATCAGAACAGACAAGCGGAACTACCGGTGCCGGTAAACGTGTATTTTATACAGAGGGAGACTGTGAACACACTATAGAACTTTTTATGGCAGGTCTGGGTGAATTTATTTATCCTGGAAGTATAACGATGGTGGCTATGCCATTTTCAGGTCCTTTTGGATTGGGAGAACTGATCGCGGAGGCAATCAGACGTCTGGGAGCAAAACCTCTTTCAACCGGGACAGGAAGAACTTATGGCGAACTGAACAGGATTCTGGAAGAGGAGCAGCCGGATACGTATGTGGGAATGCCGACGGCATTGCTTTCCATGCTTCGAATGTGCGGAAAAGGCAGTATAAAAAGAGCACTGGTATCCGGAGATGCCTGTCCGAAAACTGTCATGAAAGCAATCGAAGAAATTCTGCAAACACGACTTTGGCCGCACTATGGTTCCAGAGAGATGGGGCTTGGAGGTGCCATTTGCTGCACGGCGCATGGGGGCATGCATATGCGGGAAAACCATTGTATTACAGAGATTATAGATGAGAACGGAAATGTGCTGCCGGACGGTAAATGGGGAGAACTGGTGATTACAACCATTGGAATGGAAGCACAGCCGTTGATTCGATATCGAACCGGTGACTGGACAAGGATCATTCCAGGAAGATGCCTCTGTGGAAGTGAAATAAAACGCCTGGACTTTGTAAAGCGGATGGATCCATTGGGAAGTATCAGAGAGATGGATGAATTGCTGTTTGAGATTCCGGAACTGGTAGATTATTGTGTGAAAATTGTAGATGGAAAAAAGGAAATTACAGCGCTTTTTACATCGGACAATGGAGAAGAACAAATCAGGAGTGTTTTGGAAGAGAAGGATATTCGTTCATGGAACTGCAAAAAAGCAAAGTGGGAAGATGGGGCGCTGTATCCTGGCAAACGAGTTACAAGGCAGTGATTTCGTGGTATCATGGAATCACTGCCTTGCCTGTTATTCAGGATAGTATGGACAATCTTCCTGGATGCATTCGCGATTATCTTCGCAGTATTTACACGTTATAGAAGATGACGGAATGTTTACAGAACAAAACTGACTGTAAAAATGAACAGCTTCTTCAATGGCAATTCTGCTGGTACGTTTGCAGCAGCGAGGTCCACCAACATCTGCCAGTCTGGATAAAATAATGGAGACAAGTTTTTGAGGAAACGGCCATGCATCTTTGTGAAGTGGACTGGATCCAGTCATAACGGACATGAAAATACCGGCTCCGGCAGCAGCTCCACAGACACCCCAGTAACCACAGGTACCGCCCGGAACCTGCTTCGCTCTTTTACAGATCTCAGATAGTGCAGCATCGTAATTCATATGTTCTCCATTATTGCGAAACGCTGTCAGAAGAACGCACGGAACAATTGCATGATGCTCTGGTCCATGCATATGTACAGATGGAAGATCCATAATTTTTTCTAGAAGAAGCAAAGCATCTTTTTCGGTACTGTCTCTGAGCGCTGCGATTACCGGAGCATATGTGCCATAGCTGTGACAGGCATCACAGATAAAGTGACTATTTTCACAGACCGCATTGGTTAATTGTTCTTTATGGCAGATACTACACGTCTGAATAGAGCTTTCAGCACGATACGTAATAGGAGCACCACAAATCAGACATCCGGAAAAATGTTCCGCTTCACCACAACAACAGGAATTATTCGTATGATCCATTTGATTCACCTCCGGAGAATTTATTTTAATAGTGTTAACGATGTAAAAAGTATAACATAAAATGAAAAAGTAATGATAAAGTATCTTGACAATCATGTTACTTTGGGTATATGATTTGATCCGATAAAGGGGAGTAACCTGCGCTTAACAAATTGCGTTTGTGATGTCGTCAGTACAGTGGAAGCATCCGGTATCATAAGGAAATGGTGAGACTTTTATTGCATTTTTTATTATGCAATGAAGGTCTTTTTTTTATATTTTTTTCAAAGAGGTCTTTCATTGCATAAGAAATTCAGGTAGTAAATACTTAGAAACGAAGAGGCGGAAGTGATGAAGGAAATTTATCAGCAGACGGTAGAAGAGGTTCTTGAAAGGGTGAATGGCAAGAAATCTGGGCTTACGAGTGAACAGGTGAAAAGATCCAGAGAAAAGTGTGGGTGGAATGAACTTACAGAAGGAAAGAAGAAAGGCATTGCTGTTTATTATTTATTGAGTACAAAAATATGCGGAATTTTTAGATTATTTTATTGACAATAACTGAAAAATAACCTATACTATGAGTGTGTAATTGAATATTACTTTATTAAGTGCATGAGCAATCATGAAAAGGGAATTGGGTGAGAATCCCAAGCGAACTGGTCACTGTAATCAGGGAGTAGGTCCAACATACCATTGCACAACCCAAGAGTGTGAGAAGGTGGAACCATATGATGATCTGTAAGCCAGGAAACCTGCTTAGTAAATGAGATGTGCTCCAGATACAGCGCAAGCATCCAACCAAACGACATCGTTTGTGAGACGTGACTGCATGGGTGAGCAGGCACATTTTTGTTTTAAAGACAACTTTAAAACGCTTACATTGAATGGATGAATCTCAGTAGGAGATTACACAAATACCTCCTTCATACCGGAGATTCTTGTTAATCCGCATAACAAGAGAACGGCATGAATCCCCGGCAGATTCCGCAGCTGCCGGGGATTTTTTATACTCTGATTATTTTTTATCAATTTATCTAAAAGTTCTATTATTTCCTTATAATATATGTGAAAATTGCACATTGACAAAATATTAACGATAATATAAAATATGGCATAGTTAAATAATTAACAATATAAAATTTTTAAAGGAGGACACAGATGGCTGACAAAACAATCAAAAAGAACACCATTGAAACTCTGGAGGATCTGGAACTTGCGATGCAGGAACTGCGTGAGGCACAGAAGATCTACGCAACCTACACACAGGAGCAGGTAGATGCAATTTTCAAGGCTGCGGCAACAGCGGCAAACAAGGCTCGTATTCCATTATCCAAGATGGCAGTTGCTGAGACCGGCATGGGAGTAATGGAAGACAAGGTTATCAAGAACCATTACGCAGCAGAGTATATGTACAATGCATATAAGAACACCAAGACCTGTGGTGTCATCGAAGAAGATCCTGTATATGGTATTAAGAAAATTGCAGAGCCACTTGGTGTGATTGCAGCGGTAATTCCTACAACAAATCCAACCTCTACCGCAATTTTCAAGACCCTGATCTGCCTGAAGACCAGAAATGGTATCATTATCAGCCCTCATCCGAGAGCAAAACAGTGTACTGCAGAAGCTGCTAAGATCGTACTGGAAGCGGCAGTGGCAGCCGGAGCACCAAAGGGCATTATTAAATGCATAGATGTTCCGTCACTGGAACTGACAAACAAGGTTATGCAGGAAGCTGACTGTATTCTGGCTACCGGCGGACCTGGAATGGTTAAGGCCGCTTATTCTTCAGGTAAGCCTGCACTGGGCGTTGGTCCTGGTAATACACCGGTTATCATTGATGATTCCGCAGATATCAAGCTGGCTGTGAACTCCATTATTCATTCCAAGACATTTGACAATGGTATGATCTGTGCTTCTGAGCAGTCTGTAACTGTTCTGGAGAGTATTTATAAGGCAGTAAAGGATGAATTCAAGTATCGTGGATGTTATTTCCTGAAGAAAGATGAACTGGATAAGGTCAGATCTGTCATCCTCATTAACGGTGCATTAAATGCCAAGATTGTTGGTCAGAAGGCGGCTACGATTGCGAAGATGGCAGGTGTAGAAGTTCCTGAAGAAACCAAGATTCTGATTGGTGAAGTAGAGTCTGTAGATATCAGTGAACCGTTCGCACATGAAAAGCTTTCACCTGTTCTTGCTATGTACAAGGCAAAAGACTTTGATGACGCATTACAGAAGGCTGAACAGCTTGTTGCAGATGGCGGATATGGTCATACTTCTTCTCTTTACATTAATGTGAATGAAAAAGAAAAGATGGCAAAACATGCTGCTATGATGAAGACCTGCCGTATTCTGATCAATACACCGTCTTCGCAGGGTGGTATCGGTGATCTTTATAACTTTAAACTTGCACCGTCACTGACACTGGGATGCGGAAGCTGGGGCGGTAACTCTGTTTCCGAAAACGTGGGTGTAAAACATCTGATTAATATTAAGACCGTTGCGGAAAGGAGAGAAAACATGCTTTGGATGCGTACCCCGGAAAAAGTATACTTTAAGAAGGGCTGTACCCCGGTTGCCCTGGATGAATTGAAAAATGTAATGGGCAAGAAGAGATGCTTTATCGTAACGGACTCTTTCCTGTATAAGAATGGCTTTACCAAGAAGATCGAAGATAAGCTGGATCAGATGGGTATCGTACATACCTGTTTCTCAGATGTTGAACCGGATCCTTCACTGGCAAGTGCAAGAGCAGGTGCAGCAGCAATGAGAGCATTTGAACCGGACTGCATCATCGCAATGGGTGGTGGTTCTGCAATGGATGCCGGCAAGGTTATGTGGATGTTATATGAGAATCCGGATGCTGATTTCTCAGAAATGTCTATGGACTTCATGGATATCCGTAAGAGAGTTTACACCTATCCTAAGATGGGTAAGAAAGCTTATTTCATTGCCATTCCGACTTCTTCAGGTACCGGTTCTGAGGTAACACCGTTTGCGATCATTACAGACCGTGATACAGGAATCAAATGGCCGCTGGCTGATTATGAACTGATGCCGGATATGTCTATCGTAGACACTGATAACATGATGAGTGCTCCAAAGGGTCTGACCTGTGCATCCGGTATTGACGTTATGACCCATGCCATTGAAGCTTATGTATCTATCATGGCTTCTGATTATACAGACAGCCTTGCTCTCCGCGCAATCAAGCTGGTATTTGAATATCTGCCAAGAGCATATAAGGACGGCAATGATGTCGAGGCAAGAGACCATATGGCAAATGCATCCTGTATGGCTGGTATGGCATTTGCTAATGCATTCCTGGGACTGAACCATTCACTGGCTCACAAGCTTGGTGCATTCCACCATTTGCCACACGGTATTGCAAATGCGTTGGTTCTGTTAAATGTAATGCGTTACAACAGTGCGGAAGTTCCGACCAAGATGGGAACTTTCCCGCAATACCAGTATCCACATGCTCTGCAGCGTTATGCAGAGATCGGAAGATCTGTTGGTCTGACGGGCAAAAATGATCAGGAAGTATTTGAAAAACTTCTGGCTAAACTGGATGAGCTGATGCGTACCATCGAGATTAAACCAAACATCAAAGATTACAATGTAGATGAAAAGCATTTCCTGGATACTCTGGATGAAATGTCTGAACAGGCATTCAATGACCAGTGTACCGGTGCAAACCCAAGATATCCGCTTGTATCTGAGATTAAAGAGCTGTATCTGAAATCCTATTACGGAGAAGAAAAATAATAGAGATATTACCAGGCGGGGCTGCAATTGCAGCTCCGTTTTCTTGCTCTTCAAAAAAATAATGTTTTATTCTTGACAAGTTTTGTATAATTGTATACAATTATACAAAACTAAAGCAAAAGCGAACAATCGAATCGAGGAGTTATCATGGAAAACAGAAAAGTCAAAATGAATGAAAAGACCAATCTTCTGGAACTGGAAGAACATATGTATCCCCTGGTTGATGTACAGTCACCGAACGTATTCCGTAATCTTTTCCCGTACGATGAAGTACCAAAAATAGCATTTAATGACCGAGTTGTACCTCACCATATGCCAGATGATATCTGGATTACAGATACAACTTTCCGTGATGGACAACAGTCCAGAGAACCTTATACTACAGAACAGATTGTAAGAATTTATGACTATTTTCATAAACTTGGCGGTCCGAATGGAAAGATACGTGCCTGTGAGTTTTTCCTGTACAGCAAGAAAGACCGTGATGCGGTAGAGAAATGTCTGGAAAAAGGCTATCAGTTCCCGGAAGTTACCAGCTGGATCCGTGCGAATAAGAAGGATTTCCAGCTTGTAAAGGATATGGGATTAAAAGAAACAGGTATTCTGGTAAGTTGCTCCGATTATCATATTTTTTATAAGATGAAAATGACACGTTTCCAGGCAATGTTCCATTATTTAAGTATCGTCAGAGACTGCCTGGATATGGGAATCAGCCCAAGATGTCATCTGGAAGATATCACAAGAGCGGATATCTATGGTTATGTCATTCCATTCTGTCTGGAATTAATGAAGCTGTCAGAAGAATATAAGATTCCGGTCAAAGTAAGATGCTGTGATACCATGGGATATGGTGTCAACTATCCGGGTGCTGTGATCCCTCGTTCTGTACAGGGTATCATCTATGGTATTATGACCCATGCCGGTGTACCAAGTGAGATGATTGAATGGCATGGTCACAATGACTTCTATAAAGCAGTCAGCAACTCTACTACAGCATGGCTTTACGGCGCATGTGGTGTGAACTGTTCCCTGTTCGGAATCGGAGAACGTACCGGTAATACACCACTGGAAGCAATGGTATTTGAATATGCACAGCTTCGTGGTTCACTGGATGGTATGGATACCACTGTTATTACAGAATTAAAAGAATACTACGAAAAAGAGATCGGTTATACGGTACCGTCACGTACGCCGTTTGTCGGCAAGAATTTCAATGTGACAAGAGCAGGTATTCATGCAGATGGTCTTCTGAAGAATGAAGAGATCTACAATATCTTTGATACAGAAAAATTCTTAAACAGACCAGTGCTGGTATCAGTGTCCAACACATCCGGTCTTGCAGGTATAGCTCACTGGATCAACACATACTATAAGCTGCCGGCAGAGAAAAAGCTGGACAAAGAATGCGAACTGGTTAAGATGGTAAAAGCATGGGTAGATCACGAATATGAGGAAGGACGTGTAACTGTTATTACAGATGATGAACTGACAGATGTGATTGCAGACTGCTGTTCCAAATTAAATTATGATCTGGTATAACAGGAGAAGAGAATGGACGATCATTATTCATTAGGCGGGAAAGTATTTACCCAGCTAAAAAACAGTATTCTTGCAGGTGAATTCGAGGATGGGGCAGAGCTGAGGGAGATAAGTCTTTCCAAGAAGCTGGGTGTCAGCCGTACACCTGTAAGAGAGGCACTCCGTCAGCTGGAGCAGGAAGGGCTGGTAGAGATTTTTCCGAACAGAGGTGCCCATGTAAAAGGAATTACTGCCAAAGATGTGGAAGATATTTTTCGTATCCGGGCACGTCTGGAAGGGCTGTGTGCAGAGATGGCTGTTTCATTCATTACGCAGCCACAACTGGATAAATTAGAAGAGATTATTCTCCTTTCCAAATTTTACGAAGAAAAAAAGGATATGGAGCATCTGCTGAATATGGATAGCCAGTTCCATGAAGTACTTTTTGAATCCTGTGGAAGCAAAATGCTGGAGCACCAGTTAAAAGATTATCATCAGTATGTACAGAAGGCGAGACTGCGTTCTCTGAAGCGTCAGGAACGGGCAAAAAAGTCTACTCAGGAACATGAGGAGATTCTGGAAGCAATTAAAGCGAAAGATGCAAAAAAAGCAGATGAACTGGCAACCAGGCATATTTTAAATGCAATTGCCAACATTCATATGGAACATGAATCATAGAGAGATGAGGACAGAATAATGGATAAAATTAAAATGATAACCCCACTGGTAGAGATGGACGGAGATGAGATGACCAGAATACTCTGGAAAATGATCAAGGATGAATTACTGCTGCCATTTATTGACCTGAAGACAGAATACTATGATCTTGGACTGGAACACAGAGATGCGACCAATGACCAGGTTACAGTGGACAGCGCAATGGCAACAAAGAAATATGGTGTTGCGGTAAAATGTGCAACTATCACACCAAATGCTGCCCGCATGGAAGAATATCATCTGAAAGAGATGTGGAAAAGTCCAAATGGAACCATCCGTGCACTGCTTGACGGAACGGTATTCCGTACACCGATTATTGTAAAGGGCATTGAGCCGAATGTTCGTACCTGGAAGAAACCAATCACCATTGCCAGACATGCTTATGGTGATGTATATAAGTCTGTTGAGATGAAAGTACCGGGACCTGGAAAGGCTGAACTGGTATTTACCGGTGAAGATGGAACGGTCATGAAAGAAACGATTCATGAATTTAAAGGACCTGGTGTACTGCAGGGTATGCATAATCTGAACAAGTCCATTGAGAGCTATGCCAGAAGCTGTTTTTCTTATGCACTGGATACCAGACAGGATCTCTGGTTTGCAACCAAGGATACTATTTCCAAAAAATACGATCATACGTTTAAAGACATTATGCAGGAGATCTATGAAAAGGAATATGCTGACAAGTTCAAAGAAGCCGGTATTACCTATTTCTATACCCTGATTGATGATGCAGTAGCACGTGTTATGAAATCAGAAGGCGGCTATATTTGGGCATGCAAGAATTATGACGGTGACGTTATGAGCGACATGATTTCTTCTGCGTTTGGTTCTCTTGCCATGATGACCTCTGTGCTTGTTTCTCCGGACGGCAACTTCGAGTATGAAGCAGCACATGGAACGGTACAGAGACACTATTACAAACACCTGAAGGGAGAAGAGACCTCTACTAATTCCGTGGCAACCATTTTTGCATGGAGCGGAGCTCTGAGAAAAAGGGGAGAACTGGATCGGATTCCGGAATTAATGACGTTTGCAGATAAACTGGAAAAGGCAACTCTGGATACCATCGAGAGCGGAAAAATGACAAAGGACTTGGCATTGATTACCACACTGGAACACCCGGTTGTATTGAACAGTAAGGATTTTATTTGTGCCATTCGTGAAAATCTGGAGGCTTCATTATAAGAATAAAATAAGAAGAACGTGAAAGAACACATGAACTGTCTGAAGTTCATGTGTTCTTTGCTTTACTGACACTTTATTTGAATGTGTGAAGTCCTTACATCAGGGATTCCCATACTTCATACAGAGCTTCCAGTTTTTCTGCGATCTCTGCCTTTTCTTTGTTCAGTTCCATACATTTTGCCACATCGGTGTAGACAGATTCCAGACACATCAGATCGTCAATTTCCTGATCTCTGGATTCCAGCTTCTGGATCTGATCTTCTGCTTTTTTCAGGTCATTCTGGCGTTTTCGTTCTTTGGCCTGTTCTTCTTTACGTTTTTGCCAGTCATCCTTATTGCTGGAAGATGTTTCGGATACTGTCTTGTTCTCAGAAACAGCCGTATCGGAAGATGGAGCATAAATACTGGTCAGTTCTTCACGCTTTTCCAGATAATAGTCATAATTTCCAATATAATTAACCAGAGTATTTCCTGTCAAATCGAGAATCCGGCTGGCGGTCTGATTAATGAAATAACGGTCATGGGACACATACAGCACCGTTCCGGTGTATTGATTCAGGGCATTTTCCAGGATCTCTTTGGAGATAATGTCCAGGTGGTTGGTCGGCTCATCCAGAATCAGGAAGTTTGCTTCAGACAGCATCAGCTTGGCAAGAGATACACGTCCCCGTTCACCACCGCTTAAGTCTTTGATCTGCTTGAATACGTCATCTCCGGTAAAGAGGAATGCTGCCAGTGTATTGCGGATCTCTGTATTGGTCAAAGCAGGGTAGTCATCTGCGATTTCCTCAAACAGTGTTTTTTCCATATGCAGGACATGATGTTCCTGATCGTAATATCCGATATGCACTTTGCTTCCCAGTGTGAAGGAACCGGCGTCTGCTTCGATAACGGAATTAATGATTTTCAGAATCGTTGTTTTACCGGTCCCGTTATTGCCGATAATAGCCACTTTTTCTCCGCGTTTTATAAAAAAGTTCAAGTCAGAAAACAGAGAAAGATTGCCGAAGGACTTGGATAGGTGCTCTACCTTCAGGACGTCTTCACCGCTCTCCACACGGGGATGAAGCTGAAGATGGATCTCATTGTCTAGTTCCATCGGCTTGTCCAGACGTTCTATCTTATCCAGCATCTTTTCCCGGCTTTCTGCACGCTTAATGCTTTTTTCCCGGTTGAAGGATTTCAGTTTTGCGATGACCTGCTCCTGATGCTTAATTTCCTGCTGCTGATTCATCCATGCTTTTAGCTGGGCATCACGCAGCATTGCTTTTTTCTGTGCATAATCAGAATAATTGCCGAGAAATACAGTAGCTTTTCCGTTATCCAGTTCTACGACCTTGGTAACTACTTTATTTAAGAAATAACGGTCATGTGCCACGATCAGGACAGCACCGGGATAATTCAGTAGGAAAGTTTCCAGCCAGGCAATGGAATTCATATCCAGGTGGTTGGTTGGTTCATCTAGTAAAATAATATCCGGGCGGGAGAGCAGCAGTTTACCCAGTGCAACGCGTGTTTTCTGTCCACCGGAAAGAGTGGAGATGGACTTGGAGAATTCTTCTTCTTCAAATCCCAGACCTTTTAATACACCGGTCAGTTCACTTTTATATGCATAGCCATTCTGGTTTTCGAATTCTGTGCTCAGCCGGTGGTAAAGATCCAGTGTGGCAGAGAGTGTTTCGCCCTCCTGGTCCTTCATATCCTGTTCCAGAGAACGTAGCTTTTCTTCCATAGCGATAATGTCTTTTTTCACTTCCAGAAGTTCTTCGTAGATCGTATGCTCACTGGATACTGCTTCGTGCTGCGCAAGATATCCAATGGTTGCACCCTTGGACAGCGTAACTTCTCCCTGATCGGCAGCTAACTGATTCATAATAATTTTCAGGAGTGTAGACTTACCGGCACCGTTGATTCCAACAATTGCTGCCTTTTCCCGTTCCTCCACGTGAAAAGTAACGTCTTTTAAAACATGTTTGGCTCCAAAAGCCTTATCTATATGACTGCAAGATAGTATCATAATTCACATCCTATTTCTAACTGATTTGGGCATTGCCGGATACAGTTTAACATATTCCTGTAATTTACTCTAGCTTTTTTGCAAAAAATGCAGTAATATATTACATTGAAGCGATACATAGGAGGATTTCGTATGAAAAAAGTAGTAAAGTTCGGAGGAAGTTCGCTGGCAAGTGCACAGCAATTCAGTAAGGTAAAAAGTATTATTACAGCAGACAAACACAGAAGATATGTGATTCCATCCGCTCCGGGCAAACGTTTCAGTGGAGATACCAAGGTCACTGATATGCTTTATGATTGCTATGATACCGCAGTGAGCGGAAGTAATTTTGAAGAAAAACTGGATAAGATCCATGAGAGATATAACGAGATTATTGAAGGATTACACCTGGACCTTTCACTGGATAAGGAATTTGATAAGATTTATGAATACTTCAAAAATGGTGCAGGCGTGAATTATGCGGCATCCAGAGGAGAATATCTGAATGGTATCATTATGGCAAATTATCTTGGATTTGAATTTATCGATGCGGCAGAAGTGATCTTTTTTGATGAAGACGGAGAATTTGATTCCGAGAAGACCAATAATATTCTGAGTCTGCGGCTGGAGAAGACAGACTGTGCAGTCATTCCCGGTTTTTATGGTGCTATGCCAAACGGAACGATTAAGACATTTTCCAGAGGTGGATCCGATATTACCGGATCTATTGTTGCACGTGCAGTGAAAGCAGATCTGTATGAGAACTGGACCGATGTATCAGGATTCCTTGTAACGGATCCACATATTGTAGAGAATCCGGAACCGATTGAGATTATCACATACCGTGAACTGCGTGAACTTGCTTATATGGGAGCGTCTGTACTTCATGATGAAGCAATTTTCCCGGTCAGAAGAGAAGGTATTCCAATTAATATCAAGAATACCAATGATCCATCTGCACCTGGTACCCTGATTGTAGAGAGCACCTGTAAGAAACCAAAGTATACCATCACCGGTATTGCTGGCAAGAAGGGATTTGCTTCTGTCAATCTGGAAAAGGACCGTATGAATACGGAGATTGGATTTGGCAGAAGAGTGTTAAGTGTTTTTGAAGAGAATGGATTATCCTTTGAACATATGCCTTCCGGTATTGATACCATGAGTGTGTTTGTACAGCAGTCTGATTTTGAAGAAAAAGAACAGAAGATCCTGGCAGGACTTCACCGTAGTGTGGATCCTGATTTTCTGGAAATTCATTCCAATATTGCATTGATTGCAGTAGTGGGAAGAGGTATGAAGTCTACGGAAGGTACTGCGGGCAAGCTGTTTGCGGCTCTTGCAAAAGAGGATATTAATATTCGTATGATTGATCAGGGATCCAGTGAGTTGAATATTATCATCGGTGTCAATGAAAAAGATTTTGAGAAAGCAACCCGTGCGATTTATCATGTATTTATTACAGCATCTCGTTAATTGACAAGTATTTAACAGTAATGTATACTGAAAGAAAAGTATTAAAATTCAATTTACGGGGGTGACGAATCAGTGCAGGAACGGGAAATTTCAAAAGCCGTAATAAAGCGTCTTCCACGCTACTACCGATATCTGGGCGAATTACTGGAACACAAAGTGGAGCGTATTTCATCAAATGAATTAAGTGACAGAATGCAGGTTACTGCATCACAGATCCGTCAGGATTTGAATAATTTTGGCGGATTCGGGCAGCAGGGATATGGATACAATGTAAAATATCTTTACAATGAGATCGGAAAAATCCTTGGGCTTGACAAGACATACAATATGATCATTATCGGTGCAGGACATCTGGGACAGGCAATTGCTAACTATGTAAAATTCGAAAAACGTGGATTTCGTATTATAGGAATTTTTGATACCAATCCTGATCTGGAAGGAACAACCATACGTGGTATACAGATTATGACAGATGATAAATTGCCGGCTTTTCTGAATTCACATGACATTGATATTGCAACGCTGACACTGCCAAAGACCGGAGCAGAAGAGATCGCGCCTCTGTTGGTAAAAGGTGGTGTCAAGGCAATCTGGAATTTTGCTCATACGGATCTGGATTTGCCGTCTGATATTGTAGTAGAGAATGTGCATTTGTCAGAGAGTCTGATGCAGTTATCTTATAATATTAACAGAAAAGACAAAAAGAAATAAAAAGCAATGCTGCCAGAGGATTTCCGGGACATTCCGTGAATGGATTTGGCAGCCTTTCTTTTGGAGAATAAATGCAGATACAATCATATGAAGAATGGGAACTGAAAGAAAAGCTGCCACCAAGATATGAAGATTCCAATAAGGGCGACTATGGAAAGCTTCTGCTGGCTGCCGGCAGCCGTAATATGTGTGGAGCAGCTTATCTTGCGGGAAAAGCGGCCTACCGCAGCGGCGTGGGACTGGTCTACATCTATACGGAAGAATGTAACCGTGTGATTTTGCAGGAACTTCTGCCTGAGGCAGTATTGATCACCTATCAGCCTGAGCGGTGGGACAGATCTCAGCTTGAGACTGCGCTTCAGGGGATAACAGCCGTGGCAGCAGGACCTGGGTTGGGAAAATCGACATGTGCGGGAGAAATTCTGCAGACAATATTAAAAAACAGACTTCCTAAGGTACTGGATGCAGATGCTCTTAATCTCCTGGCATCTCATCCTCAATGGTATAAGCTGGCTCAAGATTCGTTTGTTGTGACACCCCATCCTATGGAAATGAGCCGTCTTACGGGCATTCCGGTAAAGGAGATACAGGAACATCGTAGCAAAATAGCCTTGGATTATGCACGGGAGCATCATCTGGTCACAGTATTAAAAGGCAGTCATACGGTTGTGACGGATGGTCTGGATGAATATATAAACAATACCGGGAATCATGGAATGGCAACTGGCGGAAGCGGGGATGTGCTTACCGGGGTGATCGGTGCATTTCTCGCACAGAAGATGGATCTTTTTGAGGCTGCAAGACTGGGGGTATATGTCCATGGACTGGCAGGCGACACTGTCAGGAAAGAGCGTGGGACCTATTCCATGATGGCAGGTGATATCGCAGATCGAATTTTATATGGTATAGAATGAAAGGGGCATCATGAACAGTTATAGCAGAACGTATGTAACCGTGGATCTGGATGCGATTGCATATAATTTTGAATCGATGAGAAAAAATATCAGGGAAGGTACACAAATGATCGCAGTCATCAAGGCAGATGCCTATGGACATGGGGCAGTTACGGTTGGACGTTTCCTGGAGACTTTCCCTTATATCTGGGGATTTGCCACCGCAACCGCAGAGGAGGCACTGGAGCTTCGTGATGCGGGAATTCAGAAACCAATTCTGGTTCTTGGATATGTATTTGAAGATCACTATGAAGAACTGATTGACAGGGAAGTCAGAATGCCGGTATTTGATCTGGAAACGGCAGAAAAGATTGCAGATTATGCAGAACAGCTTCATAAAAAAGCCAAAATCCATATTGCACTGGATACAGGCATGAATCGGATCGGATTTAAAGATACTCAGAAAAGTGCTGCTGTTATTTGCAAAATCAGCCAGATGGAGTCTTTACAGATCGAGGGAATGTTTACGCATTTTGCCAGGGCAGATGAAACAGATAAGATTTATGCAGACAGACAGTTCCGCCGTTACATGGATTTTCACAGACAGCTTCAGGACTGGGGCGTATCTATTCCGGTCTGCCATTGTTCTAACAGTGCGGGGATTATCGACATGCCTTACGCTAATCTGGATGTGGTACGGGCAGGAATTACCATATATGGCATCTATCCATCTGATGAGGTACAGAAAGAAAAGATCCCGCTGAAACCAGTTATGTCATGGAAGTCTGGCGTTGCTTTTGTAAAAGAAGTAGAAGCGGGGGAACAGATCAGCTATGGTGGCACATTTGTAACTCCAAAGAAGATGAAGATAGCAACCATTCCAACTGGATACGCCGACGGTTATCCACGAATGCTTTCCGGTAAAGCCAGTGTGCTGATCCATGGGAAAAGGGCACAAATACTGGGAAGAATCTGTATGGATCAGTTTATGGCAGATGTAACTGACATTCCGGATGTATCCAGAGGAGATGAGGTGACACTTCTTGGACGGGATCAGGAGGAAGAGATTACGGTAGAGGAATTGTCAGATCTGTGTGGACGATTTCCGTATGAATTTGTCTGTTGTGTCAGCAAACGTGTCCCTCGTGTGTACCTTGGCGGCGGAAAATAACAGACAAATCATGAAAAGTTACCAAAAAGTTTTTTTCACATATAGTAGAGCAGATGCATAATCGAAAAAAGATTGGAAATACTCCAGCCATCCGGATAAATAGAAAAATGGAGTGTGACTTAATTTGGTTATTCGCAGAGGTGATATATTTTATGCAGATCTCAGACCAGTGATCGGATCGGAACAGGGCGGTATCCGGCCGGTCCTGGTTATCCAGAATGACATCGGCAACAGATACAGTCCGACGGTGATTGTTGCAGCCATTACATCCAGAATGAATAAGGCAAAGCTGCCAACCCACATAGAGATCGATGCTGCCAGATACCATATCGTGAAAGATTCTGTCATACTGCTGGAACAGCTCCGTACCATCGATAAGTCCAGACTGAAGGATAAAGTCTGCCATCTGGATGAAGGAATTCTGAAAAAAATCGATGCGGCACTGATGGTCAGTCTTGAATTAGGTACATACCTGTCTTGACGAAACAGCAGATCAATGTTATATTTAAACGATGAATCTATGATAAATAGAAAGGATGTACAAAATTGTCAAAGTCTTTTATGGAGCGTCTTGCCCAGCAATTTGGAATTTCCACTCCTACAGAAGAGGAATTCCAGAGCGAGATTGTCTCTATGGTTGAGGAAGGATGTCAGCAGGGAATCATTCGGTCAGATGAATCAGAGATGATCAAGAACATTTTTGATCTTGCCAGCAAGCAGGCACAGGATGTGATGACTCACAGACGTCATATTGTAGGAATTGATTGTGAGATGACGCTGAAGGATGCCCTTGATTTTATGTTAAATGACAGTCATTCCAGATTTCCGGTTTATGAAGAAAACATGGATAATGTAATCGGAATTCTGTTTTTAAAAGACGCAATGAGATATATGACGCAGAAGGGATTTGCAGACTGGAAAATCCGTGATATCAAAGGGCTTCTCAGAGAAGCAGTGTTTATTCCTGAGACGAAGGAAGTAACTAGCCTTTTTCAGATGATGCAGTCTCAGAAGCTTCAGATGGTGATCATTGCAGATGAATATGGACAAACAGCCGGTCTCGTGGCGATGGAAGATATTCTTGAGGTGATAGTCGGAAATATTCAGGACGAATACGATAATGATGAACCACTTATCCAGAAGCTGGATCAGCATACATACCTGATTTCAGGTCTGGCACCTCTAGAGCAGGTAGAAGAAGAACTGGGAACGGAATTTGGTGAAACAGAATTTGAGACACTGAACGGTTATCTGATCTCTAAGCTGGATAAGATACCAGATGAGGATGAACACTCCCAAATACAGGCAAACGGATATCTGTTTCAGATTGAAAAAGTTGCCAATAAGATGATTGAAACAGTAAAAGTACAGAGGCTTCCGGAAGGAACCAATGTTGTAAAAACACAGGAATAAAGGAGAAAAATTATTATGTCAGGACATTCAAAGTTCGCAAATATCAAGCACAAAAAGGAAAAGAATGATGCAGCTAAGGGAAAGATTTTTACGATCATCGGCCGTGAAATTGCCGTTGCAGTAAAAGAGGGCGGTGCAGATCCTGCTAACAACAGTAGACTGCGTGATGTCATTGCCAAGGCAAAAGCAAACAATATGCCAAATGATACCATCGACCGCGGTATTAAGAAGGCAGCTGGTGATGCTAACTCTGTAAACTATGAGTATGTTTCCTACGAAGGATACGGACCGGGCGGAATTGCAATCATTGTAGATGCCCTGACAGACAATAAGAATCGTACTGCTGCCAATGTAAGAAGCGCTTTTACCAAGGGAAGCGGAAGCATCGGAACACCAGGCTGTGTATCTTACAGCTTTGATAAGAAAGGCCAGATCATCATTGACAAGGAAGAATGTGATATGGACGCCGATGATCTGATGATGATTGCTCTGGATGCAGGTGCAGAAGACTTCTCAGACGAAGAAGACAGTTTTGAAATTATTACTGATCCAGATGAATTCAGCACAGTCAGAGAAACTCTGGAAAAAGAAGGTATTGCTATGGCATCTGCTGAAGTAACGATGATTCCACAGAATTATGTGGCACTTACTGATGAAACTATGCTGAAGAATTTACAGAGAACCCTGGATCTTCTTGATGAAGATGATGATGTACAGAACGTGTACACCAATCTGGAGGAATAATTATGGAGAATACATATCTGACCGCCCTTCACGGAATGGAAGATGTTTTTGACAATATGGACCAACTACTGGACAGGTTTCATAAAAAATATTACATGGACGCCTTTACACAGTTCTATGAGTCACATTTCCCGGCATATCAGGCGCTGGAAGATGGCTATCATAACGCAATTGACAAGGAACAGTACATAAAGAACATGGCAGAAGCTGTGGCAGGAAAAGCAGTTTCTCTTCTTGGACGGGAAAAAAAGAAAGCCAAAAAAGCTCAGGTTTCCATGAACCTGAATCTATTTATGGTAGTATATTTTCTTCCGTCACTGAAAAAATACGACGGTCAGTGTGTGCGTCCACTGGAGGAACAGATTCTTACTGCATGGAAGGAGAGGTTCCCGGAGAGTAATATTTCCGCTGCTAATGTGGATGAGATTCAGGCAGGTTTTCAGCACAAATGGTGTTATATTACTACAGCTGTCTGCGAGACCTTTGGAAAGCCAGATGACTGTTACGAACTGACATTATTGCGGGAGTATCGTGATAACTATCTGATGAGTCAGGAAGACGGCGAAGCAGTGATCCATGAGTATTACGATGTGGCACCGACAATTGTGAAGCATATCAATCGTTCCGGACAGAAGGAAGAAGTATACCGCCATATCTGGGATACTTATCTGAATCCGTGTATTCACATGATCGAGTCAGATCAGATGGAAGAGTGCAGAGATATGTATATTAAGATGGTACATGATCTGGAAGAGGAATATTTTTATACTTATCCTCTTTCCTGATAAAATAACAAAACAAATCCCTTTATCAGCCCAAACTGATAGGGGGATTTCTTGTCATACAGGATGAATAAGTCTCACCGTTATACGGCATACTAAAAAGAAAATGTATGAGGTATGACATGGAAGAAAAGAAAAAGGAACAGGAAACGACAGCTGACAAACAAGAGAAAAGGGATGAATCTGTGAAGGAATTCGGACAGGCGGTTCTGGATCACCATATTCATCTGATTTCCATTATTGGTGAAATCGAAGGGCATGAGTGCCTTCCTTCTACCAGTAAAACGACCAAATATGAGCATCTGCTGCCACAGCTTGCAGCAATTGAAGACAGCAGGGATATTCAGGGAGTCTTGGTTCTGCTGAATACAGTAGGCGGCGATGTGGAAGCCGGGCTTGCTATTGCTGAGATGATAGCATCTTTAAGTAAACCAACCGTATCACTGGTTTTGGGTGGCAGCCATTCCATCGGTGTTCCGATTGCTGTTTCCACAGATTATTCTTTTATTGTAGCTACCGGTACCATGGTGATTCACCCTGTCCGTATGAATGGAACCGTGATTGGGGCTCCGCAGACTTATGATTACTTCAGGCAGATGCAAAACCGGATTCTGGGCTTTATCGCATCACACTGCGGTGCCGAAAGAGAACGTCTGGAGCAGTTAATGCTGGATACCGGTATGCTGACCAAAGATCTGGGAACCATTCTGGTGGGAAGCCAGGCAGTGGAAGAACATATTATCAATGAGGTAGGAGGAATATCCCTGGCATTACAGAAAATACACGATATGATACAATGATATTTGTATCATACGGATTTTTATGCTATAATCTGAAATCATGTATGCAGGGATAAGGAGAACAATATGACACTTATACAGTCCGTTATTTTGGGAATCGTGCAGGGCGTCACAGAATTTTTGCCAATCAGCAGTTCGGGACATCTGGCGATTCTGCGGAATCTATTCGGAATACAGACAGACGGCGGACTTCTCTTTGATGTAATGCTGCATCTTGGGACTTTCTTTGCGATCTGTGCAGTATTCTATAAAGATATTCTGCGAATGATCGGTGAGACAGTCCGAATGATTTCAGACATTGGCAGGAACGGTTCGATCCTCATTCATAATAAGAAAGAAAAAGATGCCGTACGGTATAAGAAGATTTTACATAATAATTACCGGCGATTTGTAGTGATGATTCTGTGTGCGACAATCCCTACTGCTGTGATCGGCTATACTGCAAGAGACCTGGTGAATCTGGCTTATGATTCCCTGCTGGCACCTGGAATCGGTCTGATTATGACAGCGGTGCTTCTAATCATTGCCGATGCAGCAGAATCAGGCAAAAAGATTCCGAAAGATATCAGTTTTACCAGTGCATTTCTGATCGGTATTGCACAGGGGATCAGTACGCTTCCGGGGTTGTCCAGATCCGGGACGACCATTGCAGCCAGTCTGATCAGTGGATATGATAAGCGATTTGCCGTAAAATATTCATTTATTATGGCTATTCCAGCCATTTTGGGAGCAGCCATTCTGGAACTCACACAGATGGGAAGCAGTCATGTCAGTGTGGCGCAGTTTTTCATATTTTTTATCGGAGCAGCAGTGGCAGGAATTGTGGGATATTTCTGTATCAAAAAAATGCTGAAGATCGTAAGAAAGAAAAAATTCAGGGGATTTGCAATATACTGCCTGATCGTCGGCAGTGTCTCAATTATCGCATATATTGCAACCAGATAGGATAGTATTTTAAGGGAGAAAATATGGCAACAAAGAAAAAGACAGCAACTGCTCAGACAAAAGAAGAAAAAATATCGACGTCAAAGCCAACCAGAATTTCCAAAGGCCAAGACAGCAATAAAAAAACAAACACTTCCTCAGATACCAGGAAGAAACGGATCACATCTGCATCTGGAAAACAGAGTGTGAGAAAAAAGAATGCTTCCTCCGGTACGGAATCAAACAGAAGACGGCGTTCTGAGATTGATGTCCCTGACATTTCCAGAAAGAAAAGAACGCCGCTGTCAGCAGAGATATTTCTCTGGCTTCTGCTTGCGTTCTGTATTATTTTCTTTTTGGGGAACACTTTTCATGCAGGTGGAATCATTGGAAGATCCATCAGCGGATTTTTCTTTGGACTATTTGGCATGATGGCATATATTATGCCATTTTTTCTGTTCCTGGTCATGACGCTTCTGATTGCCAATCATGGCAGCCTGCAGGCATGGCTCAAGGTGATTGCAGCCCTGGTTCTGATGATTTCACTGAGCTGTTTTTTTGCGTTGGTATCTAACCCGGTGTCATCACAGATATCACTTGTCGAGTATTATCAATCCTGTATGGAGAACAGAAATGGCGGAGGTATGGCGGGAGCCGCAGTTTATCAGTTATTTCATCCAATTGTAGGAGAGATTGGAACCTGGATCTGCAACATTGTACTTTTTATTATCGGTATGATTCTTCTGACAGGCCATACTCTGTTTGACAGTATTTGTGCAGAAAGCGGAAGTGCCATAGGACAGGCACATACCAGGAAGCAGATGCGCAGAGAGCTGAATCAGCAGAAAAGAAAAAGAGCACATCTTCAGAAGCAGATGCAGATGCAAAGAGAGATCGAAGAAATGAAGTCAGCTAATCAGGATCTGTCCAGAGAAATTCGGGAGCCGAGAAGACAGCGCGTGGTAACAGGAGTCAGTACGAATACTACTTTTGGTATGGGACTTCCGGTTGCAGAAGAGATTCATGAAGTTGTGCCAAAGATCCCGAAGTCTTCCGGACATGCAACAGTGATGTTGGACCCGGCCAATGCAAAAGCAGCAGAGGAATCAGTGCCGGAGCTTCCACCAAGACAGGAAAAGCCTAAGGTCATTCAGGCAAAGGCAGAACATACAACTGTTAAGGAGAAGCCTTTACAGAATAAGGAAGATGGTCTTCCGGAACTGCAGTTTACAATTCAGAGAAATGGCAGTTCACAGGTGATTTCTTCATCATCTCCTGATGCTGAAATAGTTCACAGAGTACAGCCTGTAGTGGCAGCTTCCGCAGATACAGTATCTAGGCCGGAATCATTCTCTATGCCGGAGATGCCGGTAGAAGACAGAAGCATTCCGGCAGAACACAAAGATGTAGTCAGGCTGGCAGATAAAGATATTGAAAAGCATACAGAAAAATCCGCCATAGAAAAAGAAACAGCTTCCGAAGAGATAACAGCAAAAACAAAGATTAAGAATCCGCATTCCTCCAAAGAAGAACAGGAACAGGCTGTGGACAGCGTGGCAGAGGAGATCAAACAGAATGAATCTGTAGAAAAGGCGGAATATGTTTTTCCTCCGTTGGATCTCCTGAAAAAGCCAGCTTCATCATCTGGCGGCAACACCAATGATGAAGTGACAGAGACAGCAAGAAAGCTTCAGGATACGCTTCACAGCTTTGGAGTAAATGTAACAGTGACGAATGTAAGCTGCGGCCCGGCAGTCACCAGATATGAACTTCAGCCTGAACAGGGAGTGAAGGTCAGTAAAATTGTCAATCTGGCAGATGATATCAAGCTGAATCTGGCTGCAGAGGATATTCGTATTGAAGCACCGATCCCCGGAAAGGCGGCGGTGGGGATTGAAGTTCCTAATAAGGAAAACAGTGCTGTTTATCTTCGTGAACTTCTGGAATCCGATGAATTCCAGAATGCCAAATCCAATCTTTCCTTTGCAGTCGGTAAAGATATTGCCGGAAAAACTGTTGTGACGGATATAGCCAAGATGCCGCATCTACTGATTGCAGGTGCCACCGGTTCCGGTAAGTCTGTTTGCATTAATACACTGATTATGAGCATTATCTACAAGGCAGATCCGGAAGATGTAAAACTGATTATGATTGACCCGAAGGTTGTGGAACTGAGTGTATACAATGGTATTCCACATCTGTTTATCCCGGTTGTCACGGATCCGAAAAAGGCATCCGGTGCTTTGAACTGGGGTGTGGCAGAGATGACAAAGCGTTATGAGCTGTTTGCCAATGCCGGGGTCCGTGATTTGAAGGGTTACAATGCGAAAGTAGAAGCGCTGGATGATGTGAATGCAACGGATAAACCCAAGAAGCTTCCACAGATCGTCATTATTGTAGACGAGCTTGCTGATCTGATGATGGTGGCACCGGGAGAAGTGGAAGATGCCATTTGCCGTCTGGCTCAGCTTGCCAGAGCAGCCGGGATTCATCTGATCATTGCCACACAGCGTCCGTCAGTGAATGTTATCACAGGCCTGATTAAGGCGAATATGCCATCACGAATTGCATTCTCAGTAACCAGTGGTGTAGACTCCAGAACCATTCTGGATATGACAGGAGCGGAAAAACTGCTGGGAAAAGGTGATATGCTCTTTTACCCTCAGGGTTATTCCAAACCAGTCCGTGTACAGGGATCCTTTGTCTCAGATGCTGAAGTCAGCAAAGTGACGGAATTCCTGACGCAGAAAAACGATATGACTGCCTATACCAGACAGATGGAGGCACGTATGAATACCGTGGCGCAGAGCAGTCCGTTATCTATGGGAGGAGCAACAGGAGGAAGCGAACTGGACAGCAACTTCGTACAGGCAGGCAAGTTTATCATTGAGAAAGATAAAGCTTCCATCGGTATGCTGCAAAGAGTCTTTAAGATAGGTTTCAATCGTGCGGCGCGCATCATGGATCAGCTCTCAGAAGCGGGCGTGGTTGGCCCGGAAGAGGGCACCAAGCCAAGAAAAGTGCTGATGTCTATGGAAGAATTCGAACAGTATGTAGATGAAAATGTCTAAAATTTTAACAAAATATTGACGAAAATGAGGAAATGAAGTATTATTGAAGAAGTTTTGGACTTTAGCCTGTAAAGGCATAATATGAAGGAGGATATATATATGTACAAGATTTTAGAAGCAGGCAAGCTTGCCGGCAACATCTACAAGATGGTTGTAGAAGCTCCTCGTGTTGCAAAACACTGCCTGCCGGGACAGTTTGTCATCGTGAAAAAAGATGAAGTAGGCGAAAGAATTCCACTTACCATTTGCGATTATGACCGCGAAGCAGGAACAATTACTATTGTATTCCAGCCAATCGGAGCATCTACAGAGAAGTTCGCAACTCTTCAGACCGGAGATTTTTTCCGCGATTTCGTAGGACCTCTTGGACAGCCATCTGATTTATGCACAGAGCCGCTGGAAGAAGTAAAGAAGAAAAAAATTCTTTTCGTTGCCGGTGGTGTGGGAACCGCTCCTGTTTACCCACAGGTAAAGTGGCTCCATGAACATGGCGTAGACGTAGATGTTATCGTTGGTGCCAAGACCAAAGATCTGGTTATTCTGGAAAAAGAACTGCAGGAAGTAGCCGGCAATCTTTATATCACAACAGATGACGGTTCTTACGGAAGAAGCGGTATGGTTACAAAAGTAATCGAAGATCTGGTAACAAAAGAAGGTAAGACCTATGATCACTGTGTTTCCATCGGACCGATGATCATGATGAAATTCTGCTGCCTGACGACTCAGAAGTTAAACATCCCGACGGTTGTCAGCATGAATCCGATCATGGTAGACGGTACTGGTATGTGCGGAGCCTGTCGAGTTATGGTAGGAGATGAAGTGAAATTCGCTTGCGTAGACGGTCCGGAATTCGACGGTCATAAAATCGATTTCAATGCAGCAATGAAGAGACAGGCGCTCTACAAGACAGAAGAAGGCCGTGCTTTATTAAAACTGCATGAAGGTGAAACACATCACGGCGGATGTGGAAATTGTGGAGGTGACAAATAATGGCAGATGTATTAAAGAAAGTTCCTGTCAGAGAACAGGATCCACAGGTCAGAGCAACTAATTTTGACGAAGTATGTCTTGGATATAACAAAGAAGAAGCAATGGAAGAAGCTTCCAGATGCTTAAACTGTAAAAAAGCAAAATGTGTAGAAGGATGTCCTGTAAGCATCAATATTCCTGGATTTATCCATCAGGTAAAAGAAGGAAATTTTGAAGAAGCTTATAAAGTAATTTCCGAATCTTCCGCACTTCCTGCAATCTGTGGCCGTGTATGCCCACAGGAGAGCCAGTGTGAAGGTAAATGTATCCGTGGTATCAAAGGTGAAGCTGTATCCATCGGTAAACTGGAACGTTTCACAGCAGACTGGGCAAGAGAGAACGGCATCAAGCCAACTCCTGCTGCAGAGAAAAACGGAAAGAAAGTTGCAGTTATCGGTTCCGGTCCTTCCGGACTTACCTGTGCAGGTGATCTGGCAAAACTTGGTTACGATGTAACTATTTTCGAAGCACTTCACGAGGCAGGCGGTGTACTGGTTTATGGTATCCCTGAATTCCGTCTTCCAAAACTGGACGTTGTTGCCAAAGAAGTAGAAAATGTAAAATCTCTTGGTGTTAAGATCGAAACAAATGTTATCATCGGACGTTCTATCACAATTGATGAACTGATGGATGAAGAGGGATTCGAAGCTGTATTTATCGGATCCGGTGCAGGTCTTCCAATGTTCATGGGCATTCCTGGAGAAACAGCAAAGGGCGTTTTCTCAGCAAATGAGTACCTGACCAGAAACAACCTGATGAAAGCATTCCGTGAAGATTATGACACACCGATCGTAAAAGGTAAAAAAGTTGCTGTTGTAGGCGGCGGTAACGTTGCAATGGATGCTGCAAGAACAGCACTTCGTCTGGGTGCAGAAGTACATATCGTGTACAGAAGAAGTGAAGCAGAACTTCCTGCAAGAGCAGAAGAAGTACATCACGCAAAAGAAGAAGGTGTAATCTTTGATCTTCTGACAAATCCAACTGAGATTCTGGTAAACGAGGATGATGCTGTAGCAGGTATGAAGTGTGTACGTATGGAACTTGGCGAGCCGGATGCATCCGGAAGAAGACGTCCGGTTGTGATTCCTGGATCTGAATTTGTACTGGATGTGGACACTGTTATCATGTCCCTTGGTACTTCACCAAATCCACTGATTTCTTCTACAACAATCGGTCTGGATACAAACAAACGCAAATGTATCATCGCAGATGAAGAGACAGGTAAGACATCTAAAGATGGTGTTTATGCCGGTGGTGATGCCGTTACAGGTGCAGCTACTGTTATTCTGGCCATGGGCGCAGGTAAAGCAGCAGCAAAAGGCATCCATGAGTTCTTAAGCAACAAATAAGTATCGTATCTGTTCAGTGACTTCACAGATACACAGAGAAAGAGGACTGCGGCTTCCGGGCTGTAGCCCTTTTTCCTTATGATCTTTTTAAGAGGTGATATATGAAAATTACCATTCTTTGTGTAGGGAAAATCAAAGAAAAATATTTTGCGGATGCCATAGCTGAGTATTCCAAGCGTCTGTCCCGTTATTGCAAGCTGGAGATTATTGAAGTGACAGATGAGAAGACACCGGATCATGCCAGTCAGACAGAGGTGGATCAGATCAAGGCAAAAGAAGGAGAGCGTCTGTTAAAGTATACCAGAGACGATGCTTATAAGATTGTGCTTGCCATTCAAGGACGCCGTATGACATCAGAAAAGTTCTCTTCTTATATCGAGCAGCTTGGTGTCAGAGGCGTCAGTCATATTCAGTTCTTTATCGGCGGGTCACTGGGACTGGATGACAGGATTATCCAAAAAGCAGATTGTGCATTAAGTTTTTCAGATATGACCTTCCCGCATCAGCTTATGAGAGTCATTCTTCTGGAACAGATTTACCGTGGCTATCGGATTCAGTTTGGAGAGCCATATCACAAGTAGAGGAGCCAGAGGATGGAAACAGTAAATGAAAAAATAGAAACAATCATTAGTCAGTATCCTATCATTCAGTATGCATTCTGCAGTACACAGGAACTTACCTTTTCTGATAAAGTGCGCAGTATTTGCCAGACAGAATGTGAACGTTACGGAAAGTCATGGTCTTGTCCGCCGGGAGTAGGGAGCGTAGAAGAATGCAGACAGAAATGCCTCTCTTATGGACATGTCCTTCTCTATACAACCCAGGCAGAAGTGACGGATTCTTCCATATTTGCAGAGGCACTTGCTTCCAGAACCTCCCATGAGGAGATTACCAGAGAGATCCTGAAGGATTTAAAAGATGCAGAAATATCCTGTTTTGCATTATCCGGTGATTCCTGCCAGATCTGCGAACAGTGTGCTTATCCGGCTGCCTGCCGCCATCCGGATATAGCCATTCCCTGTATCGAGAGCTACGGCATTCTGGTTGTGAATTTGACAGATAAATATAACATTGAATTTTATACTGATATGCATACCGTTACCTGGTTTGGCCTGATTTTTTATCAGGAATAATCTGATTACTGTCACATATATTAAAGAAAGCCGGAATTTCGGTGAGCAAATGGATCTTTTAAAATCCGCTATGGATGCTTTTCAGATACCACAGGATACGGCTGCACGATATTCTTATCTTCAGATTTGCGGAAATCATCAGGTAAAGTTGGAAAATTATACCAGAATGATTGACTACAGTTCGAACAGACTTTTGCTTCAGTGTAAGACCTGCCAGATAGAGATCTGTGGAAAGGGACTTCAGATACTCCGGTATTCCAGCCAGGAACTGGTGCTGGAGGGTGTAATTCAAAAAGTTATGTTTCTGTAGAGGTGACATATCCCTATGCTTCATCATAATTTTTTCTGGACCGGCTGCCTGAGGGTGCGCATAACAGGAGATTCCTGTGAAAGATTCCTGAATCTGTGCGTGAATCATGAGATTTCTTTCTGCCGGATTTGCAGGGACCAGGACGGTTATACGGCCATTATGATGGCTGGTGATTTCTTAAAAATAAAAAGATTGGTAAAGAAAAGTGGTGTGCATATCCGTATTGTACAGAAGTCTGGTATGCCTTTTTTTCTGAAACAGCACAGAAAACGCAAGTTACTGCTACTTGGATGGATCTGGTGCTGTTTTTTTCTGTATTTGCTCTCTATCCATATCTGGAGAATTGACATCTGCGGGAATCAGGAAATCACCACAATGCAGATGCTGTCGTATCTGGAACAGAATGAGATTCGTCCCGGAAGCCTGAGCAGAAAGATCGACTGTAAAAAAATAGCGGCTGATATTCGTAATGCATTTCCAGGTATCACCTGGGTAGCAGTGAAAAAACAGGGAACGTTTCTGGAGATCAATATCAAAGAAAATACAGATTCTGCTTACACCATGGATCAGGGTGTCTGGTTTTCTGATTCAGAGGGCAGCAGCCTGGTTGCAGTCTGTGACGGCAAGATTCTGGATATTGTTACAAGGGAAGGGGTGTCCTGTGTTCAGGAAGGAGATCAGATCCGGAAAGGAGATATTCTTGTCTCTGGTGCTATTCCTGTTACGAATGATGATGGTGAGATTGCGAATATCCGTTATGTGAATGCTGATGCTGATATTCTCATGGAAACATCCGGAACTTACACAGACACCTTTCCAAGAAGCGGGCAGCAAGATACCTATCCGGATCAGGGACAGGTAAACTGGTACCTGAAAATCGGTAATCAGGTATTTTCCACGGGAAAAATACAGGAAACATCTGAGTCATCTGATCTTATGGTGGAAGAAACACAGTTATCACTTTTCCCTGGCTTTTATCTTCCTGTCTGCCTGGGAAAAGTCATCTGCCATGAAGTGGAATCCCACAGTATTTTTCTGTCAGAAGAAGCTGCAAAAGATAAGGCGGAAAGGCGCCTGGAGAAATTTATTACTGAAAATGCAGAAAAAGGGGTTCAAATATTCAAAAAAAATGTTAAAATAGAAATAGGTATGACCATCTGTAAGTGCGTCTGTAACTATCAGGCATACATATCAGAGACCAGAAGCATACCTGCCACGCAAGTGGAAGACAACGAGGAAAGGACTAATTCATGAGTATTATAGAGACGGTTGTAACGATACCTGCCAGTCTGGAGGCAAACATTTTCGGTCAGTTTGACCAGCATGTGAAACGGATTGAGAAGACCCTGAATGTTACAATTATATCCAGAGAAGGCAATATCAAGGTCCTTGGCAGTGAATACAGTTCCAGAAAAGCAGCGCAGATCATTGAGAGTCTGGCTGCACTGGCGAAGGCAGGCAACACTATCACAGAGCAAAACGTGGATTATGCACTGGCACTTGCCATGGAAGATAAAGAATCCGCAATCGTAGACATAGACAAAGACTGTATCTGCCATACCATTAATGGAAAACAGATCAAACCAAAGACGCTCGGACAGAAGGCATATATCGATGCCATCCGTAAGAATATGATCGTATTCGGAATCGGACCTGCAGGTACCGGTAAGACATATCTTGCCATGGCCATGGCCATTCAGGCATTTAAGAATGAAGAAGTAGCGAGAATTATTCTGACCAGACCTGCCATTGAAGCAGGTGAGAAGCTGGGATTTCTGCCTGGAGATCTGCAAAGTAAGGTAGACCCGTATCTTCGTCCGTTGTATGATGCACTGTATCAGATTATGGGACCGGAGAGTTTCCAGAAGAATATGGAAAAGGGGCTGATTGAAGTGGCACCTCTTGCCTATATGAGAGGACGGACACTGGATAATGCATATATCATTCTGGACGAGGCACAGAATACCACACCGGCTCAGATGAAGATGTTTCTGACGCGAATCGGTTTTGGATCCAAAGTGATTGTAACCGGTGATATGACACAGAAGGACCTTCCATTCGGTGCACAGTCCGGTCTGGATGTGGCGACCAGGGTACTTGGTAAAGTAGAAGGAATTGAATTCTGTACACTGACTAATAAAGACGTTGTTCGTCATCCTCTGGTACAGAAGATCGTAAAAGCATACGATGATTATGAAGCAAAGCAGACAAAGCGTACTGCTGCCAGACAGCAGAAGACTTCATCTCATCAGAAGGGATAACATTATGACACTGAACCTGACGGAAGAATGCAGCTGTGATTTTGAATTTGACTGCCACGAAGTGGCTTTTCGAGTGATGAATGCTGTTCTTGACAAAGAAAAATGTCCTTATGAGGCAACGGTCGATCTGACACTGACGGACGACAATGCTATTCATGAAATTAATTTACAGCAGCGCGGAATTGACCGTGCAACGGATGTACTGTCATTTCCGATGACCCAGTTCCCTGTAGCCGGGGAATTTGATTTTCTGGAAGAAGAGATGGACAGTTTTGATCCGGACAGTGGGGAACTGATGCTGGGGGATATTGTGATCTCCGTGGATCATGTGAAGGTACAGTCAGAAGAATATGGACATTCTCTTTTAAGAGAATTTGCATTTCTGGTGGCCCACAGCATGTATCATCTGATCGGTTATGATCATATGACAGAGGCAGAAGCTGCTGTTATGGAAGAAAAGCAGAAAAATATTCTGAATGACCTGCATATAAACAGAGACTGATTATTGTGACAAAAGGAGGCAATCAAATGAGAAAAAAATTTGTAGTATGTTTACTTGGTGTTTCTGCATTTTCCTGTCTGGTAACAGGCCAGATCTGTGCAGAAGAATATTATGACGACGGATCCTACTCCGATACAGGATACTATGATGACGGATCTTATTCTGACACAGGATATTATGATGACGGCTCCTATTCCGACGCCGGATATTACGATGACGGATCTTATTCCGACACAGGATATTATGATGACGTATCTTATTCTGATGATGGTTCTTCCTATTCTGAAGAATCTTATGACGACAGTGCATCTTCCAGTGATTCCTCAGAAGAGTCTTCTACAGAGGAAGCTTCTGCAAAGAGCAGCAGTGATGATGACAGCTGGCATCAGGATCCGCGTACAGATATTAAACGAGGCGGTGGAGAACGAGAGACTCCGGATGTGAACGGACAGGTACACAGTTACCTTACCGGACAGCTTACTGATTCTGAAATTGCACTTCAGAGACCAGTTGCTGTTATGATTAACAATATTATCAACGCACTTCCACAGTCCGATATTGAGCAGGCTTCTGTAATTTATGAAGCACCTGTAGAAGGCGAGATCACCCGTATGATGGCGATTTATGATACTGTTGAAGGACTGGACAAGATCGGTCCTGTCAGAAGCTGCCGTGATTATTATATTGACTGGGCACTGGAATTCGATGCTATCTATGTACACTATGGTCAGGCTGTTTATGCATACGATCTTCTGAACTCTGATATGGTAAACAACATCAGTGGTCTGCAGTATCAGGATTCCGTAGGAGAACTGAACGGTTATGCAGGAGAAGATGTATTCTTCCGTACTTCTGACCGTGTGGCTCCGCATAACTGCTATACCAGTGGTGAAGGCATCTTAAAGGGTATTGAGAAGAAGGAATACAGTATGGAACTGGATAATGACTATACCGGCCACTTTAAGTTTGCAGCAGATGGAGAGACAGTTACTTATTCCGAGGGAACCGCAACCCATATTGTACCTCATCAGTATTCGAACCATCCATATTTTGATTATGATGAGACCACACAGAAGTATCTGAGATCTGAGTATCCGGACCGTTCCGCCGGTGCTGCACAGATCGATGAATCTACAGGTAACCAGCTTAGCTTTGATAACGTCATCATTCAGTACTGTGAGATTCAGAATTATGATGATCACGGATATCTGAACATCAACACCAATTCCGGCGGGGATGCAATTCTTTTCACAAAGGGAACCTATCAGCATGCCACATGGGAGAAGAATTCAGACTGGGGCCCTGCCAGATATTATGACGCCGATGGCAATGAGATCGCTATCAACCAGGGCAAAACCTGGATATGCATTGTACAGGATACCAAAAAAGATGATACCAGTTTTCAGTAAATAATATTGAAGTGAAAGAGTAACGCGGAGGATACATTTAAGTGGAAAATAAAGAAAACAAATCGAATTATTTAGTGCAGGGAACGATTCTCGCTGTGGCATCGATTATTGCCAGAGTGATCGGAATGATATACCGCATTCCCCTGACCAATATTCTTGGAGATGAGGGAAACGGATATTATACCACTGCCAATCAGATTTATACTATTTTGTTAATGATTTCTACTTTCAGTCTTCCGCTGGCAGTTTCCAAACTGGTGTCAGAAAGACTACACCAGGGACAATATAAGAATGCACAGAAGGTATTTCACTGCGCTATGCGTTTTTCTGTCATAGCAGGCGGTGTGATTTCTCTGCTGACCTTCTTCCTTGCAGGTGTGATCTGTGGAAGCATTATGAAAGTAGATAATGCTTCTTACGCACTTCGTGTTCTGTCTCCGGCAATTTTCATATTTGCCATTGCCGGTGTATTCCGGGGATATTTTCAGGGACATGAATCCATGGTGCCGACAGCGGTTTCACAGATCATCGAACAGATTATAAATGCTTTTGTATCCGTTATCGGTGCTGCTTTGTTATTCCGTTACGGTGTTTCCATTGGCGGCAGCAACACTTCCATGGGACCGGCACTTGGGGCAGCAGGTGGAACACTGGGCACGGTTGTCAGTGTAGCTGTTGCTCTGGTATTTCTGATCATTGTTTACAGTATGTTCCAGAAGGCCAACCGTAAATACCTGCGTCATGATCAGACGAAAAAGAAAGAGTCTGACAGTGCCATTTACGCTGCCATTATCACGACCATTTTACCGGTAGTGCTCAGTACGCTGATTTACAATATTACTCCGACACTGGATCAGTCGATTTTCAATACAATTCTTGCCGGACAGGGATATACAAAAGAGCAATATACCATTATCTATGGTATTTACAGTGGCAAATTCTACGTTCTGATGAACGTGCCGCTGGTTCTGGCCTCTTCTCTGGCTCCTTCCGTTGTCCCGTCATTATCCGCTGCGATGATTAACGGTGACTACCGGGATGCCAAACTGAAAGTGCGTACTACCATGCGTTATACCATGATTATTACCATTCCGTGTGCAGTGGGTCTGGCAGCACTGGCATCTCCGATTATGCAGCTGTTGTTCCGCGACAGTCACAGACTTCCGGCAGGTATTATGCAGGCAGGCGGATTGATGATTGTTCTGTTCGCCATCTCTACACTGTCCACTGCGGTGCTGCAGGGTATGAGCCGTATGCGTGAGCCGGTCAAGAACAGTGCCATTGCCCTTGTGATTCATGTGGCAGCACTGATTTTATTCTTAAAGAAATTTAACCTGAACATCTATGGTGTCGTATATGCCAACACTTTATTTGCCTTTATTGTCTGCGCACTGAATTCTATGGCAATCAAGCGTCATCTCCATTATCGCCAGGAGATACCGAAGACGTTTATCATTCCACTGATTTCTTCAGCGTTTATGGGCATTGCAGCATTTGTTGTTTACTGGGGAATTGATCATCTGATTCTGCTGGCTGGCGGAAGTGATCCTTCTTCCATGCTGCTCTATATTGCCAATGCAGTTGCAGTACTTCTGGCAGTTGTTGTTGCCATATTTGTTTATGGATTCTTCCTGATTCGCCTGAAAGGAATCCGGGAATCTGAGATAGAAGCACTGCCAAAGGGAGCAACTCTGGCAGCCATTTTAAGAAAAATTAAATTTTTAGCATAATACAAGGGAGAGAAGAACGTGAATATCCGTGAGACATTAAAAGATAAAAACAGAATTATTATTAAAATCGGATCTTCCTCTCTGACGCACCCGCAGACAGGTGCACTGGATCTGACCAAACTGGAGATCCTGATCCGAGAAATCTGCAACATTAAAAATATGGGCAAAGATGTGATTCTGGTATCCTCCGGAGCCATCGCAGTGGGAAGTCGCAGTGTCGGCTTCCACGAAAAGCCAAAAAAATTAGAGGAAAAACAGGCATGTGCAGCCATTGGGCAGGCAAAGCTGATGATGATCTATCAGAAGCTTTTTTCTGAATATGGTCATATGGCGGCACAGGTCCTGATGACCAAGAATACCATTACCAATGATGAAAGCCGGAAGAACGCCTACAATACATTTCAGGAGTTATTGAAGTTGGGCGCAATTCCAATTGTAAATGAAAATGATACCGTATCTACCTATGAGATTCAGTTTGGAGACAATGATACTTTGTCTGCTCTGGTAGCTTCTCTGGTAGGTGCGGATTTACTGATTCTGTTATCAGATATTGATGGATTATTTACCGATGATCCACACCATAATCCGAATGCAGAATTTATCCATGTAGTAGAGAATCTGGATGAGAATCTGATGCGTATGGGAAAAGATACCAGCAGTGCAGTGGGTACCGGTGGCATGAGTACCAAGTTATCTGCTGCCAAGATCGCTACCACATCCGGTGCGGATATGATCATTGCCAACGGAGAAGATTTTCATATTATTCATAAGCTCCTTCAGGGCAGGGATTATGGAACCCTGTTTTTAGGGAAAAAAGATCATACCTTTTCCTTGGAAGAGTATTTGCATACTATAAATAATTAGAATAATAGGAGGAACTATGGGAGTTTCAGAAAAACAGATTGCACGTATCAATGAACTAGCACATAAAGCTAAGGCTGAAGGGCTGACAGCAGAAGAGAAGCTGGAGCAGCAGGTGCTGCGTGCCGAATACATTGCCGCTTTCAGAGCCAGTCTGAAGTCTCAGCTGGACAATATTGATATTAAGGAAAAAGACGGAACTATTGTAAATCTGGGAGAAAAATACGGAGCAAAACATGGAAAAAAAGGAAATTAGAAAACAGGTATTTCAAATCAGAAGATCATCTGACCCAGCAGAATTAGAAAAAAAGAGTCAGATCATTAATCAGAAAATCATTGAGCTGCCGGCATTTCAGAATGCCGACACTATTTTTGTCTATATGGACTGTAAAGGGGAAGTATCAGTAAGACCAATGCTGGAAGCCGCGTGGGCAATGGGAAAGAAAACAGCCGCACCGAGAGTGACTGGTCCCGGAGCTATGAAATATTATTATATTACTTCTTACGACGATCTGGCACCTGGCTATTATGATATCCCGGAGCCAACCACAGAGATCGAAGCAACGGAAGAAGATGCATTCCTAATTGTTCCGGGCGTTGGATTTGATAAAGACCGCCACCGCTGCGGTTACGGTCAGGGATTCTATGACCGTTATCTGGCAGCCCATCCGGGACTGACCAGTGTGGCAATTGCATTTGATTTTCAGGTATATGATCATATTCCATCCAATGAATTTGACATTTCACCGGAGCTTCTGGTGACAGAATCTGCCATGTATGGAGAAATCATTCCCAGGACAGAACCGGAACGGCAGTATTATTTTATGGAAAAGTGTAAGGAAAAAGTAGCGGAACTGTCCAGAGAACTTGGACGTCCACTGACAGCATCACCGATTACCTTCGGATGTCAGATGAATGCCAGAGACAGTGAAAAACTGGCAGGTATTCTGGAAACCATCGGCTATCAACTGGTAGAAGGAGAAGATGCGGATTTCGTGATCTATAACACCTGTACGGTCAGGGAAAATGCCAACTTACGTGTCTATGGAAGATTGGGCGTACTGGGTGGTATCAAGAAGAAACATCCACATATGCTGATCGCTCTGTGCGGCTGTATGATGCAGGAAAATGAAGTGGTGGAAAAGCTGAAGAAAAGCTACCGCTTTGTAGATCTGATCTTCGGAACCCACAATATCTATAAATTCGCAGAACTGATCTACCAGCGTCTGACTTCCGGTAAGATGGTTATTGATGTCTGGAAGGATACATCTAAAATTGTAGAGGATCTTCCGGTAGAACGTAAATATCCATTCAAGTCCGGGGTGAACATTATGTTCGGCTGCAATAATTTCTGCAGTTACTGTATTGTGCCATATGTAAGGGGACGTGAGCGAAGTCGTGAACCAAAGGATATCATCCGTGAAATCGAGAAACTGGTCGCAGACGGTGTGGTAGAAGTTATGCTGCTGGGACAGAATGTCAATTCCTACGGCAAGAATCTGGAACAGCCGTTGACTTTTGCACAGCTCCTGCAGGAAGTCGAGAAAATCGAAGGTCTGGAACGGATCCGCTTTATGACATCTCATCCAAAAGATCTGTCAGATGAACTGATTGATGTGATGGCGCATTCCAAAAAGATCTGTAAGCATATGCATCTGCCTCTGCAGTCCGGAAGCAGCCGTCTCTTAAAGATCATGAACCGTCATTATAACAAAGAACAGTACCTCACTCTGGTTGAAAAATTACGGGCAGCCATCCCGGATATCTCTCTGACGACAGATATCATTGTAGGCTTCCCTGGTGAGACAGAGGAAGACTTTGAAGAGACTATGGATGTGGTAAGAAAAGTGCGCTATGACAGCGCCTTTACCTTCATCTACTCCAAACGTACCGGCACACCTGCTGCTAAAATGGACAATCAGGTACCGGAGACGATTGTAAAACAGCGTTTTGACCGCCTGTTAAAAGAAGTACAGGAGATCTCCAGAGAAGAATCTGCCCGCCTTACCGGACAGACACAGCCGGTACTGGTAGAAGAAGTAAACGATCATGACGCGTCCTTGGTAACCGGACGTCTCAGCAACAATCTGCTGGTACACTTCCCAGGATCCCCAGATCTGATTGGAAAGATCGTGAACGTATACCTGGCAGAATGCAAAGGATTCTATTATATGGGAGATATGAGATAAACAGACAACTTCCCAAGGCAGTGATTTCATGTGATCATGGAATGGCTGCCTTTTTCTCAAATATTATCAAAATCCAGACTATCTTGAATGGTCGTATCGTGAAGGAAAATTATTGGATTAAAAGATACAAAACCGCATGCTTGAATATTTCCCCGGAACGTGTTAATATTCTGATGTACTTGGAGCCCGGAATAAGCAAACTATTCTCGACTCTTGTTATAAGATTTTAGATAAGGACGAACATGAATAATACAAAAGAAGCAAAAAATACTATGACACCTATGATGCAGCAGTACTTGAAGACCAAAGAAGAGTACAAGGACTGCATCTTATTTTACCGCCTGGGTGACTTTTATGAGATGTTTTTTGATGATGCGCTTACGGCATCCAAAGAACTGGAGATTACCTTAACCGGGAAGAACTGTGGTCTGGAGGAACGTGCCCCTATGTGTGGCATCCCTTTTCATGCGGTAGACGGTTATCTGAATAAACTGGTATCTAAAGGTTATAAAGTAGCTATCTGTGAGCAGGTGGAAGATCCGAAGACTGCAAAAGGCATTGTGAAGAGAGAAGTCATCCGTATTGTCACTCCGGGTACTACCCTGGATGCCCTGGCACTGGATGAAACGAAGAATAATTACCTGATGTCCATCGTATATACCGCAGATAAATACGGAATTTCCGTTGCGGATATTACAACGGGCGTTTATTTTGTTACGGAAGTAGATACAGCAAAGAAGCTGAATGATGAGATTTCCAGATATTCTCCTTCTGAGATTATCTGTAATCATTCTTTTTATGTCAGCGGCATCGATGTAGAAGACTTTCGAAGCCGTCTGGGGATTTCTGTATATTCTCTGGACAGTTGGTATTTTGACGATGAGCTTTGTAAAAAGGCACTGATGGAACATTTTCATACCAGTACCCTTTCCGGACTGGGACTGGATGACTTTGACTGTGGAGTGATTGCAGCAGGTGCGCTGCTTCAGTATCTGATTGAGACCCAGAAGACTTCTATATCTAATCTTACGAAGCTGACACCGTATATTACCGGTAAATTTATGTTAATTGACAGCTCCAGCCGACGGAATCTGGAGCTTTGCGAGACTTTACGTGAAAAGCAGAAGCGTGGATCTCTTTTATGGGTGCTGGATAAGACGAAGACAGCCATGGGTGCCCGTATGCTGAGAAGCTTCATTGAACAGCCGCTGATTGATCTGGAAGAGATTGAAAATCGTCAGAAGGCTGTTGCAGAACTGAATCAGAATGCCATTGCAAGAGAAGAGATCCGGGAATATCTGAATCCAGTTTATGACCTGGAGCGTCTGATCAGCAAAATCAGCTATCAGTCGGCAAATCCGAGAGATCTGATTGCTTTTAAGAGTTCTCTGGAGATGCTGCCTGCCATCCGCTGTTTGCTGGATGATTTTCAGTGTGACCTGTTAAAAGAGATTCAGGCGGATATGGATCCGCTTCAGGATCTGTATGAGCTGGTGGATCAGTCTATTATGGATGAACCACCTCTGACCGTTCGAGACGGTGATATGATCAAAACAGGATTCCATGAGGAAGTAGACCGTCTGCGAAATGCCAAGACGGAAGGAAAGACCTGGATCGCCCAGCTGGAAGCAAAGGAACGGGAAGCAACCGGAATTAAGAACCTTCGTATTAAATACAATAAAGTGTTTGGTTATTATCTGGAAGTCACCAATTCTTACAAGGATCTGGTACCGGAGCATTATATGCGTAAGCAGACTCTTGCCAATGCTGAACGTTATATTACACCGGAGTTAAAAGAACTGGAAGATATGATTCTGGGAGCAGAAGATAAGCTGGTTGCTCTGGAATATAATCTGTTCTGTGAAGTGAGAGATAAGCTGGGAGCAGAGATTGTCCGTATCCAGAAGACAGCCAAAGCCATTGCTGCACTGGATGTGTTTGCATCCCTTTCTCTTGTGGCGGAACGAAATAATTATGTCTGCCCGAAGATGAACAATAAGGGCCTGATTCAGATCAAAGACGGCCGTCATCCGGTGGTGGAAAAGATGATCGATCACGATATGTTCATTGCCAATGATACCTTGCTGGATAATGGAAAGAACCGTATCTCTATTATTACGGGTCCGAATATGGCTGGTAAATCCACTTATATGCGTCAGACGGCGCTGATCGTCCTGATGGCACAGATCGGATCCTTCGTTCCGGCATCCAGTGCCAAGATTGGCATTGTAGACCGGATTTTCACCCGTGTGGGTGCTTCCGATGACCTGGCTTCCGGACAGAGTACCTTCATGGTAGAGATGACAGAGGTTGCCAATATTCTGCGCAATGCCACATCCAACAGCTTACTGATCCTGGATGAGATCGGAAGAGGTACCAGTACCTTTGATGGCTTAAGTATTGCCTGGGCTGTAGTAGAACATATCAGCAATCCAAAACTTCTGGGTGCCAAGACCTTATTTGCCACCCATTATCATGAGCTGACCGAACTGGAAGGCAAGCTGTCCAATGTGAATAATTACTGCATTGCTGTCAAAGAAAAAGGAGATGACATCGTATTTTTGCGTAAAATCGTCAAGGGTGGTGCAGATAAGAGTTATGGTATTCAGGTAGCCAAGCTTGCCGGAGTGCCGGACAGTGTCATTGAACGTGCCAAGGAACTGGTGCAGGAATTAAGTGATGCAGATATCACAGAGACCGTAAGTGAAATTGCTCAGGAAAAAAAGATAAAGAGCAAGGTTACCAAATACGATCAGGTGGATCTGGAGCAGATGACCCTGATGGATACGGTCAGTGACGAAGATGTATTAAATGAATTAAAAGAAATTGAAATCTCGACATTAACACCGATTGAGGCGTTGAATGTATTGAACCGTTTACAGAACAGACTGAAGAACAGATGGTAAAGAAGGGCTGATACATGAATAAAATTGTCGTATTAGATGAGCAGACCATTGATAAAATTGCTGCTGGGGAAGTCATAGAACGGCCTTCCTCCATTGTAAAAGAGCTGGTGGAAAATGCCATTGATGCAGGAGCAACCGCCGTTACCGTAGAGATCAAAGAAGGCGGGATATCCTTTATCCGTATTACAGATAACGGATCCGGTATCGAGGCGGAGCAGATTCCAACTGCTTTTTTGCGTCATGCCACCAGTAAGATACGGACAGCAGAAGACCTGTTGGATGTAACATCTCTGGGATTTAGAGGTGAAGCACTTTCCAGTATCGCGGCTGTCTGCCAGGTGGAGTTAATCAGTAAGACACCGGAGAGTCTGACAGGTGTCCGTTACCTGATCGAAGGCGGAAAAGAGAAAAATATGGAAGAGATCGGCGCACCGTCCGGAACGACCTTTCTTGTGCGGAACATTTTCTATAATACTCCGGCCAGAAAGAAGTTCCTGAAAACACCTCAGACTGAGACCGGCTATATCAGTGAACTGATGGAACGTATGGCGCTGTCACACCCGGAGGTGTCCTTTAAATTCATTGCAGGATCGCAGGTAAAGCTGCATACTTCCGGCAATCACCGCCTGAAGGATATTATCTATAATATCTATGGACGCGACATTACCAACAATCTGCTTGAAGTAGAGAAAACTTTTGAAAATGGCATGAAAATTACCGGATTTATCGGAAAGCCTGTGATCTCCAGAGGAAACCGGAACTTCGAAAACTATTTCGTAAACGGACGTTATATTAAAAGCAAAATCATTTCAAAAGCTATTGAAGATGCTTACCAATCCTTTATGATGAAACATAAATATCCTTTTACGGTACTGCATTTTCAGATTGATACAGAGATGCTGGACATCAATGTTCATCCAACCAAAATGGAACTGCGGTTTGCGGAAAATGAAAAACTGTATCAGGATGTGTATCACACGATTTTAAATACACTTTCCCATAAAGAAATGATTGTACAGGTCAGCGTGGGAAAAGAAGAAAAAGAGGAGCGTCCGCTGAAGATAAAAGAAAACCTTCCGGAGCCTTTTGAAAAAAGCAGAATTTCCACCATGCAGCAGTCGAAGGAAAAATTAAACCTTCTGGCACACCAGACTTCAGTGCCTGTGACCAGGAAACTAAGTGAAGAAGATACCAGAGGTATCCGGGAAGTAACTTCTTCTTATGTAGTTCCGTCATGGCAGCCGCCAAAGAGAGAACAACCAGAGACCGTAATGACAGAAAAACAAGTATCCGTTACTTCGGATGCAGACGTATTCACCGGACAGGCAACAGACGCCTCGAAACAGATAACAGCTTCTACAACGCAGGAAAAGAAACAGGATCTTCAGACGGCTCCACCGATACAGCCAGAAGCACCGGTAAGCCCATTTGCGCAGAAAATGGAAGAACTGGCCGGCAGCAGTGTGAAAGAATCCGATTTCTTTTCCGAAAAGCTTCTGGACCGGAATAATGTGAAAGAGCATCGGATTATCGGACAGTTATTTGATACCTACTGGCTGATTGAATTCCGTGACAATCTGTTTATCATTGACCAGCATGCGGCTCATGAAAAGGTACTCTATGAGAAGACCATGCGATCCATGGATAAGCGAGAATATACTTCTCAGATTCTGAACCCGCCGGTAATACTGACGTTGAGCATACAGGAAGCCGAAACCCTGCAGAAACACATGCAGTATTTTCAGGAGATTGGTTTCGAGATCGAAGAGTTCGGCGGGAAAGAATATGCCCTGCGTGCAGTGCCGGATAATCTGTTTGGTATCGCCAAGGATGATCTGTTCATTGAGATGCTGGATGCATTGGACAGCCAGCCGGCAAATGCCAGTGTGGATATTATCAAAGATCGTGTGGCAACCATGTCCTGCAAAGCAGCCGTTAAGGGCAATCACCGTCTCTCTGTTTCAGAAGTACATGCCCTGATTGATGAACTGATGACATTGGAAAATCCATACCATTGTCCACATGGACGGCCAACGATTATCTCGATGTCTAAATACGAAATCGAAAAAAAATTCAAACGTATCGTATAGTAAGGAAGCATTATGAAAAAACCATTAGTAATATTAACTGGACCGACGGCTGTGGGAAAAACGGCTTTGTCCATCCAGCTTGCCAGGGAGATCGAAGGAGAAATTATTTCTGCCGATTCTATGCAGGTTTATAAGGGAATGGACATTGGTTCCGCCAAGATCCGCTCAGAAGAGATGCAGGGGATTCCCCATTATCTCATTGATGAACTGGAACCAGATGAAGAATTCCATGTAGTACGTTTTCAACAAATGGCGAAAGCTTATCTTCAGCAGATCTGGCAGCGTGGCCATATACCGATTATCGTAGGTGGAACTGGATTCTATATACAGGCACTGCTATACGATATTGATTTTACCGAAAATAAAAATGACGATGCCTACCGTCAGGAGATGGAACAGCTTGCCTCAGAAAAAGGTGCGGAATATCTTCATCAGATGCTGGCAGAAGTAGATCCCAGATCAGCTCAGGATATTCATGCCAATAATGTGAAACGTGTGATCCGTGCATTGGAATTCTATCATGAAACAGGACAGAAAATTTCAGAACATAATGAAAAGGAACGGCAAAAAACATCCCCGTATAATTTTGCTTACTTTGTCTTAAATGATGACAGAAGCAGACTGTATCAGCGAATTGACCAGCGAATCGATATCATGCTGGAAGAGGGATTGGTGGAAGAAGTGAAGAGATTAAAAGTAAAAGGCTATACCAGAGATATGGTTTCCATGCAGGGACTGGGCTATAAAGAGATACTGGATTATCTTGCCGGAGAAATTTCTCTGGATGAAGCTGTTTATCGAATTAAACGGGATACCAGGCACTTTGCCAAACGGCAGATTACCTGGTTCAAACGGGAACAGGATGTTATCTGGCTGGCCAAAGAAAATTTTCACTATCAGGATGACCAATTATTACAATATATAAAAGAACAGTTACAAAAACAGGGAATACTGACTGGAAAGCAGTAAAACCAGCAAAAAAGAGGAGAATATTATGAATACAGATATGATAAGCGCTATGTATCAGAAACTGGGCGTGGATAAAGATGTCCTGGATTTTGGTACTGCAGTGGAAGCAACTTTAAAGAACCGTTTTTCGGAAATTGATACGGTTACAGAATATAATCAGTTAAAAGTCATCCGTGCCATGCAAAAATGCCGTGTAAGTGCAGAATGTTTTCAAAGCAGCACAGGATATGGATATAACGATCTGGGAAGAGAAACACTGGAAGCTGTCTATGCAGCTGTTTTCCATACAGAAGCAGCACTTGTCCGCCCGCAAATCACCTGTGGTACCCATGCACTGGCGCTTGCCCTTGCAGGAAACTTACGTCCTGGAGACGAGATGATTTCCATTTCCGGTAAGCCATATGATACCCTGGAAGAAGTAATCGGCATCCGTCCTTCCAATGGATCTCTGGCCGAGTATGGTATCACTTACTCCCAGGTAGATCTGACTCCGGAAGGCGAATTCGATCTGGAAGGCATTAAAAACGCTATTTCTGACAAAACCAGACTGGTAGAGATCCAGAGATCCAAAGGCTATCAGACACGGCCTTCTCTTTCCGTAAAAAAGATTGCAGAAGCTATTCAGTATGTGAAATCCATCCGTTCAGACATTATCGTCATGGTAGATAACTGTTACGGAGAGTTTGTAGAGACTATGGAACCGAGTGATTTCGGGGCAGACATGGTAGTTGGTTCTCTAATCAAGAATCCGGGCGGTGGACTTGCCCCGATCGGAGGCTATATCGCAGGAACCAATGCCTGCATTGAAAACTGTGCTTATCGCCTGACTTCACCGGGTCTTGGCAAAGAAGTGGGTGCCTCCCTTGGTGTAAACAAAGATTTTTTTCAGGGATTATTTCTTGCACCGACCGTCGTTGGCGGAGCATTAAAGGGCGCTATTTTTGCTGCCAATATTTATGAAAAACTGGGCTTTCACGTGATCCCGAACGGATCAGAGAGCCGTCACGATATTATACAGGCTGTGGAATTCGGTTATCCGGAAGGTGTGATTGCTTTTTGCGAAGGTATTCAGGCAGCTGCACCGGTAGACAGTTATGTCACACCGGAGCCGTGGGCTATGCCAGGCTATGACAGCGATGTGATCATGGCAGCAGGCGCCTTCATTCAGGGATCTTCTATTGAATTAAGTGCAGACGGTCCGATTAAGCCGCCATATGCCGTGTACTTCCAGGGCGGACTGACCTGGCAGCATGCGAAGCTTGGTATTTTAAAATCCCTGCAGCGCATGAAAGAACGTAACCTCGTAGACCTTTCGAAAATAACTGTATAAAGGAAAATGATGAAATCAGTAATTGTAATCGGTGCCGGTGCTTCCGGTCTGATGGCGGCCATTACCGCTGCCAGGAAGGGAGCGCAGGTTACTATTCTTGAAGCTATGGAAAAGCCTGCCAGAAAACTCCTGATGACAGGAAATGGAAGATGTAATCTTACTAATCTGGATTTTTCCAGAAAAGACTGCTACCGTGGTGGTGATCCTTCCTTCTGGCAGCAGGTGTATACACAGTTTGATGAGAAACAAACCATGGCTTTTTTTGAAGAAATGGGACTTCTGCTGCAAAAGCGCGGAAACGGAGTCTATCCGCTGACAGATCAGGCGTCTTCTGTTGCGGATCGCCTGCTGCTGGAAGTGCAGAAGCTTCGCATCAAATTAAAATGTCAGGAAAAAGTAGTACGTATGGAACAGTCTGGTGGGCACTGGCAGGTATATACCCAGTCCTGGCACTATGATGCGGATGCGGTCATCCTTGCCTGTGGTTCCAGATCGGTTCCTGCAACCGGATCAGACGGCAGTGGCTATGAACTGGCAAAGCTGGCAGGACATACGATTATCCAGCCGCTTCCGGCACTTGTCCCGTTAAAATGCAGAGAAGGATTTGTAAAAAAACTGGCAGGACTTCGTACCAGGGCAGATATTACCATGTACGTTACAGATAAAAACGGGCATGGCACAGCAGCTTATACCGAATCGGGAGAATTACAGTGGACGGAATATGGTATATCCGGTATTGTGGTTTTCCAGTTAAGCCGTTATGCTGCGTATGCATTGCAGCAGGGCAGTAAAGTACAGGTTCAGATCGACTGTCTGCCATCCGTGAAAGAAGAGACTCTGTTTGAATTGCTGGAAAAGAAGATGCCGGAAGAATCTATCTCTGATGCCCTGACCGGTATTATTCCGAAGAAGATGATTGCAGTCGTATTGGAATTATGCAAGATAAAAAAAGCATCTGCCAGACCGGATGCGGAAAAATTACAGGAAGTATGCCGTACCATCAAGCAGCTTTCTGTCTCTGTTACCGGAACCAGATCATTTGAGCAGGCACAGGTCTGTGCAGGAGGTGTGGCAACCGATGAAATCTGTCCTGCCACAATGGAATCAAGGAAAAAGAACGACTTATATCTAACAGGAGAACTGCTGGATGTGGATGGTATCTGTGGAGGCTACAACCTGCAGTGGGCATGGTCTACCGGTTATATTGCCGGAATACACAGTGCCGAAAAAGGAGAACAGCATGCTTAGAATACAACAGTTAAAAGTACCGTTAACCTACGATGAAGCATATCTGAAAAAGGAACTGTCCAGAAAGCTGAAGATTCCCTCATCAGAAATCAAAGAGCTGAAAGTGCGCAAGCAGTCTCTGGATGCCCGCAAAAAGCCAGAATTATATTATGTACTGACGGTAGACCTTACTGTAACCAAGGAACAGACGCTCATAAAGAAAAAGACGAATCTTATGGTCTCTCAGGTAACAGAGACGCCTTATCAGATTCCGGAGAGTGGCAGCATTCCGCTTTCCAGCCGGCCGGTTATTGTTGGTTTTGGACCGGCGGGACTGTTCTGTGCCCTTCTTCTTGCAAGAGCCGGATACCGTCCGCTGGTGCTGGAAAGAGGAGAAGATGTCGATCATCGAACTGCGGCAGTAGAAAAGTTCTGGAGTACAGGTATTCTGAACACCGAATCGAACATTCAGTTCGGTGAAGGCGGCGCAGGTACCTTTTCCGATGGAAAGCTGAATACTCTGGTGAAGGACAACTGCGGACGGAATCATTATGTACTGAAGAATTTTGTGGAAGCAGGTGCTGATCCCGATATTCTCTACGTGAACAAGCCACATATCGGGACAGATGTACTAAGAGATGTTATCCGCCATCTGCGGGAAGAGATTTTTACTCTGGGCGGAGAAGTGCGTTTCGGTGCAAAAGTGACGGATCTGAAACAAAAGAATGGAAAGATCTGTTCCGTAACTATTAATGAGATAGAAGAGATTCCATGTGAAGCTCTGGTGCTTGCCATCGGTCACAGCGCAAGAGATACCTTTGCCATGTTGAATAGACACCAGATTCTGATGCAGCCAAAGTCTTTTGCTGTGGGATTACGTATCGAACATCCACAGGAAATGATCAATCAGGATCAGTATGGGGCTGATTACCCTGATTTGCTGGGTGCTGCCAATTATAAAGTAACCAGAAAGCTTCCAAACGGAAGAGGCGTCTATTCCTTCTGTATGTGTCCAGGCGGCTATGTGGTAAACGCTTCTTCCGAAGAGGGACACCTTGCTGTAAACGGTATGAGTTACCGCGCAAGAGACAGTAAGAATGCCAACAGTGCCATGATCGTTACGGTCACACCGGAAGACTTCGGGCATAAAGGGATTCTTGGAGGCATTGAATTCCAGCGAGATCTGGAAAAACTGGCTTTCCAGGCAGGGGAAGGACATGTTCCGGTTCAGCTTTTCGGAGACTTCTGTGAAAACAAAGCTTCTTCCGGGCTGGGAGATGTAACACCTTGTATCAAAGGCAGCTATCAGCTCACAAACCTGAGAAGTGTTCTCCCAGAATTTTTAAGTGATTCCCTGATCGAAGGTGTAAAAGGATTTGAACGGCAGATAAAGGGATACTCAAGACCGGATGCTGTATTTTCCGGTGTGGAATCCAGGACTTCTTCTCCGGTCCGTATTCTGAGAGGAGAACAGTTTACTGCCAGTCTGGATGGGCTGTATCCATGTGGAGAAGGCGCCGGATATGCCGGTGGCATCACGTCTGCTGCCATGGATGGATTAAAAGTTGCGGAAAGCATTATCAAAAAATACAGAAAATTTTAAGGAATCGAACCTATACATTTGGTAGGGTTTATGATAAGATATCCTTGATTCTCGTGCCGGGAATTCAAAAAATGATATGAAATACACAATGAAAGAAATGCCTGCAGATCAGCGCCCTTATGAAAAATGCAGCAAATATGGCTGTGAATCGTTAAGTGATGCGGAGCTGCTGGCTGTCATTTTACGAACAGGTACAGATGGTACCACATCTGTAGATCTGGCATGCGAAGTATTACAGAAGACCGGGAGAGACGATCTGTCCGGTCTTTATCGAATCAGCGTTCCTGAATTATGCCAGATCCGTGGCATTGGCAGGGTGAAGGCGACTCAGATTAAGTGTATTGCAGAACTTTCACGTCGGATTGCCAAGTCCGGAGTTTCCAGAAAGCACCTTTTTACCAGTGCACTGGAAATTGCCGAGTATTACATGGAAGATTTCCGGCACTGTGATCAGGAACATGTATTTGTGATGTCTTTTGATACCAGGGGACATCTGTTAGGGGATAAAATTATTACAAAGGGTACCGTGAACCAGTCCTTAATCACACCACGGGAGGTATATCTGGAAGCTTTGCAGAACCGGGCAGCGTATATCGTCCTGTTGCATAATCATCCAAGCGGTGATGCGACACCAAGTCCTGAAGATTTCCGTATTACAGAACGTATGGGACAGGCAGGTCAGATTATGGGCATTCCCATGATGGATCATATCATTCTGGGAGATCGGTGTTATTATAGTTTCTGCGAACATCATTCACTGACTGCTGATGAAGAATCAGAGGTATCCTAAAGAATATGCAAGGGGTAAAAGATGGCATTCAATCATGCACTGGGAATAGATTTTGGTACAGATACCATTAAAATCTGTGATAAAAAAAATCGCATTACTGTTTGTGAAAAAAATATGATAGCAATCCGGGATGAAAAGAGTATCATCGCCATAGGGGATTATGCCTATGAGATGTATGAGAAGACACCGGCGAATGTAAAAGCCGGAAGTCCGATGGCACATGGTGCCATTGCAGAAGCCCAAAATGCCGGGATTGTTCTGTCGCATTTATTAAAAAAACATAAATCTATCCTGTCCGGCCGTCCTGCTATTTTCATAGCGGTACCGCGGGATCTTTCTGCTGTAGAGAAACGGGCATATTACACCGTTCTGAGTGGCATTGTACCGGAAAATAAAATCTATCTGGTAGATAAGGGAATTGCGGATAACCTTGGCGTTGGTGTATCCATGGATTCGCCGAGAGCCAGCATGCTGGTGAATATGGGTGCCGGTACTACGGAAGTATCTGTAGTGGCAGGTGGCAAGATACTGATGAGTAAAACTTTGCAGACTGGCGGAGATCAGTTAGATGAAGATATCATTACTATGTGTCGCCGTATGTATCATATTCATATTGGAAAGAAGACAGCAGTGAGTCTGAAAACAACTCTTGCCTATGCCGGTGACGGTCCTGCCAATTCTATGATTGTTTACGGAATCAGTACCGTATCCGGTCATCCGATAACGGCTGAAGTTACATCCATGGCAGTAAGTATGTGTATGGAACGGACGATTCAGTCTGTTGCAGAAGAACTACGGGGCATGATTGACCGCCTGCCGCCTCAGTTCCATCAGGATATTCTGGAAGCTGGTTTTTGTCTGATTGGTGGCTGTGCCATGATTTTTAATCTGTCTGACTATTTTCGCAGACAGGTGAGAGTACCGGTATCTGTTGTCTCAGAACCTGGTCTCACAACCATGCGTGGCATTCAGGTTATTATGAATCAGAAAGATCTTGTAAAAAATTACACCTATTCTCTACGGGATCTCACTGCAAGTTTTATATAAGAGGGTTATTATGAAAAAAAACACAATCGAAGAACACACCAAAAGTAAATTAATCTTATTCTTTTTATCCCTGTTCTGTGGCATTATGATTATCGCAAGTTTTGCCCTGGAATTTACCAACAGTCCACTGAAGGATGCGGTGGGAGTGGTGCTGACACCGATTCAGAGCGGTATCAATCAGGTCGGTGGCTGGTTTTCCGGTAAAATGGATTATTTTGAAGATAATCTGAAGCTGGTTGCCCAGAATGAGGAACTGAAAAGCCAGGTAGATCAGCTTACAGTGGAGAATACACAGCTTCTTCAGGATAAGGATGAACTGAACAGTCTTCGTGATTTGTATGAACTGGATCACAAATATGAGACTTATGAAAAAGTTGGCGCAAGGGTTATTTCCAAAGATGACAGTTCCAACTGGTTCAGTACTTTCACTATTGATAAGGGAACCAATGACGGTCTTGCCGTAGATATGAATGTTATGTCCGGTGCCGGTCTGGTAGGCATTATTACCGATGTTGGACCGAATTGGGCTACCGTCCGTTCCATCATCGATGATTACAGCAATGTAAGTGCTCAGATCACGGAGACAGAAGATACCTGTATTATCGCAGGTGATCTTTCCCTGACAGATGAAGGTACGGTTCGTCTGGTTAAGCTAAATGATCCAAATTCCAAAGCGAAGGTAGGAGACACCGTGGTAACATCTCAGATCAGTGACATTTTTCTTCCTGGTATTCTGATCGGATATATCTCTGAGATAGGTGTAGATTCCAATAACCTGACCAGCTCCGGTCTGGTTTCCACAGTGGTAGATTTCAAGGATATCAAGGAAGTACTGGTTATCAAGAATCTGAAACAGAAGGCAGAATAAGGCAGGAGGGAAGAGAATGAGAACAAAAGTAAGTCTTTTCTTTCTGATAGTGATATGCCTGATCCTGCAGTGTACCCTGATGCCTGCGATCTCCATAGCATCGGTCACCCCGAATCTGATGATTTCTTTCACCGTTTCTTTCGGACTGATGCGTGGCAAAAAATCCGGCATGCTGATCGGATTTTTCTCCGGTCTGCTGATGGATATGATGTGTATGGTACTGGGGTATTATGTAGTAGGTTTCCGCGCATTTATTTATATGTATATCGGATACCTGTGTGGTTACTGCTATCAGATTTTTTATGATGATGATGTGAAGATGCCGGTTCTTTTAACGGCGGCAGGGGATCTTATATACGGATTGGTCGTATATACCCTGCAGTTTCTTCTAAGGGGGAGAGTTGATTTCTTTTTTTATTTAAAGCGGATTATCATTCCGGAAATGATCTATACCGTTTTAGTAACTTTAGTTCTTTATCGCGTTTTTCTTTTTTTGAATAACAAGATTGAGAAGACAGCAAAAAGGAGTGTAGACAGCTTTGTTTAAAAAGATTAAGAAAATTCTTTCACGATTTTTTCAGTCCCGGTCAGTGATCCTGTCCATCTTGCTGGTGCTAATGGGATTTGTGCTAATCCGCAGACTGTTTGACCTGCAGATTATTAATGGTGAATCCTATCAGGATAACTATAATCTTCAGATCACAAGAGAGACCACGATTCCAAGTACAAGAGGATGCATCTATGACAGTGATGGCAATCTTCTTGCTTACAATAAACTCGCTTATGATGTGACCTTCCAGGATGTGGGAAGTTATGAGACCACCAGGGAGAAGAACCTGACCATCAATGGTTATCTTTATCAGATTATGCAGATCCTGTATGCCAACGGAGATGATGTATATACGGATTTTGCCATTAAGATCAATGACGCAGGCGAATACGAATATACCAAGAGCGGAACCAATCTGCTGCGTTTCCGCGCCGATGTATACGGGCAGGCGGATCCTGCCGACATGAAGCCTTACCAGAAATCCGTATCTGCAGAAGATATGGTAAAGGAATTGGGCGGTGATGGTGACTATGGTTTTGGTGTAGTATCAGAATCTCTGGAGAAGCCATATACAGCGGCAGAATTAGAGCAGTACGGACTTCCTGATACACTTTCTCAGGAAGATGCGCTGAAGATTATTGCCATGAGAAGTGCCATCAACCAAAACAACTACCAGAAATACATTTCGACCACAATTGCAAGGGATATTTCGGATAAGTCCATGTCCAGTCTGATGGAGAGCAAGGGCTATTACGTTGGTGTAGACGTAGAGGAAAGTTCCATTCGTGTATACAATGAAAGCCTCTACTATGCCAATATTATTGGATATACCGGTAAGATCTCTGCAGAAGAGATTCAGTCTCTGAATGCAGATTCCGGTGAAAACAAATACGATACCACAGATATTTTCGGTAAAGCCGGACTGGAGCAGTACTATGAAAAAGAACTCCAGGGTGTGGACGGTAAAAAGACAGTATATGTAAACAACCTGGGTAAAGTCTTAAAAGAGGATTCACAGGTTGATCCGCAGACCGGAGATGATATTTATCTGACTCTGAAGACAGACTGGCAGAAAGCCGGTTATCAGCTGCTGGAGCAGTACGTTGCAGGAATTGTATGGAAAAATACCTATGACTACAAGGAATTTGATAATACACAGGTAGGTACCAATGAGATCGTTATTCCGGTATATGATATATATTATGCTTTATTTGAGAATAATGTGCTTAGTGTTTCGCACCTGAGATCCAATGATGCAACGGAGCTTGAGAAAAAAGTATATAACATGTTCCTTGATAAGAAATCTCAGCTGTTTGCAGATCTGAAGGCAGAGCTGTTATCCGCATCTGCGAAACCTTACAATGAGTTGAGTGAGGAGATGCAGGCATATATCACTTATCTGTTGGATACCACCATGGTAGAACTGGGCATTATCCGTGAAGACGCCATTGATACCACAGATAATACCTATATTGCATGGACAAATGACGAGAATATCAGTCTGAGGGATTATCTGACCTATGCCATTTCCAAAGACTGGATGGATATTTCACAGATCAGTACGGATTCACAGTTTCTGGATACCGATGAGATCTTTTCCAGCCTGTGTGATTATCTTGCAGAATATGTGACAAACGATAATAACTTCAGCAAGATTGTTTATCGTTATATGATTGAAGATGATCAGTTAAGTCCACAGATCGAATGCCAGCTTCTCTATGATCAGGGTATTTTGGAAGCAGATGATGCCACTTATCAGGGTCTGGGAGATGGCAGTGTCTATTCCTTTGACTTTATTAAAGAAAAGATCTATAATCTGGAAATCAAACCGGCCTCTCTGGGACTGTCCCCTTGTTCCGGTTCTATGGTTATCACAGACCCGAATAACGGTAATGTACTGGCATGTATTTCCTATCCGGGTTATGATAATAATCGTCTTGCCAATGATATGGATGAAGAATATTTCTCCGAACTGGTGACAGATAAGTCCAGTCCGTTCTATAATAAAGCAACACAGGAACTGACTGCGCCTGGTTCTACTTATAAGATTGTTACTGCGGTTGCCGGTGTGATGGAAGGTGTGATTTCTGAGACAGAAACCATTAACTGTACCGGTGTATTTGAAGATGTAAAGCCACCTATTAATTGCTGGATCCATTCCAGTGGCGGTATGCATGGGGCGATCAGCCTTGCTACAGCCATTCAGGAGTCCTGTAACTATTTCTTCAATGCGGTGGGTGTCCGTCTCGGTAATCTGGGTGGAACCAACGGGGAATCTGATGATGCCACCGGTATTGCCAAGCTGGCAAAATATGCTTCTATGTTTGGCTTTGACCAGGAAACAGGGATTGAGATGGATGAGAGCAGTCCTCGTATCTCTGATCAGGCAGAAGCACCATCAGCCATGGGACAGGGTAATAATGCCTATGCTACCGTACAGCTTGCCCGTTATGCGGCAACTATCGCCAACAGTGGTACCTGTTACGATTTGACTTTGATTGATAAGATTACAGATTCTACCGGACGTACGATTATGGAAAAAGAACCCGTGATTCATGACACAGTGGAAGCTACAGACAGTCTGTGGAATACGATTCATACCGGTATGAACCAGATGATCAAGCAGAATACCTACTGGCAGGATATAGAGATCGATATGGCGGGTAAGACCGGTACCGCCGAAGAAACAGGTGTACCAAGTCACGCTCTGTTTATCGGTTATGCACCTTATGATAATCCGGAGGTTGCCATTGCTTGCCGTATTACTAACGGTTATACATCAGCCAATGCATCTTTGCTTGCCAAAGACATGATCCGTTATATTTATGATCTGGCTGACAAGGATACACTGATTACCGGACATGCTTCTGTCTATGACGGAACGATTTCCGGAGTACGTACCGACTGATGCTGTAAAGTCCGAGACACGAAAGCTAAGAAACGGGCAATACCCAGCATATTTGGAGGAACAGGTATGAGTGAAGTGATTGTAATTACATCCGGCAAAGGCGGTGTAGGAAAAACAACGGTATGCGCCAATCTGGGCGCAGCCTTTGCCAGATTAGATAAGAAGTGCGTAGTGATTGATACGGATCTGGGACTGCGTAATCTGGATGTGGTAATGGGACTGGAGAATAGGATTGTATACAATCTGATTGATGTGGCAGAAGGAACCTGCAGGCTAAAGCAGGCGCTGGTAAGAGACAAGCATTATCCTGGTCTGTATCTCCTTCCGGCTGCACAGACCAGAGACAAGACCGCTATTACACCTCAGCAGCTGATCAAACTGACCGATGACCTGAGGCAGCATTTTGAGTATATCTTGATAGACTGTCCTGCCGGAATCGAACAGGGATTTCAGAATGCCATTGCCCCTGCTGACCGGGCAGTTGTAGTGACGACACCTGAAGTATCTTCTATCCGAGATGCTGACCGCATTATAGGTCTTCTGGAAGCAGCACAGATCAAAAAAACAGAGATGCTGATTAACCGTATCCGTCCTGCAATGGTTGCAAGAGGCGAGATGATGTCTGTGGAAGATGTGTCAGAGATTCTTGCCATTCCGCTGATTGGCGTGCTGACAGACCAGGAAGATATTGTGATTGCTTCCAATCAGGGAGAACCACTTGCCGGCAAAGATTCTCCGGCAGGTCAGGCTTTCCTGAATATTTCCCGTCGATTAATGGGTGAAGCTGTTCCGTTTCCGGATCTGAATCAGGAAGATACGCTGTTTCAGAAACTAAGGCAGCTATTTAAAAAAAGCATCTGATTAAAAGAGATACGAGATAATCCTTTTAAAGGAAAACATATCATTACAGGAAAAAGACATGATTAAACAATACAAATTAAGAGACTACAAATTTCGATTAGTATTATGGGTGATTGCGCTGACGGTTCTTGGAATTATGATTATCGGAAGTGCAGACAGTGATGTACAGAGCAAGCAGATCATCGGGCTGATTCTTGGACTGATTGCTATGGTGATTGTTTCATTAATTGATTATACATGGCTGTTAAAATTTTACTGGATTTTCTATTTTATTGGTCTGGCAATGCTGGGAGCGATCATGTTAGTCGGCAGAAATGTCAACGGTGCAACCAGATGGCTTGTGATTGGAGGTATTCAGATTCAGCCTTCCGACTTTATGAAGATCATACTGATCATGTTCTATGCTCAGTATTTTGCAAAGCATGAGGATGATATCAGCAATCCTAAGACGATTATTAAATCACTGCTGATTCTTGCTGTACCTCTTGTTCTGATTTATAAACAGCCGAACCTTTCTACCACAATATTAACTTTATTATTATTTTCCGTTATTTATTTTGTTGCGGGATTGAGCTATAAAGTAATCGGTGGTATACTAGTTGTATTAATACCTGCTTTTACGGTTCTGATCAGCATGATTCTGAAGCCTGGTCAGACATTGATTCAGGAATACCAGATTAGGAGAATTCTCGCCTGGCTATATCCAGATCAGTATCCTTCCGATGCTGCTCAGCAGGTTAATTCTATTATGGCAATCGGGTCTGGTCAGCTCTATGGAAAAGGACTGGATACAACTGCCATTGAATCCGTAAAAAACGGTAATTTTATTCCGGAGGCACAGACAGACTTTATCTTTGCAGTAGCAGGGGAGGAGATCGGGTTCCTTGGATGTTGTATTATCATCATTCTGGAAATGCTGATTGCTATTGAATGTATCCGGGTGGGACAGAAGGCAAGGGAAAGATCAGGATCAATTCTCTGTTGTGGAATGGGAGCATTGATTGCCCTTCAGAGTATTATGAATATTTGCGTTGCCACAGGACTGATGCCGAATACAGGTCTTCCGTTACCATTTGTAAGTTCCGGACTGTCCTCTCTGATTACCTTGTTTGTCGGTATCGGACTGGTATTGAATGTTGGTCTTCAGGTTAAAAAATATTAACGAAAGGACATACTTTTATGAATATCGGATTAGTAGCACATGATTCAAAAAAAGTACTGATGCAGAATTTCTGTATTGCCTATCGCGGAATTCTGGCGAAGCATTCCCTGTATGCGACAGGTACGACAGGAAGACTGATTGAGGAGGCAACCTCACTGAATATTAATAAGTATATTGCCGGGCATCTAGGCGGTATCCAGCAGATTGCGGCACAGATTGAACATAACCAGCTAGATTTAATGATCTTTCTGCGTGATCCGCTTCAGCCAAAGAAGCATGAACCGGATATCAAGAATGTATTTCGGCTTTGTGACACATACAATGTGCCACTGGCAACCAATCTTGCCACAGCGGAAATGCTGATCAAATCCCTTGACAGAGGAGAGTTAGAGTGGCGTGAAATGTACAGATAGAGAAATGACCCGTCAGGAAAAGCGTCTGCAGATTCGCAGAAGACAACGCAGAAAGGCACTTGGTTTTCTGTTCCTTCTGATCTGTCTGATTGCCCTGATTGGATTCGTAATATTTTATTTTGTGTTCCGTTCCCATGAACTGACGCTAAACAATCCTTATGACATTGGAAGTCAGGTGTACGGTGTGATGGAAACACCGGCCGCCAGAAGCCAGAGAGCGGAACCATTTACACAAGATCTCTGTGTGACAGCCGGGGATATATCTTTTGAAGATGAGAGTCTTCAGTATGCGGAAGCTGGAACCATCATGGATCTGAGTACCCATGAAGTATTATTCGCACAGAATGTCCATGAGCGGCTGTATCCAGCCAGCCTGACCAAGATCATGACAGCACTGATTGCCATCAAGTACGGCAATCTGGATGATGTGGTTACCATTGATGAGAATGCACTGGATATTGACCCGGAATCTTCTGTATGTTATCTGGAACTGGGAGATCAATATACCTTAAAGCAGTTAATTTATGGTTTGCTGATTTCATCTGGTAATGATGCTGCCAATGCCATTGCCTGGCATGTGGGTGGAAGTGTAGAAGGATTTGTGGCTCTGATGAATCAGGAAGCGGCAACCCTTGGCGCAACGAATTCCCATTTCATGAATGCTCATGGTCTTCATGATGAAAATCATTATACAACACCGTATGATCTGTATCTGATCTTCAACGAAGCTATTAAATACAATACTTTCACCGATGCAATCAGTCAGAAAAATTATACTGTTACCTATACAGCAGGAGACGGAGAACAGTATGAACGTACTTGGTTTGCAACCAACTATTATTTCACCGGTGAAGCGACAGCACCGCAGGATGTAACTATTTTCGGCGGCAAGACAGGAACAACCGATGAGGCGGGTGCCTGCCTGTCCCTTCTTTCCAAAGACCCGTACGGGAACTCATATTTCAGTATTATTATGAAGGCAGATACCAAAGATGACCTGTACATTGAAATGAATGATTTACTGTCAATAATAAACAAAAAACAGTTGTAATTTAAAATTATATGCAGTATAATTTTACATATACGAAACCGAAGGAGGAGATTACGATGATACAGATAATCGCTGGAGAAAAAGGAAACGGAAAGACAAAATGTTTACTGGATAAGGTAAACTCTGAAATAAAATCTGTACACGGTAATATTGTCTACCTGGACAAAAATTCAAAACATATGTATGAGTTAAATAACAAAGTTCGTCTCATTGACGCATCTGAATTCATGATTGACAATGCAGACAACTTTATTGGATTTATATGTGGTGTAATTTCCCAGGATCACGATTTGGAACAGATGTATCTTGACAGCTTTCTGAAAGTAGCCAAACTGGAAGGTGCTGATATCAGTGCAACCTTAAACAAACTGGAAGCCATTGGCGAAAAGTACCATGTAACATTTGTATTAAGCATTTCTATGGATTCTGCAAAACTGCCAGAAGATATGAAGAGCAAAGTGATCAACTAATCTTGATCTTGTTACATAACATTGATGTATCAGAAAAAAGAAAATGCCGGATAAAATCTATCCGGCATTTTTTTGGCATTTGTAATTTAAGGAGTTTTACATGGCGATACGAAAACCAAGAAATAATAAAGTGGTAAAGATCAATCATCATTCCATGCTGAATATCGGAACATTTATGTTTGGTATCCTCTTTATCTATATGATTATCTGTCTGATTATGTATCTGACTTCTCCGCATGTGACCGCATACGAAGTAACCGCCGGTCCTCTTTCGGGCAATTATAAGTATACTGCGCTGGCATTGAAGTCGGAAAAGGTAGTCTACAGTAACGGTTCCGGAAGCATTCATTATTATGCAAGAGAGAACAGTAAAGTTGGCGTTGGCAATGCCATTTATTCACTGGGTGCATCCGGTATTCAGACACAGACAGTTTCCACCGAAGCAGAAGATGAGAATACAGATTATTCTTCATTCCGTAATATTGCATCCAGTTTTTCAACGAATTACTCTGATATTGATTATCAGACAGTATATAATTTTAAGGCAGATGCTCAGACTGCCATATCTGAGATTTATTCCAAAAATCAGACTGGTTCGGCTTCCGGATATTCAGGGCAGAACCTGATCTCCACAGATACCGACGGTATCGTGGTATATTCTGTAGACGGCATGGAAGATCTGACAGCAGATGATGTTCGCCTGAGTGATTTCAGCAAGACAAATTATAAGCGTACCAATCTCAGACTGAAGGATACAGTGGGGGCAAATGATCCGGTCTATAAGCTGATCACCGGTGAAGAATGGTCTCTGATCATTCCATTGGATATTAAGACTGCTACAGAGCTGGCAGATTCCACAACCATCCGATTTACATTTCTGGAAGATAAGTCTACTTTTAATGCAGATTTTTCTATTATACAGAATGAAGACGGATTTTTCGGCAAACTGGATATCAGTAATTCTGTGATACGTTTTGCAGGAGACCGTTTTATTGATATTGAATTACAGCTGAATAAAGCCAGCGGATTAAAGATTCCGAACACAGCAATTGCAGAAAAGACATTTTACCGTATTCCAAAAGAATTTGTCTCAGTGAATAAGAATAATGAAGATGAGATCAGTCTGATTAAAGAGACTTATGATACAGATGGTTCTGCTATTACCAAATATATCACAGCCACTGTATATGATAAGACGGATACGGATTATTATGTAGATACCGGACTGTTTTCTGAAGGGGATTATGTTCTTATGAAGGATTCCTCCAAACGGTATCAGGTATCTGATACCAAATCTCTGATCGGTGTCTATAATATTAATAAAGGTTATGCGGTATTCCGTGAGATTACAATTATTGATGAGAATGAGGAATATTGTATTATAGAGAGCAATTCCAGTTATGGACTGGCCCAGTACGACCATATAGCGCTGGATGCTTCTACCGTAAAAGAAGATGCCATTGTAGTATAAGCAGGCATTTTGAAAGGAGTTATAGAATCATGATAAAAGAGAATTATCTGGATGTACAGAAGAAAGTATTTGCAGCATGTGAACGCACCGGAAGAAAACCAGAAGATATTACTCTGATTGCAGTAAGCAAGACTAAGCCGGTGTCTATGATCGAAGAACTGCTTCCTCTCGGAGTAGTCGATTTTGGTGAAAATAAGCCACAGGAACTGAAGGAGAAATATGAAGTGCTTCCAAAAGACCTCAAGTGGCATATGATCGGTCATCTGCAGAGAAATAAAGTTAAATATATCATTGATAAGGCATGTATGATTCATTCGCTGGAATCTATCCGTTTGGCAGAGACGATCCAGACAGAAGCAGAAAAACATAATGTCATTATGCCGGTGCTGATTGAAGTCAATGCTGCACAGGAAGAATCCAAGTTTGGTCTTACGCTGGACGAGACGCCTGCATTTATTGAGCAGGTAGCTGCTTACCCGAATCTGAAGGTATCCGGACTGATGACTATCGCTCCTTTTGTCGAAAACCCTGAAGATAACCGAATTCACTTTCAAAATTTATATAATTTATTTATTGACATTAAAGGAAGAAACATTGATAATGTAAGTATGTGCAATCTCAGCATGGGAATGACCAATGATTACGAGGTTGCGATAGAAGAAGGTGCCACCATGGTCAGAGTTGGAACAGGAATTTTCGGGGCACGTTCTTATCCGGTATAAAAAAAGATTGGAGTAGAAGAATGAGTTTTCTCGATAAAATATTGAATGCCATGAAGTTAAATGACGACTACGATGATGATGATGATTTTTTAGATGATGATGCGGACGATTACGAAGAACGTCCTAAGAAAAGCATCTTCAAAAAGTCGCAGTCCGATTCTTTCGATGATATAGAAGATGATTTTGATGAAGAACCTCTTGCAAGAAAAAGCCTGAAGCAGCCGGTAAAGACACTTAAGACCGTGAATTATACCAAGCCGAAAAGCAGCAGCAGTTTTTCTACTCAGAAGGCAACAGTATCCAGCAGCAAGGTATCACCGATACGCACCCGCAAGACAGCTAACGATATGTCTGTATGTGTGGTAAAACCACGTAATATGGAAGATGCCCGTGAGATCACAGAAACCTTACTGGCAAACTGTACTGTTGTTCTGAATATGGAAGGGCTGGATCTGGATCTGGCACAGCGGATCATTGATTTTACGTCTGGTTCCTGTTATGCAATCAGCGGTAATCTTCAGAAGATCAGCAACTACATATTCATTATTACACCGGCATCCGTAGATGTATCCGGAGATTTTCAGGATCTGTTAAACGGTGCCTTTGACATTCCATCTATGAATTTTAATTACTGATTATTATGACAAAAGACGAAGTATTATTTCAGCGAAGAGTGATCGATCTTGCGAACCTGGCAGATCGGCGCAGTATGATTATGTTCAGTGATTTTCTGAACTTAAATGAACTGAATATTTATCACAGCAGCAAAAAAGAGCTTGCATTTGTTACATGCAGGCTGTTTGGCGGCTATGAAACAGCAGAGCGTCAGATGATAGCATTTATACCTGATGCTCTTTCTTATGATATGGAGGATACAGAGACGAAGGATGGCAGCCTTCCATATGGGTGGGAATTCCCTTTTGTCTGCATTTGTATACGTCCACTGCATGAAAAATATACAGATAAACTGACACATCGGGATTTTCTGGGTGCTATTCTGAATATCGGCATTGAACGAAATAAAATTGGGGATATTTTACTGACAGATGACGGTACCTACGTATTCTGCCATGAAACTATGGCAGAGCTGCTTTGCAGGGAACTGACCCATATCCGTCATACTTCCGTTGCTGCTCAGATTACAGATCTGGACTCATTTTCCTGGCAGCCAGTGTATGAGACGATTCACGGGACAGTAGCTTCCCTGCGTCTGGACAGCCTGCTTTCACTGGCATTTGGGTCTTCCAGAAGCAGCCTGACTTCCCTGGTGGAAAACGGCAGTATTTACGTCAATGGCAGACTGACTACCTCCAACGGTTATAAATTAAAAAATGGAGATATTATCTCTGCCCGCGGATACGGCAAGTTTCAGTTCTGCAGTGTCCTTTCTGAAACACGCAAAGGACGTCTTTCCGTAGAAATAAAACGTTATAAATAATAGAAGGAGAATCAATTATGGGTAAAAAATTTGAATCCAGCCTGTCTGTAAAGACAGGAGATCATCAGGGATATACCATTTATTTTGAGCAGAGCTTTGAACATTTTGCAGAGATTTTGGAAAAGGACTGCAAGATTTCCGGCAGAAAGGTCTGCATTGTATCAGACAGCAATGTATTTCCACTCTATGGAAGCCAGATTACCGCAGCATTGGACAGTCACTGTATTACCGTATCCCAGTTTATTTTCCCGGCAGGAGAGCAGAATAAGACTCTGGATACGGTCCGGAATCTGTATGAACATTTGATTTTGAACCATTTCGAACGCCGTGATCTAATCGTTGCCCTGGGAGGCGGCGTGGTAGGTGACCTTGCAGGTTACGCCGCAGCAACTTATCTGAGAGGCATTGATTTCGTTCAGGTGCCTACTACATTATTATCCCAGGTAGACAGCAGCATTGGCGGTAAAACCGGTGTGGATTTTGACAGCTACAAGAATATGGTCGGTGCATTCCATCAGCCATCTCTTGTCTATATGAATCTGAATACGCTTATGAGTCTGAATGAACAGCAGTTTGCCTGTGGTATGGGCGAGATCCTGAAGCATGGTCTGATCAAAAATGCCGCATACTACGAATGGCTGATTAATCATATGACAGAAATCAATGACCGTGAACTGCCGGTACTATTAAAGATGGTACAGGAAAGCTGTGAAATCAAGAAAAATGTTGTAGAAAAAGATCCTACTGAAAAGGGAGAACGTGCGTTACTGAACTTTGGACATACCATCGGACATGCCATTGAAAAAGTCAAATCACCAGAGCTTCTTCACGGTCAGTGTGTTGCCCTGGGGTATGTTGCCGCTGCCTATATTTCTTTTAAAAGGGGACTGTTATCTACAGAAGAATTTTATGAGATCCGTGATATGAATGTGGGATTTGATCTGTCTTTTCTCATTGAAGGAATCGACAGTCAGGAAATTCTGCGTATTACCAAGTCAGATAAAAAAATGGACGCCGGTAAGGTAAAATTTATTCTGCTAGAGAAAATTGGCAAGGCATTTATTGACCATACTGTAACAGATGAAGAAATTCTGGAAGCTGTTGAATTTATTAATGCTGACAATCTGGAAGGAGAATAGGTTACGTAACCAGATTATGTAAACTACGAGTTGTTATGAACAAGACTAAACGCTATTATCTGTTTGCTCTGGCAGAACTGACCGTACTTGTTTTGCTGGATCAGTTATCCAAATATGCTGCAGTTCTGTATTTAAAGAATCAGTCTGGTATCATTCTGATTCCAGGTATATTTGAACTTTATTACCTGGAGAACAGGGGGGCGGCATGGGGGCTTCTAGAAAATGCCAGATTTTTCTTTCTGATTACTGCAGTGATTCTGACAGGTCTGATTTTTTTCTATTATCGGAAACTCCCATTGGAACACCACTGGAATCTGAGCCGGTTCCTTATGATTATGCTGGCATCCGGTGCAGTGGGTAACGCCATTGACCGCTTTTTACATGGCTATGTGATTGATTTTCTGTATTTCTCAGCTATCAATTTCCCGGTATTTAATGTGGCCGACTGTTATGTGACCCTTTCTATTGCATTATTTTTATTTTTTTATCGAAAAGAGGTGTACGAGTGGATCAGAAACTAATTCAGGCGTCCGCAGAGCATTACGGAATCCGCATAGACCGTTTTCTTTCGGAACAGCTCCCGGAACACTCCAGATCCTATATTCAGAAACTGATCAAAGACGGACAGGTCTCGATTGAAGGAAAAGCCGTCAAGTCTAATTATAAAATAACCGGGTCTGAAGAAATCGCACTTCTGATTCCTGATCAGGTTATACCGGATATTCTGCCGGAAGATATTCCACTGGATATTCTATATGAAGATCAGGATCTGATTGTCATAAATAAACCGAAAGGCATGGTAGTTCATCCTGCAGCCGGACATTACAGTGGCACACTGGTTAATGCATTAATGTATCACTGCAAGGATGATTTGTCAGGGATTAATGGGGTAATGCGTCCTGGCATTGTTCATCGTATTGACCGCAATACAACCGGAAGTCTTTTGGTATGTAAAAACGATTTTGCCCACAATGCCATTGCCGAACAGTTAAAGGTACATTCTATTACCCGCAGGTACCGTGCGATTGTACATGGAAATCTAAAGGATGATCAGGGCACTGTAGATGCTCCGATCGGACGTCATCCCATTGATCGCAAAAAAATGGCGATTGAGCCACGAAATGGTCGGGATGCCATTACCCATTACCATGTTCTGGAGCGTTTTGGAAATTATACTTATATCGAATGTCAGCTTGAAACGGGACGTACCCATCAGATTCGTGTTCATATGAGCAGCATTCATCACCCGATTGTCGGGGATGATGTTTACGGACCGGCTAAATGTCCATTTTCAGGTCTGCAGGGACAGACACTTCATGCCCAGGTGCTGGGATTCATTCATCCGCGGACAGGCGAATATATGGAATTTTCTGCACCGCTGCCGGAATATTTTGAAAATCTTCTGACTAAATTGCGCAGTATCTCATCCAGGTAAGAAAAATAATTTCTATACAAAGTTTGAATATTATGATTTTTTGTACAAATTGCTGTACAATATGATGTCTTTATTGTATAATATACATAAATTATTTTATCCAAAACAGGCAGGAGGAGATTTTTATGGCATGTAAATCAATCATTACAATCGGAAGACAGTATGGAAGCGGAGGAAGAGAGATTGGCCAAAAACTTGCTGAGGCTTTTGGAATCAAGTGTTACGATAATGAACTTTTAGACCGAGCCGCTAAAGAAAGCGGAATTTGTCAGGAGCTTTTTGAAAACCATGATGAGAAACCAACGAATAGTTTCTTATATTCTCTGGTTATGGATACCTATTCTATGGGATATGCTTCTTCCGCTTTATCGGGTATGCCGATCAATCACAAGGTATTTCTGGCACAGTTTAATGCTATTAAGGATATTGCAAAAGAAGGACCGTGTGTTATGGTTGGGCGTTGTGCCGACTATGCACTGGAATCATTCCCGAATCATGTATCTGTGTTTATTTATGGTGATGTGGACACTCGAATTCATCGCATCGCCAGACGCCATGACTGGAGTGACTCCAAGGCAAAGGATGCCATTACCAAGACTGACAAACAACGTGCCAGCTATTATAACTACTACACCAGTAAGAAATGGGGCGACATCAGTAGTTATGATCTGTGCGTGAATAGCTCTGTTCTTGGAATTGACGGAACCGTAGATCTGATTAAAAAATTTGTAGAAGAGAAGGAACAACGGAAAGTTCCACGTCATTTATCTGAATAATCGTAGAATGCCCTGCGGATTAGAATATGCAGTCCGTAAGGCATTTTGTACATCATGAGAAAAAGCAGGAGAGTACCTATTATTATGAAATTTGTGATTCAACGTGTCCGTGAGGCTTCTGTTACGGTAAATCATACCTGTATCGGACAGATTCAAAAAGGATTTCTGGTTCTGATTGGAATCGGAAAAGAAGATACAAGAGAAATAGCTGATCAGTTAATCAAAAAGATGATTCAGCTTCGTATCTTTGAAGATGAAAACGGAAAGACCAATCTGGCACTGAAAGATGTAGACGGCAGCCTTTTACTGGTTTCTCAGTTTACCTTATATGCCAATTGTAAGAAAGGCAACCGTCCAAGTTTTGTGGATGCAGCCCCTCCGGAAATGGCTAATGAATTGTATGAATACATCATCTCAGAATGCCGGAAACAGATCCCATGTGTAGAAACAGGGGAATTTGGCGCTGATATGAAGGTCAGCCTGGTCAATGACGGACCATTTACTGTGATACTGGAAAATTAAATAAAAGTCAATCCCTCTGACAGATCTATCTGTTTTGATCCGACAGAGGGATTCTTATGTATGGATTAATCTTCCCTCAGATGTACTGCTGAAGCAGCCCGACGGCGTCTCTGGTCGTCCATGGCTGCATAATGCTTTTTGGTGGTATTGACGTCTTTGTGTCCCAGAACATCTGCAACCAGATAGATATCACCGGTTTCCTGATAAAGAGCAGTACCATAAGTACTTCGCAGCTTATGAGGTGTAATTTTCTTGGTTCCGGTAATCTGGGATGCATATTTTTTTACCAGATTTTCCACAGCCTTGATGCCAATACGTTTCCGCTGAGTGGAGAGAAAGAGGGCGTTTTCATGGCCGACTAAAGGCGTAATGCCTTCCCGCACCGCCAGGTAATCACGCAGGGCAGATTCCACCTCATCACCAAAGTATACAATCATTTCATTACCGCCTTTTCGAACGACCTTGATACCGTTATTTTTAAAATCCACGTCTGTAATGTCCAGACCCACACATTCGGATACACGGATTCCAGTACCTAAAAGAAGGGTAATCAGTGCCAGATCGCGAACCTTTGTCTTTTCCCAGTAGACCTTTTTCTGACCACTCAGTTCATCACCGCCATGTTCAATAAAATCCAGAAGCATGGCCGTTTCGTCCGCATCCAGGCGGATAATTGCCTTGTCATGAATCTTCGGCATATCAACCAGAACGGAAGGATTTGTCTGGATCATTTCATGCTTATAGTAATATGCATAGAACCCCCTGAGAGCCACCATTTTGCGTTTTAAGGCACGTTCGCCGTTGGTGTGGAGATTCTCCCGGTCACCATATACTTTTAAGTATTCCAAGTATTCCTCGATGTCGAGAGCCTTGATCTGATCAAGTACAGATACAGAGATCTCTGACATGGATGTATTCTTAAACGCCGGGTTCTCATTTAGTAAAAACTGGAAAAATACCCGAATGTCATATGCATAAGAAATCCTGGTTCGCGTAGATGTGGTAGGTTCAATTGCCCGGAAATAATCCTTGACAAACGGAGGAAGTGTCTTTAAGATTTCCCGCAGACGTAAGGTATTGTCAATATCGGTTTGTTCATGATATGTCATAGATGTCTGATCCATAATAATATAAAAATCCTTTCTGAACGTAATCATTGTATATCGCTGCTCATCTATTCGTTAAACTATGGTTTGTCGAATAGATCTGTATGGGTTATTATATCATCTTCCAAACATCCTGACAAGCTGTTGTTTGTCATTTTAAGTATAGATAAATCCTATGATAAAAGCCTGCTGATTAATTCAACCCTATTATGTATATAATCAAAGCAACAATGATTAGTATGATCCAACTCACATACCTACCTGCAATCTCCCAGTCAGATGGCTCTGCTCCGTATGTATCACGAATCTGAAAGGCGAGATTCCAGCGGAAAAGTTCGTCCGCATACAGAATCGAAATTGCATTAAATAGGCAAATTGCCAAAGCAACAAACCATGTAGTCCAGTTTCCTTTATGCGTCAGCACAGGATCGTTCATCAGTTCTATTATAATGCCTGCAGATGGCTCATCTGGATCAATGGTATTGCCGCTTGCATCCCGTTCAGTCTCATCCTCTACCATATATGAAAATTCATAATCCGTTCCATCCTCATTATACAGCCAGTAAGAATCGGCCATTTGCTGCATACCTCCGCGAAACAGAATATTTTCGCCACATCGAAGCTCCACACCTGTCATATATTCAGACATATCATCGTTTTGTGGAATTGCTGCAGGATCTTCTTTCAGAGTATAAGGACCATAGGTTTTATCCCCATATTGAAATGCAAGAGTCTTATCTTCTGATACTGTAAAATGTGCCTGCGTCCCATGAATTTTACCTGAATATACGATATTATTGTTTTCCTGTGTCGGAACAAAAATGGAATTCTTATATTCATAACCTACTCTGGAGATGGTAATGGGATACAATATCGTAAATATCAGAGACATCAATAACATAATCAATAAAAAACACTTTTGATAACGGTTTAAATTTTTGATTCTCTTTGAAAAAGTCATGTGCCTTACTGCTCCTCTCCTATTTCGACTATTGTATCATTACTGCTGTAAGTTTTCCAGATGATTTATGAATATTAATTCGCTTTTAACGGTACTTCATAAGTAAGATGTTCGTTGCTTTCTTCGTTGTATTCTCTGAAGAGTACTGCTTCTACCTGATCCGGATCAATCACTCGGTCCAGTGGGAATGACACAACATATTCCTGCCCTTCTTCACTTGTATATCCCGTGCTTTCACTACCGGCAGAGATATATTTCATCACAGTACCATCTTTTAACCGGATTCCGAAAGCAAATGGTGGTTGTGCAGGCCAGGCAATAGTCTGTATTTCACCGTTTTCATCCTCAAATTCTTCCATTCGCGGCTCTGTTTTTGGAAAATCATATGTGACTCGCATGGAAACCGGTGAAAGTTCCACTCCTGTTACAATTGTTTCGGTATCACCTAATTTTTCACAGGTTTCTATATATCTGGCTGTATCAGCACCGCCAAGTGTCATATCCAGTATCCAGTTGCCTTCGATATCCGGAAAATATTGCGCCTTTGCCACTGTTCCAAGGTTTTCTAATTCTACATGCAGCTGTTTACCTGTAAAAAATCCTTTTTCATGGCTCTTCAGTATCATATGATACTCCAGACTGCCATCATCCATCATATAGTTTTCTATCATGGATCCATCGGCCTCTGTTTCCGGTTCCGAACCATCTGCATTGACAAACATTCCATCATTGCCCGAAATCATTCCGTCATAGAACCTGCCGCCCCAGCTGACATCCTGTCCGTCTGCGGTGACTGAAATAGTTTCAAAGTCTGGCTGTACCCCTTTTTCAACAGAATACCCCTCTACCTTAAAGGAAAGATAGGTGTAATAATTATCGGTAATACTCTGCTGTGCTGTTACTGTCACGCCTGCATCTGTGACGGATGCATCGGAAAATGCTGCCATACCGTTTGCTTCCAGATTCTTTTGCTGTTCCTCTGAAATACGCAGTTCTTCTTTCATTCCATGACTCCAGTTTGTATAAGCGGCATAGGCAGATACTGCACCAACGGTCATCGTGGCAATGAGTGCCGCAATCACATATTTTTTGCGGGATTTTTTCACTGATTTCTGATACGTTACAATTTTATCGCTACTGCTGCCGGCATCCTTCCTGATCTGTTCAAATGCCATATTTGCCTTCTCTGTTACAATATCTGGGATCTCAATATTTTGCTGTAAAGTATAAATCGTATCATTTTTCTTCATTAATTCGCCCTCCTTTGCCGTAATTCAAAAGCTTCTGTCAGACGGTCACGCCCTCTGGACAGTCTGCTTTTTACGGTACCTTCTGAAAGATCCAGTATCTGGCTGATTTCACTGACTTTAAATCCTTCCACATAATACAGCATCATGATCAGCCTGTATTTTTCTGAAAGAGAATCTAAGGTCTGTTTCCATTCAATATTTTCATACTCCTGCTCACGGTACGCCGGATCTGGAATATAGTCTTCCCATGCTACTGTTTTATTTGATCTGATCAGATCATAGCATTTATTGACCAAAATTCTGGTCATCCAGGTACGAAAATATCCATCATGCTTCAAACTCCCCAATTGTTCCCAACATGCCAGTATGGTATCTGAAATCGCATCTGCCACATCTTCATCCTGTGATAAAATGGATCTGGCAGTTTTATACATGTTTTGCATCTGAGACTGCATCAGCTGTGTAAAAGCTTCTGTATCACCTCTTTTTGCCATATTGACTAACTTCTCCACTTTACTTCTCCCTTCTGAAAATCTGTACGTACAGGAACATGTTTTTCAACTGTTCTATCTATTAGACGCAGAAAAATACCAAATGGTTCCAAAATATTTTATAACATGATTGAAAGGACTGTTCTCCATAGACACAGATACTTCTATGGAACAACAGTCCTCACAATCATTCAATATATTTCAGTTTTCAATCCGCAACATACGATATCCGATACCGATATGAGTCTGTATATACTGTACCCCATTTTTATCCGGCTGCAGCTTTTTTCGCAGCGTTGCCATAAAGACTCTCAGGGATGCAACATCATTTTCGGACGTCCTCCCCCAGATCTGCTGAGTGATATAGGTATGTGTCAGTACTTTTCCCAGATTATGCGATAACAGACACAGTAGCTTATATTCAATTGGTGTCAGATGCAGCTCCGTGTCTTTCAGATAGGTACAACCAGCAGTATAATCGATTTTCAGATTCCCATTCTGAAACAGAGATGTTTCCTGGCTGTCACCGGCCTGAATGATGGAAAGACGACGCTGTGTCACCCGAATACGCGCCAGCAGTTCTTCTACAGAAAATGGTTTGGTAATATAATCGTCCGCTCCTGCATCCAGCGCTTCGATCTTGTCTGTGTCCTCACTTCTTGCACTGATGACAATAATCGGCATATTTGACCAGGTGCGAATCTTTTTTATGATTTCTACTCCTTCCATATCCGGCAAGCCAAGATCCAGAAGTACAATATCAGGATTATGAGAGGAGGCTTCCAATAATGCAGCAGCTCCATTTTCTGCTGCCAGATACTTATAATCATGGGTTTTTAAGGTTGTGATGATCAGGTTGCGGATAGGACGGTCATCTTCCACAACCAGTATGGTTGTTTTATTCATGTAATATCACCTCACTGAGCTGTAATGTAAAAGTAAAGATACATCCATGTGGCTGATTATCTGTAAGCGTCAGACTGCCGTCATGTGCTTCAATAATCGATTTGCAAAGTGCCAGGCCCAGACCCAGGCTTCGCTTACTGTCTGCAATCGTATTTTTTCCGGTATAAAACATCTCAAATATATGAGGTTTCATTTCTTCAGAAATTCCGGCTCCGTTATCCGTTACGCAAACCTCTGCTTTTCCATTTTTCTTTTTTCCACGAATGCAGATCACAGAACCTGGCGGCGTGTACTTTATGGCATTGTCGATCAGATTCACCAACACCTGAATAATCAGCCGTACATCCATACGTACCAAAAGCAGTTCATCGCATTCCGTCAGAATCTGATATTCTTCGTGTTTTCGACTGATATGTCGCAGAGACTCTGTAATGACCTCATCCAGAATCTGATCTGTGAATTTGAACTTGAGACGTCCATCATTCAGTCTGGTAACAGATAACAGGTTTTCCACCACACCGGTCAGCCATTCTGCATCCTCATAAATGTCCGTATAAATCTGCTGCTTTGTGGCATCATCCAGTCCGTTTCCACTGTTCAGAAGCATATCTGCATTTCCGGATATCGAACAAAGAGGGGTACGCAGATCATGAGATATTGCACGCAACAGATCTGCGCGAAGCTGTTCATTTTTCGCCAATACTGCATTTTTTTCTTTTTCCATGGCATTCTTGGAGTTTTCCATGGCAAGTGCACATTCACTTATCACGGAAAGCAACACACTATATTCAAAGGAATCCAGTGGATGGTTCTGTACGGGAATTCCAACTACCCCATATACGTGATCTCCAATACGAATAGCCAGATACAGGCATCTGGCATTACGGAAATGATGGGTGGTTGCTCCAGCCCGCTGTTGATTTTCATATACCCATTTGGCAACATTTTCTTCTGATGGTACCAGAAGCTGTTCTTCCGATTTTGATTTTTCTTCCTTCTCATCCTGTTTCTGGCTGTGAAATACTGTTCCACAGGATAACGCTTCATTTTCTGATACATAGGCCACAATACTGCGATTCAGAAGACGTACCAGCTGAGTACAGGTTACACTTAAGATCTCATTGCTGCTTTTTGTCTTTTGCAGCATCTGATCTGTGTCAAATAGAATCTGTGCACGAAAGGCCAGCTGTGCCGAAAGCCTTGCATGATTTTTTAATTTTGCTGCCAGTGTTCCGGTAAGTACCGAAGAGATCAGCATTATCAGAAATGTCACAGGGTATCCTACAGCATAAGTCTGAAAAGACATTCTGGGTTCCGTAAGAAAAAAGCAAAACAACACGACACTTAAAAAAGATCCCGCAATACTGCAGAGATATCCATTTGTCAGAATAGAAGTGAGTAATACACCAAGAATATAGATTGTCACAATATTCGTATCAGTAAAGTGATGCTTTTGAAATACCAGGCTAATCATGGTACAGATTGCAAAGATAGATATGGTTAACAAAATATCTTTTACTGAAGGCTTTTCTGTATACAGAGCAAGATGAAGTTTGTGATAATTTCCATCTCTGAAAGTATCCGGAATAATATGAATGTCAATATCCGGTATCAAAGATATCAATTTTTCTGTCAAAGTCTGTCTGCTGAAAACGTGATTCTTCCTGGCATTGCTCTGCCCGATCACTATTGTGGTTACACCGGATAATTGTGCATATTCTGCAATCTGCACCGGCACGTTTTCTCCGTGTGTCATTACAATCTCAGCCCCCATCTTTTCAGCAAAACGGATATGCTCCTCCAGTCTCTCCTGATCGGCCTTTTCCTGTCTGACTCCATTCTGTACATAAAGTGCTGTAAAACGTGCCTGAAGCCCATGAGCCATCTTAGCCGCGGTATCGATGATTTTTTCATTGGATGGAGACGCTGACAGACAGACAAGAATATGCTCTTCTGTCTCCTGTTTTTTTTCACCTGATATGTGATGATTCATATTTCACCCCTTTTTCTCAGATATGAAAACATTTCCGAATTTCCTTATACTCTCCCAAAACCAGCAACGTTACATTTTCTGTAAGAAGAGTGTCTGCAGATATGGTAATACTGATTTCACCATCTTTTTTTACTGCAAGAATATTAATATTGTGTCTTTTGCGAATATCAAGTTCGCCCACTGTTTTTCCAATCCATTCTTCAGGCACCTCTACTTCGAAAATAGCATGGGATGCATCGACTTCCATATAGTCCAGAATATGATCGTCTGTATAACGGATCGAAGCCCATTTTGCTACTTGTTTTTCCGGATACACAACCTTATCTGCTCCGTTGCGCAAAAGAAACTTTTCCTGTACATCCCGTTCTGCACGAGATATAACCAGTTTGGCCCCAAGCTCTTTTAAAAGTGAAGTAGTTTCCAGGGAATTCTGAAAATCTCCTCCAATAGCCACGAAGCAAATATCATAATTGCCAATACCAAGGGATTTTAAAAATTCAGCGTCCGTGCTGTCTCCGATCTGCGCATTTGTCACAAAAGGAAGTACTTTATTTACTCGCTCTTCATTGGCATCCACCGCCATCACTTCATGTCCCAGTTGATTCAGCTGCAGGGCAACATGTTTTCCGAAACGTCCCAGCCCAATTAATAATATATTTTTCATATACATTTCATCTCCATTTTATCCAACTGTTATTTTCTCTAAAGGTAATTTTGCATTTCCTGCATTCTTTTTTGATAATACTGCATAGATCAGTGTCAATCCTCCGACCCGCCCCAGATACATCAATATAATCAGCACATATCTGGATGCAAGATGCAGCTCCGGTGTCACCCCCAGTGTAAGTCCTACTGTTCCTACCGCAGAGGCAGCTTCAAAAAGACTATCCAAAAGAGGAATTCCATTTTGTACACTGATGATGAACCCTCCGCACAGAAACAGTACCAGATACATCATACCAATCGTTGCCGCATTTTTTATGACAGTGTTGTTTATTCTGCGACCAAATACACTTACCTCTTCCCGACTGCGGAAAGTAGCAGCTGCATTCAAAATGAGAACTGCAAAAGTGGTTGTTTTCATACCTCCAGCGGTCGAGCCAGGAGATCCTCCGACCAGCATAAGCAAAATCATAACTGCCTTTGATACCTCTGTCATATTAGAAAGATTTTCTGTATTAAATCCGGCAGTTCTTGGCGTTATTGCCTGAAAAAGAGAAGCGAGAAAACGCCTTCCTGCGGACAGTTCCTGAAAATCGGAAAAAAAGAAAAAGATAGCTGGCAGTACAATGAATATCAATGTTGTCGCAAAAATAACCTTACTCTGCATCCGATAACGTTTCAGTTTTCCTCTGTTTGTACAGATATCCTCCCAGGTAAGGAACCCAATTCCTCCAATGATAATCAAAAACATAATCACCACATTTACCATTATGTTTCCTGTATATCCGGTAAGGGAAGGAAAGGTGTTTTCTGATGTACCTAAAATATCAAATCCGGCATTACAGAATGCTGATATCGAATGAAAAACAGACATCCAGATTCCTTTTGCACCATAGTCATGACAAAATACTGGCAGCAATAAGAATGCCCCACATAGCTCGATCAAAAATGTCCCTTTTAGTATAAATCTGGTCAATCGGACAATTCCACCTACCTGAGGTGCTGAAATGGCGTCCTGCATGGTGCTGCGCTGCATCAGCGAGATTTTTTTCCCGGACAGAATTGTTACTGCAGAAGCAACCGTGACAACACCCAGACCTCCTACCTGAATCAAAATAAGAATCACAGTCTGTCCAAAAGCAGACCAGTAACTGCCTGTATCGCGTACTGCCAGTCCAGTCACACACACGGCAGATGTTGCTGTAAAAAGTGCATCGTGAAAAGAAGTAACGCTTCCTTTCGTAGATGAAACAGGAAGCATCAATATGGCTGAACCAAGCAAAATTACACCTGCAAATCCAAGAATAATTACCTGAAATGTGGTCAGATGCCTTCTTCTATGCATATTCTCCGACATAATATGCTTACGCCCCTTTCAAAATATGTTCGTTGTTCATTATATAAGGACTCATTCTAAAATAGTGTAAGATTTTCTGATTTTGTATTAAGATTTTATAAAGACAGGCAGCTATTCCCAAGTCTCCGAAATGGAAATGCAGTTTCCATCTCTCAGTTGTTTTTATTATACTGCATCTGGTAATAAATGACAAACATCAAATGGGTTCATCATTTACAATTCTTTTTCAAAATGATATGATTTTGAAAGATAGATTTAATAAGGAGATTTAAGCTTCATGTATACCAACTCAGCTTACTGGAATCAATCAAAAATCGATTTTCATGATCAGACACATCCGCTTTTTATTGAAAGCTGTGGAATTTATCGTTTGTATACTTTGGATAAGCGTCCAACCAACCGCCCAAATGGTCGTCTGGACTATCAGATTCTCTATGTAGCTGCTGGAAAAGCATATTTTTCAATTAATGGCAGAGAACAGACGGTAGAAGCCGGAAATATGGTTATTTATCGTCCAAAAGAACCACAGATGTATTATTATAACGCAGTGGATCAGTCAGAAGTTTGTTGGATTCATTTTACTGGAAATGATGTAGAAAATATTTTAAATCGGTATGGTATCAGCGCTGATACTCATATTTTTTATACCGGAACATCCATGGAATATAAGAATCTGTTTCAATCCATTATACAGGAACTGCAGCTTACCAAAGAAGATTATGAAGAAATGCTGGTTCACTATTTTATGGAACTTCTGATCCGTATCCATCGTATGTCGTATGTCAAACCCCATAAAAAAAATATGCAGATCTTCCGGGAAATGGATGAGGCTGTAGAATATTTCCGTCAACATTACAGTGAACCGATCAGTGTAGAGACTTACGCTACAGAACATAATGTTAATACCGGTGGATTTATTAAGAACTTTAAGACTTATACCGGAACCACTCCTGCACAGTTCATTCAGTCAGTTCGGATGATGAACGCCCGGGTGATGTTAGAAACTACGGATAATAATATTTCTGAGATCGCAGATCTGGTGGGTTATGATGATCCATTATATTTCAGCCGTCTGTTCCGAAAACAGTTTGGATGCTCCCCATCCCAGTTTCGTAAACGAGAATTGACTTGATTCAAAAAGAAAAAACACGTTCAAAAAATGGAACCACTTTTCAAACATCAAATTTATATCCAATATTCAAAAAGTGGTACCTTTTTCTTGAACGTGATCCTTAGTTCATGATAATGCGAGTTTTAATCTTCGTATCCGTTCGGATTCTGGGACTGCCATCTCCAGCTGTCTTCGCACATCTCACGAATACCGTTCTCCGCTTTCCATCCAAGTTCCTTTTCTGCTTTGGTTGCATCGGAATAGCAGGTAGCGATATCACCTGGTCTTCTTGCTTTGATCACATATGGGATCTTCACACCGGTTGCAGCTTCGAAATTCTTGACAATATCCAGAACACTATAGCCTTTTCCGGTTCCCAGATTGTAGATATTCAGTCCCTGATGTCCTTCCAGCTTCTTCAATGCCTTTACATGACCTTTTGCCAAGTCAACTACATGAATATAATCTCTGACGCCGGTTCCGTCCGGTGTATCATAATCATTACCGAATACACCCAGTTCTTTTAACTTACCAACTGCTACCTGTGTAATGTATGGCATCAGATTGTTCGGGATACCGTTAGGATTCTCTCCCATGGTTCCGCTCTTGTGAGCACCGATTGGATTGAAATATCTCAGTAATACCACGTTCCACTCCGGATCTGCCTTCTGAATATCTGTCAGGATCTGCTCCAGCATGGACTTGGTCCATCCATAAGGATTGGTGCACTGTCCCTTTGGGCATTCCTCTGTAATCGGGATGATGGCCGGATCACCATAAACAGTTGCAGAGGAAGAAAAGATGATGTTCTTTACTCCGTGCTGTCTCATGACATCTACCAGTGTCAGTGTTCCTGCAATATTGTTCTCATAATATTCCCAAGGCTTTGCAACGGACTCTCCCACTGCCTTCAGTCCTGCAAAATGAATACAGGAATCAATCTTTTCTTTATCAAATACTTCGTTCAGTGCTTCTCTGTCAAGAATATCTGCTTTATAAAAAGTAACTGGCTTGCCTGTGATTGCGCTGACTCTGTCCAGTGCTTTTTCGCTTGCGTTACTTAAATTATCTACAACTACTACATCATAACCTGCGTTCTGAAGTTCTACTACGGTGTGGCTTCCAATGTATCCTGCGCCGCCTGTTACCAAAATTGCCATAATCGGTTCCTCCTTTTTCTCCTGTGATCTCAGACATGAATGATGTTATATGGATTGTTTTATGTATTCCAATCTCTTCAACATCATTTAATCATAAAAGATCAGAGTTGTACATAAACAGAATAACACAAAATATGGAGAAAATTCTATAATTATTAAAAATAATTGTATCCATTCTGCAGAATTTGTGCAGTTAACTCTGTTTTCGATATTCATATGATTCTTCAATGGCATGAATCAGATCAACAATCAGAGTATTATAAGGTACCGGTACGTTGTATCGACGAGCCTGTTCTACGATTGCCCCGTTTATGGCATCAATCTCGGTAGGAACGCATCGTTTCACATCCTGATACATGGAAGAATAGCCTTTACCGGCATCTTCACAGATCATTTTTTCTGCAATTCATCTCCCACCTGTAGCGGAAGGAGAATTCTTGCTAACTTTTGTTAAAAAAATATTGTTTTTTTTCAGAAAACTTATTCTGTTTTTCAACTTCTGTGATATAATGCTTTATCATAAAAATTTTCATGGATAAAACGAGGTAAACCAAGTGAAGAAGAAAATACTTGTGCCTCTTATCGTTTTTTTACTGGGCTTATGCCTTGTTAGTTTCATTGTATACAAAACAGACACCCACGAAAAAGAGCAGAGACACATAACAGCACAATTGAATGCAAACACCTATGGTGAGCGCATAAAGAATGAAATTGCAAATGGAATTGAAATTACGGATGCTTTGGAACAGATCTTAATCAGTGAAAATGGCGAAATCCATCAGTTTGACACGATTGCTGGGAATCTTATGTCTGCTTCTATTGAAAGCATGCAGCTCGCTCCCAATGGTGTTGTAACAGATATTTATCCGGCTGAAGGAAATGAGGCAGGCAAGATTGATCTGCTCCATGATAAAGACCGTAAAGAGATTTCCTGTTATGCAAGAGATAACCATACAATCATTACGCAGGGACCTTTCGAATTAAAACAGGGCAGATATGGAATTGCAGTCCGCAATCCAGTATACCTGAAAGATAAAAACGGACAAGAGTATTTTTGGGGATTTACGATTGCTATCCTGCGTGTTCCGGATATTTTTTCAGATGCAGTCAATGCACTTTCAAAATTTGGATACGAATATAAAATCTCAAAAACAGACACTCCCTGGAGTGATACTTATAAAGTGGTTTATCAGTCAGATGGTCAAATAAATCATCCTGTTTTCTATGCATTTACAATAGGCAATGAAAACTGGAAACTTGAAGTAACTCCTAAAATTGGATGGAGAAATAACACACTACTCGTAATCATCAGCGGAATGTTTCTTACTATAAGCCTTCTTCTGTCAGTTCTTACCAGAGTATGGTTAGTAGCAAAAGAACATAAGAACATATATCAAATACTTGCACGCACAGATTCTCTTACAAATATTTATAACCGCTATGGATTTGATGAATTTGCAGAAAAAATGATTTCCAAAAATCCACAAACACATTTTGTGGCTGCACTCTTTGATATCGATGACTTTAAATTTATCAATGATATCTATGGACATAGTTACGGTGACAGAGCATTAAAGAGTCTTGCAGACAGCATCAATGGCATTAAGTTAAGTAAGATTATGAGAAGTTGGTATCTTTTTTCGATACTAACTTCTCTTTTATTTTCTTGTCACAGATTAAAATCCATGCATAAATCAAAAAAATGTACGACAA
>NZ_JACRSZ010000002.1 GCF_014385005.1 Jingyaoa shaoxingensis | reverse complement strand
AGCTCTATTAAAGTGCGTCTTCTTTTCAAATCTACCTTCCTCTTTTCTCGATTTCGCACCGTTATTCATTAACCTAAGCAGGCACTTGTCTTAAGTTGACATTAGGTTGACCACATTGGCTCCTGACCCGATATTTTATTTTGTAAAAAAGAAACAAAAAATTACGAAAAATCATACTAAAACAAGAATGATGTAAATTTGAACAATAAAACATATAAAAAAATATAAAATCATGTAAAATTGCACTTGCCCTTTATTTGGGAAAAGCACTATAATAATGCTAGATATTGGGTACCACAAGATGGATAAACGGTACCCAAAAGTGCAAAAAATAAAGAGAGGATGGGATGAGAGAATGAAAAGATTTGAGAAATGCAAACGTGTTTTGGCAACTCTTCTTGTTGCTCTGATGGTTCTTCAACAGACCAGTATCATGACACTGGCTGAAGAACTGCAGGTCGAAACTCAGGCGGTGCAGGAAGAGAAAGCTGTGGAGCAGGAGACAAAACCGGAACCATCTGCTCCGGAAACAATAAAACAGACAGAGGCGCCAACGGAGGCTCCAAAACCGACGGAAGCACCTACAGAGGCACCGGCACCGGAAACACAGGCACCTGAGACTCAGGCAACGGAAGCACCGGCAACAGAAGCCCCTGTAACGGAAGCCCCTGTAACAGAAGCACCGGCAACAGAAGCCCCTGTGACGGAAGCACCGGCAACGGAGCCACAGGTGACGGAAGCACCGGCAACGGAGCCACAGGTAACAGAGGCACCGGAAACGGAACCACAGGTGACGGAAGCACCGGCAACGGAACCACAGATAACAGAAGCTCCTGAGACAGAGACAACTGAAGCTGTCACAGAAACAGAGACAGAAACAGAGAGTGAATCTGAAAGCGAGACAGAAACAAAGGCTGCCACAAAAGACAGCTTTAGTGGTGCTGTCGATAATGCAACTGCAAAGGTTACCTTATCGAAAGGTATCTCAGAAAAAGCAGTCTTCGTAGCAAAACAGTACGGACTGGACTCTGATTATGTTGCTCAGAATGTAGACGCTGCACTTGGCGCATGGATCGAGGCACACAACCTGACGGTACTGGATGCAGCAGTATACGATATGCACTTTGAAGAAGAAGGCAAAGAAATCACAGTCAAACAGAATGCAAAAGTAGACTTGACTTTCAACAGCCCGATCCTGACAGAGACAGGTGACGCAGGTGTAACTACAGATGTATATGTACTGCACGTAGTAAACGGCAAGGCAAAAGAAGTCGGAACCGTAACACGTAACGGCAGCGATGCAGTTACCGCAGCAACTATCCATACCGATGGATTCTCACCGTTTGTATTTGTAAAAGCAGTGAGCGGAGATGCGGCTGTATCAGCAGATACATCTTCTGATTTGAATAGTTTTGTAACAAATGCTACTTTTGAAAATGCCACATATGATACAGACGGAAAAACACTTGTTCTTCATCCGGATTCGGAATATTCATTCAAACTGGAGTTTGCGGAAAGCAGTGATAAAGTACTGTTTGCTAAAGACGGAGAACTTGTCTACACATTTCCGTCTCAGCTGACACCGACAGGAACCGACGGTACATTTAAGATGAAGATTACTGTCGAAAACAAAGTATACGATCTGCCTGGCAATACTTATACAATTGAAGGAAATAAGATCAAGGTAATATTTAATAAAGATGGTGGAGAAGCGTATGAAGCATTGAAGATTGCCTCAAATGCAGAATTTTGGCTTTCTTTGAGAGCAAAGGTAAATTCAAATGCATCTGGTGACAAAATTAATTTTGGCGCCGGTGTAGAAAAAGATGTGAAGTTTGACCATTCAGCATCTGTTTCCGTAGAAAAGAACGGAACTTATGATAAAGAACATGGAAAAATGAATTATACCGTCAAGGTAAAAGCAACCGGTACATGTACGAATGTAAAGGTGACAGATACCATCAGCGGTACACTACTTACTTATGATAAGAATCTGACAGCAACATCCAACAAGAATGGGGCTCTTGCCATTGATTCCACTGTTACAGCCAAAGGAAATGGTTTTGAATATACGATTCCATCTATGACGAATGGAGAGGAAATCACATTCACTTATTCTGCAAGCGTAGACTATAGTAAATTAAAAGGTGATACATTTACAGCAGATGAAACAAAGAATACTGTAACTGCAAAAGGAGATAACACAGACGAGTACCGCAAAGATCATAACTTTGATCATACCACGGCATATGACACCGGAATTACCAAAAGTGGTACGAAAGGTGAGATAACAAACGGATGGCAGACTTCTAACTGGACAATCACTGTTAATGCAGATGCAAAGACGGATGTAGGTGGTAGTCTTGTAACAGACAAGATCCAGGAAAATAAAAAGGTTCCAACAAAGTATTCCGGAACAGGTATTACTGTGAAGAAATATACGGCCGATGGAACACCAGCAGGAACTGAAACAATTCCTTGGGATCAACTGAAGAGTCATAGTGATACTTCCTGGAGTTATGAACTCCCGCCGAAGGATGGAACACCATATAAATATGAAATTTCTTATACAACAACGTCCGATATTTCAAAAACAACAGAGAATACTTCTGTTACAAACCATGCAGAATTTGGTGGTAAGGGAACAGATGGGAATGTTGGAGTAGAAGGACAGAATAAGTTTGGTGTAACAAAGACACATGCAGCACCGTCAAAAGATGGAGTAAACTGGACTGTAGATGTAACGATTCCAAATTGTGGATTTAATGAATCATTTACTATAACAGATGCACTTCCGTTTACCTGGACAGGTGGATATCATGCAGATTCCTATAAAGAAGGAAGTTTGCAGATTGCCATGAATGGTCAGACAATCGGTGCAGATAACTATGATATCAAATACACAGCACCGGTAACGGAAGGTCACAATAAATCTTCCGGATCTATTCAGGTGGTTTTCAAACCGAAGAGACTTGCAGGATTATTCCCAGCAATAACAGGTGAAGAACGGGTATTGACAATGACCTATACGACAATACCGGATTCAACCTGGCCAGATGGAGAAAATCACTATAATACAGTAACGGCAACAGGGGATGGCACAAGCAAAAACGCAAGTGACAGCTATATTCTTAAAGAGCATGAGATTAGCAAGTCAGTGGAGAATGGAAATGCCACGATTGGTGGTATGCCGGCATATAAATTCAAGATTTATCTCAGAGGTGTGGATACAGATACACTGGAAATCCATGATATCTTTGATCCTGACTTGTTTGAAATTGTAACTACAGATAGTAATTCTTATAATAATGCACAGTTTGGAGCAGGTGATGAAGATTGGGAGGCTGATAACGGAGCAAATGGTTCCAGCAACGGTGGAACGCTTACGGTAACACCGACTAAAACAGGAGCAACATTCTCCATCGAAAACGTAGCGACGAAAAGTGGTGGTGCATATTATAGCTGGTATAGCATCAGGTACTATTTGAAAGTAAAAGATGCAGAAGCTCTGAAAAAAATTCAGCAGGCAGCAGCAAAGAATCCAGATCATACCACAAAGATTGGAAATACTGCAGAATGGAAAGGTAAGAGTACAGGTGAAGTCAGTGCGGATTATAAGGTAAATCCACTTACAAAGACGGAAACTGTTCCTCCGGATAGGCTTAATCATTATACTTCAACATTTACAGTAGTGGTAAACCCGGACAAGTTACAGTTGAATGGAGGAAAAGATCTTACAGTTAAAGATACATTTTCAGAACATATGCAGCTGGTAACAGACTCTGTACAGATTACACTTGAACCAGGAGGTACTTCCAGCTGGGACTTTGATGCAGATAAAAAAGGTCTGACAGTGACAATACCTGACGAATGTAAAGCAACGATCACCTATCAGGCACAGATCATAGGAACAGGAAAAGTTACTTATAAAAATAATGTAACAGTTACAGGAGATTACACTGCATCAACAGGAGATAAGACCGCACAGATTACAACAGATGGAGAAGGTTCAGCAGAACATTTCCAGTATAAAGTAATTAAGCGAGATGCACATAATAAACAAAAACGACTTGTAGGTGCTATTTTCCAGCTGTATGAAATAAAGGATGGAAAGAAAACTGAAGTCAAAGATAAAGATAATCAAAATGTAACTTTTACAACAGATGCAAATGGCGAATTTAAGGTAGCAGGGGTATATAATACTGATGGCTGGGACCTGAAAAAAGGTCATACATATCAGCTGGAAGAAATCCAGGCACCGACCGGATATAAGACGGCAGAGCCGCTCATTTTTACCGTAGCAAGTGCAGCTGGTAACGCCGGAGAATATACAAATGGCTATACCTTTGATGTATATGATGAAGAAGGCAGAACTATTGAAGTCAGTGTTGTAAAAGAATGGAAAGATGCAAACAACCAGGATGGCAAACGTCCGGAATCTGTTCTGGTACAGCTGTATGCAGATGGCAGTGCAGTTGGAGATCCGATCAGACTTAACGCTGACAATAACTGGACTTATACCTGGAAGGATCTGAATGAAAAAGCCAATGGTAAGAACATCGAATATACAGTCAGAGAATTACAGGAAAATGCTGAGAATGCAACGGCAGTAGAAGATAAGGCTAATATCACATACCAAGTAAATAATGAGAATGTGGTTTATAACGTTGGTTATTCTCAGAAAGAAAATGACTGGACGATTTCCAATACTATAACAGGAACGACGGAAGTCAGCGGAAAGAAGACCTGGAATGCACCGGAAGGAACGAAGCTGCCGGAAAGCATCACGGTAATCCTGAACCGTGATAATGTAAAATATGATGAGAAGACGGTCAGAGCATCCGATAACTGGGAGTATAAGTGGGAAAATCTGCCAAAATATGACGCAGATGGCAAAAAGTATACTTACAGTGTGGATGAGAAAGAAGTAACAAGCTATAACAGTACAGTTGAGGGCTACAACATCACGAATACGATCACCGGGACAACGGAAGTTAAAGGAACGAAGACCTGGAACGTGCCGGAAGGAACGGTTCTGCCGGAGAAGATCACGGTGAAGCTGGTGCGCAGTGATGGAAAGGAAGAGAGCAAGGAAGTAACCGCAGCCGATAACTGGACGTATAAGTGGGAAAATCTGCCGCTGTACAGTGAGGATGGAAAGACCGCATACACCTACACGGTAGATGAGGAAGAAGTTTCCGGATATGAAAAGGCAGTCAGCGGCTACAACATCACCAACACGATCACGGGAACCACAAAGGTGGAAGGAACGAAGA
>NZ_JACRSZ010000001.1 GCF_014385005.1 Jingyaoa shaoxingensis | reverse complement strand
ACCTGTACCAGAACGGAACCAAGATCGGCAGCAAGACAGTAACCGCAGAGGACGGCTGGAAGTACAGCTGGACAGATCTTGAAGCGTACAGCGAAGACGGAAAGACCGCATACACCTACAAGGTAGATGAGGAAGAAGTTTCCGGATATGAGAAGGCAGTCAGCGGCTACAACATCACCAACACGATCACGGGAACCACGAAGGTAGAGGGAACGAAGACCTGGAATGTGCCGGAAGGAACGAAGCTGCCGGAAAGCATCACGGTAATCCTGAAGCGTAATGATAAACCGATCGACAGTAAGACAGTAACAGCCAAGGATGAGTGGAAGTACAGCTTTACTGATCTGCCAGAATACAGCGCGGACGGAAAGACCGCCTACACCTACACGGTAGGTGAGGCAGAAATGGATGGCTATCGTTCAGAAGTAGAAGGCTACGATATCATCAATACGATTACAGGAACGACGGAAGTCAGCGGAACGAAGACCTGGAATGTACCGGAAGGAACTGAACTTCCAGAAAGTATTACCGTAAATCTGTATCGCAATAATGAATGGATTGACAGTAAGACAGTAACAGCCAAGGATGAGTGGAAGTACAGCTTTACTGATCTGCCAAAATACAGTGAAAATGGAAAGACCGCCTATACCTATACAGTAGAGGAAAAAGAAGTAGAAGGCTATCTTTCAGATGTAGACGGCTACGATATCATCAATACGATTACAGGAACGACGGAAGTCAGCGGAACGAAGACCTGGAATGTACCGGAAGGAACTGAACTTCCAGAAAGTATTACCGTAAATCTGTATCGCAATAATGAATGGATTGACAGTAAGACAGTAACAGCCAAGGATGAGTGGAAGTACAGCTTTACTGATCTGCCAAAATACAGTGAAAATGGAAAGACCGCCTATACCTATACAGTAGAGGAAAAAGAAGTAGAAGGCTATCTTTCAGATGTAGACGGCTACGATATCATCAATACGATTACAGGAACGACGGAAGTCAGCGGAACGAAGACCTGGAATGTACCGGAAGGAACTGAACTTCCAGAAAGTATTACCGTAAATCTGTATCGCAATAATGAATGGATTGACAGCAAAGAAGTAACAGCAGAAGAAGACTGGAGCTACAGCTGGACAGATCTTGCAGAATACAGCGAAGACGGAAAGACCGCCTACACTTACACGGTAGATGAGGAAGAAGTAGAAGGCTATCTTTCAGATGTAGACGGCTACGATATCATCAATACGATTACAGGAACGACGGAAGTCAGCGGAACGAAGACCTGGAATGCACCGGAAGGAACTGAACTTCCAGAAAGTATTACCGTAAATCTGTATCGCAATAATGAATGGATTGACAGCAAGGAAGTAACAGCAGAAGAAGACTGGAGCTACAGCTGGACAGATCTTGCAGAATACAGCGAAGACGGAAAGACCGCCTATACTTACACGGTAGATGAGGAAGAAGTAGAAGGCTATCTTTCAGATGTAGACGGCTACGATATCATCAATACGATTACAGGAACCACAGAAGTCAGCGGAACGAAGACCTGGAATGTGCCGGAAGGAACCGAACTTCCAGAAAGCATCACTGTAAATCTGTATCGCAATGATGAACCGATCGACAGGAAGGAAGTAACCGCAGAAGATAACTGGAATTACAGTTTTACTGATCTGCCAGAATACAGTGAAGACGGAAAGATCGCCTACACTTACACGGTAGATGAGGAAGAAGTAGAAGGCTATCTTTCAGATGTAGACGGCTACGATATCATCAATACGATTACAGGAACCACAGAAGTCAGCGGAACGAAGACCTGGAATGTGCCGGAAGGAACCGAGCTTCCAGAAAGCATCACGGTAATCCTGAATCGGAATGGTGAACCGATCGACAGGAAGGAAGTAACCGCAGAAGACAACTGGAATTACAGTTTTGCTGATCTGCCAAAATACAGTGAAGATGGAAAGACCGCATACACCTATACGGTAGATGAAGAGCCAGTAGCGGGCTACAATAAGACCATTGACGGCTATGATATCACCAATATAAGAAGTGATAAGATCATCGTAGAAGGTGAAAAGACCTGGGATGTACCGGAAGGAACTGAATTGCCGGAAAGCATTACAGTAAACCTGTACCAGAACGGAGACAAGATTGACAGTAAGAAAGTGACAGCGGAAGATGACTGGAAGTACAGCTGGACAGATCTTGCAGCGTACAGTGAAGATGGAAAGACTGCATATCTTTATACTGTAGATGAAGAAGCAGTGGAAGGATATGAAAAAGCAGTCAGTGTTTACAATATCACAAATACCATCACAGGAACGACGGAAGTCAGCGGAACGAAGACCTGGAATGTACCGGAAGGAACCGAGCTTCCAGAAAGTATCACAGTAAATCTGTACCAGAACGGAGAACAGATCGACAGCAAGGAAGTAACCGCGAAAGATAACTGGAAATACAGCTGGACAGATCTTGAACTGTACAGTGAGGATGGTAAAACAGCATATACTTATACTGTGGATGAGAACCCGATAGATGGTTACATTTCAACAGTAAAAGATTATGACATCACCAACACCATCACTTCTGTCAAGATCAACAAGGTTGACATTGCTGACGGCAAGCTTGTGGAAGGTGCATACTTACAGATTCTTGATCAGGATGGCAATGTAGTAGATGAATGGGTTTCTACGAAGGAATCTCACGAAGTAACCGGTCTGGTGACAGGCGAAACTTACACACTGCACGAAATGACAGCACCGGATGGATATGATCTGACTGAAGATACGACATTTGTACTGAAGGAAGATGGAACCATCGATGCAGACAAGACAACAGCTGCATCTAAGGATGGTGTGCTGCTGGTAGAGGATACGAAGACAGAGCAGACAGATAAAGCCATTGAAGTAACCAAGAAGCTGGGAACCATTTTTGGCAACACGCTCAGCGCCGAAGATGCGACCTACTATGTAGCTCTGTACGCAGACGAAGCCTGCACAAAACGAATTTCCAATGTAAAAGCACTGGAATTCAAGAATGCATCATCATCCACAGTAACATTTGAGAATCTGAAAGAAGATACCACCTATTATGTAGGTGAATGTACCGCGGATGGTACAAGCTACAAAGCAGGTACCACAGAAGATGGGGTTCGTTATACCGTGAACTTTGGTGATGGCAACAGAGTGACCATTGAAAAAGCAGACGGAACCAAAGAAGTACATTTTGATAATGTATTCCTGACAATACCGGATGGTTACAATGTAGATGCATCCCTGAGAATCGTCAAAAAAGTGGTAGATGTAGACGGTAATGCGAAAGAGACCAATGAAACATTCTACGCAGGTCTCTTTGCAGACAAAGAGTGTACAACACTTTCTGATGCCGTATCAGAGAACATCATTGAACTGAACATGAATGGATCATCAGAAACGAATGTTGAGATTACAGTACCGCTTTATCCGGCTGGAACAGTTGTGAACCTGTATGTTGCAGAAGTAGACAAAGATGGCAATCTTGTGACAAATGATGACAAATTCGCTTATGACGTAGAAGTAACCAATGGAGAAGTGACATTAGATGCTCAGAACGATACTGCGGAGGTAACGATTACGAACAGCGAAACATCTGAGGAAGAAAGTGAATCTGAAACAGAAACAGAGTCTGAATCAGAGACAGAGTCTGAATCTGAGAAACAGACAGAGACTGAATCAAAAGGCAAAAAGCCTGATAAGCAGACAACTACAGCGGCCAAGACCGGTGATAACACACCGATTGGTGCACTGGCAGGTGCACTGGCAGTATCTGCGGCAGTGATCGTCGTATACATCAGACGTCGCAGAAAGAATGAACGCAGATAAGCAATCCCCCGCTTCAAGTGCGCGGAGCACTAATCGGCGGATTGCGAATGTCCGCTTTACGAGTAGAACTGCACTGCAGGGAACAAATGATTCTTTCAAATGTAACAAGGTAAAGCAATGAGAGCCCCGTGGCAGAGAAAACTGCCATGGGGTTCTCAGCATATACAAAAAAGTGTTTTTTCTGTGAATTTTACAGCAATTCACACGATGTACACAGAAAGTATGTTACAATACCTTAAGAAAAACTAAAAGGAGAATGAACAAAATGAACAGAAAAAGAATGATGGTACTGCTGGCGACAGGAGCGCTGACCTTGGCTTCGATGAATATGACGATGGTGATGGCAGAGGATACAGAAGCTGCCACAGAAGTCAGTACAGAAAACAGTACAGAAGAAGCTGTCGGTGGAGATACAGCCGGAGTAGCAATGGTGGCTGACGGAGATGCAGATACGGCAGTGTTTGCAGAAGACGGGACACCGGTATCAAAGACAGTAAAAGCATATGAATTAAATTTCCCTTCACAGGATCTCTATGATTTTCCATATATGGGACTGCAGTTCTCACTTCCAGACACACTGAAAAAACAGATGGACAATTCTGACGTACTGATGATGACCGCAGAGGACTGGACCAGTGATATGTCAGGCATCAAGTATGCATTTGTGCACTGGAACAAGCTGACAGAGGAGCAGAAGAACGAAGATGTAGATTTGCTGGGAACCGGCTATGAAGACTGGTTAAAGAGTATCGAGAGAATTGGTACTCTTGGAATGTACAGCACAGATGTATTGGATGATCTGGACAATCTTACCGGATGCAATGAACACAAGGAACTGGGAACCAGTGCAGATGGAAAATTCAAGTATTATCTCAGCATCAATAAGGATGCGGATGCAGACCTGACAGATGAGATCGGACAGATCGAAACAACTCTTACGGATATGACAGAATTCGACGGAAGTCATTCTGCATTTGATGAGCCATCAGACAGCACCAATCTGGGCGCAGAGAATGTAGGTACATTTGAGACTACGGATATTGATGGCAATACCTATACAGAGTCTGTATTCAGTGACTATGATCTGACACTTGTGAATGCGTTTACCACCTGGTGTTCTCCGTGTGTCAATGAGATGCCGGAACTGGAAAAGCTGTACCAGGAATTAAAGGATCAGGGTGTTGGTGTTGTCGGAATGGTAATCGATTCAGTAGGAGCGGACGGAACAACAGATGAAGAAGTGGTGAAGAAGGCACAGGTTCTGAAAGAAAAAACAGGCGTGACTTATCCGCTTCTGCTCCCAGATAAAGGCTTCCTGAACGGGCGCATACAGGGACTGCAGTCCTTCCCGGAATCTTTCTTTGTGGATAAAGACGGCAATATTGTAAGTGATCCGATCATGGGAAGTAATGATCTTCAGGGCTGGAAAGATGCTGTGATGCAGAAGTTAGATGAAGTGAAAGCGAACCAATAGGGGGACTTATGAGAAAACTGACAGAGTCAAGATGGACCGGAATTGCCCTGGCAGCGTTGGGGGTTCTGATGATGGTGGCCGGGATTCACCGCGGGGAGATGGTGGTAGTTCTGACCAAAGCTGTAAATATCTGTATGGAGTGTATTGGAATTGGATAAAAAGACAACAATTAAAAACTGGCCGAGACATACTATACAGGCAGTATGGGCGGCAGCAACAAATTCCCATTTTTCCGGATTTGTAACCGGCAAAATATATACGGGAAAACTGAAAAATGTCTGTGTACCGGGACTGAACTGTTATTCCTGTCCCGGTGCAGTGGGAGCATGTCCCATCGGATCACTGCAGGCAGTGATCGGGAGCTGGAACTTCAAATTTGCTTATTATGTAGTGGGATTCCTGATCTTTGTGGGGGCACTTCTTGGAAGACTGGTGTGCGGGTTCTTATGTCCGTTTGGACTGATCCAGGATCTGTTAAACAAGATTCCGTTTCCCAAAAAGATACGGACATTTCGTGGAGATAAGCTGTTACGAAAGTTAAAATATGTGATATTTCTGATATTTGTGATCCTTCTCCCACTGTTTCTGACAGATATTATGGGACAGGGAGCACCATATTTTTGCAAACTGATCTGTCCGGCAGGTACATTGGAAGGCGGGCTGCCGCTGGTACTTCTGAATAAGGCAATGCGCGGTGCCATTGGATGGCTGTACATATGGAAAAATGCGATTCTGATTGCAACGATTGTGTTATCCATCCTCATATACCGTCCATTTTGCCGGTATATTTGTCCACTTGGGGCATTCTATTCCATATTCAACAAAGTATCTGTATATCGCTATCATGTGGATAAGGAGAGCTGTGTACATTGTGGAAAATGCGCAAAAGTCTGTCAGATGGAGGTCAATCCGGTGGAAGATGCGAACAGCTTAGAATGTATCCGCTGCGGACGCTGCAGACAGGCATGCCCGGTACAGGCAATCAAGTGCGGATTACGAAAGCAGTGATCATAAAAAAGTATAGTAAAAGCGCCGGCTCATGCCAGTGTCATTTGGATGAGAATGACATTTGGTTTGTGCCGGCACTTTTTGAATAGTCAGAAAAGCAGGCCGCAGTCTGAGTAACAATATCGGAATCGATCCATCCTTTTTCAGCCATATCCCGCAGAATTTCACATGCTTTTTCATGGGAGATACCCTGTTTATAGGGACGGTTCTCGATCAGAGCCTGATAGATATCTACACATGCCATAATACGCTCCTGAGTATTCAGATCAGAGGCTGATTTGCCAAATGGGTATCCGGAACCGTCTAACCGTTCGTGGTGAAAGGAGGCCCAGTCACGAATCTCATCAAAATCGTTGATACCTGAGAGAATATAGTAGGTATATGCGGCATGGTGCTTCATGGCAGCGAATTCTTCATCTGTCAGACGTCCTGGTTTTTCCAGAATTTCATTTCCGATTACTACTTTTCCGATATCATGCAACGCACCAGCCAGATACATTTTCTGGGCAGTTTCCTCATCATATCCCATGTAGCGGATCAGTTTTTCCGCATCAGCAGCTACGCAGATAGAATGGGTACTGGTAAGAGGAGACTTATAGTCAATAATATGGGCGAAAAAGTTGGCCAGAATCTTAATCTGAGAAAAGCTGAGATCCTGTTTGATCCGTGGAATCTTGTTCCAAAGGCAGATTCCCAGATTTTTGTTTCCAATCGAAAGAAAATGGGACTCTGAAAATGCCCGTAAAAATGCATCCGCACATTCTTCGTCAATGATGCGGCCTCTTGTGCTCGTTAAAAAAACATTTGCTTTTTTCCAGGTGTCAGATGTAAATGTTTGGGAATGACAGATGACATCCAGTGAGTCACACAGGTGTATAATACGTGCAAAGAGAGGCACCTCTGTCCATGTTTTACCAAAGGGACCACTTCCATCCGCATTTTCATGATGATATAAAATCACATTCGAGACATCTGTATGAAATGGAAGCCCCTGAATATTCTTTTCACCTGAAATACAGTGTGCACTTAATTGGGGAAATTCCTGAGTAACAGATGCCGGTGAAATATCATTGTAGAATTCTTCCTGAACATACTGGATCAGTGCATTGTCATGCAGCAGGGCACAGACAGCCAGATCCTGCAGCCGTTTGCCCTGAACACCCAGCTGTTCAGCGGTGCAGACACTCATATAAGCAACACGTCTGGCATGTTTGCTGGTTACATGTATGAATTCAGCTTCTACACAGTCCAGTGCATAGGAGCAGGCTGCGAAAAGTCCTAAAACATCTAATTTCATATAATTCTCCTCCGGTATGATAAGTACAGGCTCCAAACCAGCTTACCACTGAACGTATTATAACATGTCGAAGTATGAATGAAAATAGAGTGAAATCCAGTCTGGAGGGTGTTATTTACAACCGGGTATCTGATCCAGAGAGGAAAGATAAGTGGAGATGTTTTTTCGCTTGCAATTCCGAACATGGAGATTCGCAGGATCTTTACATCACAGAAGATGTATAAATTTTGGCTGTGTATCATGTCCAATCGCTTTCAGTTTCATCCAGTTTCTTTATCAAAGTTTCTTTGAGAATCTTAAAAGCAGGAATAAAACTGTCACGTATCAGCAGAATCAGTTCATCGATTTCGTTCTCATTGTAAATGTGAACAGAGGTATTACGTTTTTTTAGCATAAGCAGCCATATTTCAGGATCATTTAGAAAGCCTATTTTGTAACCAAGTTGTAGGATTTCACGTGGTGATCCAGTAGAAGCCTCTTCCACACCGTGCATTTTCATAATCTCCTGCAAGGCTTTCCAGGCAAGCTCAAAAGTAAGATTAAACTGTCCGATAATTCCGGTTCTGTAGATATCATTCGTTTCAGCAAGTGTAAAATCAGCATCTGCCAATATGGTCAGACAATTGGAAAAGTTATCAAGCTTTTTCATAAATTACGACACCATCCTTTTCGATTTCCTGTTTCAAATCATCTGAAACAGAGGTATCAGCCTGTACAATATCAAACATCAAAAGAGAATATATTTTTTCCTTCACATCCCAGTAAAAACCATCAAAATCACCGCCGTATACCGCAATATCTATATCGCTTCGTTCTGTATTCGTTCCCCGTGCACGTGAACCAAACAATATAATTTTGTTGACAGAATATTTCTGTGCAAAAGAACAAAGTTCTTCAAAAACCCGATCTGGGAGATTGTATTGCATATCCAACACCTTTCTTTTAATAAAAATACCTCTCTGCTTCCATGTCCTGTATAACTGCCGGTACGTGCAATGTCAACCCCTGTTCTTTTCAGAAGCCGTTTGAGCTGACAAGTGCATCCCAAACCTCTCGTAAGGGTGATCGGTGTTTCAAGGATCCCAAGGATTATGAAGGATGTCGTGTAGCGGTCAACTGCCTGTTTTTTCACTCTGTACAAGCCAATTCTCTGTCTTTTCCAATGAAGAAAAGCGCAATGGTATCAGGGCCGACATGACTTCCGGTACAGAAGTCATAAGAGGTGTTGATGAAATCACGTACTTTGATTTTTTCCTGTATTTTCTTCATAATATAAAGAGAATCTTCGTATGCGTCTGCGTGGGCAATGCCGATAATTTGCTTCTCCGGATGTATGATGTTGTTACATACCAGATCAATCAGAGTGTTTAATGCAGATTTGCGGCCACGGACATTTTTATAAGAGACAATGTAGCCATCTTTGTCGCCTTTCAGAATAGGTTTAATTCTCAGAACATTTCCAATAGCGGCTACACTTCCTTTGATTCGTCCGGTCTGAGAAAGATATTTGAGATCTCCCACAGTAAAGATGCCATTCATTTTTCCGACACAGGATTCCAGAAAATCTGCGACCTCATCGACAGTCATACCCTTATCGCGCATGATGCTGGCATATATGGCAAGGATTCCCTGTGCAAGAGAGGCATTAAGAGAATCAATTAATCGTATTTTATGGCCATTTGCGTTATTGTCTGACAAATCTTCTGCAGCTAATCTTGCAGAATTATAAGTTCCGCTGATATTTTTACTTAAGGAGAAGTACAGGACATCCTGACCTTCCTGCAATGCTTTTTGAAATTTTTCTTTAAAAGTAGCAATGCTGATCAGACCGGTTTTGATTTCGCATCCTTTGCGCATGGCGTTATAGTATTCGGAACCCTTTTCACGTTCTTCTTCAGGTGAAAGATCCGGATTATAGCAGGTAATCTCTTTGCCGGAAACCAGATTGACAAAAGAGATAACGTTGATGTTATACTGCTTTGCAATGACAGCCGGAAGATTGGCTGCGGAGTCAACAAAAATTTGAAACATAGTATCTTTGATCCTTTCTATATATGTAACCATTGTAATGGCATTTTGCGAAAGTGTAAACCCTTTTTAGGACGCTGTTTCAATTTGAATGATGATAGATGTATAATAGCAATAATGTCTAAAAACAGAAAGTGCATTTTGGTAAAAACTGCTTTTGAAATCAAAATCAACTGGTTTTATAATAGAAATAGAATCTAAAAAATGAAACTCAGGAGGAATCACATATGCATGAATATGAAATCTTTATAGAAGAAATAAATCCGTGTGGAGGAGAAAAACACAGCAAAAAAACTTTGATTGAAGCAGAAGCAGCCAGTCCCGAAGCATATGTAAAAGAAAATGGAAGATATCCGGTTCTGGAAACTACACGCAATGAAAACGGTGATATCGTAATAGTAACAGGAGATAATAAGGGTTCTTTTGTACGTTATACATTTACAGAATAAATGCATGGTAATAATAACTAAAAACAGGAAATGTATTTTTAGTGAAAACCTCTTTTGAAATTTAAATGGAATGATTTTATAATTAAAAGTGCTGAGGCATTTTTGAAAGAGAGGTAGCTAAAATGAAAAGAATTAAAGCGGCTTGTATCACTCAGACAGTATGTTTTTCCAACCATGACGGAGAAACGACAGCATATGCAAAAAAAGCAATTGTACAAGAATGTGAAAAGTATAAATCACAGTTGGAAAAGAGTGGAGCAAAGTACAAAATTTTGTCAGAAAAAACAAATGAAGATGGCTCTATTGTGATTGAGATTAAGAAACAATACAATTCGTCTCCGGTTGGGGAATATTTGAATTAACATGCTCCTTCGCTTAAACGGTAAAATTTAAATTATGATGGCAAAATAAATGCAATCCTGTGTCTGTGAGAAAGAACAAACAGATCCTGGGGTTGCATTTGTTATAGCAAAAAAGAAAAGAACGGAGAGACGAGAATGAAAAAATACAGCAAAATTTTACGTATAATAATTTATATTGTTTAACTGGCTGTGGAGGGGAATAAGGGGGCGGTGTTTGTGACTTTTTACTGTCCCCAGTGGCATTCTAAAAGAATTGATTTATGTTTAAAGGAAGACGATGAGGTCGTGGATAGCGATCTCATTATTTTTTATCTTAAATTAAAAAAGTTGTATTAAGAGCGTATAAATGATAAAATAATCATATATAATATATTATCTAATTTGAATGAAAACTGACTATTTTAGACAAAATATTATCCGAATAGGGAGGACAATATGGAGAATTTTATATGGGAAACAGCAGAGGAACTTGATCAGAAACTTGCACAGAGAGTGCGGAATATCAGGAAGCGTCGTTCTATCTCCCAGGAGAAGCTGGCTTCTATGAGTGGGGTGAGCTATGGTTCGATTAAAAGATTTGAGACTTCAGGGCAGATTTCGCTGATATCCCTCACGAAGATCGCTATGGCATTAGATATAGAGGATGATATCAGAAATCTTTTTACGACGGTACCTTACAGGGATATTCAGGAGGTCATAAATGAGACAAAATAATGCATTGCAGGTATACTATGATGAAAGACATGTAGGAACACTGGCAATGACAGCTGACTATAAAGTAGCATTTCAATATTGTGAAGAATGGCTGGAAAATGGTTTCCCTATCAGTCCATTTTCATTGCCTTTAAAAAAACAAGTATTTGTTCCAACCAAAGATTATTTTGATGGACTTTTTGGTGTTTTTGCAGATAGTCTTCCGGATAACTGGGGACGATTATTATTAAATCGATTACTTCGAGAACATAAACAGAACCTGGATGAACTGACAGTTCTGGATCGATTGGCGATAGTTGGAAAGTCTGGAATGGGAGCATTGACATATTATCCGGAAAAAAGTTTTTCAGAGCAGCAAAAGCCTGTGAATCTGGATGAACTGGCAGAAGAGTGTGCGAAGATATTGAATACAGAATACTCAGATAAACTGGATGAATTGTATTGCCTTGGTGGAACCAGTGGAGGTGCCAGACCCAAAATTATGACGACAATTGATCGAAAAGACTGGATTATAAAATTTCCTGCGCATGTAGATGGAAAAGATGCAGGAAAGATGGAGTACGATTATTCCTGCTGCGCAAGACAATGTGGCATTACAATGAGTGAAACAAAACTTTTTCCATCAGATATATGTAAGGGGTATTTTGGAATTAGTCGATTCGACAGAGAGGCTGATGGAAAAAGACTTCATATGCTGACGGCAGCAGCACTTCTGGAACTGGATTTTGAACAGCCAAGTTTGGATTATCATAGTTTGATGAAACTTACAAAGATTTTGACCAGAGATAATAAAGAAGATGTGGAGAATATGTTCCGCCGCATGTGTTTTAATGTGTTTGCACATAACCGGGATGATCATTCAAAGAACTTCACATATTTATATGACGAAATAAATGATCAATGGAGATTGAGCCCGGCATATGACCTTACTTACAGTAATACGTATTACGGGGAACATACAACCACAGTTGATGGAAACGGACGAAATCCAGGCAGGAAGGAACTTCTGGCAGTAGGTATTGCAGCGGGAATGCGAAAGAGCAATTGTGAAAGAATTATAGACACCATAGAGGTATGCGTTTCACAGATGCTCGGGGAATATTTGTAACATTCACAAAATCTTGGCTCACAAAACAATTAACAAGTGTTTGTTTTACAGGCTTTCCGGGGTATCAGTCATTTTGTCTGGTATTGTAAAGCAGTGTCAGATTTGTCGTAAATTTGTGGTCAAAAAATGATGAGAAATGTGGCTTGGAGATGCAATCAGAGTGTATCAGGCGTCCCTGACATGCAATTGAATGATTTCCTTAAAGATGAATAATCTTATAAAGTGCGGCAGTCGTGGATGCTCCGGATATAATCAGTAACTGATTATATCCGGAGCATTATTTTGGCAGAGAAAATACCATCTTCATAGGTAAAGTCACAGGCACCGCCGTTTTTGTCGGTAATGTGGCGGACGGATTCGATTCCTATGCCGTTTCCGGAGCGTTTGGAGGATTGGAAAATATTGTTTTTTTGCTGTATTTTGCCATCGAAGGTATTCTCCACATGAATCAGAAGCAGATGATTATGGTGGGGATAAACCTCCACATTAATCTTTCTGCGGGCGTGCTCTGTTTTCACACTTGCCTGGATGGCATTTTCCAGCAGATTGGAAAATACAAGGCACAGATTAATCTCATCTATGGAAAGATCAGCAGGCAGGGAAACCAGTGCATGAAAAGGAATGTTTTCTCTTTTGGCAAGAGTGGAATAATATCCGAAAACACTGTCAACAGCCTGATTTTCACAGAAATGGAGGTTATAGTCAGAGATTTTTCCGGTTGCAGCCAAGAGATATTTTTTGATTTTTTCCATGTCACCCTGCTCTGCCAGAGAGGACAGTTGTACAAAATGATGGCGGATATCGTGACGCGCCTGTCTTGCTTCTTCAATGGCCATGCAGAGATTCTCGTATCTTTCCTGCTGAAGGGAAAGAAAATGGTTTTCCTGCTGAAGTCTGGCATTTCTGTTCAGGCTGACCGCCATCATGAGAAACATGACATAAAACAGGAGCAGGATTATGAGCAGTACAAGACTGAAAACAATATAACACTGCAGGACCCGCCCGGTATATAAAGTATCGCGGTATTTAGGAATCATAAAAAGATTCACTCCGATGAAGATTACCGGAAGGATCCAGAATACATACCAGGTCTGGGCAAAGTTTTCGTCTGTGATCATTGTCTGAACACAGTGGCGGGCAGGATACCAGGCTGCCAGAACAAACAGCAGGCAGATGACGTTATAGAAAATTCCGGCACCGGTACGAAACCACAGTTCATTTTCTGTAATATGCAGGTCAGAAGTTATAAGTGCATTGACTGCCCGGGAAAGACTGTTGAAACATGCAAAAACTGCAAAGACTGCCAGAAAAATACTGACGGATTTCCAGACAGAGATTTTTAATGTTTTATGATAAATAAGCATAATAACAGGCAGCAGAGGAAACAGGATCCATCTGATGGGAAAGTGGAGAGCGCAACAAACCGCTCCTCCGAAAATACAGATTCCCAGAAGAAGAGGAAGAAGCCACGCTGTCAGCTTAAGCGGTGTCTGTCTCAGATAGCTTTTTACAGGCAGATATGCCAGCAGTATGCCGGGAATGATTACGGAAAGTTCAAGTACAGGGCGAAGTATGTCAGTCATTTCAGGACCTCCTTTGGAACAGAAATTCCATAAATGTCTGTCTGGCATTTTTGAGAAGCTTTCTGCTTACCGGGATATTGCTTCCGTTATCAAGGCGAAAGCCTGTTCCGTCAAAATCAACTGCATGCTCCAGATTGATCACAACGCCCCGGTTACATTGATAGAAGCGTGGATCCATTTTCAGGGAGGTTATGAAGGAATCAAAGGACTGGCGGGTGACCAGTTCCCTTTCACCGGCAGTGTGGATATGGATCATATGGGAAAAATGCTCTGCGTAGATTATTTTCCGGAAGGGAATCTGAATATTACTGCCGTTTACCTTTACATCTATGTATTTCCCGGAATCCGGGATGCGGGAAAGGATTTCATCTGCCAGTGCGGAAATATCATTCTCACTGTAGGGCTTTACAAGATAGTGCAGAGCCCGGACCTGAAATCCTTCTAATGCATGGTCAGTGGAAGTTGTTGTGAAGATCAGCAGACAGTCAGTGTCTGATCTGCGAAGTTCTTTTGCTGTATCAATTCCATTGGATCCATTCATATAAATATCCAGAAACACTGCAGTGAAAGGGCATTCTTTCGCTGAATTGAGGAAAGTTTCTCCATTTTCATATTCAAATATATCTGTATGGACATTGCGTCTGGAAAACTGAGATTCCAGTCTGTTTCGCAGCAGTGTCCGTTCGTCTGAAATATCATCAACAATTGCAATTTTCATAGTAAATCTTCCTTTGTTTATATGTTTATAAAATTCTGCTATAAGTATATCACAAAACAATACCATAGATTTACAATTCGTGTCATTTTCTGTCGTTTCGTGATAGAATTATTGAAAAAATTTCTGACTTTTTTATAATGAGGATAACAAATGGGAGTACATCAAATGGAAGAGGAGGGATGTCGTGTATTGTATTGCCATATTGACTGATCAGGAACAGGAAGGACAGAACTGTGCGGAATATATCAGGAATTACTGTACAGAAAAGAAAGTTTTTCCATTGATTGAAATCTATCAGGATCAGGAACAGTTTTTTGGGCGGACACGAAAAACAATACCGGCAGTGGTGTTTCTTGCATTGCCAGGGGTGTCCGGGCTGAATGCGGCAGAACATCTCCGTTCCCTGTATCCGAAATGTGGGATTATCTGGTGCAGTGATCTTGATTTTTCGCTTCATGCGTTCAGGATGCGGATAGAATATTTTTTTTTGAAACCTGTGGAAGAGCAGAAAATAAAAGAAGGACTCTCCATCTGGTTTGAACGCAGAAATGTAATATGACAAAAACACTCAGGAGGAAAACAATTATGAAGAAAAGAGCTTTAATTCTTGCAATGATCGCTTTTATAGCAGCTACAATATCTGAACCGTCAATAAATATGGTACGTGCAGAGGAAACACAGGTAGAAGAAACACAGACAGAGGAAAATGCAGGTCAGACATCAGAACTGCCTATAAAGACACTTACACCGAAGGTTATCGACGAGAATCCTTATATGGCAGCAAGTGATTCCAATATTCATCATGACTGCTATAATACAGATTCAACAGATGAGGTATTGCCTGTTGATATTTATTCTGAGATCAATGTTTCTTATGAAAAAGTTAATCCCAATGCTTCCCCGGCAGTCTTTTTTGATTCCTATGGACATTCTGTGGTTCCGCTTCTGGGTGGCCTGGCGATCCGTGATATTAATGCAGATGAGGCACAGACCTTGGGCTATTTTTCACCAAAACAGCATGACAATGGAAGCTATCTGATACAGAGTTCATATTCTTTTGTAGATGAGAGCAATCGCATTGTGTGTCCGACGAACGATAATCGGGTACTTATGCTTAAGGCTACAGATGAGGAGGGAAATGTACTTCCGGAATTTGAGAAAGTGCTGGATATTGATATTAAAGCGGCAGCAGAGGCAGCACTTGGAAAAACACTGGATCAGAATCTGTTATCTGTAGTTTTTGATTATGAGGGAAATCTCTGGTTTGCAACAGGAGGCTTCCGCATTTATCCTGATAGAAAACAGCAAGGAACCTTCGGATATATTTCCCGTACAGCTATTGATAAGATCTTAAATGGAGAAGATGTAGATCTGTCAGAGGCAGTGTTTGTATATGAACTGGAACCGGGAGAGGGTGCAGAGAATGGTATTGCGGCATCTAAGGAGGGTGCGGTCATTCTGACAAATCTGAAGTGTTATCTGCTCCAGGCGGATAATGGTGTGAAAAAAGTCTGGGAAACTTCCTATAAAAGTGTGGGTGCCAAGGAAAGCAAAGAAGGCGATGAGACGACAGGTGGCGGTCTTGCATGGGGAGGTGGATGTTCCCCGTCTCTGACCAAAGATCTGGTTATGTTTACAGATAATCAGGATCCGGTAAATCTTATTGCGGTGGATATGAAAACAGGAGAACAGGTTGCAAGTATGCCTGTTATAGATGAGCTTCCGGAAGGTACACAGGTATCTGTGGAAAATTCTGCAATTGTATATGATGATGGAGAGGGAACAGTAAGCACGATCGTATGTAACTGGTTTGGTGCAGGAAGTGCGAAGCTTGGAGAAGCAGATAATGATTCCTCAATACAAAGCTATGAGAATATTTATGATGTGGGCTGGCTGAGACAGGGCAATAAAATGATCGCGCCGGGTATAGAACGTGTGGATACAGTTAAGACGGAGGACGGATATGAGATGAAGAGTATCTGGTGCAGAAGTGATCTGTCCGACACTTCCATGATGAAGCTGTCCACTGCAACAGGATATATTTACGGATATGTTCAGGATATGGAAACTGGTATGTGGCAGTATATCATGCTTGATTTTGAGACAGGCGAGACTGCATTTACCATGGATATTTCTGACAAACCGGGATACAACAACATGGCTATCGGTATGTATGCGGGAAACAGCGGAAATGCGCTCTATTGTCCGACCGGCTATCTGGAACTTCTGAGACTGCAGGACAGGTTTGTATATCTGCCGGAAATGCCTTACCGCAAGGTGGATCTGGATCAGGCAATGCGCAATGTGTTAAGCCAGGAGAAGTTTGCGGTAGACGGCGGTCAGGGAGATGTGGAAGGATGGCTGAATACGATTACAATTGAGAATGTACATCCGAATACGACCGTTGCAATACGTATGAAAGGAATTTCAGGGGAAACAGGTTCTTTGAAGCTGTATGCATATGGTACAGATGGTACCTTGAAGGAAGTTCCGGAAGAGAAATGGCATATCCAGACAGAAGATGGTGAAACACCGGATACATTATCCGAAGATGTACTGTATGAGGTACACATGACTGTGGAAGACGGCGGTGATTTTGACCTCAGTGAAACGGAAAAAGAGATTAAGATATCTGCTGTTATGGGAATCTGAAGGAAAACTGGTAAACAACCACCGGTTAAAACGGTGGTTGTCTACAGTCTGGACGGCGGTCGATAAGACCGCCGTTTTCTGCTGTTTGCATTTATAGCTGATTGACTGATAAAAGATAATTGCGAGAGATGAAATGATTTTTGAGCTGTTTGGAGAAATTAAAACCATTTTGCAGCGTATTGCTGTAATTGTTCCTGGACATCCCGGTAGCTGTATTTGCTGACCGGGATTATTTCATGATTATTCAGTGTGATTTCAAAGCGTCTGATTGAACGGACAGCATACAGAGAAACAATGTAGCATCTGTGACATTGCACGAAGATATCTTTCGGCAGAATTTCACGGACTGCAGAAAGGGACTTATATATCTTTGTGACAGTACCGTCCTGAAGGTGAATCTGCAGTTCTTTATTGATTATTTCAATATAGGTAATATCCCTGATATGAAAGGATACAGTTCTGGACGGAGTGTCGATTATAATGGATTTCGGGATCAGATGTCGGATTGCACGGGTTAGTGCTTCTGCAAGTTTTTGACGGCTGACCGGCTTGAGGATATAACCTACAGGTTCAGCAGAATATGCATCGAATACAAATTCCTTACTGCTGGAAATGAAGATAACGGGAATTTGGTTTCTGGTGTCACGGAGACATTCTGCAAAGCTGATTCCATTGTTTTCACCCAGCATAATATCAAGAATCAGAATGTCACAGCTTTTGGGAGTATTCTGCAATGTATTTTTTAATTCTGCAATAGAAGTATATTTTCGAATCTCGCAGGATTCTCCCATGGATGCTAAAATATCGCTGATCATTTCTGATATCTGTGTTAAAAAAATCGGTTCATCATCACAGATGACAATATGGTACATAGTGAAAGCCTCCTGTTATTCGTTATTTTCGTCAAGACAAAGCGTTGTTGTTACAGCAAAAAAGCCACCACGTACCTGTACGCTCAGTATACCATTGTATTTTTCGGCGATTCCATTGATGATTTTAAGACCGTAACCGTGTCTGTCACTGTTCTTTTTACTGGATTTATATTTTCCATTCGTGATTCTCAAGTTATCCTCATTGCAGGAGTTTTCACATTTAATAAACAGAAAATTTCCCTTTGAATGGAGATTCAGCCGGATGATTCGCTGTCCTTCAGAAACCTTCTGACACCCTTCTACTGCATTTTCCAATATATTTGTCAACATCCGGCACAAATCAATGTCTTCCATGTTGAGTTTTCTGCCAATGATAATACTGTACTCCACTATGGCTTTATAACGGCTGGCACGTTCTGCAAATTCCGAAAGGATGGAATTGACCAGAGCATTGGTTGTGTAGGTGACAAAAGGAAGCTGTTCGGCTTCTTCAGTAAATTTCTGTGTATACTGTCTGGCACCTGCATAGTCCTCCTGTTTAAGATAGGAGGACAGGGCATTCATATGATGCCGGATCTCATGGTGTATTTCCAGAATATGTTCGTTGTTTTCTGCCTGATTCCGGTAGTTTTCCAGTATGCACTCGGAAATCCGCTGTTCTTCCTGTTTGCTGCGGATGTATCCCATGACACTGAAGAATACGGCATACACCATGAAAGCAAATACTGCAAACAGTACAAACATAACATGGACAACTATATTATTGGAAAGATTTATTATGCTTGAGAACTGTGCAATGCTGGCAATCAGAATAAACAAAGCAGGGAGGGAGCAGAGAATCTTCCAGATCCGTGATTCCAAATCTGCATTGATCATAGTACGGATTCGCTCCATCAGCATGAGAAATGGTTTCGCAAGAACCAGATTTATGATAAGTGTGAGAGCCAGTGCAAAGGGCGGATACATAAAATAATCGGATGGGAACCGGAAAGTACGGTGCAAAAAGGTAACGGTGCTTGTAACAAAGAATCCGTAGCTCATTACAACAAAAAATACAAACAGTTTTTCTGCTGTTTTTGCCTGGATGATAAAACAATACAACACTCCGAACAGTAGCAGGGCAATATAAAAAATAACATTCCAGATCAGCTCTTTGTAATCACCACCGATGTTGAACTGTGCGATAAGAGAAAACGGAATGACCATTACAATAAAAATGGACAGTGCCATGAGCATTGTCTTTTTTGTGCTTAGGCGGAAACGATCCCGGAATGGATACAAACAGAAAAATGCATAAGGAAGAATCTGAAGAGAAAATCCGCAGAAATAACGCAATGCTATCATAAAGACCTCCTGTCGTAAAGATAGATAATGGCTAGGTTACTTATTAAAAAAAGTATACCATTGGCAGATGGTAAAATCAAACTAGACAGAGGTCTTTTTACGCCATATTTTGACTATTCACGCAAAAATATAGACAGGGAAGTCAAATTCAAATAACATAAATAATATAGATGCAGAAAACTGTCAAAATGAGGAGAGTTTTTGATACGGTATATATGCCCGAAAGTTCGCTTTTACTGGCATCGTAAAGGAAAAAATATAAGAAAAGGAGACTAAAAAATGAAGAAAAGAATGATTATTGTGACGGCACTGATTATGGGAACTCTGGGAGCAGGATGTGTGAGTGTCCAGGCATCGGATACGTTACCTGAACTGACAAAAGACAATGCACTGGAACAGATGATGAAAGCAGGAGAAACAGACAGTCTTGTAAGCAATCATAAAAGCTATGAAGCTACCTGTGAATATATACTGCAGAATACAAAGGTATATGACTATGAAGATTCTGAAGTGATGTATGTAGATATGTATGGTATTACCCAGATGCTCTATAAAGATGGCGAATTAAAATACGGAAAAGAAGGAGATGAGTATCTCTCCTGTCTGTATATTGATGAAGCAGATGGAAATGCAGATGATCTTATAAGCTTTTACACAGATGAAACCATAGAGGAAGAAGTGACGGATATGAAAGAAGATGGTGATACGATCATTATACAGACAAAGGTACCTGAAGAACTTACGCAGAGCGCATTGAATTCTCAGGGAGATGGAGAATCCTACACAGAGGGAGACTGGATTTCTATGGAATATGTGGTTGCTTCGGATGATTACAGACCATTGAAACATACTCAGATTCTGAATCATAAGGACGGCACTTCAGAAGAAGCTTCGAAGATGGAATTCTCCTACGGCGTGGACAGACCTGAGGATGTAGCAGATCTCTGCGAAAAGTACGAGGAAGCAGAAAAAGCAGAAGGTGATGTACGTAATGTAACAGTTACTGCAGCTCCTGGCACAGAGCTGGAAAAGGATTATGCAATCACTGTTCCTGCAGATAATCACGTATGGATCATGCTTCATGATGATAGTTCTTATTACGTTTTGTATACAGATAAGGAATGTAAAGAATTGCATGAGCCAGAGGAAGATGTGAAAGGAGACACACATCTTTATGCAGAGATTGAGTCTTATGAGGATTGTGAAGAGGCAGAGGATGAAGTATGAGGAGTTTGAGAGTATTTATCTGGTAACAATATATCACAAAACAATACCATGGATTTACAATTCGTGTCATTTTCTGTCGTTTCGTGACAGAATTATTGAAAAAATTCTGACTTTTTTATAATGAGGATAACAAATGGGAGTATAGCAAATGGAAGAGGAGGGATGTCGTGTATTGTATTGCCATATTGACTGATCAGGAACAGTTTTTTGGGCGGGCACGAAAAACAGTACCGGCAGTGGTGTTTCTTGAGTTGCCAGGGGTGTCCGGGCTGAATGCGGCAGAACATTTCCGCTCCCTGTATCCGAAATGTGGGATCATCTGGTGCAGTGATCTTGACTTTTCACTTCATGCGTTTAGGATGCAGATAGAATATTTTTTATGAAACCTGTGGAAGAGCAGAAAATAAAAGAAGGTCTTTCCATCTGGCTTGAATGTAAAAAAATAAGATGAGAACGACATTCAGGAGGAAAACAACATGAAGACAATCATAAAGTATGAACTGGTCATAAATGAAGCACTTAGATCCGCACTTAATTACAATACACCTGACGAGCAGATTAATGAATTTATCCGCTTTTTCGGCAGACATATCGGTTCTGATAGAATATATATTTTTGAGGATTGTAAAGAAAGACATGGCACAGACAATACGTATGAATGGTGTGCACAGGGAGTAACTCCTGAGATAGACAGATTGCAGAATGTCGATATGGACGTAATAAAGTGGTGGTATGATACGTTTTCCAAAGGCGAAAGTATCATTATCACTGATATAGAAGATATCAAAGAAGAACATCGCATTTCATATGATATGCTAAAAGCGCAGAATGTGAGAAATGTGGTGGTATGCCCATTACGTTATAAAGACGAGATAAGAGGATTTTTCGGTGTGGATAATCCTCCCAAAAGTGATTACAGGGGGCTTACTACTTTTTTGGATATGATAGGAACGCTTCTTATCTCATTTCTGAAAATGCGTAATTCATTTATAATGTCAAATAAAGAGGCAAAGCTCAGCAGTTATTCATCCCTCTCGAAGATCTATACAGTTATGCATTTGATTAATGTGCAGACAAAAAGCTATCATATTGTAAAAATGACAGATCAGATTGCGGAATATTTGGAAAAAGATTTCAAAAAGATGGGAAAATATGAAATCAGGGATGATTTTTGCGGACATATTAAGAATATTGCTGAGAAAATGTGTATAGAATCACAACTTCAGGAATCGCTGGAGTTTGTAGATATCAGTACGCTGGAAGGACGACTTCTTGAAGAAAACAGCATAACACATGAATTTATAGATAAAATATCAGGTTGGTGCCGAAGCAGATTTATTCCTGTAGACTACGATGAAAATGGAAGACTTCTGCATGTGCTTTTCTGTATTGAGTGTATAGAAGAAGAAAAAAAGCGCGAGAACAGGCTGATTTATCTGGCGCGGACAGATCTTATGACAGGATTATGTAATCGTGGAAGCGGAGAAAAAAGGATTACTGAACTTTTAAAGGAAAAAACAGGAGGATTGCTTTGCCTGATCGACTGTGACAAATTTAAATCCATCAATGATACTTATGGGCATTCTGTAGGAGATAAAGTGATTATAGCCATTGCGGAGAAGTTACGGAAAACATGTCGTGACAGTGATGTGGTTTTGCGGCTTGGTGGCGATGAGTTCGCTATATTTATGCCGAAAATGCTGGAGCGAACAGTAGCTGAGAAATTTTTTGAACGCCTTTTCGAAAATATCCGACAGATTGATATTATAGAGATGAAGAGAAAGAGCATAGAAATAAGTCTGGGTGCGTGTTTTTATGATGGATATGAAGAGGTTTCTTTTGATCAGCTATACAGAAAGGCTGATAGGGCAATGTATCAGAGCAAAAAGCAGAAAGGCTACAGTGCCGTAATTTATGGGGAGGGGATGTAAAAAATTCTGGAAGATTTCCGGTTATGAGCTGTGTAGCGAAACGGAAAAAGGAGGAGTCTATGAAAGAAAAGAAAGTAATTGATTACACCAGAACCTATCGAAGAATTGAGGCAGATAAAAATAAATGTATTCTGTATATTGTCATACTGATCCTGCTAGGTTTTCTGCTTATGTGGACTCAGATTGATGATCTGACCAGGATGATCTGTGAGATATGTACCGATGTTTTAAAGAAATATGAACCGCATATGTATGTTGGAATCCGGTCAGAAACGTATCCTCTGTTTGGAAAAATCAGCTATCTCAGTGCAAAAACCGTATATCCGGGAATACAGATAAGCCTTATAAATACAGGAATTTCTCTCGGAGTAATCATTCTTCTGGCGGAACTTCCATGGAAGGGTCGCCCTCTTGCTATTTATCTGATTCTGTGCAGTGCGATTCATCTGATAAACAGTCTGTGGTTTGTGTTTGGGGAAAAATATTTTCCGTATACTTTAACCGTTTATTCAAAATTATATATGCTTCAGGAAATTGGCATATGCATTTGCTGACTGTCATGTGCTGAAAGTATGGGAGAGCATAGAAAAGCTTTCGCTGAAATCGGTAGGGATGTATAGCTGCACTGGGGCTTCTGGCAGAAACAAGGAATTGTTCCATGACTGAAACTGAGAAAAAAGCGGTTGGCAGGTATCTGGACTGGCATACCGGAATTTTGCTGGAAACAGATGGAAAAATGGGAATCTACAGGAAAGAGAATGGGAAACTTATTTATAAAGAAAAGGCTGATTCCGAAGACGGATATCTTGGTATGTATCTTTTCCTTATGGGAAAATATCTGGAAAAGACAGAAAATACAGACCTGCCGGAATACTGGAAAAAGGGAATCAGCCTTGCATTAAAAAAGATTCAAAGCTTGATGCAGGATGGAATTACACAGGTCTCAGAAGAAAATACAACAGTTTATCTGATGGATAATCTGGAAGTATGGAAAGGCATGTATGAATTGGAACTTGCAGGAATGGAAGATACGCAGGCAATCAGTGAAATACGTAAAAAGATACAAGGACAGATAGAAAAGACATTTTGGGATGATGCGAATCAAAGATGGAGAATTATTGGAAACAGTGATCTGTATCACCTGGCAGAATTTTATCCGGATGGTGTTGCTCAGATTTATCCGCTGATTTATGAATTTCCGGTAAAAGAGAAGAAAAAGCAAAAGGTATTATATGATCAGTTTACGGAAAGGTTTCAGTGGCAGAAACTGAATAAAAAAAGAACTGGCTTTTTGTGGGCAATAACAGGAATGGCTGCCGCTCAGATGGGGGATATCAATAACCTTGTGGAATTAATAGAAAATTATGAAACAGAATATTATAAGGAACGAAAATATCCGCTATATACAGGCGAAGCAGGATGGATATGCATGGAATGCGGGAAATTGTATGAATTGTATGAAAGAAAAAGAAAATAAAGATTTTTAAAATATGAGTAGAAAAAGGCGTGAGTCATAGAAATGTGGCTTGCGTCTTTTTCTGTTTTAAAATGGCAGAGCTGTTTTTTTGGAGCCAAAGTATGAGATTTTGGAGTGGAAATTATTTCAAAACATGCTATTATGTAGAATGAAACGAAAATTAGTTGCAACTTACTCATGCGGAGGGGACCTACTTGAAAAAGTATTTTATAAAAAGGTTTGCAAGTACAATCCCTGTTCTTATAGGGGTGACGGTACTGTGTTTTATTCTCATGACAATGTCAGGAAAAGATCCGGCGTTAGCTGCTGCGATACGAAGCAACTCAGCAGGTGACACAATACTTGTAGATTCCCTGAGGGAAGAAATGGGACTTGATAAGCCGCTGCCTACACGCTATTTTCTGTGGCTGAAAGGACTGCTTAAGGGTGATATGGGAAAATCGGTGGTTACGTATCACAGTATAACTGACGATATAAAAACTTTTTTTCCTGTAACTTTCCAACTTGTTATCATGGCAATGGGATGGATGATCATTATTGTTTTTTCCATAGCAATTTTGTGTGCAAGGTTTCATGGCAAAATGTTTGACCATATTGTGAGGGTATTGACCATAGGTGGGATATGCCTGCCCGTTTTCTGGCTTGGATTTATGCTTCTGTTGCTGTTTGCGGTCAGGCTGTCGATATTCAGTGTTGTTCCGAAGGCGGGAATAAGCGGATATATACTTCCGTCTTTTGCACTGGCATTTCCGTCAGCCTGCGGAGCAATCAGGGTAATGCGTTCGTCATTGCTTTCAGAAATAAGCTCGGATTATGCGGCATATGCAAGGACAAGAGGACTGTCCGAGTGGCAGATAATCGTGAGGCACGGATTTAAAAATTCATTGCCTCCTGTGATAACTCTTTTCGGTCAGTATCTTGGATATATGCTTGCAGGAAGTGCTGTTGCAGAAAAAGTTTTTTCACTGAACGGAGTAGGAACATATCTTGTTTCCTGTGTTGTGAGCGGAGATTCTTCTGCGGCTGCTGCTTGTATTGTGATAATTGCAACAGTGTTTGTGATTACCAATCTTGCAGCAGACGTGATAAACAGGCTGATATGCCCGTGGATGGTAAGGGAGATAAATGACTAAGAAAATTTTTTCGAAACCACAGGCGGTTATAGGACTTATACTTATTATGATTGTAATTATATGTGCAATATTTGCGCCTGTAATAGCGCCAAATTCACCAGATCAAATAGATCCATCACTTAAATACCTCAAGGCAGATGGGGATTACCCTCTTGGAACGGATCAGCTTGGAAGATGCGAGCTTTCACGTCTTATATATGGTGCAAGATATGCCATAGGAATGAGTATTCCTATGTTGCTGATACTCGGAATCCTGGGACTTATTATAGGAACGTTTAGTGTCTGCGCAGGTGAAAAGATGGACAGGATAATTACGTTTATCTGTGATGTTTTTATTTCCTTTCCATCACTCATAACAGCTATTGCTGTGATAAGCGTTCTCGGAAACGGTATACAGAATATTGCTGTTGCTGTCGTGATTTCTATGTGGGCCTGGTTTGCAAGAACGGTTCGTTCATATGCCGCAACAGAAATGGGCAAAGAGTATATTACAGCAGCAAGAATAAGTGGCTGCAGCACGGTGAGTCTGATATTCAGACACCTTATACCGAACATTCTTCCACAGTGCATCGTTTATATGAGTACGGGAGTTGCTTCTGCAATCATAATGATATCGAGCTTTTCATTTCTTGGTCTTGGACTTCCACAGGGAACTGCCGAATGGGGGGCAATGATGAATGAAGCAAGAACAGGACTTTACGGTCATCCCGAGATGCTTGTTTATCCCGGAATTTGTATTTTTGTTACCACAGCAGGTTTTAATCTTTTTGGTGAAGCGCTGCGTGACGCATTGACCTCAGAGGGAGGAATATAAATGCTGCTTGAAATAAAAGAGCTTTCTGTAAAAGTAAAAAGCAGTGGAGTAAAGGTTGTTAATGGGATTAATCTTTCCGTTGATGAAGGCGAACCGCTTCTGATTCTTGGTCAGTCGGGCAGCGGAAAAACAATGATATGCCGTACACTGTTCGGTCTTACGAACAGATATAATTTTGATGTATCAGGACAGATATTTTTTGAGGGAAAAGATATTATGTCGGCGGATGCAAAGAAACGAAGAAAACTTTACGGAAGTGATATTGCACTTATCCCCCAAAATCCAATGACATCCTTTGATCCTTCCTGCAAACTTGGAAATCAGCTCGCGGAAACATATAGAATTCATAACAAAAGCAGTGTCAAAGCCGCTCAAAATGCTGTTTTTGAAGCTATGCATAGGGCTGGCTTGGAACAATGCAAAGCGATATGGTCAAGTTATCCTTATATGCTTTCAGGTGGAATGCTGCAAAGAGCAGCTGTGGCTGCAGCAATCATAAACCACCCTAAGCTGATCATTGCAGACGAGCCTACCACTGCCCTTGATGCAGAGCATAGAATAGCAGTCACGAATCTGCTCAAAGGCCTGTGCGGCAGCGCAGCTGTTATAATGATAACTCATGATTTTGCTGTGGCAGATCGTTTCGGTGGATATGCTTATATAATGAAAAACGGTGTTTTTGTGGAGCAGGGCAACATAGAGAAGATAATTGCCGCTCCTGAAAATGAATATACAAAGGAGCTGCTTAATGCTGCTCTGCTGATATGAGGTGAGATATATTTTAACGGCAAATAATATTACCAAATGCTTTTTCAAAGACGGAAAAAAATTCAACGCAGTCGATAATGTGAGTTTTTTTCTGGATAAAAACGAGTTTTGCTCTCTTGTAGGAGAAAGTGGCTCGGGAAAGACCACTCTTGTAAGGATAATTTCAGGACTTATTTCTCCCGACAGCGGAACGGTTGTATGTGACGGCGAGAGTCTGACTCCCAGGCTGCGAAGAAAAAATAAGGTTATCTGTGCAAAACTCCAGCTTGTTCTTCAAAACAGCAGAGCTGCTCTTGACCCACGTTTTTCTGTATATGAAAGTATTGCAGAACCAATAAAAAATTTAAAAAAATGCCCGAGAGATGAAGAAAGGAAAACAGTTGAAAAGTTTATTGAACAAATGGAACTTCCCAAAAGTATTCTTTCACAGCGCTCGGGAGAGCTTTCGGGAGGACAGCAGAAGAGAGTATGTATTGCCCGTGCGCTTGCCGCAGATCCTGATTATATAATTTTTGATGAGGCCGTCAGCGGACTTGATGCAGTTGTCAGAAAAAATGTTCTGGATCTGCTCATAAAGATACAGAAAAACTCGGGAAAAGGCTGCCTGCTTATCACTCACGATATAGATGCAGCTCTCTACATATCACAGAGGATAGCCGTTATGAAAAGTGGCAGGATACTTGAATCTGTAAACTATTCAGGGGATATAAAGGTATTTAAAAGTGAATATGCAAAAACACTTATAAGTTCCTCGTCATCAGGAATAAAAAAATATGATATTTCCGTTAAAAACGGTTAATATATATCAAATTCTCAATAGAAAGGAAAAAATTATGAAAATGAAAATGTTTTTTGCTGTGGCTGCGGCACTTTCGATTTGTACAAATACGGCGATGGCTGTCTGCGCCAGTGCGGACATTGCATCCGAAACGAGTGATTCAAAAACTTCAGCAGCTAACAGTGATGCCAGCCAGTCAGAGGAAAATAAAAGCGTAACTCTTTGCGAGAGTTGGACGTTTGATGCAGGATTTTATGCTGTCGTTCATGGCGGAATGTCTTCGAATTATGGAATATCTTACTGGGGACATAATTTTTACGATACTCTCGTTGTTTATGAAGATGGCGAATATAAGGGCAGTCTTGCGGAAAAATGGGACGTGAGTGAGGATGGAAAGGAATATACCTTTACCCTTAGAGATGGCATTAAATTCTCCGATGGAACTCCTTGCGATGCGACTGCAGTAAAAAAGAGCCTTGAAGCTGCAGCGGTGAACCTTGGAGCGTATATCGGTTCATATGGAAAACTCATGACGGTCATTGACACGATTGAAGCTCCTGATGAATCCACTGTTGTTATAAAGCTCACCCAGCCTTACTATGGCACACTCAACGACCTTTCCACCTGCAATCCTCTCGGTATTGTAAATCCAAATGGTTTTAACGATGACCTTACATATAAAGCCGATGATTTTCAGACAATGACCATGGGAACAGGACCATATATGTATCAGGGAGACTTCGACGGAAGTGTTTATACCTTTGTCCGCAATCCATATTACTGGGGTGAGACTCCTGAGGCTGATACTTTCAAGATAAAGGTCATTCCGGATAATGATGCAAAGGTGCTCGCACTCAGAAGTGGTGAAATAGATGCTATAACAGGTGCAGCAAGACTCAGCGCGGATGCTTACACCGAACTTTCCGCAGACAGCTCTTTCGGCACAGCAATCAATGATGAGCCTACTCTTACAAATTATATAGGCTTCAATATGGCAAAAGAGCCATTTGATGATAAAAATGTGCGTCTTGCCGTTGAATACGCAATTGACAAGGATTCCATATCAAACGATGTTTTCCGGGGAACAATGACACCTGCCGATACTCTTTTCAGCGAATCAAAGCCTTACTGTGATGTGGAGGCAACTGTTTACAGCTATGATCCGGATAAGGCTGCACAACTTCTGGATGAAGCTGGATGGACGGATTCCGATGGTGACGGCATAAGGGACAAGGATGGAACTCCACTTGAATTGACTATGCTTTACACAAGCGATTACGGAAGCATCGGTGATGGTATGCTTGCGATTGCTTCTCAGCTTGGCAAGGTTGGCTTCAAGGTAAATGTTTCTGATATGGATATGATGACCTATTATGAAGCTTCGATGAATGGTGAATATGATATTATCCACTATCGTACTTACGGTGGTTCGTTTGATCCGTTCACGGTCGTTACCAATATGGATCCAACAGTCAGCGCAGATCCCGTTGCGGTACAGTTTGCTGAATTCCTGCCTGAGGGGATTGTTTCCGAGCTTGACTGCTCCGCTGATGAAAGCCGTATAAGTGAGATATACAATACGATTCTCACAACGATTCCAGATGAAGCTCTCTGCGTTCCGTTTGCAAACACGGTTGAACTTGCCGCATGGAACAGTGATAAGATAAACGGCTATGAATTCTGCTCAGACAGCCAGTATGTTGAAGTGAGTGGACTAGACCTTAAATAAGACTATCAGCTGCATATCTGTCAGAAATAACAGATGTGCAGCGTATTTGTATGCAAGGAGAATTTATGAAAAAGATAAATCCCGAAACATGGAGAAACTACAAATTTGCAGGAGAAGAAGACGGAAAGAACTGCACGATCTATTATCTTTCTGATTCTGATGGAAGCGGAAAAGGAATCATGCACGTTTATGAAGTCATGAATGGAATACTTATGTCCTATGATGTCCTTGATATGAAATCATGCTGGCAGGACACTCCGCCCGTTCCAGGGTTTATTCAGATAAATTACTGTAACGAAGGATGCTTTGAATTTGAGCTTGAAACAGGTGAAATTGGCTTCTTAAGCAGCGGAGATCTTGCAATCAGTGATACAAATGGCTCACAGTTTGTATCTTCACATATTCCTTACGGAAAATACAGAGGCATTTCTATTATGATTGACATTGAAAAGGCACAGCCTGTCATAGACAAGCGCATACCCGAAGCAAGAATTGATCTTAAACGCATTTCGGAGCGTTTATTCAGCAATTCACCGACCTTTTTTATAAGAGCCAAACCTGCTCTTGAGCATATTTTCTCTGAACTGTATCATATTAATGAAGAGATAAGAAAGCCTTATATGGTGCTGAAAACTCTGGAGCTTTTGTGCTTTATAAATGCGAGCGGTTATGAATGTCAGGAGCGTCTGCCAAGCTTTTCCCATGCGGTCGCAGAGGCAGTAAAGGAAGTATACGCTTACATAAATCTTCACTTTATTGATGAGATCACGGTAGGCGAACTTGCATCAAAATTCTGCATTTCTGAAACAAATCTCAGCAGTTGCTTTAAACGTCTTTACGGTCAGCCGACAGGTGCTTATATCAGAGCAAAAAAGCTTCGATATGCGGCGGAACTTCTTTCAGGACGCACGGAAATGAGTGTCGGAGACGTTGCGCATCTTGTCGGATACGGCAATCAAAGCAAGTTTGCTTCGGCATTCCGTGCGGTTTACGGTTATTCTCCGCTTGAATATCGCCGGAGAATGAAAAATAATGCTTCGGAGCAAAAAAAACGCTTTTCGGAGTAGAAAAAAGAAGTCTTAAATCTGTAATATTAAGAGGTACATGAAAAAGTGTGCCTTTTTTATTTTATGTTGGTTAGCTAATGCTAACAAGAGGAGGAGCGAAATGGCATCTATATTAAAGTATGCGGGAAAGTACAGACGACACATTTTTACAGCACTTGCACTTATCTCGATAAGCGTTCCCATAGGGGTTGTGCCGTATTTTCTGATAAGCGGTCTTATCGGGAAATACATTAGTGAAGCTGCGGCAATGGCAGATGTTGTGAGAACATCTGCGCTTATATTGATTTGCTTTACGGCAAAGTATATCCTTTACGGAGAGGGACTCAATCTTTCCCACGAGGGAGCGTTCGGAACGCTTTACAATATGCGCGTAAAGCTTGCTGATGAGCTTATGCATCAGCCACTGGGCGAGGTTGCAGATGGTGGAACAGGAAAATACAAGAAAAGCTTTGTGGAAGAAATAGGACGGATTGAGCTTATGCTTGCACATATGCTTCCGGAGGGGATACCCAATCTTGTTATGCCGTTTATTGTGCTGGCAGTGATTTTTGTGACAGATTGGAGAATGGGGCTGCTCTCACTTGCATCGTTGCCGTTCGGAATCATCGGAATGGGAATAATGATGAAATCAGGAATGAAAAAAATGCCGCTTTATTATGAATCTGGAGCAAAACTCAACAATGCCGTTGTTGAGTATGTTTCGGGAATGGAAGTAATAAAGATCTTTGGACAGACCACAAGCTCATTTAAAAAATATTCTGATACGGTGGAGAATTATAAAGTATTTACCCTTGACTGGTTCAGGGAAAGCTGGCGTTCAATGTCGCTGGTTTACGCTGGAATGCCATGCACGGTTCTGCTCACATTGCCTGTCGGTGCGATAATGTATTACAATGGCACGCTTGATCTTAACACATGGATTTTTGTTCTTATGCTTGATCTCAGTATGAGCGGACCGCTTACGAGAGTCATAAATTTCTTCCCAATGTTTCCACAGGTGGATTACACTGTAAAGCAGCTTGAAGCTCTTTACAGCGCGGAAGACGTTCATTCTGGAAATATTTCCGAGCTTCCAGAAAGCTATGATGTAGAATTTAAAAATGTTACATTTGCATATAAGGACAGGGATGTTCTTAAAAATGTGAGCTTTAAAGCAGAGCAGGGGAAAAAAACGGCTCTTGTTGGTGAATCGGGCAGTGGAAAATCTACTGCAGCAAGACTTACCGTTCATTATTGGGACGTTTCGGATGGAAGCATAACCATCGACGGACGTGACATTCGTGAATATACTTTTGATACGCTTATGAGTATGACAGCCTATGTTGCGCAGGATAATTTCCTTTTCAGGGGGACGATTGCTGATAATCTTCGCATGGGAAAAAAAGACGCAACAATGGATGAAATGATAGCTGCGGCAAAAGCTGCTGCCTGCCACGACTTTATTTCAAAACTTCCTCATGGCTATGATACTGAAGTTGGCGTGCTTGGAGGAAAGCTTTCCGGAGGCGAGCGTCAGCGCATAACCATTGCAAGAGCAATACTGAAAAATGCGCCTATAATAATTCTTGATGAAGCCACTGCATATACCGATGCGGAAAACGAGGAACTTATAACAAATGCTCTTAATGAACTTACAAAGGGCAGAACTGTCATTATGATAGCGCACAGACTCTGGACTATCGCAGATGCTGATAATATAGTCGTGCTTGAAAGTGGCAGAGCCTCTGCAAATGGAACTCATGATGAGCTTATGGAAAGCAGCAGTATTTACCGCAGGCTGTGGCAGATGAGCCTTGAAGCCGGTAATTGGAACATCGCTGTAAAGGAGGATTCTGAAAATGTTTAAGTTCATAAAGAGAATAATGGGACTTTCAGGTGAATACCGCAAAAAACTTGACCGTGCTTATGTACTTTCATTTTTTGAAAGTCTTGCCTCGAATGTTCCGATATGTATGCTGCTGTATGTGCTTATGACTATAATGGACGGTAACTTCGGTAAAAATAGTATTATTATCACTTTTACTGGTATTTTTGCAGGTGTTATTCTCAGAATGATATGCCGCTACCTGACAGATATAAACCAGTCTGGTGTGGGATATGAAATATTTGCCCGTGAGCGTATGAACTTTGGCGACAGGATAAAGCGCTTTCCAATGGGATTTTTTTCCGAGGATAATATTGGCAACGTTACCTCTGTCATTACAAATGATATTTCCTTTGTGGAAGAACATGGAATGGATACCCTGGGAAAAATAACAACTTCTGTTATCGGTATCGGCATATCTTTCGTTTTTCTTCTTGTGCTCAATATATGGGTGGCTTTGGCTATGGCAGTTACAACGGCATTGTTTTTTGCTGCATTCGCTGCGGCTCACCGGGTTGCTTCGGAAGAGGCTGCAAATCAGCAGGAGGCACAGAACAAGTTGGTTGGAACGGTCATTGAATATATAAAGGGAATGCCTGTTGTAAAGGCATTTAATCTTGCAGGAAAAAGCCACAAAGCGACCTCGGAGGATTTTCTGAAGCTCACCGAAGCTCAGATAAAATTTGAAAAACGTTTTTCAATGCCAGTTATCGTAGCACAGTGTATGACAGGACTTTGCATTTCAGCAGTTATTTTTATCTGCGGATATGTTGGCCTTAACGGCGGAATGGAGATCCCCTTTGTTATTGCAATGTCAGTTTTTGCTTTTGAACTTGCAGCTCCAATGCTTGCGCTTATCAATATAACTGCATTCAGAGTTGCAGATGCTTCTCTTGACCGTTATGACAGAATAAGGCAGACTGAATTGATGGACAATAGTGGAAAAACAGTCAAGCTCAATAATTTTGATATTGACTTTAAAAATGTCACATTCGGATACAATGAATCGGCTGTTATCAAGGATATGAGTTTTCATATACCACAGCACAGTATGACAGCACTTGTTGGAAAAAGTGGTTGCGGAAAAAGCACCATCGTAAATCTTATTGCCCGTTTCTGGGACACTGATTCGGGTACGGTAAGTATTGGAGGAACAGATATTAAAGCAATGACAACGGAAAGCCTCCTTGAAAATATAAGCGTGGTTTTTCAAAATGTGTATCTTTTTAACGATACCATTTTCAATAACATTGCTTTTGGAAAAAAAGGTGCAACGAAGGAAGAGGTTATTGAAGCCTGCAAAAAGGCTCGCTGCCATGAGTTTATATCCGCTCTTGAAAATAGCTATGACACGGTGATAGGGGAAGGTGGCTCGACACTCTCTGGAGGAGAAAAGCAGCGAATATCTATTGCGAGAGCGATACTTAAGGACGCTCCCATAGTTTTACTCGATGAAGCAACTGCCAGCATTGACCCCGATAATGAGGCCTATATTCAACAGGCGATAAACGAAATGGTAAAGGGAAAAACGCTTGTTGTGATTGCACACAAGCTTTCGGCAATAATGGAAGCTGACCAGATACTTATGATTGAGGATGGTCAGATAACCGCGAGAGGAACCCATTCTCAACTGCTTCATTCAAGTTCTGCTTATCACGAGCTTTGGAAAAAGCAGAATTTTTGAGCAGTCAATTTAGTACATCAAAAATACAAGATTGCATCAGTTAGTTTTGACTAAAATCTGGTTGATAAACCAGGTAAAAGTGATATACTGAATGCATAAGAAAAGAAACCGTGTGGAATTACAGTTTTGTTTTCACACGGTTTTTTAGAAAATGAGAGTTAGACTTTACTAACATAAGAATTTGCAGTTTTCTTGAAAATGAAAAGAGGACGGATTTCTATGAGAATATTAATTTATGGTGCAGGCGTGATTGGTTCTTTGTATGCGGCTTTATTGGCAGAAGCAGGTTATGATACAAGTATTTATGCCAGAGGAAAAAGACTTGAAGTCCTAAAAAATAATGGATTACTTTATAAGAAAGATCAGAACATAATAAAGGCGAAAATTAAGATTCTCGGAGAAGCTTCAAACGATGATATTTATGATTTTGTTTTACTGACTGTCCGGGAGAATCAGCTGTATGAAGCACTTTCGGAATTGAAAAATTATAAAAGCAATACCATTGTTACAATGGTAAATTCACTGGACAGTTATAAAAAATGGGAAGACATTGTAGGAACAGGAAGAATATTACCGGCTTTTCCGGGAGCAGGCGGAAGTATAAATGATGATGGCATACTTGATGCAGCACTCACGCCGAGGCTTATTCAGCCGACAACATTTGCAGAAATATCAGGAAATAAATCCGAAAGAACAAAACAGTTTTCAGAGATATTGAGACATGCTCATATTCCATATCAGGAAGTAAAGGATATGCATATGTGGCAGCTGTGTCATCTTGCCATGGTGGTGCCGATTGCAGATGCATATTATGAAGCTGACTGTCCAGAAAGAGCAGGAAGAGATTGGAAGACCATGAAGAAAACAGCAAGAAGATTAAAAAAAAATTTTACCTTTTTGCAGAAACAGTCAGGTAGGTTGTCGCCTGGAAAAATGAATATTTTTCGCTTTTTACCATTACCAATTCTTACGATTATGCTTGCTATTACATTCGAAAGTAGCTTTGGAGATAAATTCATGTATCAACATGCTGTGAAGGCACCAGACGAAATGAGGGAACTGCATAAGCAATTTTATGATTATGTGAAAAAACTGAAGATATGTGGATGTAAAGCGAGAACAGTGCAGTGATTGGAGGGTAAAGCATGAAAAATGAAGAATACAAAAAGTTGTCGATTGCTGAATTTACAAAAGCAGCAGGAAGATATGAAAGTAACCATGCTGGTATTTACGAAATGTGTAAGAAGGATTATCCGGATATTCTTGCGGAGCTGGAGAAAGAGCCGTTTAGAGAATTACTGGATGCAGGATGTGACCAGTGACAATAAAGTATTGGTATGGCTGATGAATACACTGGAAATGCCTTTGGCAAATATATGTGGACACGGAGATGTCCGGGTTCCAACAAGAGATGTGGTTATGAAATGTTGCAGAAAAGCAGGACTAAAAGTGGAAAAATTTGAAATCCGTAAAGGGATGAGGCTACATTGCGTTGTAAGAAAACAATAGCGGAAGGCGATAGATAATGAAAGAAAAAGTGAATGTGACAGGTGTCCCAGAGACGATGGTACAGACCCTGTATGCAAGAGCAAAAGAAACAAAAAAACAAAATGCAAAGATCAAGGACGAAATTGCCGTAGAACTTGTGGAAAAGCTGGATTATGACTTTTCTAAAGCAGATAAGGATAATGCCATGACTTATGGTGTGATTGCAAGGACAATTGTATTAGACCGGATAGTCAGGCAATATTTGGAGAATCATGAAAATACAGTTGTTGTAAATATTGCATGCGGACTGGATACCAGATGTTATCGGATGAAGGGAAAATATCTGCGCTGGTACAATGTGGATCTGTCGGAAACGATGAAGATAAGGAAACGGTTTCTTGCAGAAACAGGTCCGATATATCAGATTGCAAAGTCTGCAATGGATGATTCCTATATAGATGATATAGATTATCACTGTGAGAATGTTCTGGTAATAATCGAAGGGCTTACAATGTATTTGTGTGAGAAGGACATCAAAAAAATGTTTTCTATTATTGAAAAATCATTTCAGGAAGTAACCGTAATGGTCGAAACCATGTCACCGTTTGTTGTAAAACATGTGAAAGAAAAATCCATAGAGGGAAGCAATGCCAAATTCACATGGGGAGTTAAGAATGGAAAAGAGCTGCAAAGAATCATATCGGAATTTTCTGTTCAGCAGGAAGTCAGTCTGGTCGAAGGGATGAAAGAACTTATGCCGATTTATCATGTGATAGGTAAAATTCCAACTGTTCGAAAAATCTCGAACAAAATAATAGTTATGGAAAAACATGGATGATATTATACGAGCAGGAGATGATACAGATGAAGAAAAGACATTTTGATGTGGGAACAGATGGATTTTATGGTGCATACTGGAAATGTAAATCAGATTCAGACTGTGCAATGATTGCCATGATCGGAGATGATTCAGAGGATTATCTGGCGCGTACATCTGTGAAATGGTTACATAAACTCGGTGTGAATGTGATGACAATGTCACCTGGAAAAAAGGATTATGGACATCATAATTATCCGCTGGAGCGTATAGAAAAAGCAATTGATTGGTTAAAAGCACATGGTAATCAGAAGATAGGAATTGTCGGGGCATCTACTACAGGAACACTTGCCTTAACTGCAGCTTCTTATTTTGAAGATATTACATTGACGATTGGTCTGACACCGAGTGACTTTATCTGGCAGGGGTTTATGCAGGGCAAAAAAGATGGCTGTAAGGAATGGCCGATTGAAGGAGAATCTCTTTTTTCTTACAAAGGAGAACCCCTTCCGTATATGCCATTTTGCTACAAACATCCGGATTACTGGCATGTGATTAAGAAAGAAACAAAACGGACCGGTGATATGATTAATTCAAGAAAACTGTTTGATGACTCGGAAAAGGCTCATCCAATCACAGAAGACAAGATGATCAAGATTGAAAAAATCAATGGAATATTATTGCTGATTGGTGCGGAAGATGATGTGTTGTGGGATACTGCAAAATATATCCGCCGAATGAAACAGCGAATGAAAGAACACCCTCATACATGCAGATTAGAGTTTGTAATTTATGAGCATGGAACCCATTTCGTTTTTCCAGATAGCATGCTAAAGACAATGCTCCCGGTTGGCTCCGGACTCTTTATGAAACTGGCATTTCAGGCAGCAAGAAAATATCCGGAAGAATGTCGCAGAGCACGACTGGATATTGACCAGCGGGTGAAAAATGCCATTCTGGAATGGAAGAGCGCAGAGAGACAGATAAAAAGATAGAAGGTGTAGTTGCATCTTCGATGGGTGCAAATCGGAGTAATGGTCAAAAACCCATCGACATCCGACATCATACACGTTATAACATATGTAATCTAATAAGAAAACCAAGTCATCATTGTTGCAAAACTGAATTGTAATAGTGGCCAACCGAGTGAACTCGATGGAACGGAATGGTTACATCCTCCGGATGCTCCGAGCACCGAGAGGTGTTTTACAGAGATGAAAACAGGTTTTCTTATTTTGACAGGGAGTAACAGAATCGTTAGGAAAATCAAGGATTTCCTTGACGTAACTTTACTAAGAATTATATATGTTTTCAGTGGTATCTTGAGCTCCTAAGACTCTATTGTAGGTTCGATTCCTATAGTAGACGCTCATTTTTATCGGTAATGAAGATAGTTTCATTGCCGCTTTTTTCACGTAGAATTGCACATTCAGCCTCCTTTCGGGCAAGGTAATCATCACGTTCGGTCTTTGCTCGTTCAATTTCACGCTTGTGAATCCTGCTGTTAAGCCGATCAAATATCATAGAAAATCTGAATTTACAGAAAAAATTCACACTGTCCACTTTCGGACAAGCGACGAAATTCCAATGGTGTATTTCCATATTCTTTCGCAAATACGTTTGCAAATTTTCCCTGGTTTTCATAGCCGACAGCGTTTGCAACCTCGATAATCTTTAGATGGGTTGTTGTAAGAAGCTCAGCAGCTTTCTCCATTCTTTTTTTGCGGAAATAGGTCAGATAACTTTCTCCGAGAATTCCCTTCACATGTAGTTTAAAGCTGCTTTCGCTGATACCAAATCGGTAGGCCATCTCTTTTGCGGTAAATCGTTTGGATAAATCGCTCATGATCATAGATTCGGCTTCTTTTACAATTGTAATCTGAGAACGGGTAAAGAAACCGTCGGATTCACTTTCCGCAGGCAGATCCATAATTTCATGTAAGAGTCTTAAGGTATAATATCTTAAAATACCATAGTCACAGGAAGACTTTGTTTCCCATATTTTTTTGACAAGTAAAAATAGAGATTCATTCATCAGATGAATGTATAGACCGGTAAGACTATTGTAAGGCAAGATGGAAAGCAAAAAAAGTAGTGGAGCCAATACCCCCATTTTCATTATAGGCTGAGATAAGCTTTCATGATTCGTTGAAAATTGAATGAGCTGTATGGGTGCCTTTCGGGCTTAAAGGTAACACAGGATTCCACCGCTGTATCAGAGAGTAGTATGTGGAAACCGAAGATACTCCGGCAACGGCTGGTATGCTTGAAAAGAAGCTGCCAGTATTCAGAAAATTTCTGATAGGCAGAAATTTAAAAACAGGTGAATACCAGCGTCCAGATGGACGTTATGAGTATCGCTACAAGGATGAAATTACCGGAAAGCGTAATTCGGTTTATGCAGCTGATCTGGCGAGTTTACGAGAAATGGAAAAGAAGAACAATAAGGATATGGATGATCTGCTTATTACAGATGCATCAGTCAAGAAGCTGACTGTGAATACGTTGTTTGAGCGATACATGGCAACAAAGAATATCAAGGAAAGAACGAAGAAGAATTATATCCGTATGTGGGACTACCGGATACGAAATACTTTGGGAAATATTCGTGTTGTGGATTTTAAGACATCTCACGTAAGGACATTCTTTTCTGCATTGTCAGATGAAGGACTGGCACACAGTACGATCAAAGGTCTTTATGGCTTATTGAATCCCAGTTTTGAACTGGCAGTGGAAGATGGGATTATCCGAAAGAATCCGGTAACAGGAACACTTGGAGATTGTGGAACTCCGGCAAAGGAGAAAGAAGCACTGACACTGGAACAGCAGGAAAAACTTCTGAAGTTTGTTGAACAGAGTAATGTGTATAAGCCTCATCTTCCAATGATGCAGATTATGTTTGGAGCCTGCCTGAGAATAAGTGAAACAATCGGATTGACCTGGTCAGATGTGGATATGAAAAACCGGGAAATTCATGTGAATGGACAACTTGTTTATTATGAGGGAGAAGAAGGTTATTGTTTTCATGATTCGGAGACAAAAACGGATGCTGGAATCAGAACAATTCCTATGACTCAGACCGTATATGATGCGTTTCGTAAGCAGAAGGAATTAAATTTGATGTTGGGATTGCAGAGTAATGTAGAGATTGGTAGACACAGTGGTTTTATTTTTAACACAAAACATGGGCGTCCGATTATGCCAGCAGATATGAATAGTTTTCTGAAGAATATTGTTAATGCCTATAATAAGAGAGAAACAATATTGGCGGAAAATGAAAACAGAGAGCCAGAACAGATATATGCTTGATTTTCTTGGTTTACGTGATACTTATAGTGAAAAAGATTTAGCGGATGGGATTGGGAAAGTCTAGGGAGAAATAATGGAACAGTCTTACGGGAGATGTTCATTTCTTCGATAATCCAATGGCTTCATGTGATAGAAATCTTTAAAAACCTTCGCAAACCGTCCCTGATTTGCATATCCACAGACTTTTGCTATGTCTGAAATATTCTGGTCAGATTCTGAAAGTAATTTTGCAGCCAGTTCCATACGCTTATGGTTCAAATATGTGGAAAGATTCATACCATAGACAGAACGGAAATAATTTTTGAGACTTGTTTCACTGACACCCAGGGAAGCAGCTATGCTGGCTGCCGAAATATGACGGCTGAGATCTTTGAGAAGAATTTCCTGTGCTTTTTTAGCAAGTGCAGCCTGTGTACGGGTAAGAAATGGCTGTGGGCTTTGCATCAGAAGCCTTTGATCTGTCAGATGTAAAAGAATCTGCAGACACAGCAACCGGATATTTCCAACAGAATAAACCTGACGGTTCTGATCCAGCATTTTCCATAGGGTAAGAAATGGTTCGGATGTGATACAGGAAACATCTTTTCCATACAGATTGTAAAGCTGTTCAAAATTGATGGCGAACAGTTTCAGTGTCTGCCTGGTTTCATCGGTGAAGGTATCCGGCAGGGCATAAATCTCCCAGCCCTGATAGAAACCGGATGGATAATAAAAGGAATCCTGAACCATTCGGGTGCTGACGCTCATATGATTTTTATCTATGTAGCTGTAATTGTCTTCGGATAAATGAAATTCGCAGCGCCCTTCAAGACAAAAATTCACAATCAGTGAATGCTCGAAGGATAAGCCTCCTGATACGGGGACTGTAGTAGTGTGGATATCATTGAAGGCAATGTGGATTCCCGGAAGAACGGAATAATAGGTAAGTGCCATATATCCGTCCAGCATCTCCTGATAAATCTCTATCTGCTCTTTTTTGCCCTGTAAGAACATCTGGATATCTTCGTTAAAAGCTAAATTATCTTTTTTCATAGATCAGGTCATCTCCTTATCTTTATGCCCGCAGGCAGAATCATGTCCTGCTATTCCAAATTATTGCAGTCATTTATCTTTTAAAAGTATTATAGCAAAGAATGAAAGTAATTCACAGAAACAAAAACAAGAAAATGCTAAACAGACCTTTTTTGCCGGAACTGGTATAGATTTATTTTCTTATATACCGTAAACTTTATACAAGAGTTAGAAATAACGAACTTACAGGCGTAAAAGTATAGGGTATCATCTGATTCATAAACGCTACAGTGATGATGAAAAGGAGGAGGAAAATGAGATTATCAGAAGTAACAGTGGGGAATAAGGTAAAAGTAAATGCTATTTCGGGAAACCGTCATCTGCTCTCCAGACTGATCGGAGTGGGACTCGCAGAAGGAGCCCTGCTTCAGATAGTGCAAAATGAAAAAGGGCAGCCGGTATTATTTTATTGCCGGGATTCTGTCATTGCATTAAGCGAGAAAGACTGTAAAAAAATTGAAGTGGAGGAGGCAGGAGAATGAAAGAAAAAACGATTGCGTTGCTGGGACAGCCAAATTCCGGTAAATCCTCCGTGTTCAATGGACTGACAGGCTCCCATCAGCATGTAGGAAACTGGCCGGGAAAGACAGTAGAACATAAGGAAGGAACCTTCCGGTTTGAGGGAGAAACATACCGGGTAGTAGACCTGCCGGGAAGCTACAGTTTATCAGCCGGTTCGGATGAGGAAGTCATCACGACAGATTACATAAAATCCGGTGAAGCAGATCTTGTGACGATTCTTGTAGACAGTTCCCAGTTGGAGCGTTCTCTTTACATGGTAGCAGATTTTATCGGTATTAAACTACCGGTTCTGCTAATCCTGAATATGATGGATGTTGCAGAGCAGAAAGGAATAGAGATTCATACCGGGATACTTCAGGAAAAGCTCGGGATTCCTGTGATCGGGTTCGTGGCTGCTGAGAACAGGGGATATGGAAATCTCAAAGAGCAGATTGCGGAAGCACTGAAAAATCCTCGGATGATGGAACAATCCCTGCTGATGGAACGTTATGCCGGAGATTCATCTATTCCTTTCACGGAAATGATCGCAAGGGAAAAGGGAACGGGCATATATACAAGAGAGAAGCAGGCAATTCTGGCTTTTGAGAAGGAAGACAAAAATCTGATGCGGTCAGGCAGGCATAAATATGACTTCATTGATATGCTGTTGGATGGGGCTGTCAAAAAGACGAAGGTAAAATCAGGACTTGAGCGGTTTGACCGGAAAGCACTTGGCAGGCATTCCGGTAAATGGATTGCTTTTGGTATAATCCTTGCTGGCATGACAGGAGCAATGCTGATCGCTTCACCGATCATGGTACTTGGTTTTGCGATTCCTGGCGGACTGACACCGCTTTTGGAAAAGCTGATGAATCTATTTGGCGTGTGGAAACCTCTTGCAGAGCTTGTATGCGTGGTTCTGCCAAATGTGCTGGCGTTTACCATTGCCATGGCCGGGTTTGTGCTTGGCGTTACGTTTATATTCGCATTGATTGAAGATGTCGGGTACATGGCACGTATCTCGGTAGTGTTTAATAAAGCCATGGAAAGACTGGGACTCCAGGGAAAAAGCGTGTGCTCGTTCCTGATGAGTCTTGGCTGCAATATGGCAGGAGTTGCAGGAAGCCGTGTAATTGACAGTACCGGTCAGAGGTTCCTGACCATGATTCTGGTATGGAGCATCCCATGTGGGTCCACCCTGTCCCTGGCACCGATGCTGGCGTCCATTTTCTTCGGACCGCTGGGCAGCTTTCTGGTGCTGCTGTTTATGTTGGGGATTACGCTTGGTTCCATGTTCCTTGCCTCAAAGATTTTTGGCAGACAGTTGATCAGGGAAGAGGATGAGCATGGTATTATTATGGAACTTCCACCTTATCATAAACCCAAATGGGGACATATTGTGCGGATGACGCTTACAAAAGCGAAGGATATTTTTGTTCGTGCTTTTCGTGTGATCTTTCTCGTGTCAGTTGTTTTTTACCTGCTTTCCTACAGCTGGTTTGGAAATATAAGTATTTTTGCGGCGTTTGGACAACTGATCTCTCCGGTAACAGAGTTCTTTGGAATGACATGGCAGATGTTTATGGCATATCTTTCTTCCATGGTAACAAAGGAATCCTTGTTGGGAGTGATTAATGCACTCTATAATAATTCTGATGTGGTATCAGCGGCATTCAATGCCAAATCCATAGGCATGACAGAGGGCATGGCACAGCTTCTTCCACAGGTAATCAACAAACCACAGGCACTGGGATTTATTATGGCAATTGTATTTAATGTGCCATGTACAATGACGGTTGCAGTAACCTTCCGGGAGAATCATTCAAAAAAATGGATTGCTTTGCCGGTATTATATTATCTTGTGTTTTCACTGATTCTTTCCTGTGTGTTTTACCACATCGGAATGCTGATCTGGTAACCTGATGGAACACAGGGAAGAATCAGACCGTATGCACTCACTTCTTGATAATGGAAGTCGATTTTTGTCCTGTCTTGTGTATCCCGGAAGTGCCTGTTTTACAGGATTTCCGGGGTATCGATCATTTTGTCTGGTATTGTAAAGCAGTGTCAGATTTGTCGTAAATGTCGTAAATTTGTGGTCAAAAAATGATAAGAAATGGAGAGTGCTAATAATATGAACGCAGGCTACGAAGTGACTGCGTTCATGAGCAAGTAGCGAAGCGGATTGCGAATGTCCACTGCTATGACTTATACAAATGTGAATGGATATCTGATTCCAAATCTCACCTATAAATCCGGTAGGCAGAATGAGAGAGTTGGGGTAAAATTAGAATATAGACTTTATAGACTTAAAGAAATTTTTTGAGATGTCAATCTGGAATTTCAAAATGGAAAAGTTGCGACACTGTCGCAATAATCATCGAAAAGGGAGGTTGCGCTGATGAAACATTCTGAAAAAGAAAAGACAACTTTGGATTCACTGAGTCCAAAATTAAATAGAAATATGGTTGCCTATCATGAAACAGGCGATTTATTTGCTGATACATGTGAAATCGTAGAAAGTGCACAAAGCATTGCGTATATAGATTATCGCAGTTTTTTCAGGAAGGTAATTCAGAGAATCTGACAGAAAAACAGAAAGAAGTTCTAGGGATATGGAACAATCTGAGTACAAATGAGCAGGAAACAGTGATGCCAATGCTTCGTGGACTTCGGAAGTAGAAGAACAGTTCGAGTATATATAGCGGCTGTTCTTTTTTTGTTTTCAGGCGTTAAAACAGTAATGTTTTTCTTGTGTACAGTAGAGCGCTATAGTATAATAAAACCAGTTTTTTTGCATAAGTTTAAAAGCTATATCTATAATAAGGAAATCGGCAAACCAGATGAAAGTCTGGGACGCAAAGCTACAGGGCCTGTAAAATGGCAGCCAGTTGCATAAAATGAGGTGCACTGTCTGTCTGACAGTGTTTTTTTACGGTGTTATTTCACAGACGTAACAATAATGACTTTATCAGGAAAGAATGAGGAAAACAAAAGTATGAAAAAGGCAAAACGTTGTCTGATAACAGTGGTGTCAGGTGTACTTGTAGCAACTGCTGTTTTGTCTGGATGTGGACAGTCAAAGAAAGAAGTATCTAAAAACGATGATCATCTTACCGTTTATCTGTGGGAAAATCGTTTGATGAAAAATATTGCACCCTATATCCATGAACAGTTTCCTGATCAGGATATTGAATTTATTATTGGTAACAATGATACCGATTTATACAGTTATTTTAAAGAACATGATGAATTACCGGATATCATAACAGTACGTCGATTTTCCGGAACAGATGCACAGGACTTACAGCCTTATCTTATGGATTTTGCTTCTTATGATGTTGTTTCTAAGTATTATTCCTATGCGGTGCAATATTATAAGAATGCGGAGGATGAAATCCAGTGGCTGCCAATCTGTGGTATTCCGCAGACGATCATTGCCAACAAAACACTGTTTGATCAGTATGGAATTAAGATTCCGGAAAATTATGAGGAATATGTACAGGCCTGTCAGCAGTTTTATGATAATGGCATAAAACCGTATTCCATGGATCTTGGTGAAGACTGGTCTAATAATGAAATCATTCAGGCGGCGGCAATCGGTGAGTTTACAAGCCTGGATGGTATTGAATGGCGAAATGGTGCAGAGACTGCAGCGGATGAAGTAAAGTTTGATGATACCTTATGGAAACGTATTTTTTCAGAAACCAGTCAGTTTCTTAAGGATTCGCATTTTGGCAAAGAAGATATCAATATTGACATCAATACAGGAATCCAGATGTTTGTCGAGGGAAAATCAGCAATGTTTCATGGACATCCGACGGTTATGCAGCAGGTGCAGAAACAGATGGATGCGGAGCTGATCCGTATTCCTTACTTTTCACAGATATCGGATGAATCCTATGTGTACATGACTCCGTCATTAAACATTGCATTTAACAAAAACCTGGAAAAAGACCGGGAGAAACTGGATACTGCACTGGATGTGCTGGATTGTATGATTTCAGAAGAGGGGCAAAAGCTGATTGCGGATGGAAGCGGCGTTATTTCGTTGAATACAGATGTTCCAACCATGATGCAGGATGTGCCTGGACTGGAAGATGAAATTAAAAATAATGCTGTTTATATCCGATATTCCGCTCAAAAATCATTTGATGCAAGTCTTGAGGCTGTTCACGGATTACTGTCAGGGGAAATGGATGAAACACAGGCTTATGATACTTTGCGCAGTGTAATGAATCGTAAAGATCCAGAAGAAAAAGCAATGGTGAATTTTGAAAATGAATATTCCATTTCACTGAACGATAGAAATGGCCGTGATGCAGCAGCTTCCATTTTAACTACGATCAGAGAAGAAAATGATGCACAGCTGGCTCTGGCACCATATTATTATTTCACTTCTTCTATGTACAAAGGAGAATGCACCAGCAGCCGGGTTGGCATGATGACAGCGAAGAGTTCAGATACAGCATTATATGTTGCAAAAATCAATGGTAAACAGGTTTATGAACTCGTGGAAAATTATCTCGCCGATGCGGATGAGAATTTTTACGTAACCAATAAATACGAATTACCAATTGCATCCGGTATGAAAATTATCGTCAGTCAAGAGGAAAGTGGATTTTCGTTAAAGGACTTAACAGTTAATGATAAGAAAATAGACAAAGAAAAGGAATACTCTATTCTTCTTACAGACACCACAATGTCTGTTTTGAAAAAAATAAATCCGAAATGTGAGATTGAGCAGCTTAAAGATACAACATTATCAAGTGCATGGATCGAAGCAATGTCAAAAGGACAGCAGCCGTCAGCACCGGAAGACTATATAGAGGTTGAACAGTAAAAGTGGAGATAGAACAAACGGTAACTAAAAGAAAAAAAATAACAAGGCTATTGCTTATACTACTTATTATTCTTTTAAGCTTAGCTTGCATCAAGTATCTGATAAGTAAGTCTGGCAAGTATATTAGCGAAAATGGAAAAAGCAGTATGGGAGCTGTTGTTGAACAGATACAGCAGACCTATGATCTTCAGGTGAGTGGGTACTACAGCCAGCTGCAGTTGGCTGAGGAATTTTTACTTCAAGAGAGAGAACTGTCTCTTGAAACGGATACGAACAAAAGTTTCTTTGAAGCATGGGAAAAAGAATCGGAAAGTACACTTATATTCCTTCAGGAAAATGGTCAGGCAATATCAGCAGGTGGAACAAAAATGCGGATTGATATGCCAAGTAAACTTCTGCTGGACTTAAAGAACGGGTACAATATTGGAAAATTGGTGCGTCTTGATTATGATCAGAAGAAAAAAGACGGTTATCTGGTTGCGATTCCATGTCAGGAATACACTATCAATGGAGAAATTTATACGGCAATTGGAACTGTGTATGATCATTCGAAACTGGATTCCATGTTAAAATTGAAAGGTTATCATGGGAAAGCATATTTGTTCATGCTGGATAATGACGGAAATATTACGTATACGAACCAGAGTGGAGATAAATACCTGCGTAATTATTCTTTGTTAAAACATTTAAAAGGGGAACAGGCTATTACAGAAGAAGAGGCTGATTTGTTCAAAAAGAAGTTTGATAACAGAGAATCCGGAGTTGCACTTTTGGGAAAACAGAACCCCTATTATCTGGGGTATTGCCCGATAGAAAGCAACAACACTATTTTGGTATGCATTGTGGCAAGGGGAGTTGTTGACAATGTGCTGAGGGATTACCAGAAAACGGTGTTGTTTACAACAATACTCATGGCAGGTTTTGTATTTTTACTTTTTGCCGAATTATTCTACAGTATTTCCAGACTTAGTCTTGCAGATCAAAAAGCAGAATATGAAAAAAGAAATAATGAACTTCATTTACAAACAATGAAGGAAATGGAAGTAGTCAATCAAAAACTGAAAAAGGCAAAGAACGTTGCAACAGAGGCTTTACAGACAGCTGAAAATGCAAATAAGGCGAAAACGGATTTCCTGTCTAATATGTCACATGATATTCGTACTCCTATGAATGCAATCATTGGTATCACATCTTTGATCAGACATGATGCAGGTAATAAAGCAAAAGTTATAGAGTATGCAGATAAAATAGATATTTCATCACAGCATCTGTTGGGAATTATCAATGACGTTCTGGATATGAGCAAGATTGAGGCAGGAAAAACAGTCTTCAAGTATTCTGACTTTTCTATTCTGGATCTTGTACAGGAACTTGACACTATATTTCATTCTCAAATATATGAAAAGAAGCAGGCACTTACAATTATAAAAGAAAACATCCGTCATGAGTGGGTGAATGGGGATCAGGTTCACCTGATGCAGATTTTCAGCAACCTGCTTTCCAATGCGATGAAGTATACCCAGGAAGGTGGGGAAATTCAGTTCTTTGTAGAAGAATGTGAGACAAAGTCATCTGTCTATGCAAAGTACCGTTTCTTAGTTAGCGATAATGGATTGGGAATGTCGGCAGATTTCAAGGATACAATTTTTGATGCGTTTACCCGTGCGGAAAGTTCCCTTACAAACAAAATACAGGGAACCGGACTTGGAATGGCTATTACTAAGAACCTGGTTGAGGCAATGGGAGGCAGCATTGATGTGGAGAGTGAACTGGGACAGGGAAGCTGTTTTGAGGTTCTCCTGGATCTGAAAATTGCAGAGGATAGAACGGCTGCTCTGGCAGCACAAGAAGAAACAGATGAGCAGGATGGTAATATCCTTCAGGGAATGAAATTCCTGTGTGCAGAGGATAATGAGCTGAACGCGGAGATCCTGATAGAACTATTAAAGATTGAAGGTGCGGAATGTACCATTTGTGAAAATGGCGAAGAGATTTTGGAAGCATTTGAACAGTCTGCTCCAGGTGATTATGACATGATTCTGATGGATGTGCAGATGCCTGTTATGAATGGCTATGAGGCGACGCGGGCAATCCGCAGAAGTTCCCATGAGCTGGCAAAGAAGATTCCGATCATTGCCATGACCGCCAATGCATTTTCGGAGGATATTCAACATTCCCTGGCAGCCGGTATGAATGCACATGTTTCCAAACCGGTTGAGATGAGGGTACTGGAAAAGACGATCAGAAGCATAAAATCCGGCGGGGGGGGGTACCGAACCGCAGGTCACGGAACAGTGACAAATGGATATTGATGCGGCAGTGTTACTGGCTTTTGTATGCGTGTGTATGATATTTTCTCCCCAGACTGCATATGCAGCCGAGGACAGTTCGCAGCATGAAACTGTCAAAGTCGGTTTTTTTGCCATGGATGGTTATCATGTGATGGATGAAGAAGGCAACCGCAGTGGGTATGGTTATGATTTTCTTCGGCTGATGGCCCGTTATTGGGATGTAGATTACGAATATGTTGGATATGATAAGAGCTGGGATGATATGCAGCAGATGCTTGAAGATGGCGAGATTGATATGGTAACATCTCCCCGCAAAACACCGGACAGAGAAGAAAAGTTTGATTTTTCACGTCCGATCGGAACCAATAATGGGATTCTGACCGTCCGCAGTGACAACAGCACGATTGTGGACGGCAATTACAGCACTTACAACGGTATGCGTGTGGCGCTTTTGAACGGAAACACCCGGAATGAAGAGTTTGCGGATTTTGCAGACAACAAAGGATTTACATATGTTCCATCTTATTTTGATACGACCACAGAAATGGATGAAGCCCTTCAGAGCGAAAAAGTTGATGCGATTGTTACCAGTTCTCTGAGAAAAACAAACAATGAGCGAATCGTGGAGAAATTTGGCAGCAGCGATTTCTATATCATTGTTAAAAAGGGCAATACAGAATTGCTGAATGAGATCAATTATGCGATCGATCAGATGAATGCGGTTGAGGGTGACTGGAAAACGACGCTTTACAATAAAAATTATGAAAGCATAGAAACTAAGAATCTGGAATATACGGAGAAAGAAAAAAGTATTATTTCACAGTATTCCAAGGACAACCCGCTTCATGTTCTGTGTGATCCGACCCGTTATCCATATTCTTATAATGAAAATGGTGAGATGAAGGGTATTATCCCGGATTACTTCCGGAAAATTGCAGACTATGCCGGGATTTCCTATGAGTTTCTTACACCTGCTACCAGAGATGAGTATATTGCTTATCAGAAAAATACGGAAACCACAGATATGAGCATCGATGCACGCCTGGAAACAGATAACTATGCTGAGACGAAAAAATGGGGGATTACTGCACCTTTCATTACGATGCAGCTGGCAAGGGTGACACGGCGTGACTTTGATGGAAAAATTAATGTTGTTGCTACTGTTGACCAGACAGCATCAAATTCAATTGAAGATGCAATGGCACCCGGTGCAGAAAAACTGATGTGCAGTACCCGACAGGAAATGATGGAAGCTGTCCGTGAGGGTAAAGCAGATGCTGCCTTCGTCTACTATTACATGGCACAGGCGTTTGTGAACAGTGACACTACGGGCACCATGACATATACTCTGCTGGAACAGCCTACATTCACCTACCGCATGGTAATTTCATCAACTGAGAACCATGCGCTGGCTGGTATTCTGACGAAAGCAATGTATGCCATGCCCCAAAATCTTGTTGAAGATCTTGCAGCACAGTATACTACACACAAAGCAACAGAGCTTACATTTGTTGACTGGATACGTCTGCATCCTGTTGTTACTGTTTGGGTTCTTCTTATTTTTGGATGGCTGCTGACTGCTATGGCTGGGACAATGGTGCGTCTCAGTGCAAGAAAAAAAGCTCAGAAGGCGGCCCAGGAGAAAGCTGAGGAAATGGCGGAACTGGCAGAGCATGCACAGGCTGCAGACAAGGCAAAAACAGCATTTCTGTCGCATATGTCCCATGATATGAGGACACCGATGAATGCAATCATAGGATTTACCGGTATTGCAATGAAAAACAATCCGTCAGACGAAGTGAAAAATTGTCTGGAAAAGATTGACGAAAGCTCAGAGCATTTACTGTCGCTGCTCAATGATGTATTAGATCTGACCCGCATCGAAAGTGGAAAAGTGAAATACAATCCGGTACCGGCGGATGTGAAAAACATTACAGATTCTGCATTGGATATTACAAAAGGCTTTCTTACGAACAGGGATATCAACTTTAAGATTCAGCGTGAAGAAGCAAAGATTCCAAATGTACTTGCGGATCCTGCACGCCTGCGTGATGTGCTGGTCAATATTCTGAGCAATGCCGCGAAATTCACTCCGGATGGAGGGACGATTACCTTTGAAGCCCGGTGTCTGGAAAAGGGCGGGGATGGATATATAAATATGCGTTACCGCATTTCGGATACTGGTATTGGCATGAGTGAGGAATTTACAAAAGAAGTTTTTGAGGAATTTGCACAGGAAGATTCCGATGTGAGAACGCAGTACCATGGAGTTGGACTGGGGATGGCTATCGTAAAGAAGTATGTAGATATGATGGGTGGAACCATTTCTGTGCAGAGTAAAAAGCATGAGGGAACCACATTTACTGTGGATATTCCTTTGGAAATTACAGATAAGGAATGTAATAAGGCAGACACAGGTATTTCTGAAAAGGTAAATCTTACAGGTGTGAATGTCCTTCTTGCGGAGGATAATGAACTGAATGCAGAGATTGCTGCCGTGCAGTTGGAAGAGTTCGGGATGAATGTAGAAAGAGCTGTGGATGGAAAGAATGCTGTTGAGATTTTCAGAAATCATCCAGAAGGCACATTTGATGTAATCCTGATGGATATCATGATGCCTGAAATGAATGGTTATGAAGCGGCAAAAGCAATCAGGGCAATGAATGACAGACCGGATGGAAAAAACATTCCTATTATAGCAATGACAGCTAATTCATTTGCAGAAGATGTTCAGGCATCACTGGATGCAGGAATGAACGCACATTTGTCGAAGCCGATTGTGATTGATGAAGTTATAAAAACGATTTTAAGGTATGTATATAATTGATTAGCAGAGGTTCATGAGCAGATGGAACAACTTGGTAAATATGGATTTTTACGCAGAGATTATCTTGAAAGAATTGATCTATGTTTAAATGAATGTGATGAGGTCGTGGAATGCGACCTCATTGTTGTATGGAATATAAAATTGCAGTAGGCAGAACGGTCTAAAAAGGGTAAAATAGAAATATCAGTTTGTAATTTTGGATTGAAAAATTGCAATATTATCACTGTTAACAGGAAGGAGGGCTTTCTGATGAATAAAGCGTTTTATGGAGAAATTAAGAAAATACTTTCAGATGCAAGAAATAAAGTTTATCAGACTGCCAACTTTGCCATGGTGGAAGCTTACTGGCAGATTGGAAAGTCTATTGTTGAAGAACAAAACGGAGAAGAACGTGCAGAATATGGAACAGGATTGCTCAAGGAACTGTCGAATCAGATGACACGGGATTTTGGAAAAGGTTTTACGGTGGCAAATCTGAAAAATATGAGGCAGTTTTATCTGACGTTCCCAAATAGCTACGCACTGCGTAGCGAATTGAGCTGGACGCATTATCGACTTTTAATGCGTGTGGAAAATGAAAATGCACGACAGTTTTACATGGAAGAAGCAGTAAAGTCTCAATGGAGTACGCGGCAACTGGAAAGGCAGATCAACACGTTCTTTTATGAAAGACTGCTTTCCAGTAAAAATAAAGAAAATGTTGCACAGGAGATTCAAAGATTAGAACAGGGAAAAACACCGGAGGATATTATTCGTGATCCATATGTGCTGGAATTCCTTGGATTGTCTCCGAATGATGAGTTTTATGAAAGTGACTTGGAACAGGCTCTTATTACACATTTACAAAAGTTTTTATTGGAATTAGGACGAGGATTTTCTTTTGTTGCCAGGCAAAAAAGAATTACGTTTGATGGACGCCATTTTAGAATAGATCTTGTTTTTTACAATTATATTTTAAAATGTTTTGTGCTTATTGACTTGAAGATTGGTGATTTGACACATCAGGATTTAGGACAGATGCAAATGTATGTGCATTATTATGAACGAGAATTGATGAACGAAGGAGATAATCCGCCGATTGGAATTGTGTTATGTGCAGATAAGAGTGATGCAGTTGTACGATATACATTGCCAGAAGGTGAAACACAGGTTTTTGCTTCAAAATATAAATTATATCTTCCTTCAGAAGAAGAATTACTGAAAGAGTTAAAAAGGGAATATCAGGCAATGGAAGCTGCACAACCAGACAAAGAATAGAAACTTTATTGGTTAATGGAGTAGATATAAAGACAGGCGTGAGTCATAAAAAATATGACTTGCGTCTTTTTCTTTTTGCAGAAAGGAAGTGAGAGATAATGTCACAGATTTTTCGTGTGGAGCGAACAAAAAATTATACAGTAATGAGTAACCAGCATTTTAAAAACAAGAGCCTGTCATTAAAGGCAAAGGGATTGTTGTCTCTGATGCTGAGCCTGCCGGATGACTGGAATTATAATATGCAAGGGCTCGCATCTTTGAGCAGGGATGGAATTCTGCTGTATTTCTACGGGGGTATTTATGTTCCCTAATGAGGAGGCGGCAGAAATCGCAGTACAAACGGTAAAAGATTATAAGGCTGAAACAGGAAGTAGAATTGAGGTGATATTTAATGTTTTTAAGGAACTTGACGAACAGATCTACCGAAACTTACTCAGATAAACTGAGACAAGGCAGCCAGAGAACGGGAAGAGGTAATACTGAAACAGTTAGAAGAAAAAGAACCATTGCCGGATAAAGAGAAAGATCAGATGGCATGGGTAAGAGCTGCCAATCAGCACAAAGCAATTGCAGAAGAGATTATTCTCAAGGAATTGATTTATGTTTAAATGAAGGTGATGAGGTCGTGGATTGCGACCTCATTATTGTATGAAAAATAGCAGTAGGCAGAATGAGAAAAATAGGGTAAAATGGGAACATGGATTTTGGGAACTCATAAGAAATGATTGTGCGGTAAAGTAACTTGAAATGCCAGTTTGGCATTTCAAGTTATAGAGGAGATGGAATGGCGGATCAGAAAGTAAGAGAAATGGAACCAGTGGAAACACAAATAGTTGAAATCATGCCACCGGACGTTGAAAATCTGATTTATGTAGTAAGAAACAAACAAGTCAGGACTATTATTTTCACAAGGGAATGACTTGGACTTATAGTACAATGGCTGCTTTTGGTGCACGTATTATGCCGGAAGGTTTTGTATTTGATGTAAATGGATCGTCTCTTTTTCTACCAGAAAAATATTATAACTATGTTTTATGTTTTTTACAGTCTTGTGTAGGAAGATTTATCATTGATTCAACAAAATCTGCATTTAGTATTCAAGCAGGAACAATAAGAAATTTAGGAATTATTTCCTTAATGATTTTTATAAAGATCATTGCAAGATTTATCAAAAACGCCCGATTTATTGGCTGTTTGACAGTGGTAAAAAGAACGGCTTTAAGGCGCTGATTTATATGCACCGTTATCAGCCGGACACCATTGCCCGCATTCGTACCGATTATGTGCATGAACAGCAGGCTCGTTATCGCACTGCTATTGTCGACTTGGAACAACGGATTGCCAATGCATCCACCGGCGAACGCGTGAAGTTAAAAAAGAAATTAACTACATTGCAAGCACAGGATACTGAAATCAGAACCTACGAGGAAAAGATTCATCACCTTGCCGATCAGATGATCGCTATTGATCTGGACGATGGCGTGAAGAAGAATTATGCAATTTTCCTGGATGTTTTGGCTAAAATAAAGTAAGGGAGAGCGAAAAATGTTATATACTGTATTTTGTGATGAGAGTTGCCATTTACAAAAGGATAATTCTTCAGTTATGGTTCTTGGGGCAATGTATTGTTTAAGCATTAGAATTATCTGAAATTTTTGATAAATGCCATAGCAGATTTAAAGAGACCATTGCAACGAAAGACAGACCACTATTTCAGGGGATGGAAATTTATGTACCTCTAAAATGGATAGAAAATAAGGCAGAAATATTTTGGCATTCTGCAAGTATAGAACCGAAAGTAAAACTCGATATAAAACCATGTACAAATGATATTTCATCTGCATTTTGTTCGGAAAATTGTATATCAGGAACAGAAGTGATTACAATGAATGATGGAAATGTTCGCGCAAAATGTTTGTATCGTGCATTACGCGTGGGGTGGATTAAAGAAGTTATTGAACTGTATAATGAAAACGATGTACGGGTAAAATATTGGGAAAAAATAAATTCTAAGAAGAAAAAGCGTTTGTACTTACGTTATCAAGAAGAAGAATTAGATTATCTGATTGTATTTGAAAAGAAAAGTGAAAAAAGGGTACAGTTGATAACAGCTTACCCAATATTTTTTGTAAGTGCTAAAAAAGATTATGAAAAAGATTATCAGAACTACATAAAAGAGATAGAAAAAGAGATAAAATAAAAAACCGGTGATCGCAATGCGAAAACCGGATTCTCCTTCTAAACGTGTTAGATGAGTTACTATTATTATATGCGTTGTAAGGGGAAAAGTCAATGTAAAAAGGAAAAATAGTTCTGGTAAAAGAAAGGAAAGGCTTGCATATGATGACTGAAGAAAAAATCAAAAATCCGACTATGACGGCAAACCCGATTTTACTTCAAAAAAAATATACCCGTGTCATTGAGTGCTTTGCCAAACAGCAGGGACTTTCACTGGATGAGGCATTGGGGTTATTTTATCGTTCCGAAGTCTATCAGTTAATGCGTGACGGTATTTCTGATATGCACTGTATGAGCGACCTGTATCTTGCAGAGGAATTAAGACTGGAATATCAGAGAAAATAACAAAAAGGCTATGCATTGCGTAGCGATTTGAGAGCGAGGTGTTACAATGACCATAGAAGAAATTCTTGCAGGTGAATCCAAGAATATAGAGTTCAAAGAGAATCTGCCAGAGAAAAGCATCAAATATATGAAGTCTGTGGTTGCCTTTGCAAATGGAACTGGAGGGAAAATCATTTTCGGAATTGCCGATAAAACCAGAGAAGTTGTTGGCTTTGACAAGGAAGATGTGTTCAAGAAAATGGATGCCATTGCAAATGCTGTATCAGACAGTTGTGAACCGGCAATCATTCCAGATATTACTTTACAGACGGTTGATGGTAAGACTGTCATTGTGGTAGAAGTTTCTGATGGCAGACAGCGCCCATATTATATCAAAGCTCTTGGCAGAGATGGCGGTGTATATGTCCGTGTTGCCGGAACTACCCGCCTTGCTGATGAGTATATGATAAAAGAATTATTGTTTGAGGGAAGCAATCGCTACTACGATCAGGCTTTATGTACTGGGTTAAATGTTACAGATGAAGATATTGATGCCCTTTGTAAAGCTATGAAGGAGCAGGCTGTTAAAAATGCCCGTACAGAGGAACAGAAAGCAGCGATTAAAGATGTAGGCAGACAGCAGTTGCGCTCCTGGGGCATTTTGATTGAGCGTGATGGAAAAGATTATCCGTCTAATGCTTTTGCTATTTTGACTGGCAACGGAGGACTTCATGTTGCAACGCAATGTGGTGTGTTCAAAGGTACAACAAAAGCAGTATTTGTTGACCGTAGAGAATATACCGGTCCGCTTTGGGAGCAGATAGACGAAGCATTTCAGTTTGTTTTGAGAAATATTCATTTGGGTGCTACTATTGTGGGAATTTATCGCCAGGATGTTTATGAGATTCCACCGGATGCCATTCGTGAGTTGATTATCAATGCTATGGTACATCGTAGTTATCTGGATCATGGTACCATACAGGTTGCTGTATATGACAATCGATTGGAGATTACTTCCCCAGGAAAGTTGCCAATGGGACAAACGATGGAGCGTATGAAAGAAGGCTATTCTAAAATCAGAAATGAAGCTCTTGCGCATGCGTTTGCTTACATGAATCTGATCGAGCATTGGGGAAGTGGTATTCCAAGAATTATTGATAAAGTAAAAGCTTCCGGATTGCGGGAGCCGGAATTTATTGGTGGCGAAGTTGATTTGCGTATCAATATTTATCGAGGACAGGTTGACGGCACTGTTGACCTCAATAACGCCATTAAAGTGCCGGATACTATTGATAAAATGCTGGATAGTGGCAATAAAGTGCCGGATAAAACAGAAATAGTGCCAGATAATATGAAAAAAATGCCGGATAGTGGCAACGAAGTGCCAGATACGACTGAGAAAATGCCGGATAGTGAACGGGAACAACAAATATATAAATATGTATTGGAAAATGGCTCTATTACTACTGCTGAAACAGTAGAGATTTTAAATGTAAAACATCGTAGAGCCAGAGCTGTCTTGCTGAATATGGTTAAGGACGGTTATTTGAGAAAAGAGGGTGCGGCACGAAGCACTATTTATGTAAAAAATACGGAAGGGAGATAATGCAGCATGGATACAGATAAAATAATACAAGATTTAAATCGCAGATTTGCTGCACCTCTTCCTGAGTTTTATCAGCGTCGTATCATTTTCTGGTACGATGAAGATAAGGAATTTGAGGATAAGATGGATGAAATGGTTTGGAAAATGCAAAGGTGATTGCGCTGACAGGAAATAATGCGTTTTCCGTAAAAAAACTGCTTTCAGTAGATGATTTGACCACAAATTATCTGGTTTACAGAGTAATGTAGAGATTGGTGGACGCAGTGGATTCATATTCAATACAAAGCATGGACGTCCGATCATGCCGGCGGGAGTGAACAGCTTTCTGAAAAATATTGTCAATGCCTATAATAAGAAAGAAAGCAAACTGGCAGAAGAAGAGAAGCGAGAGCCGGAGCTGATGCCTCCTATTTCATCGCATACCCTTCGTCATACGGGATGTACCAGATTGGGTGAGAACAACGTCAATCCCAAAGTTATGCAGTATGTCATGGGGCGCTGGATGTCCAGTGGACATCCGTTTAGCGCCGACCGTAGCGAAGCGAAGACCGCTGGATGTCCAGTGGACATCCGTTAAGCACCGACCGTAGCGAAGCGAAGACCGCTGGATGTCCAGTGGACATCCGTTTAGCGCCGACCGTAGCGAAGCGAAGACCGCTGGATGTCCGGTGGACATCCGTTAAGCACCGACCGTAGCGGAGCGAAGACCATTCAGATGCACAGATCACAATGAATGTCTACAATCATATTGCAGAGAAGTCTCATGTGGAGAACGAGATGTCTAAAATGAATCTGCCAGAAACTGTACCTGCTGTGGTATAAACCAGAAGTCATTGTCGTAAAATGTGGTAAGAAAATCAGACGAATGCCGAGGCATTCTTGAATTTTCCAAAAGATTTGTCGTAAAAATGTGGTCAAATCAAGAAACCACCGTGCGAAAGCAAGTGAAAAATCCCTGTGAAGCTGTGAGATACGCCATGCACAGCTCGGGAATAAATTCCCTCGCTGTCGGGCTGTCGCCCTATAAAATAGCAAAAATAGACGCCTTTGCAAGTAAACTTGCAGGGCGTTTATTTTCGCCATTTTGCATAGCTCGTAGTGTTCACAAAATCTTCACAAAATAATTAGCACTCACCTCTTGACAGTGCTAATAATGCGTGTTATATTACAGATAGAACAAAGGAAGAGAGATAAAAGGAACGATCTTCCAGATGTTCAAAGAACTTGAAATAATAACACAGCAGATTGGATCTTCAAGATCCAGAGAGCTTTTGAAAGGAGATATGACTTATGTTAATGCCTAGTATTTTTGGAGAGAACTTATTTGATGATTTCTTTACACCATTCTATTATGATGACAAAGATGAGAAGAAAGTTGAAAAGAAGCTGTACGGAAGAAGAGCACAGAATCTCCTGAAGACAGATATTAAAGAGAAACCAGAAGGATACGAACTGATCGTGGATGTTCCGGGCTTCAAGAAAGAGGAAGTCAAAGTTGCACTGAAAGATGGTTATCTGACCGTCAGCGCAGCAAAGGGATTGGATGAAGACGAGGAAGATAAGAAGGGACATTACATCAGACGTGAACGTTACGCAGGTGCCTGCGAGAGAAGCTTTTATGTAGGCGAAGAAGTGACTCAGGAAGACATCAAAGGTGAATACAAACATGGTATCCTGAAGCTTTTCGTTCCGAAGAAGGAAGCCAAACCGGCAGCCAGTGACCCGAAGTACATTGCAATTGAGGGCTGATCCGGTGGAACGTTTCTGAAACGGATATAAAAGGCGGCGCCCCATCAGGGATGCTGCCTGAAATGAAAAATAACTTAATCATTTGATATAGAATATAATAGTAAAGGAGATATGACTTATGATGATGCCTAGTATTTTTGGAGAAAATTTATTTGATGATGTGTGGGAAGGTTTTCCATTTAACAATGAGCAGTTCTGGGGCAAGAAGAATCCACTGTATGGTAAACATGCACAGAACATGATGAAGACAGATATTCGTGAGACGGATAAAAGCTATGAACTGGATGTAGATCTTCCGGGCTTCAAGAAAGATGAGATCAAAGTTCAGTTGAAGGACGGTTACCTGATTCTTTCCGCAGCCAAAGGTCTTGATAAGGACGAACAGAACAAAGCCGGTAACTACATCAGACGGGAACGTTATGCAGGAACCATGAGCAGAAGCTTTTATGTAGGCGAGGCAGTCAGTGAAGAAGACATTCATGCAAAATACGAAGATGGTATTCTGAAACTGTCCGTACCGAAGAAAGCACCGAAGAAAATAGAAAAAGATGGTTATATTGCCATTGAAGGTTAACGAAATCTCCTTATAGATGCCGGGGCTTGAAAGAGTCCCGGCGTTTTTTATGGTTAATCAGGGACACTAAAAAGCCGGAAAAAACCGTTCCTGTGGAATTTGCTTTTCGGCTGTATAAATGATAGTATGGATGTAACTATTCAGAATCCACTGTCTTGTGTGAAAGAAATGCGGGGGAATATTTAATATAAATATTGAAAAAGTGTAAATGATAAAAGGAAGGCAGACATCATGGACGAGCGCTTGAAAAAACAGTTAGAGTTTATATTGGAAATCGATAAAGAAAAAAATATTTTACGCCAGACTCATCTTTCCGGGCATGGCAGGAGAGAAAATGATGCGGAGCATGCCTGGCATATGGCAATTATGGCGTATCTGTTGCAGGAATATTCCAATGAACCGGTGGATATCGCAAAAGTGATGCTTATGTGTCTGATCCATGATGTGGTGGAGATTGATGCCGGGGATACTTATGCATATGACGAAGAAGGGTTGAAGACGCAGAAGGCAAGAGAAGAAGCAGCCAAAGAACGTATCTATTCTTTGCTCCCGGAGGATCAGAAAGAACGGTTGACAGTGCTGTTTGATGAATTCGAAGCGTGTGAGACACCGGAAGCCAAATTTGCCAAGGCTATGGATAATCTGCAGCCGTTGCTTTTGAATCACAGTAATGATGGAGGAGACTGGAGAGAACACGGTGTCACAGAACGGCAGGTCTATGGCAGACAGGGAAAGACAAAAGCAGGTTCGGAGAAACTGTACGAGGTTACCGACCAACTGATTCAGGAGCATATAAGAAAGGGAAATATTAAGGGATGCTAGGGTACGGGTCGAAGACGGCCCGGAAAATCGCTGCATCGTCCAGACAGCTGATGAAACTTCAGTGTCTGGATATATAGATGCCGGCAAAGGTAATCCGCACATTACAGTTCACTATATGAAGATGAGAAGTGTACCGGGAGAGATCCCGGTATTTTCGTATCTTTTCAGTACCTTCACAGAAATTTCATGAAAAAAATCAGCAGTAGCGTTGACAATAAAAACAATGCATGTTATATTACAAATAGAACAGATGAAATAATAAGAATATTTATGGACTGCTATGACAGTCGTTTTTATCGTGCAGGAGGTGAGATGCATGAGCGCAAAGAGAGATTATTATGAAGTACTTGGAATCAGCCGCGGTGCAGATGCCGCTGCGATAAAGAAAGCATACAGGAAACTGGCGAAGAAGTATCACCCGGATAACAATGCAGGTAATCCGGATGCAGAGGAGAAGTTCAAGGAGATCGCGGAGGCATATGATGTTCTCAGTGACCCTGAGAAGAAGAAACTGTATGATCAGTTCGGTCATGCAGCTTTTGACCAGAACGGAGCACCCGGCGGCGGTGCCGGTGGATATAAGGACTTCACCGGTGGCAATGGAGGATACAGAGAATATCATTATGAAGGCAATATGGATGATCTGTTCGGAGATATGTTCCGGGATGCATTTCATGGAAGGAAGGCCGGACGAAGTGGCAGAAGCAGTGGTATGCATTTCGGAGGATTTGACTGGGGAGATCATATGAATTTTGGTGGACAGTCCGGATGGGGAGATACGTCTGGATTTAGCAGTAGTTATGGATCACAGAAGGGGGCAGATCTGAATGCAGAAGTGACAGTCAGCTTTGAAGATGCGGCGTTTGGCTGTGACAAGGTGATTTCTCTGAAGAATCCGGATGGTATGCAGCATTCGCTTCAGGTACACATCCCGGCTGGAATTGATACCGGCAAGAGTATAAGGCTTCGTGGCAAAGGCATGCCGGGAAACGGAGGAGAAGCAGGCGATCTGCTTCTGAAGGTGAACGTACTGGATAAACCAGGATATGAACGAAAGGGTCAGGACGTATACACAACTGTGAATATTCCATATACAACAGCTGTGTTTGGTGGAGAAGCAAGGGTACAGACACTGTACGGAGATGTGATCTGTAAGATCAAAGAAGGCACCCAGTCTGGTACGAAGATACGGCTGAAGGGAAAGGGAATTGTATCCATGAAGAATCCTTCGCTGCATGGAGATCAGTATGCAACGGTACAGATTGATGTGCCAAGACATTTGAGCCGTGAGGCGAGACAGAAGCTGATGGAATACCGGCAGGCCTGCTGATGAAAATGAACATTTACGGTGGACAAAAACGAAAAATTTACGTATAATAAGCGCAAGTATGTGTTTGGAATACCTTTAAAAAAGGAAACAGCAAAACAAAAGACAATGAAGTTACGGCTTCCAGATGCTGCAAAAGAGTATCTGGGAGCCTTTTTAGTATGAGATGGCAGGTAAAGAAAAAGGATGAAATCAGGATATCAGATGACAAAACAGGAAGCACAGGAAGAAATAGCATCTTATAAGAAGATTTTTTCTGTAGTACGGCTTCTGAGTGGACAGGACATAGAGAAACTGAAGGCCGGAAAACTGACTGGCAGTGTTTCAAAAATTTGTCAGTGTTATAAATTCTGGAATAAGAATAGTCCGTGTGCGAATTGCATTTCTCTGAAAGTATGGGAAGAAAAATCGGAACGGACCAAGCTGGAATTTCAGGATGACGATATTTATCAGGTGATATCCAGATATGTGGAGATTGACGGAACGCCGTATGTCATGGAACTGGTTAAGAAGATGGATGAAGAGAATCTTCTGGACGCAGATGGCAGGAAAAAGCTGGTTTCCCAATTGTCCGGGTACAGTGATGCATTATATAAGGATGCGCTGACAGGCGTCTATAACAGACGGTATTTTGAAGATGAACTGAAGCTTCAGGTAGAAGCAATGGCAGTGGCAATGATTGATATGGACGATTTTAAGCTATGTAATGATACTTACGGCCATAATGCAGGAGACGCTGCCCTGTGCACTATGGTGAAGATCATTCGTAAATATATCCGCAAGACAGACCTTCTGATACGTTATGGTGGAGATGAGTTCCTCTTACTGATGAAGGACATGACAGAAGAAGTATTTGATGAGAAACTGAACCAGATTCAGAAAAAGATTGGTGAATCAACGGTTCCTGGATATCCGAATCTTCACCTGTCTGTCAGTATCGGAGGACTGATCTCATCCAATGAATCACTGGAGCGGGCGATAGACAGGGCAGACCATCTGATGTACCAGGCTAAGAACTGTAAAAATATGGTGGTGACAGAGACCACGCCGCTGGCTGCGGTTATGGACAGCCAGACATATAGTAAAGGAAAAAGCCGTGCCCAGATATTGATTGTCGATGATTCAGCCATGAACAGAGAACTTCTGGCAGCTATGCTGGAAGATGAGTTTGAAATTATGGAGGCAGAAAGCGGGGAACAGTGTCTGACAATACTGGAACAGTACGGAACCGGAATCTCTCTGGTACTGCTGGATATTGTGATGCCAGGTATGAACGGTTTTGAAGTCCTGGAAATCATGAGTAGAAAGCACTGGATTGATGATATTCCAGTCATTATGATCTCCAGTGAAGACAGAGAAGCTGTGATACGGAAAGCATACGAACTTGGAGTGTCGGATTATATTAGTCGTCCGTTTGATGCAAGAATTGTATATCGCCGTGTATACAATACCATAAAGCTATATGCAAAGCAGAGACGTCTGACCAGTCTGATCAGTGATCAGATTTATGAAAAAGAGAAGAATAATAAAATGATGGTTGCGATTCTCAGTCATATCGTAGAATTTCGTAACGGAGAAAGTGGTTCCCATGTGCTGCATATCAATATGCTGACAGAAAAGCTTCTGGCGCGTCTTGTACAGAAGACAGAAAAATATAATCTGACCCATGCGGACCGCAGCCTGATTACGACAGCGTCATCTCTGCACGATATCGGTAAGATTGGAATTGATGATAAGATTCTGAATAAACCGGGCAAGCTGACCCAAGAAGAATTTGAGATTATGAAGACTCATACTCTGATTGGTGCGAACATGCTGGAAGGCATGGGAATGTATCAGAATGAACAGCTGATTAAGATTGCTTATCAGATCTGCCGCTGGCATCATGAACGGTATGATGGTAAAGGCTATCCGGATGGTCTGAAGGGAGAAGAGATTCCGATTTCCGCACAGGTGGTATCACTGGCTGATGTATACGATGCGCTCAGCAGTGAGCGTGTTTACAAAAAAGCATTTTCCCATGAAAAGACCATGGAGATGATTCTTGCAGGAGAGTGCGGGCAGTTTAATCCACTGTTGCTGGAATGCCTGGTAGATATACAATATGACCTGAAAAAGAGTATGGGGAAGGCTAAAGGCGTATAGAACAGAAGAATATTTTTCAAGAGAAAAAAGGAAGTGCCGGAAATGCAGAATGAGCAGAAAAATGAGGATGTTGTATGGGCTGAATTAAGTGAAGAACAACAGCAGACAGTGGAAAAATTACAGAATACCATGACAGAAGATGCGCTGTGGGAATGTGTGATCCAGTTTCAGCAGTATCTGTTTCAAACTGCATCGGGACTTCCCTTTCACTACGAGATCAAACGTGGCAAAAGCGGGAAACTGAACCGGGAATTGCTGATTGACCGCAGAGAGGGGAGCAAAAGTCTTACCTGGAGTTCTTTTCGGTCTGCATTTTTTAACCTGATGCAGGAACCACCGGAAGACGGACAGCGAAAATATGTGAACAGGCCCAAAGGCCTTGGGGATATCAGAGGCGTAAGCTATATTTACCCCATGTTCTATCGGTTTGGAATCATAGAAGTACCGGAAAAATATGAATTACAGATGAAAGGACGACAGTTGTGATAACCGTCGTCCTTTTCTGATATTTATGAATCACAGGTTCCGCAGGACATGTGGAGCACTCGGTCCTTGATCTCCTGAGTACGTCCCTGATTCCAGAACTGGGTACCGATATAACCACAGGTACGGCGTGCAACAAACAGCTTTGTCTGGTCGCGGTTGCCGCAGTTTGGGCATTCCCATACCAGCTTTCCGGATGGATCTGTTACAATCTTGATCTCTCCGTCATAGCCACAGTTCTCACAATAATCACTCTTGGTGTTCAGTTCTGCATACATGATGTTCTCATAGATAAATTTCATAACAGAAAGAACCGCCGGGATATTGGTCTGCAGATTTGGAACTTCTACATAACTGATAGCACCGCCAGGAGAAAGCTTCTGGAAATCTGCTTCGAACTTTAACTTACTGAAAGCATCGATCTTCTCTGTTACATGCACATGATAGCTGTTAGTGATATAGTTCTTATCGGTAACACCCGGAATAATGCCGAAACGCTTCTGGAGGCACTTGGCAAATTTATAAGTAGTAGACTCCAGTGGGGTACCGTATACGGAATAGCTGATATGTTCAGCTTCTTTCCATTCCTTACACTTGTCATTCAGCTTCTGCATGACAGCCAGAGCAAAATCTCTTCCCTGCGGAGCAGTATGAGAATGACCGGTCATGCGTACACACATTTCATGAAGACCGGCATAACCCAGTGAGATAGTGGAATATCCGTTAAACAGTAACTTGTCAATGGTCTCACCTTTCTTCAGACGGGCAAGGGCACCGTGCTGCCAGAGGATCGGGGCAACATCAGAGACAGTGCCAAGAAGACGCTCATGGCGGCAGCGCAGGGCACGATGGCAGAGATCCAGACGTTCGTCCAGAATCTTCCAGAAACGGTCCATATCACCATCGGATGAGCAAGCTACGTCTACCAGATTCAGGGTAACCACACCCTGGTTAAAACGACCATAGAACTTGTGGGAACCGTCCGGGTTGCGCTGGGAGTCTTCCACAGTCAGGAAGGAACGGCATCCCATACAGGTATATACATTGCCGTTCTTTAATTCACGCATGATCTTGGCTGAGATATAGTCCGGAACCATACGTTTGGCAGTACATTTTGCTGCCAGTTCTGTCAGATACCAGTACTTGGAATCTTCCGTGATATTATCTTCATCCAGTGTATAGATCAGCTTCGGAAAAGCCGGGGTGATCCATACACCTTTTTCATTCTTAACGCCCTGCATACGCTGAATCAGCACTTCTTCAATGATCATGGCAAGGTCATCACGGGTCTGGCCTTCCGGAACTTCGTCCAGATACATAAAGATAGTGACAAACGGAGCCTGACCGTTACAGGTCATCAGTGTAATCAACTGATACTGGATGGTCTGAATACCGCTCTTGACTTCTTCACGAAGGCGGCGCTCTGTTACCTTCTGGATAATAGCTTCATCCAGCGGTTCACCGCATTCCGTACGTTCTGCGATCACAGCCTTTCTCAGCTTTTGGCGGCTGATATCCACAAATGGTGCCAGATGGGAGAGGGTAAAAGACTGACCGCCGTACTGGTTACTGGCTACCTGTGCCACAATCTGTGTGGTAACGTTACAGGCAGTGAAGAAGCTGTGTGGCTTTTCAATCATGGTTTCACTGATAACAGTACCGTTCTGGAGCATATCTTCCAGATTCAGCAGGTCGCAGTTATGCTCTCGCTGGGCAAAATAATCGGAGTCATGAAAGTGGATAATTCCCTCTTCATGAGCTTTTACAACATCTTCCGGAAGAAGTACACGTCTGGTCAGGTCTTTGCTGACTTCTCCAGCCATATAATCTCTCTGGGTAGAGTTGATCACAGGGTTCTTGTTAGAATTCTCCTGCTTCACTTCTTCGTTCATATGGTCAATCAGAGCCAGAATACCGTTGTCAGTGGTATTACTCTTGCGGGAAAGCTCGCGCTTATAACGGTAGCGCACATACTTCTGTGCAACTTCATAGCCACGCATCTCCATAATTCCGGTCTCTACCATATCCTGAATATCTTCCACATTGACAGCATGTGTCATACGGTGGATTTGCTGTGAGATCGTATCGGCAATCGCCATAATCTGAAAATCATTTAACTGGTGAAGACGGTCTACCTCACGGTTGGCAGCTTTGATTGCGTTCACAATTTTATCCAGATCAAAGTGAACTTCTTCGCCATTTCTTTTAATTACGTTAGTTGTAGTAGATGTATCCATAATTACCCCTCAAAATGATGTAAAATATTGTGATAACGGCGTAACTATTCAAAATCTATTGTCCCTCAAGGTGTTTTGACATGTATATGCCAAAATCCGGAGACAGGCACGCCAGGTTACTTAAAAGACAGCAGATACAAATCGAAAAAGGTCTGCCATGTCAACCAGATATAGTTTTAATAATACTGCGCAAACACAATATCTGGTGTCCGTGTACTATGATACCGCATTATGAAGGAAATGAAAAGGGACAATAATTACTAAAAAACCAGAGTAAAAAAGGAGGGTTTTTCTACTTGACATTTACAAAGCCTGAGTTTATGCGGTTTCTCCAGGAAGGAACAGGGAAAAGATTGACTTTGAAGAAAACAGCTTATATACTTGATGAAGAAAGTATGAAGGGAAAGAAGTAACTGTTCAGAAAAGTGCTATCCTGCAACGTGTTTTGGCATTGTATCTGTAAAGACACTGAACAGATACATGGGGAAAAATATGGCAGGAATCAAAGATGTGGCAAAACGTGCAGGTGTAGGAGTGGCTACTGTATCCAGAATGCTGAATGACAGTGGATATGTTTCAGCAGACGCAAGGGTAAAAATAGAAGCGGCAATGAAAGAACTGGATTATACGCCTAACGAACTTGCCAGAAACCTATATCATAAAAAGAGTGGGATTATAGCGGTACTGGTTCCAAATGTATCCAATCCCTTTTTTGCAGAATTTATAGACCGGGTAGAAGCAGAACTGTACAAGGCAGGATTTAAGATTATGCTTTGCAATACTTTAAAAGACGTCAATGCAGAAGAAGAATATCTGGATATGCTGAACCGTCATATTGTAGATGGAGTGATATCAGGAATGTCTTCTCTGGATGAATCTATTTATTCCAAAATCCGTAAACCGATCGTTGCGCTGGACCGTTATCTTGGAGAAAATATCCCGGTAGTAGCAGTAGATCACAAGGAGGGCGGCAGGAAGGCTGCAGAAGTACTGATTGCCAATGGCTGCCGGAAGGTTCTTCATTTTCGCAGTGCTGTGGAAGGGGAATCACTGTATCATGATCGCCACATGGAATTTCAGAAGATAATGGAAGCACATCAGATCGAGACTGTTTGTTACACACTGGACTGGAGGCGGCTGGATACCGAGTACTATCATCAGGTGGTGAATGAAATATTTGCAGAAAATCTGGAATTTGATGGTGTATTTGGTGTTGACAGGCTTGCCATCGAGTGTATGAATGAACTGATCCGCAGGCACAAAAAGATTCCGCGGGATGTGAAGATTGTATCCTATGACGGAACCTATATTACGGAACTGGTAGAACCGAAGGTAACGACGATTGTACAGCCTATAGACGGACTGGCAGAGCAGTCTGTAAAATTACTGTGCGAACTGATTGATGGAAAGAAGTACAAGAATAAGCAGGTAATTTTGCGGACGCAGCTGCGCCTGGGAGGAACAACAGAAAAGACAGACTGATGGCCGGAAGATGAAAAATAAACAAAAAAACAAAGAAAAAAGCGAAAAAACAAAACGAGAAATATGAAAAATAACCAATAATTAGCAAAAATAGAAAATGGTATTGACATATTTGATAATTGATATATATAATATGTTCATACAGAAGGAAATCTTCTTTTTATTTTTAAAAGATATGGAACGGGTTCCATCTTATCAATGAGTCACCGGTTCTATATTTTTTAAAGGATATGGAACGGGTTCCATATCGGGGAGAATTCCATATGTTTTCCATAAAGGATGGATTATTCCGGATACTATTCATCCAGGATATGGAAGTTGCAGAAAACGGAAAAATGTATAATATGAGATGGGAAAAATTTCCCGAAAGATTTAAGGAGGAAAAAAATGAGAAGTAAAGTAGTGAAAGCATTAGTTGCAACAGCATTAGCCGGCAGTATGATCGCAGGGATGTCAAGCTTATGTATGGCAGAAGATAACAGCATTACAGTTCTGGTAGAGAGTGGTTCACCGGCAGAAGCACTTGCGAACGAGACAGCAGCAGCATTTGAAGAAGAGACAGGATGCAAGGTAGTAGTGGATGCCGTAGCTTATACGGGTATGTATGACAAGATTTCAACAGAGATTAAGGCAGGACAGGCTGCTCATGATGTGGCGTGTATGGATTTTGTATGGCTGGCAGCATTTGCAGATGCCATTGAGCCTCTGACCGATGCAGACACCAGTGATTTCCTTCCAACACTGGAAGAGAGTGGCACAGTGGACGGTAACCTTCTGGGATATCCAATGTGGGTAAATTCCAAGATTCTGATTTACAGAAAAGATCTGATTCCGGAAGATAAAGTTCCGACCACATGGGAAGAATATCAGGCACTGGCAAAAGAACTGGCAACAGATGATATGTATGGAACGACTGTATTTGGAAGCGGTTCCGATGCAGTATGCTCATTTCTTGATTTTGCATGCCAGGCAGGTGCACAGGGACTGGTTTATGACAAAGATGGTAATGTAAATATTACAGATCAGGCATATGTAGATGCACTGAATTTTATGGTAGAAAATGCCAACGCAGATTATACACCTGCAGATGCTCTGGCAACAGCTGCAACAGAATCTCAGGAATTATTTACAAACGGCAAAGTGGCAATGCAGCTGAACTGGAGCCATCAGTATCCTGCAGCAGTAGCGGCTATGGGAGCAGATAAGGTAGGCTGCGCACCTATGATTGGTGGAAGCGCAGGTATCGGAGCAACAACAGGTCCATGGTATGAATGTGTAATGAAAAATTCTGAAAACAAAGATATGGCATTGAAATATGTAGAATACATGTATGATCATAATGCAGATTATATGGATCTGACACTGAAGATTGCCGGCAGAACTTCTGTATATGAAGAATCCGGAAAAGAAGAAGGCAATGAACATACAACTGCTGTTCTGAAAACTCTGGAAGCAGAACAGTCTCAGGCAAGACCAATGGTAACTACATGGTCACAGGTAGAAGAAGTGCTGACTGGCGTGGTAGAATCCTGCCTGGGCGGTGCTGATGTGACAGAAACCCTGGAATCTGCAAAGACAGAGATCGAGGCAATTGGTCAGTAAGACAAAAAGCAAGTACAGAATAACTGGTGAGTGAACAAGAGGGTGATTCATAAGGTTGCAGAACTGAAAGGATCACCCTTCGTTTCAGAAAGTGGGAATAAATATGAAATTAATATCAAGAAAGACATTATTGCTGTTCTTTCTGCCGGGGGCTGTTTTTATGGGGGCATTCCTGATTTATCCGATCTGTAAGATGGTGTTCGACAGCTTCTTTAAAATCGGGATTACGGGAGACAGAACGTTTATCGGACTGAGCAATTATATAAAGGCGTTTAGCGGAAGCGGAATGTTAAAGCAGTTGAAAAATACACTGATTTATATTCTGGTTGCAGTGGGCTTTGAAACGGCATTCGGATTCCTGTTTGCGCTGTTATTTGAACTGGACTATAAAGGCAGTAAAATCGTCCGTTCCCTGATGATGACACCACTTATGATTGCTCCGCTGGTGGCAGGTCTTACCTGGAAACTGATGATGAGTTCCAGCTTCGGTATTGTAAATGAACTGCTTGCCAGAATCGGTATTTTATCCGGCAGCAGTGATATTCTGTGGCTGGCTGATTCAAAATGGTCTCTGCTGGCATGCTGTATTGCAGATATCTGGCTGACCACACCATTTATGATGCTGATGATTCTGGCAGGTCTGCAGGGACTGGACAGCAGTACGACAGAAGCAGCCAGAATTGATGGTGCAGGGAAACTGCAGGAGATCTTTTTTATTAAGCTTCCGGGAATTAAGCCGGTACTTCTTACTGCGTTGTCAGTACGAATCATCGATGCGGCGAGAACCTTTGATATTATCTGGGCAATGACAGAAGGCGGACCGAATAGTTCTTCCGAGACAATCAGTATTATTATCTATAAGACACTTGTAAAGTATAACAACACGGGACTTGCCAGTGCAATGGCGGTGATTTTTATTACGGTACTGGTAATCTTCACTCTGGTATTTATGCAGAGTCTCTGGAATCCGAAAAAAAAGAACGGATGATAACAGACGTAACGTGAGGAGATAAAAAAGTGACAAAAACAAGTAATATAAAAATAAAAATAGCGATTATTGTTTCCATAATTTTAACATTGTTATGGCTATTCCCATATATTTATGTAATCTGCTGTTCCTTTAAACCGGGAGCAGAGGTGATTGCGGTTCCGCCATCCTTTTTCCCGAAGACATTTTCGGTAGAGAATTTTACACAGTTATTTGCAAGAATGGATGCGGGCAGTTTTCTGGTAAACAGTCTGATTGCAGCAGTATGCAGCACTGTGATTGCGCTGATTCTTGGATCACTGGCGGCCTATGCCATTCAGAGATCCGGGGCAAAGTTATCAGTACTTCTGGTAGTGTTGATCTTATGTCTGAAGATGATACCGACCTCCAGTATTGCAGTACCGATTTATGAAATTATCTGTAATATGGGGCTTTATGATACAAGAATCGCATTGATTATTGTATATGCGGCAATTAATATGCCGTTTGTTATGTGGACAATGCTGAGCTTCTACGAAGGAATACCGACTACACTGGATGAGGCTGCCTATGTGGACGGCGCTTCCAGTCTGCAGACATTCCGGAAAGTGATCCTGCCGATCTGTACACCGGGGCTTGCCACAGCATTTATTTTTACTTTATTTCTGGCGTGGAATGACTTCCTTGTTGCATTATTGCTGACTAGCATGAAAGCAAAGACATTTACCGTGGGACTTGCCGGTTTCCTGTCTGCATATAATCTTGATCTGGGACCAATGTGTGCAGGAGCGTTTTTATTCAGCTTCCCTGTTATGATTTTGTCCATGCTGGCACAGCGGTATATTGTACAGGGAATGACAGCAGGAGCCGTAAAAGGATAGAAAGAGTGGAGGAAATTCGTGTCTAGAGAATTAATGCAGAAAAGAATTGCGAAAGCGCAAAGAGAGATAGATGAAAAAAAGAATGACGTAAAAAACGGGGCAATGCGCCAGCATTATCATTTTATGCCGCAGACCGGATGGATGAATGATCCCAACGGACTGATTTTTTATAAGGGAAAATATCATTTCTTTTATCAGAGCAATCCCTATGATGGATTCTGGAACAGTATGCATTGGGGACATGCAGTAAGCGAAGATCTGATGCACTGGGAATATCTGCCTCTGGCACTGGCACCAAGTGAAACATATGATGACCATTTAAAAGGCGGCTGTTTTTCGGGAAGTGCCATAGAACATGATGGAAAACTCTGGCTGATTTATACAGGAACAGCTAATGAAGGTCATGGAGTAAAGCAGACCCAGTGTCTGGCATGGAGTGAAGATGGGGTTCATTTTGAAAAATATGAAGGAAATCCGGTGATAGAAGCACCGGAGGGGTTCGCGGAAGATTCTTTTCGTGATCCAAAGATCTGGAAACACGGGGATTATTTTTATCTGGTAGTGGGAACCAGCAGAAATAACAGAGGACTTGCATTGATCTACCGTTCCGGGGATCTGCTTGACTGGGAGTACCTGAATGTGCTGGCCGAGAGTCGCGGAGAATGGGGATATATGTGGGAATGCCCGGATTTTTATGAACTGGACGGACGGTATATACTGACGTTTTCGCCTATGGGATCAGGGGATCATACTTCGGTTTACTTGGTTGGAGATTTTGATTATCAGACAGGAAAGTTTGAACCACATGAAAGTGGAGAATTTGACTGGGGATTTGATTATTATGCACCACAGTCGTTTCTGGCACCGGACGGACGCCGTATTGTGGTTGCATGGGCGAATGAATGGGAATGGATGCCATTGTGGAAGGACTGGGGTCCAACCTACAGAGAAGGCTGGTGTGGCTTCTTTAATATCGCAAGAGAAGTACAGCTTTGTGAGGATCATACACTGCAGTTCCTGCCGGTGAAAGAAATGGAAACGATCCGTAAAGAGAAGGAAGGGCGTCCTGACTTTGAGGTGGCGGATCAGAAGCAGGAACTGAAGGCCGGAGACGGGATCTGCTTTGAAATGAAATTCAAAATAGACCTGGAAAAAAGTAATGCAGACAGATTGACGCTGATGCTTCGTTGTGGGGAAGACCGGGAGACTCGCTGGATTCTGGATTTTAAAGAAGGAGAGATCAGGACAGACCGTAACAGGGCAGATGGATGGAGCCGTGGCATTTCCAGAAGCAGTGTGATATTATGTGGGAAGAAGGAACTGGATGTGCATATTTTCTCTGATCAGAGTTCGTTGGAGATCTTTGCGGATCGATACCGGAATAACCATTCCAATAATATTTTTGCAGGGAATGCACAGAATCAGATCTATATTCTGGCAGATGGTGGAACAGTGCATATTACAGATTATGAGGCATATGGTTTACAGGAATGCTTCAGATAACAGGCAGGAGGAATGAAGATGGCATCTAAGAATTATTATGATGTGACAGAATGGCATGTAGGAAATCCATATACGGATATAGGGGAGGTACTGAACAGTATCATCGCAGATATCAAAAGCAGGCAGAAGGATACAGATCATAATGAAGAGGGAAAACCGGGAGCTGTAATTTATATTCCATCCGGAGACTATCATCTTCGCACACAGGTGCTGATCGATATCAGTTATCTGAAGATTCAGGGATCAGGGCACGGGTTTGTATCTTCCAGTATCCGTTTCAATGTCCCGCAGGATCAGTGGAAGGATCTCCATGAATTATGGCCTGGAGGCAGCCGGATTCTGGTAGATCTGAAACCGGGAGAGGAAGAATATACAGGCGCAGCGTTCCTGGTAAAGAGAGAAGGAGATCCGCGGATCAGTTCAGTGGAATTTGAGAATTTCTGTATCGACGGATTGCATTTTGTGGATGATGGATCAGGAGATCCTGAGAATACTTATCTGAATGGAAAAACCGGTATTTATATTGCAAGTGCGCAGGATTCCTTCCGCATTACCGGCATGGGAATTATCTACTTGGAACATGGTGTCACCACGTATAATTCAGATGCATTATCGATTCATGATAATTTTATTGCGGAATGTGGAAATTGTGTGGAACTGCGGGAGGCAGGACAGGCATCCAAGATTACCGATAATCTGATGGGTGCCGGCTATCGTGGATATTCTATTTATGCACAGAACTTTGGCGGACTTCTGGTTGCATCGAACAATATTTTTCCACGGGGAACCAGCAGCGTGCATTTCTCCGGTGTGCTGCGTTCTTCAATAACCGGTAACCGTTTTCATTCCTTTTATCCGGGAATGCTGGTATTTGAAAATAACTGTACGGAAAATCTGGTTTCGTCTAACCATTTTCTTCGTGACCATGAGCCGTGGCCGCCAATGCAGGGATATGATAATGGGCTGGAGGATGATTATGGACTGCTCCGCATAGAGGGAACGAACAATTCGATTATTGCCAACCATATATCAGAGACGATTGATACCAAATATCTGAAACCGGAAGGCTGTGTGCCGAGTATCATTCATCTGGTTTCAGGAACCGGAAATTATATTGCCAGCAATCATATTGTAGCAACGACGCAGAACACGCAGGAGAAAGCCGCCGGGGAAGATTCCTGTTTTGATGCGCAGGTAGGTGCGCTGTTAAGTGTAAGTGAGTTACAGGAGCTTCCGGTAATTGCGGTCCTTGTGGAAAAAGAATCTGTAAAAAATGTGGTGCTGGATACCGGAAGAGATTCACAGATCAGGATGGACAGAAGTAAAAATGTATGCAGAGGAATTCCGGAACTGATGTAGAAAAAACATTTATATGGAGCGGAAAATTACCGTCGGAATGTAGATGGTGCTGTCGCACTAAGTGAAAATTAGTGCGGCAGCACTTTTTTTGAAAAAATTTAAGGTGCTGTCGGGTTTTTTAGTAATCATACATATTCCGAAATTCTGTCGGTGTGCATTTATTTAACTGTTTGAACATCCGCAGGAATGCGGAAAGACTGGAGAAGCCACACTGTAATGCCACATCGATGACAGGAAGATCTGGGTCCAGAAGGAGTGTTTTGGCGTAGTCGATGCGCTTCTGGTTCAGATATTTGTAGAAGGAAGTGTCCGTATACTGCTTGAACAGCCGGGTAAAATGGTACTTGCTGAAGCCGGCAAGATCAGCCACCTGTTCCAGAGACAGATTCTCGGCAAAGTGTTCATTGATATAGTTGGTGATATAGAGAAACTTGTCCAGATAGTCCTTCTGACGGCTGTTGGATGCATCGGATACCGGATGTTTCAGAGCTCCGTGAAGCCTTCCGATATCCACCAGAATGCGCATGAATCTGGAGTAAACGGCAGTCTCATAATATGGTTCACACAGGAAATATTCCTCTTTGATTTCCATCATAAGTCTTCTGGCAACCGGATGAAAGTCCGGAAATTCTTCCGGGGTAATCAGTACAGCAGGGCGAAGCAGGGAAATCAGAAGATCCAGTTCCCGGATCTGAATCTGTGACAGGGACGGCTGAAAAATAATACGTTCTCCACTTTCAGGCGCAAAAAGCTCATGGACGATGCCGGGGCAGATAACCAGAATGTCACCTTCCCGCAGTTCATAATGTTGTTCGCTTACAACCACGGTATAACCGTTTTTTACTGGCATAATTACTTCAAAAGGCGTGTGCCAGTGAGGCGGGTAATTTTCATTTTCATCGTTATAATACAGGCAGATCTGTGTATCGGTACGGTAATCTGCCGTTTCGTGGATGCCACTGAGATGGTGGATCATATGTATCCCCTTTTATACAATTTTAAAATAAAAAATTGCTTTAATTTATTTTACTAAAACATATCACAATCACGGAAAAAATACAATAATAAGAAGATGAATTGTATATAATTTTAAAAAAATACGAAAAATTACAGTGATAATAAATAAAAATGCCAGATAATAATTGTAAAAACTATACATATAGATATAAAAGAAAAAATGAAATAGCAAGAATTTGGAGTTAAAAGGCAAGAATTGAAGTGAAAGAACCATATAGCTTTGCTATGATTTGAGTATCAAGAGCGTGAACAAAAAATAAAAAAGGGGGATTTACAAAATGAAGAAAAAGTTACTTTCCGTATTACTTTCCACAGCTATGGTAGCAGGTATGTTTGCGGCAGTTCCGATGACCGCATCTGCTGAAGGTGATGTGGAAGAAATCACATGGATGTTCTGGGATGACCTGGAAGCAACGGAGGACTTAATTTCCAAGGGTTATGCAGACGTTATCAATCGTTTCAATGAGACTTATGACGGACAGTATCATGTAACACCGATTACAACCAATCTGGAAGAGTATGACGGCAAGTTAAATGCACTGATCGCAGCAGGTCAGACACCGGACTGCTTCATCTGTAACCCGGGTCCGAATATGGACGTATATGTAAATGCGCAGGCGGCAGCTCCGCTGACCGATATCCTGGAAAATCAGGAAAAAGAATGGTATGACGGATTTACCGATGGTATTTTCGAAAGAATGACTTATGATGGTGAGATCTATGCAGTACCTACCAACTTTGCAGCAGCTCTCTGCTTCTATAATACAGAGATCTTTGATGAAGTTGGTGTAGAAGTTCCGACTACATACGACGAATTGCTGGATGTATGCCAGAAGATCAAAGATGCAGGCTATACACCAATCAGCTGTTCTGCAGGAACTGCATGGTGCTTATCCATGGTAGCAGGTTATCTGTGTGACCGCCAGGGCGTTGACCTTGCAGCAATCGCATCCCATGAAGCAAACTGGACTGATGAGAACTGTGTAGAAGCCGGAACAAAATTAAAAGAACTGTCCCAGTACTTCCAGGAAACAGCAGCAGGTGATTCCAATGATCAGGCTACAGCAGGCTTCTACAATGGTGAAGCAGCTATGCTGATTCAGGGTTCATGGGCAATTGCTCAGATCAATGGTAACAATCCAGACTTCGAAAGCAAATGTGGTGTATTCCAGTTTCCTGCAATCGAAGGAGCAAATGATCCGAACCGTATGATCGTTAAGACAGATAACCTTCTGATGAGTTCTACCACAGAACATCAGGATGCAGTAATAGCTTTGATGAAGATGTTCACAGATGAGACCGCTCAGAAGTATACCGCTGAAGTTGGTGGAAAGATTCCAATCATCAAAGATATCGACATTGATTACGATGCAGCACCTGCTCAGTTAAAATATGTCACAGATATTCTTGCCAATGCAACAGGTACATTCGGATTCTACAATGAATCCCTGGCATCTGTAGAAGCTGGTGACTGCTTTGACAACGCTATGGTTGACATCTTCCTTGGCAACCAGACACCGGAAGAAGCATTCCAGACCGTACAGACATTCTATGAAGACAACGTTTGGGAATAAAATATAATCTGAAGGCACATGGCTGCTGCGGAACAAAAAGGCATGTTCCGTAGCAGCCTTTTTCATTAAACAAGAGGAGGATGTTATGGATAAGATTCTGAAAGATAAAAAAGCCATTTTCATCTTTATTGCACCGGCACTTCTGATGTTTGTTCTGGTACTCATCGTACCGATCTGTCAGATGCTGTATTATTCATTGTGTGATTATGCGGCACTTACACCGCCGAAATTTGTCGGACTGGCAAATTATAAAAAGCTGTTTTTGAAAGATTCCACATTTCGTATTGCATTGAAAAACTCTATCTTTTTCATGCTGTTTTCCGCAGTCAGCCAGCAGATCGTAGGTCTGGGACTGGCAGTATTCCTTACGAATATTCCAAAAGGCAGGAACTTATTTAAGAATATATATTATCTTCCGTGTGTATTATCATCTGCAGCCTTGGGACTTTTGTGGGCATTTATGTTTAACCCGAAGATCGGTATCAATGCGCTCCTTGCCAAATTTGGTATCCAGGGTCCGCTGTGGCTGATGGACACCAAAGGCTTTATTATTCTGCCGATGTGGGTTATTGCATTTGTGGCTCTGTGGCAGTATGCAGGACAGAACATGATGCTGTATATGGCACAGATCACCGGAATTTCCAGAGATATTTATGAAGCATCTTACATAGACGGCGCATCCAGAGCGAAAGCATTTCGGTACATCACATTACCGCTGATTAAACCGATGATGATTACGTCATTATCTCTGAACTGTATCGGTTCTCTGAAGTTCTTCGACCTGATCTACAACATGACTCAGGGCGGACCGAACCATAGGACAGAGGTACTGGCAACAGAGCTGTATGCAGAAGGTTTTAATTATTTTAAGTATGGTTATGCAAGTGCCATATCCGTAGTACTTCTGGTGATGTGTCTGGTAGTTACACTGGTGATCAAACGTATCATCAAAGTAGAAAATTATGAAGGTTAGGAGGAAAGATAAATGGGAAAGAATAAAACAATAAAAAAACCTGTTTCTCCGATCATTGTGATTTTATATATTGTATTGGCACTGTTGGTAGTAATCTATGTTGCACCGCTTTTATGGATGCTGTGTGTGTCATTGAAAGACAATGCGGCAGTGATGTCTGATCCTTTCGGTCTGCCGAAGGTACTGCATCCGGAGAACTATGCACAGGCATGGACCATGGGCAAGCTTGGAGCAGCCCTTCTGAACTCTGCACTGGTCTGCGGTGTCAGTCTGGCAGTCAGTCTGTTTTTTGGATCTATGGCAGCATTTGCCATTGCAAGAATGAAATGGAAGCTGTCGGAAGCGGCACATACCTTTTTCCTGATTGGTATGATGGTTCCGGTACACTGTATTCTGATTCCACTGTTTGTACGTTTTGCCAATCTGGGACTGACTAACAGCCGGTTTGGACTGATGATTCCGTATATTACGTTTTCATTGCCAATGACAATTTTCCTTATGACAGGATTCTTCAAGAGTATGCCTGGAGAGTTGTTTGAATCTGCGGCAATCGATGGCTGCGGTATCTACGGATTTTTCTTCAAGATCGCATTCCCGCTGGCGAGGACTGGTTTCTTCGTATCTGGTCTGATGACCTTTGTGGGAAACTGGAATGAACTGCTTCTGGCAATGGTATTCATCTCAGATCCAATGAAAAAAACTCTGCCGGTTACATTGACATATTTTGTGGGACCGTATGCAACCAACTATGTACAGATGTTTGCAGCAATTATTATTGCAATTGCACCGACTGTTGTAGTGTACTGTATGTTCAGTAACCAGATCGTAGAAGGTCTGACAGCAGGTGCCGTGAAGGGGTAAAGGAGAAGTACATGAACAGAGAAGAAGCGAGAAAAAAAGCAGAACGACTGGTAGCGCAGATGACGCTTGAAGAAAAAGCCAGCCAGCTGCGATATGATGCACCGGCAATTCCGCGTCTTGGAATTCCGGCTTATAACTGGTGGAACGAAGGATTGCATGGTGTGGCAAGGGCAGGTCAGGCAACTATGTTTCCGCAGGCAATCGGAATGGGAGCCACCTTTGATACAGAACTTGTAGGACAGATGGCGGATACCGTTGCGGTGGAAGGAAGAGCCAAATACAATGCTTATTCTGCAGAAAATGACCGGGATATCTACAAAGGACTCACATTCTGGTCTCCGAATGTGAATATCTTCCGGGACCCGAGGTGGGGACGTGGACATGAGACTTACGGGGAAGATCCGTACCTTACCGGTCGCCTTGGGGTGGCTTTTGTAAAAGCTCTGCAGGGAGATGGGGAGACCATGAAGGCAGCGGCATGTGCCAAGCATTTCGCGGTACATTCCGGTCCGGAAGCTGTTCGGCATGAATTTGATGCGATAGCAACGGAAAAGGATATGGAGGAGACTTACCTTCCGGCTTTTGAAGCACTGGTAAAAGAAGCAGGCGTAGAAGCAGTCATGGGTGCATATAATCGCACCAATGGAGATCCGTGCTGTGCACATCGTGCTTTGCAGAAAAAACTGAGAGGTGACTGGGGATTTCAGGGACATTTTGTATCCGACTGCTGGGCCATTAAGGACTTTCATGAAAGTCACATGGTGACAAATACTCCACAGGAATCCGCAGCTCTGGCAATTAACCGAGGATGCGATCTGAACTGTGGTAATACGTATCTTCATATTCTGAAAGCTGTAAAAGAGGGCATGGTGACAGAAGAGACCATTACAGAGTCGGCAGTTCGCCTGTATACCACCAGATATTTGCTGGGACTGTTCGACAGATCGGAATACGACCAGATTCCTTATTATGAGATTGAATCAGAGGAGCATCTGGCCCTGTCACAGAAAGCGGCAGAAGAGAGTTTTGTTTTGTTAAAAAATAATGGTATCCTGCCATTGCAGAAGGAAAAACTGAAGACTATTGGTATCATTGGACCAAATGCAGACAGCCGTGCAGCACTGGCGGGAAATTATCATGGAACAGCTTCCAGATATATCACGATTCAGGAAGGTATTCAGGATTATGTGGGTAAGGATGTACGTGTCCTGACCAGTGTGGGCTGTGATCTGTTCCGTGACCGCACAGAGCATCTGGCATTGACGCTGGATCGTCTGGCAGAAGCAAAAGAAGTGGCAAAACACAGTGATGTGGTGATTCTCTGTCTGGGTCTGGATGAGACTCTGGAAGGAGAAGAAGGAGATACCGGTAACAGCTATGCTTCCGGTGATAAGGAGACACTTCAGCTTCCGGAGGTACAGCGCGATTTGATGAAAGCTGTGGCAGAGTGCGGAAAACCAGTGATTTTGTGCCTGATGGCAGGCAGTGATATCGACTTAAGTTTTGCAAGAGAACATTTTGATGCCATACTGGATCTGTGGTATCCGGGTTCTCAGGGCGGAGCGGCAGCCGCCAGAGTGCTGTTTGGTGATGTGTCTCCGTCAGGCAAGCTGCCGGTTACTTTCTATGAGACATTGGAAGAACTGCCGGAATTCACGGATTATCATATGGAGGGCAGAACCTACCGCTATATGAAGGAAAAAGCCCAGTATCCGTTTGGGTTCGGACTGACATACGGTGATGTTCGGGTAGCAGATGCACAGATTCAGCAGGAAGAAGATGCTGCAGATGATACGGAACTGACCGTGCGGGTGGTTCTGGAAAATCGTGGAAAAATGGCAACCGATGAGGTACTGCAGATCTATGCACAGTATCTGGAATCTGAGAATACGATTCCGCATCCACAGCTTTGCGGATTTGTACGGGTTCATCTGGATGGCGGCGAGGAAAAAGAGGTTACTGTTCCGGTGAAAAAGCGGGCATTTACCATTGTAACAGAAAGCGGCGAACGAAAAGCAGCAAAGGGAGGATTTGCACTGTATGCAGGATGCAGCCAGCCAGACGAGAAAAGTGTGGAACTGACTGGAAAGCGTCCGGTTCGAATGGAGTATGTAAGATGATTATTCATAAAAATCCAATATTGGAAGGGTTCTATCCGGACCCTTCCATCTGCAAAGTGGAAGACCGGTATTATATGGTGAATTCCACTTTTGCCTTTTATCCGGGAATTCCCATCTGGTGCAGCAGGGATCTGCAGAACTGGGAACAGATCGGCAATGTGCTGGAGCGTCCATCCCAGCTGCAACTGGGAGAATGTGCGCATTCTCAGGGAATTTATGCACCGACCATACGATATCATGAAGGTGTGTTTTATCTTGTAACCACCAATGTGGGCGGTGGAGGCAACTTTCTGGTGACGGCAGAATGTCCGGAAGGACCATGGTCAGATCCTTATGTGCTGGATGCGGACGGTATTGATCCCAGCCTGTTTTTTGAGGAAGACGGAACCTGTTATTATATCGGAACCAGAGAGCGAACCGGAGGCGGAGCTTATTTTGGAGATAATGAGATTTGGATTCAGAAGCTGAATCTGGAACAAAAATGTCTGGAAGGAGAATCTGTCCCGATCTGGTATGGGTTTATGGAACATTCTGTCTGGCCGGAAGGTCCGCACATTTATAAAAAAGATGGATGGTATTATCTACTGTATGCAGAGAGTGGAACGGAGCAGCACCACTGTATTGCAGTGGCAAGAAGCAGGATGATCGAAGGACCTTATGAGGGATGCCCGGACAATCCGATCTTTACGCACCGCCATTTAGGTAAAAAGTATCCGGTTACCTGTGTGGGACACGGGGATCTGGTGGAAGATGAACGTGGAGACTGGTATATGGTGCTGCTGGCATGCCGGCCGGAAGATGGATATACATTAAAAGGCCGGGAAACATTCCTTGCAAAGGTGGAATGGGAAGACGGATGGCCAGTTGTGAATCCGGGGGTCGGTCATCTGGAGTTGTCGGAGACAGATATGTCTGTGAAAAAACAGTATCGTTTTCAGCGGGATTATTTTCATCCGGAATTGCTCAGACTGAGAGGTCCTGGAAAAATTCAGATGCTGGATGGATGCATGCGCATGTGTCTGGTTCCGGGAACCTTATCAGAACGAAAGGAAACAGCATTTGTGGCACTGCGCCAACAGCATGACCGTTTTTATGTGGAGACGGTGATGGAGATCCCGATCGATCTGGAACCTTATGAATGCGCAGGGCTGGCTTATCTGCAGAATGAAGAGAATCAGATCCGGCTGGAGGCACATTTAAAGAAAGATCAGCTTTGCCTGAAAATCCTTTCTTTTCAGGCAGGAGAGGAAAAGTACGCAAAAGAACTGGAACTGCCTTTGGAGTCAATAACAGAAGAAGACAAGAATGAGAGTGCAGTACCAAAAGACAAGATTTCAGTATGTCTTCGCATGGAGGTGAAACATCTACAGATATCCTTTGAAGTGAAGACGAAAGCAGGATGGAGAAAAGCAGGCGGTTATATAGATGCCAGACATTTATCCACAGAATCCGCAGGAGGGTTTACCGGATGTGTGGCAGGGGTATATGCTTCATCGAATAAAAGAGAGAGCAGCAGATATGTGGATGTGCTTCAGTTGGAATATGGCAACAGAGTAGTCTGAATAACAGCCGGCAGACATTTATGATCTGCCGGGCATTCTGAAAGCCTTGACGGAAAGGAGAATACATGATAGAGATTCTGACGAAAAAACTAAGTGATCATCTGTATCGCTTCGAGGAAGCCGGAGGACCCAATCAGGTACATGCCTATCTGATCTGCGGGGAAGAAAAGGCTCTGATGGTAGACGGATTGTGGCTGGCAGACGGGTTATTTACAGAAGCGGAGAAGATTCTGAAAGCAGAATATGGGGAGAGCTATACACAGGAAAACAGGGATAAAATGCTGGAAATGTTGATAACCCACGGACACGAAGATCATGCCGGGAAAGGAATGGAAGAGTTCCTGAATGCAGGATGCAACGTTTACGTGCCGGAAAAAGACTGGCCATTGCTTGCTGAAAAGTATGAAGAGAAAAAATCACAGATCATATTTCTTACCGAAGAAATGTGCGACAGGTTGTCGTCTTCAGGTCAGGTTGTTGCAGGAAAAGAGCATTACAACTTATGCCTTGGCGGCATCACTGTACAGATTATAAAGATGCCGGGACATACGTCGGGTTCACTTCTGGTCTGGGTATCGGAGTGGAACACTCTGCTTACTTCGGATGCCATTGGTGCGGGAGTCCTGTGGATGCAGCTTCCGGAATGCAGTTCCCTGACAGAGTATAGGCCGGAAGTGGAAAAGCTTCTGACATTTCTGGAAAGGGAAAAAGCACGGACAGGAAAAGAAGTACGGATCTATCCGGGACATGCGCAGCAGATTCTGTCAGATGTCGAGGAAACTGGCACGGAGCAGTATGGGCAGCAGGATTATCTCATCTATGCATATGTCCGGGAAGTTCTGGAACTGACAGAAAAGATACTGGCTAATCCGGAGATGGGAGAGGAAAGACAGATTGATTATCCTGGGCTGGAACATGTCCATGTACGAAGCACAGGAGAAAGACTGCTGTATGACTATTGTTATGATGAGGATTGTGTCAGCTAAAGAAAAAAGTCGAGGCATTCTTGAATGTTAAATAAGATATAGAAAATGATTCGCGGAGAGATGAAGGGATATTTCTGCGGATCATTTTTTATGGAATGAGGAGAGTGCTTATATGGAGCGTCAAAATAATAGCATAGAACCTTTGAAACATAAATAATAATATAAATTTATTAATAAAAAGTTACGTATCATATTGACAAAAATGGAAACAAAGAATATTATATGAATAAAGCATATTGTTTCATTTCACAGTGCATGACACTGTCAGAATTCTTATCACATTTCAGAAATCTTATGCTTTCAAACAATGAAGAATGCAGGAAGACTGGGATGCGATACAGAAGAAAATGATCCAGAAGCTGTTCCATTCCGGTGCAATGCCAGAAGGGAAAAGTAAATATGGGAAGATTAGACATTTGTACGAAAGATTATGTGGAGGATAACAATGTATTTGCAGATGTATTCAATTTTTTCCTTTATGAAGGAGAACAGCGAATCAGACCGGAAATGCTCATGTCAGTGGATACTGCTGAGGTCACAATACCATATAACGAAGATGGAAACAATGTACCATCGCAAAAATTCAGAGATAAGATGAAGATTTTATCTGCGAAAAAAGATATGTCTGCAGTATATCTTATTTTAGGAATGGAAAATCAAAGCGAGATTCATTATGCCATGCCTGTAAAATGCATGGTTTATGATGCATTTCAATATGCATCACAGGTAGAAAAAACAGCCAGGGATCACAGGGGGGAAAGGAGGAAGGTAAAAGAAAAGATTACATCCGGAGAATTCATGTCTGGATTTTATAAAGAAGACCGGTTAATTCCTGTTATTACACTTGTGATTTATTTTGGAACGGATGAATGGGATGGACCGAGAACCTTACAGCAGATGTACATGATGCAGAATGAAAAATTACTGCCATTCATGCCTGATTATAAAATCAATTTACTGGTGCCGCAGGAGATGAGTGATGAAGAAATAGAACGTTTTCAGACAGATTTTCGGGAAGTAATGCTTTTTTGTAAGTATATGAAGGACAGGGAAAAATTACAGGAAATCATAGATACAGATCCGGCATACCGAAATATGGAACGCAGCGCCGCCCGTGTAATAGAAGCAGCGGCAAAGATAGAATTAAAAAATGAGGAAAACGAGGAGAAGATTAACGTGTGTGAAGGAATTCAGGGGATGATAGATGATGCGGTAGAGGAAGAACGAAAAAGGATGTGCGAAGGAATTCAGGGAATGATAGATGACGCAGTAGAAGCGGAAAGAAAGCGTTCAGAATCTAAATTTGAAGAAGAAAAGAAGAAAGTGTATATGCTAATTGTTGAATTAAGAAAAAAAGGACGAGATGATGAGATTGAAAAAGTGCTTTTGAATAAAGAATACTGTCAGTTATTACTGAAGGAATATGGAATGAGCTAATTGATCTGCAAGTAGAAAGCTGGCTGGCGCCAATCAAGAAAAACAGATGATTGGGTGTCAGCCAGTTATTATGTTAAAAATCTGAGTGAATCTTACAGTTTTGTACTCCATTCCTGGCAGTTCCAGACTTTTGTCACTACATCCTGATAGAATTCCGGTTCGTGGCAGATGAGGAGAATACTTCCTTTATATTCTTTCAGGGCACGTTTCAGTTCATCTTTGGCATCTACGTCCAGATGGTTAGTCGGTTCGTCCAGAAGCAGGATATTGGTTGGCTGATTCAGAATCTTGCACAGACGCACCTTTGCCTGTTCGCCGCCGGAGAGGACACGTACCTGGCTTTCGATGTGTTCGGTGGTCAGTCCGCATTTGGCAAGGGCGGAGCGCACTTCGAACTGATTGAAAGCCGGGAATTCCTGCCAGATCTCTTCAATACAGGTAGTGGTATTGCCTGCCGGAGTTTCCTGCTCAAAGTATCCGATATACTGGTAATCTCCCAGAGTAACGGATCCGGAGAATGGTTTGATCAATCCAAGAATGCTCTTTAACAGAGTAGTTTTACCGATACCGTTGGCCCCCACCAGGGCAATGCGCTCCCCTCGCTCCATAGAGATATTCAGTGGTCTGGTCAGAGGATCATCGTAACCAATGACCAGATCTTTTGTCTCAAAGATTATTTTTCCAGAAGCTCTGGCAGCCTGAAAATGGAATTCTGGCTTCGGTTTTTCTTTTGCCAGTTCGATGACATCCATTTTATCCAGCTTCTTCTGACGAGACATGGCCATATTCCGGGTGGCAACGCTGGCCTTGTTGCGGGCGACGAAGTCCTTGAGATCCCGGATCTCTTGCTGCTGGCGATTGTAGGCAGCTTCTAGCTGAGCTTTTTTCATGGCATAGACTTCCTGGAACTTGTCATAATCTCCAGGATAACGATCCAGAGACTTATTTTCCATATGATAGATCAGATTAATGACGCTGTTCAGGAATGGAATGTCATGGGAGATCAGAATAAATGCATTCTCATAATCATTCAGATAACGCTTCAACCATTCAATATGCTGTTCGTCCAGATAGTTGGTTGGCTCGTCCAGAAGCAGGATATCCGGTTTTTCCAGAAGCAGTTTTCCCATCAGTACTTTGGTACGCTGCCCACCGGACAGATCCGTAACATCCCGGTCAAGACCGATATCCACAAGACCAAGGGCACGGCCGATTTCTTCCACTTTGGCATCAATCATATAGAAATCATGATGCTCCAGCAGCTCCTGAATGGTTCCGGTCTCTTCCAGCAGCTTTTCCATCTCTTCCGGAGAAGCTTCACCCATCTGTTCGAACATTCGGTTCATATCCGCTTCCATATCAAACAGATAAGAAAAAGCAGACTTTAACACATCGCGGATGGTCATACCTTTTTCCAGAACCGCATGCTGATCCAGATAGCCGACACGGACATTCTTTGCCCATTCCACCGTTCCTTCATCCGGCATCAGATGTCCGGTAATAATATTCATAAACGTAGACTTTCCTTCTCCATTGGCACCGATCAGACCAATGTGCTCACCCTTTAACAGACGGAAAGATACATTCTCAAAAATAGCACGGTCACCAAAACCGTGGCTTAAATTCTTTACCTCTAAAATCATAAAAACTCCTTATACAGATTATTTCAAAAAACAACGTGTTTACAGCACACTCACGAATTATCATAACGAAAAAATATAGAATTAGCAAGAAAAATAAAGTGAAATGCAGATTGCACCGGAATTTGGTCTGAACTTTGATCCAAGCCACCTGATCTGGCAGGGCATTACACCGCATATTTTTCTTTAGGATTTTGCAGATAAGGTGTATCATGTACATATGAAGGATGCTGCGGTTACATTAGATGGAAGAAGCGATCTTCTTGGTTCTCATATTGATTTCCGTGCATCTGATTTCAAATTTGACGATGCAATCGCAAACTAAAGGGGGAAGGAAGAACAATGGGTGACAGAAAAAGACTGAGATATGGTATGGTTGGCGGTGGCCTTGGCGCATTTATCGGTGCGGTACACAGAAGAGCCATTGCACTGGAGGAAACAGCAGATCTTGTGGCAGCCTGCTTCAGTTCCAGAGAAGAAAAAAACAAAGAAACCGGAGAGTTCTATGGAATTGCGCAGGATAGGTTATATAGTTCCTATGAGGAAATGGCAAAGGCAGAAAGCGCAAGAGAAGACGGAATTGATTTTGTATCTATCGTGACCCCGAATGCGACCCATTATGAAGTGGCGAAAACGTTCCTGGAGGCGGGCATTCATGTGGCATGTGAAAAGCCACTCTGCTTTACTATTGAGCAGGGAGAAGAACTGGAACAGATTGCAAAAGAGAAGCATCTTATGTTTGCAGTAACCTATACCTATACCGGATATGCAATGGTAAAACTGGCAAAAGAACTGGTAGCAGCAGGTGAAATCGGTAACATTGTAAATGTAAATGCGGAATATCTGCAGGACTGGCTGATTGATGAAATCGGCGGCGGTAACCAGACTACAACGAAGATGTCTGTCTGGAGAACGGACCCGGCCAAATCCGGCATTTCCAACTGTGTGGGAGATATCGGAACCCATATCGAAGATACGGTTGCCTATATCACGGGCATGCATCCGAAAAAAGTAGCGGCAGTGTTGGATAATTACGGAATGGATCTGGATCTGAATGCCAATATCCTGGTGGAATATGACAATGGGGTTCATGGTGTATACAGCTGTTCCCAGGTGTGCGCAGGCCATCTGAATGGTCTGGTGGTACGGATTTTCGGAAGCGAAGGATCCATTGAATGGGTGCAGGAAGAACCGGATTATCTGAAAGTAACGAAAAAAGGACAGCCGGATCAGATCTATCACAGAGGAACCGGATACATAACAGGAATGGCGGCAGAAAGAAACCATATCCCGTCCGGTCATCCGGAAGGACTGACTTTTGCATTTGCCAACATCTATCATGGATTTATGAAAGATGTTCTGGAATGTGTAAATGGACACTGCCCGGAAAAGAACGGAGATTATCCGACAGTTTCTGACGGTGTGGCAGGTGTAAAATTTATTCATGCGGTAGTAGACAGCAGTAAGAATGCTTCTGTATGGACAGAAGTGTAACGTAGATTTTTTGACCAGATAAAAGAAATACCCTCTTCGTGGCATGAAAATGTCACAGGGAGGGTATTTTCTGCTATAATCAGGAAGAAATAATTTCAGTAGGTAAGAAAAAGACAGGCGGGAAGTGACAATGAAGGACAGAGAATTCTATAAAAGTTTTTTTCAATTGTATATTGTATTGGTGTTGCAGAATATTGTGACATTAAGTGTGAATCTTGCAGACAATATTATGCTGGGCGCTTATGGAGAGATTTCTTTGTCAGGAGTGACGGCGGTGAATCAGATCCAGTTCCTGTATCAGCAGCTACTGATTGCATTTGGAGACGGAATGGTGATTTTCTGCAGTCAGTATTGGGGGAAAAAGCAGATTCAGCCAATGAAAAAAGTGATTGCAATTGCCATGCGATTTGGAGTTGCTACAGCGGTAATGTTGTTTCTTGTTATCACCCTTTTTCCGGGACAGGCAATGCAGGTATTTACCACCGATGAGCGGATTATCAGAGAAGGAGTAACGTATCTTCGTACCATTCGTTTTACGTATCTGTTTTTTGCTGTGACGCAGATGCTGCTTGCGGCACTTCGCAGTACAGAAGTGGCCAAGATTGCGCTGAATTTGTCTGTTCTGGCGTTGGTAGTGAATTGTGGTATAAATTATGTACTGATTTTTGGAAGATTCGGGGCACCGGAACTTGGTGTGACCGGAGCTGCCATTGGTACGCTGACAGCCAGAATTCTGGAATGTGCGGTACTGATCGGGTACATCGTACAAAAAGAAAAGTATCTGAGACTGAAGCTGGCAGATTTTATGCAGAGAGACCAGACATTATTGAAGGATTATCTGAAAGTTCTGATGCCGCTTCTTGTATTTTCTGTCCTGTGGGGAATTAATACTGCCATGCAGACGGTGGTGCTGGGGCATATGAATTCAGCGGCAATTGCGGCCAACAGTGCAGCTTCCAATCTATATCTGGTGGTGAAATCAGCGGCCGTGGGAGCAGCTTCCGCAGCAAGCGTTATGATTGGAAAGACTATAGGAATGGGTGACGGAGAGCTGGTAAAAAGATACGCCAGAAAATTACAGATACTGTTTTTGCTTCTGGCAATAGCCGGAGGAATCCTGCTGTATTTTATCCGCATTCCGGTTCTCAGTCTGTATGATCTCAGTCCGGAAACCATGGAACTTGCCAATCAGTTTTTAATTATACTGAGTGTGGTATATGTGGCAATGGCGTATCAGATGCCAACCAATGCAGGAATTATAAAAGGTGGAGGAAGTGTGTATTTCAGTGCAAAACTGGATACTGTCTGCATCTGCCTGATTGTCATACCTTTATCCTGCTATATGGCATTTGTGGCAGGTGCTTCATCGGCAGTGGTAGTAATATGTCTGAATATTGACCAGTTTATAAAATGTGTGCCGGTGTTTTTAAAAGTAAACTACGGAAACTGGATGAAAAAGCTTACAAGAGAAGGAAACATATAATATGGGTATCTTGACAGTTACCTGTCTGCTGAGATAAAATGCTAATACTATTAGATAACTAGTACATCATATTACTAGAGAAAAAGAATTATTAAAGAGGAGTTCATATGGAGTACAGAACAGAAGAACTGGCAAAGGAATTTCTGGAGGAATTTTACCGCTTAGGAAGATTGGCACAGAGTAAAACCATCAGCCATTCTATGAAAGGAGAAGCATTTATGCTTCTGTATCTTCTTCAGAAGGGAGAAGGCGCATCGCCGGGAGAGCTGGGAAAAGCGTTAAAAAGCAGCACGGCGAGAGTGGCGGTGGCACTGAACAGTCTGGAACGGAAGAAACAGGTGATACGGAAAGTCAATGAAAAAGACCGGAGAAAGATATTGGTGGAACTGACTGAAGAGGGACGAAAAAAAGCAGAAGAGTGCAGACGTGTACCGGAAAATATGGTGACCCGTCTGATGGAACATCTGGGAGAAGAGGATGCACAGAATATGCTCCACATTATGAAGCGGATCAATGAGATCATGCCGCAGATGGAATGCCCGGATCAGATAGAAAATGCTCATGTGGGAGGCAAACATGATATCGAAGTTTAGTGTAAAGAGACCTTATACTGTCCTGGTGGGTGTGGTCCTGATTCTGGTTTTGGGATATGTATCCTTTACCAGTATGCAGACAGACCTTTTACCCGACATGAATCTGCCATATGCGATTGTGTATACAACATACATTGGGGCAAGTCCGGAAGAAGTAGAAACTACAGTTACCAGACCAATTGAACAGGCAATGGCAACCATCAGTAACATCGAAAACATCAGCTCCACTTCATCGGAGAATCTGTCTATGGTGATTCTGGAATTCGCCCAGACAGCCAATATGGATTCGATCACCGTAGATATGCGGGAAAAATTGGATCAGATCGAAGGTGCCTGGAGTGATTCGGTGGGAAATCCAATCATTATGAAGCTGAATCCGGATATGATGCCGGTCATGGTTGCGGCGCTGGAAGGAGGGGATCTGTCCCAGAGTGAGTTGACAGATCTGGTGGAGAATGAAATCCTGCCGGAACTGGAGAGTATCGAAGGTGTAGCATCTGTGTCGTCAACGGGTACGATTGAAGAACAGGTGCAGGTAGTTCTGCGGGAAGACAAGATCAGAGAGGTCAATGAAAAAGTCCGCAGTGCACTGGATAAGAAGTTTGATGATGCGCAGGCAGAATTAGAAGAGAACAAAAGTGAACTGGAAAGCGGCGAACAGTCCTTAAACAGTGGACAGGAGCAGTTGAAGACACAGACAGGAAAAGCCCAGGAGCGGATCAGTTCAGGATCCAGCCAGATGTTAAGAGGAAAGCTGGAATTAAACGAAAAGAAAAAGGAAATAGAAGACGCGTTAAGTGAACTGGATAAATCTGAGTCAGAACTGAAAACCCAGGAAGAACAGTTAGAAGAAGGAGAAAAGAACCTTCTGGCACTTCCGGCACAGAAGACAGCACTGGAGACACAGAAGACATCCATTGACCAGGCAGTGGCAGCGGTAGGAACTCTGACTGCAGATCAGGTAGAGCAGCTGAATCAGTCCATTGCCCAGCTGGAACAGGTGCTTGGAATTGCTCAAAGCGATGCGTCTGAGACAGAAGTGATAACAGAGGGAGAAACAGAACAGGAGACAGCTGCCTTGATCGAGAACAGCCCAAATCTGACTCAGGCAGCACAGGAAGAGACACTGAGTGAAGAAATAACAGCGGATCAGGACATTCAGGATGAAGTAATAACGGATCAGAATGCGCAGGATGAAGCGACGGTGGATCAGGATGTTCTGGAAAATACTGCAGAGCAGCCTGTTTTGGATGAGAGTACAGCTTCAGATGTCCCAGATGAGAATGCCGAAGCGGATGTGATACAGAATGGCACAGATCAGAATGTGCTGGAAGAGGCAGGTGCTCCGGAAGAAGCGGAACAGGAAGAAGAACTGGTTTTGGATGAATCCCGGGATGATACGAATCAGACACCGGAGATACCAGATTATGGAAGTCTGGCAGGAGATGCGGCGTCAGCGGCACAGGAAATGACAGCACTGAAGGAACAGTATGATCAGCTCGTGGAGCAGAGAAATCAACTCATTGCTCTTGGAGTGGATGTAACATTGTCTGGAAATGACCTGAAGACCAATATTGAAAAAGTGCGTTTTTCACTGATGGATACACAGAAGCAGTTAGAGGATGGCATTGCAAAGTTACAGGAGCAAATCGACAAGACTCCGGAGCAGCTGGAAACCATACAGAAGGGAAAAGATGCAGTAGAACAGGGAAAACAGCAGATTGCAGATGGAAGAACACAGTTAAATGCTGCGAAAGAACAGCTTACGGCGGCAGAAAAACAACTGGCAGATGGTGAGAACCGGCTTTCCGGTGCACAGAGCCAGATTGATGGAGCCAGGATTGATGCCACTATTGAGATGGCGGTAGGCAAAGCTCAGTTACAATCAGGTAAACAGCAGATTGAGACTGCGCTGGATCAGATAGAGGAGCAGAAGGAATCTGCTTATGATCAGTCGGATGTGACGGAACTTGTGACGACAGATCTGGTAAAAAATATCCTGTCGGCCCAGAACTTTATGATGCCGGCTGGTTACGTGACAGAAGACGGCATTGATTTTCTGGTACGTGTAGGAAATAAACTGACCAGTATGAAAGATATGGAAGATCTGGTGATTCTGGATCTGCATATGGAAGATCTGGATCCGATTAAACTGTCAGATGTGGCAGATGTGGTTATGACAGACAACAGTGATGAAATCTATGCTACAGTCAATGGCCATCCGGGCGTGATGCTGACCATGCAGAAACAGTCAGGTTATTCCACCGGAACTGTTTCGAACCGGATAAAAGAGAAGTTTACAGAACTGGAAGAAACCAAAGGAGACATTCATTTTATCAAAATGATGGATCAGGGTGTCTACATTGACATGGTAGTAGATTCTGTGATACAGAATATGCTTTCCGGTGCAGGTCTGGCAATTTTAGTGTTATTGGTATTTCTGGGAAGTTTCCGCCCGACCCTGGTCATTGCATGCTCCATACCGATCAGTATCATGACGGCAATTGTGTGTATGTATTTTAGCAATATTACGCTGAATATTATTTCTCTGTCCGGTCTTGCACTGGGAATCGGTATGCTGGTGGATAACTCCATCGTAGTAATCGAGAATATCTACAGACTGAGAAGTGAAGGATATTCCGTGAAAAAGGCAGCGGTGGAAGGCGCAAGCCAGGTAGCGGGAGCTATTGTGGCATCCACACTGACAACCATCTGTGTATTTGCACCGATTCTGTTTACAGAGGGCATTACCCGTCAGTTATTTGTAGATATGGGACTGACCATAGCCTATTCCCTGGTCGCCAGCCTGGTAGTGGCACTGACACTGGTTCCGGCTATGGCAGCAGGACTTCTGAAGAAAGGAACCGATAAGAAACACCGTATTTTTGATAAGATTCAGAATGCTTATGCAGTATTGCTGAAAGGGGCATTAAAAGTAAAAATCCTGGTAATCCTGCTGGCAGTCGGTATTCTGGTGCTGTCTGCGAAGCTGGCGGTATCTAAAGGAACGGAATTTATGGGTGACATGGAGAGCACCCAGATGTCGCTGACACTGACCACGCCAGAAGGAAGTTCTCTTGCAGATACTGCCAAAGTGGCGGATGAGGCAATCAAAAGAATCGAGACACTGGACGATGTGGAAGACATCGGCGCTATGGTATCCGGCAGCAATATGATGAGTATGATGGGATCCGGTTCCGGAAGTGATAGAGAAGTGTCTATGTATGTTATGCTGAAGGAAGATAAAAAACTGAGCAATGATGAACTGGCAGCAGTGATTCTGGATCAGACGGCAGACCTGAACTGCGAAGTAAGTGTGCAGACTTCCAATATGGATATGTCTTCTCTTGGCGGCTCCGGTATCAGTGTGATGATTAAAGGTCGTGAACTGGATAAATTAAAGGAGATCGCAACAGATGTGGCAGACATTCTGTCATCTGTGGAAGGAACCAGGAATGTGTCAGACGGTATCGAAGAGAAGACCGTAGAGATGCGTCTGGTGGTAGATAAGAACAAAGCTATGAGTTATCAACTGACCACAGCACAGATTTACCAGTTCCTGCAGCAGAAGCTGGCAGAGGCCAGCAGCGCAACCACATTGAGTACCGAATCCAATGACTATGATGTACTGGTAATCAGTGATGCAGATGAGACACTGACCCGTGACAAGATCCGTGAGCTGACCATTGAAGGTACCAATGCCGACCAGAAAAAAGAAGATGTTCCATTGTCTGAACTGGTAGAATTTGTAGATACGGAGGGATTTTCTTCAATTAATCGAGATGCACAGAACCGTTATGTCAGTGCAACTGCTGAGATTGCGGATGGTTACAATATTGGGTTGGTGTCAGCAGAAGTGGAAAAGAAGCTGGCAGATTATGAAGTACCAAAGGGATACAGCGTAACCATGAAGGGTGAGGATGAGACAATTAATGATGCTATGGGACAGGTTATGAAGATGATGATTCTGGCCATTGTGTTTATGTATTTGATTATGGTAGCGCAGTTCCAGTCACTATTATCTCCGTTTATTATTATATTTACTATTCCGCTGGCATTTACCGGAGGCTTCCTGGCACTGTATCTGACAGATAAGCCAGTCAGTGTCATTGCCATGATCGGTTTTGTCATGCTGGCAGGTATTATTGTCAATAACGGTATTGTGCTGGTGGACTATATCAATCAGCTCCGAAGAGACGGAATGCAGAAGAAAGAAGCCATTGTAGAATCGGGAAGATCCAGACTCCGTCCGGTTATCATGACAGCACTGACTACCATTCTGGGACTTTGTACCATGGCTGCCGGGAATGGAATGGGAGCAGATATGGTGCAGCCGATGGCAATCGTAACTATCGGCGGGCTGACTTACGGTACCCTGATGACCCTGTTTGTCATTCCGTGTGTCTATGATATCTTCAACCGGAACAGAGATATTACCGAAAAAGAAGAGTATTAGCTTAGCTTTAAACTGACTAAAAGCGGATTTGGTTCTTTAAAATAGCTTGAAATAGTTAGCGTTTTGGAATAGAATAAAGGAAGTTGGGGACGGAATTGTTTCGTCCCCATATTTCGCAAATAAGAATAAGAAAAGAGGATGAATATGGCAGAGAATTCTACATGCAGCAGTGCATCAAGCTGTTCAAAATCAAGTTGTGAAGGATGTCCAAGTAAGCAGAATCCACAAAGTTTCCTGGTGGATATGAATGCATTTTCAGATATAAAACATGTGATCGGTGTTGTCAGTGGAAAAGGCGGTGTAGGCAAATCTATGGTAACGGCATCACTGGCAAACCAGCTTGCGTCCAAAGGATATCGCGTAGGTATTCTGGATGCAGATATTACTGGACCGTCCATTCCGAAAATGTATGGTCTGCATCAGCCGGCAGTGGCAGATGACCAGGGCATCTACCCGGCAATTACAGACAATGATATTAAGGTGATTTCTATCAATCTGCTGATGCCGAATGAAGAATCACCGGTAATCTGGAGAGGACCGGTCATTGCAGGTATGGTAAAACAGTTCTGGAGTGACGTGATCTGGGGAGAACTGGATTATCTTCTGGTAGATATGCCTCCTGGAACAGGGGATGTGCCACTGACCGTCTTCCAGTCCCTGCCGGTAGAAGGAATTGTAATCGTATCTTCCCCACAGGATCTGGTACGTATGATTGTAAAAAAGGCATACAATATGGCAGTTACCATGAATATTCCGGTACTGGGAATTGTAGAGAACTACAGTTATCTGGCATGTCCAGACTGTGGAAAGAAGATTTCTGTATTTGGAGAAAGCCATATTGATGAGATTGCCAAAGAACTTGGCACACCGGTACTTGGAAAAATGCCGATTGATCCAGAATTTGCGCATATGGCAGACGGAAGTTTTGCACAGGCAGTGAACCCATATATTGATGATGCAGTTATGGCTTTGAGAAAATTAAAATAGATTACGGAGTAATTTACAGGCATAAAAAGAGAAACAAAAGCGGTTCGTTTCAGAGCGCGTTTGTTTCTCTTTTTTATGGATGACATAAAATTGTTCGTATTTTCACAGATACGTTTGTGCTTTACAGTGGCATCTGAACTGCTATGGCATAATAAAATATCGCAGCACATGATCCACATATTCCGGATCCCCGTAGCTGCTCCACCCCAGAGTATTCTGCATCATCAGGGAGAATTCAGTGGCATTTTCCACTGAATAGGATCCATAGTTTTCCAGAACCCAAATGGCATAACTGTTGCCAAAATTATAATCCTGCAGGGCAATTTTTAACCGTTCTGTATTACTGATACGTTTACATCCGGCCTCTTTCAGACAGTAGGCAAAATATTCGGCGCCCACCTGAATGGAATATTCCGGATCGTCAATTGCATTGGGGGTATTGTCATACTCAGTATTAAAAGGACATTCCGAACACTGCATGACATCCGTTCCAAGACCGGAGCTTTCCTGTTGCATCATGGCAAGCATCACTGTGGAAAACTGAGAGATGCCGGCATCTTTACATGCCTTTTTTACCGAAGCCTCATACTGCAAAACCTCATCACTGACACCGGTCAGCGAGCCTTTGTCCACAGGGGCGAGCAGATGATGAATCAACAGACCACCAAGGATCAGTACCACGGCGGAAACTGCTGCGATCAGAGTCTTCAAGCGCCGGACTTCTGCTTCCCGAGCGATTTGGGAGGCAGATTTTCGCGGAACAGCTCTGGATCCTGAAGTTTTGCGAATCGTTTTGCCGGTGGAAGACAGCGTCTCCGTGGCAGATTCGGTGGAAGATTTTTTTCTTGTACCAGTTCTGGTGTTTTTTCTGGCGGCAGTTTTGTTGACTGTATTTGCGTTAGTTTTTTTCATGTTAACGTTTTTTTTCTTTGTGGTACTGCCTGTCTTTTTTCTCGTTGGTTCTGTCATATAATATCCTTTAGTCTCGGTAGTTTTCTGCGCATTTGCTGCAGGATGAATTGCGGTTGCATACAAAGGAAGTCAAGATGTCTTCCGGATAACGGCTGCAGCTTCCCTGAGTAAAGGTAACGGTATGCTTTACCTTGGAAGAATCTACCGGACAGCGGGTTTCAAAAATTTTTGTATATTCCATAAAAAATACGCTCCTGGTTTAAAATTGCTTTTTAGAAGATTTGTATTGCATTTATCATCATTATAAGGTGACTGCAAATTGCCGTCAAGTGCCGGAAAAATGTCAGATAGAGTCAAAAATTGCAAAAAAGGAAAAACGATTAAGTTTTGAAAAAGTGATAAAAAATGCACAAAAAAATGAAAGTAAAACTGTGATATAAGACGAAATATATAAAAGGTATTTACATGAGATGAAAAAAATGCTACTATCAGTGCATAGATAAGTAAAACGATTAACTAACAAGAAATAAACCGTGGAGGAAGTTATGAAGCAGGAAAGAAAACAGATCGATTTAAAGAATATCCGTATTACGGACAGTCTGTTTGGCTCCTACGTGAAGCAGGTCAGTGAAAAGATCATTCCATACCAGTGGAAGATTCTGAACGACCAGTTAGAAGGAGCAGATAAGACCTATTGCATTGAGAATTTCCGTATTGCGGCAGGAGAACTGGAGGGAGCACGAAAAGGTGTGGTATTCCAGGACACCGATCTGTACAAGTGGCTGGAGTCTGTAGCATACACCATTGCAGGTGGAAAAGGCGGGAAGTTTGAGCCGCTGGCAGATGAAGTGATTGAACTGGTGGGAAGGGCACAGGAGCCGGATGGATATCTGAATACCTACTTTACAGTGAATGCGCCGGAAAGAAAGTGGAAGAATCTGATTGAAGGACATGAGCTTTACACAGCAGGACATATGATTGAAGCAGCAGTTGCTTATTATCATGCTACCGGCAAGACAGCATTTCTTGAGATTGCGAAGAAGAATGCAGACTTGATTGGAAAAGTGTTCGGACGCGGTGAGGGACAGCGCAGAGGATATCCAGGACACCAGGAGATCGAACTGGCACTGGTAAAGTTATATCGGGTGACAGGAGAACAGAAGTATCTGGATACTGCAAAATATTTTATTGAAGAAAGAGGAACCCAGCCCAATTATCTGGCAGAAGAACTACGGGAAAGAGGAGGCTTTGAATTCTTCCCGGATCTGCAGGATTATGACCTGGCTTATTCCCAGGCAGATATTCCACCGGTAGAACAGAAGAAGGCACAGGGACATTCTGTAAGAGATATGTATATGTGTTCTGCCATGGCAGATCTGGCAGGTGAATGTGAAGATGAGAGACTCTTAAGCGCTTGTAAAGCCATCTGGGAGAATATGACACAGCGGCAGATGTACATTACGGGAGGAATCGGAACCAGCGGATTCAGAGAGAGGTTTACCACCGACTATGATCTGCCGAATGCGACCAATTATTCCGAGACTTGTGCATCCATCGGTCTGATGATGTTCGGGCAGCGCCTGTCAGCAGTGACAGGAGATGCAGGATACTATGACAGCGTGGAACGAGCTTTATACAACACTGTTCTGGCTGGTATCAATATAGAAGGTGACCGTTACTTTTATGTGAATCCACTGGAGGTGGTGCCGGAGTTTTGTACGCAGCATACTTACATGAATCACGTAAAACCGATCCGTCAGAAATGGTTCTCCATTGCCTGCTGTCCACCGAATGTGGCAAGAACACTGGCGTCTCTTGGACAATATGTATATGCACAGGAAGGCAGCAGTATTCTGATTCATCAGTTTATTTCATCTGAGGTACAGACAGAGACAAAGGGTGGAACAACAGCAGTGAAGATGGATTCCACGCTGATGCAGGATGGAAAAGTCGGCATACATGTAGAGAGTGAAAAAGGCTGCAGCCTGAAGATCCGTATCCCGGCATATGCTGAGAACTGGAAGATCTTTTCAGGAGAAAAAGAAGAAAAGCCAGAGATTCAGAATGGATACATCACCATGGTACTTCCGGCAGGAGAGCATACGGTAACGCTGGATCTGGATGTTCATCCACACTGGGTGGCAGCAAATGACCAGGTTCGCGCCGATGCAGGAAAAGCTGCTCTGGTAAAAGGACCGGTTGTGTACTGCCTGGAAGAAGTAGAAAACGGAAAACTTCTTTCTCAGGTATGCGTAAAGCCTAATGAAGAGGTAAAGGAAGAACCATCACCGGAAGGACTGGTTGGTAATATTCCGGCACTGACTTATCCGGGGACAAGGATTAAAAATGCAGGACTGGGGAATCAGTTATACGGAGCGCTGGAGATTGAAAAAGAAGCTACACAGCTTACTGCCATCCCATATTGTCTGTGGAACAACCGCGGGGAAGGCGAGATGCTGGTATGGCACAGGGTGCTGATATAAGGTGGATCATATTAACAAAAATATTATAAATGTAAAGGAGACGGGGAAATGAAAAAGAAACAGGTATTAACAATGACGATGGCAGTTGCTATGGCAGCAGCAGTAGCAGTTCCGGCCTGCGCAGACGGTGAAAAGGTTAAGATCACTTATGCACAGTGGGGAAATGAAGTTGAGACAGCAGCTACCCAGGAAGTAGCAGACAAGTTCAACAGTGAACAGGATAAGATCGAAGTAGAAGTAGTGAAGATCGACCATGATACTTATGTAACCAAGTTAAATGCCATGGCTACCGCAGGAGAACTTCCGGATACCGGTATTATGAGCGAAGCGGGTGTACTGAAGTTTGCAGAGAACGGACTTCTGGCTGATATCAGCAGTATGTACGGCGAAGGTGATGCAAAGCCACTGGATTCCCTTACTTTCCGTTATCAGGGAACACCGGTTGCTTACTCCGCAGCCAATGAAGTACTGAACCTCTGGTATAACAACGATCTGCTTAAAGAAGTGTGCGAAAAACAGGGTATTGATCCTTCAGAAGTAACACCGCCTGCAAGTGCAGATGATGCATGGGACTGGGATACCTTCGTTGAGACAGCACAGAAGCTGACACTGGATGTAAACGGCAAGAATGCACTGGATCCAGACTTTGATGCAGATAACATTGATATCTATGGATGCACCATCAATACACTGCCATGGCAGCTGGAAGTATGGGCATTGTCCAACGGAGGCGGATACTACAGCGAAGACGGAACAGAATGCACCATTGATTCTGAAGCTACCGTAGAAGCATTACAGAGAATCGCAGATCTGTCTAACGTATATCACTGCGCACCACCTGTAACCAGTGCAGCAAATGCTCTGGAATCTTCATTGGGAAGCAAGAAAGTGGTTATGGCAACAGACGGTGCATGGAATGTCGGTACCTTCCTTGGTCCTAGCGCAGACTTTGAATATGGTGTAGGCGTACTGCCTTATATGAAAGAAAAAGTTACGATCTGTACCGGTGGCCCGAACGTAGTATTCGCCACAACCGAACATCCGGAAGAAGCTATGGAATGGCTGAAATGGTATTATCAGGAAGAAAACTCCTGGTCACTGATCGAAGCCGGTACCTGGATGCCAATCCTGGATTCCTGGTATACAGATGAAGAAAAGACAGATAAATGGATTAATAACCCGAACTATCCAGAACATGATATGTACAAATCTGCAGTTGTAGATTACGCAAGAGATAACTCCAAGTCTACCGCATGGTATTACGTAAACGGAACAGAAGAATTCAACGCAACACTGGATTCTGTATTCTCAGGCGTATGGTCAGGTGACCAGAGCATGCAGGAAGCAATTGAAGAGAACCTGGATGAATTAAATGAGATTTTTGAAGAAAACAATGCGTAAGATTGTTTAAAGAAAAAGGGTGATGACCTGTGCCTCACCGCACAGGTCATTCCCGTATTTCAGAGGGGTGCTGGTATGAAAAAGAAAGCAAAAATGACGGTAAAATCAAGAGCCGGAAAGAAGGAAGAACGGACAGCCTGGCTGTGTCTGATCCCGGCATTCCTGGGAGTTACACTGATCAGTTATCTTCCGACGCTTGCAGTATTTGTACTGAGTCTGTTTGAATGGAATGGTCTGACCACACCGGAATTTGTGGGTCTGGCAAATTTTCGGCGTATTTTTACAAAAGATATTTATCTGATGTCTTCTCTGCGCGCAACCATCGGATATGCATTTCTGGCAGTGGTTGGAGCAATTGTGTATTCACTGATTATCGCTCTTTTATTAAATATGGATATTAAAGGACGAACCCTTTTCCGCTCCATTTTCTTTATCCCGTATCTGCTTCCGGCAATTGGAGTATTTAAGGGATGGCAGTGGTTATATGAAGGAAATTTCGGACTTTTCAACTTTATATTACGAATGCTGGGACTGCCGCCTCAGAGATTCCTGGACAGTCCAAGTCAGGTTATTCTGTGTCTGGTGATGATAGCAGTATGGACCAGTGGCAATCTGATCGTCATATTTCTGGCAGGTTTGCAGAATGTACCGAGGGTGTATCAGGAAGCGGCTAAGATTGACGGGGCAAATGCATGGCAGAGATTCTGGAATATCACGATTCCAAGCATTTCTCCGATTATTTTCTACAATGTGCTGACGGCGCTGATTACCCATCTGCAGGTTATCAATCCGGCACTGGCACTGACCGATGGCGGTCCGGCAAAACGTTCTATGTTTATGTCTTATGTCATTTACATGTATGGCTTCCGCAAGAATAAGCTGGGGTATGCAGCAGCCTATTCAGTCGTATTTTTCATTCTGGTGGGTATTTTTACAATTATTTTGTTTAAGACCCAGAAAGAGAACATTTTCGGAGAGGGGGAATAACCATGATCAGCAAAAAAAGAGATATGGCAGTCAGATGGGCTGCAACCTTACTGGTTCTTATTTTTGCGGCGGCAGTCCTGCTTCCGATCTGGTGGATTTTCCGTTCATCCCTGATGAGTACCGGTACCATCAATCAGTATCCTCCGGAGCTTATTCCTCATGAATGGCTGTGGTCCAACTACTCCAAAGCACTGGAGACCTTTGATTACTGGCTGTATTTTAAAAACACCTTTACCATTATTATTCCGGCTGTGACGTTTGGCACAATTACAGCGATCTTCTGCGGATATGCATTTGCGAGACTGCGTTTCCGTGGAAAAAATGTATTTTTTAAGGTCTGTGTAGGTACCATTCTTCTTCCGGGTATGGTAACATTAATACCGTTATATATTTTCTGGACAAAAGGATTGGGGCTGGGAGACACATACTGGCCGCTGATTCTTCCGTTCTTAACCGGTGGAGGATTTTTCAACATTTTCCTGATCCGGCAGTTCCTGATGACCATTCCGATGGAACTGGACGAAGCAGCATCCATTGACGGCGCGGGAAGAATGAGAATCCTGTGGACCATTCTGGTGCCGGCGATCAAACCGGCAGTCGTAGTAGTGGCCATGATGCTGTTTATACAGATCTGGAATGATCTGTTGCAGCAGATTATTTACATTAACAGCATGAGTAAGTTCACCTTTGCCATTGCACTGACCAACTTTACCGGATCGTTCGGAACCAACTGGCCGGTGGCACTGGCGGCAACCTTTATGACGATCCTTCCCGGTATTGTGATCTATATTTTGGGACAGAAGAGTTTCGTAGAAGGTATCGTACTGACCGGAATGAAGAATTAATGTGAGTGAACGGAGTAAAGAGGGAAAAGCATGAGCGGATATGGAAAAAAGATAGCCGACTGGTATTTCGGCAACAATGACAGAGAGAAAGAGACTCCAAGGGGAGGACCGGCGCGGGTGTTGTACCTGTGCTGGAATTATACAGGGAAACTCTGTCTGTCTGAATTTCTGTTTCTGCTCTGCTGCATCCCGGTAGTGACCATTCCGGCTGCGCTGTGTGCGCAGAATGCCTATCTTGGAAAAATGTTCCGGAATGGATATGGATTTGACCTTTCTGATTACTGGAAGGAATTTAAGAGCAGTCTCTGGAAGCATCTTCCGGCAGGGCTGCTTTTGGGCATTTTAGGATTTTATGGTTACTATCTGATGAGTCTGGCGGGCAATTTCACAGGAAGTTCCATACAAAGTCTCCTGCTTGGCGTGGGAACAGGTGTGATACTTGTGACACTGACGGTATCCGGATGGTATTTTGTACAGGCTTCCATGCTGGAACTTTCGGTGAGACAGCTTCTCCAGAATGCATGGATTCTGGCGTTGGCAGAGTGGAAAAGAAGCCTAATTTTTATGGCGGAGAGTCTGGTATTTGCAGGATTTATGCTGCTGGCGGTACCGTTTTCTCTGATATTGCTGATACCGGGAATGGCACTGTATCTGTTATCTGCTTATGCAGCTATCGAACCTGGAATTGAGCAAAGAGTGGTACAGCCTTTTGAACGCGGATTGCGAATGTCCGCTTTACAAACAGAAGTAAGGAGATGCGAGGATGCCTACGATAAAGGAGATTGCGAAGGCCAGCGGAGTATCCGTGGCCACCGTTTCAAATATTATCAACGAAAAGGGAAAGGTCAGTGAAGAGACCAGAATCCGGGTGCAAAAGATTATCGAAGAAATGAATTATACACCGAATTCTGTGGCAAAAAACCTGAAAACTAAGAACAGCCGTTGCATCGGTGTCATTGCGGAGGATATGACGGTCTTTGCCCTTCCGGATATCATAGACGGAATCACAGAGTACTGTGAGAAGGAAGATTATCAGATTCTGCTTGTGAATCTCCGTCTGTATAAGAAATTCGAAGATACTTATTACCGTAGTGACCGCTATGGAGATATTGTACAGCGGGAGATTCAAAAGCTGGTGGCGAAACAGGTAGAGGGTATCATTTATGTTGCTGCGCATGAGCGTTTGATTAATGTGTTTCCGGAACAGCTTCCGGTGCCGATGGTGGTGGCATATGGTTATACCAGCCACAGGGGAATCCCATCGGTGATGGTGTCCGATGAACAGGGGGCCAGAGAACTGGTAAAATACCTGATTTCCATGGGCCACAGGAGAATCGGTGTCATTGCCGGAAAAAAATACAGTATGCATACCAGATCACGTCTGGAAGGGTATCAGAGGGCACTGTTTGAGGGAAATGTGCTGTATGATCCAGATCTGGTAGTCTATGGAGACTGGGAAAGAGAGAGCGGCTACCGTAATACAGACTATCTGATTGAGAAAAATGTAACTGCCATTTTCTGTATGAATGACTTTATGGCAGGCGGTGCCTATGACCGGCTGGATGAACGGAAACTGAAAGTGGGCAGAGATATTGCGGTGGCAGGTTATGATAACCGTGAGATGGCGGGATACGAAAAACCGCCGCTGACCACCATGGGACTGCCGTTACATGACATCGGGTACCGTGCCAGTGAGATCATACTTGATATGTTAAAAAAAGAAGAGAAAAATACAGAGGAAGCCGATATTTATTATGTGGACTGTAAACCATATATCCGTCAGTCGGTAAACCAGCTTAAAACAGAAAAAAAGGAGGGCGTATGAGAACTGCAACAATGACTGTGGACAAAGCCTATCAGGTGGCACAGACAGATGACCGTCTGTTTGGATCTTTTATTGAACATCTGGGAAGGGCAGTATATGGAGGAATTTACCAGCCCGGACATCCGTCAGCAGATGAGGATGGATTTCGAAGGGATGTGCTGGAACTGGTAAGAGAGCTGAAGATTCCGCTGATCCGTTATCCGGGCGGCAATTTTGTATCCAACTTTTTCTGGGAAGACAGTGTGGGACCGCTGGAGAACCGCCAGCCACGCCTGGATCTTGCCTGGAGAACACTGGAGCCGAATACCTTCGGTCTGGATGAATTTGCACGTTGGACGAAAAAGGCAGGTGCGGATGTGATGATGGCAGTGAATCTGGGAACCAGAGGAATCGCAGATGCCTGCAATCTGCTGGAATATTGTAATCATCCGTCCGGCACCAAATACAGTGACTTAAGACGCAGTCACGGACATGAGGAGCCATATCATTTTAAACTGTGGTGTCTGGGAAATGAGATGGACGGGCCGTGGCAGATCGGAAGAAAGACTATGGATGAGTATGGAAGAATTTCAGAAGAGACTGCAAAAGCCATGAAGCTCATTGACCCGACCATCGAGCTGGTTTCCTGCGGGAGCTCTTTCAGGGATATGCCGACATTTCCACAGTGGGAGGCAACCACACTGGAACATAATTATGATTATGTGGATTATATTTCCCTGCATCAGTATTATGGCAATCTGAATCAGGATTCTTCTGATTATCTGGCGCAGTCGGATGATATGGAAGAGTTTATTCATACAGTTGTATCGGCCTGTGACTTTGTAAAAGCGAAAAAACGTAGCAAAAAGACGCTGCATCTGAGTTTTGATGAATGGAATGTCTGGTTCCATTCCAAATCCGAAGAAGAAGATATCACCCAGAATCATCCGTGGCAGAAAGCACCGGCACTTCTGGAAGATCAGTATGATTTTGAGGATGCACTCATGGCAGGGCTGATGATGATTACACTGCTGAAACATGCAGACCGTATTAAGATTGCCTGCCTGGCACAGCTGGTGAATGTGATTGCACCGATTATGACAGAAAGAGACGGCGGTGCATGGCGCCAGACCATTTTTTATCCATTTTATCATGCATCCCGCTACGGAAGAGGCATGGTGCTGGGAACAGCAGCAGATGCACCGGTGCATGAGACATCCACACACGGTGAAGTCAGTGATCTGGTCAGCACGGCAGTATGGAATCAGGAAGAAGAGACCCTGACTGTGTTTGCGGTTAATCGGAATCTGGAAGAAGACTGTCGTCTGGAACTGGATCTGCGCAGCTTTGAAAAATGTGTGCCGATGGAGAAACTGGAACTGGCAGGATTTGGATTAAAAGAAGAGAATACCGCATCTGAAGAAAGAGTACGTCCACAGAGCCTGACAGATATCCGGATGGAAAACGGAAAGGCAGAGACCGTACTGAAAAAAGCTTCCTGGAATGTACTTCGCTTTCATTTATAAAACACCTATTGAAAACCATGGTATTTATCGGTATAATGAAATATCAGAGTTAAAGAGAAGTGAGGAAGTTTAAGATGAAAAAACTGTTAGATCTGATTGCACAGGAGCTGGTTCCGGCATTTGAAAAGGCCGGATACGATGCTTCCCTTGCCAGAGTATCACTGTCCAACCGTCCGGATTTATGTGAATACCAGTGTAACGGAGCCATGGCTGCTGCAAAACAATATAAAAAAGCACCGATTATGATTGCCAATGATGTGGTAGCGAATCTGTCAGAAAGCACCATGTTTGAAGAAGTGACCGCAGTAAATCCGGGATTTATTAATATGAAGGTTTCCGGAGCATTTCTGGCAGACTATCTCCGGAAGATGCAGGCAGACAGGGATCTGTCCGTAGAAAAGGCAAAAGAGCCGAAGAAGATTGTGATTGATTACGGCGGAGCCAATGTGGCAAAGCCGCTTCATGTGGGACATTTACGTTCTGCGATTATTGGTGAGAGCTTAAAGAGAATGGGACGTTTCATGGGACATGAAGTCATCGGTGATGTACATCTGGGAGACTGGGGTCTGCAGATGGGACTGATTATTACCGAATTACAGAAGCGTCAGCCAGACCTTGTTTATTTCCAGGATGATTATACCGGAGAATATCCGGAAGAAGCACCATTTACCATCAGCGATCTGGAAGAGATCTATCCGACTGCCAGCAAGAAGTCCAAAGAAGATGAAAGCTATAAAGAAGAAGCATTGGAAGCAACGAAGCAGCTTCAGATTGGCAAACCGGGATACCGTGCATTGTGGAATCATATCATGAAGGTATCTGTGACCGACCTGAAGAAGAACTATGGCAAGCTGGATGTATCCTTTGATTTGTGGAAGGGTGAGTCTGATGCACAGCCATATATCCCTGACATGGTACAGAAGATGAAAGATGACGGCTTTGCCCATGAAGATCAGGGCGCTTATGTGGTAGACGTGAAAGAAGAGACAGATACCAAGGAAGTACCGCCATGCATCATTGTAAAATCTGACGGAGCATCTCTGTATGCGACAACAGACCTTGCGACCATTGTAGAACGTATGAAGCTGTACCAGCCGGATCAGATCCAGTACGTAACAGATAAGCGTCAGGAGATGCACTTTATTCAGGTATTCCGCTGCGCAAGAAAGACCGGACTGGTAAAGGATGATACCAGATTATCCTGGCTGGGATTCGGTACGATGAATGGAAAAGACGGCAAGCCGTTTAAGACACGTGACGGTGGAGTCATGCGTCTGGAGAATCTGATCAGTGAGATCAATGAAGAGATGTACCGCAAGATCATGGACAACCATGAGATTGATCCGGAAGAAGCAAAAGAGACTGCAAGAATCGTAGGGCTGGCAGCCATCAAATATGGTGACCTGTCCAATCAGGCTTCCAAGGATTATGTATTTGATATCGACCGTTTCACTTCTTTTGAAGGAAACACAGGCCCATATATTCTGTACACCATCGTACGTATCAAGTCCATCCTGAACAAATATCAGGCAGCAGGCAATGATATCAGCAGCGGACAGATCGGTGTACCGGCAAATGCCAGCGAAAAAGCACTGATGCTGGAAGCAGGCAAGTTCAACAGTGTGATGGAAAATGCTTTCGAAGAAATGGCACCACACAAGATCTGCTCCTACATCTACGACTTGGCAAATGCATTCAACCGTTTCTACCATGAAACAAAGATCTTATCCGAAGAAGATGAACAGCAGAAAGCATCCTGGATCAGATTACTGGTACTGTGCAGAGACGTACTGGAAAGCTGTATCGGAGTGCTGGGATTCGATGCACCGGAGAGAATGTAAAAAGAGAGAGTAATTTTTTAATAGATCCGCAAAATAGTATGACTGTCGCATAATACGCGTGTTTTCTATGACTCGTGTGCACCGATTAGTACCTGCTTCGCGAAATTCGCCGCATAAAGCGGCTCAGACAGCTGCGCAGGTACAGTTCGCACGCTGCGTCATCACGAAAACACAGCTGCCATTATGTCGACAGTCATACTGATTTTGCGGATTTTAATACTATATATAATAATACAAAGCTTAAATCATATGTTGCCATGCTAAAAATTTGTGCAACATTCCTAATGGACAAATCCATCTACATGGACTACAATAATATCAATTCAAATCTGAGAATTTTATCATGGCGTTCGCCAATGATTCCTACTATGAAGAACTACAAAAGAACATATTTTGTAACTGTTCAGAACCCACTGTCCCGCGAGGTGTTTTAGCATGCATATGCCAAAATCCAGAAGGCTGCATGCCAAAATTCCATCGCCAAAGGCGATTTTATTGAATTTTGGCTTCGTATCTGTGAAGGTACTGAACAGATATCATATTTTATGCACTGGAAGGAGGGGGCAATCTGGAACCTGGAACCTGGCTGGATGGCAGATACAAGATACTGCGTTTCCTCGGAAAAGGAAGTGAAGGCAGTGTGTATCTGGCGTTTCATGAAAAATTGTTTCGATTTTATGCAGTAAAAGAACTGAATAAAGAAGGTCTCTGTTTTTCAAGAGAGAGTATTGAGGTGTGGAAAACACTGAGGTGCTCAGGTCTTCCTGAGATTGTGGATATTCTGGAAAATGAAGAGATGGTGTGGATTGTGACGGAATATATCGAAGGAGAGACGCTTGCAGAATATATGAAAAAGGGACGGAGACTGTCTGTACAGAAGGCTGCCTCCTGGTGTATACAGATTGAACATGTACTTACCTGGCTTCACAGCCAGGATCCACCGGTATTTTACGGGGATTTGAAGCCGGATAATCTGATTGTGCAGAAGGAACGTATTATTTTGGTGGATATGGGATCTCTGATCCGAAGCGGCAGCAGAGGAAAACGTATCGGAACACCGGAATACAGAAGGGGAGAGCTTTTTCAGGATGAGACAGAGGACGATTACAGTTTTGGTAAACTGATGGAGATTCTGGGAGAATACTGCCAGAGCCGTAAAATGCGAAAATTGGCAGATCAGATGATGAAGTCAAAAAAGGAAGCGAAAAGAAAAAAAGGAAAATAATACGCAACACTCTGAGATTGATACAGAACCAGAAACGCATACAGATCGGTCTCTTTCTGGTGACAGTAGGAATATTGATAAAAGCTGGGGCACTTGGCAGTGAACAGATTCGACAGAACTGGATAAGAGATCAATATGAGAGTGAACTGGCGGATGCCAGACTGTTAAATGGAAGAAAAAAACAGGAGACATTAAAAAAACTAATCCTGGCTTATCCGGAACGGGCAGAAGGTTATCTGGAATTACTGTATACATTTCAGGAAGATGCCCTGCTGGATGAGGAGGAAGCACGGGAGTACCGAAAAATATGGAAAGAAATACCAGAAGGATGGCGGGAGAATCTGGAACAGATTTTGCAAAAGAATCCGGAAGAGTATCAGAAAGTAGCGTATGAATCAGGTATTACCTGCTGGTATTATGATCAGAGTATCCGGGGAAAAAAGGATGCGGCGCAGTGGTTTCAAAAGGTAACGAAGATACCGGAGGAAGTCTGTGGTGACACTGAATTATATGAAAAAAGTATACTGTATGGGAAACTTGGACAGAACCGGGAAAAATGGAAAAAATACGACGAAACAGGAGAAAATGACGGATTGTTCCTCTTATACTGGGAAGATCAGAAACAAATGTTGGAAAAACAGGGAGATCAGATAGGCATGACGAGGCTTATGCTCTGGAAAGAAACACTGGCAGTCTGGAAGCACTATATGGTGGAACTGAAAGAGACCGGAATCGGACAAAAAGAGGAAGAAGAACTTCTGGAGAAGATGAACAGTGAACTGGAACAGGTGCCTGAACAGCACAGGCGGATGCAGGAAATAAAAGACAGATTACTGGCTGATGAACAAGAAGTGCGGGAGATGATGCGGCGAGTGTATCAGATGTGAGAATATCGAAGGATCGGAAAGAAGGAAAAGAGCATGAGAAAATTAGAACCATTGGCAGCACTTGGAATGTGGGCAGTGCTGGGAATTGTGGCTGATGGAATGGAAACGACACAGATGATCTGGCCCGGATGGTCGGAGGAAGTGGACGGACAGGAATCAGAGGACTATGGACAGACTGAAGGTGAATGGGATTATGACGAGTGGTGGGGAACAGAGAACAGTGGAAAAGATGCAGAAAGTGAAACAGGGAAGAATGAGGAAAAGGAAGAATACGGATCTGAATCAACAGATGATACAGAATATGGGAAGCTGGAGTGGTGGGATAATGAAGCAACGGATAATGGATGGGTTGATAATTCAGGCTGGAAAGATGCTGCGGGAGATGAATCAGACGGAATAACAGGAATGCATGGAAACGGGCAGCAGACAGAAGAACAACAGGAGGAAGAAACAGAATCAGAAGCTGGCGAGAAGAAAATCAGGGTGTCAAATATACATTTGGTGGAAGAAAGCAGATATTATGACGGGACCGCAGATGTAGAAGTAGAGGCAGAAGTTATCGGATTGCCAGAAGGAATGGGACTGACCATAATCGGAACGGCAAAGGAGAAAGATGTTGGAATCTGGCCTGTGGAGACCGCAATTACACTGGAAGGAACAGGAAGTGAAGAGTATGTAATAGAAGAAGATGTGCAAGAGCCGTTAACGGTAACAATTTTGCCAAGACCTTTGCAAATTACAATCAGTAATGCAAAAAAACCTTATTATTCAGAGAACCAGATTTCGAATCTGGTGTTTGATCAGGAAGAACATATGATAGTGAGTGGTTTCCTGGAAGAGGACTGTAAGAATGGAAGCGTACCGGAAGGGTTTGTTTTTCCGGAACTGGAGATTGATGAGGACGTATTGCAGAAGACCAGTCCGATGTATCAAAACGGAAAGGAGATTTGCTACGTAAATGCGATTGTGCCCAAAAGAAAAAAAGATGGAACGATCTCCGGCAATCCGACTGCGAATTACATTTTTAATATAGAAGAAAGCCATGCTGTTTCAGGTGGAGATGTGATCCTTTCTGCTCCCGCTGTAATGGGAACTCTGGATTATAAAATACAATGCCAGGATGAAAAAGCGCTCTGGCAGGGGGAAGACGGAAAGCTGTGGATTCGGAAGGATGAAATGCTGAGGGTTGTACCTGTAGATGGAAACGGTTTTACGGATGGTACACAGATTGGAAAGATTTATGGAGATGGAACAGCAGAATTTACGCTTACGCAAAGGAGCAGTCAGGGAGAAATTCTGGCAGAATCACAGGTACGGAGCATCACATGGCATGTGGATGGGAGTGCCCCGGAATCTGACTGGGCACTGGACGGAAAGGAAGTTTCTTCCGAAGAAAGATATTATCGAAATTGTGAAACAACTGTTTCCTGTACGCATATCAGCGACAGTGGAAGCGGAGTGAAAAAAGCAGAACTTTATGCGGCCTATGATGAGGAACGGGAACTGACAGGAGAAGAACTCTACAGTCTTCAGGAAGATAAATGGAGTGAAGGAAAAGAGCTGGTTCTGGATTGTGAAGGTGTCTGCAAAGTATGGTGCAGACTGGAAGACTACGTGGGAAATGTGAGATTTCAATCTACCGGAGAAATTGTGGTGGATTATACTGTGCCAGATATACAATTTGAAAATGTAATATCCGGAAGTGCCAATCGTCACCAGATAGAGCCGGTATGTATCATACGGGATGCAAATCTGGATACCACACAGATCAGCCTGATTCTGACCGGTTTTCAGGGAGGAGATCGTCAAATACAGTGGGAGAAATTGGAATCCACAGATGGAACAGCCAGATTTCAGATGAAGAACCTGCCGGAAGAAAGATCATGGGATGATGTATATACATTACGGGCAGAGACGCAGGATCTGGCAGGAAATCGCAGTAACAGAGAAATCAGTTTTTCTGTAAACCGATTTGGATCGGTATATTATCTGGATCAGCAGACACAGAAACGGATCAGTCATTATTATCTGCCAGATTCCACAGATATGAAAGTGTATGAGGTGAATGTAGATCATCTGACAGAATCTGAAATCTTGCTGGGACATGAAGGGGAAACAAGGAAACTTGTAAAAGACAGAGACTATACTGTGAGAAAATCCGGGGACGACCAGAGCTGGAAGGAATATTGCTATACGATATCATCTGGCTGCTTTGAAGAAGAAGGAATGTATTATTTGATCTGTTCCAGCGAAGACAAGGCAGAGAATGCCAGTGATAATCGAATGCGAAAACAGAAAATAGAATTTGCGGTAGACCGGAGTGGGCCGGAAATTCTTCTGTGTGGCATGGAAGAAAATGGTATTTACCGGGAATCGGCAAAAGAGGTACAACTGGAGTGCAGAGATAATCTGGCACTGCAGGAAGTGACGGTGTGGCTCAATGGAGAAGTGATACATAAGAATAATCGGGAAGAACAGACAATTTCGTTGAAGAAAGCAGAAAAGTGGCAGAGGATCCGTGTTGCTGCACAGGACAGAGCAGGAAATAAGACAGATACAGGGGATCAGTATTTCTGGCTGAATGATCAGATGGAAGCACCATCACTTGCAGGAAGTATGAAGATACAACAGGAAACTGGTCAGAAAGTGACAAATTCCATGAGCAGGCAGGGAGAAAATGTTGCAGCGCAGTCCGAAAGAAAAGCAGGAATCCTGTCTTACGGCAGACGGAAAAGCACAGAAGGGAAAAACAGGAAAATTCTTGCCGGAATAGCTGTAATTACGGCATTGTGGGCAATTTTCTTAAAGTCAAAACGGCATAACTGATGGACAATTCAAAAATGATGTGTTATGATCCTTACCAAGAGGTGAGGAAAAATGTCTAATAAGAGGAAATTAACTACAATCCTTGCGGTTGCAGGTGCGACAGTACTGGCAGCAGGCGGCAGTGCCTTTGTGACACAGACCGGATTATCACTGATAGATCGCAGCAACAATACGGAGCAGGGAAGTGAAGTGGCAGTAAATGAAAAAGAAACAGAACAGCCACTTACAGTAGAAAAATTTGCGGCTACCAAAGACTCATTTACGGTAAAGCCAAAGTCAGATACAACAAAAAAAGATACGAAAAAGTCTGACAGTACAACAGAATCCGAACAGTCCGGTGAGAATACGGCTGGAGATGAAGGAACGGTAACGGATGCTTCGTCTCAGGATAGCAGCACATCAGGAAGCGGCTCTGCTTCAGAAGACGGAGCATCCACAGATTTTTCATCCAGTGATTATTACAGTTCAGACGGTAAGTTCTATAATGAGAGCGAAGGCGGTTATTATGATGACCGTGGACTCTATCATGACCGCTGGGGCGGATATTATTCTGCAGACGGTGCTTATTATGACGGACAGGGTGGCTACTGGGATGGCGATGGCTATCACAGCTCAGGCTCAGGAAGCAGTTCTTCCGGCAGTACATCAGGTGGAAGTACATCAGGAAGTAATTCGTCAGGAGGAAGTTCTTCCGGCAGCGGATCCTCCGATGGTATCAATATCGATGACGGAAGCAGTTCAGGCGGATCATCAGGCAGCAATCCTTCAGCATACGATGACAGCTACATGATGTATGATATTGATTCACGTTATATTTCAGAAGATGAGATCAGTGACTGGTCTTCGGAGGATCTGGCGAAACTGAGAAATGAGATTTTTGCCCGTCACGGCAGAATCTTTACAACCCAGAAATGGATTGACTATTTTGCAACAAAGACATGGTATGTACCACGCTATGACAACGTGGATGCTTTATTAAATGACTACGAATGGGCAAACCTGGAAGTCATTATGAATCTGGAAGACCAGAGATATTAGGAGGGTACATACTATGGCAGAAAAAGAAAATCAGCAATATAAATGGAGACAGAGAAAGAAAAGGAATCATCTGCTGACAGCCTGGATTATTGGCGTGATCATTGTGGCAGCAGCCGTTACCTTTGTCATTAACGGAACGAAAAACGGTAATCCACTGAATGTTGCAAAACGTTATGTGGAAGATGTAATCGGTGTAAAGGATTATCAGGTGCAGACAGGAGCACGTTCTCTGAACAATGATAACCAGTTTGTGCAGGAATATCAGTTTACTTACACAGCAGATGGCAAGGAAGTAACCAAGACCATCAATATGCTTCAGCAGAGTGAAAAGAGATATGGATTGTTTGAACAGTGGGGAATTGACGGAGCGGCAGCAGAAAAGACTGCAGATCTGGAAATCATTGCTCCGGCAGGATCTCAGGTTCTGGTAAATGGTGTTGCTCCTGACAGTTCTCAGATTAAGGAAGATGAGAATCTTTCACCGGGTGCAGTATGCTATGCACTGACAGGTGTAAAGGCACAGGACAGTAAGATTCAGGTAAACGGACTTCCATTTGATTCCTATGAGGCAGCTCTGGATACATCAGCCGGTGTGGTAGATGTACGAGACCAGCTTGTAGTTGGTGAGAATGCACAGACACAGATGACAGAACTGGCTAAGACCATGATCAACGAGCTCTTTACAGCTGCTATGCAGGAAAAGGGTGCATCGTCCCTGAGTTCTTTATTTGCGCAGGCTGCCAATAAGGACAATCTGTATAAGGCAATTCATGATAATATGTTCCAGAATGGCAATCTGAAGGTAAAGAGCATCACATTCAGTGAATTTAAGCCTACGTTCGGTGATGTGTATTATCCAGGCAAGGGAGAAGACAGTTATATTGGAATGGAGATGACTATTTCCTATAAGTGTGCTTACGAACCGGCAGATGATGCAGAAGCAGAGACTGAGACGGAAACAGAAAGTGAAACAGAGACCGAATCTGAACAGGCAGCGAAAGATACTGCACATTCAGCAGTCAAAGAAGCAAAATTCTATTTCAAATACGTAGATGGTAATTGCACAGTAACGACAGTTGAAGTACCGAATGCAATTTAAACAGGAGTCAGAAGAAAGAATGAAAAAGAAAAAATTTGCAGCATTTCTTACAGCGCTGGCAGTGGGACTGTCCGGTGCAGTGACAGCAGATGCCATGCTGTCAGAGGATGAGCAAAAGGCGGCTTATATTGAAAAGGCAGTCAGAGAAGCACTTGAAGCAGAGACGGAGACAGATATAGAAGGAAACGTGGAATCAGACAATGAAACTGTGGCAGATACAGAAGCTGTGACAGAGTCTCAGATGGAGGAGACAACAGAAGAAGTATCTGAAGCAGAAACAGAGACAGAAACAGAAACAGAGACACAGTCTGAGACAGAAGCGGTATCTGAGGAAGAACAGACTGAGAATGCAGAAAGTCAGACAGAGAAGATCATGGTAGCAATCGATGCTTCTCACCAGGGCGCAGATGCAGACCTGACAGAAGAGGAACCGGTAGGACCGGGTTCTGAGACCATGATAAAGGGATTCAGTGAAGGAATCAGTGGAACAGCTACCGGACTGGAAGAAAATGAACTGAATCTTGAAGTTGCCACAAAACTGAAAGATATCCTGGAAGAACGTGGATATGAGGTATTTATGACCAGAGAAGATGCGGATACACAACTCAGTGAAGTAGAAAGAGCGGAACTGGTAAATGCATCCGATGCACAGATACTGATCAGCCTCCATGCCAATGGAGGAGATGACAGCAGTGAAAGAGGAGCGTGTGCACAGGCACCTTCTTATGAGAATCCGTACATCACAGATACAGATTTGGTAAAAAAGAGTAATGCACTGGGAGACATTGTGCTGCAGGCCTATTGCGACAAGACGGGCCTGACAGATAAAGGATTGTATAATATAGACAGCCGCGCACAGATCAACTGGAGTAAGATTCCGGTGATTGTGCTGGAGATGGGATTTATGTCCAACACAGAGGATGATACCTACATGGCAGAAGATACAAATCAGCAGAAAATGGCAGAAGGCATTGCGGATGGCATCGATCTCTATTTCGGGAGATCCTGATTATGATGGAAATGATGCAGATTTGGGCTAAGATATTAGAACCGGTCCTGATTCATTTCATTGCAATCAACATAGTACAGATGATGGGGCTGCATGCAGATGCAGCCTTTCTCACAACTATGGCCGCCGTGATGGTTCTGCCGTTTTTCTGCTATATGATGAAAAAAGACGGATGCTTTCAGAAAAAGAGAAAGACACTTGCCATCAGAAAAACAGCTGAAATTGTTCTGCTTGGAATTGGTGCTAATGCAGTGTGTTCCATTTTGCTGAATCTGATTAACTGCAGGGCAGGATTTTCCAATGATGCGCAGGAAGCATTGTTTGGCAGCAGCTTTGCAGTGCAGTTGGTCGGAATTGGAATCATTGTACCGATAATGGAAGAAGTCTTATTCAGAGGTCTTGTCTATAATCGATTAAAGGCTTATAATAATGAATGGTTGTCTATGATTCTGGCTGCCGGAATATTTGCGGTATATCATGGGAATCCACTACAGATACTATTTGCATTTCCTATGGGACTGTTGCTTCTGGCAGTATATGAAAAAGAAGGGACTCTGATGGCACCGATTGCTTTGCATATGGCGGTAAATATCAGTTCCATTCTGTTTACAGCAGCAGGGAGTCTGTGACAGCCAGAAATGATAAAAAGGAGAGACAGATGAAAAAAGAGATACTAAGCTGGATTGGCTGCTTTGCAATTGCAATACTGGCAGCGCTGTTTATTGTCACCTTTGTGGGACAGAGAGTACAGGTAGACGGACATTCTATGGAGGATACATTGCAGGATCGGGACAATCTGATCTGCGATAAGCTCTCCTATCGTTTTTCGGATCCCGAGAGGTTTGATATCGTGGTAATTTACCCGGATGAACAGAAGGATAAACGCTGGATTAAGCGTATTATCGGTCTGCCTGGAGAAACAGTTCGTATCGATGAAGAGGGAAATATTTACATCAATGGAGAAATCCTGGATGAACATTATGGAAAAGAAGTGATTCAGGATCCGGGACTGGCTGCACAGGAGATTACACTGGGAGAGGACGAATACTGGTGTATGGGGGATAACCGGAATCACAGCAGCGACAGCCGCGTGATCGGACCGGTACCACGAAGCAGAATCCTTGGAAAAGCATTTATTAGAATCTATCCGTTCAGCAAGTTCGGACTGATTCACAAATAATAAGTATCTGTGAAGGTACTGAACAGTTACAATAATAAACAGATATTGGAGATGTGAACATTATGGAAAGAAAAAATGTATGGACAAATTACGGAAAGAAGGAACTGGCAGAGCTGGAGAAGCTGAATAAGAATTACCGCCATTTCCTGGATCACGGAAAGACAGAAAGAGAATGCGTAAAGGCAGCAGTGAAGCAGGCGAAAAAAGAAGGTTTTAAGGATCTGAAGGAAGTGATCCGTTCAGGCGAAAAGCTTCAGGCGGGAGACCGTGTTTACGATGTATTTATGGAAAAAGCTATTGCCCTGTTTGTCATTGGAAGCAAAGACATGGAAAAAGGAATGAATATCCTGGGTGCCCACATTGATTCTCCGCGTCTGGATCTGAAGCAGAATCCTCTGTACGAAGATACAGAGCTTGCTTATCTGGATACCCATTACTATGGTGGTATCAAGAAATATCAGTGGGTAACGATTCCGCTGGCGCTTCATGGTGTAGTAGCCAAAAAGGACGGCAGTGTGGTAGAAATCAATATCGGAGAGGAAGAAGATGATCCGGTATTCTGCATTTCTGATCTGTTGATTCACCTTTCCGGAGAACAGATGGAAAAGAATGGCGCCAAAGTAGTAGAAGGAGAAGCCCTGAATCTTCTGATTGGCAATATGCCTCTGAAGGATGAAGAAAAAGATGCTGTTAAGAAAAATGTCTTAAATATGTTAAAAGAAAAATATGATATCGAAGAAGAGGATTTCCTCTCCGCAGAACTGGAAGTAGTTCCGGCAGGAAAGGCAAGAGAATGCGGACTGGACCGCAGTATGATTCTTGCATACGGACAGGATGACAGAGTATGCGCCTATACTTCCCTGGAAGCCATTCTGGATACCAGGAAGGTAAAACGTACCGCATGCTGTATTCTGGTAGATAAAGAAGAGATCGGAAGCGTAGGAGCAACCGGTATGCAGTCCAGATTCTTTGAAAATACCGTAGCAGAGTTGCTGAACTGCATGGGTGAATATTCCGATCTTACTCTGAGAAGAACCCTGGCAAATTCCAAGATGTTATCATCTGATGTCAGTGCTGCTTACGATCCGGAATATGCATCTGTGTTTGAAAAGAAAAATGCAGCATATTTTGCAAAAGGAATTGTATTTAACAAATATACAGGATCCAGAGGAAAATCCGGTTCCAATGATGCCAATGCGGAATACATGGCAGAACTGAGAAAGATTCTGGAAAAACATAATGTGGCATTCCAGACTGCAGAACTTGGAAAAGTCGACATTGGCGGAGGCGGAACAATCGCCTATATCCTTGCTTTATATGGAATGCAGGTAATTGACTGTGGTGTGGCTGTTATGAGTATGCATGCACCATGGGAGATTGTCAGCAAAGCAGATGTTTATGAAGCTAAGAAGTGCTATATGGCATTTCTTGCAGAGTAACCAGCGGCTGTGATATCAGATGTGAAATGACTCCCACCTCTGCAGGTGGCGAGCAACAAATCAGTATCAGTGGTGGGAGCCAATCTCCCATCTGATATAGCCTCCGGCAGGATTGCAGAGATGCGCAGAAGAAGTATGTGATGCATTGCATGACGCGCATCTCGCAGCAAGAATGCCGAGGCATTCTTGAATATAGGGAACATGAGAAGCTCGCAAGCGTGTTTCTCATAGTCAAATAAACAACATGGAGGAGCTTATGAGTAACGTAAGAAGAGTTTATGTGGAAAAGAAACCGGCATATGCAGTGCAGGCAAAGGAATTAAAGCATGAAATCCGAAGTTATCTTGGAATCAACAATATGACGGGGGTCAGAGTGCTGATTCGCTATGATGTGGAAAATATTTCAGATGAGGTATTTGAAGCAGCATGTAAGACAGTTTTTTCAGAGCCACCAGTAGACCAGCTGTATCGCGAAACTTTTGAGATGGGATCAAAGAACCGTACTTTTTCTGTCGAATATCTTCCGGGACAGTTTGACCAGAGAGCGGACTCTGCTGTACAGTGTGTGAAGTTCCTAAATGAAGAGGAAGATCCGGTGATTCGTTCAGCAACCACTTATGTGATTGAGGGAAACATCACAGATGATGAATTTGCAGCAATTAAGAGCTACTGCATTAACCCGGTGGACTCAAGAGAGACAGACATGAAGAAGCCGGACACTCTTGTTACGGTATTTGATGAGCCGAAGGATGTTATGATCTTTGACGGATTCACAGAGATGACAGAAGAGGCATTAAAAGAGCTCTATGATTCTCTGAATCTGGCAATGACATTTAAAGATTTTCAGCATATTCAGCATTATTTCGCAGGGGAAGAGAAGAGAGATCCAAGTATGACAGAGATCCGTGTGCTGGATACCTACTGGTCCGATCACTGCCGTCATACCACATTCTCCACTGAATTAAAGAATGTGGAATTTGGCGAAGGGGATTATAAGAAGCCAATTGTTGGTACCTATGAAAAATATCTGGCAGACCGTGCCGAGATCTTTAAGGGAAGAGATGATAAGTTTGTCTGCCTGATGGATCTGGCTCTGATGGCAATGCGAAAACTGAAAAAAGAAGGCATGCTGGATGACCAGGAAGAATCCGATGAGATCAATGCATGCAGTATTGTAGTTCCGGTAGAGATTGACGGAGAAGTAGAAGAATGGCTGGTGAACTTTAAGAACGAGACACACAACCATCCGACGGAGATTGAACCATTTGGTGGAGCTGCTACCTGTCTGGGAGGAGCTATTCGAGATCCATTGTCAGGAAGAACGTATGTATATCAGGCTATGCGTGTAACCGGTGCAGCAGACCCGACGGTATCTGTAAAAGACACCCTGAAGGGCAAGCTTCCACAGAAGAAGCTGGTTCGTCAGGCCGCTCACGGCTATTCTTCTTATGGTAACCAGATCGGCCTGGCTACCGGATATGTAAAAGAGATCTATCATCCGAACTATGTGGCAAAGAGAATGGAGATCGGTGCCGTTATGGGCGCAGCTCCGAGAAAAGATGTGAAGAGACTGACTTCTGATCCTGGAGATATCATTATCCTGCTGGGTGGCCGTACCGGACGTGACGGTATCGGTGGTGCTACAGGATCTTCCAAAGTGCATACAGAGAGTTCCATCGAAGTGTGCGGAGCAGAGGTTCAGAAAGGTAATGCACCGACAGAGAGAAAGATTCAGCGTATGTTCCGCAGACCGGAGGTCAGCCGTCTGATTAAGAAATGTAACGACTTCGGTGCCGGCGGAGTATCTGTTGCCATCGGAGAACTGGCAGACGGACTGCAGATCTACCTGGACAAAGTACCGAAGAAATATGCAGGCCTGGATGGAACTGAGATCGCAATTTCTGAATCTCAGGAACGTATGGCTGTTGTAGTAGATCCGGCAGATGTGGAAGAATTCCTGAAGTATGCCAATGAAGAAAACCTGGAAGCAGTAGAGGTTGCGGTTGTGACAGAGACACCGAGACTGGTACTGATCTGGAGAGATAAAGAGATCGTAAATATCAGCAGAGCATTCCTGGATACCAATGGTGCACACCAGGAGACAGATGTATTTGTAGAGATTCCATCCGGAAAAGACAATTATTTTGCAAAAGAGTCTGTAACGGATGTAAAAGAAAAATGGCTGGGTGATCTGGCAGACTTAAACGGATGCTCCCAGAAGGGACTGGTGGAGATGTTTGACAGCTCCATCGGAGCAGGCAGTGTGCTGATGCCATATGGTGGAAAATATCAATTGACAGAGACTCAGGCTATGGTAGCAAAGCTTCCTGTATTGAAGGGTAAGACAGATACAGTAACCATGATGGCTTATGGATTTGATCCATATCTGTCCAGCTGGAGCCCATATCATGGAGCTGTTTATGCAGTACTGGAATCTGTAGCCAAGATCGTAGCGGGGGGTGGAGACTATAAGAAGATTCGTCTGACTTTCCAGGAATACTTCCGCAGAATGAGTGAGGATCCAAAGAGATGGAGCCAGCCGTTCGCAGCACTGCTTGGTTCTTATGAAGCACAGCTGGGATTCGGACTTCCGTCTATCGGAGGAAAAGACTCCATGTCCGGTACTTTCAATGAGATTGACGTACCGCCGACACTGGTATCCTTCGCAGTGGATGTTGCAAGTGATAAGACCATGATTTCTCCGGAACTGAAAAAAGCAGGTAATAAGCTGGTTCTGTTCCAGATTGAAAAAGATGCATATGACCTGCCGGTTTATGAACAGGTGAAGGATCTGTATGGCAAGTTCTTTGAGGATGTGAAGGCAGGAAAGATTGTATCTGCATATACACTGGATGGCAAGGGCGTAGCTTTGGCAGTATCCAAGATGGCATTTGGTAACGGACTGGGCGTACAGTTAAATGACACACTGGAAAAAGATACGCTGTTTGCACCGGGATTTGGTGATCTGGTTGCGGAAGTACCGGCAGAAGAAGCAGATAAACTGATCGCAGGCGGAATCGTAATCGGCGAAGTAGCAGATAAACCGGTGTTGGCTTATAAAGATGTGAAGATTACACTGGATGAGGCTCTGGAAGCATGGAAAGGCACACTGGAGAAGGTATTTAAGACTGTATCCGGTGAACAGGGCGGAACTGCGTTCCTGGGCGAAGAAGCAGCATCTGACGGTCCTACAGCAGTATTCATGGCCGTAAAACCAGAAGATAAAGAAGCGGTTATTGAAGATGGTGTATATAAGACAAAGAATATCTATGTCTGCAAGCATAAAGTAGCAAAACCTCGTGTATTCATTCCGGTATTCCCTGGAACAAACTGTGAATACGACAGCACTAAGGCGTTTGAACGTGCCGGTGCAGAAGTAGATGTAAAAGTATTTAAGAACCTGACAGCAGAAGATATCCGTGATTCTGTGGAGATTTTTGAGAAAGCCATCGATCAGGCACAGATCATCATGTTCCCAGGTGGATTCTCTGCAGGTGATGAACCGGACGGATCAGCCAAGTTCTTTGCTACCGCATTTCAGAATGCGAAGCTGAAAGAAGCGGTTACCAAGCTGTTACAGGAAAGAGATGGTCTTGCGCTTGGTATCTGTAACGGATTCCAGGCACTGATCAAGCTGGGCCTGGTTCCATATGGCGAGATTACGGGACAGAGGGAAGATTCACCGACACTGACCTTTAACACCATCAACCGCCATATCTCCAAGATGGTATACACAAAGGTGGTAAGCAATAAGTCCCCATGGCTGCAGCTGGCGACACCGGGAGCGACCTATTGTAATCCGGCTTCCCACGGTGAGGGACGTTTCGTAGCACCGAAAGAATGGATCCAGAAGCTGTTTGTGAGTGGTCAGGTAGCAACTCAGTATGTGACACCAGACGGAGAACTGGATATCAACAACGAAGAATGGAATGTAAACGGTTCTTATATGGCAATTGAAGGTATCACCAGTCCGGATGGACGTGTACTTGGTAAGATGGCACACTCCGAAAGAAGAGGAGAGTCTGTAGCCATCAATATCTACGGAGAACAGGATCTGAAGATCTTCGAATCCGGAGTACAGTATTTCAAATAAATAACCGATCCACAAGGCAGTAATTTCATGTAATCATGGAATTGCTGCCTCTTTCAATTACATGTTATCTATGAGTATGACCGCAGATAAAAAAGTGCCGGAACATAACGAATCTGTTATGTTCCGGCACTTTTTTGAAGCCTTTTAGTAATTGTTCAGAACGCACTATCCCGCAAGGTGTTTTGGCATGAATATGCCAAAATCCCGAGACATACACGCCTTTTATTTATTATTCTTGGCAAGGAATCTGTTGATACGATCCAGTGGATTCAGCAGATGGCTGATGGATTCGTCATGATTCAGTGTATCAATAATGTAGGCAAGATATTTACTCAGATCACAGCTTGTATAGTAAGAACGGGACAGCAGTTCCGGTGTCTGATATATCAGGTTCGTGGTCAGCAGGTAATCGAATACGCCTTCTTCATATGCTTTATCGAACTTCTCGATGCCGTTGGTGAAAAGACCAAAGGTAGAGCAGAGGAAGATGCGGTTGGCTTTCAGTTCTTTTAATTCTGCGGCAACTTCCAGGATGCTGTCTCCGGAAGAGATCATATCATCTACAATAACCATATCCTTACCGGCTACGTTGGAGCCAAGGAATTCATGTGCTACGATCGGGTTACGACCATCAATGATCTTGGAATAATCACGACGCTTGTAGAACATACCCATATCCAGTCCGAGTACATTGGCCATATAGATCGCACGTCCCATACCGCCTTCGTCCGGGCTGATGATCATCATGCTGTCCTTGTCAATATGAAGACCAGGAGCAGCTTTGAAAAATCCTTTGATAAACTGATATACAGGCTGAACTGTCTCAAATCCGTGAAGAGGGATAGCGTTCTGTACACGTGGGTCGTGGGCATCGAAGGTAATGATGTTATCCACACCCATTTTGGTAAGCTCCTGAAGAGCCAGAGCACAGTCCAGAGATTCACGTCCGTTTCTCTTATGCTGACGTCCTTCATATAAGAAAGGCATAATAACATTAATTCTCTTTGCTTTTCCTTCTGCAGCTGCAATGATACGCTTCAGATCCTGATAGTGGTCGTCCGGTGACATATGATTGGTGTGTCCGCTCAGAGAGTAAGTCAGGCTGTAATTGCAGACATCTACCAGAATATACAAGTCATCACCTCTGACGGATTCTGTGATGATACCCTTCGCTTCACCGGAGCCAAACCTCGGAACTTTTGCATTGATCACATAACTTTCTTTTTCATATTCTTTTAAGGCAACGGTTCGCTTCTGTGCATGCTCTCTTTCATGTCTCCAGGAAACAAGATGTTTGTCTACCTTCTTTCCAAGTTCACTGCAGCTGGCCATTGGGATAATACCCAGTGGGCCAACAGGGATAGAATCAAGATTACAAAATTCTGCCTGCATATTTCATCCTCCAAAATTATTTTATCATAATGGTTCAGACATTTTATGGTCAGTCTTACCTTTAGTATAAGTAGAATCATTTATTAATTCAAGACCTTTTGGCAGAAAGCCTTTGGACTTTTTTCTGTACGCGGATATCCTTTCCGAAAAGCTTCAGCATAGTATAGCCGTTGGAGATGCGGGAAAAGATACGCTCGGAGTAAACCGAAGCGAAAGACTCCAGCGGAAGATTCGTGGATATGATCGTGGATTTCTGATTAATCAGACGTTCGTTAATACAGGAAAAAAGTTCCGAGTTCACAAAGGCGTTAGTCAGTTCGGTTCCCAGATCGTCAATAATCAGGAGATCACAGTCGTAGATATGCTCTGTGGAATCTGTAGTCTCTCCATTTCGGTTAAAACGTTTGTCAGCAAAATTCTGAAAAAGTTCCTGTGCGGAAAAATATATCACGGAATGGGTAGTATCCAACAGTTCTTTGGCAATACAGTGAGAGAGAAACGTCTTGCCCACACCGGTATCGCCATAGAAGAACAGATTGGAAAAAGTCTGGTCAAACTCACGGATAAACCGGTGGCAGATCTCTGTTACACGATGAATACGTTCCAGAGATGACTTACCGGAAGCATCCCGGATATCATCAGAATAATAGTCATAAGAAAAAGTGGAAAAATTCTCTTCTTCCAGAATACCCTGGAGATTCGACTGGGTATACAGCAGATCAATTTCTGCCTTCTTAAAGCACTGACACTTCTGGTTATCAATATACCCGGTATCATGGCAATATGGACAGGTATACGTAAGCTCCAGATAATCAGCAGGATATCCTCCCTTCTGAAGAATGGAGGCACGCTCCGTTCCCAGCTTCTGAATGTGTAACTTCAGGCGGTCAAGGGCCTGATTGTCCCCGTTCAGAAGAGCTTTCCCACAGGCAACGCTCTCAGAGGCAATCAGAGCATGGATCTCTGATAAACGTGGGAAACGCCCATACGCTTCCTGAATGCGGTCATCCTGTTCGTGACGGTGCTGAGACTGAAGTCTCTGGTAATCACGCATGATAGCATCATATTGTGAATTATTCAGTGCCATAAGTCCTCCTTAACAGTCCAGAAGCTGCTGTTCCAGCTTGTCAAAATCATAATTTCTCTGTGGGAAACCGAAATTCCCTGCGTTCTTGCCGGAAGAAACGGAAGAGCGTTTGGGCTGGGAAGCAGGCTTTGGAAGCTGCTGGATATCAGAAACATGGCGCACGCCCCTGGACTTCCAGTCCTGCAGAATACGGTCTGCATATTCAAAACTCGGTGTATGGATACGGTTAATGGTACGGTTCACCGCCTCCAGAATAATATCAGTGGTAAAGCCATACTCCTGGAACCAGGATGCCATAAAATCAGCCTCTGTCTTTCCGGGTCCCCGTCCACGGATGCCGAAAGCATTCAGGATCGTATAATAGTCTCTGTGATAGAAATTGCTGTCTTCTTTTGCTTCTTTTACCGTGGTAACTCCACGGGCGGCCCATTCCAGAGCCACCTTCCGGATATAGTTGATACTGCGTTTGCCTTTGGAAACACAGTACTCAATCAGGTATTCGATCAAATCAGAAGAGAAGTGAAGCTCATCATAAAAATAGAGAATGTGGTTCACTTCTGTGCTGCTGAGCTGCTTGGCAAGGTACTGTTCTGCAATGTACAGTAACTGTTTCACTTCCTCCTGGGATGCCAGTTCCTTCTTGCGGTCAGCAGAGACTGTCAGCTTGGCAGGGGAATTCTGCAGATCAGCAAGCGAAGAAGCATACTGATTCAGCCTGCTCTGGTGGATGGATTCCATATTCTGACTTTCCACAAAAGTAATATCGGTCAGAGTACCGGCAGGATCGTAAGTAAGCTGCAGAATATGAAGGCGTTCCCAGTAGGAAAGGGCACGCTTCACATCATTCTCAGTATGATTCAGCGCATCTGCAATAGAAGAAATCGTCAGCTCCATATCACTGGTAGAACAGCGAAGCAGATAAAGGTATACTTTGACGAATTCTCCATTCGCGGAAATCATGTAATTGTCAATAAACTGGTTTTGAACCAGTGTGTAGTCGTTTACAGCATATTTATGTAGAATCACTTTTTTCACCTGCCAGAAAATTATCGTTGAGAATTGTTGATTGCAGGGAGGTACAGGCAACACGTAACGCATTAGCGCAGATGCCGGACTCCCGGTTCACATAGTATAGCACAGCTTTTTTGAAAAGAAAATAAAGAGTTTTGCAACCGGGAGTTGTGAACAATGCGTGTGGATAATGTGGATAATGTGGATATAAAAAGCTGTCTGAATTGTATAAAAAATTCTGAAAGTCGAAAAAACATTGTATTTAAAAGGAAAAGTCGAGGTGTGTTGAAATTTGTCGAAAGGTAGAAAGAAGAAAAAAAATCCACATGTTCACATACACAAAACTGTGTATAAACATGTGGATAATGTGGATAATTATTGACCTAACAGCTTTTCTCCCACTTTTACAATATCTCCGGCGCCCATAGTTATCAACAAATCACCGTTTGAACAATTTTCTAATAAGAAGGTCTCGATCTCGTCAAAGGACGGGAAGTAGTAAGCCTCACATCCCAGATCCAGGAGCTTTTGCTGCAAAGTACGGGAACTGATGCCCAGTGTATCGGTTTCTCTGGCTGCATAGATATCTGCAAGAACTACTTTGTCAGCCAGAGCCAGTGCGGATGCAAAATCATCCATCAGAGCTTTGGTTCTGGTATATGTATGTGGCTGGAATACACACCATAAAGTCTTGTGGGCACAGTTCTGTGCAGCATGAAGTGTGGCACGGATCTCTGTTGGGTGGTGTGCATAATCGTCAACGATGGTAACTCCGCCGATTTCGCCCTTGTGCTGAAAACGTCGTTCGGTTCCGCCAAACTGATCCAGACCCTTCTGCATGGCAGTAACCGGAACCTCAATCAAGTGTGCCAGCGCCAGTGCAGCAATGGCGTTATCCACATTATGTTCTCCCGGAACATGCAGTACAAAATGTCCCATATTTTCAGATCCATGCATCAGATCAAAAGAACCACATGCCATCGCGTCATAGGAAATATTGGCGGCATAGTAATCTGCACCGGAAGTACTGTCCATATCATAGTATATAATCTTGCATGGAAGTCCCTCAGTGATGGCTTCTACATTTGTAATAGCTTTGTTGATAATCAGGATGCCGTCGGATGGCAGTTTTTCCGCAAACAGGCGGAAAGAATGACGGATATCATCCAGATCTTTGAAGAAATCCAGATGGTCAGCATCAATATTCAGGATAATGCTGATTTTAGGAAAAAAGTCTAGGAAACTGTTGGTATATTCACAGGCTTCTGTGACAAAAATGCGGTCGGCACCCACACGGATATTACCGTGGATTGCAGGAAGAATACCACCCACGGAAATGGTAGGATCGGTATCAGCAGCCAGCAGAATGTGGGAAACCATGGAGGTTGTAGTCGTTTTTCCGTGCGTGCCGGATATGGCAATCGGAAGCTGATAATTGGTCATAAGCTGCCCAAGAAGCTCTGCACGTGTCAGCATAGGAATACCTCTTCTGACTGCTTCGGCGTATTCTGGATTGTCCGGGTGAATGGCTGCGGTGTATACAACCAGATCGACACTGTCTTCTATATTAGAAGCGCACTGTCCGTAGAAAATCTTTGCGCCGGATGCAGTAAGCCATTTGGTCAGGTCAGATTCGCTGCGGTCAGATCCGGATACAGAGAATCCGCGATCCAGAAGGATGGCAGCAAGACCGCTCATACTAATGCCGCCGATTCCGATAAAATGGACATGAACCGGTGACTGAAAATCTATTCTATACATTAGAAAATCTCCTTTTATTAGAAATAAAAATATTAACCTTATCATACCGCACTTCCATAAAAAAAGAAAGTGCAGGCAGGGAAATAGTATAAAATCAACAAAAATAATCAATATATTTTAGCGCGAAAGTACAAAAAATGAGTATAAAACGACAGGATGCGAAAAATTACGAAAAAAAAGAAAGACGAAATATATAAATGAACATAGAAAAAAATAGATTTATTGTAAAAAATGTTCACTAATTGAAAATGCTGTGTTATAATAACAATACAAATTATCCCTGTGAGGGACATCGTAAAATAACAGCAAGAGGTGATAGGGTGATTAAGAAAGAAATGATTGCCATGCTTCTGGCAGGCGGTCAGGGAAGCCGTCTCGGAGTATTGACATCAAAAGTTGCAAAGCCAGCCGTTGCTTTTGGCGGAAAGTACCGTATTATTGATTTTCCGTTGAGCAATTGCATCAATTCAGGAGTGGACACAGTAGGAGTGCTGACACAGTATCAGCCACTTCGGCTGAATACACACATCGGTATTGGAATTCCGTGGGATCTTGACCGGAATGTGGGAGGTGTCAGCATTCTTCCACCATATGAGAAGCCGGAAGACACAGAATGGTATACAGGAACGGCCAATGCCATTTATCAGAATCTGAACTACATAGAAATGTTTCACCCGGAATATGTACTGATTCTTGGGGGAGATCATATTTATAAGATGGATTATGAAGTCATGTTGAACTTTCATAAGGCAAGTCAGGCGGCAGTCAGTCTGGCAGTGATGCCGGTTCCGTGGGAGGAAGCCAGCCGGTTCGGTGTGGTAGTAACGGATGAGACCAGCCAGATTACCGAATTCCAGGAGAAGCCAAAGGAGCCGAAGAGTAACCTGGCATCTATGGGAATCTACATATTTACATGGAGTATATTAAAGGAAGCCCTGCTTGCCAACAAAGATGTACCGGGCTGCGATTTTGGAAAACATATCATTCCATACTGTCAGCAAAAGGGCGAGAAGCTGGTAGCTTATGAGTATAACGGCTACTGGAAGGATGTGGGAACTTTAAGTTCTTACTGGGAAGCGAATATGGAACTGATTGACATCATTCCGGAGTTTAACCTGTATGAGGAGTTCTGGAAGATCTATACCAGCGGAGATATTATACCGCCACAGTATATTTCAGAGGATGCGAAGATCCTGAGATGTATCATCGGAGATGGTACAGAGATCTGCGGAGAAGTGGAGAATTCCATTATCGGTGCAGGTGTTACGATAAAAAAAGGTGCCGTAGTAAAGAATTCGATCATTATGAAGGGCACCGTGATTGGAGAAGGTGCGGTAGTCGAGAAAGCAATTATTGCGGAGAATACTGTGATAGGTGCCGGTGCAGTGCTCGGTGTGGGAGAAGAAAAGATCAACCATTACAAGCCAGATGTCTATACGGGAGGTCTGGTAACGATCGGAGAGGACAGTATCATTCCGGATGGAGTGAAGATCGGAAAGAATACAGCAATTATCGGAAAAACAGAAGCTGCGGATTATCCTGACGGCATATTAGAGAGCGGCGGATCAATTATAAAGGATGGTGGCGAAGCATGAGGGCAGTAGGAATTATTTTAGCCGGCGGCAACAATGAAAAGATGCATGAGTTATCACATAAAAGAGCAATTGCGGCCATGCCTGTGGCAGGAAGTTACCGGAGCATTGATTTTTCACTGAGTAATATGACCAATTCCGGGGTACAGAAGGTGGCAGTTCTGACCCAGTACAATTCCAGATCCCTGAATGAACATCTCAGTTCATCCAAGTGGTGGGATTTTGGACGGAAGCAGGGAGGGTTGTATGTATTTACGCCAACCATTACCGTAGAGAATAATTCCTGGTACAGAGGGACGGCAGATGCCATAGCCCAGAATCTGGATTTTCTGAAGAACTGTCATGAGCCGTATGTAGTGATTGCATCCGGTGACGGTGTATATAAGCTGGATTACGGAAAGGTGCTGGAATACCATATTGAGAAAAAAGCGGATATTACCGTGGTATGCAGTGAACTCCCTCAGGGAGACGACATTACCCGTTTTGGCGTGGTAAAGATGAATTCAGATGGAAAGATCACAGAATTTGAAGAAAAGCCGGAGAATGCCCATGGAAGCATGATTTCTACCGGAATTTATGTAGTACGCCGGAGACTTCTGATTGAATTGGTGGAAAAGGCTCAGGAACAGAATCAGTATGATTTTGTAAAAGATATTCTTGTAAAATACCGTGGACTGAAGCGAATGTATGCTTATCCGTTACAGTCTTACTGGAGAAATATTTCTACAGTGGAAGCCTATTATCAGACGAATATGGACTTTCTGAAGCCAGAGATCCGTGAGTATTTTTTCCGGCAGTATCCCAATGTATATTCCAGAATTGAGGATCTTCCGCCGGCAAAATATAATCCTGGAACAGAAGTGAAAAACAGTCTGATATCATCCGGCTGTATTATTAACGGAGTCGTGGAGAACAGTGTGCTGTTCAAGAAAGTGTTTGTGGGAAATGACTGCACCATTAAGAACTCCATTATTCTCAATGACGTGTATATCGGAGATCATACACATATTGAAAACTGTATTGTGGAAAGCAGAGGTACGATACGGGCGAATTCTTCTTTTATTGGGAAAGAGAAGATAAAGATTGTGGTTGAAAAAAACGAACGTTATATCATGTAGTGTCGTTTTTTGAGATACAAAAGCAAGGAAAATGAGAGGAAAAGTATTTATGGTTATCACAGATGTAAGAGTTCGCAGAGTAGCAAAGGAAGGAAAGATGAAAGCGGTAGTATCTATTACTATAGATGATGAATTTGTAGTACATGATATCAAAGTGATCGAAGGAGAGAAAGGGCTGTTCATCGCAATGCCAAGCAGAAAGGCATCAGACGGAGAGTATAAGGATATAGCCCATCCGATTAATTCTGCAACAAGAGAGAAGATTCAGCGCATTATTCTGGAAAAGTATGAAGCAACCACAGAGGAAGCTGAAGAATAAAATCTGAAAGGGAAAGAGAGAAATTACGATACTGTTCATAGCAGCTGTTACGCAAGTATGTTTTGCGAACGTGGTGAACAGTAGCAGATCCTGTCACGAAAGTGGCAGGATTCTTTTTTTGAAATATTTTTGAAAAATATGATATACTGTATTCCAAATGGCTAATGAAGAGGAGAATGAGATATGTTTATCATAGCAGGACTGGGAAATCCGGGCAGGGAATATGCCCATACCAGACACAATGTGGGATTTGATACCATTGATGTGCTGGCAGATATGTACCGGATTGATGTAGATACGAAAAAACACAAGGCATTAATCGGAAAGGGGATCATAGAAGGACAGAAGGTAATTCTGGCAAAACCACAGACGTATATGAATCTCAGCGGGGAAAGTATCCGGGAACTGGTGGATTTTTATAAAATCGATGAAACCAGTGAACTGATTATTATTTATGACGACATTAGTCTGAATCCCGGACAGCTGCGCATACGATTAAAGGGAAGCGCAGGCGGTCATAATGGTATTAAGAGCATCATACAGCATCTTGGCGGCCAGGAATTTCTGCGCATCAAGGTAGGTGTAGGCGAAAAGCCGGTGGGATACGATCTGGCAGACTATGTGCTGGGACATTTTACCGGGGATGACAAACTTGAGATAGAAGATGCCAAAGACCGGGCGGCGAAGGCGGCTGCCATGATGGTTGGCGGAGAAATTGAAAAGGCAATGAATGAATATAACAGGAAGGTATAAGATATGAGAGCTTTCACAGCCCCGCTGGAGAATCTGGAAGAATATGAACAGATACGGGAACGGTTAAAAAAGAATCAAGGTGTTTTACAGGTGTCCGGGTGCATTGAATCCCAGAAGTCGCATTTTATGTACTGTCTTGGTGAGAAGTATCATCAGAGGCTGATTATTACTTACAGTGATCTCAGAGCCAGAGAGATCTATGAAAATTACCGTTTTTTTGACCGAAAAGTACTGTTGTATCCGGCAAGGGATCTGATGTTTTACAGTGCAGATATACAGAGTCATCAGATCGGAATGCAGAGAATGGCAGTACTGCGGGCACTGATGGAAGAAGAGAATGTGACAGTGGTGACGACACTTCCGGCGTGTATGGAAAAGATTCTTCCCCTGGATTATATCAGAGAACGTGTACTGGAGTTTCGGAATGACAGCAGTATTGACTTTGCGGAGCTGTCGGCACAGCTTGTGGAAATGGGATATGAAAAAATGCCGCAGGTGGAAAGTGTGGGACAGTTTGCAATCCGTGGTGGAATCGTGGATCTGTATCCACTGACAGAAGAGAATCCGGTGCGTATTGAGTTATGGGGGGATGAGATTGATTCCATTCGCAGTTTTGATATCTTAAGCCAGAGATCTATTGAGAATCTGGAGTATATCCGCATTTATCCGGCCAATGAGGTTCTGGTCAGTGAAGCGCAGGCAGCATCGGCCATGAAGATAATAGAGGCAGAAGGAAAAAAACAGGAAGTATTTTTCAGAGATGCGATGCATACAGAAGAAGCATTTCAGGTGAAGACTCTGACAGGAGAAATCCGGGAGAAGCTGATTGACAGAAAGGAACGCACAGGACTGGACAATCTGGTTCCGTATTTTTATAAAAATACAGTGTCTTTTATCGATTATATGAGCGGGGATGCACTGATCTGTCTGGATGAGCCAAACCGGATCAGTCAGGAAGGGACTTCAGTGGAAAATGAGTTTTCCCAGAGTATGGAGAATCGGTTAAATAAAGGATATGTGCTGCCGGGGCAGACACGGCTTTTATATGGCTGTATGGAGACGATAGGAAGTCTGAACCGCAGGAACTGTCTGGGGCTTTGTATCATGGATGCGCCAAGGGATGAATGGAGCATATCGGGGACGTACAGCATGACTGTCCGGTCGGTGAATTCTTATCATAACAGTTTTGAACAGCTGGTAAAGGATCTGCAGAAGTGGAAAAAGTCCGGGTACCGGGTTGCATTGTTATCCCCATCCAGAACGAGAGCCATGCGCCTGGCACAGGATCTTCAGGAGTATGAACTGAACAGCTTCTATACGGCAGACAGAGACCGTGAGATTCTGCCGGGAGAGATTCTGGTGACAGAAGGAAATCTTCACCATGGGTATGAATATCCGCTGATTCGATTTGCGGTGCTGACAGAGAGTGATATGTTCGGCAGGGAGAAGAAAAAGCGGAAGAAGCATCATACTTATGAAGGACAGAAAATACAGAGCTTTACAGATCTGAAAGTGGGAGATTTTGTCGTTCACGAAAGTCATGGGCTCGGGATCTATCGTGGTATAGAGAAGATTGAAGTGGACAAAGTTACCAAAGATTACATGAAGATTGAATACAGCGGAGGAAGCAATCTGTATGTGCTGGCAACTCAGTCGGATGTGATTCAGAAGTATGCAGGGGCTGATGCGAAGCCGCCAAAGCTGAATAAGCTTGGTGGACAGGAATGGAATAAGACTAAGACAAGAGTGCACAAGGCAGTGCAGATTGTGGCACAGGATTTGGTGAAGCTCTATGCTGCAAGACAGGAGAAGCAGGGATTTGTGTACGGACCGGATACGGTATGGCAGAGAGAATTTGAAGAGATGTTTCGTTTTGAAGAGACAGACGATCAGCTTCAGGCAATTGCCGATACGAAAAAGGATATGGAAAGTACGAAGATTATGGACCGGCTGATCTGTGGAGACGTGGGATTTGGCAAAACGGAGGTTGCCATTCGTGCTGCATTTAAGGCAGTGCAGGAAGATAAGCAGGTGGTATATCTGGTGCCGACCACAATTCTGGCGCAGCAGCATTATAATACCTTTGTGCAGCGGATGAAGGATTTTCCGGTGCGGGTGGATCTTCTCTGTCGTTTCCGTACAGCAGCTGAGCAAAAGAAAACACTGGGGGATCTGAAAAAAGGAACTGTGGATATACTGATCGGTACACATCGTGTGTTATCCAAGGATGTGGTATTCAAGGATCTGGGACTGCTGATTGTGGATGAGGAACAGCGTTTTGGAGTAACTCACAAAGAGAAGATCAAGCAGATGAAAAACAATATCGACGTGCTGACGCTGACAGCTACGCCGATTCCGCGTACTCTGCATATGAGCCTGATCGGTATCCGGGATATGAGTGTGCTGGAGGAGGCACCGAATGAACGGCAGGAGATCCAGACTTATGTGATGGAATATAATGAAGAAATGATCCGGGAGGCAATCAGCAGAGAACTGAACCGGGGCGGACAGGTTTATTATGTATACAACCGGGTCAATACCATTGTGGAGATGAGTAATACCATTGCGAAGTTGGTGCCGGAAGCAAATGTGGCATTCGCTCACGGGCAGATGAAGGAAAGGGAACTGGAGCGGATCATGTATGACTTTATTAATGGAGATATTGACGTTCTGGTATCTACAACGATTATTGAGACTGGACTGGATATTTCCAATGTAAATACCATGATCATTCATGATGCAGACAATATGGGACTGTCCCAGCTCTATCAGCTCAGGGGACGCGTGGGACGTTCCAACCGGACCGCCTATGCATTTCTGATGTACCGGCGGAATAAGATGCTGAAAGAAGTGGCGGAAAAACGGTTGTCTGCGATCCGTGAATTTACTGAGCTGGGAAGCGGTTTCAAGATAGCCATGCGGGATCTGGAGATCCGAGGTGCTGGCAATCTGCTGGGAGAGGCTCAGCATGGACATATGGAAGCAGTAGGATATGATCTGTACTGCAAGATGCTCAATGAATCTGTACGGGAACTGAAAGGCGAACAGCAGATTCAGGAAAAATATGAGACAGTAATGGATCTGGATATCGATGCGTATATTCCGGATAAATATATCCGCAATGAATATCAGAAACTGGATATTTACAAGAGGATAGCCATGATTGAATCCAGGGAAGAATACGACGATATGTTGGAAGAACTGCTGGATCGTTTTGGAGAACCGCCAAGAGCCGTGCAGAATCTGTTGTCCATCGCAGAATTAAAGGCAGAAGCACACCGGGCATTTATCACAGAAGTGACTCAGAAAGGAGATTTTATCAAGCTTGTAATGTATGAGAAGACTCAGGCAGATCCAAAGCGAATCGAGCAGATGATTCAGAAGTATCAGGGGAAGATGAAGTTTGTCATAGAGGCAAATCCGTACTTCCTGTATACCAAGCCAAGGAAGTCTGCGAAAGATAACAGGGATGTGCTGGAGCTGACAAGGGAGATGATCGAAGATATTGGGGGGATTTCCTGATTTTTACGTACGAATGATCATGTTGTATTTTCGTGAGACACTCATTCTGTATACTAAAATTAGGAAATACCTGTAATGAGTAAGGAATAAAGTCATTGCGGTACAGCGAAAAAAGAGCTATACTAAAGAAGATAATCACGAAATGCGATTTCCCGGGGGGTTTCCCCATTAATATGAGATATAAAGGAGAATCATAATGAGTAGATATGGAAAAAGAATTCTGGCTGCAGGCGTGTGTGCAACGATGACGATGGGGCTGCTGACAGGATGTTCTTCTTCAACAGGTAAGACAGTTGCCAAGATGGGAGATGCGGAGATTACGCTGGGAGAAGCAGAATTTATGCTTCGTTATAATCAGGCGAAGACCCAGGGATATCTGGGAGCATTATTTGGAGAAGGCTCTAATGTTTTTCAGCAGGATCTGACCGGAAGCGGACAGGCATATGGTGTTACCATGAAAGAAAGTGTCATGAATGATCTGAAGGATATGATACTCATGGAACAGCATATGAGTGATTATAACGTAGAACTGACAGATGAAGAAAAAGCAGCGATCGAAGAAACTGCCAAAGAATTCCTTGCCGAGAACAGCAAAGATGTGTTAAAGGCACTGGCAGCGACGGAAGAGACAGTAACCAGAGTACTTACATTATATACTATTCAGAGCAAGATGCAGACCGCCATTGAAGCGGATGTAGATACCGAAGTATCTGACGATGAAGCGGCACAGAAAAGTATCCAGTATGTATATTTCACCATTCCGGAGACGGAAAGCGAGGCAGAAGATACCACAGAAGCAGAGAGCGGAAGTGAAGAAGATACTACCGAAGCTGTCACAGATGCAGCCGAAGAGTCTGGTGAAATTGTAGCAGAAACCGAAAGTGAAACCGTATCTGAGACAGAGACCGCAGCAGAAGAAACAAGTGAAGCAGTTTCCGAAAATGGTACAGAGGACGCCAGCGAAGCAGTTTCTGAGAATGATACCGAGGAAGCAACAGAAGCTGAGACAGAAGAAAGCGCGGAAAAGAAAGAGACAAGAGAGACTGCCCAGAGTGTCATCGATGCAGTACTTGGCGGAGAAACACTGGAAGATGCTGTAAAAGCAGTAGATGAGAATAAGAGTGTTACCGATTATTCTTACGGAGCAGATGAAGAGACACTGAATGAGAATCTGAAAAATGTGGCAGATACCCTGTCAGATGGTGAGATTGCAGCAGAACCGGTGGAAGGTGAAAACGGATTCTATGTAGTACAGATGGTAAGTACATTTGACCGCGAAGCTACGGATCAGAAGAAGGAAGAGATTATAAACGACAGAAAACAGGAATTACTGAACAGTGTTCTGGAAGGCTGGGCAACAGATTCCTTTGATATTGATGAAAAGGTATGGGATACTGTTACTTTTGATGATATCATTACATTAAAGTCAACAGAAGCTGAAACAGAAGAAGGAACGGATGACGCTGCCGATACTGATATCGAGTCTGAAACAGATAGCGAAGCAGCATCAGAGACAGAGAGTGCAGCCGAAGAAACAGAAAGCGAGACTCAGTCTGAGACAGAATAACAGCGAGAATGGCGGCTGGGAAGACTTTTTCTAAGAAGACGAAAACAGGGCGGTGAAGAAACTCTTCACCGCCCTGAATACGTTAAAACACAAACTGCATCAGCAGCATATAACAAATAGTCCCACCCGCAATGGAGATGAGCATCTGGCGTTTCCAGATATGCAGCCCGCCGGTGACAAGAATAGAGATCAGTTCCGGAATGCCATGGCTGCCATGGAATACACTGACATTTTTCAGACAGTAGATGACCAGCATGCCAAAGACTGCAGATGGCAGATACTTCCCAAGATACTGTATAAATTCCGGTGTCTTGCGATGTTCATTGAAGATCATAAATGGGAGAAAGCGTGTAGTCATAGTGCCAAGGACACACAGACCAATCGTGATAATCTGCTGCGCAAGTGTCATTTCTGTAAAACCTCCTTTTTCTCCAGTGGTTTGCGAAGCAGTGTAAGCAGTCCGACAATCAATGCCATAGTCGGAACCATAAAGGAATCCGGTCCGAAGACTATCAGGCACAGGACAGAAACAGTCAGCCCGATCAGGGAAGCACTGTGCTCCTTTTCCTTCAGCCACTGCTCCAGAAAGATGACCACGAACATGGCGGTCATGACAAAACTGATGCCAGAGGTATCGATCTTTAAAAGAGAGCCTACGATACCGCCTGTGGTGGCAGCTGCGGACCAGTAGAACTGATTCAGCAGGGTAACCCAGAAATAGAACCATCCCCGGTCTACATCTTCTGGAATATCAGCAGAACAATTAATAGAAAATGTCTCATCACACATGCCGAAGATCAGATAATATTTTTTCCAGCCGAGACCTTTGAACTTGTCCAGCATAGACAGACCGTAGAACAGGTGCCGTGCCTGGATCAGTAACGCCATGATAAATGTTTGTAGTGGTGCAAAGGGGGACAGCAGCATTTCCACAGCAACGAACTCTAACGAACCACCATAGATCAGGAGACTCATGCATAAAGGGTAGACAAAAGAAAAACCCGATGCATTCATGTAGATGCCATACGCCATTCCCAGGAACCAGAATCCGGTAAAGATCGGAATCGTCTGTGGAAAGGCGACTTTCAGTGCTTTAATTCTCATAAAAATCTCCTTGAAAACAAAATAAACATAATGTAAAATATAATTAACTGAGGAATATTATAACACCGTGAAATATATTTTACAATATAGAAAATAAAATTTTGGAGTATATATGGAAATCGGAGAAATTATTGCATATAATTTGAAAAAATTACGTGAGGAGCAAAATCTGAGTCAGGGACAGCTGGCAGAACGTGCAGGCGTCAGCAAGGTAATTATTTCCCAAATTGAAAAAGGAGATTCAAATCCAACGATAAATACGATCTGGAAACTAACCAGTGCACTTAGTCTTCCTTATACCAGTCTGCTGGAGATGGAAGAACCCCGGGCAGTTTATGTGAAGAAAAAGGAACGGTCAGAGATATCGGAAGGAAAATACCATATATATAACTATTATCCGAAAAATGCAGAACGAAATTTCGAAGTATACCAGATTGAGATGGATGCAGGCTGTGACCATACTTCAGTAGGACATTGCGCCAACAGTTTTGAATATCTTGTCTTGACAGATGGTAAAATAACGATTTCTCTGAATGAAAAGGATTATATTCTGGAAAAAGATGATGCGTTGTATTTTGATGCATCACAGCCCCACCGTTACAAAAATGAAGAAGCATCATCTGCAAAGATGACAATGGTAATACAGTATTTGTAAAATATAATAATATCAGAAAAAGAGATGAGGAACAAAGAATTATGATACAGGCAATTTTATGGGATGTGGATGCAACGCTTCTGGACTTTCATGCCGCAGAAAGAACCGCTATTTTGAAATTATTCCGGCAGTTTCATCTGGGTGAATGCAGTGATGCGATGCTGCAAGAATATGCAAAAATTAACCGTGGCTACTGGGAGCGGCTAGAGAAGGGAGAACTGACCAGAGATCAGGTACTGGTTGGACGTTTTCAGGAGTTCTTTGAAAAAGAAGGACTGGATGTATCCGCAGCACCGGCGTTTAACGAGGCTTATCAGCAGGCACTGGGGGATACGATTGTATATTGTGATGACAGCTATCAGATCATTGATTCCCTGAGGGGAAAGGTGAAGCAGTATGTGGTATCCAACGGAACGATCGTTGCGCAGGAGAAGAAGCTGCGACTATCAGGTCTGGGAGCACTGATGGATGGAATATTTCTGTCGGAAGAACTGGGCGTAGAGAAGCCTAACAAAGCCTTTTTTGATAAGATATTTGAAGAAATCGGAGATATAGACCGAGATGCGATGCTGATCGTCGGAGATTCCCTGACTAGTGATATCCGGGGCGGCAACAATGCAGGTATCCGTACCTGCTGGTATAATCCGGGACATGAAGTGCCGATAGAAGGTGTACATGTGGATTATGAAATTGCGGATCTTCATGAAGTATATGATCTTTTGAAGAAATAATAGAGAGCGGAGCTTATAAATGATCGAAGACAGCAAAAAGCAGAGGAATAGAAAGATGAACGTAAATGACATGATTTGCAAAATGATTGCACAGTCTAATGGAAATAAACATGATATCGCACATTTCCTGAAGGTATATACCTATGCCAGACTGATTGGAGAAAAAGAGCTGCTGGATGCCAGAACCCAGGAGACGCTGGAGATCACAGCGGTAATCCATGATATTGCCTGCCCACTGTGTCGTGAAAAATATGGCAACGCCAGTGGAAAACATCAAGAGCAGGAAAGTGCGCCACTGGTAGAAGCGTTTTTGGAAGGAACCGGAGTAGACGAAGCCATGAAAGAAAGAATCAGCTATCTGGTCTGCCATCACCATACTTATACCGATGTGAATGGACTGGATTATCAGATCCTGCTGGAGGCAGACTTTCTGGTCAATGCAGACGAAAGTCAGATGTCAGAAGCTGCCATCCGGCATGCCAGAGAGACATTTTTTAAGACTAGGACAGGAACAGAATTGCTGAACAGTATTTATCAGGTATAAAAGAATACGGCGGTTCAAAGACCGCCGTACATAGCACTAACTTTTTTAAATTCCAATATAAGTAAACAGGATGGCAATCACAAGGGACGGCAGGAGATTTGCTACTTTTATAGTCTTTGTCCAGATCAGATTCACGCCAACACAGAAGATCAGAATATTTCCTACTAAAGACAGATTGTCTAACACAGCGGTGGTCATGAACCCAGACAGTGCCACTGCCAGTACCGTCATGCTTCCCTGGAGAACTGCCACCGGAATAAAGGAAAACACACATCCTTTTCCCATAGACGATGCCATAATCATGACAATAATAAAGTCCAGCACTGCTTTTGCAAGAAGCGTGGAATAATCTCCATAAATACCATCCTGTATGGATCCGATAATAGCCATGGCACCAATGCTGACGGTCAATGAGGCAGACACAAATCCGTTGGTAAACTGACTGTCTCCATCACTTCCGGTCCGATGCTTCAGCCATTCCCCAAAACGTTCGAATAATCCATCAATATCAATGATTTCACCAATCAATGCCCCCACAGCCAGAGAAAGAATCATCAACATGGTACCAGTTGTAGTAAGCGTTGTACCGGTATCTGATACCACCAGCATTTTCGATAAGGCACCGGCAGCTCCAAGAAACAGAACAGCAAAGCCGGCTGCTTTCATAATGGTTTCCTGATAATGTTCTTTTAAAAATCGTTTCAATCCAATCCCCAGTATTCCACCTGCCAGAATAGCCAGGGCATTGATGATCGTTCCAAGTCCTTTCATAAATATTTCCTCTTTTGTTATAGTCTGGAACTTTTAATTCCATCAGCTATCTTAACAGGATAAAAAGCTACTGTCCAGCAGTTCCTTTTTGGCAAACAAAATATTGCCACCTGTTCAAATCATTGCAGATGATTATTGTCGTGACGACGCTGGTAAAAGACATTGCATCATAGCGCTGAAATGGTTAAAATAGATTGTAGAATTATGGTATTGGAGGACAGAAGTATGAGAGAAGTATTAGAGAACATGAAGTCAAGAAGAAGTGTCCGCAAGTTTAAGCCGGATATGGTGCCACAGGAGATTCTGGATCAGATCATGGAATCCGGACTGTATGCAGCCAGCGGCATGGGACGTCAGGCGACGATCATGATTCAGGTGACGAATAAGGAGATGCGAGATAAGATTGCACAGATGAATCAGGAGATCGGTGGCTGGAAGGAAGGCTTTGATCCGTTTTACGGAGCACCGGCCATGATCATTGTTTTAGCAAAAAAAGAAGTGCCGACTCGTATTTACGATGGAAGTCTTGTTATGGGCAATCTGATGCTGGCAGCCCATGAACTGGGAATCGGAAGCTGTTGGATCCATCGTGCGAAGGAAGAATTCGAGACAGACTGGGGAAAAGATCTGCTGAAGTCTCTGGGCGTGGAAGGTGAATATGAAGGCATCGGACACTGTGCACTGGGCTATGTGGACGGGGAATATCCACAGGCTGCCGAAAGAAAAGAAAAGCGTATCTTTGCGGTGAAGTGATGATAAAGAAAAACTGTAAAACGATAGGTATCGTGCTGATGGTGGTGATCTTTCTTTTATAAAAAAGAAGTATAAAACCCCTGTTTTTCCACATAATATCCATATGACACAGTATATGGAAAACACTATGAGAAAACAGGAGGAATACCATACATTATGAAAGCCACAGGAATAGTCCGGCGGATTGATGATTTAGGCCGGGTCGTGATACCAAAAGAGATACGAAAGACATTGAGAATCCGAGAATCAGATCCGCTGGAGATCTTCACAGACAGAGAAGGAGAGATCATTCTGAAGAAGTACTCGCCCATCGGAGAACTGGGCAGTTTTGCGAAGCAGTATGCGGAATCTCTGGCACAGACCACAGGTCACAGCATCTGCATCACTGACCGGGACCAGATCATTGCCACAGCAGGTGGAGTGAAGCGTGAATATGTCGGCAGGCCCATCAGCGGTTCATTGGAGAGTCTGATCGAAGAGAGAGAAAATGTACTTCACAATCAGGCAGACAAGGAGCATGTGGATATTTTGGAGATCAATGAGGAGAAACGCGCCCAGGTGATCAGTCCGATCCTCTGTGAAGGAGATGCCATAGGTGCTGTAGTCCTCATGGGAAAAAGTGATAAGGTACAGATGGGTGAGACAGAACAGATCGTGGCCAGATGTGCAGCTAATTTTATGGGACGGCAGATGGAAAATTGAAATATACCATATTTTATGTTAGAATATCGGCGATACAGAAGTTTGGCAACAGATAAGGAGACCGATATCCTATGGAAATACAGGAATTTCAGAAAAAACTGGCCGAGCTGAGCCAGAGTGCAAATGAGAATGGAAAGGTACTGAAGGGTGATCAGATCCGCAGCTTTTTTGAAGGTATGAATCTGGACCGGGAGCAGCTGCTTCAGATCTTCCGTTATTTTAAAAGCCAGGGCATTTATATCGAGGGCATCTCTTTTTCCGATGAGAAGGAGAGCCAGCCTGTAGAGACGGAAGAGGAAAAGGCAAAGAAAGCAGCAGAAGCAAAAGAACTGGAAAAAGAAGACCAGAGGAGAGCAGACCGGATTCAGGGTAATCAGTGTCTGACAACAGAAGACAAAAAATATCTGAAGCGTTATAAAGAGTCACTGAAGAAACCGGAAGAGACAACGCAGCGCCTGGAAGAGTTCCTGCCGCTGGCAGCAGATCTTGCGGCAGAGATGTTCCGGGATGGAATGAATCTGGCAGATCTGATTCAGGAAGCTAACGTAGCGCTTTTGAATATTTTTGCAGGAGATATGGAAGGGGTTACGGACAGCGATATCCGGGATCGGCTGCGCAAAGGTGTGAAAGAGGCAGCAAATCAGCAGGATGAGCAGAAGTTCGAAGATGACTGTCTGGTGGCAAAAGTACAGAATCTGGACAATGTCATGAAAGATCTGACAGATGGGGATGAAGGAGAGCCGAAGTTCAGTGTGGAAGAACTTGCAATTATGCTGGATATGGATATTGATGAGATGAAAGATATCATTCGTCTGACCGGAAGTATGTAGGAAGAAAAAGAAGAAAGACTGACCAATCATATCATCTTATTTTACAGATGACTGAGGGGTCAGTCTTTTTCAGCTTATAACGGAGAGATTAATTTTCATCCTCCATGCTCATCTGATGAAGCAGATTTTTCTTAATGTCATAGAGCTTATCAGAGAGATCTACATACATTTGTGATGGATTGACGAGGCGTCTGTGTTCTTCCCACAGAGTATCAAGCTCTTTACTGCAGATATCACGCAGTTCCATAACAGATGGAGAGGTGTAAACGCATTCGCCTTTTCTGAAGACAGGAACCAGAAGCTCACGCAGCTCGTAAGTGCCAGCTTTTAATTTCGTACGTTTCCAGGTCTCCAGAGGATCAAAGATCGTCAGATCCCTGGATTCATCAAATAACTCATCAGCAAGACAGATCAGATCTGCTTTGATCTTATGCTTATCCTTTTCATAAATACGGAATACAGTCTTATTACCTGGATTCGTGATCTTCTCAATGTTTTCAGAAAGCTTGATCTTCGGAATATAGTTACCATCCGCATCCTGAACAGCAGCCAGCTTGTATACACCGCCGAAAGCAGGGCAATCCTTGGAAGTAATCATGTTGGTACCCACACCCCAGGAATCAATGCAGCATCCCTGAGACTTCAGACTGGTGATCAGGTATTCATCCAGGTCACTGGAGGCTGAGATGAATGCATCCGGGAAACCGGCTTCATCCAGCATCTGGCGAGCGCGCTTTGTGAGATAAGCCAGGTCACCACTGTCCAGACGGATACCGTAGTTTTTCAGTTCAATTCCGGCTTCCCGCATCTCAGTGAAGACACGGATGGCATTTGGTACACCGGATTTTAAGGTATCATAGGTATCTACCAACAGACAGCAGGCATCCGGATATAATTCAGAATACTTTTTGAAAGCAGTGTATTCATCCGGGAAACTCATGATCCAGCTGTGAGCGTGAGTTCCCTTAACCGGAACGTCAAAAAGCTGTCCTGCAAGTACATTGGAAGTACCGATACATCCGGCAATCATAGCTGCTCTTGCGCCATAGACACCGGCATCCGGTCCCTGGGCACGGCGAAGGCCGAATTCCATCACACCACCACCGTCAGCTGCGTAGACCACCCGGGCTGTCTTAGTGGCAATCAGACTCTGGTGATTGATGATCGTCAGCAAAGCAGTCTCTACAAGCTGAGCTTCCATAATCGGAGCAACCACCTTTACCAGTGGCTCTCTTGGGAAGATCACAGTTCCTTCCGGGATAGCATAAATATCACCGCTAAAATGGAAGTCTCTTAAATATTCCAGAAAATCGTCTTCAAAAAGATGGAGAGAATCCAGATATGCAATATCTTCATCAGAAAATTCGAGACGTTTGATATAATCAATCAGCTGGTCCAGACCGGCGCAGATGGCATAGCCGTTACCACATGGATTGTTCCGGTAGAACATATCAAATACAACTGTCTCATTACAGTTATTTTTAAAATATCCCTGCATCATCGTAAGCTCATAGAGATCCGTTAACAAGGTCAGATTCATTGTACTCATGTCATTTCTCCTTTGATCAGAATGGTTTTACCAATATATCGTTTATTATACACTTATTAAGGGAAAAAAGGGGATTTTTTTATAACAAAAATCCCACAGCTCAGACAGTGAACTGTGAGATTTAATATTATGGGAGGGGTTATTGCGGTGTTATTTTATAAGCTTGCTGTTGTGTACAAAGTATGCAGGCATATTCATTACAGTGATTCCGGACGGTCAGCTTCATAGTCAGACCAGTCTGCAGAAGGAGTTGCATCACTGGTATCAGCGGTCGTTTCATAAGAATCTACTGTGATGGTATACTGGCTTTCGCCGTCTTCGTAAACAGTTCCGTCACTGCCCTGAATGGTCACTGTATTACCTTCTTCATCTACGATGGTTCCTTCGCTTGACAGCGAAGAAAGAGTGCTGTCACCGGTAACGATCCAGGTACTTCCCATATCGATGGTAACGTTGCAATAGCCGTCTCCACCTTCACCTGCGTAAGTTTCATCATCTACAAAAGAGCCGGTCAGGGTGCTGTTATTCGTCATATAGAAATCCAGATCGCTGCTGGAATCCCATACCACGTCACCTTCCATATCCTGATTGATGGCTGTGAACAAACAGTCAGATCCGTTGGCACCTGTTGTGCCCCATCCTCTTGCATTGTCATTGCCGGTACATCTCAAGAAAAATTCACTGTCCGGTGCGTAGGTAATATCCACACCATCTAAAGTGATGGTGCATTCTGTATTTGTAGTATACAGAAGACCTCCATTTCCGGTGGATAAAGTACCGCCAGTCATCTGGAAGGTACTGTTACCCACTTCAGAATCTCCGGACATACTCTGATATACAATTACACCCCAGGTACAGTCATTCTGGTCATCATCCGACATATTTCCAGAGAGGTTACAGTCAAACAGATGCAGAGAATTCAGTCCTTCGATGCAGACTGCTTCGGAACTGTTGGCGGTCAGATCAGCATCATTAATGGCAATATCTGCAGTACAGTAAACAGCCGGAGAACCCACACCATTGGAGGTATAAGTACCGCCATCTACTACCATAGTACCGCCGCCGCGGTCACTGCGGATCGCTGCGGAAGATTCACCGTTGGTAGTCACATCCAGATCCCATGCATACAGGGTACCGCCGCCGGCTGCATGAATACCGCCGGAGGTATCTTTCTGAGTTGTGATAGTAGAATCTGCCGCATAGACCGTTCCGTCACCATAGGCAAAGAGTCCGGCACCGCCCTTTGCATCTGTGGAAATGGTACTGCCACTGACAGATGCGGTGCCGTCTGTGGCAAGAACGGCAGCACCCACACCATAAAAGCTGGAATTATCACCGCCTGTGCTGTTGGCAGAGTCACGTAAAATATTAGAATTTTTGATAGTCACATCTGCACCGTTTTCTACCAAAACAGCATTTTCATCGGTACCGGAGGATTCGATATCTTCCCCGTCAAATGTAGTATCTTCGGTACAGTCATTTACAGCGTTGTAACTGTTTACGCCCTGAGATTGTCCGCCAGGGCCTTCGCCCGGTGTATCACTGGGAACTCCGCCAGGACCACCCTGTCCGTCAGGAGCATTCCCATCCTGCGGAGGTTCTCCAGGTGCTTCCCCATCAGGTTTTTCTCCGTCAGGCTTCTCCGGCGGAGCAGAAGCATCGGAAGAAGATTCGGTATTTGAGGAAGCACCTGAGGCTTCTTTTAATACTTCTGCCGTAGATGTATTTGTCGTAGATTCCGCCATAACCGGCGTGGCGGCCATAGTCAGTACCATACCAAGTGCCAGTGCTGCGTATTTATTTCTCATAATAGTTACCAACCTTTCTATTGAGCTTACCGTTGAATTTAATGAGTTCATGTTATAGGAAAAGTATGGTCATTCTGTGAAAACTATGGAAATAAAGTATGTTTTTTCTTAAGAAAATCGGAAGGTTGTAGGTTGATAAAAGAGATATAGAATGGTATGGTAAGAGGAGAAAAACAGGAAGGAACAGGAAATAGAAGAAAAATGACTATAGAAGGAAGGCTTATACAGACATGGCAAATGAGCTGCAAAAGATAGAACGTGAAGTACACAGAGATGTAGAAGAAATAGAAGAGAAGATTCAGACATCGGAGACGTTTCTCCTCAGTGCAATACTGGCTCTGTCAGGTGGTTTTCAGGATGCATATACCTACAATGTGCGAGACAAGGTTTTTTCCAATGCTCAGACGGGAAATGTGGTACTTATGAGTCAGCATATGATGATGGGAGAATGGGGAAGAGCTTTACATTATTTGTTCCCGGTGATAGCGTTTGCCCTGGGAGTTCTGGTGGCAGAGCAGATCGGTCATAAGTACAAAATGGCAAAGAAAGTGCACTGGAGACAGATTATCGTTGCCATAGAATTTGTGATATTGTTTGCGGTGGGATTCATCCCGTCCGGTTATAATATGATTGCCACAATGCTGGTATCCTTTGCATGCTCCATGCAGGTACAGGCATTCCGCAAGGTGCATGGATACGGTTATGCCAGCACCATGTGCATTGGAAACTTACGAAGCGGAACGGAGAGTCTGTCGGTTTATTTAAGAGATAAAAAACCAGAGGCACTGAAAAAAGTGGCACATTATTATGGAATTATCCTGACATTTGCGATCGGTGCCGGAATCGGAGGAATCTGTTCCACACATATGGGAATGAAGTCCATCTGGGGATCCAGTGCACTATTGATTCTGGCATGCATGATGATGGTTCAGGAGAAGAGATAGTCTCTGATCTGTGCGAGAATATGGTATAAAATTGATATGGAAAATTAGCTGGACTGCATAAAAAATCTATGCAGTCCTTTATCATGTCAGGCATTCTTGAAAAAATAATTTTGTAATTGAGGGATATTTCAGATCACCATACGTCTAATAAATGAAAGCAAACAGGAAATGGAAATAAAACTCCATCCTGTGGATAAGGAGGGCAGTATAAGTGACAAAAGAACAACTGGGAAATGTGATTCTGGACTCCCAGCATCAGATGTATGCCACGGCAAAGTCTATTCTAAAGGATGACCAGAATTGTGCCGATGCCATACAGGAAACAATCGTAAAGGCATTTGCAAAGCTGGACACACTTCGCAAAGACCGGTATGTGAAGACCTGGCTGATGCGGATTCTGATGAACGAATGCTATAACATCTGTCGAAGATCAGAGAAGATTTTACCCATAGATCAGTATATGGAACAGATCGAGACACCGCAAAAAGAAAGGCGAAATTACGGCGAACTGTATGAAGCAGTACAGGAACTGCGGGAAGAACTTCGCATACCGGTGGTACTGTATTACGTGGAAGACTTCAGTTGCAGGGAGATAGCAGAGATGCTGGATATTTCCGAAGGGGCAGTGCAGAAGCGTCTGGCAAGAGCCAGAGAGAAAATGAAAAACAGATTACAGAATAAGGAGGCAGCAGGCAGATGAGATTGGAAGATTTGAAAGGCCAGTATCCAAAGACACCGGATTTTATCAGTGAAATGATAGAAAAAGAAGTGGAGAAACAAGTTCACACCCAGAAAAATGTCAGACGAAGCAGGAAGAAAAAGAAGGTATGGACGCTGGGACGAACAGCGACAGCGGCAGCAGTAGCCTGTGTACTCATCGGTACCGGAGCCTATGCAGCAGTCAATGCTTACCGGAATTATCATATGAATCTGCAGCAGCAGGGCAGCTACAGTGTGGTAACCGGTGTGACAGCCGATACCGAGAGTCAGACAACGGAAGCTCTGCCAGATCAGATTGCAGATGTAAGAATAGAGACTTCTTATATTCCGGAAGGTATGGAGTGGAAGGATGAACGCCATCTGGATTATATCAATACAGATAACAAAGGTGGATTCAGCATTGACAGTGTATTGATCGGAGACGGTAATCTGGAAGAGGGACTGACAGATACCAGTGTGGAAGAAAGCGAACAGACTATATTTGGAGAACACGAAGGTGTCTATCTGAAGTATCATACGGTACAGACAGATACCCATTTTAACCAGCGGATTTATCTGCTCTGCCCGGAAGAAGGCAGAATTGTGACCATGTATATCGGAAGTGATGTATCCAAAGAAGAGGCATATAAAGTAGCAGAGGGAATCACACTGAAGGAGACCGGGGAGATGGTCAGCACAGGAGATATGTGGGATTGGAACACCCTGGTAGAAAATGAAAACGCTGCATTGGCAGAAGGTGATGGATCAGAACTTCCGGCATATGATACCGTGGTGACGGCAGATAAACTGCACATTTATACGATGGGAGAAGAGATATATAAAGATGGTTACTTAACAGAGGATGCACAGGGAAATCAGACAGCAGAGAGTAAGGTGAGCCTGAAGGTAGACAGCGTGCAGGTATCAGATGATTTCTCATTACTGAATGAAGCGTATATTCCGGATGAATGGAAAGACAGATTAGATGAAAATGAAAAATTAAAAGACAACGAAGCAACTTATGTCAAATGCGGTGATGGTGTGGATACACTGGATGAAGTGGTAAGAACAGAGAGCTTCTCAGCAAAACTGGTATACGCTACTCTGACAGTTACAAACCATAGTGACCAGGATTTGGAAAATATCCATTACTATATTAGGCTGTCTCTGCTGAATCAGACAGATGATGGATATCAGGAAAAGGATTATATGAACCAGTCTGGAGAGGATTATGATTACGTACAGTGGGACGGCGGGCTGAATATAGATGGCGGAATGCAGTATTATGACAGCCAGAGTGATATCGGGAAGAACTACATTTCCAGTCTGGCAGCAGGTGAAAGCACAGAGGTGAACGTGGCCTGGATTGTCAATGAAGAAGATCTTGGACGGATGTATCTGGAAGTATCGGGATATGGTGCAAGCCTGAATAGTCCAAATGCAGATCCGATCCAGTTGGTGGATGTGAGACAATAGATTTTCATTACATTCAAGAATGCCTCGGCATTCTTGCTGCGAAAGGTATGAGTTATAAGATGTAAAAAGGAATTTGCGCAGAACGAAATATTTCGGCGCAAATTCCTTTTTTCTGTCACATTCTACCGAAAACCTATTTACAGATAAGAAAAAACATGGTACATTCATAGTTAGCAAAAACTAACTTTTATAAGTCGCTAATGAACAGTGAGGTGTTGTCATGCCATTGAATCTGGCAGAGTTTCATAAAGCATATACCATAGCCAAGGTCTGCGGTCTGGAAAGGCAGAAGCATTATCTGGAGACACTTGGATTTACAGTAGGAAGTACGGTGGAGGTGTTGTCTGAGCTTCACGGATATTTTGTTGTGCTGATCAGAGAGAGCAAAATCGGGATCGAGAAGCGTCTGGCACAGAATGTGATTCTGGTTGCAGAATAAAAAGAGCAGGGAGAAAAAACGTGAAATTTAACAAAAAAATTATAAACTTTTGCAATGCACAGCTGGTATTATTCCTGCTGTTTTTGCTTGTTGTGGCATTTCATCTGGATAACCTCATTCATTACGATACGACAGTTGCATTGCTGGTGCGGATCATTCTGGTTACCATTGCACTTCTTGGATGTGCCCTGACACTGGCACTGAAGGATTATGTGCAGAATATGGTGCAGAGCGAAGCCACTGACGCAGTGGGAATTCATAATAAAAAGGCATTGGAGAAAAAGCTGAACCAGATCCAGGAACTGGATGATACTCTGGATGTGGGTATTATGATGTTTGATATGAACGGGCTGAAGTATATCAATGATACCTTCGGACATGATGAAGGAGACCGTTTTATTAAAACATTTGCATCCTTTCTGACCAGAATTCTGACGGAAAACAGTTTCCTGGCCAGATATGGCGGAGATGAGTTCGTGATTGTACAGGAGCATACATCTCTGGATGAACTTGAAAAGATGAATATGGAACTTCAAAGAAATGTAGATGTATACAATACACAGGCAGAACATGAGATCAGTTATGCGGTAGGTTATGAAGTCAGCTATAAGAATCATTATTATCTGGTGCAGGATCTGATGAAACATGCCGATGAAAAAATGTACCGGGACAAAGCATTTAAAAAGAGCGGAAGCAGTCAGGAACAGATTCAGTGCAGGGGAGTCAGTGATGTAGGACAGATCATTTCTGTCAGTGAACTGGCAGGCAAGTTATTTACCTTAAAGAATAATGGAGAAGAACATAAGACTTACATGCTGCTGCTAATGGATGTGAAGGATTTTCATCTGATCAATGAATTTTGGGGCTATCAGATGGGAAATGAGATTTTACAGTTTATATGGAAAAGACTGGAGTTATTTCCAAAAGTAGTTTTTACCAGTCGATTTCATTCCGATGTATTTGTGGCAGTAGTGGATGTGACAGGAGAAGCTCTGGATTCCTGTCTGAAAATGGTTGCGAAGAATAACCAGATTCTGGCCAATGAGGTGCAGGGAAAATATCCAGTAGAATATTTCTCTATGAATACAGGCGTTTATTACGATTTGAACCGAGAGGAGGATACAGAAAAGATTATTTCTCATACCAATACCGCCAGAAGAAAAGCAAAGGAGCAGGTGGATGGCATCTGTGCCTATACCGAAGAACTGGCACATGCAGAATTACTGCGGGCAGATGTACTGCATTCTTTCCAGAGTGCACTGGAGAAAGAAGAATTCATTCTGTATTTTCAGCCAAAGATTTCCGGAATGGATGAAAGCATCACCAGTGCGGAGGTGCTGGTGCGCTGGCAGAGGTCAGATGGAGCAATCTTGGGACCAAACAAATTTATATCAGTTTTGGAAGAATGTGGAAAAGTGGAAGCACTGGATTTTTATGTGTATGAAAAAGCGTTTCAGTGGATGGTCAGCCAGCGTGAATGCCGGACACAGCCAGTGACACTGTCTCTGAATATTTCCCCGTTTCACTTCCGGGATATTGAGGGATTTACGAAAAAACTGCTGGATATCATTAACAAATACGAGATAGATACCAGATATCTTATTTTTGAAATTACCGAAAGTGCCTATATACGAAACCGAGATGCAGTAAATGGGATGATCAGCATCCTTCACGCATACCATATTCGTATCTCCATGGATGATTTTGGTTCCGGATATTCATCTCTGAATACACTGAAAGATATTGCCTTTGATGAAGTGAAGATCGATAAGAGCTTTCTGGACGGTAGCCTGACGGAAAAAGGTCGCATCGTATTGCAGGAGATCTTCCATCTGCTGAAGCGGACCGGAAAAAGTATTGTCTGCGAAGGAGTAGAGACAAAGGAGGCTGCAGATTTTCTGATTCAGGAAGGCTGTGATGAATTGCAGGGATATTACTATTACCGGCCGATCTGTATGCGGGAGTTTGAAGAAGCAGTAAAAGAAAAGAGAAAAGCATCATAAATTAAAATAACATGCAGACCAAAAGCGAAGTCGCCAGATCATGAAAAATGACTGGCGATTTTTTACATGTTTTTTACTTTGCTTTTCTGAAGCTTTACAAAAGTTTTACCCCACCATGATAGTAGGGCAGAACTTTTTTCTTTATACTTGGCTTATCTGATAACGATCAGGAGAGGAGAAAAAGATGAAGAAAAAAATTTGTATGCTTTTGGCAGGAACGATGCTGGCAGGCAGCCTTGGAACCACAGGATTTGCACAGGAAGAAACGACAACAACAGAACCAATGGAGCTGACCATGTATTTCCCGGTTTCCGTAGGAGGCGGACCGGATGCACTGATTGATGATCTGTGTGCACAGTATCATGAAGAGAATCCGAATATTACCATTAATCCGGTTTATGCAGGAAGTTATGCAGATACCAGAACAAAGGTACAGGCAGCCATCAAAGGCGGGAATACACCGGATCTGGCAATCATGTTTTCCATAGATTTATATTCCCTTCTGGCTATGGATGCCATTGCAGATATTGACAGCTTCTGCACCACAGAAGAGGATCAGCAGTGGCTGGATGGATTCTACGATGGATTCATGATGAACAGCCGTGACGGAGAAACCACTTACGGTATTCCATGGCAGAGAAGTACTATAGTTCTTTACTACAATAAAGATGCATTTGAAGCAGCCGGACTGGATCCGGAACAGCCGCCTACAACATGGGATGAACTGTATGAAGATGCGCAGAAGCTGACGATTACCGAAAACGGACAGACCACCCAGTACGGAATTCAGATTCCTTCTGATGGATATGCATATTGGATGCTCCAGACTTTCTGTGTACAGCAGAGTGGTTTTAACCTGATGAATGATACCGGTACAGAAACTTATTATGATGATGAACGTACAGCGAAGGGACTGAAGTTCTGGAAGAGTCTGTCAGAGAACGGTTCACAGCCATCCGGTATCGTAGCATGGGCAACTACACCTTCTGATTTCCTGGAAGGAAAAACAGCCATGATGTACCACACAACCGGTAACCTGACCAATGTGAAAAACAATGCAACCTTTGATTTTGGTGTAGCCATGCTGCCGGAAAATGAATCCTTCGGTTCTCCGACAGGCGGCGGTAACTTCTATATCTTCAAGGGTGTATCCGAAGAACGCCAGCAGGCAGCCTTTGACTTCATCAAATGGATGACCGACGATGAACGTGTAGCTCAGTGGAGCATTGATACTGGATATGTGGCAACCAGACCAAGCGCTTACGAAACAGACAGAATGAAACAGTACGCAGAAGAATTTCCATACTGTCTGGTGGCAAGAGACCAGCTGGAATATGGATATGCAGAATTATCTACATATAATCAGGCTGAAGTCCAGAAAGCCATTGATGACGCAATCTCTTATGTAATGACAGATCAGCAAGATGTGGAAACAGCACTGGCAGCCGCACAGCAGACCGCGGATGGTATTCTTCAGGCATACAGATAACAGGAGGACTATATGAGTACAGCGCAGCAGGTACTTACCGGTCCAATGATACAGTCAGGGACATCTCGTGTGTCCCTGACTGTGATTCAGGAACGGGCAAGAAAGAAAAAATGGAAAAACAGTTTCCGTGCATGGCTGTTATTACTGCCATCACTGATATTTCTGGGGATCTTTACCGTATATCCGATTATACAGAGTCTGATTTCCAGTTTTTACAAAGATGATCTGTCTACGGTACAGCCGGTATTTACAGGACTGGCAAATTATCAGGCACTGCTTATGGATCCGGTATTCTGGGAATGTATGAAGAACAATCTTCTGATTGCAGTGGTGACGGTTCCGGCCAGCATTTTACTGGGTGTGGCAATGGCATCCTTTTCCAATTCTCTTGGAAAATGGGGAAAGACCGTGACCAGAATCGGATTCATCTATCCGACCTTTATTCCTCTGGTAGCGGCAGCCAATATCTGGATGTTTATCTATACACCGATTTATGGACTTTTGGGATACATTAATTCCAGCTGGCGGCTTCTGGCAGACGGAAAGACTGCAATCTGGGCAATTATTGTTATGCTGATCTGGAAACAGGCAGGCTATCTGATGTTATTTTATATTGCCGGATTAAACGGCATTTCAAAAGAAGTGTTTGAAGCAGCAGAGATCGACGGAGCAACCGGATTTCGCAGATTCAAAGCCATCACATGGCCATTGTTAAAACCGACTACCATGTATGTATTTATCATTGCACTGACCAGTGCCTTTAAGACAGTGGATCATCTTTATATTATGACAAAAGGTGGCCCCGGCAATGCAACAAATATGCTGCTGTTTTACATTTATCAGACTGGATTTGATTACTGGAACAACGGAAAAGCATCTGCAATGACAGTGATACTGGTAGGAATTCTGCTGATCGTGACAGCAGTAAAATTCTTTTATGATGACAGGCATGCTTATTACAACTAGTACATCATACAAAAATTAACTGTACTAGACATGAGAAAATGAGGAAAGAAAAATGATGAAGAAATTGAGTATCGGAGATATTTTTTACCGTTCTCTGATGTGGATTCTGATGGCAGTGTCTGTGATTCCTCTGATCTGGGTTATCCGTACCGCATTTATCCCATCAGGGAAAGCGTTGAATCTTTTCGCGCTGTCAGCACCCACACTGGAAAATATCCGTCACGTATTTGAGACGGTTCCTTTTTTACAATATTATGGCAACACCATTCTGATCACCTTATTGGTGCTTGTGGTGCAGCTGGTATTGGTTACACTTGCAGGATATGCCTTTGCCAGAATGGACTTCTATGGAAGCAAAGTACTTTTTGTGATTTTTCTGGCACAGATGATGATTGCACCGGAAGTATTGATTCTGCCAAACTACAGCCTGATGGTAAAACTTGGCTTAAATGACAGCCGGATCGGAATAGCGCTTCCGTTTTTTGCATCCGCTATGGGAACACTGATTGTTCGCCAGACGATCAAGACCATTCCCTATGAACTGGAAGAGGCAGCCCAGGTAGAGGGCGCATCTTTTATGCAGATTATCACGAAAGTCTATGTACCGCTGCTCAAACCGGCGTTCGTGGCGTTTGGTATGATTTCTGTATCCTACCAGTGGAATAACTTCTTATGGCCACTGGTTATGACAGATTCTGTATCCAAAAGACCTTTGTCTCTGGGACTTGCCATGTTTGCCATGTCCTTCGAGACTGGTGCACAGTGGAGTGATGTCAGCGCAGCTACATTTCTGGTGTGCGCACCGCTTCTGATTCTGTTTGTAGTATTTCAGAAACAGTTTATCGAGAGTTTTGTACATTCGGGGATTAAATAGTGATGAAAAAAAGATTATTTATTATGGATATCGACGGAACCCTGGCATTGGGAAAACAGCTTATAGACGGTGCTGCCGAACTGATTGAAGAGATCCACAGACAGCACGGAATCTGCTGTTATTTTACAAACAATTCATCCAGAGGTGTGGCAGAATATGTGGATAAGTTTCAGAACTGGGGAATCCGGGTATCGGAAGAGGAATTTGTCACAGCCGGTACATTTGCAATCTCAGTACTGAAAAAACAGTACGGCAACCAGAAAATTTTTGTATTTGGAACCAGAGCATTTCTGTGGGAGTGTCGCAGGATGGGACTGAACGTGACAGAAAAGGAAGAAACAGACATTGCAGCGGTGTTGACTACCTATAACCGGGAACTGACTTATGAAACACTGACAACAGTATGCCGTGTATTGCAGAAAAATAAGATACCATGGTATGCGACGAACGAGGATCTATGCTGTCCGTATGAGGACGGGATTATGTTACCGGACTGCGGGGCAATCAGTTATATGATATCTCTTGCGGTAGACCGCAAGCCACAGTTTCTGGGCAAACCATATCCGGAGATGGCAGAATATGTGCTGGAAAAGTATAGTTGTATCAGGGAAGAAGCATTGCTGGTGGGAGACCGCTGCTATACAGATATTGCCTGTGGTCAGCAGGCGGGGATTATGACCTGCCTGGTGTTGACTGGGGAAGAAAAAAATGCCAGAAACAAGGCGGATATTTGCCTGAATTCGGTAAAAGATCTTGCAAAAATATTGAAAAGGCAGAGGCTGAACAATTCAGAAGAATTTCCAACATATAACTGGATACAAAGTATAACAAAAAACAAAGACGGCATACAGGAGCAGTATGAAGGATTGTCACAAGATCAGATTTTTGGTGCAGCAAGCCGCTGGTACTGTGGAGATCTTCATATTCATACGACCATGTCAGACGGGCATGACACTCCAAAAGAAATGAAGATCAGGGCAGAAAAAGAAGGTCTGGATTTTTACGCGGTTACCGATCACAATGTGTGGCAGAAAAAGTGGCCACTGACCAGTTGCATGGTGTTGCCGGGGATGGAGATGACGCAGGAGATTGGACATGCCAACCGGATCAAAGTGGGAAACCATGAGATCTTCAGTCTGAACCACCCATTTCTGGATCAGTGGAGCTGGAACTATAAGGATCTGCAGTTGTCAAAACTGACTTGTCTGGAGGTGGATAATAATCCCACATTTGAACATGATGCAAAGCAGCATGCGGAGAAAGCCAATAAAAAAGCAGTGGCTTTATCAGATCTTCTGTGGGCTGACGGACATCGGATCTGTGCTGTGGGTGGAAGTGACGTGCATCTGAAAGAGACAGAACGCTATGGAGATGCATCTGTGCCGCCAAAACCGGGAGACCCTTCTACATGGTGTTATATGGAACAGATGACACCGGCGCAGTTTTTGAAGAGCATACAGGCTTGTCACGTTTATGTAACCAGAAACTGTGAAGTGCAATTTTCCTGTGAATGTTATAAGGCATCCGGAGAGCGGATACCGGGCGCATATCGTTTTGGGGACAGTCTGCCGGACCAATGCGCAATTATGGGATTCGAACTGAAGATAAAAACCAGAGAACGGAATGCGCAGGTTTTTTATCTGAATGACGGGGAAAAGATGGTGCTGCTGGAAGAAGTACGAAAAGACGGATGGAGACAATACAATGGAACGATTACTTTTTCGGTGCAGGAAACCTATCACTGGATAAGGTTTGGCGCAGAAACAAGGAAAGGAACCCTGCTCTTTTACGCCAATCCATTCACCAGAGGAGAAAAGAAGCCGGAGCTCCTGACATTTGGGGATGCGATATCCCATCTGACATAAAAGATGATCACCCAGTGGGTTCTGAATAGTTACTGTCAGTTCACATTTTCTATCCTACGTCTTTTTTCACAGAAGATCAATGCATTAGCTTCGAAAAATCAGAAATTCTGTAACCTTTTCATCTGCTCATCTGTATTATAATTGAAGGTACCTGAAACAGAATAAAGGGGAGTACCCATGAGACAACCAGTACAGGAACTGATAGAGCGTTATCAGAAGAATCTTTACGCAGCGGCATTTAACATCTGCAAAAATCAGATGGATGCAGAGGACGTGGTTCAGGAGACGTTCGTTCAGTATTACACAATCAAAAAAGAATTTGAAAATGAGCGGCATATCAGGGCATGGCTTCTGCGAGTTGCGATTAATAAAGCGAAGAATCTCAGTATGACATTCTGGAAAAAGCATAAATGTTCCCTGGAAGATTATATGGAAACACTGGAGTTTACAGATACACATTCCAGAGATCTGTTTGAAGAAGTGATGAAACTCCCGGAAAAATACCGGATTGTGATCCATCTGTTTTATTATGAAGATTATTCCATATGGGAGATTGCCAGTATCCTGAAACTGTCGGAAAGCAATGTGAAAGTACGGCTTTCCCGTGGACGGACTATGCTGAAGAATTCATTGCAGGAGGAGTGGGAAGATGACGAATAAAGAAAAATACAAAAAAGCGTTTTCTGCATTAGAGCCTCATGAATGCTCATTTCAGGAGGTAGAACAGATGGCAGTATTACAGAAAAAAACAAAAATGAAGATAGCGGCAGCCATGATAACAGGATGTGTTCTTCTTGGTGGAACCGGAACAGCCTATGCCATGAACGTGGGTGGAATCCAGCGCATGGTACAGATCTGGATGCATGGAGAAAGGACAGATGCAGTGATGGATGTGACAAATGACGGGGAAGGTTACAGTATCACATGGAAAGATGAAAACGGAGAAGAGCGAGAAGTCAGCGGAGGTGGAATCGCCTATGAAGCGAATGGAAAACAACGTCCGCTGACAGCAGAAGAATATCTGGAAGAATGGGATTCCCCAGAGGTGGAATATCTGGATGATGGCAGTGTCTGGGTATATTATCGAGATCAGAAAATTGATATAACAGATAAATTCGATGAAGACGGTATCTGCTATGTTCAGGTAAAAGATGAGAAAGGTCCGATTTACATGACTATCAAATATCAGAATGGATGGGGAAGCAACAGAAAGAAATATATGGATCCGAAAGAAATGTGGGGGTAAAACAGATTTGAAAATATCAGATTTACAATGCCAGTTTTTACAGTATCCGCGGGAAATTGTATACAAAAATTATCAATAATTTTAGTTGATTTCTTCAAACATATTCTGTATACTAATGCTTGTGGAGAAAGTAACAATCTCCATATGAGGAGAAAGATACCGTATTTCCTGCATTTGCAGGCGGTTATCGAAATTAGATACTAGGAAAGAAAAGAGGTTAATGGAAGATGGCAGAGATCAATTTAAGCAAGTATGGCATCACAGGAACAACAGAAATCGTTCACAATCCTTCATACGAACAGCTTTTTGAAGAAGAGACAAAAGCCGGACTGGAAGGTTACGAAGTAGGTAAAGTTACAGAACTTGGTGCAGTGAATGTTATGACAGGTATTTATACAGGACGTTCTCCTAAAGATAAATACATTGTTATGGATGAGAATTCCAAAGATACTGTATGGTGGACAACAGATGAATACAAGAACGACAACCATCCAATGCCAGAAAATGTATGGGAAACCGTAAAAGAAATCGCTAAGAAAGAACTTTGCAACAAGAGACTGTTTGTTGTAGATGCTTTCTGTGGAGCAAACAAAGATACACGTATGGCAGTTCGTTTCATCGTTGAAGTAGCATGGCAGGCACACTTCATCACAAACATGTTCATCACACCATCAGCTGAAGAACTTGAAACATTCGAGCCAGACTTCGTTGTATATAACGCTTCTAAAGCAAAAGTTGAAAACTACAAAGAATTAGGACTGAACTCCGAAACATGTGTAGCATTCAACATCACAAGCCGTGAACAGGTTATCATTAACACATGGTACGGCGGAGAAATGAAAAAAGGTATGTTCTCTATGATGAACTACTACCTGCCACTGAAGGGCATCGCAGCAATGCACTGCTCAGCTAACACAGATAAGAATGGTGAAAACACCGCAATCTTCTTTGGTCTGTCTGGAACAGGTAAGACAACACTTTCCACAGATCCTAAGAGACTTCTGATCGGTGATGACGAACACGGCTGGGATGACAACGGCGTATTCAACTTTGAAGGTGGATGCTACGCAAAAGTTATCAACCTGGATAAAGAATCTGAACCAGATATCTACAATGCAATCAGACGTGACGCTCTTCTTGAGAACGTTACAGTTGCAGCAGATGGCAAGATCGATTTCGCTGATAAGAGCGTAACAGAAAACACTCGTGTTTCCTACCCAATCGATCATATCGAAAACATCGTTCGCCCGGTATCTTCCGCACCGGCAGCTAAGAACGTAATCTTCCTGTCAGCAGATGCATTTGGAGTACTTCCTCCAGTATCTATTCTGACACCGGAACAGACACAGTACTACTTCCTGTCTGGTTTCACAGCTAAACTGGCTGGTACAGAACGTGGAATTACAGAACCTACACCTACTTTCTCAGCTTGCTTTGGTCAGGCATTCCTGGAACTGCATCCTACAAAATATGCAGAAGAGCTGGTTAAGAAGATGGAAAAGAGCGGAGCAAAAGCTTACCTGGTTAACACAGGATGGAACGGAACCGGAAAACGTATCTCCATCAAAGATACTCGTGGTATCATTGATGCAATCCTGAACGGAGATATCAAGACAGCTCCTACAAAGACAATTCCAATGTTCAACTTCGAAGTTCCTACAGAACTGAACGGTGTTGATACAGGAATCCTGGATCCTCGAGATACCTATGCTAACGCTTCCGAATGGGAAGAAAAAGCAAAAGACCTGGCTGGCAGATTCGTTAAGAACTTCGCTAAATACGAAGGAAATGAAGCTGGTAAAGCACTGGTTGCAGCAGGACCACAGCTGTAAGATGCAAATTGCATAATGAAGACTGATATGGATCGGGTGTGAATTTTCACACCCGATTCTTTTTACGCGGGCACCGACCGAAGTGAAATGAAGAGCGGAATGCAGATGCCGCGTTGATATGAGGGAAGATATGGTAAAAGTAGACTTGATTACCGGATTTCTGGGATCCGGAAAAACCACATTTATAAAAAAATATGCAAAATATCTGATGGATACAGGAGAAAATATATGTATTCTGGAGAATGATTTTGGAGCAGTGAATGTGGATATGATGTTGCTGCAGGGACTTATGGGAGACAAGTGTGAACTGGAGATGGTGGCGGGCGGATGTGATGAAGACTGCCACCGGAGACGATTTAAGACGAAGCTTATATCCATGGGGATGTGCGGTTATGACCGTGTTCTGATCGAACCGTCAGGAATTTTTGATGTGGATGAATTCTTTGATATTCTCAGGGAAGAGCCATTGGACCGCTGGTATGAGATTGGATCTGTGTACACCATTGTGGATGCAGGGCTGAACACGGATCTGTCAGAAAGTTCCAGATATATGCTGGCACAGCAGGCTGCCTGTGCGGGAAAAATCGTGATGAGCAGAACACAGTGCGTCAGCCCTGAGAAGGAAAAGGAAACAGAAGATTTTTTACAGAAAGTTCTGGCAGAATTTCAGTGCAGCAGAAGTCTGGAACATGATATTTACAGAAAAGACTGGAATAAAATGAATGACAGTGATTTTCAGGAGTTGACAAAAAGTGGATACCGTACAGAAAAATGTGGGAAACTCTGGATGGATCAGAGAGAAGCATACACATCTGTTTATTACATGAATTTGCCGATTCAGGAAACAGAATTGAAAGATGTGGCAGAAAGGATCCTGAAAGATAAGGAGTGTGGAAAGGTATTCCGTATCAAAGGCTTTCTGAAAAAAGAAGACGGAAGCTGGCTGGAACTGAATATCACCCATGATCAGATGTCTGTGGAACCTATCCCGAAGGGACAGGAAGTCATTATTGTGATCGGAGAAAAACTGAATCAGGAAAAAATAAACTGGTATCTGGGAAAACAGCTATGACAAATATACATTATTATGATTTATTAGCAAATGGTGGCAGTGCAAATTGCCATATTTATATTGCAAGATACTGCATTTTCATGTATGATTCTAATAGAGTGTTTCGGAAGAAGGGACATTTAAAATAATTATTTCGCCTTATGAATGGCGGGAATGAACAACGTTCGATACGATAGGAGGAGAACATGAGTAAATTCAAGAAGTGGTTAGGTAAAACAGCAGTAGCAGCAACCGTAGGTGTGGTATCTCTGCAGGCATCTGCCAGTGCAGCACCATTAGATGATTTGAATGCAATTTTGGAAAAACAGGCACAGGCAGAGACTCCGTCACCGATCAGTACGATGTTGGATTGGGACAATATTGTAAAAGCAATGAATGAAGGCGGGGCACAGGTCAGCATCAATGCAACGATTCCGGAAGAACTGCTGGCAGATGCAGAATTGCCGGAACAGTTACAGGGAGATCTGGGTCTGACAGCAGATACAACCATTGATCTGAAGGATAAGCAGTGGCTGTTTAAACTGGCAGCAGCAGTGAACGCAGATAATATTGCAAGCCTTTCCCTGTATGGGGATGAGAACCAGCTGGCACTGACACTTCCGGAATTTTTATCTAAGACAGTGGCATTGAAGGCCGGAAGTTTTAAAGAACAATATGAAGGTTCTGTATGGGAGGAGTTTTTTGGCGAACTGGATATGCCGGAAGATATCGATATGAAGTTCTTCCCGGAAGGCTCAGCATCTGCAGAAGATGCTACAGATCTGCTGGGGAATATTAAGGCAATTCTGGAAAAAGCTACGACATCTGCGCAGGATGCCATGAATGTGGAAACCAGAGAGGATGCAGAATACCCGGGCGTCACCTTCTATGATGCAACCTATGATACTGAGAGTGTAATGAGTATCTACAGTGATCTCCTGACGGAACTTTCTTCCGTACTGAGTGCTTCAGGAGTGACAGGGGTAGAAGACTTTGATGCTGCTATGGAAGAATCTCTGGAACAGGGAAAAGCAGTACTGGGAGATCAGTTTACCATTACTTACTGGGTAGAAAACGATCTGGTAACGAAGATGACCATGACAATGAAGATGGACGAAAGCCTGATCGATGAACAGAATGATACCTTATCAGATCTGGATAATGACGCAGAATCTGAGGAAGAAGAAGTAACAACGGCTGCTGAAGACAGTGAATCGTCGGTTGTGATTATGGATCTTGTATATACCTTTACAGATCCGGCGAATATGTCAGCAGGATTTGACATGGATATGGATATCTATGAAGAAGGGGCAGAAGAAGATGCTATGCATCTGGCATATGCATTTGCCAATGAGACTACAGACAGCAAGATGGATGTGAAAGTGAACCTGAAAGCATCTGACAGTGAGGAGACATTTATCGATGCCGATATCTTCACTATGAATTTTGATGCAGAGAGCGGAGCACTGGATATGGAGATCAGTATCCCGGATGAAGAGACCGGAACAGATGTAGGTATGACTCTGAACAGCACATTTGAAGATGTACAGGAAGGCAAGGGCTTTACATGGACTCTGAACAACCTGACACTGGCTGCAGACGGCGAAGAATTACCGCTGCTGACCGGCTATGTAACTGTAAATGCGGATTATGAAAAGATCGAAACACCTGCAGATGCAGAGATGCTGGCAGATATGGACTCTGCCGGTGTGATGGGACTGATTATGGAGCTTCAGTCCAATGCAGAAAGCTGGATGGAAAAATGGGGTCTGGCAGAAGAGGAGACAGATGAAGACGGTATCACGACTTTTCCTGAGACAGATGAAGAGATACCGGTAGTCGATGATCTGGAAACAGAGACAGAAGCATAACCTGACAGCAAAAGAAGTATAGAGAAAAAGGAGAACGGTTCAGGATTCATTCATGACAGGGAAAAGTCAGAAACAAAAGGGATTCTGGACCGTTTTTTAAAGTGATAAGGAAAAGAGAGAAGAGGAAGAGAGTATATGGACGGATCAGTATTTATAGGAACAGCCTGGGCGCTGCTTCCGCCATTGCTGGCAATTGTGCTGGCACTTGTAACCAAAGAGGTATACAGTTCCCTGTTTGTCGGGGTAGCACTGGGGGCATTGCTCTGTACGGGCTTCCATCCGTGGAATGCTTTTGTTACTTTGTTTGATATTATGAAAAGCAGTATGAATCTGAATATTCTGATTTTTGATGTGCTGCTGGGTATGATTATTGTGCTGATGTCCAAGTCGGGTGGGTCTGCCGCTTACGGTAACTGGGCCAGTAACCATATTAAGTCCAGAAAAACAGCCATGCTGGCAACCACAGGGCTTGGTGTACTGATTTTTGTGGATGATTACTTTAACTGTTTGACAGTAGGATCTGTTATGCGTCCTGTGACGGACCGTTTTAAGATCTCCAGAGCGAAGCTTGCCTATATTATTGATGCAACAGCAGCACCGATCTGTATTATTGCACCGGTTTCCAGCTGGGCAGCAGCCGTAAATTCCTATGTACCTGCAGATGCCGGGATTACAGGATTCCAGCTTTTCTTACGGACCATTCCGTATAACCTTTATGCCATTCTGACATTAGTTATGGTAATCTATGTCTGTGTGACCGGATTTGATTTCGGTCTGATGAAGAAGCATGAAGAAAATGCGAAAAAAGGTGATCTTTTTACCAGTGGTGCAGAAGAGTTCGAAAATGTAAAGAATGAAGAAGTATGCCCGAATGGAAAAGTATATGATCTGATTCTTCCGGTTCTGGTGCTGATTGTATCTGCCATCGGAGCTATGGTGTATACAGGATTCTTAGGCGGTGCAACAGATGTGGTATCTGCCTTCTCAGGATGTGATGCGGAAACCAGTCTGATTTTTGCCACGATGCTGACAATTTTCTTTATGTTAGTTTTGTATCTGCCAAGAAAAGTAGTGACGTTTAAAGGTTTTATGGACAGTTTTGTGGAAGGATTCCGTCTGATGATTCCGGCAGTTGCCATTCTGATCTTTGCGTGGACCTTAAAGGGTGTCAGCGATACACTGGGACTGGCTGAATTTGTAGGAGGTGTGGTAGGTTCCCATACTTCTGCAGGTGTGATTATTCCAGCTATTATGTTTATGGTAGGTGTGTTTCTGGCATTTTCCACCGGAACAAGCTGGGGAACTTTTGCGATTCTGGTACCGATTGTAGTTGCCATGTTCCCGGATGCAAAGCAGCTCGAAATGATGATTATTTCCGTATCCGCAGTTTTGGCAGGTGCAGTGTGCGGAGACCATGTTTCTCCGATCTCAGATACGACAGTTATGTCCTCGGCGGGGGCACAGAGTAACCACATTAACCATGTATCTACACAGATGCAGTATGCAGCAGTGGTTGCTGTTGTCTGTGTAATTGGTTATGTGATAGCCGGATTTGTGAAGATCTGGTGGATTACGTTAGGAGTCAGTGCAGCTATGCTGCTTATGGTACTTACTTTCATGAAAAAATATAACAATGGTGAGGAAAGTGCGGGAAATGAAAAAGCATCTGATTAGAGTCCCGTACATCAATCAGAGCCTGAACTATCCGACGGGGTGCGAAAGTGTCTCGTCGGTTATGCTGTTAAGACATCTTGGTTATCAGGTGACGGTGGATGAATGGATTGAAAACTATCTGGAATGTCAGGAATTTGAAACCAGGGAGGATATCGTGTATGGCGGTGACCCACGGAAAGTATTCTGCGGAAGTCCTTACAGGGAAGACGGAATGGGCTGCTATGCACCTGTGATCTGTAAGACCTTGAACAAAGTGTTTGAAAAAGAAGGAATCTACCATGCAGTGGATGAGACAGGAAGTTCCATGGAAGAACTGCTCAGTACCTACATTGACCAGGGAATGCCGGTGGTTTTCTGGGCATGCATTGACATGAAGGAACCGATTGTAGGACCGTCATGGAAACTGGAAGAAGCTCCACAGGAGACATTCACCTGGATCTCCAATGAACACTGCATGCTGTTGGTTGGATATGACGAAGAAGGATATTACTTCAATGATCCATATGAAAATCATGGAGTGATCCGTTATGAAAAAGAACTGGTGCAAAAGCGGCATGAGGCTCAGTATGCCATGGCAGTTGGAATTCAATACAAAAATGGGAATGCAATTACAGCAAACACTGCTAATTGACCAAAGTGCAGTAAACTACTATAATAGGTAGGAGAAAAATTATATAAGGAAAGAGGAGATTAAAATGAACGAGCGGAATGATGCAATACGTGATGTCTCGAAGCTGGGGCTTCCTAAGACGCTGCTTCTTGGACTTCAGCACATGTTTGCTATGTTTGGTGCAACGATTCTGGTGCCGATTCTGGTAAACAACTATTTTGAAGGCGAAGGACTCTCCATACAGGTTACCCTGTTCTGCGCAGGTTTGGGTACCTTATTTTTCCATTTTTGTACAATGTTGAAAGTTCCGGCATTTCTTGGATCATCGTTTGCCTTTCTTGGGGGATTTTACACGGTGTCCCAGTTAAATACCGGAATTTTTGCGGATATGACTATGGGTGAAAAGCTGCCTTATGCATGTGGTGGGATTGTGGTGGCCGGACTGCTATATCTGGTACTGGCACTGATTGTAAAGCTGGCAGGTGTAAAACGCGTTATGTATTTCCTGCCACCGATTGTGACCGGACCGATTATTATCTGTATCGGACTGAGCCTGGCACCATCAGCAATCAGTAATGCATCATCCAATTGGTTTCTGGCATTCACTGCACTGGCTGTGGTAATTATCTTTAATATCTGGGGAAAGGGCATGTTTAAGATTATCCCGATCCTGATGGGGGTCATGATCTCTTACGGCCTGGCGCTGATCTTGAATGCAATGGGTGTTACGAATGCAGACGAAAGTGCGATACTGGACTTTTCCAAAGCAGCTTCTGCCGGATTGGTTGGATTACCGCCTTTCCAGATCTGTAAGTTCCATCTGACACCGATTCTGATTATGGCACCGATTGCTCTGGCATCTATGATGGAACATATCGGAGATATCAGTGCGATCTCAGCTACAGTAGGAGAAAACTTTATAGAAGATCCGGGACTTCACCGTACACTGATCGGTGACGGACTGGCCACTTCTCTGTCGGCACTGATCGGAGGACCGGCAAATACGACTTATGGAGAGAATACCGGTGTTCTGGAACTGAGCCGTGTATATGATCCAAAGGTGATCCGTCTGGCAGCAATTTATGCAGTGATTCTGAGTATGATCCCGAAGATGGCAGAGATCATCGGTTCCATGCCATCTGCGATTGTCGGCGGAGTCAGCTTTATCTTATACGGTATGATTTCTGCTATCGGTGTACGTAACATTGTAGAGAACAAGGTAGATTTTACCAAGTCAAGAAATCTGATCATTGCAGCAGTGATTCTGGTATGCGGTCTGGGATTCTCAGACGGGCTGACATTCCACGTACTTGGTACCGATGTTACACTGACCAGCCTTGCCATTGCAGCAATTGCAGGTATTCTCTTAAATGCAATTCTTCCTGGTAATGATTATGAATTCGGTAAGAACGCAACCGGAGATATCAGCAGAGGACTTGGCATCAATCCTCAGAATTCAGATCTGAAAGAAAAGAAATAAAGATACTGTAAATTAATAATACATTTGGAGGAAAACTATGAGTAACGTAATTGAAATGACACATCCACTGATTCAGCACAAAATTACCAGACTGCGTGACAAGAATACAGGAACAGCAGAATTCAGCTCTCTGGTAGAAGAGATAGCCATGTTGATGGGTTATGAAGCATTAAAGGACCTTCCGCTGGAAGAGATTGAGATTGAAACACCGATTGAGACATGCAAGTCCCCTGTGATCGCAGGAAAGAAACTGGCTATTGTTCCAATTCTGAGAGCAGGACTCGGTATGGTAAGCGGTGTGCAGGCACTGGTACCAACGGCAAAGATCGGACATATCGGTCTGTACCGTGATGAGGTAACACATATTCCACACGAATACTACTGCAAGCTGCCGAATCCGATTTCTGAACGTCTGATCGTAGTAACGGACCCGATGCTGGCTACCGGCGGTTCTGCCATCGCAGCAGTGGATTTTATTAAACAGCACGGTGGAAAGAAGATCAAATTCATGGCAATTATTGCAGCTCCGGAAGGTCTGAAAAAGCTTCAGGAGGCACATCCGGATATTCAGATTTATGTTGGACATATTGACCGTGAACTGAATGAAAATGCATATATCTGCCCGGGACTTGGTGATGCCGGAGACCGTATTTTCGGTACAAAATAAGTAACTGGGGGATATATTATGTCTGGAACGATCGACCTGACTTTTGTTCTGGAAATGATTGGGACGGTTGCGTTTGCCTTGTCAGGTGCCATGGTTGCCATTCAGAAACGTCTGGATTTCCTTGGCATTTTGGTACTGGGTATTACAACCGCAGTTGGAGGCGGTATGATCCGTGATCTTATCATCGGGGTTCATCCGCCAATGATGTTTGTCAAGCCGATTTACGTCATGGTATCTATGATATCTATCCTGATTCTTTTCCTTGTGATCAAAATCAATCATGCTTCCCCAAAATTCCTGGAATCAGCATTATATGAAACCCTCTTTAACCTGATGGATGCCATCGGGTTGGGGGTTTTTACCGTTGTAGGAGTAAATTCTGTTATGAATAATGATATGAACCATATGCTGTTCCTGAAGATTTTTCTTGGGGTAATTACCGGTGTGGGCGGTGGTCTGCTGCGCGACATGATGGCAAATGAGACACCGGGTATTCTGCGGAAACATGTATATGCCTGTGCATCTATTGCAGGGGCAATCAGTTATATTCTGCTATATGACTGGCTGCATTCCGGTGTGGCTATGATCTTATCGATCATCTTAGTAGTAGTGATCCGTGTACTTGCCAAGCATTATGAGTGGAATCTGCCAAAAGCACTCTGATGCGGAGAAATGAGTGCACTGTGAGGCATGTTGCTGGTCATGGAGTGAACAGTAACAACGAAAGAGGTAAGAAGGAGTTTTTATGAGTGAAAATGTAAGAGAAAATAAAATGGGTACCATGCCCATTCCGAAACTGTTGTTTACGATGTCGCTGCCACTGATATTATCTATGCTGGTACAGGCGCTGTATAATATTGTAGACAGCGTTTTTGTGGCACAGATTAATGAAAATGCACTGACAGCCGTATCACTGGCATTTCCGATTCAGAACCTGATGATTTCCGTTGCTTCCGGTACGGGAGTTGGTGTAAATGCACTTTTGTCCAAGAGTCTGGGTGAAAAAGAGATGGACAAAGTACATAAAGCAGCTAATAACGGTGTGCTTCTTGCAATCTGCAGTTATCTGGTATTTGCAGTCATTGGACTGGTGGGATCACGTGCATTTTTTGCCACCCAGACCACAGATCCGGAGATTCTGGAATATGGTGTGCAGTATATGACGGTAGTCTGCGTCTGTTCTTTTGGTCTGTTTATGCAGATTTGTATGGAACGTTTGCTGCAGTCCACAGGTATGACTCTCTATAACATGATTTCCCAGGGAACCGGTGCAATTGTGAATATTATTCTGGATCCGGTATTTATCTTTGGTATTGGTTTTATTCCGAAAATGGGTGTGGCAGGTGCTGCCATTGCCACGGTTATCGGACAGTTCTGCGGTATGTGCATCGGCATTTACTGTAATCTGAAGAAAAACAAAGAAATCCAGTTTTCCTTTAAACGGATGCGTTTTGATGGCGAAACTGCAAAAGAGATCTATGTAGTTGGGGTGCCGTCGATTCTGATGATGTCCATTGGATCGGTTATGACTTATGGTATGAATAAAATTCTCCTGGGATTTTCTTCTACAGCGGCGGCTGTATTTGGGGTATATTTCAAGCTCCAGAGCTTTTTCTTCATGCCGGTATTCGGACTGAATAACAGTCTGGTTCCGATCATTGCTTATAATTACGGAGCAAGAAACAAAGCAAGAATCATGCAAACCGTAAAACTGGGATGTGGTGCAGCTGTAACGATTCTGGTGCTGGGAGCTATTGTATTCCAGACTATGCCGGCAACACTGCTTCGAATGTTCAATGCATCGGAAGATATGATCAGCATCGGAGTTACAGCTTTGCGAATCATCAGTCTCAGCTTCCTGCTGGCTGGCTTTTGTATTGTCATCGGTTCCGTATTCCAGGCATTGGGAAATGGTATGTACAGCCTGATTACATCCGTGTGCCGTCAGCTTCTGGTATTGCTTCCGGTAGCCTATATCTTCGCCCATATGTTTGGCCTGCATGCCGTGTGGTGGTCCTTCCCGGTGGCAGAACTGGCATCCCTGGCAGCATCTGTGTATTTGCTGAAAAGGATATATAATTCGCATCTGAGAGATTTGTGAGAAATAGAGGCGTGCTTATGTCTACATTATTAGTAGCAAGCTGAGTTCCGGTGGAGATTCTTTCAGCGGGAAAAAATCTGAAGGTGATCTGCAATCTTGGCGTAGGATACGATCATATTGACGTGGATCTGTGCAGTGAACATGGAGTTTCTGTCATTAATACGCCAGAAGCAGTGTGTGAATCCATCGCAGAATATGCCGTAGCCCTGATGATGACGCTTTGCAGGGGGACCATACATTATGATCAGTTTGCAAGAAAGGAACTGCGTACAGAATCCAGATGTTTTCTTGATTACGGGATGCTGCTTTATGGAAAAACACTGGGGATTTTAGGATTTGGCAGGATCGGGCAGGCGGTTGCCCGTAAAGCCAGAGGACTTGGAATGCAGATTATTTATTACAGTCCATCCAGAAAGCCAGAGGCAGAAAAAAATATCGGAGCAGCATACGGTACTTTTGATGAAGTACTGGAAAAAGCAGATGTGGTAAGCTGCCACATGCCATATACGCCACAGAACCATCATATTATCAATGAACATTCCTTTGAGAAAATGAAGAAAATGGCATATTTTCTGAATACAGCCAGAGGTCCGATTGTAGATGAAGAAGCACTGATTCAGGCACTGAAAAGCCATCGTATCCGCGGAGCAGCCGTGGATGTCTATAAACAGGAACCACACATTTCAGAAGAACTGACAAAACTGGATAACATTGTACTGGGACCACATATTGCCAGCAATGTATACGAAACAAGAAGTGCGATGGCAAGAGAAGCACTTGACGGGGCATGCGCTATTTTAAGAGGCGAAAAGCCGTCCAATCTTGTGAATCCACAATGATCCAGATAACTTTGGATAGAGATTATACCAGATGTGAAATGACTCCCACCTTTGTAGGTGGCGAGTAACAAATCAGTATCAGTGGTGGGAGTCAATCACCCATCTGATATAACCTCTGGCAGGATTGCAGAGATGCGCAGAAGAAGTATGTCATGCATTGCATGACGCGCATCTCGCAGCAAGAATGCCGAGGCATTCTTGAATTTTTCAAAACAGCAAGAAGTCAGGAAAGGATTGGGAGAGATTATGGGCGGAAAAGTTCTGGAATTAGAATCGGATAAACTGATTAAAAAAGGCAGGCAGATCGGAGAACAGATCGGAGAGAAGAACGTGACAGAGCTGACAAAAAAGCTGTTAGCAGAAAATCGCCTGGATGATTTGAAAAGAAGCGTAGAAGATCCAGAATATCAGAGAAAGCTGCTACAGGAAATGGAAGGAACAAAATAGTTATGGCGGGGCTATCGTGCAAATTGCGATAGCTCTATTTGACTTTAAAAGTACAATCTTCTAAATGGGTATGATATACTTGGAATATGAATAGCAGCTATAGACTGCGTATGGGAAAAAGCAGATTTGGAGGAACAAAAGATGGCTGAATTGGAAAACAGCAAGGATTTAATCAGTGTATTGTGGAGTGGCGCAGATATTCTTCGATCAAAGATGGATGCAAATGAATACAAAGATTATTTGCTTGGCATTGTTTTTTATAAGTATTTATCGGATTCTTTTTTGATTAAAGTATATGACATGATATGTGATGGAAAACCAGAGACGCTGAGAGAAGCATTGAATGTCTATATAGAAGAGTTAAAAGGTGAAGATGCAGAAGAATTAAAAGAGCAAATGAAAGATGAGTGTCATTATGTTATAGAACCAGAATTAACCTATACTTATTTTGCGGATGCAGCAAGAAATAATTCATTTAACCGTGAGCAGCTACAAAAAGGATTCAACAATATAGAACAAAGTGATCCAATATTTGCAGATTTGTTTACAGATATTGATTTGTATTCTAACCGACTTGGAACTGGTGATCAGAAGCAGAGTGATACAGTTGCCAGTTTAATAAAAGAAATTGATAAAGCGGATTTGTTAAATTCAAATGCAGAGATATTGGGAAATGCGTATGAATACCTGATAGGACAGTTTGCATCAGAGACAGGAAAAAAGGCAGGAGAATTCTATACACCACAGGCGGTATCTAAGATACTAACCCAGATTGCCATTGCAGGTCAGGAAGATAGGAAAGGTTTGTCTGTATATGATCCTTGTATGGGATCGGGTTCATTGCTTTTAAATGCGAAAAAGTATGCAGAGCATCCGGGATATATTAAATATTATGGTCAGGAATTGAATACATCGACTTACAATCTGGCAAGAATGAATATGTTCTTACATGGCATTGCCGCAGAAAATCAAAAGCTTCGTAATGGCGATACTTTGGATGGAGACTGGCCAACCGAAGAGGAAACAGACTTTCATATGGTGCTTATGAATCCACCATATTCTGCAAAGTGGAGTGCGGCAGCAGGATTCTTACAGGACGAGAGATTCAGTGATTATGGTGTCCTGGCTCCGAAATCAAAAGCAGATTATGCTTTTTTACTTCATGGTCTGTATCATTTGAAGAGTAATGGAACAATGGCAATTGTTTTACCGCACGGTGTTCTTTTCAGAGGCGCGGCAGAATGGAAAATTAGAGAAAAACTGCTTCGTTCTGGAAATATCTATGCAGTGATTGGATTGCCGGCGAATCTGTTCTACAACACGTCTATACCGACCTGTATTATTGTGTTAAAAAAGCACAGAGATGGAAGAGATGTACTCTTTATAGATGCTTCAAAGAAATTTGATAAAGGTAAGAAACAAAATGAAATGACAGATGACCATATCAAATCTGTCATGGAATTATATACAAAACGTGAAACAGTAGAGAAAGAATCATTCCTTGCGCGCTTCGAAGATATTGAGAAAAATGATTTTAATCTCAATATCCCTCGTTATGTAGATAATTTTGAAAAAGAAGAAGAGGTGGATTTGTCTGAATTACTGACAGAAATGAAGAAAACAGACGAAGAACTGGAACAGGTACAGGGAGAATTCCTGTCACTCCTCAAAGAACTGACATCTGATGATGAAACAATCATGTCCTCATTAAACGATTTGATTGGGAAAATGGAGGGGTAGATATGGCAAAACCAAAGATCAGATTTAAAGGTTATACAACAGATTGGGAACAGCGTAAGTTGAACGAGATTGCCGATAAGGTATCAGAGAAGAATAAAAATAATGAATTTTCAGAACCGTTTACAAACTCAGCAGAACAGGGAATCATTAGTCAGAAGGACTATTTTGATAGAGAGATTGTAAACAATGAAAATCTGGATGGTTATTATATCGTCAGAAATGATGACTTCATTTATAATCCTAGAATTTCTGTAACGGCTCCTGTTGGACCGATAAATCGTAACAGGCTTGGTAGAAATGGTGTAATGTCGCCACTTTATACGGTATTTAGAACACATGATATAGATAATCTATATTTGGAATTTTATTTTAAAACTACGAAGTGGCATCGCTTCATGAAATTAAACGGAGATTCAGGTGCTCGATTTGACAGATTTACGATTTCGTCAACACAGTTTATGGAAATGCCAATTCCATATCCAACGTTAGAGGAACAGCGAAAAATTGGGGAGTATTTTGATTCTCTTGACCACCTCATCACTCTTTACCAGCGAAAGTATGATGAAGTAAAAAAATTGAAAAAATTTATGCTTCAAAAAATGTTTCCACAAAATGGTCAGAAAGTTCCAGAAATTCGATTTGCAGGATTTACGGAAGATTGGGAACAGCGTAAGTTGGGAGAACTTGTGAAAGAGGGAATTTTGGAAGCACCTTTAGATGGAAACCACGGAGAGAAACATCCAACTTCAGATGAGTATGTAGATTCTGGAATTCCTTTTTTGATGGCATCGGATATTCATAATGGAGAAGTAAATATTCATTCATGCAAATATATTACAAAAGAAAGAGCAGAAAGACTTGATAAGGGATTTGCACGAAATGGAGATGTTCTACTAACACACAAGGCAACTATTGGCGAGACTGCTATTTTAAGCAATTTGATGACGGAATATGCAATGTTAACACCTCAGGTTACTTACTATAGAATTAAAAATGAAGAACGGTTAAACAGAGAGTATTTGTATTCCTTTTTTAATTCTTTAGATTTCCAAACTGAGTTAAAAACTAAAGCGGCACAATCTACAAGACCATATATTGGAATCACTGCTCAACAAAATTTGAAAATAATTTTACCAGCGGAAATTGATGAACAAAGAAAAATTGGTCTCTATTTTAGGAACCTCGACCACCTCATCACTCTTCACCAGCAGAAGTGTGATGAATTGAAAAATATCAAGAAATTTATGCTACAGAACATGTTTGTATAGGAGAAAATGAGCAAAATGGGAAAATTAATATTATATCATGGAACTCCAGATAAAGCGATTGCCCCAATTTATGGTGGTGGAAATGACAAACATGATTATGGACGTGGATTTTATTTGACAGAAAGTCTGGAACTGGCGAAAGAATGGGCTGTATGTAGACCAAATGAGAAAAATGGATGGGTACATAAGTTTGAATTGGATTGCGGTGAACTGAATATATTAGATTTGGAAGAAAAAAATATATTATCCTGGCTTGCTGAACTGATGAAGCATAGAGATGCGGCAGATTCTAAGAGATATCGTATGCTTTCAACAAAATTTATTGATAAGTATGGTATAGATACGGATAATTATGATGTGATAAAAGGATGGAGGGCCAATGCATCTTATTTTTATATAGCAAAGGAATTTGTCAGGGATAATATTGATTTAGATATTCTGGAAGAGTTACTTTCGCTTGGTGGACTTGGAATTCAATATTGTATAAAAACAGAACTGGCATATTCCAAGCTAACAGAAATAAAAGATGAATTAACAATGGTTGATTATTCTGAATTTAATTATAAATATAATCAAAGAGACATTGATGCAAGACGGAAAATGCGTGATTTAGTGAATTCTGATGCAAATAAAGTAACAAAGGTGTTCAGTACACTGTTTTGAAAGGTGATAAAATGCGGGCTTATTCAGATGCTTATTTAGAAGATGTAGTTGAAAATCAGGGAAAATTGTTTGATTTTGTAGCACAGTCATTTCCTGATAAAGATACAGAAGATTTTATCAATACCTATATGAAAAGTAGAACCAGAAAAAGTATTGATAGAGCAATGGCTTATGTAAATACAATGGATGCGAAAGAGTTATGGAAATATTTTTCAGATACTGAGAAATATGAATTGAAACCGGGAAAAGCAATAGAGGGCTTCATGCCAGATTGGATTGGTGAATTTTATGCATATTATCAATGGTATTATAATTTGCCAAGTGCTGAGCTAGTGAAGAAAATTCCGGTGGATTTTTTGGAAAAGTCTTATTATGGACTTCATGATTTGGACTTACGGTTAGCTGTACAAAAGGTTGGTGAGATTCAGTGAAAATCATGTGTTTTCATAATCCAGATGAAGAAAACGGCTATTTAAGTAACTGGTATTCATCGGATTTTATAGCGGATAATATAAAATTTTCATCAATGGAACAGTATATGATGTATAAAAAGGCTGTTTGTTTTGCAGATACAGAAATAGCATATAAAATTTTGGAAACAAGCAATGTAGCAGAGATAAAAACATTGGGACGCCAAGTGAGTAGATATAACGAAAATATCTGGAATGGGATACGGCAGATTGTTGTATATGAAGGGCTCATCGACAAATTTTCCCAGAGTATTTTGTTGAAAGAACAATTAAAAAAAACAAAAGATGCTATTTTAGCAGAATGCGCAGTAAAAGATCGGATATGGGGAATTGGATTATCCATGAATGATCCAAAAAGATTGGATATGAATCAATGGAAAGGACAAAATCTGCTGGGATATACATTAATGATGGTAAGAGAGAGACTGTAAAAGAACGTATGCTTGGGAACAGCGTAAGTTATCTGATTGCGCTGGATTTCGTAGAGGTTCGTTTCCGCAACCATATGGAAATAAGGATTGGTATGATGGAGAAGGGGCAATGCCATTTGTTCAAGTTGCAGATGTTTCAGACGACATGAAACTTGTTGATGATACAAAACAAAAGATAAGTAAATTAGCACAGCCTATGAGTGTGTGTGCCGAAGAAGGCTCTGTGCTTGTAACATTACAAGGAAGCATTGGAAGGGTTGCAATCACGCAATATAAAGCTTTTGTAGATAGAACAGTACTTATTTTTGACAAGTACAATGCTGACATTGATAAAACTTTTTGGGCGTACATTATCAAGGAAAAGTTTATAGAAGAAGCAAGAAAAGCTCCTGGAGGAACAATCAAAACAATAACCAAAGAGGTTCTATCTGACTTTGATTTGATGCTACCAAGTTATGATGAACAGAAAATGTTAGGAAAGCTATTACATTCACTCGACCACCTCATCACTCTTCACCAGCGAAAGTATTTTGCCATGCTATGAATGAAAAATATATACAATCTCATCAATAATTACAAAGGAGAAGAAAATTATGCCAGAATTGGAGTCAATGATAGAACAAAAATTGATTGAACAGTTGATTTACGGTGAATCTCAGTGGACTTACCGGGCAGATTTGAAGACTGAGGCAGACTTATGGGCTAATTTTAAATATATTCTCGAACAAAATAACAAAGATAGATTGAACGGAGAGCAGTTATCAGATTCTGAATTTGAACAGGTAAAGAATCAATTACAGTTTTCGTCTTTCTATAAGGCAGGCGAATGGTTGGTTGGTGAAAATGGGAAAGTTCAGGTTCATGTTCAAAGAGACACAGAAAGATTGCACTTAGTGGTGGTGAATCATGAACATATTGCAGGTGGAAGCAGTGTATATGAAGTGATTAATCAGTATAGTGCGTTAAGGTCATCAGAAGATAAATCGATACCTGCAAGAGATAGAAGATTTGATGTGACGCTGCTGATAAATGGTCTGCCCCTGATACATATAGAACTTAAGAATAAACAACATTCTTATATGGATGGATTCTGGCAGATTAAGAAGTATATCAGTGAAGGAAAATTTACCGGCATATTTTCAGCAGTGCAGATGTTTGTGGTCAGCAATGGGGTGGATACCAGATACTTTGCAGCAGCCAGTGACACAGAACTGAATCCGAAATTTATGAGTGGATGGGTAGACAAGGATAATAACCCAGTAGCGGATTATCTTAATTTTACGAAAAGTGTGCTTCGAATACCAGAAGCTCATGAGATGATTGCCAGATATACAGTTCTGGATGAGGATGCCAAGAGACTGATTCTGCTACGACCATATCAGATACATGCGATTGAATCAATTCGAGAAGCTTCAAAGACAGGAAAATCAGGATTTGTATGGCATACAACCGGATCTGGAAAGACATTGACATCTTATAAAGCAACCAGAAATCTTCTCATGGATATTCCAGCAATTGATAAGGCAATTTTTTTGATTGACCGGAAGGATCTGGATACACAGACCACTATGGCATTTCAGGCATACGCAAATAATGATCTGGTGGATGTGGATGAAACAGATAATGTAAATGATCTGAAGAGAAAACTGAAATCTGATGACCGCCAGGTAATCGTGACGACGATTCAGAAAATGCAGATTTTAATCACTAAAAGATTAAAGGAAGATACGCCAGAATATCGGAAAATTAAGAATTTGAGGATTGCATTTGTGGTAGATGAATGTCATCGTGCGGTTACTCCGAGAACCAAGAGAGAATTGGAGCGATTTTTTGGACGTTCTCTTTGGTATGGTTTTACAGGGACACCACGTTTTGCAGAGAATCCATATCCGCAGATGGGAGATTTGCCACGGACTACGGAAGAATTATATGGTGAACGACTTCATCGATATACGATACAGAACGCAATTCATGACAAAGCAGTGTTGGGTTTTCAGGTGGAACATAATGGACCGAAAAATATTGTAGATGAAGCAGACAACAGTGTTTATGAGAATGAAACACACATGCTAAGGGTGCTGGATATTATTTTGAACAGGTCTTATCATAAACTGGGATTTCAAAATGGAAAAGGGCAGACCTATGAAGGGCTTCTTACAACAAGTTCCATTCAGATGGCACAGAAATATTATGAATTATTAACAAAAGTAAAGAACGGAGAAACGGACCTTGTCATTGATGAAAAAATCAAGCAGGTGCTTCCAGATTTCCCCAAATTTGCTATCACGTATTCTGTAACAGAGAATGAGGAAGGCTCTCATGTAAATCAGGAGAAGATGCAGAAATCACTGGATGACTATAATGCTATGTTTGGGACAAAGTATGAACTCTCACAAATACAGGCATACAATGGAAATCTGAATAAGAGATTAGCCAGAAAAAATGCAAAGTTTAAGAGCCGTAGTGAGCAGCTAGATCTAGTTATTGTGGTAGATCGGCTTCTGACAGGGTTTGATGCACCGTGTATGTCTACAATTTTTATTGACAGGCAGCCAATGGGACCACATGATCTGATACAGGCGTTTTCACGAACCAACCGTATTTATGATAAAAATAAAACTTATGGTCAGATTGTAACATTTCAGGCACCAAAATTATTTAAGAAGTGTGTGGATGATGCGGTAAAATTATATTCCGCTGGAAGTACGGAAACAGCACTTTTGGCAGAATGGGATGAAATTGAACCGGCGTTTCGAAAGGCTTTGTCAGCGCTGAGAGTCTGCGCAGAGACACCATCAGCCATTCCGGAAATGTCAATGAAAGAAAAGAAGATATTTATCAAAATATTCCAGTCGTTTGATAAACTTTTTGCACAACTGAAATCGTTTACAAAATATGATGACAGTATGCTAGAAGAATATGGAATAACAGAAGCAGAATATGATGATTATGTTGGACATTATAAAAATATAATAGAAGAAATTCGGAATGAAAAGGATACGAATGATGACAATCAGGATGACACACAGATAGATCAGGATTATGAATTGATGGCATACAGTAATACGAAAATTGATTATGAATATATCATCAATTTGATACAGGATATTGTTACTCCAGAAGAAGAGGAAAAAGATATTACACCAGAAGAACGTCAGAAAAAAGTGAATGAAGTAAAACAATATGTAGAAGATTTGCGAAAGGATAATGAAAAAGTAGCAGATATCATGTCTGATCTGATAGAAGATATTGAAAAAGATGATACTCATTATAGAGGAAAGTCCATTCTGAATATTGTGGAAAATATGAAACACGACTGTGTGGAAAGAGTGATTAATGAGTTTTGCATTACCTGGTATGCGTCAAAAGAGGATGTGATGTACGCAGCTACGCATTATAGAAACGGTGAAATACCAAATGAAAGTGCTATTAAGGCAACCGTTGATTATACCAGCTACAAGGAGACACATGAAAAACCATTGCCGAAGTTTAAATATTATAATCGAATGATGGAAGAACTGAAGAAAACATTGGATGAAGAAGTAAAGCCGCTTATAATGATTGCATAAAACAAAGAATATTATGTAAAGTGGTTGTATCGGCGTAAGTAATTTTCAGGAATGGAGAATACTTATGATAAATGATACATACAATAATGAACTTTTTTGCAATTATTATGCACAATGGATTGAAGTATATAAAAGAGGTGCGATCAGAGATGCTACGATGGCGAAGTACCTGATGACACAAAAATGGGTAGAAAAACTGGTACCTGAATTAAAAGTGTCTCAATTGACGAGAACGGTATACCAACAGTTGCTAAATGATTATGCAAAAGAGCATGAGAGACAGACGACACTGGATTTTCATCATCAACTGAAAGGAGCAATCCTGGATGCAGTAGATGAAGGAATGATAGACAGGGATCCAACCAGAAAGGCAATTATAAAAGGAAAAACGCCAGGAACAAAGAAAATAAAATATTTGAATCAGTTTGAACTGCATACATTGCTTGCTAATCTTGACATCAAAGAAGAAGTAAACTGGGACTGGTTTATTCTTCTTGTAGCAAAAACAGGAATGCGATTTTCAGAAGCACTGGCAATTACACCGGCAGATTTTGATTTTTCCAGACAGACATTATCCATAAGTAAAACCTGGGATTATAAAGGTAAAGGCGGATTTCTACCGACAAAAAATAAATCCTCTATAAGAAAAATTCAGATTGACTGGCAGATTGTTGTGAAGTTTTCCGAATTAACAAAAAATCTTCCTGAGAACGAACCTATTTTTGCTGGGAATAAGAAAATCTATAATTCTACAGTAAATGATATACTTACAAGACACTGTAGAAGGTGTGGCATATCAGAGATTTCGATTCATGGTCTCCGCCATACACATGCATCGTTGTTACTATTTGCGGGAGTGTCCATTGCCAGTGTAGCGCGCAGATTAGGACATGCCAGTATGACTACAACACAGAAAACATATCTTCATATTATTCAGGAACTGGAAAATAAAGATGTAGATCTGGTAATGAGAACATTATCAGGATTATAAAATCAAGTTGCAATGGAAATTCTTACGCTGACAATTGAAAACTGATATTGTTTAGAAAATTTGTAAAAAAATTATGAGGAGAATCAATCTATGACATATAAAGAAAATGATGCCCGTCAGGGTATTGGTATGCAAGAAGATGAAAAATTCATGTGGGAGGCGCTTCACCTATCTCGCCAGGCGGTGGAGCATGGAAATGAGCCGTTTGGAGCGGTGCTTGTAAAGAATGGTGAGATTGTATTCAGTAATGAAAACCAGATTTATACCAGGCACGATCCGACGTTTCACGGAGAAGCAGGTCTTATCCGTGAATTTTGTGCACAGACTGCCATTACAGATTTACGTGAATATACATTGTATTCCAGTTGTGAACCATGTTTTATGTGTAGTGGGGCGCTTGTCTGGGTGAAACTGGGACGTCTGGTATATGGAGCAAGCAATATGGAACTGGAACATATTCTGGGAAACGAAGGATGTAACTGCTCCAGAATGGTATTTGAACACTCTTTCTGGCAGCCGGAAGTGACAGAAGGGATTCTGCGAAAAGAAGCATTGGAAATATTGGAAAAATATTTCAGTACTAATAAAAAAGGCTGATTACGGTGTATGATAAAACTTATTGTGAAGCGGGTAATTATTGAATGGACGCAGACGTTCCGGTGAAATGCGAAAACCAGTGGCGAAAAAAGTCGAATCGGGTTATAATAAATACAATATTGCGAAATAATCGGAGGAATGAATGGGAATAGTAGTAATTGGTGCAGTATTTGTAGATATCAAAGGCTTTCCGGATGATGCTTATATTCCGGATGGCCGGAATGTGGGAAGAGTTGAATATATTCATGGCGGTGTCTGTCGGAATGTGGCAGAGGACATTGCCAATGTGGAACTGAGACCGACCTTTATCAGTATCGTAGATGATTCGGCACTTGGTGCAGATGTTCTGAAAAAGCTGAACAATCACAGAGTGGATACCAGATACATTCAGGAGATTCCGGGTGGAATGGGAACCTGGCTGGCAGTGTTTGATAATCATGGAGATCTAGCGGGATCCATCTCTCAGAGATCGGATATGATGCCGATTATGAAGGTTCTGGAAGAACATGGTGACGAGATTTTTTCACAGGCAGATTCCGTTGTGGTACAGGCAGATATGCACAAGGACTTGATGAAGAAAGTATTTGCGCTGGCAGATAAATATGAGAAAAAGATTTTTGCCATTGTATCGAATATGAGCATTGCGGTGGAACGCCGCGATCTGTTGCAGAAAGTAGACTGTTTTGTCTGCAACCATCTGGAAGCAGGCATGCTGTTTGCGGATGATTACAGCCAAAAAGAACCGGAAGAATTATGTGAGATTCTGGCACAGCGAGTGACACTGGGCAAGATTCCATCTATGATTGTGACCATGGGCGAAAAGGGATCTGTCTATGCAGATATGAACGGAACGAAGGGTATCTGTCCGGCACGTCAGGTTATGGTGAAGGATACTACAGGAGCAGGGGATGCATTCTTTGCAGGTGTGACCATCGGACTGACCTATGGAAAGACACTGGAAGAATCTGCACAGATCGGAACGAAGCTGGCAGCATCTGTTATTACCTCTTCAGAGAATGTATGTCCGAGATTCCTGCCAAGAGAACTGGGACTGGATATGGATCCAATCGAGTAAATTAGAGACATGTATACCAGATGTGAGATGACTCCACCTCGTTAGGTGGCGAGGAGCAAATTAGTATCAGTGGTGGGAGTCAATCCCCCATCTGATATAGCCTCCGGCAGGATTGCAGAGATGCGCAAAAGAAATATGTCATGCTTTGCATGACACGCATCTCGCAGCAAGAATGCCGAGGCATTCTTGAACAAAGATGATTCTGTCAGTGAAAGAACTGAACAGATACGGATCGATATAAAATGTACATAAAAACATCTCTTTTGGGAAAAGTAAATCCCGAAGGAGGTGTTTTTTAGTGGAAGACGATACCATTAAACTTTTACGGGAATGCAACGCGGGAATCAAAATGGGTGTCACGTCTCTGAATGATGTGCTGGATCATGTAAGTGACGGTCATATGCGAGATATTTTGCAGGAAAGCAAAAAAGTGCATGAGAAGCTGGGAAATGAAACACACAAGTATCTGAATGAATATCATGATCAGGGCAAAGAACCGGCTGTGACAGCCAAGATGATGTCCTGGATGAAAACTAATGCGAAGCTGGGCGGAGAAGAGTCAGACCGTACCGTGGCGGATCTGATTACAGACGGCTGCAACATGGGCGTAAAATCCCTGTATCGTTATCTGCATCAGTATCCGGCAGCATCGGCATCTGTACAGAAACTGGCGGAGAAAGTCATTGCGGAAGAAGAACACATGATCAAAGAGATGAGGGAGTATTTGTAGGAGGGGCGAGCAGCCCCTCTGTTTTATCTCAGTCGAGAAGACTCCCACCTCTTCAGGGACGCCACTGAAAAACTGTTTTTACATACAATATATAGTAGCGCAAAACATATAAATATACTTTATCTTGTGCTACTTTGCGCAAAATAAGGACTTTTTCAGTGGCGTCCTTCAGGCGGTGAGTAATAGCAAATTTGTCTCAGTGGGAGTCCAATCTCCGACTGAGATAAACGCTCCGCGAGGATGCGCAGTGATTCTGATAAGAATATGTCAGCTTCGCTGACCAGAATCACGCGCCAAGTCTCACGGACGTTCGACTTGAATTATCCTGGTAATGCTCATGTTGTTTTTGCCTATTGAAGTAAGACCCGTCAAAGTGCTATAATTCCCATAGAATTATGCAAAGGAGAGCCGAAAAATGACTTATCAGGAAGTAGTAAAGAACGCCCGCGAGCGTATTGGAAAATATTGTAAAGCATGTAATGTATGTAATGGCCGTGCCTGTACGAATCTGGTGCCGGGACCTGGCGCAAAGGGAAGTGGAGACGGAGCCATCCGCAACTTCGATGCATGGAAGAATATCCGTGTGAATATGGATACCATCTGTGAGAATGCACCGATTGACACATCGGTCTGTCTCTTTGGAAAAGGATTCGCCATGCCGGTATTTGCAGGTCCGGTAGGTGCGGTAAATCTGCATTATGGAGATTGCTATGATGATACACAGTATAATAAGATTCTGGTAAATGCCTGTGCAGAAAACGGCATTGCAGCCTTTACCGGTGACGGTATGGATGCCAACGTTATGGTAGCTGCAACAAAGGCCATCAAGGAAGCCGGCGGAGCCGGTGTTCCAACTGTAAAACCATGGAGCAGAGAAATGGTAGCCGACAAGATGAAAATGGTAAAAGACAGCAATGCCTTTGCAGTAGCCATGGATATTGATGCAGCAGGTCTGCCGTTCCTGAAGAACTTTCAGCCACCGGCAGGAAGCAAGACAGTAGAAGAACTGAAAGCCATCATTAGCGAACATGATGTACCATTCATCGTGAAGGGTATCATCACTGTAAAAGGTGCTTTGAAGGCAAAAGAAGCCGGTGCAGCAGCCATCGTAGTTTCCAACCATGGCGGACGAGTTCTGGATCAGTGTCCGGCAACCGCAGAAGTACTTCCGGAGATTGTCGAAGCATTAAAAGGCAGCGGCATGAAGATTCTGGTAGACGGCGGTATCCGTGACGGTGTGACCGTATTCAAGGCTCTGGCAATGGGGGCAGATGGAGTAATCATTGCAAGACCGTTTGTAACGGCTGTCTATGGCGGTGCAGAAGAAGGCGTAAAATGCTACATAGAAAAGATCAAAGCGGAACTGGCTGACACCATGGCAATGTGCGGGGCACACAGTATCAGTGAAATTACAGGAGATATGATACGAATTTTAAAATAAGCACAGGAGGCATATTATGAATTCAATCAATGACTGCTATACACTGGAAAACGGTACAAAGATTCCATGCCTTGGCTTTGGTACATATAATGCCAAAGGTGGAGATAATCTGGAGATTATCAAAACAGCCATCAAAGCAGGATACCGTTATTTTGATACAGCATCTTTTTATGAAACAGAACGTGTTCTGGGACAGGCAATCCGAGAAAGCGGTATTCCAAGGGAAGAATTCTTTATTGCAACGAAAGCCTGGATTGATGAAAGAGGATACGATGAGGTGAAGGCGGCTATGGATAGAAGTCTGGAACGTCTTCAGATGGATTATGTAGATATGTATCTGATTCACTGGCCGAAAGCATCTTTGGAAGAAGCTGACTGGAAAGAAAGAGATGTATTGACATGGCGCGGAATGGAAGAAATGCATGAAGCAGGAAAAGCGAAAGGCCTGGGATTGAGCAATTTTCTGCCGAATCATTTAGATGTGATCTTGGAAAATGCAAAAATCAAACCACAGGTAGATCAGTTAGAGATTCATCCGGGATATTCTCAGGAAGCAGCCGTAGCCTACGGACAGAGCAAAGGAATCCGTATGCAGGCCTGGAGTCCACTGGGACGCGGAAAAATGATCGAGAATGAAGTATTGACAAGATTTGCAGAAAAATATGGTAAAACACCTGCCCAGATCTGTCTGAGATTTTCGATTCAGAAAGGTATTATTCCACTGGTAAAATCATCTACCATGGAGCGTATGAAGCAGAATATGGATGTGTTTGATTTTGAGATCAGCACAGAAGATATACAGATCTTGTCCTGCATGCCACAGAATGTTTGGTCCGGAGAGCACCCGGAATTCAAGATCCCGGCAAAGAGAAGTAATTTTAACATAATATAGCAAGAATTCTCATTCCTCTGCAGGTGGGAGATGAATTGTAGCTAACTTGCATAAAAAGAACGCTTGTTCGATGATGCGATCCGTGGTATAATAGAGTCAGTCGAAAATATAAATTGTTAGAGAAAGGACTGATTTGCATGGAAAAACAGATCATAATGCGCATTCAGTATATCTAATGTATTATCATCTGATCATGGTAGTGAAATATCGAGGAAAAGTCACTGACAATCCAATTTCAGAAAGAGCAAAAGAGATATGGGAACATATTGCTCCACAGTATGGGATTGTGCTGGAAGAATGTAATCATGACATTGATCATGTGCATGTAATGTTCCGTGCGCAGCCGAGAACGGAACTTAGTAAATTTATCAATGCTTATAAAAGTGCCAGTAGCAGACTGTTAAAAAAGGAGTATCCGGAAATTAGAGAAAAGCTTTGGAAAGAAGCCTTTGGAAGTCAGAGTTTCTGCCTACTGACAGCTGGAGGTGCTCCGTTAGAAGTAATCCGTCAATACATTGAAAGCCAGGGAGTGAAAAAGTATTGAATATAGCGTATCATTTCCGAATTTATCCGACAGAAGAACAGAAGATACTTCTGGGCAAAACATTTGGCTGTTGTCGTTTCCTGTACAATCAAATGCTTAATGATAAGATCCAGGAGTATGAAAAGACGAAGAAAATGTTAAAAAATACACCGGCCATGTATAAAAAGGAATATCCATTTTTGAAAGAAGTAGATTCGCTTGCGCTGGCAAATGTCCAGCTTCATCTGGAAAAGGCATATAAGAATTTTTTTCGAGAACCCAAGATTGGATTTCCGAGGTTCAAGTCAAAGCATCATTCCAGAAGCAGCTATACAACGAATTTGGTCAATGGAAATATTCTGGTGGAAAGTAAGCGGATCCGACTTCCTAAGTTAAAATGGATTGCCATGAAAAAACACAGAGAGCCAGCAGAAGATTTTCGTCTGAAATCAGTGACAGTCAGTATGGAACCATCCGGAAAATACTTTGCAAGCCTGTTGTATGAAGGATACAGTTGTGAAAACCAAGCAGCTGAATCAGATTACAGTACTGCAAAGATACTTGGAATTGATTATGCAATGCAGGGGATGGCAGTGTTTTCAGAAAAGATTGAGACGGAAGAAGCAGGTTTTTTCAGAAAAAATGAAAAAAGGTTGGCGAGGGAGCAACGAAAGTTGTCAAGATGCGTACGAGGAAGTCATAATTACGAATTGCAGAAAAAGAAAGTTGCCAGATGTCATGAAAAGATTCGAAATCAGAGAAGAGATTATCTACACAAACTTAGTCGAAAGATTGTAGATAGTTATGATGCAGTTGCAGTGGAAGATATCGATATGAAAGCAATGGGTCAGTGTCTGCATTTCGGAAAAAGCGTACAGGATAATGGATATGGAATGTTCAGGGAAATGTTAGACTATAAACTGGCATGGAAAGGAAAGAAAATGGTAAAGGTAGACCGTTTCTTTCCTTCCAGTAAAAAATGCTGTAAATGTGGAAGGGTAAAGAAAGAACTGAAATTATCCGAAAGAGTCTATCGCTGTGCGTGTGGAAATGAGATGGATAGAGATCGTAATGCAGCAATCAACATCTGTGAAGAGGCAAGAAGGATGTTGACAGCATAAACTGTCCGTATCCGGACAATAGAAAAATATGCCCGTGTCCGGGCAAAAGAATCGCGGGGCACGCGAGAATAGCTTGTAGATACTTGGCTCAGTAGAGCCATTGAACAAGAAGCCCCCACTTCAAAATCAGAGATTTAAGTGGTGGGAGCATGTCACTCAGTAAGGAGATATATATGGAACAAGAACACAGATCAGAAAATCCATTAGGAGTTCTGCCGGTTCCTGTTTTGCTTAAAAAATTTGCAGTGCCGAGCATCATAGCCATGCTTACTTCGGCATTGTATAACATTGTAGATCAGTTCTTTATAGGAAACAGTGTGGGTGAACTGGGAAATGCGGCGACAAATATTGCATTTCCTTTAAGCACCGCCTGCATTTCCATTGCCCTGCTGTTCGGAATCGGTGGGGCATCTGCATTTAATCTGGCAAAAGGCAGACAGGATGAAAAAGAAGCGGTACATTGTATGGGAAATGCCATTACCGGAATGGTCGTACTGGGCTCCATATTACTTATGATTACGCAGTTATTTCTGGAACCGATGATTCGTTTCTTCGGAGCTCCGGACAGTATCATGGAATATTCCAAAGCCTATATCCGAATCACTTCACTGGGTTTCCCGGTACTGATTCTGACTGCGGGAGGCGGGCATCTGATCCGTGCAGATGGCAGCCCAAAGATGTCCATGATCTGTAATGTGACCGGAGCTATCATCAACACGATTCTGGATGCCTTATTTGTATTTGGGTTTGGATGGGGCATGGCAGGAGCAGCCTGGGCTACTGTGATCGGACAGTATATTTCTGTGATATTGGTCATTCGCTATCTGCTGCATTGTAAGACTGTGGATCTAAAACCGGAACATTTGAAACCTGCTGTATGTTATGTGAAAAAAGATATGGTTCTTGGAGCGGCGGCGTGCAGTAATCAGCTTGCCATGATGGTGGTACAGCTTGTCATGAACAAGTCACTGACCTATTATGGAGGATTGTCTTCCTATGGACAGGAGATTCCGCTGGCATGTGCAGGAATTATCACAAAAGTCAATCAGGTATTCTTTTCGGTTATCATCGGAATCTCCCAGGGATTACAGCCAATTGTCAGCTACAATTATGGAGCAAAACAGTATGATCGTGTGAAAAAAGGATATCTGCTGGCAGCAAAGACCGGACTTGTGATTTCAGTGATTGCTTTTCTGATTTTTCAGATTTTTCCGAGACAGATCATTGCAATCTTTGGAAATGGAAGTGAAGAGTATATTCGATTTGCGGTCAGCTATTTCAGGATCTTTTTATTTTTTACCTTCCTGAACTTTATCCAGCCGATTACTTCCAACAGCTTTACAGCTATTGGAAAACCGGGACTGGGTATGTTTCTGTCACTGACCAGACAGATTCTGTTTTTATTACCGCTGATAGTGGTATTTCCGCTGTTTATCGGTATTGACGGAATCCTCTTTGCCGGACCAGTCGCAGATGGACTGGCAGGTGTAGTGGCGATTGTACTGATGTGCCGGGAACTGAAGCGCCCGGAATATCAGATGTAAAGTAACTGTTCCGATACGGTTTAAGAAACAATATTCTGAAGCCAGATGCCCTTTTTCACCAGAATGAAGCCAATGACACATTTGATCAGGTCAGCAAGCTGTACCATGGTGTAGATTGCCAGAACCGACAGTCCGGTAAAACGGCTTAAGATGTAGGCAATGGTGACACTGACGCACCAGATAAAGACACTGTCAAACAAAAAAGTAATAACAGTTTTTCCACCGGAACGTAAGGTAAAATAACATGCATGCAGAAAAGCATTCTGTGGCATGAAAATGGCGGTAATCATGATAAAGTCACGAGCCAGAAGCCTTACTTCCGGTGTTGTGTTATACAGCTGCGGAAACAGTGGAGACAGAAACAGCATCACCAGAGCCACGCAGGTACAACAGAAGACGGAAAATGCAATCATCTTATTATCCGTATCTCTGGCTTCCTTCATTTTGCCGGCTCCCAGAAGCTGTCCTACAATGATAGCAACGGAATCACCCAGAGCAATAAACACAATATTAAATACATTGTTGATGGTATTGGAAATATTCAGCCCGGCAACTACATTCAGCCCGCGGACAGAATAACACTGTGTCAGCATTGCCATACCGGCTGCCCAGAATGTTTCATTAAATAACAGAGGAGATCCCTTAATTGCTATTTTTTTGCAGAGATCTGCCGGAACTTTTAAAGTGTGATACAGACCCCTGGCAAATGCATTTTTCTCAGAATGATGGTGCGTGACTGTCACGATGATGGCAGCCTCCACGTAACGGGAAAGGACGGTGGCAATGGCAGCTCCGGTTACGCCCAGTTCAGGGAAAAAGAATTTTCCATAGATCAGAAAATAATTAAAGGTAAGGTTCACCAACACAGAGACAATTCCTGCCTTCATCGGCAGTACAGTTTCGCCACATTCCCGCAGTGTGCTGGCATACACCTGACTTACCAGAAACGCCGGAAGTCCAAGGAGCATCACATACAGATACTGACTTCCATAGGAAAGAATAGCAGCAGCGTCAGCAGCTTTCCCTTCCCCATTCAGATAAAACTGAATCAGATTCGGTCCGGCAGTCAGAAACAGTACAATGGTAGCAGATGTCAGCAGTATCGCAAGCCACAGTTTAAAGCGGAATGTCTGACGGACTCCTTCCGTATCACCATGACCATAAAACTGTGCAGTGAAAATCCCGGCACCTGATACACCGCCGAAAATGCACAGATTATAAACAAAAATCAACTGATTTACAATGGCGGCACCGGACATCTGCTCTGTCCCCACACGCCCGATCATAATATTATCCAAGAGACTTACAAAATTCGTAATTCCATTCTGAATCATAATCGGAACCGCAATCAGCAGAACCATCTTATAAAACTTCTTATCACCGATAAATTTCCAGATAAAACCTCGTTTTTCCATCATAAAACTCCCCTTGTTTTGTTATTGAAAATATCTGTTCCATATTGTTTATTTAAGACAAACCTTGGCATTTACGAATAAATAAGCGCTGTAAACATAACGATCTCATTGAAATAATGATATTATAAAATGAGATGTTATGATACAGCGTTTAAATAAGAAAATTTGCCAAGTATTCGTCCGTTTGTCTGTTAAAATCCACTCTACTATAGAAACCTCAGAAAAGCAACAAAAAAAACTTTACTTTAGTATGCTACTATGGTACCTGACTTCCGTCGTTTCTCTCAAAACATAGTACTCAGCTATCAATTAGCATGGTACAGCTACTGCAGTGCAGATGACAAAAAGCGTATTACCAACACCTTCGGTGAAGCGAATATCAAATCAATCGATTGGAATACACCTCATACCGGATGGGATGTTAAGGGCGATGACTTCTATTATGGAAGAGGCCGTGCAGTAGATTATACACAGGCTCTGTACTGGTATCACAAGGCGGCTGATGCAGGAAATATGTACTCTCCGAACAGCATCGGTATTTGTTATCAGAAGGGGCATGGTGTTCCGCAGTCAGATGAGCAGGAGGCTCAGTGGTTTGAAAAGGCTGCTAAAGCAGGTAATCTGCAGGGTGCATATAATCTTGCCGAATGCTACTTCGAAGGTGCCGGCGTAAGAAAGAGTGTAGATCAGGCATTAAAATACTGGGCAGAAGCGGAGAAATTGGGACATCCATCTGCCGCACAGAGAAGAGAATCTGTTTTTGCTACAGTTCAGGTTGAAAGAAGAAATCATAGATCGAGAAATCATATCTGCCACGATATCGGCTTCCAGATGACAACAGGTCCTAGTATGGTTGTCGAAGTTACGATTAGTCCAGCGGGCTATGCGTACCTGGTTAATGCACAGGGCTATCAGAATTATCTGAACGGTAATGATTTCAAATATTACGGAGTAAGCGGATTAAGTTCATCACATCGTATTACCATACCTTCTTCCAACCATTGGTATGTGATTGTTGATAATGGTGATGGACCTATTGCAGGTATTACTTCCAGCGTAAAGGTTAAGAGAGCATAAAGGAGGCGGATTATGTCAGATAAAGCAGATATTAAAGAATTGGCTGTAGCGGCATGGCGTCTTGAAAAGTGGCTGGATAACCTGGTCGCAGATAGAAAGATGGCTGCTAAGAGCGCCCTTAGAAGTATAAAAAAATACATTTCGGCATCTGGTGTTGAGGTAAAAGATCCCCTTGGCTCCAAGTTCGATCCCGGCCTTGCTGTTGAGGTAGTCAATAATGAGGACGAGGATGCCGATGAAAATGAACTGATTATTGTTGAAACGCTTGCTCCCTATGTATATCAGAATGGAGAATTGGTACAGCATGCCCGTGTCATCATAGGAACTGCTGTAAAAGAAGCGAAGACAAATACTGGTGTTGTCGAGGATAATTCTGTGAAGACGGAGGCACCGGCAGTGGCAGAAACAGCGGCAGAAACCCCGCAGAGTATTAAAGAAACATCCGTGGCAGATGAGGAAGTGGCTATCGGTACGGATGAGATAGAGAGGATGATGGCGTATGCAAAGATTTTATGATTGTGGTATAGACCTTGGAACGACAAACTCTTGTCTTGCCATTCCGGATAACGACCATGGATTTGAGATTATTGATAATACTGCGGACAGAATGTCTGTTACACCTTCTGCAGTCCTGATTAACGGCAAAGGCCGTATGCTTATCGGTCAGAGAGCGTACAATTCTCAGAAGGTTGAAGATCTTGCTATTCAGTTCAAGAGACAGATGGGTCTCAGCAAGATGATTCCTTTTGCTTCTGCGAAGATTGAGAAAATGCCGGAAGAGTTGTCTTCTGAAATTTTGAAGCAGCTTAGAAGCGATGCAGAGACTCGTTTGAATCGTCCTATCGAGAATGTAGTCATTACAGTACCTGCCGCTTTTAAGACCATTCAGTCTGAGGCTACAAATAAAGCAGGAAAACTGGCAGGCTTGGATGAATTCCGGCGGTCTTACAGGGCAAACGACCATCGGAGCCGTAGACTGGAATCCGATCGTGTGTCTGAGTAGCGCCTTCAGCATCCCGGGGCTAAAAAGCATCGGTACTTTTCAAAAGAAAGCTGTCACATTGCAAACGATAAAATGCTTGAAAGAAAATAATCTTATTTTTTGTAACTTTTTGACTTACTGAGAATCTAATACATAGATTTGAAAAGATGGGAGGGGTATGTATGGATGAGTTTGAAGTCATTTATTCAAAATACAGTCCTCTTGTTTTTCGATATTTGCTTTCCCTTGGTCTCGTTGCACTTTTGTGACACTTTCCATGCACTTTTGCGGGGGAAATCCGAAGCCGCTTCTGGTATGATGTAGTCAAGGTTGATGCACAACCGCAACATACTTCAAAAAGGAGCGTAACATACTATGAAAAAGAAAACGATTTTGAGCTTTGCACTGACACTGACATTGATGGTATCGGCCATCGGCACAGCAACCTCCGCCTTTGCCGCCACATCCGCGCCAATGGAGCCTGTTACTAAAATTGCCACCGAGAATGAGGACGCCATCTGGGAGCAGATCGAGGCGGTGGAAGAGAAGAGCGACGCCATCTTCCAGAGAAACGCGGCGCTGTGGGAAAAGTTGGACGAGGTCTACAACGCCCTGCCCGACGACTACGACTTCACAAACTTTGACGAAGCAGCGTTTATCCGCAGCACCAATGCCCTGATCGAAGCGGAGAAGGAAACTCTTCTGGCGGACATCAAGGAGCTGAACGAGCTGGATGCCCAGATGGAGGCGCTGTATGGTCAGCTGCCCGACTGCGACAATATGTCGCTTTACGAGAAGGCGCTGGAAAAGGCCGACCCCAAGGTGCTGGATGAGATCGACACCCTGGAGCAGGAGTATGACCGCGTCTGCGAGAAGAACGCCGATCTGTGGGACAAGGTAGATGAAGCGTACTTCAATCTGCCGGATGACTATAACTTCGACAACTATGATGAGGCCACCTTTATCCGCAGCCTGAGCTTCCTGTCCGACGCGGAAAAGGACGAGCTGATCGCCGACTATAACCGGCTGGTAGAGCTTGATAACCAGCTGTGCAAGCTGTACGATACCATTTGGGGCGATACCGGCTGCGAAAGTGGCATCTGCCCCTTTTGACGGCAAAGAGGTTTTCTGATATGATTAACTAAATACGACGCCGATGCTGCGCCTGTGCGCAGCATTTGGCGCTACTTTTAGGGAGGACACATGGAACATTCTATCTATTTGGCGGACGATGAAAAGAGCATCCGGGAGCTGCTCCATAGCTTCCTTGCAAGCGACGGATATACCGTGCGCTCCTTTGAAAGCGGTGACGCGCTGCTGGAGGCATTCCGTCAGGAGCCTGCGGAGCTGGTGATACTGGACATTATGATGCCCGGCACGGACGGCCTTACCGTGTGCCGGGAGCTTCGCGCTGTTTCCGACATTCCCATCATCCTGCTTACAGCCAAGGACAGCGAGCTGGACTACGTCATGGGCATCAGCCAGGGCAGCGACGATTATCTCACCAAGCCCTTCCGCCCCACTATACTGCTCATGAAAGTTAAAGCGCTGCTGCGCCGGGTGGAGATGGACCGAGGAAAAACGTCGGCGGCAGAGGGCGAGCTGCGCTACGGGGATCTCCGCTATTCCGCTACAGAAAACGCCGTCTTTTGCGGAAACACAATCGTGGCGCTGACCCAGACCGAGCTGCGGCTGCTCAGCTATATGATGAAGCAGCCGGAGAAGGCCTATTCCCGTGAGGAGCTGCTCAGCGCGGTGTGGGGCTTTGATTCGGAGGTGGAGACCCGCGTGACCGACGAGACCCTGCGCCGTATCCGAAAAAAGCTGCTGCAAGCGGGAAGCTCCGTCAGCGTAAGCACCATCTGGGGCTTTGGCTATAAGCTGAAGGGAGCAGGAAGCGTATGAAAAACATCAAGCTGCGGATCGTGTATCTGATTCTCGGCTCGGCTTTACTTCTGTCTGCCCTTTTTGTGCTAGCGGTAAACGTGATCATCCCGTCCCACTTTGTAAACGAGGCAAAAAAGGCGCTGCTCAACGAAGCGGAGTATCAGAATCGAGCCATACCCTACACCTATGACGAACCGGACTATGACGAGAACTGGGAGGAGGGATACTTCTTTACGCCCAGCATCGTATTTTTGGAGCTGGAGGATGGCTACCGGCACAACACATGGAATCGGGATACCTACCGGCTGGAGAAAAAGCTGCTGGAATATTGTGCTGGACGGGATATCACACTCGGCCAGTGCTATACCCTCAAAACGGACAGGCATCACCTGATATTCATGTCCGTGCAGGAGGAGCAGGACGATTGGGAAAAGCCGTACGCCTACATCATGTACATAGACATCGGCCCCATCACCCACTATATTGTGACGCTGAACTGGGCGTTCTTTGCGGTGCTGCTGGCGATCTCCTCCGTCATGTGCCTGCTGGGCTTCCTCTTTGGCCGGGATATTGAAAAGGAGGCGGAGCGGCAGCAGACCTTCTTTCAGAACGCCTCCCATGAGCTGAAAACGCCGCTTATGGCGATACAGGGCTACGCGGAGGGCATACAGGCTGGTGTGATGGACACAGGTAGCGCGGCGGAGGTGATCTTGAAGGAAAGCGACCGCATGACGGAGCTGGTAGACGAGCTCTTGGACATCTCAAAAATCGATATGGGGCGGCAGCCACTTACCCTTTCCGAGATGGATGTTCGGGAGCTGCTATACGACAGCATACGCGCCGTGGAGCCGGCAGCCGCCGGCGGCATCGCAATCGTGCCGGACTTCCCCGAGGAGCCCGTTATGGTCAGCTGCGATGATACCCGGCTGCGCAGAGCCGTCACCAATATCCTATCCAACGGCGTACGCTATGCCCGCAGCGAGCTGCGCCTGACCTGCCGCGCGGACAGGCGGCAGGTGACGATACGCATACAGGACAATGGGGACGGCATCGCCGAAGCGGACCTGCCGCACATCTTTGACCGTTTCTACATGGGAAAAAGCGGAAAATCCGGCATCGGCCTTGCCCTGACCCGGGAGATCATCCACATGCATAAGGGGACGATCCGTGCGTACAACGGGGACACCGGCGCCGTGTTTGAGATCACGCTCCCGAGGGGCAGATAAATCAGGGCTTTTCGAGTAAGACAGAGAAATATAAAAGCATTTTGACAGAGAAATTTAGTCTTGTAAAAGCGTTTTAATAGACAGCGTTTTTCGCATAGGGCATAGGCAAGACCTTCTTCTGCGCAAGCGATGTGGCGAAAGCGTAGGGGTATGTGAATCCCTACGCCGCAGTGAAACGCCATTGCAGAGGCACCCTAACGAAACGCGAGGGGGTCGTTCAGAAGGTGAATCAGTATGGAAGTGCTGGAGAGCAGGTCGTTGAAATTTCCTTTATCACAGAAGGCGATGTTTACAGGCTGATCGTTCACAGCGAGCTACCATCGGCAGAACGATTTGAACACAGATGGAAGGGATGATGATGTCTGCTTCCGGTCGTTTTGTCAGCATCAAACCATGTGCAGAAGAGTACAAGGGGAAAACATACCTTGGCTTGTATCTCGGGGATCTGCCGTGGATGAGCAATGTTTCTTATAATGAAGATGAGAAAATCTTAAATGTTGGAGTCATACATAATCCTGCCATATACGTTTTTTCCCTGAAGAAAATCATTTTCGGAACAGAAAGCTGGTGGTGCAAAATTGACTCTCCGGAAGATATGAAGGATATATCGGAAGAAGATATCAACAACACCTGGTATGTCAAGCTGCTAAAGGCAATGTGTCAAGAAGAAATATAAAAATCGATTTTAATACTTATTGCTTAACGCCTTGATTATTCTCCCGTAGGTAATTCTAACCTTTTTCAAAACAGATGACGTGAAATGACATATTAATTATGCAATCATATTTTTGAAAAAAGGAGGAATGAGAAATGGTTACATAAGACGTCAGAATTTTATTTACATAACCTGACTTCCGTCGTTTCTCTCAAAACATAGTACTCAGCTATCAATTAGCATGGTAAAATCAAAGATGTTTTGAATCTCTTTTTCTGTTAGATACAGTGCATCGAGATTGGTCAATCCGGTAAGTTTTTTGATTTTTTCATTAATGGTTTGATTCTGAGAAATATTGATATAGGTTCCATCGCCTTTGTCAACAACCCTGAAGTCACGCATAAAATTTACAAGATCATATGAATTAATATCATTCCTGAAACATTTGATTTCCAGGATTCTTAAAAGAAACAAGCTAAGGTAGCAGATTAAAAAATGCCCGTAGATTGTTTCTTTTTTTTGTACGTAAACAGGTCTGGCATCCAGATAAGATTTGGTGATACGGAAAGACTCCTATAGAAACCTCAGAAAAGCAACAAAAAAAACTTTACTTTATCATGCTACTATGGTAAAATGCAAAAGTGATAAAACAAATACCCGTTTTTTGGAGGAGAGAATCATGAAAAAAGGTTTGGCAATGGTATTAGGTGCTAGTATGGTAATGGGCATGGCAATGCCTGCATGTGCGGCAGATGCAGATCTGGTATATGCAGTAGAGGCAGGATCAGCCGGAGAAGCTGCTGCAGAAGAGAATGGATTCCAGTATAATTCCGTAGCATCTCAGGCAGATGCGTTGATGGAAGTCGCTTCCGGCACATCCGATGCAGCTATCATCGACCTGTTAATGGCTGGCGCAATGATCGGAGAAGGAACAAGTTATCCGAATCTGGTACATACCGATGAGCTGACTACTGAAGAATATGGAGTAGGATGCAGAAAAGGCTCAGACCTTGCAGCATATATTAATGAAGTGTTTGCAGAGACTTATGCAGACGGATCTATGAAAGAAGTGGCTGAAAAGTACGGCGTACAGGATGCACTGGTAGAACAGGGTGCAGCGGAAGAAGCAACAGAAGTGACAGAAGAAGAAACGGAAGCAGCCTCAGAAGAAGCAACCGATGCAGCAGAGGACAGTGACGTAGCTTATATTCAGGGCAAGGGATCTCTGATCGTTGGTATCACAGACTTTGAACCAATGGATTACAAAGATGAGAACGGTGACTGGATCGGATTTGATGCAGATATGGCAGGCGTTGTTGCAGAAAAGCTTGGCGTAGATGTGGAATTCGTAGAGATTGACTGGGATAACAAGATCATGGAACTGGATTCCAAGAACATTGACGTGGTATGGAATGGTATGACACTGACAGACGAAGTGACCAATTCTATGGAATGTACCAATGCATACTGCAACAATGCACAGGTAGTTGTTGTTCCGGCAGAATAAAACAGATTGTGAAAGTATTCCGCCGCAGGTGGAGAATCATAAATTACAAAATTTACATGAGGCAGAGGGCGCACTCTCTGCCTTGTGTATGTAAGGGGAAGAAGTATGTTTGTACAGGTTACGATGGAATTATTACGAGGCATGGGAACCATGTTTCAGATCTTTATTCTGACATTGATATTCTCGCTGCCACTGGGACTGGTACTGGCTCTGGGAACCATGAGCAAGTTCAAGCCACTGAGTTATCTGATTCAGATACTGGTATGGATCATCCGGGGAACACCTCTGATGTTACAGTTGATTATTATTTTTTACGGTCCGGGCATGTGGCTGGGACATAATATCTGGGGAGGCAACGAAGCAGGACGAATTACGGCGACAGTGGTGGCATTTACCATTAACTATGCCTGTTATTTTTCTGTAATCTTCCGCGGCGGTATCGAAGGCATCCCGGCGGGACAACGGGAAGCAGGACAGGTACTTGGTATGACAAGATCTCAGATATTCTTTAAGATCACACTGCTTCAGATGGTGAAACGTGTGGTTCCGCCGATGTCCAATGAGATTATTACACTGGTTAAGGATACATCCCTTGCCAGAATCATTGCAGCACAGGAACTGACACAGCGCGGATATTCCTTCATGAAGTCTGCAGGTCTGGTATGGCCGCTGTTCTACACCGGTCTGTTTTACCTGATCTTTGTAGGTGTGCTGACACTGTTATTTAATTACTTTGAAAAACGATTGGATTATTTCAGATAGGGGGCGAAAGAAATGGCAATATTAGAAGTAAAAAATATCGAAAAACATTTTGGAAGCACCCAGGTCTTAAGGAATGTCAGTTTTTCCATGGAGGAAGGAAATGCTCTTGCTATCATCGGTTCATCCGGTTCAGGTAAGACCACCTTACTTCGGTGCCTGAATTTTCTGGAGACTCCGGACAGTGGCAGTATTGCCGTAAAAGGCGAGATGCTCTATGATGCGTCCAGAGGAGCCAGTCAGAATGAACGTGAGCTGCGTAAAAAACGTCTTCATTTTGGAATGGTATTTCAGTCCTTTCATCTGTTTCCGCAGTACACTGCACTGGAAAACGTGATGCTGGCAGAACAGCTTCTGGCAAAGGAACGTCCGGATTACAAGCAGAATAAAAAAGCCATTCTGGATGAGATACATGCACACGGGGAAGCACTTTTGAAGAAGATGGGGCTGGAACAGAGAGAAAATCATTATCCACACCAATTATCCGGAGGTCAGCAGCAGCGTGTCGCCATCGCCAGGGCACTGGCATTAAAGCCGGATATTCTCTGCTTTGACGAACCAACGTCGGCCCTTGATCCGGAACTGACCGGAGAAGTGCTGAAGGTGATCCGTGGCCTGGCAGACCAGAAGACCACCATGATCATTGTAACCCATGAGATGGCATTTGCCAGGGATGTGGCAGATGAGATCATCTTCATGGATGACGGATACATTGTAGAGCAGGGAAAAGCACGGGATGTGATTGAACATCCGCAGGAAGAACGAACCAGACAGTTCCTGTCACGTTACACCAACGGATAGAACGGAGTCAAAATCAAATCGTGATTTTTATAAGAAGCCATATGAGAACAGGCAATTCTCATATGGTTTTTGTGTTGTAAATAAATGCTCATACCACTTTATGAATTTTCTGAGACAGAAGATCTAAATATGCATGATGTACTGGCAAAATGCAACAAAAAACTCTTAATTTTATCTGAAATTTCCATAATTTTGGTCTTACCAAATGCAGGAAATGAGAGTATAATACGTCATTGATAAAAAACAGACGCATCTTAGGAGAGTCAGAAAGAGGTGATAGTATGGGTGACCTTGCGGCAAAGCTGCAGGAAGAGCTAACCTGTGAGACGGTCTTCCAGATTGGTGACATCGGAATTGCAGAATCAACAGTTATTACCTGGGTAATAATGGCAGTATTGTTGATATTTGCACTGTTTATGACACACAATTTGCGAGTAGACAACATCAGTAAAAGACAGGCGGCCGCAGAATTTATTGTCGTAAAACTGAACAGCATGGTCGAAGGTATGATCGGTAAAGAGAACCGGAAGTATGTGCCGTATCTGGTAACAGTTCTGCTCTATATCGGAGTATCGAATGTCATTGGTTTATTTGGAGTAAAACCGCCGACAAAGGACCTGAATGTGACAGCTGCACTTGCGATTATGAGTATCATACTGATCGAGGCAGCGGGAATTGTAAAAAGAGGAGTCAAAGGATGGTGCAAGAACTTTGCAGAACCAATTGCTATCGTGGCACCGATTAACGTACTGGAGATTTTCATCCGTCCGTTATCATTGTGTATGCGATTATTTGGTAATGTCCTTGGTGCATTTGTAATCATGGAGCTGATTAAGCAGCTGGTACCGGTTGTACTTCCGCTCCCATTCAGTTTCTATTTTGATATTTTTGACGGACTGATTCAGGCATATGTATTTGTATTCCTGACATCATTATTTATTAAAGAAGCATAGAGAAAACAAATATAAAACATCGAATTAAAGGAGAATAAGACTATGAGTACATTAATCGCAATCGGAGCAGGTATCGCCGTACTGACAGGTATTGGTGCAGGTATTGGTATCGGAATCGCAACAGGTAAAGCAACAGACGCAGTAGCACGTCAGCCGGAAGCAGAAGGTAAGATCACAAAGTTACTTCTTCTTGGTTGTGCGCTGGCAGAAGCAACCGCGATCTACGGTTTCGTTATCGCACTTTTATGTATCATGTTCCTTGGTTAATCGAAAAGGATACAAAAGACATATAACAGGAAGGTAGGTTAACCAGGATGTTAAGATTAGACTGGAATTTATTATTTACAGTAATTAACCTGTTAATTCTGTATTTTCTGATGAAACGTTTTCTGTTCAAACCGGTAAATGGGATTTTGGAAAAACGTCAGCAAGAAGAAGATGCCAGACTTTCTGCAGCTGAAGAAGCAAAGAACAGTGCGTTAAAGAGCAAGGAAGCATACGAAGCATCTATTAAAAATGCAGAACAGGAAAGAGCACAGATCGTTGCCAGAGCGAGAGAAGAAGCCGCAGGTGAATACAGCCGTATTGTGGATGAAGCACAGAAAAAGGCAGGAAACATTGTGGATAAAGCGTGCAACGATGCAGAGCAGGAGAAAAAGAAGATCATGCAGCAGGCAGAAGATGCAGTACGAGACATGGTAGTAACTGCAGCAGCCCGCGTGGCAGGAGAAAAAGAAGGAACGGACAACGACCGTGCCCTGTATGATGAATTTCTTCGTCAGCAGTAAGATGTGCTTGAAAAAGGAGATTAGAAGATGACACAGGCAGTAGAAAAGTATGCAAACATGTTAAGGGAATTAAAGATTCCTGCCGATGTGGTTGATCAGGCCCTTGATATCTTCCAGACCGTACCCGTATTACTGGAGCAGTTCAGCAATCCAACCGCAGATCTGGCTGGAAAGCACAGAGTAATCGATAAGATTTTCCCGACCGAGATCCGTGATGTGATCAAGATCATGTGCGATAATCAGGAAATCGAACTGTTTTCAGAAGTATGCAAGGCATATAGAGAAATGGGATGGAAAAAATCCGGCAAAGAACGGGCCATCTTAAAATATGTGACGGAACCAACCAAAGAACAGCTGGAAGGTATCAGAGAATTTGTAAAAAAAGAAAGTGGATCAGAAGAGATCGAACTGGTCAGTGAAAAAGATGAAAGCCTTGGAGGCGGATTTATTCTCGCTATTGGCAACAAGGAATATGACTGGTCCACAGAAGGAAGAATCAAGCAGCTTACCGATAAGATCCTTGGGGACAACAGAGATGGAAAGCATGCACAGACGCTGGAAGGCATTATCTCTATATTAAAGAGCGAGATCGAAGATTTTGACCTGGCAGCAAAAGATAAAGAAGTCGGTATTGTCAAGTCCGTAGGAGACGGTATCGTAAACATTGATGGTATCGATCATGCCATGTACGGTGAAATCGTAGTCTTTGATAACGGAATCAAAGGTATGGTACAGGATATCAAACGTGACGAGATCGGCTGTATCCTGTTCGGAAGTGACAGCGAGATCCGTGAAGGCAGCAAAGTGATGAGAACCGGAAAGAAAGCCGGCATCCCGGTAGGAGATCAATTCCTTGGCCGTGTTATCAATGCCCTGGGTGCACCGGTTGACGGAGAAGGAGAGATCCCATCCACTGATTACCGCCCGATCGAAAATGAAGCACCTGGTATTGTGGATCGTAAATCTGTATCTGTACCAATGGAGACAGGTATTCTTTCCATTGACTCCATGTTCCCGATCGGACGTGGACAGCGAGAACTGATCATTGGTGACCGTCAGACAGGTAAGACTTCTATTGCGATTGATGCCATTCTGAACCAGAAGGGCAAAGATGTAAAATGTATTTATGTGGCAATCGGTCAGAAAGCTTCTACCGTGGCCAAGATTGTTCATACTCTGAAAGCACATGATGCTATGGAATACACAACCGTTGTTGTTTCCACTGCATCCGATCCGGCACCGCTTCAGTATATGGCACCATACTCCGGAACCGCACTGGCAGAGTATTTCATGTATCAGGGAAAAGATGTCCTGATCGTATATGATGATCTGTCCAAGCACGCAGTTGCCTATCGTGCACTGTCTCTGCTTCTGGAACGTTCACCGGGACGTGAGGCTTATCCTGGAGATGTATTCTATCTGCATTCCAGACTTCTGGAGCGTTCCAGTCGTCTGAATGAACAGGCAGGCGGCGGATCCATTACCGCACTTCCAATTATCGAGACTCAGGCAGGTGACGTATCCGCGTATATTCCGACCAACGTTATTTCTATTACCGATGGTCAGATTTTCCTGGAAAGTGACCTGTTCTTCTCCGGTATGAGACCGGCAGTTAACGTAGGTCTTTCTGTATCTCGTGTAGGTGGTGCAGCGCAGACAAAAGCCATGAAGAAGGCAGCCGGAAGTATCCGTATCGACCTGGCACAGTATCGTGAGATGGAAGTATTTACCCAGTTCTCATCTGATCTGGATCCGGCAACCGTAGAACAGTTAAAATACGGAAAGGGACTGATGGAGCTCCTGAAACAGCCACTGTGCAAGCCATTCTCCATGCCACAGCAGGTTATTATGCTGTGTGCAGCTACCGGAAAAGTCATGATCGATGTACCGGTAGAAAAGATCAGAGAATTCCGTACCGGAATGCTGGAATATTTTGCAAAGAGCCAGCCGGCAATCATCCGTGAACTGGAGACAGCCGGACAGCTCAGTGACAGTCTTCGTGATCAGATTGTAAAGGCGGCAGAAGAGTACAGAGATCAGGTCTGGAATAGAGAAGTATAGGTGGTGATCCAATGGCAAATGCAAGAGAGATACAGGGCAGAATAAAAAGTATCAATGATACGATGAAGATCACCAATGCAATGTATATGATATCATCCACCAAACTCCAGCGTGCCAAAAAGGAACTAGCAGAAACAGAACCATTTTTCTTCACCATGCAGAGTATGATTGCAAGAACTATCCGTCATATGCCGGAGATGCAGAGCAGGTATCTGACACATGATCCTGTGGGATCCGGTAAAAAAAGAGGCTTTCTTGTATTCACAGCCGATAAGGGACTGGCCGGTGCATACAACCATAATGTCCTGAAGCTGGCAGAAGAGGAACTGGAGAAGTCTGAAGAATGGAATCTGTTTGTGGTAGGTGAACTGGGAAGACAGTATTTTGCCGGCAAGAAGATTGCGGTAGATGAGCATTTCCTCTATACGGCCCAGCATCCGACCTTTGACAGAGCCCGTGTCATTACCAGTAAGCTGCTGGAAGCATATGACAATGGGGAACTGGATGAAATCGACATTATCTTTACATCCATGAAAAATGGAATGCAAAGTGAAACCAGAATGGAGCGTCTGCTTCCGCTGACGCAGCAGGATTTTTCGCCAACAGTTATGCAGCATGCTGTCGGTGTACAGCAGGAGGAATTCATCTTTTCTCCGTCTCCGGAGGCAGTACTGGAGAGCATCGTACCGAACTATGTCACAGGATATATTTTCGGTGCACTGGTAGAATCTTTCTGCAGCGAGCATAACGCCCGTATGATGGCAATGGAGGCAGCCAATGACAGTGCGAAGGATATGCTTCACCAGCTGTCAATCGAATATAATCGTGTGCGTCAGGCTGCCATTACGCAGGAGATCACGGAAGTGGTCAGCGGCGCAAAAGCACAGAAACGTAAAAAGAAAGGAGACCGCTGAAAATGAATGTAGGTAAGATCGTACAGGTTCAGGGACCGGTTATTGACGTCGAGTTCCAGAACGGTGAGCTTCCTTTTATCAAGGATGCGCTGGAAGTAGAGAACGATGGAAAACGCTGCGTTATGGAAGTGGCTCAGCATATAGGAAAAAATACCGTGCGTTGTATTATGCTGGCATCCAGTGAGGGACTTCACAGAGATATGGAAGTCGTTGCCACCGGAAGCGGTATTAAAGTGCCGGTAGGGGAAAAGACCCTTGGCCGACTGTTTAACGTACTGGGAGAGACCATAGATGGAGAGGAATCTCTGGACAAAGAAGAACACTGGTGTATCCATAGAGAACCGCCAACATTTGAAGATCAGAGCCCGGTAGTAGAGATGCTGGAGACTGGTATCAAGGTTATTGACCTTCTGGCACCGTATGCCAAAGGTGGTAAGATTGGTCTGTTTGGTGGTGCCGGTGTAGGTAAAACCGTATTGATTCAGGAACTGATCCGTAACATTGCCACAGAGCATGGTGGATATTCTATCTTCACCGGTGTCGGAGAGCGTTCCCGTGAGGGTAATGACCTGTGGACTGAAATGAAAGAATCCGGAGTTCTGGAGAAGACTGCCCTGGTATTCGGACAGATGAATGAGCCACCTGGAGCACGTATGCGTGTGGCTGAGACAGGACTGACTATGGCAGAATATTTCCGTGATGAACAGCATCAGAACGTGCTGCTCTTTATCGATAATATTTTCCGTTTTGTACAGGCAGGTTCGGAGGTTTCCGCTCTTCTTGGACGTATGCCTTCCGCTGTAGGTTATCAGCCGACACTGGCAAATGAACTGGGTGCTCTTCAGGAGCGAATCGCATCTACCAAAAAAGGATCTGTTACTTCTGTACAGGCAGTCTATGTGCCTGCAGATGACTTGACAGACCCGGCTCCGGCAACGACATTCGCCCATCTGGATGCGACTACCGTACTTTCCAGAAAGATTGTAGAACAGGGAATTTATCCTGCAGTAGATCCGCTGGAATCCAGCTCACGAATTCTGGAAGAGGATGTAGTAGGAAAAGAACATTATGAGACAGCACTGAAGGTACAGGAGATGCTTCAGAAGTACAAGGAACTGCAGGATATTATCGCAATCCTTGGTATGGAAGAATTATCTGCAGAAGATAAAGTAACTGTATACCGTGCGAGAAAGATTCAGAGATTCCTTTCCCAGCCATTCCATGTAGCAGAGAACTTCACCGGTGTTCCCGGAAAATACGTGCCGGTAAAAGAAACCATTCGTGGCTTCAAGGCAATCATTGACGGTGAGATGGATGAATATCCGGAAGCAGCATTTTTCAATGTGGGAACCATTGATGAAGTAATTGAAAAGGCAAATGCAATGCAGAAAGGATAACTTTCCATGGCTACATTTTTTTTGAAAATTGTTACAAGTAATAAAGTCTTTTTTGCCGGAAAAGTGTCTGTGGTGATCGTGACAGCCACAGACGGTGAAAAAGCTTTTATGGCTCATCATGAAGAGATGGTTCTGGCATTAAAGCCAGGTGAGATCCGTTTCCAGAAGGAAGACGGCACCTGGGTGACGGCAGTATCCGGTGTAGGAGTAGTACAGGCAGCCAATAACCGTGTGACAGCCATCGTAGAATCTGCAGAACTTCCGGAAGATATCGATGCTGTCAGAGCACGAGAGGCAAGAGACCGCGCAATGGAAGAGATGCGTCAGAAACAGAGCATTCGTGAATACAAAACCACACAGGCATCCCTGGCAAGAGCTATCAACCGCATGAGACACAGTTCAGAGCAGGGCGTGATTAAATAGAATATATATTATTGAATAACTCAGGCATTTTAAAGCATCCCACAGATACGTTGATTTCTGGCATCTGCTGCGGCGCTTATGGACACCTGCTCCTCGGGATAGAAACTTTTCCGATGTCGCAGGTGTCGCTAGCCTCGCATCTGCTGCGAAATCTGCCTATTATCTGTGTGATTGCTTTGAAGTGCCTGAGTTTATGTAATTGTATAGAAAATGATAGTTGAATGATTCAGTATAACTTGCAATGTTTGTAAATATATATTATATTGAATAGCGTTAAGTGAGTTAACGTCTGTATAGAAAGGAAAATGTATGTTTACAAAGTTTTTGACTGTATTTTTTGTATCTATGTTACCGCTGGCTGAGCTGCGTGTGGCGGTGCCTCTGGCGGTGGGTATGAAGCTGCCGCTTGTGGCTTCTTATATTATCTGTATCATTGGAAATATGATTCCGGTACCGTTTATTTATTTCTTTGCAAGAAAAATCTTGGAATGGGGAGCAGAGAAGCCGATTCTTGAAAAACCTTTTACCTGGATCCTGAAAAAGGGTGAGAAGGGCGGAGAGAAGCTGGTGGAAAAAGTAGGAAGAAGTACCTACGTGGCGCTGTTTCTCTTTGTTGGAATTCCGATTCCGGGAACCGGAGCATGGACCGGAACACTGGCAGCCAGTATCCTGGATCTGGACTTTAAGAAAAGTGTACTGGCAGCGCTGGGAGGTGTCCTTCTGGCAGGCGTCATTATGGGCGTGGCAAGTACCGGAGTATTCAGTCTGATCGGACTGGTATAAAAGTAAATAGGGTATCTGTAACGAGACTGGACAGATACTATGATAAAAACAGACCCGATTGTGGCAGTGATATGCCGAATCAGGTCTGTTTTACGTCATATGGGAAGAGGATTATGACTCTCTTATTATTTAAGATTTTGCTGAAATGCTCCTTAAGAACAGCTCATGAATCTGGGTATTATCATCCAGTTCCGGGTGAAAGGCATAGGCAAACTGGCTGTTGTAACGGACACCGACGATTTTATTGTCAACTACCGCAAGCACTTCCACATCAGGAGAGGTTTCAGATACGTAAGGGGCACGGATGAAGGTCATTGGTACTTTTCCGATTCCTTTTACTTCAGATTCTGTATGAAAACTGCCAAGTTGCCGGCCATAGGCGTTTCGCCTTACCTTTACCGGCAGTGTGGCAAAATGAGAGGTTTCCTGACCTTCGATTTCGGATGCCAGCAGAATCAGTCCCGCACATGTGGCGAGCACCGGCATTCCATCTTCAATTCTTTTTTTCAAAGGTTCAAACATATTCTGCTCATGAAGCAAGAGACTCTGCACGGTACTTTCTCCGCCTGGGAGAATCAGTGCATCAAATGTTTTTTTCAGATCCGATGCCTGGCGAAGCTCGATGTGTTCCACGCCAAGGTGGTTCAGCACCTGTTCATGTTCGATGAAGGCACCCTGAAGTGCCAGTACTGCAACAGTCATCTCTAGATTCCTCTTTCTGCCATGATCAGTTGGATTTCCTGTTCATTGATACCTACCATAGCTTCACCCAGATCTTCGGACAATTTTGCGATCAGTGAAGCGTCGGTATAGTTGGTAACTGCCTGAACAATGGCAGATGCACGTTTTTCCGGATTGCCGGATTTGAAAATACCGGAACCGACAAAAACACCTTCTGCGCCAAGCTGCATCATAAGAGAAGCATCAGCCGGGGTAGCCACGCCGCCTGCAGCAAAGTTGACAACAGGAAGACGGAGGTTTTCGTGTACATATTCTACCAGATTATAAGGAACCTGAAGCTGTTTGGCAGCTTCATAGAGCTCATCTTTACGCATGCTTCCGATGCGGGCAATCTCACTGTTCATTTTCCGCATATGACGTACCGCCTGAATAATATCACCGGTACCGGGTTCTCCTTTGGTACGGATCATGGAAGCACCTTCATTAATTCGTCTCAGCGCTTCGCCCAGATCTTTGGCACCGCATACAAATGGCACCTTAAAGTCTCTTTTATTAATATGGTAAATATCATCTGCAGGGGAGAGAACTTCACTTTCATCAATATAGTCGATCTCCAGAGCTTCCAGAATCTGTGCCTCCGCAAAGTGGCCAATACGGCATTTTGCCATAACCGGGATAGACACAGCATCCTGAATTTTCTTAATTAATTTTGGATCACTCATACGGGAGACACCGCCTGCTGCACGGATATCAGCCGGAATACGTTCCAGCGCCATAACAGCACATGCACCGGCAGCTTCTGCGATCTTTGCCTGCTCCGGTGTGGTAACGTCCATGATAACGCCACCCTTGAGCATCTGAGCGAGTTGTTTATTTAATTCATATCTTTCTGTAACTTTCTCCATGATAAAATCCTCCTGTGTAAAATGCGCCTGCGTTTTTCTTCTTTGCAGAATGAAAAGGCATTCTGCGTTATTAGTCCGGTTAATTTTTGTATGTCGTACCAGAGTTGCGCAAATCTCATGCACCGAGTATAATGGAAAGGTGATATTATGAAAATAATCAATTTCAATATATTCAGTAATACCAGATGGGAGAAAAAAGAGACATTGCTTACTTATAATTTTACAAATACAGGGTCAGATTCCATGTATGAATATCTGTATAAATGCATCAAAAAGGATATCCTTTCCGGGAAAATCAAGGCAGGAGAGAAGCTGCCCTCCAAGCGGATGTTTGCAAAAAATCTGGGTATAAGTGTCATTACGGTGGAGAATGCCTATGGTCAGCTTATGGCAGAAGGATATATTTATTCACAGCCCAAGAAGGGATTTTTTGTATCTGACCTGAAGATCACCTCAGCAGTGGAGAAAGAAATCAGAACAGACCGGCATCATGTGATCCTGACCGGCGGAGAGAACGCATATCTGGCTGATTTTTCCAGCAATCAGACCGAGACGGAAGTATTTCCCTTTTCCATCTGGACCAGAACCATGCGGGAAATCATGTCAGAAAAGCAGGAAGAGCTGATGACCAACCCGCCATGCGGAGGCATTATGGAGCTGCGGGAAAACATTGCCCGGTATCTCATGGACTTCCGGGGCATGAGTGTGCAGAGAGAGCAGATCATTGTAGGAGCTGGAACAGAGTACCTGTACAGCCTGCTGATCCAGCTTCTGGGGGAAAAATGCGTGTACGGCGTGGAGAATCCGGGTTATCACAAGGTGGCGAAGATCTATGAGAGCATGGGCGTGCCATATCGATATCTGGATATGGATCATGCAGGAGTACTGCCATCCCAGCTGGAGAAAAAGAACGTGCAGATTCTCCATACTTCACCGTCGCATCATTTTCCTACCGGCGTGGTGATGCCGGTGAGCAGGCGTTACGAACTGCTGGGATGGGCGGCGGGATCTCCTGACCGTTATATTATAGAGGATGATTATGACAGTGAACTGCGGCTTTGCGGAAAACCGGTTCCGACTTTGCAAAGCATGGATGTATCTGGGAAGGTGATCTATATGAATACCTTTACCAAGACATTATCTTCTACGGTGCGAATCAGTTACATGGTGCTGCCGGATTCTCTGGCGGAACTGTTTTACCGAAATTTAAGCTTTTATTCCTGTACCGTATCGAATTTTGAACAGTATACATTGTCACGTTTTATTCAGAACGGAAGCTTCGAGAAGCATATTAACCGTCTGCGCAACTATTATCAGATGAAGCGGGACAAGTTGCTGGAAGCATTTCACAGTCATCCGATTCATAAGTATATATCTATTTATGAGGAAGAAGCCGGAGTACATTTTCTGATGAAGATTGATACGGAAAAGACAGAAAAAGAAGTCATGGATGCAGCCAGGGCAAAGGGAATCCGTCTTAATCCGGTGTCTGGCTACTACTTTGGCACTCCACCGGAACAGGAGCAGATTTATGTCATGAACTATTCATCGGTTCCGCTGGAGAAAAAAGAAGAGATTGTATCGAGAATCTACGAGGCTGTGTTGTAGTTAATGTTCATAGCCAATGTTTTGTGAAAAATGAGTATTGCAATTGGTCTGGGATAGTAGTTATAATAACAACAGATTGCGTAAAGCGCAACGCGCGGGCAATCCGTATTAATTCAAAATAAAAGAGGAGTACTGACTATGGAAATGAAGCCTGTAAAAGAAGGAAAAGTACGTGAGATTTACGACAACGGAGACAGCCTGGTTATGGTAGCAACAGACCGTATCAGCTGTTTTGACGTAATTTTGAACAACGAGGTTACCAAAAAAGGTACGGTATTGACACAGATGTCTAAGTTCTGGTTTGATCTGACAGAAGATATTCTGCCGAACCATATGATTTCTGTAGACGTAAAAGATATGCCGGAATATTTCCAGCAACCGAAGTTTGACGGTAACAGCATGTTGTGCCGCAAGCTGGAGATGTTGCCGATAGAATGTATTGTACGTGGCTATATTACAGGAAGCGGATGGGCAAGCTATCAGAAGACCGGTGAAGTATGCGGCATTAAGCTGCCGGAAGGATTAAAGGAATCCGATAAGCTGCCTGAGCCGATCTACACACCATCTACCAAGGCGGAGATCGGTGACCACGACGAGAACATTTCCTATGAGCAGAGCGTTGCATATCTGGAAAAGAGATTCCCTGGCAAGGGCGAAGAGTACGCAGCCAAGCTTCGTGACTACACCATTGCTTTATATAAGAAGTGTGCAGAATATGCACTGAGCAAGGGCATCATCATTGCAGATACCAAGTTTGAATTCGGTCTGGATGAGAATGGTAACATGGTGATCGGTGACGAGATGCTGACACCGGACAGCTCCAGATTCTGGCCGGCAGAAGGATACGAGCCGGGTCATGGTCAGCCATCCTTTGATAAGCAGTTTGCCCGTGACTGGCTGAAGGCCAATCCAGATAACGACTGGACACTGCCACAGGATATCGTGGACAAGACCATCGAGAAGTATCTTCAGGCATATGAGATGCTGACAGGCAAAAAACTGGTATAAAAAGTATGTAATATTGTAACTGTGAGGGGACTGAACAATTATGTGATATCAGATATTCACGCCCTCTATAGAACCGGAAACAGGAATGGCTCCGGAATGAAAACCGACGATATGGGATGTACACCTGTCGTCGGTTTTATCATAATTTAGATATCAGGGTCAAAAGGTCTAAATCCACTTGAGCTTGCTCATTAGTGGATGAAAGACCTTGGGATCCGCCCCCAATATACGCAGAAATAAAAAGGAAAGCAATATGAACAGATTCAGAAGGCACAGGAAGGTGCTGACGCTGCCGGCTCTGCTGGCTGCCGGACTTCTGACCGGTTGTGGGAATAGTGACGGGACAGAAGAGGTGCACAGTTTTGCAGTATGGGAAAAGACAGATGAGGTGTCATACACTTTTTCGGATGGAGAGACAGCTGCAAAATGGAAAAATGAAAAGGAAGATACCAGACAGTATCGTTACCGGCTGGAGAATGGGACAGATCTGTTGGAGACTACGAACGTCCTTTCACCGGAGGAGGAGATAGATTCGGAACTGTCCGGTTTTGATGGATTTTCCGATCCGGCAAAGGAAAAAGTGCGTACCTGGTATCGGGAACAGGGCCTGCTGTATGACCTGGATCAGGAGCTGGAAGATGCATATCAGGACTATCTGGAATGCGAAAAAAACAGGGAGCATTTTACCTGTCACAAGGTCAGCCAGGATGTAACAGAATCCGCAGAAAATCAGGAATATATGGTGATTCTCACAGCAGTGACAACACCAAAGAAGCTGCATTTTGACGGAGGTACTACATGCAATTACCAGACAGCGGTGTTCAGCCGCAGTACAGGCGACAGGGTAGATATCTGGAGTCTGTTTACAATGCCGGAGGATCAGGTAAAGGAAGAGTTGGCAAAGAACTGTTCGATAGAAGATACGACAGTTTCCGAACAGGATGTGGGGCCAGTGATGGATCAGGGACAGATCCTGCTGTTTCAGGATTATCTGGAGGTCTGGTTCCCTTATGGTACATGGGAGCGGCAGGAATTTGACAAGGGATTTGGATTCGAATACGATAAAATAGAAGGGCTGCTTTATGACTGGGCAGTGCCACAGAAAGAGGAGTAACACCATGCGTTTACAGAAAGTACAGGATCAGTTAAAGGAAAAAGGCTGGGAATATCGTTATACTGAGGAAGCAGGACTTGGCAGTATTGATTTTGAATACAGAGGAATCAGTTATCATATCTGGGAATTTGATGAGGATGGACTGGGGGCAGAGAGTAATATCCGTACTGCAGGAAGAACCGAGGATTTTACCGGACCGGATTATGAAGAGCAGATTGTAAAACTGGTAAAAGAGAGACAGTAGGCAAAGGAGAAATGCCATGAAGAACGCAAAAGCCATTGTGCTGGCAGCAGGACAAGGAAAAAGAATGGGAAGTGCAGTGCCGAAGCAGTTCCTGGAACTGGATGGGAAACCCTTATTATATTATTCACTGGAATGCTTTGAACAGTCGGATTTGATATCAGAGATTATTCTGGTTACCGGCAAGGACGCCATTCCGTTTTGCTGGCGAATTGTAGAGAAGTACGGCTTTCAGAAAGTAAAGTATGTGGTGCCTGGCGGAAAAGAACGGTATGATTCGGTCTATGAAGGTCTGAAAGCCTGCGAAGCCTGTGATATTGTATTTATTCATGACGGTGCAAGACCATTCCCGGATGGGGAGATGCTGGAGCGTACCATGGAAGCGGCAGATAAGTACGGCGCATGTGTGGCAGCAGTTCCGACAAAAGATACTATGAAAGTAGGAAATGCAGAGGGCATCGTTGAGAGGACACTGGATCGTAAAACGCTGTGGAATGTGCAGACCCCTCAGGTATTCCGTTACGATCTGATTTGTCAGGCACACAGAGAGATCCGCAAGGGCAGCATGGAAGGCGTAACAGATGACTCCATGATTGTAGAGACACTTGGGATCTGCCCGGTGAAGCTGGTTATGGGTTCCTATGATAACATTAAGGTTACCACGCCGGAAGATCTGGTGATCGCAGAGAATATTTTAAGCAGAAGAACGGTGGGGCCGGAAGCATGAGGCAGACTGTCACGATGCAGATAGAGGAGAACTGGCAGGGAAAAAAGCTGGAACAGTATCTGAAAAAAGAACTTTATCTGACGCCTGCGCAGATCCGCAGCCTGAAGTTCCGGGAAAATGGAATACGGAGAAACGGAGAACGATGCAGGATAAACCAGATTCTGCAGACTGGAGATGTTTTGACAATTCTGATTCAGGAACAAAGAACTGACTGCGGAAAAGTAAAAGGTTCCGGTGTCATGCCGGAGATCCTGTATGAGGATGCAGATGTGATTTGTGTCTGGAAATCTGCCGGGCGCGTGACACATCCGGTGGCAGGACACAGCCAGGATACGGTTGCAGGAGATCTGGCAACTTATTTTACTTCTCTCGGTGAACAGACTGTAATACACAGTATCGGACGGCTGGACAAAGATACATCGGGGATTCTGGTGTTTGCCAGGAATCGTATTGCAGCAGCAAGACTGTGGGAGCAGAAGGAACAGGGTGTTTTTACTAAGGAATATCTGGCATGGTGTCAGGGAATATTTCCGCAGGAAGCACAAAGAGAGGAACAGGTAGTTACGGTGCCTGTTGGAAAAGAGAAAACAGTGGCCGGGCAGGGGCAGAAGATGCGGGTGACGGAAGAAGGCAGGCGGGCAGTGACACGCTATCTGGTTTGGAAACAGGAGAAGGAACAGGCACTGGTACGTCTCCGGCTGGAGACTGGGCGTACCCATCAGATCCGTGTGCATATGGCATACATCGGTCATCCTTTGATGGGAGATCCTCTGTATGGAAGAGGGATTCCCCATCAGGATGTAACCAGACTGTGCGCCTGGAAAGTGCGCTTTTTACAGCCGTTTACAGGAAAAGAGATTAGATTGGAACACTGTGATCCTATGTATCAGATATAATGTGAACAGTAATGTTTTTCAGGTCAGGCTCTGTTCAACCAGCTCCTGCAGTGTGCCGAAGTGATAGCCCATATCTTCCCACTTCGTCAGCAGTTCATCCAGGATCGCAGCGTTGGTGGAAGAGGTATTATGCAGCAGTACGATGGCTCCGGGGTGTATCCGTCCCAGAAGTTTGTCAAAGGCTTCTTCTCTGGAAGGTTGGTTATCCTGGTACCAGTCCACATAGGCAAGGCTCCAGAAAAAAGTAGAATAGCCAAGATCCTTTGCCATCTGCAGGTTCTCTGTGCTGTATTTGCCCTGAGGCGGCCGGTAATAGCGGGGCATCTCCTGACCGGTGATCTGGCGGTAGGCATCAGCGGTACTGTTCAGTTCTTCTGAGAATGATTCTCTGGTGGATATGGCGGACATATCCGGATGATGCCAGGTGTGGTTTCCTACAGTGTGTCCTTCCGCGATCATGCGCTTTACCAGATCCGGTTCTGATTCCAGGAAGGTGCCCACCGTAAAGAATGTGGCAGATACCTGATGCTTCTTCAGAGCATCCAGGGTAGCAGGTGTATTACCATTCTCGTAACCGCAGTCAAAGGTCAGATAGATGACCTTATCTTCTGTGTCCTGTGCATAGAATGCATGATAAGGAAGCAGCTCTGATATGGAAGCGTTTCCTACGGGAGTTTTCCCTTCTTCCTGAAAACTTAACCCCCAGTTGGCGGCTTCCGGCCGGAGAATGGAAGATGCAGGGGCAGATTGGGGTACGGACCGGGCGGCGAGGCGTCCTGCGCCAAAGCAGAGACAGAAGAACAGAATCAGAAAAAGCTTGCGTAAACGTGCAGAATGAGGCATAATAAACTCCAGATGTTTGAAAGAGAATTTTATAAAATATATGAGAGAAGAGATAAAAAAAGACTTGACGAGCCATATATTCGTATGTTAAGATGTACGAGCGAATGGAAGTAGGGCTTTTTTTTTATGCCTAAAAATTTGATGACCGTCGCGGGTCATCCACAAAAATTTGTTTGAGAGCGAGGTGGAAGTTGTGCGCACAAGAATCACATTGGCATGCACAGAATGTAAGCAGCGAAATTACAACACAACAAAAGACAAAAAGAATCATCCTGACAGAATGGAGACACAGAAGTACTGCAGATTCTGTAAGAAACACACACTGCACAAAGAAACAAAATAATCCTGTCTATTTGTGAAAGGAGAACAACATGGGAGACAATTCTAAGAAAGATAAGGTCCCTGCACAGAGTTGGTCAGACGGACTCAAGGCTGAGTTCAACAAGATTATCTGGCCAAACAAAGATGATCTCGTAAAACAGACAGTCGCAGTTACAGTAGTTTCTGTAATACTGGGAGCACTGATCACAGTGATTGACAGTGTTGTTCAGTATGGTATTAATTTCTTTATTAAGTAAGGACAAGGTGAGCATATGTCAGAAGCAAACTGGTATGTCGTTCATACCTACTCAGGATATGAGAACAAGGTAAAGGCGAATATTGAAAAAACAATTGAAAACAGACATCTCGAAGACCAGATTCTTGAGGTACGTGTACCGCTGGAAGAGGTTGTTGAAGTAAAGAATGGCGTTTCAAAAGCAGTCCAGAAGAAAATGTTTCCGGGTTATGTGCTACTCAACATGGTGATGAATGATGACACCTGGTATGTCGTAAGGAATACCCGTGGTGTGACAGGATTTGTCGGTCCGGGATCCAAGCCTGTGCCACTTACGGAAGAAGAGATGAAGCCGTTGGGAATTAAGAATGATAACGTAGAAGTTGATTTCGGTGTTGGTGATATGGTGAATGTCATCGGTGGTATCTGGAAGGATACAGTCGGTGTGATCCAGAGCATTAATGAAGCAAAACAGAGCGTTACCATTAATGTTGAGCTGTTCGGTCGTGAAACACCGGTAGAAATAAGTTTCACAGAGATTCAGAAAATGTAAATGAAGTCATCCGTCAATTCGCAGACGGTTAGACAGTGGGAGGGAAATCCCCCGACAATACCACAAGGAGGTGCCTTATTATGGCAAAGAAAGTAACAGGTTATATTAAATTACAGATTCCTGCTGGCAAAGCAACACCAGCTCCACCTGTCGGACCAGCTCTTGGTCAGCACGGTGTTAACATTGTACAGTTTACAAAAGAATTCAACGCAAGAACAGCAGACAAGGGTGATCTGATCATCCCTGTAGTTATCACTGTATATGCAGACAGAAGCTTCAGCTTCGTAACAAAGACTCCGCCTGCAGCAGTTCTTCTTAAGAAAGCCTGCAATCTGAAATCCGGATCAGGTGTTCCTAACAAGACAAAAGTTGCAACAATCAGCAAAGACAAGATCCGTGAGATCGCAGAAATGAAGATGCCAGACCTTAACGCAAGTTCCGTAGAAGCAGCTATGAGCATGATCGCCGGAACAGCAAGAAGTATGGGTATCACAGTAGAAGAATAAGATTTTATCGTAACTGAGCAATGTAAAGTGGGAGGGAGATTCCCGCAAATACCACCAGGAGGTTATTTAATATGAAAAGAGGAAAAAGATATACTGATGCGGCTAAAGCAATTGACCGCACAACTCTTTACGAAGCAGCTGATGCAATCAGCGTAGTAAAGAAAAATGCTGTAGCAAAATTTGATGAAACAATCGAAGTTCATATCAGAACCGGATGTGACGGACGTCATGCAGATCAGCAGATCCGTGGTGCAGTTGTACTGCCTCATGGAACTGGTAAAACAGTTCGTGTTCTTGTATTCGCTAAGAACGCAAAAGCTGATGAAGCACTGGCAGCCGGAGCTGATTTCGTAGGAGCAGAAGAACTGATTCCGAAGATTCAGAACGAAGGTTGGTTAGACTTTGACGTAGTAGTAGCTACACCTGATATGATGGGTGTTGTTGGTCGTCTGGGTCGTGTACTTGGACCAAAAGGCTTAATGCCAAACCCAAAAGCTGGTACAGTTACTATGGACGTAACAAAAGCTATCAACGATATCAAAGCTGGTAAGATTGAATACAGATTGGATAAGACAAACATCATTCACGTGCCAATCGGAAAAGCTTCTTTCACAGAAGAAATGCTGAGCGACAACTTCCAGACGCTTATCGGAGCTATTACAAAAGCAAGACCAGCAGCATTAAAGGGTCAGTACCTGAAGAGTGTAACAATCACTTCTACAATGGGACCTGGCGTAAAACTGAATACTGCTAAATTTGTTTAGGATTTAGTTCTTAGATGCAAACCCGGAATCGAAAGATTCCGGGTTTTTTTTGTGCCATTGGGGACGGTGTTTTCTGGCTTCCAGAACCATCGGGATACAAGTTGCCGGCATCTATCAGCAGGCAGAAAAGCCTTGCAGATACTAGCATTTCCTAAGAATGTTTCTTATTGACTAATACAATAGTCGAAGAGTAAGATTGATTTAAGAAAACGGGGGATTATTCAGAACCCAATGTCCCACGGGCCAAAAGCCCGAGACATTCCTGAGAGGAGATGGGGAAATGCGAAACTTATCCGCACAGACGGCTGGCAATGCCTGTACCATAAAATGGATGTTCGGAGCACCGGAGATCCTGAATTTTTTAAGGGAAGGTCATATCGAAGAAGGCAGTACGATCAAAGTGATTCAGAACTTCTGCGGAAATATGATTGTATCCGCACAGGGAAGACAGTTTGCAGTGAGTAAAGACATTGCAGACAGAATAAAAGTATAAAAACGAAAAAGTTGTAAAATGGCATGAGTTTGAGTTATTTCCGTTTCGGGCTCGCAAGACAGTAGAACAGAGCAAGATTGTGGCAGGACAGGGAAATTCGAATAATTACAGCAGCTTCTGATATTTTGTAAAAAAATGAAAAAACAGTTGACACAGACAAAAAACTGTGATATCTTCAAAAAGAACTGCCGAAGACAGCAGGTGCCGCAAGGCATAAGGATGAAAACGCCTGCCGAGGAGTAAAGAATTTCTTAAAGAAATGATTTATTTACCTCTCTGTGCGCAGAGAGGTTTTTTATTTCATATTTCCGGAATTCATGCGGCGGTACACAAACTATAAAGGAGGTGCACCATTCATGGCAAAAGTAGAACTGAAGAAACCGGTCGTTGAAGAAATCAGCGAACATATTAAAGACGCGCAGTCTGTTGTTCTGGTTACTTACAGTGGAATTACTGTAGAGCAGGATACAGCTCTTCGTAAAGAGATGAGAGAAGCTGGTGTTGTTTACAAAGTTTACAAGAACACAATGATGAACTTTGCATTCAAAGGAACAGACTACGAACCACTGACAAAGAGTCTGGAAGGACCTAACGCTGTTGCAATCAGCAAGACTGACGCAACTGCTCCTATCAGAATCCTTGCAAAACATGCAAAGACTGTACCAGCACTGAAGCTTGTTGCAGGTGTTGTAGAAGGTGGCTACTATGATGAGACAGCTATTCAGGCACTGAAAGATGTTCCATCAAGAGAAGAACTTCTTGGAAAACTGCTTGGAAGCATCCAGTCCCCAATTGCAAACTTTGCACGTGTTATCAGCCAGATCGCAGAGTCCAAAGAGGCTTAAGTCGTATATGGCAGAGTCAGGTACTGACGAAGCAGCCTGACATTACAAAACGAATCTCGCTGGCAGCATGACGGCGAAGCGAAAAGAATAATATCAAAAAATGGAGGAAAATAAAATGGCAAAATTAACAACAGCTGAATTTATTGAAGCTATCAAAGAGCTTACAGTTTTAGAGTTAAATGATTTAGTAAAAGCATGTGAAGAAGAATTTGGTGTATCCGCAGCAGCAGGTGTTGTAGTAGCAGCAGCTGGAGCAGCAGAAGCAGCAGAAGAAAAAGATGAGTTCGACGTAGAACTGACAGAAGTTGGACCAAACAAAGTTAAAGTTATCAAAGTTGTTCGTGAAGCAACAGGTCTTGGACTGAAAGAAGCTAAAGAAGTTGTAGATGGCGCTCCTAAGGTAGTTAAAGAAGGCGCTTCTAAAGCTGAAGCTGAAGAACTTAAGACAAAACTGGAAGCAGAAGGCGCTAAAGTTACTCTTAAATAATTTAAGCATACAGAATGATGAGGACCACAGCATGGAGACATGTCTGTGGTTCTTTTTTGCTTTTTTGATGCGCCTGTGATAGACTGAAGACATAGAATCTGATATTCTGACTTTTCTGAAAACAGGGGGTTGATCTGAAATGAAAAAATTCACACTGGAAAAAAATGGGGCACGAATTGATGTTTATGAGACGAAAGAACCACCCAAGGCAGCAGTTGTGATCTGTCCGGGCGGAGGATATGAGAACCTGTCTGACCGGGAAGGCGAGCCGGTGGCAAAACAGTTTTTACAGGATGGCTATATGGCGATTGTGCTTTGGTATGAAGTAAAAAAACAGCCGATGCTTGGCAATCTTCCGTTGCAGCAGCTTTCAGATACGGTAAGCTGGCTGAGAGATCATGCACAGGAATATCGTATGGAAAAGAAGCATATATACGTGTGCGGATTTTCGGCAGGGGGACATCTGGCGGGAAGTCTTGGTATCCTGTGGAACCGGAAGGAATATTTCACAGAAAATACTGACCTGAAAAAGCACAGGCCGGACGGTATGATCCTTGCATATCCGGTTATCACATCCGGGGAATTTGCCCATCGAAGCAGCCTGGTGCGTCTGGCGGGGGATGACCCGGCAAAACAGGAAGTATACAGTCTGGAAAAATGGGTGGATGAGGACTGCGTGCCGGTTTATCTCTGGGGAACTTTTGCTGATGATGCAGTACCTGTGGAGAACTCACTGTTATTATTAAATGAGTTGGCAAAGTACAGAATTCCGGTGGAATATCACCTTTTTCCGGAGGGCGTGCATGGACTTTCACTGGCAACCAAAGAGGTGGAAGAACCGGAGGCACAGCGTGACCCAGACAAACACATTGCCAGATGGATGCCGCTGTGTCTGGAGTGGCTGGATCATGTGATGGAGAAGAAGGCGGCAGTCACGAAAATTTTCAGATAAAGAGTATGCGAACAATCGTTACATATGATATATTATATGTAAATGCAGTTGTTTGAATTATAACTCAAAGGAGGAATGGATTATGGCAACACCACACAACGCGGCCAATATGGGCGACATAGCAGAAACTATTTTATTACCGGGAGATCCGCTTCGTGCAAAAGTCATCGCAGAGACATTTCTGGAGAATTCGGTACAGTTTAATACCGTTCGTAATATGTTTGGATACACAGGTACTTATAAAGGAAAGAAAGTATCTGTCATGGGAACCGGAATGGGAATGCCGTCCATTGGCATCTACAGCCATGAACTGATTCATTTTTATGGAGTGAAGAATCTGATTCGTGTGGGTTCCTGTGGAGCAACTCAGGAAAACGCAAAACTTGGAACTATTCTCATGGCACAGGGAGCATGCACGGACAGCAATTATGCACATCAGTATCAGCTGCCGGGTATTTTCAGTGCAATTGCGGATTTCACATTGTTAAAGACTGCGCAGGAGATGGCAGAAGCAGAAGGCTATCCATATATTGTAGGAAATATTTTATCCAGTGATGTCTTCTATACCGAAACACCGGAGTGGAAGCAGTGGGCGAAGATGGGCGTACTTGGTATCGAAATGGAAAGTTATGCACTTTACTGCGAGGCTGCAAGAGCAGGTGTGAGAGCACTTGGTATCTTTACCGTTTCAGATTCCATCGTGACCGGAGAAGCTACTACTGCAGAAGAAAGACAGAACAAGTTTACCAATATGATGAAAGTGGCTCTGGAGACAGCAATCAGACTGTAAGCAGAAAAGAACAATTGTTTAGAGAGACGAAAAAGATATACAACACAAAATCATGCTTCGGCATGATTTTTGTGCGTTATAAAGCTTTTTGCCTCAGGAGAAGAAAGCTATATTCACTTGATTTTATGAAAAGATTCCTGTATGATACTTATTAGCATGACAGGTGACAAGACATCTGAGAAGGCAGGAGGGAGACGCGATGAAAAGAATCAAAAATTTACTGGATCGTATTTTTATAGATGGTCTGAGTGGTATGGCACAGGGATTGTTTGCCACGCTGATTATCGGAACAATCATACAGCAGATCGGGACATTGGTCGGTGGCTCTACAGGAGATATGATCTATGCGGTTGGAAAGGTTGCCGCGGCACTGACTGGTGCGGGAATTGGTGTTGGCGTAGCTGCTAAGTTTAAAGAAAGTTACCTGGTTGTAGTATCGGCGGCAACTGCAGGTATGGTGGGAGCATTTGCCAGCAAGCTTCTGGCGGGTACAGTGCTGGTGGATGGAACGATGGTATTTGCTGGACCTGGCGAGCCACTGGGCGCATTTCTGGCAGCGTATATTGGTATTGAATGCGGACATCTGGTGGCCGGCAAGACAAAAGTAGATATTCTGGTAACACCGATTGTGACTATTGGAACCGGTTCGCTGGTTGGTCTCCTGGTAGGACCGGGCGTATCAAAGATCATGACCAGTCTTGGTGCAATGATTAACTGGGGCGTAGAGCAGCAGCCATTCCTGATGGGGATTGTGGTATCTGTACTGATGGGCATGATCCTTACCCTTCCAATCAGTTCTGCAGCACTTGGTATTATTCTGAATCTGTCCGGTCTGGCTGCCGGTGCAGCTACCGTTGGATGCTGCTGTAATATGGTGGGATTTGCGGTGGCATCTTATCGTGAGAATAAAATTGGCGGTCTGGTAGCGCAGGGGATCGGAACATCCATGTTGCAGGTACCGAACATTGTGCGCAAACCGGTCATCTGGCTTCCGGCAATACTTTCCAGCGCCATCTTGGGCCCGGTCGGAACCATGGTCTTCAAGATGACCAGCAATGCTACAGGATCTGGAATGGGAACGGCCGGGCTGGTGGGTCAGATCATGACCTGGCAGACCATGGTACCGGCAGAATCAGGAACCATCGTCCTGATCAAGATTCTTCTGATCCAGATCATCCTTCCGGCAGTCCTTACCCTCGCCATCTCAGAATATATGAGGAAAAAAGGCTGGATTAAATACGGTGATATGAAACTGGATATATAAAACAAAAGGCTTTCGTATATGAAGCGAAAATATTTTTGAAATTTTTACTATAAATTTTTGATACGCAGAATAAACGCCCTTCCAACCAGCTAAGATGATAGGAAGATTTTGGATGGAGCTGCGAGCATAGCGATCAGGGGATTTTCACAAACGCATCTATCGTGAAAATTCCCTGATCCATAAGCGGCGCAGCAACTCCCCAAAATCGACGAATCGCAGCGGATGGAAGGGTGTTGTTTATTCGTTCGGCAAACTTTTGAAAAAAATTTAAAAACCATTTGACAACTTCTTGAATTGGTGATACAGTATAGGTTGCATTATTGTGCGGGAGTATGCTTTTGGGTGAAATTTACCCAAAATGAAACTTGTTGCATTTTTACGAAAAAGAACAAGAACACACCGGCACATTTATATAAAAAGACAGGGGTGAAACGTCATATGGAGAAAAACAGGATACGTCCTATCACAAACGGCAACAGTTTCCGAATGAGTTACTCAAGACAGAAAGAGGTTCTTGAGATGCCGAACCTGATCGAGGTTCAGAAGGACTCATACCAGTGGTTTTTGGACGAAGGCCTCAATGAAGTATTTGATGATATCTCACCGATTCGCGATTACAGCGAAAAGCTCAGCCTGGAATTCGTAGATTTCAAGCTTTGTGAGGATGATGTCAAATACTCAATCGAAGAGTGCAAAGAGCGTGACGCTACTTATGCAGCTCCTTTGAAAGTTAAGGTCAGACTTCATAACAGAGAGACTGACGAAATCAATGAACATGAAATATTCATGGGAGATCTTCCGCTGATGACAGCTACCGGTACGTTCGTAATTAACGGTGCAGAACGTGTTATCGTTAGCCAGTTGGTTCGTTCTCCGGGCATTTACTATGCAATCGCACATGACAAACTTGGTAAGAGACTGTTTTCTTCTACCGTTATTCCGAACCGTGGTGCATGGCTGGAATATGAGACAGACTCCAATGACGTATTTTATGTTCGTGTAGACAGAACCAGAAAAGTACCGATTACCGTATTGATCCGTGCACTTGGTGTCAGCACTAACGCTGAGATTCTGGAATTATTCGGCGAAGAACCGAAGATTCTGGCAACACTGACCAAGGATGTATCTACGAATTATAAAGAAGGTCTTCTGGAACTGTATAAGAAGATCCGTCCGGGTGAACCGTTAGCTGTGGAGAGTGCAGAAAGTCTCATAACGGCTATGTTTTTTGACCCGAGAAGATACGATCTTGCAAAAGTCGGACGTTATAAATTCAACAAAAAGTTAATGCTTCGTAACCGTATTGCAGGACATGTACTGTCTGAGGATGTAGTAGATCCATCCACCGGTGAAGTTCTGGTAGAAGCAGGTACAAAATTAACACGCGAACTGGCTGACGACATTCAGAATGCGGCAGTTCCATTTGTCTGGATTCAGACAGAAGAACGCAATGAAAAAGTTCTGTCCAGCATGATGGTAGATATCACCAAATGGGTAGATATCGATGAAGAAGAAGCAAGAAGCCTTGGCGTGACAGAATTAGTATATTATCCGGTGCTGTCTTCTATACTGGAAGAAAATGAAAGCCTGGATGATATCAAAGATGCAATTAAGAGAGATATTCATGACCTGATTCCGAAGCATATTACAAAAGAAGATATTTTTGCTTCTATTAACTACAATATGCATCTGGAATATGGCATTGGAAATGACGATGATATTGATCACCTGGGTAACAGACGTATCCGTGCGGTAGGTGAACTGCTTCAGAATCAGTACCGTATCGGTCTGTCCAGACTGGAGAGAGTGGTTCGTGAAAGAATGACCACACAGGATCTGGAGGGTATTTCCCCACAGTCCCTGATCAATATCAAACCGGTTACCGCAGCAGTAAAAGAGTTCTTCGGATCTTCCCAGCTGTCACAGTTCATGGATCAGAACAACCCTCTTGGTGAGCTGACTCATAAGAGACGTCTGTCCGCACTGGGACCTGGTGGTCTGTCACGAGACAGAGCCGGATTCGAGGTTCGAGATGTACATTACTCCCATTATGGAAGAATGTGTCCTATCGAGACTCCTGAAGGACCGAACATCGGTCTGATCAACTCTCTTGCATGCTACGCAAGAATTAACCAGTATGGTTTCGTTGAGGCACCATACCGAAAGATTGATAAAACAGATCCTAAGAATCCGCGTGTCACAGATGAAGTAGTCTATATGACAGCTGATGAAGAGGATAATTACCATGTAGCACAGGCGAATGAGCAGCTGGATGAAGATGGATATTTTGTTCGTAAGAATGTATCCGGTCGTTACAGAGAAGAGACACAGGAATACGAACGCAGTATGTTTGATTACATGGATGTATCTCCTAAGATGGTGTTCTCTGTGGCTACAGCCCTCATTCCTTTCCTGCAGAACGACGATGCGAACCGTGCGCTGATGGGATCCAACATGCAGCGTCAGGCCGTACCGCTTCTGACAACAGAAGCACCTGTAGTTGGTACTGGTATGGAGACTAAGGCAGCTGTTGATTCAGGTGTCTGCGTCGTTGCAAAACATGCCGGTGTGGTAGAGACAGTTACATCCAAAGAGATCGTAATCAGAACAGATGACGGACAGAAGGATGAATATCATCTGACCAAGTTCCTGCGAAGCAATCAGAGCAACTGTTACAACCAGAAGCCAATCGTATTCAAAGGCAACCGTGTGGCAGAAGAACAGGTTATTGCAGACGGACCATCTACTTCCAATGGAGAGATCGCTCTTGGTAAGAACCCACTGATCGGTTTCATGACATGGGAAGGTTACAACTACGAGGATGCGGTTCTGTTAAGTGAAAGACTGGTTATGAACGATGTATATACATCTGTTCATATTGAAGAATACGAGGCAGAAGCCCGTGATACAAAGCTGGGACCGGAAGAGATTACAAGAGATGTTCCTGGTGTCGGTGATGACGCATTAAAGGATCTGGATGAAAGAGGTATCATCCGTATCGGTGCAGAGGTTCGTGCCGGTGATATCCTGGTTGGTAAAGTAACTCCGAAGGGAGAAACAGAGCTGACAGCTGAAGAGAGACTGCTTCGTGCTATTTTCGGTGAAAAAGCACGTGAAGTAAGAGATACCTCTCTGAAAGTACCTCATGGTGAATACGGTATCGTTGTAGATGCAAAAGTATTCACAAGAGAAAATGGTGATGAACTGGCACCTGGAGTAAACCAGGCAGTCAGAATCTATATTGCACAGAAGAGAAAGATTTCCGTTGGTGATAAGATGGCTGGACGTCACGGTAACAAGGGTGTCGTTTCCCGTGTATTACCGGTAGAAGATATGCCATTCCTGCCAAACGGACGTCCACTGGATATCGTGCTGAATCCTCTGGGTGTGCCTTCTCGTATGAATATTGGACAGGTGCTGGAGATTCATTTGAGTCTTGCTGCAAAAGCTCTTGGCTTTAATATTTCCACTCCGGTATTTGATGGTGCAAACGAAATCGATATCATGGACACTCTGGATCTGGCAAACGATTATGTCAATCTGGAATGGGATGAATTCAAAGCAAAACATGGCGAAGAACTGCTTCCGGAAGTCCTGGATTATCTGTATGAGAACAGAGATCACAGAGAACTGTGGAAGGGTGTGCCGCTGTCCAGAGACGGTAAGGTAAGACTTCGTGATGGTAGAACAGGAGAGTTCTTTGACAGCCCTGTAACCATCGGACACATGCATTATCTGAAACTGCACCACCTGGTTGATGATAAGATCCATGCACGTTCTACAGGTCCTTACTCTCTGGTAACACAGCAGCCTCTGGGAGGTAAAGCTCAGTTCGGTGGACAGCGTTTCGGAGAGATGGAAGTTTGGGCTCTGGAAGCATACGGAGCATCTTACACACTGCAGGAGATCCTGACAGTAAAATCTGATGACGTTGTTGGTCGTGTGAAGACATACGAAGCAATCATTAAGGGTGAGAATATTCCTGAACCGGGTATCCCGGAATCCTTTAAGGTTATGCTGAAGGAACTGCAGGCTCTTGGTCTGGATGTCAAAGTCCTTGGCGAGAACCAGCAGGAAGTAGAGATTATGGAAACTGTTGATTATGGTGAAACAGATATCCGTTCCGTCATTGAAGGAGACAGAGGCTATAAGCGTGAGGAAAATTCTTTTGGCAGCTATGGATTCAGCCAGCAGGAATTCTCCGGTGATGAGCTTGTAGACGTACAGGAGTCCGAAGATGAAGAAACCGTTGATGTGGATGACAGCTTCGATGATGATGTAGAATAGGGAGGGAACCATTCATGGCAGAAGTAACAAATAAAGAAGTTTATCAGCCAATTTCGTTTGATGCGATCAAGATTGGCCTGGCATCTCCTGAGAAAATCAGAGAGTGGTCCCATGGAGAAGTAAAAAAACCGGAAACCATTAACTACAGAACACTGAAACCGGAAAAAGATGGACTCTTCTGCGAGCGTATTTTCGGACCTAGCAAGGACTGGGAGTGCCACTGTGGTAAATATAAGAAAATCCGTTATAAAGGTGTTGTCTGCGACCGCTGTGGTGTGGAAGTAACCAAATCCAGCGTTCGTAGAGAACGTATGGGTCATATTGAATTGGCTGCACCGGTTTCCCATATCTGGTATTTCAAGGGTATTCCTTCCAGAATGGGACTGATACTGGATTTATCACCGCGTGTACTGGAAAAAGTCCTGTACTTTGCAAACTACATCGTACTGGATGCCGGTGATACCAACCTGATGTACAAACAGGTGCTGACAGAAAAAGAATATCAGGAAGCAAGAGAAGCCTATGGAGATACATTTCGTGTCGGCATGGGTGCAGAAGCTATCAAAGAGCTTCTGGAAGCAATTGATATGGATAAGGAATCTGCAGAACTGCAGGCTGCTCTGGCTGAATCATCAGGACAGAAGCGTGCCCGTATCGTAAAGAGACTGGAAGTAGTCGAAGCATTCCGTGAATCTGGTAATAAGCCGGAATGGATGATTATGACTGTCATTCCGGTTATTCCGCCGGATATCCGACCGATGGTACAGCTGGATGGTGGACGTTTTGCCACATCTGACTTAAACGATCTGTATCGTCGTATTATCAACCGTAACAACCGTCTGAAAAGACTGTTAGAGCTGGGCGCACCGGATATCATCGTTCGTAACGAGAAGAGAATGCTGCAGGAATCCGTAGATGCTCTGATCGATAACGGCCGTAGAGGACGTCCGGTAACCGGACCGGGTAACAGACCACTGAAGTCCCTGTCCGATATGTTGAAGGGTAAATCAGGTCGTTTCCGTCAGAACCTGTTAGGAAAACGAGTTGACTATTCAGGACGTTCCGTTATCGTCGTTGGTCCTGAACTGAAAATTTACCAGTGCGGTCTGCCACAGGAGATGGCGATTGAGCTGTTCAAGCCTTTCGTTATGAAAGAACTGGTGGCAAACGGTACTTCTCATAATATTAAGAACGCCAAGAAGATGGTCGAGAGACTGGAACCACAGGTATGGGATGTCCTGGAACAGGTTATCAAAGAGCATCCGGTTATGTTAAACCGTGCTCCTACACTGCACAGACTTGGTATTCAGGCATTTGAACCGATTCTGGTTCAGGGAAAAGCGATTAAGCTTCATCCGCTGGTTTGTACTGCGTTCAACGCTGACTTTGATGGTGACCAGATGGCGGTTCATCTTCCGCTGTCCGTAGAAGCACAGGCAGAATGCCGTTTCCTGCTTCTCTCACCGAACAACCTGCTGAAGCCGTCTGATGGTGGCCCGGTAGCCGTTCCTTCACAGGATATGGTCCTTGGTATCTACTATCTGACACAGGAAAGACCCGGAGCAAAGGGAGAAGGTAAGTTCTTCAAGAGCGTTAACGAAGCAATCCTTGCTTACGAGAACCAGGTAATTACTCTTCAGACAAAGATTCATGTTCGTGTCACCAAGACGATGCCGGACGGAACCGAAAAGACAGGAATAGTAAGTTCCACACTGGGAAGATTTATCTTCAATGAGATTCTTCCTCAGGACCTTGGATTTGTGGACAGAAGCAATCATGAAAATGATCTTGCCCTGGAAGTTGACTTCCATGTAGGTAAGAAAGGTCTGAAACAGATCCTTCAGAAGGTTATTAATACACATGGAGCTACCAAGACAGCAGAAGTGCTGGATGATATCAAGTCCATGGGTTACAAATATTCTACAAGAGCGGCCATGACCGTATCCATTTCCGATATGACCGTGCCGCCACAGAAACCACAGCTGATTGCTGAGGCTCAGGATACAGTAGATAAGATTACCAAAAACTACAAACGTGGTCTGATCACAGAAGAAGAACGTTACAAAGAAGTCGTTGAGACCTGGAAGAATACCGATGATATTCTGACCAAAGCTCTGCTGGATGGTCTGGATAAGTACAACAACATTTACATGATGGCTGACTCCGGAGCCCGTGGTTCCGATAAGCAGATCAAACAGCTGGCAGGTATGCGAGGACTGATGGCCGATACAACCGGTCACACGATCGAACTTCCTATTAAGTCCAACTTCCGTGAAGGTCTGGACGTACTGGAATACTTCATGTCTGCGCATGGAGCCCGTAAAGGTCTGTCCGATACCGCTCTTCGTACCGCTGACTCTGGTTACCTGACCAGACGTCTGGTAGACGTATCACAGCATCTGATCATTCGTGAGACAGACTGCTGCGAAGGAAAAGAAGCCCCGGGTATGTATGTACAGGCACTTCGGGATGGTAAAGAAGAGATCGAGAGTCTTCAGGAACGTATCACAGGAAGATTCTCCTGCGAGACTATCTGTGATAAGAATGGTGAAGTTATCGTTAAGGCAAACCATATGATTACACCGAAGCGTGCTGCTAAGATCATTTCTGAAGGTGTAGATGCAGAAGGCAAGCCATTTGAAAAGATCAAGATTCGTACCGTGCTGACCTGTAAGTCACACATCGGTGTCTGCGCAAAATGTTATGGTTCCAACCTGGCAACCGGTGAACCGGTACAGGTAGGTGAATCCGTAGGTATTATTGCAGCACAGTCTATCGGTGAACCTGGTACACAGCTGACCATGCGTACATTCCATACTGGTGGTGTTGCCGGTGGAGATATCACACAGGGTCTTCCTCGAGTTGAGGAGCTTTTCGAAGCAAGAAAACCTAAGGGTCTTGCAATCATCACAGAGATCGCCGGTAAGGTTGAGATTCGTGATACTAAGAAGAAACGTGAGATTATTGTGACCAATCAGGAGACAGGAGAGTCTAAGACTTACCTGATCCCATATGGTTCCAGAATCAAGGTTCTGGATGGCGTAGAACTGGGAGCCGGTGATGAACTGACCGAAGGTAGCGTAAACCCACATGATATCTTAAGAATCAAAGGTGTTCGTGCCGTACAGGATTACATGATCCAGGAAGTACAGCGTGTATACCGTCTGCAGGGTGTAGAAATCAACGATAAGCATATCGAAGTAATTGTACGCCAGATGCTGCAGAAGATCAGAATTGAGGAAGCAGGAGATACCGAATTCCTTCCGGGAACACAGGTTGATATCCTTGATTTTGAAGATACCAATGAGAAGATGATCGAAGAAGGCAAAGAGCCTGCAGAAGGAAAACAGGTAATGCTTGGTATTACCAAAGCTTCCCTGGCTACCAACTCCTTCCTGTCAGCTGCCTCCTTCCAGGAAACAACCAAGGTTCTGACGGAAGCTGCAATCAAGGGTAAAGTCGATCCACTGATTGGTATGAAAGAAAATGTAATCATCGGTAAACTGATTCCGGCTGGTACCGGTATGAAGAGATATCGTAATGTTCACCTGAATACAGAGTATATGCAGGATGAGCCAGAAGATGATGATATCCTTTTCGATGATGACCTGATGGATTACGATGATGTAGAAGAAATGGCAGAAGAGACTGCAGCAGAGGACGTAATCGAAGATTTTACAGAAGAAGCGGTAGAAGATACAGAAGCTACTACAGAAGAATAATCATGATGATCCGAAAACATCACCGTTGTTTTCGGATCAAAAAATAGGAGCCATACATCAATGCAGCGATGTATGGCTCCTATTTTGCAGATGATAAAATTACTTACTTAGAAGAATCTTCATCTTCCGGGAAGTAATCATCCATCCAGTCCTGGAACGGATCCTTTGGATCATAAGGCTTTGGCTTGCCATCATAAGCACTCTTCATAAAGAAAGGTTCTTCTTTATCAGAATTGTTTTCTTCATAATCAAAATCGTCATCTTCCATCTGAGGCGGCATGTCATAAGGTGGCTGTTCCTGAAAATCTGGCTGTTCCCCATAGAACGGTTCTTCCGGAAATGGGGATTGCGCCGGGTAAGGAGGGTGTTCCTGAAAATTTTGCTGTGACTTCCAGGAATCCTTACCATAATAACGGTGCCCCTGTGTATATTGAGGGGGCTCCTGATAAGGTGGCTGCTGTTGGTAAGGCGCATCATTCCGAAAAGTCGGCTGATTCCAGTTGGACGGTGGCGCCTGATAGTGGGGCTGCTCCTGGTAAGGCGGGTAACTGCCACCAGGATTATATGGAGGAAGATCCTCATCCTCATTATAATGGTAAGTATCATTATAATTATTGTTTTTATTATATTTTTTAACTTTCTTTGTTTTAACTTTCTTCTTGCGTGGGCGGAAAATCGTCTTTCGTCCGGTCCATCCAATGATACGTACCAGAACAATTCCCCAGAAGACACCGAAACTGTCGATACCCACATCTCTAAACGAAGGGCTTCGCCCGGATACAAAGGATTGATGATATTCATCTCCGGTGGCAAATCCGACACAGATGATCCCGGCCAGAAGCATCAGCCAGATACCATGTACACCATATACATATAATGGAAAGGACACTGCAATAGCCAGTGCAAAATATTCTGTCATATGAGCCAGCTTACGGGTAACTCCGTGAATGCGCTGCGCCCATGAATCCATCTGCCAGTAGTCCAGATTGGTCTCAAACACATAATCAGCAGTTTCTACTATTTTATAGCTGACCTTGTAACTCAGCTGAGAAGAAACTTCAGCCGGCTGGGCAGAAAAATGATAAATCATCATCATCAGTAAAATGGCAGGAATAAATGACAGGGGTTTTAATAAGGTCCTGATCATAAGAACACTCCTTTTTCTTTAAATTTGTTCCTAATCATATCATGAGAAAGAAAAAGTGTCTATTGTTTTTAGAAAAATATAAGAAAGTTCTTGACAGAAGGAAATCTAATCACTATAATTTAACCGTATGCGACGAGAATCAAAGGTATAAGTGCGCATACACGGAATTATTCAAGAATGAATAACCGGCAACCACACCCCATGAGGGAATAACACAGGAGGTAAAAAGAATGCCAACATTTAATCAGTTAGTAAGAAAAGGCAGACAGACAACATCTAAAAAATCTACTGCTCCAGCACTTCAGAAAGGCTTTAACTCCCTGAAGAAGAAAAGCACTGATACATCTGCTCCACAGAAAAGAGGAGTTTGTACAGCTGTTAAGACAGCTACACCTAAGAAGCCTAACTCAGCTCTTAGAAAGATCGCCAGAGTTCGTCTGTCAAACAACATTGAAGTAACAAGCTACATTCCAGGTGAAGGACACAATCTGCAGGAGCATAGCGTAGTTCTTATCCGCGGTGGTAGAGTAAAAGACTTACCAGGTACAAGATACCACATCATCCGTGGTACACTGGATACAGCAGGTGTTGCTAAGAGAAGACAGGCTCGTTCCAAATACGGAGCAAAGAGACCAAAAGACGCTAAGAAATAATTCTTAGATTGTAGTTAGTATTATTTTTAAGAAGTAAAATAATTCGTATCACAAACAGAACTAGTATTAGTGCCGGGGTTCTATTACCAGGTGGTTGCAGGTTTAAATAGAAGCTTTCGAGCACGAACACATTAGAACGACACATGTGAGTACCGATGAATTAATGAATATATTAAGGAGGGAAGTAACGTGCCACGTAAAGGACATACTCAGAAAAGAGACGTATTAGCAGATCCGTTATACAATAACAAAGTGGTTACAAAGCTCATCAACAACATCATGTTAGATGGTAAAAAAGGTGTAGCTCAGAAGATCGTATACGGAGCATTTGATAGAGTGGCTGAGAAGACTGAAAAGCCAGCTATCGAAGTATTTGAAGAAGCTATGAACAACATTATGCCTGTACTGGAAGTAAAGGCAAGACGTATCGGTGGAGCTACCTATCAGGTACCTATCGAGGTAAGAGCTGACAGACGTCAGGCATTAGCTCTTCGCTGGTTAACAATGTTCTCCCGCAAGAGAGGCGAGAAAACAATGGAAGAAAGACTTGCGAACGAAATTATGGATGCAGCCAATAACACAGGTGCAGCTGTAAAGAGAAAAGAAGACATGCACAAGATGGCAGAAGCAAACAAAGCTTTCGCTCACTACAGATTCTAATAGGAGGAATTTACCTTGGCTGGAAGAGAATATCCGTTGGAGAGAACCAGAAATATTGGTATTATGGCGCATATTGATGCTGGTAAGACAACATTAACAGAGCGTATCCTGTATTACACTGGTGTTAACTATAAAATCGGTGATACTCATGAAGGTACTGCTACCATGGACTGGATGGAGCAGGAGCAGGAAAGAGGTATCACAATTACTTCAGCAGCTACAACTTGTCACTGGACACATCAGGAAAACTGTAAGCCACAGCCAGGTGCTCTGGAACATCGTATCAATATCATTGATACTCCAGGACACGTTGACTTTACAGTAGAAGTAGAACGTTCCCTTCGTGTACTGGATGGCGCTGTCGGCGTCTTCTGTGCAAAGGGTGGTGTTGAGCCTCAGTCAGAAAACGTATGGCGTCAGGCGGATACCTACAATGTACCACGTATGGCATTCATCAACAAGATGGATATCCTTGGTGCTAACTTCTATGGTGCTGTAGATCAGATCAGAACAAGACTTGGTAAGAACGCTATCGTTCTTCAGCTGCCAATCGGTAAGGAAGATGAATTCAAGGGAATCATCGACCTGTTCGAAATGAAAGCATATATTTATAATGATGAAAAGGGTGAAGATATTTCTATCGTAGATATTCCGGAAGATATGCAGGAAGATGCGGAACTGTATCATACAGAACTCGTTGAAAAGATCTGCGAACTGGATGATGATCTGATGATGGAATATCTGGAAGGTGAAGAACCATCCGTTGAAGCTCTGAAGAAGGTCCTGAGAAAAGGTACATGTGAATGTACAGCAGTTCCGGTTTGCTGTGGTACAGCTTACCGTAACAAAGGTGTTCAGAAGCTTCTGGATGCTATTATCGATTTTATGCCATCACCTATCGATATCCCATCTATCAAGGGTGTTGATATGGAGGGAAATGAAGTGGAAAGACATTCTTCTGATGAAGAACCATTCTCCGCTCTGGCATTCAAGATTATGGCTGACCCATTTGTTGGTAAACTGGCATTCTTCCGTGTTTACTCAGGTACTATGAACTCTGGTTCTTATGTATTGAACGCAACAAAGGGTAAAAAGGAGCGTGTAGGACGTATCCTTCAGATGCATGCGAACAAGAGACAGGAACTGGATAAAGTTTATTCAGGAGATATCGCTGCAGCAGTTGGTTTCAAGAACACAACTACAGGTGATACCATTTGTGATGAACAGCATCCGGTAATTCTGGAATCCATGGAATTCCCAGAACCAGTTATCGAGCTGGCTATTGAGCCGAAGACCAAAGCTGGTCAGGGTAAAATGGGTGAAGCTCTTGCAAAACTTGCAGAAGAAGACCCTACTTTCCGTGCTCATACTGATCAGGAAACAGGTCAGACAATCATCGCTGGTATGGGTGAACTTCACCTGGAAATCATCGTTGACCGTCTGCTTCGTGAATTTAAGGTAGAGGCTAACGTAGGTGCACCTCAGGTTGCTTACAAAGAAACCTTTACAAAAGAGGTTACAGTTGACAGCAAGTATGCTAAACAGTCCGGTGGACGTGGACAGTACGGTCACTGTAAAGTTATCTTCACACCTATGGATCCAAACGGTGAAGAGACCTTCAAGTTTGAATCTACTGTAGTCGGTGGTGCTATTCCTAAGGAATACATTCCAGCTGTAGGAGAAGGTATTGAAGAAGCTGCTCAGTCTGGTATCCTTGGAGGATTCCCTGTACTTGGTGTACACGCTAACGTATACGATGGATCTTACCATGAAGTCGACTCTTCTGAAATGGCATTCCACATTGCCGGTTCTATGGCATTCAAGGACGCTATGAAGAAGGGCGGAGCAATCTTACTTGAGCCGATCATGAAGGTTGAAGTAACTATGCCGGAAGAATACATGGGTGATGTTATCGGTGATATCAACTCCCGTCGTGGACGTATCGAGGGTATGGATGATATCGGCGGTGGAAAGATCGTTCGCGGATACGTACCGCTGGCAGAAATGTTCGGATACTCTACAGACCTTCGTTCCAAGACACAGGGACGTGGTAACTACTCTATGTTCTTCGAGAAATATGAGCCAGTACCAAAGTCTGTACAGGAAAAAGTACTGAGCGATAAGTCTAAATAAGACAGAATAAATAAAAATAGGCTTGAAAATATCTAAGATTTGAAATATAATCTTAGATAGCCTGTTATATTTTATAACAATCATAATCGCAGAAAGCGTATAGTTTTAAGGAGGAAAATCACAATGGCAAAGGCTAAATTTGAGAGAACCAAACCACATTGTAATATCGGTACCATCGGACACGTTGACCATGGTAAAACAACTTTAACAGCAGCTATCACAAAAGTTCTGTCTGAAAGAGTTGCTGGTAACACAGCTACAGATTTCGAAAACATCGATAAAGCTCCAGAAGAAAGAGAACGTGGTATCACAATTTCTACAGCTCACGTAGAATATGAAACAGAAAAGAGACACTATGCACACGTTGACTGCCCGGGTCATGCTGACTACGTTAAGAACATGATCACTGGTGCTGCTCAGATGGATGGCGCTATCCTGGTTGTAGCTGCTACTGATGGTGTTATGGCTCAGACAAAGGAACATATCCTTCTGTCCCGTCAGGTAGGTGTACCTTACATCGTAGTATTCATGAACAAATGTGATATGGTAGACGACGAAGAACTTCTTGAACTCGTTGAAATGGAAATCACAGAACAGCTGGAAGAATATGAATTCAAAGATTGCCCAATCATCAAAGGTTCCGCTCTGATGGCTCTGCAGGATCCAATGGGACCATGGGGAGACAAGATCATGGAACTGATGGACACAATTGACGAATATATCCCAGATCCAAAGCGTGCTACAGACCAGCCATTCCTGATGCCTGTAGAGGACGTTTTCTCTATCACAGGTCGTGGTACTGTTGCAACTGGTAGAGTAGAACGTGGTGTTCTTCATGTATCTGACGAAGTTGAAATCGTTGGTATCAAAGAAGAAACTCGTAAAGTAGTTGTAACTGGTGTTGAAATGTTCCGTAAACTCCTTGATGAAGCTCAGGCTGGTGATAACATTGGTGCTCTTCTTCGTGGTGTTCAGAGAACTGATATCCAGCGTGGACAGGTACTTGCTAAACCAGGTACTGTTACATGCCACACAAAGTTCACAGCTCAGGTTTACGTTCTGACAAAAGATGAAGGTGGACGTCATACTCCATTCTTCAACAACTATCGTCCACAGTTCTACTTCAGAACAACTGACGTAACAGGTCTGATCACTCTTCCAGAAGGAACAGAGATGTGCATGCCTGGTGATAACGTAGAAATGACTATCGAACTGATCCATCCAATCGCTATGGAACAGGGTCTTACTTTCGCTATCCGTGAAGGTGGACGTACTGTTGGATCAGGACGTGTTGCTACAATCATCGAGTAATCACTGATTAATATATATTGAGTACCGCAAGGTACATGTGTCCAAACGTAAGATACCCCGGAACCGCAAGGTTTCCGGGGTTTTTCTGTTGAGTAAAAGTTTAAAATAAGGCTGTAAAGAATAGCGAATAAATTAAAAACAGGCAGGTATAGGAAGAAAATGAAAATCTTCGCATATCTGCCTGTGATACTGTTATGATACTATTTCTGTTCGTTATTGGAAAATTAATTGATAAAAATAACTGTTCAATATTTGTGATCCGAAGTGATTATTTTGTATCTTGTTATTGTTTTTAGAAAATGTGTATCTGGCATAAAAGCATGGGAGTCGAAGTGCACAATTGCAATGTAGTTTAGTATATAGAACATAAGTATTCAAGTAAATACAGAAAAACTTTAGTATTGAATTGGATAAAGTGATCCGATTAAAATTTTTGAGATTTAAACATTGTATTTAGGAGGAAAGTGTATTATTATATTTATATTATTGAACGCAGGTGAGGATTATGATTTTAACAGATAAAGAGATAAGGAAGTTATGTATTGACACAAAATTTCAAAAAAATAGTGAGTCATTAATAAGCCCTTTTTCAGAGACAGCATTGCAGAGTGAATCTTATGATTTAGCAATTGGAAACATGGTTGCTGTTTTGAAAAAGGAGATTAAGTGTATTAGTTTATACGATCAGAATGACATTGACAGTATGTATGAGGAAAGAGAGTTGCCAATTTCTGGATATACAATTTCTCCTAAAGAATATCTTTTGGTGTCTTTATCTGAAAAAATTAATCTTCCAGATAATATTACAGCACATATTCGACCAAGAACCAAATTTACAAGATTAGGATTGCTTGTAAGTGACCAACATTGTAACTCTACATATACGGGCAATTTAAAAATTGGATTATTTAATGCAACAAATTATGCTATAAAGATTTATCCTGGAATCAGAATTGCTCAGATGGTTTTTGAAGAATTAAAGTCAAGGCCATCAGAGATGAAACAATATAAAAACAAAAAAAATGCAGCATATCAAAATGAAGAAAAGTTTATTGGCGCAAAATTATCTGATGAATTTGAGGCAAAGGTTTTAGATACGGTAAATTTATTATTGAAAAAGGAAAATTAAATGTCAGAAACTTTAAAAACAGTGCTTGATAAATACATAGAGTCTCAGAATAAAGTAGTATTCAGAGAGAATGCAGTACCAGAAGACAAAGACGGCTATGTAGATGCTATAAAAAAGAGTTTAACAGATAAAATTTATGATGAAATCCGTGCAGAGGTACGAGACGAAGCATTAGCTGATGCATCAAAAATTATTGAAGAAAAAGCGGGTTTAAAGCGTATAGATGAATTTAGAAAATTGGCAATCAATGGTGTAATAGTTGCCTTTTTTGTTGGTTTGTTGGTGAATCAATCGACAGATATTATTGACTATTGGAAAGGAAGCTTTCAAGCATCTAATATTTGGATTACTGTAGGAATAGCAGTAGCATTATTAGTAATATGCATAATAATTTTTACATATATGTTTATTTCAGAATTGATGAAAATGCTTAGAAAGGATAAAAATGAGACAAATTGAAGTTGGAAAAAAATATAAGCATTTTAAAAATAAAGAGTATCTGATATTGGCTATAGCAACACATTCAGAAACTGGAGAAAAGTATGTAGTGTATAAGGCATTATATGGAAAACAAGAAATTTATGTTAGACCGTATAATATGTTTATATCTGAAGTTGACCATAAAAAATATCCAGATATAGTACAAAAGTATAGATTTGAGTTAATAAATTAATTTTTTGAGATGCAAGAGTTCAATTTATGAAAAATATTTAACAGAATGAGTGAAATATTTTAGAAATTAAATAGGTAAAGAAGTTATAAAGAATTTCTAAATATATTTGAGGAAAGTGAACGTGTTGCTACAGTTATCGAATAATTTTAGCATAACATCTTAATTATATAAATAGAGTACCGCAAGGTACATTGTGTCCAAACGTAAGATACCCCGGAACCGTAAGGTTTCCGGGGTTTTTCTGTTGAGTAAAAGTTTAAAATAAGGCTGTAAAGAATAGCGAATAAATTAAAAACAGGCAGGTATAGGAAGAAAATGAAAATCTTCGCATATCTGCCTGTGATACTGTTATGATACTATTTCTGTTCGTTATTGGAAAATTTCTGTGCTAAAAGTTCATCTCGTTTACGGATTCGTGTCTCAAAATCCAGTTCTTCAATTTCTTTATGGGTGACAGGTTTGGAAGTGTAGTATTCCAATGTCTGCTTTTTCCACATATCAAACATATCTTTACCTGTGAAATAAGATTCCAGGCTTTCTCTGTTCTCCTGCAGATCAGCAAGAAAATTACACATATCTGCATTTAAAGAGTGTTCCGGATCATTTCCATAAAAGCGAAGTCCGGCATACCATTTCTGTGTTTCTGTTTCTATATCACCGGGAAATTTATTATTTATATCCAGTTCATACCGGAGTTCATTGGATTCATTCATCTGCAATAAAACCCAAATAATATCGCTGAGAGTAGAAATCTGTACTTTATTTTCAGATAATCCAAATAACCAGTCCAGTGAGACATGAAATTTCTGAGCAATAGTCAATAGCACATCATTGGAGGGAGTAACCACACCATTTTCATAACTGGATAAAGTTGACTGACGTATACCGATAGCTGCAGAAAAGTTTTTCTGATTCATCTTCAGATCAGTTCGCAGCTCTTTTATTTTTTCTGAAATAGATGATTCCTGCATATTATCCACCTCCTTAAAAGCTATGATTAGTATATCACAAATGATAAAAATCAACAATATAGAAAAATATCATTCATACAGATAAAAATTATTGACAATGATTATTTAAAATGATATAGTATCAGTGAAAATGATAATTATAGATAAGGAGGAAATGATATGCAGAGACAGAACTATATGATTACAGCGGAAGAAGTTGCAGAGAGCATGGGGATTTCACTTGGATATGCTTACAAACTGCTTCGCAAACTGAACAAAGAGCTTGCAGATCAGGGATATGTAACCGTTTCGGGCAAGATACCGAGGGCATTCTGGGAAAAGAAATTTTATGGATATTCCCAGATTGCAATGTAAGGGGGTGAGAAAGTATGGCAGCATACAAAGATGAAGAAAGAGGAACCTGGTATGTTTCATTTTATTATGAGGACTGGACAGGAGCCAAAAAGCGAAAAGTAAAAAGAGGATTCCGCACTAAGAAAGAAGCATTAAATTTTGAAGCGGAGTATAAAAGAACAGCGAAAGCAGACATGGATATGACAATGGGAGAGTTTGTAGAAGTCTACTTCCGAGACAAGTCTCAGTCATTGAAGGACAGGAGTATCAAGAACAAAAGAGATACGATGAATGCTCAACTGTTACCGTATTTTAAGGACAGACCGATGAACAGTATCACACCAGCAGAGATTATCCAGTGGCAGAATACGATTATTGAAAAAAGATATTCAGATGATTATCTGAAAACAATACAGAATCAGATGACGGCATTGTTCAATCATGCGAAGAATATCTACAATCTGGCAGATAATCCCTGTGACAAAGTAAAACGTATGGGAAAGACTTCAAAAAAGAAAATGAAGTTTTGGACAATTGAAGAATATCGGCAGTTTATGACCGGAATCGAACCGGGAAGCAAATATTATGTGCTGTTTGAATTATTATTCTGGACAGGAGCGAGAGAAGGCGAAGCACTCAGCATTACACCTGCTGACATTGATTTTGAAAGGAATCTACTTCATATCAATAAAACTTACTACCGTATGCATGGAGAGGACGTGATTACATCTCCCAAAACAGAAGAATCGAACCGTACGATTTCCATACCGGAATTTCTGAAAAAAGAGATTCAGGACTATATTAGCAGACTGTATGAGTTGCCCGAAGATGAACGGATTTTTCCAATGGTTCATGAAGCAGTACAGCATAAGTTAAAACAGGTGGTTCAAAAGACCGGAGTAAAAAAGATAAGAGTACACGACATTCGTCACAGTCATGCGGCATTTCTGATTAATAAGGGAGTGCAACCATTGATGATTAAAGAAAGGTTTGGACATACGGACATTCGCATTACATTGAATACTTATGGGCACTTATATCCAGATCAGCAGAAAGTGGTGGCAGATATGCTGGATGATGAAAATATAAAAAGCTCCGGAAGTACGAACAACCGGAGCAATGTGACAAATGGGGACGAATCCACAAATGTCAACCCTAGACAAGTTGATTATAGCAGGGATTCTTCCAGAGAACAACAGAGAATTGGCGAGAACAGTTGGGAAAATGGAGGAATTTATGGAACAGAGAAATGAGAATAAAACAGATTTGAAAATGATAAAGATGTCAGATGTCCAGTCCCAGACAGTGGACTGGCTCTGGTATCCATTTATCCCTTATGGGAAATTAACGATCATTCAGGGTGATCCGGGCGATGGAAAAACTACGCTGATATTAAATATTGCAGCGAGATTGTCTAAAGGAGAAGGTCTGGATAACGATATGAAAGTAACAGAACCAGTAAATATTATTTATCAGACAGCGGAAGATGGGCTGGCAGATACGGTAAAACCCAGACTGGAGCTGGCAGAAGCGGTCTGTGAAAGAATCATGGTTATAGATGAAACAGAAAAATCACTTTCCATGATAGATGAGAGACTGGAAACTGCTATCAAACGGACTGGTGCGAGAGTGCTTATTTTAGATCCGATTCAGGCATACCTTGGAGGAACAATGGATATGAACCGGGCAAATGAAGCAAGGGATATGACAAAAAGATTGAGCTTGCTGGCAGAAAAGTATAAATGTGCAATTTTATTAATCGGACATATGAATAAAGCTGGTGGAAATAAAGCTGCATATAGAGGAATGGGTTCGATTGACTTTTTTGCAGTAGCCAGAAGCGTATTACTGGTAGGAAGAATAGAGGGAGAACCGGACTTAAGAGCAGTGGTTCAGATTAAAAATAATCTGGCTGCATTTGGACATTCCAAAGCATTTCGCCTGACAGAAACCGGATTTGAGTGGATAGGTGACTATGAAATCACAGCAGATGAGGTGCTTGGTGGAATTGCTCCAAAGGTAAATAAACTGGAACAGGCAAAAAAGATGCTGAGGGAACTGGCAGAAACATCAGCTTCTGTGCAAAGCAGTGAAATCTTTGATATGGCAGAAGATTTGAATATTTCTAAAAGAACACTGGAAAATGCAAAAAAGGAACTTGGAATTAAGGCAAGACGAATCGGTAATTCATGGTATTGGGATTTAGATAAAGTTAAGCCGGAATAAATTAAGGGTGCAACATTGCAGAGTATATAGAAAATGCGGAATTAAAATGCAAGGTTGCAATCTGTAAAGACATTGCAGTGTTGCGTCCTTACATAAATTGTAAGAAGGTGAGAACTTGAAAAACGTTATGATTCCAGAGGAGTTATTTGGAAAGATTATAAAATATCATTTACTGGATCAGGAACAGGAAGCAGATGATATAAGAAAAGGTTTGGAGAAAAAGCTGGATGCAATGGTAAATCGTGAGGTATACAGTAAATCCAAAACTGCACCAACAGAAGAAGAACGGGAAAAGTTCCGGCAGGAGTATCTGGACAGAAAAGGAATGCAAGAGAGCTTTCGATGGTAACAGTTCTTATTGACTATCTTTTTACAGGAGCGTGTCACGCACCTGTGAGAAGTAAACAAGGAGAAAGTTGGTAAGGTGCAGACGGAAAACTATGGCTGGAATGTGAGATTACTGTAAATTTGATAGTTGTGAAGAAGGGAGAAAGATACAATGAAACAGGGAAGATTAGGATATAACAGCAGTAATGACAGATATGGATTGTTGGCATCAGACTTATGGATTGATACGGGATTTCACTGTGGAGAAGGTCTTGAGGTGCTGGTTGATGATAAGTGGGTACGGACAAGAATGGAGATGAATCCGGCAAGAGAATGGTATCTGGTGGGAACATCATATTGCGGAGATCTGGAATATGTACAGGCAAGAATACCGGAATAATTTGATTGGATAGCCCCCGGCAGGGCGCAAGGGTACCTTTTGATGGACGGTACGGCTGTCGAAAGTGCTTTTGCGTTACTTTTGACAAAAGTAACAAAACCGCCGTATCCGGCGAAAATTTCTTAATATCGCCATGACTGGCGTAAATAAAAATTATGTGCTATCTGGCACTTGCTCAGAAAAGAGGTGAGAAACATTATGATAAAACGAACAATTAGCGGTATGATAGGGAAAGGTTCTTTGGCCCATAACAGGAGAGAGTTTTTCGCAGAGAATGTAGAACCGGACAGAGTACAATTAAATATTTGTTACCAGAATGAAAATCTGAAGGAAGTCTATAAAGAGTTATTTGATGATGCTGTGGGGAGATACAACATCGGAAAAAGAAAAGATCGGCAGATTACAAATTACTATGAAAAAATTCGGCAGGGAAAACAAGAGAAGTTGTTCCACGAAGTGATTTTTCAAATTGGAAATCGAGAAGATATGGCTGTCGGAACAGTAGAAGGAGATCTGGCTGTAAAAGTGCTGGATGAATATGTAAAGGACTTCCAGAAACGGAATCCAGCGCTACGGGTATTTGGGTGTTATCTACATCAGGATGAGTCTACTCCACATTTACATATTGATTTTATTCCTTATGTGACTGATTGGAAAGGAAAAGGAATGGACACCAGAGTTTCGTTGAAACAGGCATTAAAAAGTCTTGGATTTCAAGGTGGAAATAAGCATGATACAGAGTTGAACCAGTGGATGAACCATGAAAAAAAGGTCCTGGCAGAGATTGCAAAACAGCATGGCATTGAATGGGAACAGAAAGGTACTCATGAGGAACATTTGGATGTTTATAACTTCAAGAAGAAAGAGCGAAAAAAGGAAGTACAGGAGCTGGAGCAGGAGAAAGAGTATCTAACTGCAGAAAACGAAGAACTGACAGCACAAATTGCGGAATTCAGAGCAGATATCCAGATTTTAAAAGACGATAAGGAACAGGCAATCAGGGAGAAACAAGAAGCAGAACAAAGGGCAGAGGACGCAGAAAAAGAAGTAAAAAGTCTGGAAGAGCGTCGAGATGTGCTGCAGCCGATTATGGATAATGCCAGTAAAGAAATAAAAGAATATGGAATGATTAAGACGTTTTTACCGGAGGCAGGAACATTTGAACGTGCAGTACCTTACAGAGAAAATAAAATCAAGCCATTGTTTATCAAGATGAAGAATCAGATTGCTGCATTAGCTGGAAAGGTTGTAGAACTTAACAAAACGATAGAAAGCTGGAAAAACAAATATCAAAAATCTACGGAGAAATGTGATGATATCCAAACGCAGTTAGATGATGTGCGTAAAGAAAATGGGGAATTATTAAATGATAATCAACGTTTACAAGAGATTTCGGACAGATATGACAGAGTGGTGCGTATTTTGGGATCAGAAACTGTAGAGGATGTGGTGCAGCAGGATATTAAAGAACAGAGGACACTGGAAGAAAAACGGCGAATGGAGCAAATGCCAAAGGGAAGCGTTCTGAAACAGTTGGAATGGGCGACTCAAAAGAGTCAGATTGAAAACCAACAACGTAAGAAAAATAGAACAAAATACAAAGGATTGGAGATTTAGACTATGAAAAAACAATTTTATGATGAAAAAAATGGAATGAGCTATACATTGCATGGAGATTACTATTTGCCGGATCTGGTTTTAAGAGAAGAAGAGCCGACATATGGAAAATATGGAATGTTACGAAAGCAGTTCTTAAAAGAACACAGATCAGCAAGGTATCAGTATTTGTTATTGATTGGAAAGCTGAATGAACATCTGAATCAGACTGATCAGGAAGCTAGAGAACAGGTGGAAACGCTTATGGAACAGATGACAGAAAAACAGGGTGTAACTGAAGAATTAAAGGCACAGGATCAGATGGAGTGGGTCAGGCTGATGAATAATATAAAAGCTAGTGCAGAAGAAATTGTATTGAAAAACATGATATATGTGTGATTGCGAGGGGGATAAAATCGCTTTTTTACATTTTTGTATATTAGAATAGAACTTTAGAAAGCACTATGGTAAAATAAAGTGAAGGTAAATTGAAACTTATCAAAACAAAGATAAAAACGCAACGTGCATCTTTGATGTGCCAGAGCCGGTAGGTAGCCCGGCCGTCCTATATAAATAGGGTAAGTAACCTGCCCCTCCGGGTTGTCCATTCTTTGTTCAATAAATTTTAGGAGGGATTTTTATGGACAGAGTAAATGGAAGATTGACGGTATATTTTGAAGAACCATTTTGGGTAGGCATATTTGAGCATATTGAAGATGGTAAATTATCTGTGGCAAAGGTAACATTTGGCGTAGAACCAAAAGATTATGAAGTGCAGGAATATATTCAAAAATACTATTTCGGTTTGAAATTCAGTCCGGCTGTTGAAGCTATTGTAAAGGATATAAAAAGAAATCCGAAACGGATGCAGTGTTCAGCAAAAAAGCAGATGCTGGAAACTGGCATTGGCACAAAATCGCAACAGGCGTTGAAATTACAACAGGAACAGAACAAACAGGAGCGTAAAGAAAAAAAACGAAAGAAAAAAGAGGCGGAAGAACAGCGAATGTTTGAACTAAAACAGCGAAAGAAAAGAGAAAAGCATAAGGGACATTAAAAGTCCTTTGGGCTTTTTCTCAAATTCGGGATTTGGAGGTATAAACAATGAGGAAATGTGAAAAGTGTGGAGCAAGTATGAAATTAGATTTAAGACTTAAAGTTAATGGCGGTGGCTATGGGATGGTTGTTCGTGTAGATGAAAAACAAAAGGCGACAACTATAGATGATGTTAGAGTTGCAGTCTGCCCAGAATGTGGTTATACAGAAATGTATTTAGAGGATTTAACGAAATTGAAATCTTAAAAGACAACTTTCAGATTTTTAGAATTAAGAAAAACGGAATTTAGGGAGGGGTCTATAATTGAAATTAGCAGATTTAGCAACAGGTTCTGATTGGATAGTGTGGATTGTCTTTGTAATATTTGCTGTACTTTCTATAGTTTTACTTTCTGGACACGGAAGCTGGTTTATTTCTGGATATAATACAGCTTCAAAAGAAGAAAAGAAAAAATATGATGAAAAGAAGTTATGCAGGACAATGGGAGTTGGAATGTCTATTATAGCAATTCTTGTATTAATTATGGGCTTGCTTGAAAATATTTTGCCTGCATTTTTTGTATATATTGCATTGGGAATCATTGTAGTTGATGTCGTGGTTATTATCATTTTAGAAAACACACTATGCAAAAAGTAATAATTTCTGGTTTGAGGAATTGACTGAAAGGAAGGCATTATATGTTCTATATTTATATTATTTTTGACTTTGCAATGGCAGTGATTATGCTTTTATTTGGAATATGGTTTTATAGGTCAAAAGGACAAGCATCCAAATTCTTGTCTGGTTATAATATGAAATCAGCAGAAGAACGAAAAAAATATGATGAAAATGCTATGTGTAAGGCATATGGGAAGAGAATGATGTTTATGTCAATTCCTTTTATTGCTGGAATGATTATAGATATTTGGCATATAGGAATCGGTTGTTTAATTGCATGGGTGATATGGTTTGTTATGTTTATTCTGCTGCTTATGGATAGACATAAAAGAGAAGGTTAATTTATAGAGGAATAGAATGCTTTTGGGGTGAAAATACCGTTTACTTGTTTTAGACATACGATGTCCGGTTGAAAATTAGCGGATTCTCGTTTTATGTCGTGGTAATTTTGGTACATATTGGTAAGCTGTAAGTGGAAGAGAGGTAGAGACATGGACACAAAAAAGATTGGAGCTTTTTTAAAGCAATGTCGTAAAGAAAAGAATCTTACACAAGAGCAGCTTGCTGAGAAGTTTGAGGTATCTGCAAGAACAGTTTCCAGATGGGAAACAGGAATAAATATGCCAGATCTCAGTATACTTGTTCAACTTGCTGAGTATTACGATGTTGAGATGAGAGAGCTCCTGGATGGAGAAAGGAGCCAGACTATGAATAAAGAGATGAAAGAAACACTGGACAAAGTTGCGGTGTATGAAGAATGGGTGAAACAAAAAGCATTAAAGGCTGGAAATCTTGCATTTGCATCAATGTTTGTGATTAGTGTGTTAGCGATTATTATTCAGATGTTATTAACGGTGGATGTTCGCTTGGTTTTAGGAGAGACAGCAACTGTCTTAGTAGGAGGAATCCTGTATGCATCTATTATGGTGTATAATGGAATATGGGATAAATGTTTGCTCCAAAGTGCTACTATATGGCGAGATTTTCTCACCAGTGTGATATGTGCAGGAATTTTTACAGTCATCTATGGTATATGTTTATTTAGAATGGGAGCTACAGAAAAACAGATAACACGATTAGCATTGGGATTTCTGATTGGTATTACTATTGTGGCATTTATTATTCTTAGGCTCTTGGCATTTATTAATCGAAAAAGAAACCAGAATTCGTCAAATGTTCAGGAGAAAAAGGAAATTTCCCTATCTAAGGTAGAATGGACAAAAATTTATAATGCACAGAATATAGTAGAGACAGAACAACTTGTAGAAATGTTAAAGCAAAATGGAATAGCAGCTTTTTCGCAGGAAGCAGGTGCGAATGTTGCAATGCATGGGGCACCAGGATTTGGAATATATGGTGTGGATATATTCGTGAAAACCGATGATGCAGAGAAGGCAGTACAGTTGATCAAGGAGATTAATAACCAAGAATGAAGAAATTTTTTGACATTTTCACACATGCGTGCTAATATGATTATAGAAAAAGAGTGCTACCGATAGACGGTTAGTCCACATACTTAATTGATTAAAAATAACCGTTCAGTTTGCGAGGCTGGGGCGGTTATTTTTGTGTCTTGTTATTATCTTTGCCGAATGTGTATCCGGCACAAAAGCAGGTGATGCCGAAGCTCACGACTGCAATAAAGTCCACAATACTCATTGGCTTAGCCCTCCTTTCCAGTGGATTCTCTTTCGAGTTTCTATGTAATCAGAGGGTCACAGTCCCTCTGCTGAAGGACTAACCGCCTACCGTTATGATAGCACCCATGTTTCGATTATAACAGTCAAGGTGGGAATCTGCAACCGGAAAGTTGACAGCTCATGAAAATCTGGCTGTGATACCGTTTTGATACTAAAAAATGAAGAGAACAGAAATATAGCGTAGAAATCCTATAACACAGGACAATAAAGACACGAAAATCACAGAAAATAATGAGATTTTAAGAACCTCACAAACGTGAAGGTGGACGTACTGTAGGATCAGGACGTGTTGCTACAATCATCGAGTAATCATTGATTGACAGATCATCATATATAATTTAGTATGTACTTCGTGTACATCGTACTGTAGCGTAAGATGCCCCGGAACCGCAAGGTTTCCGGGGTTTTTCTGTTGCCTGAAAATATATAAAAGAGCGGAAAATAATAACGAACAGTATAGAAAAGCGGTTGCCGGGAGAGTGTCCTGACAACCGCTTGTGATAACAGAATGATAACAAAATATGTAGTTAATCAGCTTGATTTGGAGATTCATTCTGCGAATTAGTACAAATTTCGATGGTTTGTTTACAAATTTTGTCTTCATTAATTCCAGCAAGATGTAATGAAAGCTTTACAAGTAGTTGATCTCTTACATCAGAATTGGAAATTTCTTTCGTCATGTGCATTGCGTGTGTTGTATTTGAATCTAAAGTGAGTTTGTCGAAAAACTCAGATATTTTTTCATTTGCTTTATTAGACAATGTGAAAAATAGAGCAGATGTTGCTTCAATAATAATACCAGAGATATATCCAACAGCAGAAGGATTATCTGAAGCAATATATATAAAAGTTGTAATGATTAAAACAGCAAATCCGGCAATAGCACCCCAAAAGCTAAGCCAAAATGCCCACTTTGACTGTTTGAGTCTTTGAGTGTGATAATTGTTTTTGGCTTTGTCTGGTAGCCATGTATCGTTAGCAATAGTTATTTGTGATTTTTTCTCTTTTGAGTGTAAAAATGTATTATTGGTTTCAGAAATTATTTTTGAATCATTAGTATGAATTTCGGACATTGACTACTCCTTTAACAATCCAGTTGATAAAACATTGATAAAAATTGTATTGCCACAATTCGAACAGGTGACAGGCACAACGGGAGTGATAGCACTTGAAGGACCGCCAATAACCAAATCTCCATTGTTAAATTCACGAAGTTCAAAAACTTTATTGCTGACATTCCAATTTCCAGCATGACACATTGGACAAGTACTTCCTTGCCATTTAGAATTTAAAAAGTTTATAATTTCATTGCTATCTATTTTTTTCATGGTATTCGTTCCTTTCAAACATTTTATATTAAGTTAAAGAATATGCCTTGATAGTATTGCCCTCGGTACCTTTTTTAACGATAGTATGACAACCTATAGTAGTTCCCATGGCACGCAGTTTCCATTCTTCCTGGGTAGCGTTCAGCTTATCCATTTCTTCCTGTCTTTTATCTTCATCTTCAATAGCTAATATTTCAGCTTTTTCCTTTTCATAGACATTTTTAAATTGACACCATTTCCTGAAAAAGTCCTGCATTGTAGGATTATCGAACGTCAGTGAAATTTTCTGATCAGGCATCTCAGCAAGTGAGAGATTCACAGAATCATCAATAGAAAACAATAGGGAGAGTACATCTCCGACTGTTTCAATATTAAAATCCAGAAAAACACTTACATTTAATCCCAGTGCAGTTGCTATCTTTTCTAACTGATCCGGTTTTGGATTCCGGATTCCAAGTTCATATTTTCTGATCGTACCTACGTTAATGCCGGACAGCTCGGCTAATTGTATTTGACTGTAGCCTCTGAATTCCCGGTATGCCCGGATTTTTTTACCTACCATAGTGCTGCCTCCTTAATAATATTTGTGATTCTATTCTAGCACAAAAGTGAATGATGCGAAAGAGGTTGATTTTCGCAGAGCCTGAAAATGTAGAATGGAATATAAAAATAAAATTCGCAAAAGGTTATTGACAAAGTCACAAAAGTGAATTATAGTAAAAAACATCAAAGAAGTCACAAAAGTGACTGAAAAGGAGGACGCTATGAGAACTAATTATATGATGACTGTTGATGATGTCATGGAAGAATTAGGTGTGAAACGCAGTAAAGCATATTCTATTCTGAAGCAGCTCAATGATGAACTGGCAAAGGAAGGATATGTTGCAGTTCGTGGGAAGATACCACGTCCTTACTGGGAAACAAAATTTTATGGATGCTCTCAGAGAGCAGTATGAAGGAGGGTTTAAGATGTCAGCTTACAAAGACAAAACACAGGGAACCTGGTATGTGAGCTTCCGTTATATTGACTGGACAGGAAAGAAAACGCAGAAGCTGAAAAGAGGGTTCAAGACAAAGAAAGAAGCATTGAATTATGAAAAGGAATTCATAAGAAAGACTGCGGCGGATATGAAAATGGAGATGAACAGTTTTATTTCAGTCTATTTTGAAGATAAGAAGAATGAACTAAAAGAAAATTCAATCCGCAATAAGCAGCACATGATGAACAAGCACATTGTTCCGTATTTTGGAACAAGAAAAATGAATGAGATCACACCGGCAGAGATTATCCAGTGGCAGAACACCATTCAGGAAAAAGGTTACAGCAAGACTTATGAGCGTATGATCCAGAATCAGTTAAATGCACTGTTTAATCATGCACAGAAAATTTACAATCTGAAGGAAAATCCATGTAAGAAAGTAAAAAAGATGGGGAAATCGGATGCCAATAAACTGGAATTCTGGACGAAAGCAGAATATGACAGATTTATCGCCGAGATTGAACCGGGGAGTGAAGATTATTTGATATTTGAAATTCTGTTCTGGACAGGAATCAGGGAAGGAGAACTTCTGGCATTGAGTCTTTCGGACTTTGATATGAGTGGAAATCTCCTTCATATCAATAAGACTTATAACCGAATCAGGAAAAGAGATATGATTGATACTCCAAAAACAGAAAATTCGGTCCGTACTATTGATATTCCAAATTTTCTTAAAGAAGAGGTGCAGGAGTATGCGAAGAAGCATTATGGACTTCCGGAAGATCAGCGGTTGTTCCCAATTGTGGCGAGAACGCTGCAGAAACGTCTCAAGAAATATGAAGCATTGACTGGTGTAAAACCAATCAGAGTGCATGATATCCGGCATAGCCATGTAGCATATTTAATCTATCAGGGCGTAGAACCATTGATTATCAAGGAAAGGTTGGGGCACAAAGATATTCAGATGACACTGAACACTTATGGGCATCTGTACCCGTCACAGCAGAAAAAAGTAGCTGAGATGCTGGACAACAAACGTTAATACGGAGGAAGACAAATGAAAACAAAGAAAGTAGTCGGAAAAATATTTGATGCAATTAACTACAGTAAGAAGTTGAAGATAAGTTCCATCTTACCAGATCGGGATTCAGATTATGTGATTCTTCTTGAATTAGAGGACGGAAGCAAATTTGAAATTATCATTATTCCTACAAGGAGATTTGTGTAAGGAGCAGAAGCTATGACTACTGACAGACAAAAAAGAAAAAGCCCAGATAAAATATCTGAGCAAGTTCTCTGATAATCAGATTCACTGATATACCATCTTGGCAGATTAAGTATATCACGAATTGAAAGATACAACAATTCCCGAATATCTGTTCATCAGAGACTTGCCCGGAGGGGCAGGAGGTAGATGATGAAATGAATATGAATGAAAAAAATAAAGTTGAAAATTGCAGAATAGAACCAAAACTGAAACTGATCAAAATGGATTCAGTAGAGGTGGAGCAGATAGAATGGCTGCTTTATCCGTTTATTCCTTATGGGAAAGTGACTATTATACAGGGAGATCTAGGGGAAGGCAAGACAACGATGGTACTTCAGATTATTGCAAAACTGACCAGAGGAGAGCCGATTTTTCCTGTTACGGATACAACGATGAAAATAAAAGAAAAACGAAGTGATGAAGTTGATAGTGGGAACGATGGTTTAGATGGCGAAGACAATATGCAGGAACAGTCTTCTATGTCACCTGTACATGTGATTTATCAGACAGCAGAAGATGGTCTTGGAGATACTATCAAACCCAGATTACTTGCTGCGGGTGCGGATTGTTCAAAGGTGATGGTGATTGATGACAGTGACCAGCCACTGACAATGGCAGATGTTCGATTGGAAGAAGCAATCGTGCAGACAAAAGCAAAAATGGTTGTCCTTGATCCGATTCAGGGGTTCCTGGGAGCAAACGTAGACATGCACAGGGCAAATGAGATTAGACCATTGATGAAGCGTATAGCAGTGCTGGCAGAAAAATATCACTGTGCAGTCATTTTGATTGGTCATATGAATAAAAACAGCAACGGCAAATCTTCTTATCGTGGACTTGGCTCCATTGATTTTCAGGCTGCTGCAAGAAGTGTTCTGATTGTCGGGCGAGTTAAGGAAGAACCGGAAGTAAGAGTAGTATGTCATACGAAGAGTTCTCTTGCACCGGAAGGAATGTCCATTGCATTCAGGCTGGATAAGAATAATGGATTTGAATGGATTGGAGAATATGATATCAGTGCCGATGAACTTCTTAATGGAGATGGCAGAGGACAAAAAAGCCAGAAGGCAAAAGAATTTCTTCTTGAAATTTTGGCAAATGGAGGAATGGCTCAGAAGAAAATTGCAGAAGAAGCAGAAGGCAGAGGAATAAAAGGAAAAACGTTGTGGAATGCCAAACGGGAACTTGAGATTGATTCTGTGAAACGTGGAAAGCAATGGTATTGGATGTTACCAGAATAAAAATGGAAGATGGCAAGATTACCATTTCTTAAGAAGAGGGAATCTTGCTACCTTGAAAGGAGGACAGATGCAAAATAGAAATGTACAGATTCCATACGAGTTATTTCTTCAACTCCTGCAATATTTTTTGATGGACAACTATGATGGTGAAGAAAAAATCCGGTTGGGCTTAGAGAAGAAACTGGATGCAATGGTGAATCGTGAAATGTATAGCAAATTCAAAACTGCACCAACGGAAGAAGAAAGAGAAAAGTTCCGGCAGGAATACCTTGACAGAAAAGGAATACAAGAGAGCTTTCGATGGTAAAGGTTCTTTCTGACTACTCTATTACAGGATCGTGTCACGCACCTGTAGATAGCAGACAAGGAGAATGTCGGTAAGGTGTAGCCGGGAGTTAGTTGATGGTTTGTGAGTTTATAGCAAATTAGATAGTCGTGAAGGGAGAAAGATACAATGAAACAGGGAAGATTAGGATATAACAGCAGCAATGACAGATATGGATTATTATCATCAGATTTATGGATTGATACAGGATTTCACTGCGGAGAAGGACTGGAAGTGCTGGTAGGTGATGAATGGGTACAGACCAGAATGGAGATGAATCTGGCAAGAGAATGGTATCTGGTGGGAACGCCTTATTGTGGAGATTTGGAATATGTGCAGGTGAGGATACCAGAATAAACAGATCTATGATCCACTTCGGTCGGTGCAGAACAGACGTCCATAAGGACGTTATGTCCCCGGCAGGGCGCAAGGGGACTTTTGATGGACGGTACGGCTGTCGAAAGTGCTTTTGCGTTACTTTTGACAAAAGTAACAAAACCGCCGTATCCGGCGAAAATTTCTTAAATCTTGCCATAACTGGCGTAAATAAAAATTATGTGCCATGTCTGGCACTCGAGTAGAAAAGAGGTGAGAAAATTTATGATGAAACGGACAATCAGTGGCATGATCGGAGCCGGTTCACTGGCTCATAACAGACGGGATTTTGTAGCAGAAAATGTAGATCCGGACAGAGTGCAATTGAACATTTGTTATAAGAATGAGAATCTGAAAGAAGTTTATAAGGAACTGTTTGACGATGCTACGGAGAGATACAATGTCGGGAAAAGAAAGGACCGGCAGATTGCAAATTATTATGAAAAAATCCGACAGGGCAAACAGGAGAAGCTGTTCCATGAAGTAATATTCCAGATTGGTAATCGTGAGGATATGGCAGTGGGAACGTTAGAAGGAAATCTGGCTGTAAAGGTACTGGACGAATATGTGAAAGACTTCCAGAAACGGAATCCGACACTTCGGGTATTTAGCTGCTATCTGCATCAGGACGAAGCTACTCCGCATCTGCATATTGACTTTGTTCCTTATGTGACCAACTGGAAGGGAAAAGGAATGGATACCAGAGTTTCATTGAAGCAGGCATTGAAAAGTCTTGGATTTCAAGGTGGAAATAAGCATGATACAGAACTGAATCAGTGGATAAATCATGAAAAGGAAGTGCTGGCTGAAATCGCAAAACAGCATGGAATTGAATGGGAACAGAAAGGCACACATGAAGAACATCTGGATGTTTACAATTTCAAGAAAAAAGAACGCAAAAAGGAAGTGCAGGAATTGGAACAGGAAAAAGAAAATCTGACAGTGGAGAATGAAGGATTGACTTCTCAGATTGCAGAAGCAAGGGCAGATATTAAGCTACTGGAAGAAGAAAAAATTCAGTTCCAGAAAGATAAAGAGATAGCGGAAAAACGTGCGGAGAAAGCAGAAACGGAATTGAAAAAACTGGAAGATAGAAGAGAATTCCTGCAACCAGTGATGGATAATGTCAGTAAGGAAATAAAAGAATATGGAATGATCAAAACATTTCTGCCGGAAGCTACAGCATTGGAACGTGCGGTAACTTACCGGGATAAGAAAATAAAACCATTATTCATTGAAATGAAAAACAAAATCGGTGCGATGGCTGCACAGGTGAAAGAACTCACAAGAGAAAGAGATAGTTGGAAAAGTAAGTTTCAGAAGAAAAAGCAAGAGCATGAAAACACAAAAAATGAACTGGCAGAAGTTAAGAAGGATTATCAGAAATTATCTGGTGAGAAAGAAATGTTGCAAGGACTTGCGGACAGATATAATCGGCTTTTACGCATGTTGGGGAAAGATATGGTAGAAAGACTGGTACAGGACGATATCCGGATCCAGGCGGAACTTGAAGCGAGAAAACAGAAGGAGCAAATGCCGAAAAAAATAGGTGACCGCATACAATGGGCAAGAGAACGAAGCGAAGAACACAATGCACAGATAAAAAAGAACAAAGCAAAATACAGAGGAATGGAGTTGTAAGAATATGAAGAAACAGATTTATGATGAAAAGAACGGACTGAGCTACACACTGCATGGAGATTATTATCTGCCAGATTTGGAAATCAATGAGGAAGAACCTACATATGGGAAATATGGAATAATGCGAAAGCAGTTTCTGAAGGAACACAGGAGTGCCAGGTATCAGTATCTGGTGCTGACCGGGAAACTGACGGAGCATTTGAATCAGGTTGATAAAGAGGTCAGGGAAAAAGTTGAGATGCTGGTGGAGCAGATGGCTGAACAGTGGGGAGTGACGGAAGAACTGAAGATGCAGAATCAGATGGAATGGGTTAGGAAAATGAATAATATTCGTAGCAGAGCAGTAGAGATTATAGATGTAGAATTGATTTGTGTTTAGGAGGACAAAGCGGCAGATATAATGTTAAAAGTAATTGCGTGCGCACGCATATTGTATTATAATACTGGTGGTTAGGAGGAATATATCTATGAAACTATTAAAATGGCTTTCAGTAACAGACCGATTTTACAAAATCTATTTGGATAAACAGCTTGCCCCCTTTGGAATCAACAACAGCCAATATATGTTTTTGATTAAAATCTGTCGTTCGCCTGGCATTTTACAGGATTCTTTAATGGATATGTTTTATGTTCATCCGAGCAATATTGTACGGACAGTTGCGGCATTAGAAAAGCAGGGAATGATTATGCGTTCCCCAAATGATAAGGATAAGCGGACGTGTAAGCTGTATCCTACGGAACGTGCGCTGTCTGTAATTGATGAGGTACAGACGGTATGTGAAAAGACAGAAGCTCTTTTATTGCAAGGCTTCAGGGAATCTGATAAAAACCTCTTTATTGATTTGCTGATTCAGGCAGGTGAAAATATTACAGCGGAACTCCGTATAGAAAGAAAGGGGGATGAATTTAATGACTGAGAATCCCCTAGGATATGAAAAAATTTCAAAACTGTTGAAAGATTTTGCCATTCCCAGTATTATGGCGTCTCTTGTCGGCTCAATCTACAATATTGTGGATCAGATTTTTATTGGTCAAGGGGTCGGTTATCTGGGAAATGCAGCAACCAATGTTGCCTACCCGTTCTCTACCATCTGCCTTGCTATTGCACTGCTGGTTGGAATTGGCAGTGCTTCCCGTGTTTCCCTCTGTCTTGGACGCAAAGAGCCGAAAGCTGCCGCCAAAGCAGCGGGAAATGGTATTGTTCTGATGGGGATTTTCGGAATTATTTATTTATTGGTTGGTGAAGCTTTTCTGTCTTTGCTCCTAAAGGCATTTGGGGCAACGACAGATGTATTTCCATATGCAAAGCAGTATGCCAGCATAACATTGATTGGAATGCCGTTTCTTATTGTAACGAATGGTATGAGCAATTTGATTCGAGCAGATGGAAAACCAAAGTATTCAATGGTTTGCATGGTTATGGGAGCTATTATCAATACCATTCTTGACCCTATTTTTATTTTTGCTTGCGATTGGGGGATTGCCGGCGCAGCTTGGGCAACAGTTATTGGGCAAATTTTTTCCTTCATACTCGCACTCCGTTATCTATGGCGTTTCCAAACAATCCATTTTGAAAAAGAGTCGTTTTTATTGGACATCAAAGAAAGTATGAAAATTTGCAGCATGGGAATCAGCAGCAGCTCAAACCAGATTGCAGTTACCGTGATTCAAATCATTCAGTACAATTCGTTGACTTATTACGGCGCATTAACAAAATATGGAACAGATATTCCATTAGCTGCTTGCGGAATCGTTATGAAAACAAATGCCATAATCCTAGCGATTGTTGTAGGAATCTCGCAGGGAACACAGCCGATTATCGGCTTCAACTATGGGGCAAGGCAATACCATCGTGTACGGGAGGCTTACCTGCTTGCGGTAAAATGGAACCTTGTTGTTTCCACAATTGCTTTCATCGCATTTCAATTTTTCCCGCAATCTATCATTTCGCTATTCGGAGATGGGGACGAGCTGTATTTTGAATTTGCTGTTTTGTTCATGCGTACCTATCTTTTCATGGTGTTGGTAAATGGTGTGCAGTTGCTTTCTTCCAGTTTTTTTACCGCAATAGGAAAATCGTTAAAAGGTGCTCTGTTGGCATTAACAAGGCAGACCTTTGTGTTGATTCCGCTTACCCTACTGCTCCCGCTTCGTTTCGGAATTATGGGAGTATTGCTTGCGGGACCTGTTGCTGATTTTTCAGCGTTTATGCTATCTGTTGTACTGGTGGGTATAGAATTAAAAAAACAAAAAAATGACATGTAAACAACAGCCCTATGTGAAAACATTCTTTTTCCGCCGTTAAGTAATCAAGAAGCAAAAGCTTAAAAACCGTTGCGATAAATTTTATAAATTTAGTAGGATAATATTTAGAAGTAAGGATTGAGAAAAATATGGAAACTATAAAATGGGTTCTATGTCCTATCTGTGGAAATAAAACCCGAACGATAATGCAAGAAGATACCGAATTAAAGAACTTTCCACTCTACTGTCCGAAGTGTAAACAGCAAACACTTGTGAATGTCAAGCACTTTGTTGTTTCGGTTAGCATAGATAGTGCAAATTAAGTGGTGCTATGTCAAGATTTAGTACAAGTTAAAATGAGAAATTTCTCCCCATTTTAACCTGCCAGAAGCTCCGCCTTAGTATGTCTTCTTTCATATACTCGCTCAAATTCATCAGGCGACATAAAGTCACAATGGCTGTGAATTCGTTTCGTATTGTAAAAAGCTTCCAAATATTCGAAAATCAACCGGTATGCTTGCTTGTAATCACGAATTTTAAAGCGATTGAGCCATTCACGTTTGATAATGGAATGAAAGGATTCAATGCATGCATTATCCCATGGAAATGCTTTCTTTGAATAACTACGCTGCATGTTTTCGGTTGCTTTTTTATATTCTTTTGCAACATACTGGCTTCCACGATCTGAGTGGATGATTAATGGTTGATCGATATTTCGGCGGGCTTTGGCTTTGTTTATAGTATCAATCACGCAGGATACTTCCAGTGTTTTGTCTTGGGATTGAGTGGTATGTGTGTGTGTGTGACTTTGCTGAACAGGACAACTATTATGATAGGGGCGGTTGTATGGAGTATGATTGGCGTTTCGCTTATCGTGTATGCAAACTCGCTTCTTCTGCGGAGGATGTTCTGCCCATACGAGTAGATTATTCCTCCCTCTCCCATTCCTGCGCGGTATCTGGGAATTCTTCTTTTTGAAGTTCGATAAGTTCCCGCCAGCGCTTTTTATCAATTTTAATGCCGGCCACTTCAGAGCAGCTAATCCATGGATATTCCATATAATTTTACAAGAAGGTTATTGGAAAATAGATTCCAATATTATGTGGGGAGTATGGACCAGTTTTTTTGATGATAAGATGACGATGACAGATGTATATACTATGTTTTTCAGAACATCTATGAATGTACCACGTATTATGGGATATTTGTTGGCTTATCTTTATCAGAGCGTTATCATATATGGAAAGAAAATTACAAAACAGGATATAGAGAATGCATCAGAAAAATACTATGAAGATAATATAGATGCATTTTTTAGATCTAGTACATATTGTTTACTTTCCATAGAAGAAAAACGTAATATTGCACAACTGAAAAAGGTAAGAGATGCAATTGTGGACCAAGCGAAAGAAATAAAAAGACAAATTGACAGGAAGGTTGTACCAAAAAACAGCTCCATATAGTAGTCATTTTCATGTGCTACAAAATACTGAAAAGTATTTGGAATCGTTAGAATTGAATCATTTTATTACAAAATATGAGGAAAAATCAAATCGAGATGGGAAAAAAGTTAATGTCTATTGTTTGAATTATGGATTGGCAAAAAAGAATAATATCATATGGGGAAGGGCACAAGGAACGATATATAGAAAATATTTTATAGAAAGAATATTTAATTTCACATCATTAGTTTTAGAGCAAATTAGAGAAACAAAAGTGATAAAATGTACCAATCCGGCATGTGGACGTATTTTTGATGATAGCGAAATTCCCTTTTTAAAATTTACAAGATTTCAATGTCCGGATTGTCATTCAAAAGTAGAAACATATTCAAAAGTAGATGAAGAGATTGAACATCAGTTTCAGCAAGCAAATAAAATTCCGCTAGTTAGCAAAGAAGAACTGGATATTATTTTGGAACTTAATAGAAGAAAAGAGTTTTGTAAGGCCAGAGATATTGCGGAAGAAATAGACATGGAATCACGTCGGATTGCACAAATTTGCAAGAAGCTTGACGAAGATAAAGGTATTGTGATTAGGAATAAGCGATGTAACCCATATGAGTATTGTACGTCAGAAATCGGAGAAAAATATTCGGATGTAGAAGTATCATGATAACACCATGATAACAAAATCTCCAAAAACCACACGGACACAACGGAAATTCCGGATTTTTCCACACGAATCACACGGAAAATCACCATTTGCACACCGTAACACATCGGTCTGATATCGTGAAGGTGGACGTACTGTAGGATCAGGACGTGTTGCTTCTATCATCGAGTAATCACTGATTGACAGATTATAATTATATATTTTAGTATACACTTCGTGTGTATCGTACTGTAGCGTAAGATGCCCCGGAACCGCAAGGTTTCCGGGGTTTTTCTGTATCTTGCATTTTTTGTGGCTTTCAGGTATAGAAGAATTAGCAATGATATGATACAATGAAAAACAGAACAGACATTCGCATATGGAGGTATCCATTTATGAAACGGATATCATTGGATACGCTTCTCCGGGCCAGACAGGATTTGACATATCAGGAACAGTATCGGTATATTTGCAGTTTATTGGAAGCAGGCCAGGTAAAACCTGTGAAGACTTCTAGGATGAATGGCAAGAAGCCGGCACTTTACAGGGAATACTGGATAGTGGAGAAGAAGAAAGACTACGGCAATTATATGGAAGAGATAAAATATAACTTTTGTCCAGAGATGTCAGTAGATTATTATCTTGCACATCCGGAGGTTTATGAGAAAGACCGACCATATGTGCTCAGGCTGAATGAATATTTGAAAGAAGACAGGAATCAGACAGAGATACCAGAGTCCTGGAATGAAAGAAGTTTTGAGATCTGGAACAGAGAAAAATTTCTCAACAGAGAGCATGGGAGAACGATCCTGAAGCGGTGCGGAATTCGGATAGAAGTACTGAATGTCTATGAGACTGCGGAGCCGATGGCTTATTATACCAACACGAGAGAGACACCGCAGAATCTGTTGATTTTAGAAAATAAAGACCCATTTTTTAGTATGAGGAATTATCTTATGCAGGGACATATAGAGATTTTGGGTACGGAGATCGGAACTTTGATCTATGGGGCTGGAAAAAGAATCCTTCGATCATTTCAGGATTTTGATCTGTGTGCAGAACCATATATGATACATTCAGAAAACACGATTTATTATTTTGGAGATCTGGATTATGAAGGAATCGGCATATATGAGAATCTGGCAGAAAAATTTCAGCAAAGATGGAAAATACGACCGTTTTTGCCGGCATATCTGGCAATGCTGAAAAAGGCAGACAGTGTGCATGAACTCCCAGATACAAAAGAGTTACAGAACAGAAATATAGGCACTGAATTTTTTTCATATTTTGATGAAAACACGGTCAGAAAGATGAAGGATATTCTGGAGTCTGGCAGATATATCCCTCAGGAAATATTAAATACAGCAGATTTTATACCTGCAAAGACATATAAAATGTAACGGTTTAGAGAGAACTTCGCATCTGAGAAGAAATGGAACCGTTGCGATGCAGAAGGAGAAAGAAGTGCAGTACGAATTCCTTAAGAATTTTCCAAGACGAATGAAGAACGTGGGACTGTATGCAGTGCTGATCCAGAACAGTATCCAGAAAACATCATGGAAGCAGTTTGGGTATATCAAGTTTGATGAGCAGATGAATCTAATTTTTGCAGTTATGCTTTATATCATGGAGCAGTCTCTAAAAGAAGAAAACTGTACGATGGATGATATTGGTGCTTATATTGATACGCTTAACAGCCAGTATCTGGATAAAAAGATTTCTTATGATGACAACCGCAAACTGGGTGATTTTATTGTAAATGTCATTTTATCGAATGAAGGACGTGCCATGTATTTTGACGGGTACGATTTTGAACAGAATGCATATCATATTATGCATGTCAGCTATGTCGCGAACCGGATCGTATATCTGGATCAGGAAGTTCGCAGAACATCTTATTATCTAACTGATGATGGATATAATCTGATTCTCTCTACCCTGGAAATTGAAAATAACATGAAGCTTACGATTCATGAGATGATTTTTCAGATGCATCTGGAAAAACAGAGCTATGATAAAGCGGTTGATGAAATAAAAAATGTGTTTAACCTGATGAGGATTCAGCTTCAGAAGATTCAGGAAGCTATGGGGAAAATCCGCAGAAATGCGTTGAATTATTCGGTAAAGGACTATGAGGAGATCCTTCTGGAAAATCTGGATACCATCAGTGATACAAAGGAAAAATTCCAGAAGTACAGAGAACTGGTAAGGGAACGGGCAAAAAAACTGGAAGAAGAGAATATTAATGTGCAGCGGCTGGGAGAAAAGGAAGCTGAGAACCTGGATAATCTGAAAATTATCGAAGGATATCTGAACCGTACCATTGATGAACATCAGAAAATTCTCAGCAGCCATTTTGATCTGAAAGCCCTTTATACCAGAGAACTGGAACTACTGTCTCAGGTATCTCTGATTCAGCGTTATTCTTTCCGAAATGAGTTTTATGATAAGGTGTTGAAAAATTCAACGGCAATAAGCAGTCTTGAAGGCTTCTTTAGGCCATTATTTAACCGTGATCCGGAGAAAATCTATAATCTCAACAAAGCTTTGCAGTATCAGAAACCGTCTGTCAGAGAGGAAGAAGAGGATACGGAGGAACTGTTGGACTTTGATGAGGAAGTTTATCAGAAAGAGCAGGAGCAGAAACGAAGAGAAAAACTGAAACAATATGAGACCAGTCTGGGAACGCTTTTGGATCTGGTAACTGCAAAAGGGGAAATTGCGCTGAAAGATATTCCGGAAGAGATTCAGGATCAGCTGATTCCAAGTGTAGAGATTTTCAAAGAAATTATGGTTGAATTGATCCGAAATAAAGAGATAGATCTGGATGCGCTGAAAAAAGAGCGGAGCGAATTTATACAGGAAGAGACCGCAGATTTTCAGTTGAATGAAATGCTGCTTCAGCTTTCGGAAAACAGATTCAGAGACAGCAGAATTCACAGGCTGGAAATATACAGAATAGAAGACGGGACGACTGTAACATTTAACGATGTACAGAATGAGAAGGGTGAAAGAAAGTGTATACACTGTTCCAATATCCTGATCCGAATGACAAGAAATGAGGAATAGCAGATATGGCGTACGAAGAGGAAGAAATTCGAACCAGTCAGGAAATATTTTATTATCTTCTGGAACATCATGAATTGAGAGAAGAAAATGAGATGCTTTTATATAAGGCGTATACGGAAGAAGAAACAGTGCGGAACCTGGTAAAATCTCAGGGAGAGATAGCAGGAAGCAGTGTGGAACGCTATGGAAATGTTATTTATCTGATCCCTGGAGAGGAAAATAATTTTCTTGGATTTTCCAAACCACAGCTAAAAAATGCATTGTGCAGATCGGCTGCTACAGATAAAGATTATTATTTGTCCCAGTTTGTAATATTAACGTTGCTTGTTGAATTTTATGACGGGCAGGGAAGCAGCAGCAAATCAAGGGAATACATGCGTGCCGGAGAATTGATGAACTGTGTTTCGGTCCGGCTGAAAGAAGGAATTGTAGAGGAAGACGGAAAAGGAGATACAGCCGGGATTTCTTTTCAGATTTTGTATGAAACCTATGAGGCACTGAAATCAGATGACAGAGGATCCAGAATGAAGACCACAAAAGAAGGGTTTATTTACAATATACTGATGTTTTTACAGAGACAGGGGCTGATTGAGTATGTGGTTCAGGATGAGATGATCAAGACAACGAGAAAACTGGATCACTTTATGGACTGGAATCTTCTGAATCAGAACAATTATGACAGAGTTCTGAGAGTGTTGGGGGTGCACAAAGATGAGTAAGATCAATGCAATACGCCTGATTAATGTAAATTATAATAATAATGCCAACCGCATCAGTGATGAAACACTGTATCTGAATGGAGAAAGTACATTAATTTCTCTTCAGAACGGGGGCGGGAAATCGGTACTGGTGCAGATGCTGACAGCACCATTTGTGCATGCCAGATATCGTAACGCAAAAGACAGACCGTTCGAGAGCTACTTTACGACGAACAAGCCGTCTTTTATTCTGGTGGAATGGGTACTGGATCAGGGGGCAGGCTATGTGCTCACAGGATTGATGGTCAGAAAGTCCCAGGATATGCAGGAAGAGAGCCGGGAAAATCTGGATATTGTGGGGCTTGTCAGTGAATATCAGCAATCCTGCATTCAGGACATTCATCATCTGCCGGTAGTAGAGAAAGGCAGAAAAGAAATGATCCTGAAGAACTATAATTCCTGCAGGCTGCTTTTTGAGACTTATAAAAAAGATAAGGACATGAAATTTTTCTACTATGATCTGACCAATTATGCCCAGTCACGCCAGTATTTTGATAAACTGATGGAATATCAGATCAATTATAAGGAATGGGAAACGATCATAAAGAAAATCAATGTCAAAGAATCCGGTCTGTCAGATTTGTTTGCAGACTGCAGAGATGAAAAAGGACTGACGGAAAAGTGGTTTCTGGAGACAATTGAGAGCAAATTAAATAAAGAGAAGAACCGTATCCGGGAATTTCAGTCCATTCTGGAAAAATATGCCGGACAGTACAAGGATAACCGTTCAAAGATAAAGCGACGGGATCATATCAGGCAGTTTAAGGAAGAGGCAACCGGCATTCAGGAACGGGCAGAAGCATATCAGACAGCAGGTTTGGAAGAGAAAAAGCAGCAAAATAAAATTGCCTGGTTTCTATATGATGTAGATGGTCTGCTGAAAGAGGCGGAAGCAAGGCAGAGAGAATCGGAAGAAAAAACAGAAAAACTGGATAAAGATATTTCCAGAGTGGAATACGAGGAATTTTCCAGCAAAATTCATAAATGCGAGGATGAAAAGAATCATCATCTGGGAAACCGGGATATGATTGATATGGAGCGGGAAAGCATTCAGAAACTGGCAGGTGAGACTGAGAAAAAACTGCATTTGCTGTCGTGTGCAAAACAACAGCAGACAGTAGAAGAAGAAAAAGAAGAACTGGATCTTCTGCGGGAAAAAATTACTGCAGCCAGACAGCAGGGCGAAGATCTGGAACCGGAACGGAAAGCACTTGGATTTTCGCTGAAGACAGTGTATAACGAACGCCTTCAGGCGAATAAGAAACAGCAGGATTTTCAGAAAGACTGTGCACAAAAAGCAGAGAACGAGGCAGCAGAAGAAGCACAGAAGGCAGAAGGTCTGGAAGAGAAAATAAGAGACTGTTTTGGCATCAAAGGGAAACTGGAAAGCCAGATAGAAGCCTACAGCCGTCAGGAGGAGCAGTTTAACAGGAAGTATCAGGAGAAACTGGTTCGAAACATCCTTGGAAACTACGAAGCCGGAACACTGGAAATCCGACAGCAGATTTACAGTCAGGAACTGGCTGATGCAGAGAGAAAGAAAGTAGAAAGTCAGAAAAAAAGGGAGACAGATAAAGAGGCAGTACGCAGTCAGGAGCGCCGGCTGGAAGATCAGCGTGAAGAACTGCTTCAGAAAAAAACAGAGATACAGCGCCAGACAGAGGTGTACGAGCAGTATGAAAAAGAACTGGAAGAACGAAAAGCAGTATTAAAATATCTGGAACTGGAGGAAGGATATCTTCTTGATCGTGACAAGATCCTGATTGCGTCTCAGAGAAAGCTGAAAGAACTGGAAGAATTGCGCAGAAGTCTGGAAAAGGAAGAAGATGCGCTTACAAAAGAGTACCAGGGACTGACAAGCGGGAAAGTAATGGAACTTCCGGAGGAACTGGAAAGAGAACTGGAAAATCTGGATATTCATGCAGTGTATGGTATGGAATGGCTGAAGAGAAACGGATATTCACAGAAGAAAAATCAGGAACTGGTAAGAAAGAATCCATTTTTGCCATATGCCCTGATTTTGTCTGGACAGGAATTGGAGAAACTGGGCAGGAGTGGTAAAAATATCTGTACCTCCTTTCCGGTTCCGATTGTGGAACGGGAAAAAATAGAAGAAATTCAGGAAAAGTATTCGGACAGGATAGCCCGGTTTCCGGGAATCAGTTTTTATATTCTGTTTAATGAAAATCTGCTGGATGAAGAAAAACTACAGACCATGATCTGGGAGAAAAAACAGGAACTGGAAAAAACTGCCCAGGCGATAAGCATTCGGAAAACAGAATATGAAGAATATTTTCAGCGTCAGGAAATAATCAGAAATCAGGATGTGACCAGGAAAAACTGGAAAGAGATACAGGAGAATTTAAAAGAACTTGGAGAAGAACAAAGAAACAAAGAAAAAGAAATCCAGAAACTGGTTCAGGAACTGAATCAGATGAAAAAAGAGCAGGAAGAACTGCTGACATTCATTACAAAGGCAAGTATGGAAATACAGCACCAGAAACAGCGTATAGAGGATTTTGTACAGTTAAGGAAAGATTATGGTCTTTATGAGAGTGACCGTGAAGCACTGGAAAAATGCAAACAAGAAGAAAGACGCTGTCAGGAAGGTCAGAAACGTGCAAAGGAGAGGCAGAAAAAGCTGCTGGAAGAGAAGTGGTCTGCGGAAAACACCTTGAATATGCTGGAACGGGAAGCTGAGAAGCTGAATGAAAAATACAGCAGATATGATGCATATGAGAAAACCGGGCAGTTTACTTTAGAAGCGGGAATGCCGGTGGAACAGATGGAAGCACGCTATGAGGCGATTACATCTGTTCTTTCTCAGGAACTGAAAGATCTGGAAGAGCAGGAGAGAAGGACAGTTGTGCGTTTTCAGCGTGAGAAAGAGGAACTGGAACATCTTCAGAAAAAGTACAGACTGGACCCGGGACAGTGGGAGCAAATCATTTATGACAGAAAAGAAGAGACTCATCAGGAAAGTGTTCTGGAAGATTATCAGAGAAAAATTCAGACAAAGGACATGCTTTGGAATCAGGCAGATAAAAATGCAGCAATCGCCCAGAGTAAAATTGTGGAACTGATGAAAAATATGCTTTCTGTATGTGGAATGGAAACGCCATTACCAAGAAATACGATTCAGGGACAGGATTTTCAGGCAAGGCGCAGCCAACTCCTTTATGAAAAAGGAGAAGAAGAAAAGCGTCTTAAATTCTGGAATAAAAAGATTCAGAGCTATGAAGAAAATTTGACGGCGCTTTCAGAATATACGGATCTGATTCCGAAAGAAGCAGAAGACCGAGTCACGGTGTCGGGAGATATAACAGCAGAAGACCTGAGAATTTTTAAGGGAACGTTGGTAAGAGATTATAATCAGAAAATGAAAGATACTGGCAGGAAGAAGGAAGAGATGGTTCAACTTCTGAATAAGATTATCCGTATGGAAGTTTTTGAGGAAGATTTTTACAGGAAACCTCTGGAGCAGATGTTGGAACTTTCTGATCAGGCAGATCGTGTTCTGATGCAGCTGCGTACAACGATACAGTCTTATGACAGCCTTATGGAAAAACTGGAGATAGATATTTCTGTAGTAGAAAGGGAGAAGGAACGTATTGTAGAACTTATGGAGGATTATATTCTGGAAATTCACAGAAATCTGGGAAAAATTGACCATAATTCTACGATCACCATTCGAGACAGAAATATCAAAATGTTAAAAATTCAGATCCCTGACTGGGAGGAAAATGAAGGAATCTATCATCTGCGGCTGGAAGATTTTGTAGATAAAATCACGATGGAAGGTGTGGAACTCTTTGAAAAAAATGAAAATGCCCAGGAATTTTTCGGATCGGCAGTTACCACAAGAAATCTCTATGATCAAGTCGTTGGAGTCGGAAATGTGCAGATTCATCTATACAAAATTGAAGCACAGCGGGAATATCCGATTACATGGAAGGAAGTTTCCAGAAATTCAGGAGGTGAAGGCTTTTTATCTGCATTTGTGATTTTATCCAGCCTGCTCTATTATATGAGAAGGGATGATACGGATATTTTTGCAGATAAAAATGAAGGAAAAGTCCTCATTATGGATAATCCGTTTGCACAGACGAATGCTTCGCACCTGTTGATTCCACTGATGGATATGGCAAGAAAAACAAATACACAGCTTATTTGTCTGACCGGACTGGGTGGAGATTCGATTTATAACAGATTTGACAATATTTATGTTCTGAATCTGATTGCGGCAAGTCTCAGAGGTGGACTGCAATATCTGAAAGCAGAGCATAAGAGAGGTAAAGAGCCGGATGAACTGATCACTGCCAGAATTCAGGTGGGAGGGCAGATGGAACTGATGTTTTAAAGCAGAATAAAAAAAGACCGGTACAGTGTGACCGGCCTTTTTCATGCTTTATTTTTTCTTTTTGGATTTTGCAGATTTGTTTGCTTCTGCTTCTTTATCCAGAGTATTCTGTGCCTTACTGCGGATCTTTGCGAAAAATCCTTTTTTCTTCACAGGCTGCTCCAGCGGACCTCTTACTCCACGGACATCAGTAATGTAAATACCGCTTACGGTTGCTTTTACTTCCTTTTTTACTGGAATGACGTCATACACTTTTGCGTCAGCAACCAGTGTCATGATTCTCGGTCCAACTTTTGCTTTTACAATCGGAAGTTTGGAACGTCTCATAAGCTTTGGAGTCTGGTCGATGACCATCTGAGGGAGTCCGGAGTCTTTTAAGCGAAGCATCTTCTTGTCAATTATCAGCATGGAAACGGTCTGTTTCACAGCCTCCATCTGTTCCATCTGCTCGGCCTGTTTCTTCTGGGCTTTTCTGCCGAAATAATACAGGACTCCGAGAGCAACGACCAAAACGACAAGAATAATGATTAATACGTTAAGTAAAGTCATTTTTCCCCTCCTCTAAATTCGCTTTTTCTATTCTAACATTCTTTTTTTAAAAGTGCAATAAGCATTCTGATATCTATGAAAAATCTGTGATATTATTGTTTTTTGGGAAGACTTATGGTAAAGTAGATTAGAATATGTGTAACTGTTCAGAAGCTGTTGTCCCGCGAGGTGAAAGTACTGAACAGATACGAATATGTGCAATGAAGGGATGAATGCTTATGGGGTATGATGAAGACACACAGGCACGGGCTGCGAGAAGGAAGAAGCGTAAGAGAAGACAAAGGACGATGGGGGTTCTGATTTTTCTTTTTCTGATTCTGGTCATAGCAGGAGTTGGCTATTATATTGTTTTTGGTAACAGCAAAGTAAATCCGGAATTGATAAAGAACGGTTTGGGAACAGCAGGGAATGCAGTGTCCGGATTGATTCGGACGGGCAAAGATGCACTGCCTGACAGTATAAAAGAGAAACTTCCGTCCGGATGGTTTGAGACTGAGACGGAGAGTGAAACGGAGACAGAAGCACCGACAGAGACGGAAACCGAGACAGAGGATCATTCTGATGAAGAGGCAGCACAGTTGATTGCTGAAGCTGACGCCATGGCAGTATCTTATGACTACGACGGTGCAGCGAAGCATCTGAAGGCTTCTGATTTATATGCAGTCAGAACAGATCTGCAGCAAAAGGTATCCGAGTATAAGACACAGAAGGCAGCATGCGTGGCAATTGCACCGGAAGATGTTACTCATGTTTTCTATCATACATTAGTAGTAGATCCATCTAAGGCATTTAATCCGGATCTGGATGGTTATGCAGGATGGCAGCAGTGGATGACTACCATTTCAGAATTTGATGAGATTACGCAGGAAATGTATGACAGGGGTTATGTGCTGGTAAGTATTCACGATCTGATTAAGAAGACTACGAATGAAGACGGATCGGTAACGATTGAGCCAAATAACATTTATCTGCCAGAAGGAAAGAAGGCATTTGTACTTTCACTGGATGATCTGTGTTATTACCATACCTATGACAATCATGGGGTAGCATCAAAGATTGTTCTGGATGAGAATGGCAAGCCTACCTGTGAGTATGTGCAGGATGACGGTACCGTGGTGACAGGTGCCTATGATGCAGTGCCGAGATTGGATGCCTTCCTGGAAGAACATCCGGATGGATGCTATAAGGGAGCAAGAGGTATTATTGCTCTTACAGGTTATAATGGAATTCTGGGATATCGTACAGACGGAACATACAGTGAAGACCACAATACAAATTCAGAGGTTTACTACAGGGATGATCTTCAGTCAGAATGGCTGGCGAACCATCCGGATTTTGACTGGGAGCAGGAATGTGAAGACGCTAAAAAAGTGGTAGAGGCTATGAAAGCTGACGGATGGGAATTTGCAAGCCACACTTGGGGTCATAAGAATGTAGGCGAGACCGATTATGATGATCTGGTGAGAGATACTGAGAGGTGGTTTGAATATGTATCACCATTGATTGGTGAGACAGATGCCATTATTTTTGCTCATGGAGCAGATATTTCTTCCAGTGGTTATACAGAAGATAATGCAAAATATACTTATTTTAAGAGTAAGGGATTTGATATTTACTGTCCTGTAGACTCTGTACCTTATACTACGACAGTAACATCTGAATATCTGCATCAGGGAAGAAGAAATCTGGACGGTTATCGTATTTATAATGATGCGATTTCAGATAATCCAATGACAGCAGATTTATTTGATGCCAGCAAAGTACTGGATCCTGACAGACCACTTCCGGTGCCGGATCTTTAAATTCGGTCAGGAATATTATGAAGATATGTAACAGGGCGGAGCCTTTTGCATAAAGAGGGATAGAATCAAAGTGTGGAAGAAGAGAGGATAGGAAAATGAAAAGAAAATCAGTAGTAGCATTACTGGCATGTGTTGCGCTTGCAGCAACCGGATGCGCCGGTAATGAAAAAGAGACGGAAAAAGCAGCCACAGAGGCAGCCACCGAAGCCGTAACAACAGAAGCGGAATCTGAGACGGCAAGCGAAGCTGAAACCACAGAAGCTGTAACAGAGGAAGTAACCACAGAAGCGGCATCAGAAACAGAGACAGAAACCGAAGAAGCAACCACAGAAGCAGCATCAGAAACAGAGACAGAAACCGAAGAAGCAACAACGGAAGCAGCATCTGAGGCAGAGCCAGAAACCGAAGAAGCAACAACGGAAGCAGCATCTGAGACAGAGACAGAAACCGAAGAAGCAACAACAGAGGCGGCATCTGAGACAGAGACAGAAACCGAAGAAGCAACAACGGAAGCAGCATCTGAGACAGAAACCGAAGAAGCAACAACGGAAGCAGCATCTGAGACAGAGACAGAAACCGAAGAAGCAACAACAGAAGCAGCATCTGAGACAGAGACAGAAACCGAAGAAGCAACAACGGAAGCAGCATCTGAGACAGAGACAGAAACCGAAGAAGCAACAACGGAAGCAGCATCTGAGACAGAGACAGAAACCGAAGAAGCAACAACGGAAGCAGCATCTGAGACAGAGACAGAAACCGAAGAAGCAACAACGGAAGCAGCATCTGAGACAGAGACAGAAACCGAAGAAGCAACAACGGAAGCAGCATCTGAGACAGAGACAGAAACCGAAGAAGCAACAACGGAAGCAGCATCTGAGACAGAGACAGAAACCGAAGAAGCAACAACAGAAGCAGCATCTGAGACAGAGACAGAAACCGAAGAAGCAACTACAGAGGCGTCATCTGAGACAGAGAGTGAAAGCGAAACAGGCACAGAAGATGTTTCTGAAGAGGAATCTGAGACAGAATTCAATGTGGAAGATCTGCCGGTATATGATGCAAGCGAATATGTAACACTTGGTGAATATAAGGGAATGACAGTAGAAGTTGACCCTGTAGAAGTTACAGATGAGCAGGTAATGGATAAGATTGCATCAGAGACAAAGCAGACTCTGACAGAGGGTACCGTAGAAGATGGTGACACTGTTAATATTGACTATGTAGGAAAAATTGACGGAGAAGAATTCGATGGCGGAAGTGCGGAAGGATACGATCTGGAGATTGGTTCCTGCACATTCATCGATGGATTCGAAGATGGCATTATTGGTATGCAGGTTGGAGAAACCAAGGATCTGGAACTTACATTCCCAGAAGATTATCACAGCGAAGATCTGGCTGGTAAGGATGTTGTATTTACTGTAACTGTAAATTCTATCTCCCGTGTTCCGGAACTGACAGATGAAGTGGCAGACAGCGTGGTAGAAGGTATGACAGCAGAAGCATATCAGGAAAGTGTTCGCCAGGAGCTGGAAGATTCTGCAAAAGAATCACAGAAGTCAGATGCACAGCAGAAGCTTCTCCAGGCAGTATACGATAATGCAACCATCAGCGGATATCCGGAAGAAAACCTGCAGTATACGATCAACCGTGCAAAGAATTACTATGAATGGCTGGCAAGTATGTACGGAATGACACTGGATGATTACCTGACAAACTACGGTATGACTCAGGATGAGTTTATGGAACAGATTCAGCCGGTAGCAGAAGAAGCACTTGGTGAAGAAATGACCTTACTTGCTATTGCAGAAGAAGAAAGCATCGAAGTATCTGATGAAGAATATCAGGCTGGACTGGCAAGATATGCAGAAGCACAGGGAATGGATGATCCATCCAAACTGGAAGAAGCATATGGCGAAAACTACATCAGAAACAGTCTGCTTCAGGAAAAAGTTCTGAACTTCTTATATGAGAATGCAACTATTGAAGAAGTAAAAGAAACAGAAGCAGAGTCTGATACTGAAGAAGTGGAATCTGATACTGAAGAAGCAACAGAAGCAGAGTCTGAAACAGAGACAGACAGTGAAGAAGTATCTGAAACTGAGTCAGAATCAGAGGCGGATACAGAAAGCACATCTGAGACAGAGAGCGAGACAACATCTGAGACAGAAACAGGATCTGAGACAGAGGCATAAAACAATAAAACAAGGAATATGGAATTGCCTGTAAAGACTTTCTTTACAGGCAGTTTTCATATGTGGTATTATCAGATATGAGATAACTGCCCTTTGGCGTGCAGTGAGGAGCAAAATGCCGGTGGCATTTTTGAAGAAATAAGGAAAAGATAACGGAGGCATAACATGATTCAGAAACTGATCAGTAATATTCAGAAAACCAAGGCACCAATTGTAGTAGGCTTAGATCCTATGCTGAATTATATACCACAGCAGGTAAAGGATAAGGCATTTCAGGAATTTGGAGAGACACTGGAAGGTGCTGCAGAGGCCATCTGGCAGTATAATAAAGAGATCGTTGACTGTACATATGATCTGATTCCGGCAGTGAAGCCACAGATTGCCATGTATGAGCAGTTTGGAATAGAAGGTATGAAGGCATTCAAGAAGACCGTAGATTACTGCAAGTCCAAAGGACTGGTGGTAATCGGAGATGTGAAGCGTGGTGACATCGGTTCTACATCAGCAGCCTATGCAACAGGACATCTGGGAAAAGTTCAGGTAGGAAGCAAGACATACAGTGCTTTTGACGAAGATTTTGCTACTGTGAATCCATATCTGGGATCCGATGGAATTAAGCCATTTATGGAAGTATGTAAGGAAGAAAAGAAAGGTCTGTTTATCCTGGTAAAGACGTCCAATCCATCCAGCGGGGAATTTCAGGATCAGTTGATTAATGGAAAACCACTTTATGAAATGGTGGGCGAAAAGGTTGCACAGTGGGGTGAGGAATGTATGGGAGACCAGTACAGCTATATCGGAGCAGTTGTTGGTGCAACTTATCCGGAGATGGGAAAGGTGCTGCGTAAGGTAATGCCGAAGTCCTACATTCTGGTTCCCGGCTATGGTGCACAGGGGGGAAAAGGCGCAGATCTGGTACACTTCTTTAATGAAGACGGACTGGGTGCCATTGTAAATTCATCCAGAGGTATTATCGCAGCGTACAAGCAGGAAAAATATGCGAAGTATGGAGCAGAGCATTTTGGAGAAGCAAGCCGTGCGGCAGTAGAAGACATGGTAACAGATATTAATCAGGCACTGGAGAACAGATAAAGAAAAGAGGAGACAGGCAAGATGGAACAGTATAAGCAGGAATTTATTGAATTTATGGTAGACAGCCAGGTATTAAAATTTGGCGAATTTACATTAAAGAGCGGAAGAAAGTCTCCGTTCTTCATGAATGCAGGTGCCTATGTGACAGGCACACAGCTTCGCAAGCTGGGAGAATATTATGCAAAGGCAATCCATGATAATTACGGACTGGATTTTGATGTGCTTTTCGGACCGGCATACAAGGGAATCCCACTCAGCGTGGCAACCACTATGGCAATCAGTGAATTATATGGAAAAGATATTCGTTACTGCTCTAACCGCAAGGAAGTAAAAGACCACGGAGACACCGGTATCCTTCTGGGAAGCAAGTTAAAAGACGGAGACAGAGTGGTTATCATTGAGGATGTTACTACATCCGGTAAATCTATCGAAGAGACCTTCCCGATCTTAAAAGAGCAGGCGAATGTGGAGATCAAAGGACTGATGGTATCCCTGAACCGTATGGAAGTCGGAAAGGGCGGCGAGAAGAGCGCACTGGATGAGATTCAGGAGAAATACGGTTTTCCGGCACATGCCATCGTGACTATGGAAGAAGTGGTAGAGAGACTGTACAATCAGGAGTGTCAGGGGAAAATTGTGATCAATGACAGTATAAAAGCAGCGATCGATTCATATTATGAACAGTATGGTGCAAAATAAGAAGATAAGTACTGAACAGATACGAAGATAACAGGTGCTGTGTGCCGGTGGTACATGGCACCGTCAGGTAAAAAGGAGACTTGTATATGAACGAAAAAGTATATCGCAGCATGAGTCTGTCCGGAGCATGTAACATTGCTGTAGGAATTGTAATCCTGGTAGTGGGAATCGTTGCAGGCGTTATGGCAATTATATCTGGAGCAGGACTGCTTAAGACCAAGAAGAATATTATGTTCTAACAGGGGTTTTACCGTGAAAAAAGAAACGAAGAAAAAAATCCAGATTGTCAGTGCGGGTCTGTTTTTGCTATATCTGATATGTCTGACGTACTTTCTCTTTTTTGCAGAAAGTCTGGGCAGAAGTTATGCGGAAAGAGAATACACTTACAATCTGCATTTGTTTAAAGAGATTGCCAGATTCTGGAATTACAGAGAAGAACTGGGCATGGCGGCAGTGTTGGCAAATATTGTCGGCAATGTAGTATGTTTTGTCCCGTTTGGAGCGTTTCTTCCGGTACTGAACCGAAAAGCCAGGAATTTTTTTATGATACTGGCACTTTCTTTTGAGTTCAGCCTTTTGGTAGAATGCACACAGCTGATTTCCAAAGTTGGCAGTTTTGATGTTGATGACTTGTTCTTGAATACCCTGGGAGGGGTAATTGGATTTTTCATATTTACTGTTTGCAACAGAATGAGGAGAAAACATTATGGCTAAGAAAATGATGTATTCTTTTGAGGAAAAGAAAGATCCGGCAGATGGAATTGTATCCACAATTATGGGAATCCTGTCTCTGGTATTGTTGATAGCGGCTGTATATTCTTCTTATTATATGAGAGGAAATGCAGGGATCTATGCAGGAGCAATGGGGATATCCGGGATACTGTTTGCTTTTGTCGGATTTATCATTGGTGTGAAGAGTTTTTCCGGAAAGAATATCAGATATAAATATCCGAAGATCGGATCCATCATGTGCGGGATTGTATTTGTCGTATGGCTTGGAGTAGTACTTGGTGGAGCATAAGGAGAGAAAATATGCAGCAGATTGATGAGATTAAAAAAGAAAGAATGGAACTGGCGTCTGAGCGGATCAGCGAGATTGCAGGAGAAACCAGTGTTCCGGCTCCCTACGGACGATATTTCCGTGAGGAGGCACTGTTTATTGTACAGATGCTGAATCTGGCAGAACAGATAGGAAAGCATGAGACACAGCAGTGGTCACTGGAAGAATGGCAGCGGTGCAATGAAAGTATCTATGCAGATATCCTGCCGGTACAGTATGAAACCTGTTTTGGTAATCCAGAGTATGCAGTGAAGGAACTGGGAGAAGTGCATGGAAGAATTCTGTCGTTCCTGTATACAGAGATCCGTGGTTTGATCGTTTTTGCTTTTGAGCAGAGATGGGAAGACATTCTGATCCTGTGTGAGCTTTTTATTGAAGTATATAACTGCTTTGAAGAAGAGGAACTGCCGACTTACCGGCAGATCCAGCAGATTGTATACTGGTATGTCAGTGATTACAGTGATCAGACGATTACTTACCGTATTCGTGAGGCTGTCGATCCGTCACTGGATTTTGCTGCCAGAATCATTATGGAAGAGGATCTGAGTGACCTGCGATACCTGTATAAGTACGGAGAATATATAACAGACAGTATTGTGGATACGGCTCGTTTCCTGAACAGCCTTCCACAGGAAGAGATCGACCGGATCGCTTCAGTCTATACCGAAGGATACCGTATGGGATTCGTACTGGGAAACAAGGATCTGTCCAAAAAGAAAACGGTCAATATCCGCTATATTCTGGGATTTGAACGGATTATTCGCAAAGCCATTGAGAACTTTGCACAGATGGGGCTGAAACCGGCGATTTACCGCAGTGCGGTGAACAGTATTAATAAGAGAGAACACATACGCATCGGTTATTACGGAGCGATTCCGAACAAGCAGTTTGAGTATGACCATAAGGGAGATGCGGCAATCTATCTGGACCGTGCTTTTATGGAGCGTAAGCTGGGGGTTCTGCGAAGTGCCTATGAAGAATATAAAGAACTTGCCAATACTCATGCGGGACCTGCCTGTATAGAGACCTTTGGTGAAGTACCGTTTGTACCGGTGAACAAAGAAGCTGCATACCGGCTGTCAGAAAAACAACAGAAGCTGTCTGTAGAGATTGCCAATGAGACGGCACAGATCACAAACCGTTATATTATTGGTGAAGAACGCAGCTTTACGATTATCGCATTCCCGGTTCCGGAGATCGGAGAGAAGTTCGAAGAGATTTTTGCAGAGACTGTGAAGATCAATACACTGGATTATCAGTTATATCAGAGAATTCAGCAGACTATCATCAATGCATTGGATCGTGGCAAAAAAGTCCATATTCAGGGAAAAGGCGTGAACAAAACAGATCTGACTGTCAGCCTGATCGATCTGAGAAACTCGGAGAAAGAAACAATCTTTGAAAACTGTGTGGCAGATGTGAACATTCCTGTGGGAGAAGTCTTTACATCACCTCGTCTGGCAGGAACCAACGGTGTGCTTCATGTCAGCGAAGTGTATCTGAATGAACTGCGTTACGAGAATCTGGAGATTACTTTTAAAGATGGTATGATTGCTGATTACACCTGCAGTAACTTTAAAACAGAAGAAGAAAACAGAAAATACGTCAGAGAAAATGTGCTGTATCATCATGATACACTGCCAATGGGAGAGTTTGCCATTGGTACCAATACGACTGCGTATGTAATGGCAGAAAAGTATGGAATCGGTGATAAACTTCCGATTTTGATTGCAGAGAAGATGGGTCCACATTTTGCAGTGGGAGATACCTGTTACAGCTGGTCAGAGGATACTCCGGTATTTAACCCAGATGGAAAAGAGATCATTGCCAGAGACAATGAGGTATCGATTCTGAGAAAAGAAGATCTGTCAAAGGCCTATTTTGGATGCCACACAGATATCACCATTCCATATAAGGAACTGGGACGCCTTGCTGTGCTGGATGAGGAGGGCCGTGAGACTGTTATTATAGAAGATGGACGATTTGTTTTACCGGGTACAGAGGAACTGAACAAACCATTATCCAACCTCCCGTGAATCGGTTGACAAGGAGAAAAAACGTTAGTAAAATAAGGCTTTAGAAGAATGTTAAATAAAAGTTCAAGTATAAAAGGAGAATGTACAATGACAAAAGTCGGTATTGTAATGGGAAGCGACTCAGATATGCCTGTTATGGCAAAAGCCGCTGATATTTTGGAAAAGCTTGGTGTGGAGTATGAGATGACAATTATCTCCGCACACAGAGAACCGGATGTATTTTTTGAGTATGCGAAATCAGCAGAATCCAAAGGATGGAAAGTCATCATTGCAGGAGCAGGCATGGCTGCACATCTTCCGGGTATGTGCGCAGCTATATTCCCGATGCCGGTCATTGGCATTCCGATGCATACCACTTCTCTTGGAGGAAGAGATTCCCTGTATTCTATCGTACAGATGCCATCCGGCATCCCGGTAGCTACGGTAGCAATTAACGGTGGAGCCAATGCAGGGCTTCTGGCAGCCAAGATTCTGGCAACTTCTGATCCGGAATTACTTCAGAGACTGAAGGATTATTCACAGGAATTAAAGGAACAGGTAGAAGCAAAAGCAGAAAAGCTGGCAAAAGTAGGATACAAAGAATATACAAAATAGAATAAAGCAGAGGAGAACGGCTATGGATTACAAGAACGCAGGTGTGGATATTGAAGCAGGATACAAGTCAGTAGAACTGATGAAGGAATCAGTAAAGAGAACCATGAGAGAAGAAGTCCTTGGAGGGCTTGGTGGTTTCTCAGGAGCATTTTCACTGGCCAAGATCAAGAACATGGAGGAACCGGTGCTGTTATCCGGTACAGACGGATGCGGAACCAAAGTAAAGCTGGCTTTTATTATGGATAAGCATGATACCATCGGTATTGATGCAGTGGCAATGTGTGTGAACGATATTGCCTGTGCAGGCGGCGAACCACTGTTTTTCCTGGATTATATTGCATGTGGTAAGAATTATCCGGAAAAGATTGCTTCTATCGTAAGCGGTGTGGCAGAAGGATGCGTACAGTCTGACTGCGCACTGATCGGTGGAGAGACAGCAGAACATCCTGGACTGATGCCGGAAAATGACTACGATCTGGCTGGCTTTGCAGTTGGTGTGGCAGATAAGAAGGATATGATTACCGGAGAACATATCAAGGCAGGAGACACCCTGATCGGTATCGCATCCACAGGTGTACATAGCAATGGATTTTCTCTGGTTCGTAAAGTTTTCAAGATGGACAAAGAGACACTGAATACCTATCATGAAGAATTAGGCAAGACTCTGGGTGAGGCACTTCTGGCTCCTACCAGAATCTATGTAAAAGCACTGCGCAGCGTAAAAGAAGCCGGTGTGACCATCAAGGGATGCAGCCATATCACGGGTGGCGGTTTCTATGAGAATATTCCGAGAATGCTTCAGGACGGCGTGAAGGCAGTTGTGAAAAAGGACAGCTACGAAGTCCCGGCAATCTTCAGGATGCTGGCAAGAGAAGGTCAGATTGAAGAACAGATGATGTACAATACTTTCAATATGGGTATCGGTATGGTACTGGCAGTGGATCCGGCAGATGTAGAGAAGACACTGGCAGCACTTGAGAAGACCGGTGACAAAGCATATGTGATTGGTGAAATCGCAGACGGAGAAAAGGGTGTAGAATTATGCTAAAACTTGCAGTCCTGGTTTCCGGAGGCGGCACCAATCTGCAGGCAATTATAGACGGAATCGCGAACGGAACCATTACAAACACAGAAATCAGTGTAGTAATCAGTAACAATCAGAATGCCTATGCACTGGAGCGTGCGAAGGCAGCAGGGATCCCGGCGGTCTGCGTATCCCCGAAGAATTATGCAGACAGGGATGCCTTTAATCATGCATTGCTTCAGACCATTCAGTCCTATGAACCTGGACTGGTTGTTCTGGCAGGCTGCCTGGTAGTGATTCCTGAGATTATGATTCAGGCATATCCGAATAAGATCATTAATATCCATCCTTCCCTGATTCCGTCTTTTTGCGGTACAGGATATTACGGACTGAAGGTGCATGAAAAGGCACTGGAACGAGGTGTAAAGGTGACGGGTGCAACGGTTCATTTTGTGGATGAGGGTACAGACACCGGCCCGATTATTCTGCAGAAGGCCGTGGAGATACAGCAGGGAGATACTCCGAAAGTTCTCCAGCAGAGAGTCATGGAGCAGGCAGAATGGGTAATTATGCCCAAGGCCATCGATCTGATTGCCAATAACCGTATAAAGGTACAGGATGGAAAGGTAAGTTTCGTATCTGCCTGAGACTTTCGCAGATACAACGATGAATAACAAACAGACACTCATGAAAATGCGAGGAGGAAGTATGAAAGTATTAATCGTAGGAAGCGGCGGAAGAGAACATGCCATCGCATGGAAGATGGCACAGAATAAAAATGTGGAAAAAATGTACTGTGCACCGGGAAATGCAGGAATTGAAGAATATGCAGAATGCGTGAATATCGGTGCCATGGAATTTGACAAACTGGCAGCTTTTGCAAAAGAGAAAGCGATAGATCTCACGGTAATAGGAATGGACGATCCGCTGGTTGGCGGAATTGTAGACGTTTTCGAGGCACAGGGGCTGCGGGTATTCGGACCACGTAAGAATGCAGCAATCCTGGAAGGATCCAAGGCATTTTCCAAGGATCTTATGAAGAAATATCATATTCCGACAGCTGCGTATGAGAACTTTGATGATCCGGAGAAAGCACTTGCCTATCTTAAGACAGCGAAGTTTCCAATTGTGTTAAAAGCAGACGGACTGGCACTGGGGAAAGGCGTGCTGATCTGCCAGACGCTGGAAGAAGCAAAGGACGGTGTAAAGTCCATTATGCAGGATAAGAAGTTTGGTGCTTCCGGCAACCGTATGGTCATTGAAGAATTTATGACGGGACGTGAAGTATCCGTATTATCCTTTGTGGATGGAAAGACCATTAAGACCATGACCAGCGCACAGGATCACAAGCGTGCCGGAGATGGAGATACCGGTTTGAATACAGGTGGTATGGGAACATTCTCACCAAGCCCGTTCTATACAAAAGAAGTGGATGAATTCTGTAAAAAATACATTTATCAGCCTACTGTGGACGCTATGGCAGCAGAGGGAAGAGAGTTCAAGGGTATTATCTTCTTCGGACTGATGCTGACAGCGGATGGACCAAAGGTGCTGGAATACAATGCACGTTTTGGTGATCCGGAGACACAGGTGGTACTTCCGCGAATGAAGACAGATCTGGTGGATGTATTTGAAGCTTGCATTGACGGAACACTGGATCAGATTGATCTGGAATTTGAAGATAATGCAGCAGTCTGCGTAGTACTGGCATCGGACGGATATCCTGTTCAGTACGAGAAGGGATATGTGATTTCCGGCTTTGAGAACTTTAAGGACAAAGACGGATACTATGTGTTCCATGCAGGAACGAAAAAGACAGAGGAAGGCATTGTGACCAATGGCGGTCGTGTGCTTGGCGTGACAGCAACAGGGGCAGATCTGAAGAGGGCACGTGCCAATGCTTATGATGCAGTGAACTGGATCAGTTTCGATAATAAATATTATCGTCATGATATAGGAAAAGCCATAGATGAGGCTTAAAACAAAAGAAAGAGGTAAAAACATGAAAGAAATCAAGAAAACAGTCAGTCGTCTGGTGATGCTGCTGGTCTCTGTGTTATGTCTGCTTGCAGTTGGCGTATCAGCAGAGGATTATTCCGATGACAGCTCATCAGGGGATAATTCACTGTATAGTCTTGGGCTGGAAAATGCAGTATCCTGTGAGCCGGAATTCTACTATGCAACACTGGAATACAATGTTACCGTCAGTGCAGACACCAAAGAACTTTTGCTGGATCCGGTAAAATCAGCAGACAGTGCAGAGATTATCGATATCAGTGGAACACAGTTATCCGATGACGGAACAGGTACCGTATCCATTACAGTGCAGGCAGCCAATGGAGCGGCAGCAACTTATGTATTGCATGTGACATCTGAGGCAGGAGCAGCCAGTGAGAAGGAAACTGAGACAGAGGACGCAGCAGCTAAGGCAGAAGCGGAAGCAAAAGCAGAGTCAGAGAAGCTGGCAGCAGAATCAGAAGCAGTAGCACAGTCAGAAGCAGCAGCACAGTTAGAACAAAAGACACAGCAGGTAACTGCCTTACAGAAAGAAAATGATGATTTTGCAAATCGTCTGGACAAGCTGATGAAGATACTCTATGGTTTGATTGCGTTTGCGGTAATCCTTTTATTTGTGATCATCAATCAGACGCTCAGAAATAAGGATATGAAAGACGAGATCAAGACATTAAAGGGTCAGGTAACAGAAAGCTACGAGTATGCAAGAAAAGAACAGAACATGAGAAGTGATTATTATTATGCGCCTGTTCAGAATACACCGCAGCAGCCTGTTAATAACCATATGCAGATGAATGAGATGTCTGGTAATGTACATGCTGCATTTGGCAATGCATCACAGAAGCTTCAGGCTCAGCCAATAAATATTACGGCAGCAGCCAGCGAAGCAGCACCTGCTTTATCTAAGAAGGAACTGAAGAGACAGGAAAAGGAAGCAAAGAGAGCTGCCAAGAGAGAAAAGAACAAAGCATCCATGCAACAGGAAGAAATAGCGCAGCAGACACCGCCAATGCAGCAGCCAATGCAGCCACAGCAGCCAATGCAGCCACAGCAGCCAATGCAGGCACAGCAGCAGCCAATGCAGGCACAGCCACAGCAGCCGGTACAGCCGACGATGGTTCAGAGTTCCATTGAAGAACCGGATGTGAACGTGGATATGATTGATCTGTAACAGCAATCGATCATATTTAAAATACGCAAATGAACGTAGAAAGAATCCCGGAGACGGGGTTCTTTTTGCATTTGAGGAAATTGTTTCCGAAACATTCGTTCTTGCATTTGAATGTGCATCTGTGCTATAATTTATATAACACAAAAGGAGAAATGGAAGTGAGCACATGGTGATGATAGAGATAGATTTCCAGAGTGATGAAGCAATCTATATTCAGCTGCGGAATCAGATTATTCTAGGTATTGCGACGGCGACGCTCCAGGAAGGGGAAGCACTTCCGTCTGTACGTCAGCTGGCAGATGATATCGGAGTGAATATGCATACAGTAAATAAGGCATATTCGGTTTTGCGCCAGGAGGGATTTTTACGGCTTGACAGGAGAAAAGGTGCTGTGATAGCCTTGGATTCAGACAAGATACAGGCTATGGAGGAACTTAAGAATACCTTACGGGTCAGCCTTGCCAAGGCATGCTGTAAGAATATTACAGAAGATGAGATTCATGCTATGGTGGATGAGATTTTGAACGATATGAAGAATGGAAGGATGTAGAGTATGCAATATACCGAACAGGTAAATCTCGCATTAAAATATGCAAAACAGACAGCAAAGCAGTGTGGACAGAGTTATATTGGATCCGAACATCTGCTGATGGGGCTGCTCAGGGAAGAGAGCGGAATGGCATCTGCTATTTTAAAAGAATGCAAGGTGGATGCAGAAAAGTTATATGGTTTGATTCAGGAACTGATTGTTCCGGAAGGCATGTTGGCTGATAAGGCTTCGACAGGGTATTCCCTGAGGGCACAGGAGATCCTGGAGCAGGGCGAAGAAGAGGCAGAGTTTTTCGGTCAGGAGAAGATGGGAACCGAGCACCTTCTTCTGGCAATTCTGAAGGATGTAGACTGCGTTGCCACACGTCTGCTTCATACGATGGGAGTTCAGGTGCAGAAGGTATTTATGGCAGTTCTGGAGTGCCTGGGACTGGAAGAGAGCCGTTATAAGGATTATATGCGTACAGTGAAGGGAAGTCAGACAGCAGGTATGCAGGGAGGAACCATGCTGGAGCAGTTCAGCAGAGACCTGACCCGTCAGGCTGAAGAAGGCAGACTGGATCCGGTAGTTGGAAGAGAGGCAGAGATTGAACGTATTATTCAGATATTGAGTCGCCGGACGAAGAATAATCCATGTCTGATCGGAGAACCGGGAGTAGGTAAGACTGCTATTGTAGAAGGACTGGCACAGCGGATTGTGGCAGATGCCGTACCGGATACCATCAAAGGAAAGAAACTGTATACACTGGATATGGCGGCAATGGTGGCAGGATCTAAGTACAGGGGCGAATTCGAGGAACGTATTAAGAGAGTAATTCAGGAAGTGTCAGACCGCAGTGATGTACTGCTGTTTATTGATGAACTGCATACCATTATCGGAGCAGGTGGCGCAGAAGGTGCCATGGATGCATCCAATATTCTGAAGCCTGCACTTTCACGTGGGGAGATTCAGCTGATCGGGGCAACCACCATCGGAGAATACCGGAAGTATATCGAGAAGGATCCGGCACTGGAACGCCGTTTTCAGTCAGTAATAGTGGAAGAACCGAAGCCGGAAGAAGCGGTAGAGATCTTAAAAGGACTGCGTAAGGCTTACGAGAATCATCATAAAGTAACGATAACAGATGAAGCCATCGAGGCAGCAGTGACCTATGCAGACCGCTATATCAATGACCGTTTTCTGCCGGATAAGGCAATTGACCTGATTGATGAGGCCGCATCCAGAAAGCAGTTAAAACAGGCAGAGCATACAGATGGACTGGCTTCGCTGCAGGAAGAACTGGATGCCTTATCCGAGAAGAAGGAAAATGCCATTATTCTTGGTGAATGGGAAGAGGCGTCCAGGTACAATCAGGAACAGGATAAGCTGATGAAGAAGCTGGAAGATGCCAGAAAACGTCAGCAGAGTAAGAAAGAGAAGAAGCGTCCGGAGATCGGGGAGAATGAGATCGCAGAGATCGTGTCTATGTGGACGAAGATCCCGGTACAGAAGCTGGAAGAAAAAGAATCGCACCGTTTGTTGAAGCTGGAAGATACCCTGCATCACAGAGTGATCGGACAGGAAGAAGCAGTGAAGGCAGTGGCAAAAGCCATTAAGAGAGGACGAGTGGGATTAAAAGATCCGAAGCGTCCGATTGGTTCCTTCTTATTCCTGGGACCTACCGGTGTGGGAAAGACGGAGTTGTCTAAGGTACTGGCAGATGTGGTATTTGGCAGTGAACAGGCAATGATCCGTGTTGATATGTCAGAATATATGGAGAAGCACAGCGTGTCCAAGCTGGTTGGTTCACCTCCAGGATATGTAGGATACGAAGAAGGCGGTCAGCTCAGTGAAAAAGTCAGACGGAATCCGTATTCTGTCATTCTGTTTGATGAGATCGAGAAGGCACATCCGGATGTGTTTAATATTCTGCTGCAGGTACTGGATGACGGACATATCACAGATGCCCAGGGAAGAAAGGCGGACTTTAAGAATACCATCCTGATTATGACTTCCAATGCAGGAGCAGCGGTAATTCAGGAACCGAAAAAGCTTGGTTTCCTGGCCGGTGATGATGAGAAGCAGAATTATCAGCGCATGAAGGGGAATGTGATGGAAGAAATGAAGCGAGTCTTCAAACCGGAATTCCTGAACCGAATTGATGAGATTATCGTATTCCATTCCCTGAACAGGGAAGAGATTGCCAAGATCGTGACCCTGCTGTTGAAAGAATTTGAAAAACGCTGTAAGGATCAGATGAATATTGAGCTGCATGTGCGTGATTCTGTGAAGAAACATATCGCAGAGACAGGATACGATGCCAAATACGGTGCAAGACCACTGAAGCGTGCCATTCAGACACAATTAGAAGATGCACTGGCAGAAGAGATCCTGGAGGGCAGAATTAAACGTGGTGATAAGGTAGCAGTGGGTTATGTGAATGATAGAATGAAATTCACCTTAAAATAAAATATGATATGAGGTATCTGTCCAGATGATAACACTGCAATTGTGCGGGACTGGGCAGATATCTCTGGTTTAGGAGAACTATATGGCGAAAGCAAAAACAACCGCTTTTTTCTGTCAGAACTGCGGTTATGAATCTGCAAAATGGCAGGGACAGTGCCCGGCATGCCATGAATGGAATACATTTACAGAAGAACCTGTTGTGAAAGTAGCCGGTTCCGCAGAAGTAAAAAAAGCTGCAGCGGAGATCAAACCAGTACGGCTTTCTGAGGTCCATACAGATGAAAAGCAACGAATCTCTTCCGGAATGGAAGAATTGGACCGGGTGCTTGGCGGCGGCATCGTAGCAGGATCCCTGATGCTGGTAGGAGGTGATCCTGGTATTGGAAAGTCTACACTTCTGCTTCAGGTATGCCACAATCTGACAAGAGACGGGCATAAGGTCTTATATGTGTCTGGAGAGGAGTCAGCACAGCAGATTAAGCTGCGGGCACAGCGAATCGGAGATTTTAAGGATGACTTGATGCTGCTTTGTGAGACGAATCTGGAACTGGTGCGCTCTGTTATCGAGAAGACAAAGCCGGAGATCGTGGTGATTGACTCGATCCAGACCATGTATCATGAGACGGTATCCGCGGCACCGGGCAGTGTATCCCAGGTCAGGGAAGCAACCAATGTACTGATGCAGATTGCCAAGGGCATGGGAATCTCGATTTTCCTTGTGGGACATGTAACGAAGGAAGGCGTGGTGGCAGGACCAAGAGTACTGGAGCATATGGTGGATACAGTTCTGTACTTTGAGGGAGACCGCTATGCATCTTATCGAATTTTAAGAGGCGTAAAAAACCGTTTTGGCTCCACTAATGAGATCGGTGTTTTTGAGATGCGTCAGAGTGGACTGCGGGAAGTGAGCAATCCGTCTGAATATATGCTGGAAGGTAAGCCGGAGAATGCTTCGGGGTCCATTGTAGCCTGCTCTATGGAGGGAAGCAGACCGATTCTGATTGAGATTCAGGCACTGGTGTGTCACACGAATCTGCCAATGCCAAGAAGAACCACAGCAGGAACAGACTTTAACAGGGTGAATCTGCTATTGGCAGTGCTGGAAAAACGTGCCGGGATGCAGATGTCTTCCTGTGATGTGTATGTGAATATTGCGGGAGGTATCCGTATGACAGAACCGGCCATTGATCTTGGACTGATTCTGGCGCTGGTATCCAGTTACAAGGATATTGCCATAGATGAGAAGACCATTGCCTTTGGAGAGGTGGGACTGAGCGGAGAGATCCGATCTGTCAATATGGCGCAGCAACGTGTCCAGGAAGCAAAGAAGCTGGGATTTGAGACGGTGCTGATGCCCAGGGTATCTATGAAGGCATTGCAGAAAACAGATGGGATTCACATCGTCGGACTGGAAACGGTCCGGGATGCGGTGCAGTATCTGATGGGAAGAAGATAGTATAATGATAATGGGGCGTATCACATGTTTTTACGGATGTGATACGCCCTTTAGATTGTTTATTATCATCAGCATAAAATCTCAGATTAAATATCGAGTGCAGCATGGTAACCTTCATAAACCGCATTGGTAATGGTAGATACTTTGGCGGCATCACCAATAACTGCAACATATGGTGCGCTGTCGCGCAGACTGTTTACCAGGCTGGTACGGGAACGCTGGCCCAGCGCACAGATCACAGAAGTGCCCGGAATCAGAATCTCTTCTCCGGTGACTGTTTCACAAAGAACACCTTCCTTTGTTACGGCAAGTCCTTTGCAGTCGGTATATACGTTTACATACTTGTCTACTTCCTTTAAGATCAGAGGACGATGACGGATATTGGCATCAGGAGCCAGTTCCCGTCGCATTTCTACCAGATGAACCTGCTTTCCTTCCATACCAAGATGGATAGCACATTCGCATCCAGCCAGACCTCCACCCAGAACAACAACTTGATCAGTAACCTTTTCCTTTTCAAGATAATAGTCATTTACGATGACAACGTTATCTCCATCCAGTCCTTTGATTGGTGGAACCAGAGGCTCAGATCCTACAGCAATGATCAGTGCATCAGGGTTTTCTTTTTCTACGTACTCTGGGGTGACTTCTGTGGAAGTGCGGATTTCCACACCAGAATTCTGTGCGAAAAGCGCATAAGTCTGAGACAACTGATACATTTCCTGTTTAAACGGAATAGCCTGTTCACTTTTCAGAATACCACCAAGTTTCTGTTCTTTTTCACATAAAATAACTTTATGCCCCCGTCTGGCAGCAGTATAAGCGGCATAAAGACCACCGGGTCCGCCACCAGCCACCAGAACTTTCTTAGATACTGGCGCAGGGGATATTTCATTTCCCTCGATTTCCCGGCCAATTAATGGATTAACAGTGCATCGCCTGGTGGCAGTGACGGCACGTTCTGCCATGCAGGTGAAACAGCGCAGACAATGTACAATTTCGTCCTCACGGTTTTCCATGATTTTCCTTGGGAGAAACGGGTCAGCCAGAAGGGCTCTTGCCATATATACAATATCAGCTTTTCCGGAGGCGATGATCTCTTCCATCTGCTTTGGATCATTCAGACCACCTAACGTGGCAATCGGAACAGAGACATGCTTTTTAATCTTGGCGGCAAGATAGACATTGCAACCATGCTCTTTGAACATGGATGGATGAGTGTCGCCAAAACCGCGCTGGTAGGTACCGGCAGATACGTGAATAATATCTACATAAGGCTCAATCATCTGGGCAATGCGAACGCCTTCAGCCAGATCATAGCCACCTTCGAAAAGTTCGGATCCACTCATGCGGAATTCAATCGGGAATCCCGGTCCAACGGCTTCTCTGACTGATTTTAATACTTCAATAGCAAGACGACAGCGGTTTTCCAGGCTTCCGCCATATTCGTCGGTACGTTTATTAAAATATGGGGAAAGAAACTGATTTAACAGCCAACCATGTCCACCATGAATCATGATCATACCAAATCCGGCACGCTTGGCAAGACCTGCAACACGCCCATAAGAAGCAACGATGTCCGCAAGCATTTCGGCGGTCAGCGCTTTAACCGGAACACCATCTGGACGGACGGTATCGCTTGGTCCCCATTGATGCATATTGTGCTGTTTGCTTTTATCCGTCATGTAAGTACCGGCATACATACCAGAATGAGATAACTCAAGGCTCGGAACCGCTCCATGGCGGTGAATAGCATCAGCAGTATAAGTGGCAGCTGCCAGAGAATTCAGAATAGTAGTATCCAGATGGTAAGCATGCGAACCATCGGTCTCAGGATGCACCATACATTCACTGACGGTAACTGCACCAGCGCCGCCTTTTCCTCTCAATTCATAAAAGGCCGTAGATTTTGGACCAATACAACCATCATTGGTGATATCTGTTCCACCCATAGGTGCAGAAAACATACGATTACGGAATGTTACCCGTCCAATGGTGATTGGATTGCATAAATGTGGAAAATGCCTTTTCATATTTTATTTCCTCCAATATTTTTGTGTATATTTACTAAATATAGAATAACAGGAATGGAGGAAGTCATCTATCAATAGAATGACGGTACCTGTCAACAAATTGTTGATGCCTGAGAAAGCCGGATCAGGGAAGCAACCACAGGAGAGGCAGAATCATTCTCCCGACAGATGAGAGATACTTTCCAGGGAATGGCATCTCGCAGTGGAATTGCATGAAGATCCCCAAGAAGATGATCGGACTGATGGATATCAGCGTCAATACCAATCCCGGATTTTTCCCGGCAGAAACGGTAGATCAGGGGACTTTCCATTGTGCGGATGGCAATAGTGGGGGAAAAACCAAAATCACTGCATCGCTGTATCAGATTGTGGTAGCTGTCATACTTTTGATTCAGGGTAATCAATGGCTGCTCTTTCAGGTCCTCTATACTGAGACTGTCCCGTTCATAGAAGGGATGACCTGGATAGACAAGGGCAACCATATGGCAGCTGAATACAAGAATAGAAAAAAGGTCACTCTGAGGTATCGTACCAATCACAAATCCGGCATCTAGCGAACCATTGATGACTTTTTCCAAAACTTCTTTATTTACCAGTTCTTCCCACTGAATGGAAAGATCAGGAAAATCCGGAGATAACAGATTTAACTGCTGCAATGGAAGTACATTCAAAACGCCACAGGCAAAACCGATGCGAAAAGGCCGACCATCCTTGTCGATCTGCTGAATGGTGACTTTGAGATCCTCCAGATGGTAGAGAAGCTTCTGGCTCTGTTCGTAAAAATAATCACCGGTTTTGGTAGGAATCATTCCACTGGAAGTACGTTTGAAAAGACAGGTATGAAGTTCTGATTCCAGACGGCTGATAATGCGGCTCAGCCCCTGTGGGGTAATAAACAAATGTCTGGCAGCCTGATTGATGCTGCGTTCTTCATAAACAAGACGAAAACAACGAAGATCTTTCGTATCCATGGACACCTCCCTATTTTTTCAACATTGCAAAAGAAAGCTGAAGTACCAGTCGTATTTTTGCATCATCCAGATTCAGCTTTGTCAGCTTTTGAATACGCTCCAATCGATAAAACAGCGTACTGCGGTGAATGAACAGTGTATTGGCAGTCTGCAGGGCATTGCGTTCCAGAGACAGATACACATCAAGGGTATGAAACAATTCTGTCTTATTTTCATCATCGTATTTTTTCAAAACTGACAGGCTCTGATGGCAGAGCAGATCAGGAGAAATCTGGGTGGTACTCTGCTCCAGCATATAGTCCAGAATATAATCATCAAAGCGGTAGCACCAGATCATGCTGCCGCTTTTTTTCCCCAGTTCCAGAGCGGCAACGGCCTGAAAATAAGCCTGAGGAAGTTGGAGAAAGTCCTGAATCACGCTACTGGCTCCCAGCTTATACAGACCTTCACGTAGAATAATGGCAAGAGCACTGAGAATATCCGAAGTAGAGGATGCATCATAGGAAAGATTGACAACCACAGTAATGCCCTGGTGATAAATGAAAGCACAGCCGTCCGGGATCTGAGCCTCAATATGACCAAGTGTGGCCATGGAAGAATGCATCTGTTCATTCTGATGATCACTTTCCAGACGGAGACAGAGATAACGATCATGCATATTCCAGTTCAGAAAGTGAAGAGAGTGTTGAAGCTGGCTCTCTTCAAACATTTTGCCGTCCAGATAATCGGTGAAAAACTGGCGAATATCGTTACCCATGTTCAGACGAAACAGCATATGTTGATGCAGGCACAGTTCGATAAAAGTTCCCAGATGGTTGATAGCCAGAAAATGACTGGGGAGGATCAGGGATTGCAGTTCATTCACACACAGGCGCCCCATATAGTTTTTATCCAGCCACAGATTAAAATAGAGAATCCGATAGCCACGCATATCTTCAGAATAGATATTGGGTCCCTTGGTGGTCAGGGTGCGCAGATATTCCATATCAAGTCGAAAGTCTTGAATCAGGCTTAAGGGAACCGTAAGCCGGCCGGTTCTGGGATCCCGTTCCCATATGGACATGCCCCGTACCTGTCGAGGACAGGACAAAATGTAGAAGTTGGTGTCATGGGCGAAGATCGGATTATTAAAAATCGGCAGACTGGCTTCCAACATTTCATCGATGGGATCGGAACTTTGCAGGGCATTCTGTAGCTGTTTGTCCCAGTTCTGATATTTCTCAAAGGTTTGCTGCACCAGATTGAGGATCTCTGGAAAGTCCGATTCTTCTCCAACACAGAGAATATGAGCAGAATCAGAAAATTCGGAAAGATCTGCCGAACCTGCAATCAGAAAATTGGCATGATCATAATAGCAGATTGCCTTGGTGATCTGACTGGCTGGGATCAGATAAATATATTTGGAAAAAAGAGCTTTTCCCATCTGAAAAATCCGTATGCCACAGAGACACTGCAGATCAGATTCAGCTTTTATGCGGATATCAGAAAAACGATCCGACAGAGCGTCTGATAGAATGCGAAGGTTCAGTTTGAAAGAATCTGGATAATTTGCAGTATATTCCTGATGATTATACATATTGTTGCCCCCTGTAGACTGAATTTGAGAAAATTATAACATATGCCATAAAAAAAGTACAAGATTTGCATTTAAAATATTGTGCAAAATCACAATATGTACTGTACAAAATGTCTGAATGCAGGAAAAATATTTGGAACCATATGTGGCATTTACGAATGAGCCACAGATAGACTATACTGTCATCAGAGATTAGCTCAGAAGAGCAATTAGCGGAACATGGCCAGATCCGGAATAAATGAAGGGGGAAAAGAAAGATGAGTAATGAAAAAAACTCAGGCAAGAAAAAAGGCTTAAGTAATGCACTGAAATATTTCTTTGGTGTAGGAGATGCCGGATTTGTATTAATGAGTAACATCGAAACATTCTATTTTATGACATTCCTGACCGATATTGCGGCATTCAGCGCGGGAATCGCAGGTCTGATCAACTCGGTATTTACCATTGTGGATGCATGTCTGTCATGGCTGTATGGTGGAATCATCAATGGTACAAAAGCTAAGAAATGGGGACGTTACCGTTCCTGGCTGATCATGATTCCATGGATTGTACCATTCTTATATGCATTTATGTTTATCCGTGTCAGCGATAATGAAATGTTGTCCGCAGTTATCATCATTGCAGCAGCCATTGCTTCTCATGTAGCATGGAACTTCAGCTACGTAGCAAATGCAACATTGATTAGTGTCGTAGGAAAGACACCAGAGGAAAAAGCAACACTGGCTTCTTCCAGAGCAACCTGGAACAACATCGGTGGCCTGTTATTTTCTTATCTGGGACTGCCGTTCGCAACACTGCTGGCTGGTTATGTCGGCGAAAAGAATAAATTCGCAGCAGCAGCGTTCTGTCTTGGTATCTTAATGGTAGTAACTTACTTTGCTCACTTCAAGATGACAGAAGGATATGAAGAGATCGAAACGGAAACACAGGCAGCAAATGGAAAAGATAAAACAAAGGTATCCATTCCGGAAATGTTTGCTTCTCTGTTCCAGAATCCGCCACTGATGGTACTGATGCTGGCTGACCTGGCAAAATGGTGTGTAAAATTCGTAACAGCAGCATCTGCTATTTATTACTTCCGTGATGCTATGGGAAATCCGGGACTGATGGCTCCATATCTGCTCAGCGTAGCCATTGGAGCAATCCTGGGAGCATTTGTAATGAGATACATCTCAAAGGCACTTTCTTCCAGAACAACCATGATTCTTGCTTATGCTGGAATGACCGTTGCTCTGTGCCTGATTTACTTTATGTATGGTAATGCATATGCAGTTATTGCACTAATGACCGTTGCACAGTTCTTCTATGGTATGGCTTTTGCAGCATCCCCTGCACTGTACGCAGATACCGTTGTATACGCAACCTGGAAGAGTGGAAAAGATGCATCTGGATGGATCATGGGACTTCAGAATCTGCCATTAAAAGTAGCCGTATTCCTTCGTGGAACCATCCTGAGCGCATGTCTGGTAGCAGTTGGCTGGCAGTCAGGTGTGGTACTGGAAGGTGTAGCAAGACAGGGTATGACCATTGCATTCGCACTGGTTCCTGCTATTTTCTGTCTGGTTGGTATGCTGCTTCTGATCTTTGGATTTAAGATCACAAGAGATAAGGTTGAGACCTATCAGGCTGAGATCAACGCAAGATCATAAAAACAGAAATATATAATTGGAGGTATCTATTATGCTTACAGCAAAAGAAAACTTATTAGAGACATTAAAAGTAGACGGTAAACCGGACCGTCTGGTAAAACAGTATGAAGGAAATGCATTCTTCCCTCCAAATCCGGCAGCAATGTATATCAGAGGTAACCGCCATCCTGGAATGGAACCAATGAAAGACCGCTTTGGAACCACCATTCTCTGGCCGGAGAACCAGGTAGCAGCAATGCCTCATGTAACCAATGACAATAAAGTAATCAGTGATATTACGGAATGGAGAGATCAGCTGGTAATGCCGGATCTGGAAGCAAACTGTTCTGACCCGGCATTGTGGGAGCCGTTTATTAAACAGGCAGAGGAACTACGTGCGAAAGGTGAACTGGTTATGGCCTTCATGCCTACCGGTGTATTTGAAAGACTTCATTTCCTGATGGGATTCGAAGATATGCTGATGAACTTTCTGTTAGAGCCGGAAGATATGATGGATCTGTGTAACGCTATTGGAGAATATCGTTATCAGTACATGAAGCTGATCGTAGATAACATCAAACCGGATGTCATGCTCAGCCACGATGACTGGGGATCCAAGCATGCTTTATTTGTCAGCCCGGATACCTGGCGTGAATTTATCAAACCACAGTATGTAAAGACCTATGGGTATATGAAAGAACGTGGTATTATCATTATGCATCATGCAGATTCTTTCATGGAACCAATCGTAGAAGATATGGTAGAACTGGGAATCGACATCTGGCAGGGAGCACTTCCGGAAAATGATATTCCAAAGCTCCAGAAACAGCTGGCTGGCAGAATGACATTGATGGGTGGTCTTGATGCATCTATCGTAGACCGTGCAGATTCTACGGAAGAAGAGATCCGTGCTGAAGTACGCAGAGCATGCCAGGCTTATGGACCGGGTGGACATTTCATTCCATGTATCACCTATGGAGCACCAGGATGCCTGTTCAAACATGTGGATCCGATTATCAATGATGAAATTGACAAATACAATAAAGAAACTTATGGGATTTAAAGCCTCCGGCATAGAATAGGAGAGGCACCAAAAGGACAGAAAATGAGCCGGGAAAATCACGTTCCCGGCTCATTTTTTATCCGGATGGATAAAAAAGGGAGAAGGTATGGAAAAAACAACATATAAATGGTCTACGTACCTGAAATTCGTAGTATTTTCGTTATTGGGGATTTTTGTATTTTTTATCAATGTACCATTTCCGGGATATGAGATACAGATTGGAGTCTGGAAATGGGGAGCGGTTCCGGCACAAAGCAATGTAATTGTGTCTCATTTGACCAATTTCCTAAAAGCAGCATTGTTTACAGGTAATTTTAAAGCAATGCCGCTGATAGTGTGGGGAATAGGTGTTTACAGTATTGTGGATTTGTTTGTATTGCGGCCGGATAAGTTCTGGCATACAACCAAAGTCGCAGCTATATTTGCTGTATTCAAAATTGTGGGATTTGGACTTCTCTGCTTTGCCATGCTGGAGATTTATTTTGGCTGGCATCCGGGCTTTATGGGATGGTTTTTTGAACCAGTACCATCACTGAGCGATAAAAGTATCTGTATGTTCATTATGAACAGTATTCTGGTGACGATCTCCATTTCCATTCCGGCAGCATCGTTATTTTTGCCACTGCTGGTGGATTACGGACTGGTGGATTTTGTAGGCGTACTGGTACGGCCGATTATGCGTCCGGTATTCAAACTTCCTGGAAGAGCGGCTGTTATCATGGTGTCTGCATTTCTTGGAAACTTTTCAGTAGGACATATTGCGGTGAATGACCAGTATAAAACGGGAAGAATGACAGAACGGGAAGCGGTAGTAATCGGAACCAGTTTTTCTACCGTGTCGGTTGGGTTTTTGATGGCACTGGCCAACAATACCGGGTTAAATGAACGCGGATACTGGAATCTGTATTTCTGGACTGCATTTTTGATTACACTTCTGGTCAGCCTGATCGGTGTGCGGATCTATCCACTTCGTCAGATTCCTGACCGGTGTTATCCGGGAGTGGAAGCCTGTCCGGAACCACTGATCAAGAAAAATATTCTGAAAGTAGCCTGGAAAGAGGCTCTGGATGTGGCTGAGAATCAAGATCCGCTGATTAGCAGAATCGGTTATATCATGAAAGAAACGATCGGAGTACTGGGAACCGTAGCATCCGGAACGGCCTTCTTTGCAACTGCTGGTGTACTGCTGTATACGTATACACCGATTGTGAAATGGGTGGGGTATCTCTTCTATCCATTTATGAGAATCTCCATTCCCAAGGCAGAAGCAGTGACTGCCTGTACCGGAGCAGCAGTATCTTTTGTAGAAGTGACTATTCCGGCACTTCTTGTGACGGTTGGCGAGTGGAGCCTGCGAACCAGATATATGATGGCGGTCATACCGGTTACTTCCATTATCTTCCTGGCCAGCTTCGTGCCGTGCCTGATGGCAACAGAAGTTCCGGTAAAGTTCAAAGACATGGTAATCATCTGGGTAGAACGTATGCTGCTGTCTGTATTGATCACAGGGGTTTTCGCTGTCATCCTGTTCCCGGCGTAAAATGAAAAATAATACTTATGAGAGTAACTGATAAATCCGATGCCACATAGAGATATTTGGCATCGGATTTAAACCAATTATGAGTTCGAAGCAAAACGTTCAGGAACACATCTGTTTCAGAGATTCAATCAGTTCAAGATCAGTTGAGGTAACCTTCAGATTAGATTCGAGGATCTTTCCTTCCGGTGTGGTAATCGAAAAAGCTATTATACTGCCTTCCCTCAGTGCAGGCTGGGCGGCACGCAAAAAAGCAGGGAACTTAGGGTGCTGATTCGTAAAACGCTGCCACAGACTTTTAAGCTGAAGCAAGGATTGAAAATTTATAGCCATGGTGGATTCTCCTTTATTATGGATTTATGCGAATAGATCGTAACATTTTTCCTGAAAAACGTCAAATAATTTCAAAAAAATGTTGACAGAAAAAAGCGTTTGTGATATAAATATCTAGTGAGCAACGCACAGGGGATTGGTCAAATGGTATGACAGAAGTCTCCAAAACTTTTAGCGGGAGTTCGATTCTCTCATCCCCTGCTCCGATAAGTCGAAAGATCTTGTGGATTCAAGATTTTTCGACTTTTTTGTATTCCAGAGAATTTGACGGAGAAAATGTACTGTGCTATTCTATAAGAAAAAGATAAAGGAGGATCGTAATTATGAAGAAAAGACAGTCAGTAAGTAAAATTGCCAAAGCCGCCGTTCAGGAGGTAAAAGATAACGCGAAAGACATTATGAATACACCGATTGTAGAGAAAGCAAAAGAAACCGTCAAGGACGTAGCGGAGAAAGCGGAAGATACAGTAAAAACAGTGACAAAGGCAGCAAAAGATGCAGGAAACAGAATAGAAGCTGTCACTCTGGAAGTTTCCGGTCTGGATATTGATATGGATGATATTAAGAAAGCAGTAAAAAAAGACGCAGCAGAAAAAGGTCTTAATGGAACCATTCGTATTTATCTGAATGTGGTTCAGATGGCGGCTTACTATACAGTGGATGAAAAAGGCAGTGACGAATACAAAGTAGATTTTGTACGGATCAGCAAATAGTATATAAAAAAAGAAAACGGGAGGTGGGACGGATGAACTGCACTTTGATGCATAAGAGAATCCCTGTTGCACAGATGGAATTAGATGATGCGACCGGATTCATCAGTAAAGTATATGAAGTATATGCGCCAGAACATCTTCCTGTGGGAATTTCGGTGAAAAAAAGCATAGCTGACCGGGCAGCATTGAATGCGTGGTGGACGGACCGGTCTATTCCGGCAAGCAGATCCGGGGTTCAAGAGGCGTTGGAGACGCTGGACATTGCAGATACAAAGTTATTGCTTGTCCGTTGTTTTGGACTCAGCCTTTCTGATCAATATTGGATCCGACCGACAGGGACAGATCTGAAATGGGATGATATCAATTTTTTTGACCATGCATTTTCAGATGATATCGGAGATATCCTGCTGGGGGCAAAAAAGGAGACGGCAGAGTTTGATTTCAGTTCACCGGACAACACCTCGGATGGATGTCTGAAAAAACGATGGAAGATACTGAATGGACAAAGATGTTTGTTAAAAGGTGGCAGTAATCCATTCCGGCAGCAGCCGTTCAATGAGGTGATAGCATCCAGAATCATGGATTGTCTGGGAATTGAATATATCGCGTATGACTTGATATGGGATGAAGAAGAGCCGTACAGTATCTGTCAGGATTTTGTGACCAGAGATACGGAACTGATCGGTGCCTGGCGTATTTTTCAGACACAGAAAAAGTTAAATGATGTATCGGTATACCAGCATTATGTGAATTGTTGCGAAGCACTTGGAATTGATGTCGTTCCGTCATTGGACAGAATGATAGTGGTGGACTATATCATAGCGAATGAAGACCGGCACCTGAACAATTTTGGACTGATACGGGAAGCAGAGAGTCTGAAATGGATTGGAGCGGCACCGATTTTTGACAGCGGATCATCTTTTGGATATGACATGCTGCCATTCGAGATACTTTCTGGAAAACGCGTTACCTGTAAACCATTCAAAAATCACCATGAGGAGCAGTTAAAGCTGGTATCGTCATTTGAATGGATTGATTTTACAAAGCTGAAGGATGTAGGAGAGCTGATTCGAAGCGTATTCGATGATGAGCGGGCAGCGCAGTTTATCGATAAAAAAAGAATAGACAGTATCGTAACATCAACTGAAAAACGAATCCGGACGCTGGAAGAATATGCAGCTGGCTTTAATGGAAAGTCAGCAGCGAGATTAACAGAAGATGATGTGAAAAAGAATATAGCAGAAAATTATGTGAAATAAACAGTGCGGGGGATGCTAATGCAGCATCCCCATTTTTTCGGGCATGTTCATATGCTGATGTTCATGCAGAATCCGTTCCAGTTCATAGATAGACGGAGTCAGGAACTTGTTTTTATGATAGACCAGTTTGAATTTTCGATCCCATTCGCCGTCTGCCTGGCGGAAAGCACGGATGGATCCGTGCTGCAGTTCGTGCTGCATCAGCCGTAGGGACATAACGGAGAGAATATTGTTGTAGAGCACTGCATTCAACAGAACTCTTGGACTGTTGGCTTCCCAGGCTGTGATATAGGACAATTGATGTCTGGAAGCGTAATCTTCAAAGAGCTGCCGGGTACCGCTGCCGGATTCACGCATGGAAAATTTCTGCCCCTGCAGATCAGCAACAGACAGCTCCCGCCGTGTATAAAAGGGATGCGCTTTGCCAACCGCCAGTACCAGACTGTCATCAATGATAGGCAAAACAATCAGATCCGGAGAGAGAATTTCGCCCTCTATTACGGCAGCGTCCAGTTCTGATTTTAACAGTTTTTCTTCGATATCACGGGTGTTGCTCACATAGGAATAAATCAACATCTCTGGAAAACATTTTTGAAGATCCACTACCACGGAAGGCGTCAGGCAGGTGCCGACTGTGATAGTGGAGCCCAGCTTGAGCGTGGAAGACTGCCCCTGATTCAGCATCAGTTCTTCCACCTGGCGGAACTGCTGTACCAGTTCTTCAGCGTGGGGCAGCAGAAGCCTGCCACGATCGGTAAGATACAGTTTTTTCCCAAGACGTTCAAATAAAAGACCGTTATAGTGTGTCTCGAGTTCACGGATTGCCTGACTGACTGTAGGCTGGGAAAGATACAGAGTCTTGGCGGCTGCACTCATAGAGCCTTGCTGTGCTACGGTTAGAAAAATGGTAAGATGGCGGATGGTCAAAGAGTATGCTCCTTTCAGAGGCAGAAATGTCATGGACGTTCCTGTTGGTTGTTTCAGATCAAATGTTAAAAATAACGTATAGATAATACCTATAGTTTCTATAAAATAATATCATTTTTCAAATACATGAACAAGTGGTATAGTGAATAAAAACGCAGATAACATTACACCAAAGAACAGGAGGAAAATCATGTCAGCACTGACAGTCAGCAAGGAAGAGGAAAAAAGATTAAAGGGTCTTGGTTTCTTAAATAACAGGGGAACTGATGAATTTTCTGCACGGGTCATTACGGTGAACGGGAAAGTAACGGCCGCTCAGCACAGATGCATGGCAGATGCAGCAGAAAAATTCGGAAATGGAAAGCTTGCCTATACTACAAGACTTTCTGTAGAGATTCCTGGAATCCCATATGAAAAAGTAGATGAATTCCAGGCATTTATTGCAAAAGAAGGACTGATGACAGGAGGGACAGGCGCCAAGGTACGTCCGGTGGTTTCCTGTAAAGGAACCACCTGCCAGTACGGTCTGCTGGATTCCTATGGTATCTCAGAAGAGATTTTCCACAGATTCTATGAAGGATACCGTCAGGTGGGATTACCACACAAGTTTAAGATCGCAGTAGGTGGATGTCCGAATAACTGTGTAAAACCAAACCTGAATGATGTGGGTATCATCGGTCAGAGAATTCCGCAGGAGGATCTGGATAAATGTAAAGGATGCAAGAAATGTGCCATTGAAGCAGCCTGTCCAAACAAGGTGGCAAAAGTAGTGGATGGAAAACTCCACATTGATGAAGAAGCCTGTCGTCACTGCGGACGCTGTGTAGGTAAGTGCCCGTTTGATTCCATCCCAGACGGAACCTACGGTTACAAGATCTATGTCGGTGGAAGATGGGGCAAGAAAGTAGCCAAAGGAAAAGCCCTGGGTAAAGTTTTTACCACAAAAGAAGAAGCATTGGATGTGATTGAAAAAGCTATTTTACTGTTTAAAGAACAGGGAGAAAAAGGAGAGCGCTTTGCAGAGACCATTGACCGCATTGGATTTGAGAATGTAGAGAAGCAGTTACTGGCAGATGATATTCTGGCACGGAAAGAAAAGATACTGGCAGAAGCATAAAAAGTTTAGAAAAAAGTCATTGTTTTGTGAAAGGAATCATAAAACAATGACTTTTTATATAAAAGAGAATATTTTGAAAACAGGATGTTTCTGCTTTTCGCTGGTTGACAGGCTGCTTTTATGTTATACTTAAAAAAATGTCATTTGACAGATGGAGCGTATGAACATGAGAAAGAAAATCCTGAAGATATTTGGAATTGTGGCAGGAACACTGGTGGCGGCATTGGCGGTTTATGTAATTTATCTGTTCGCCAGCTATAACAGAATCGAGGACAGGAAGATCCTGGAAGTGGAATCACCAAAGCAGGAAGGTAAGGAAAAAGAACAGCTTACTACGGAGCAGGAATATGGGGCATTGACCTACAATATCGGTTTTGGAGCTTATACGCCGGATTTCAGTTTCTTCATGGATGGTGGGAAGTCCTCCTGGGCAAAGAGCAAAGAAAGCGTCATAGAGACTGTGCAGGGAGCAGGAGAACTGGTGGCATCTCTGGACCCGGATTTTGCCATGATAGAAGAGATTGATCTGGATTCCACCAGAAGTTATCATGTGGATGAATATCAGATTTTAAAAGAATGTCTGCCAGAAGATTATACTGTGTTTGCGAAGAATTATCATTCTGCATTCCTGTTTTATCCTTTTACCCAGCCTCATGGAAAAAGCAATTCCGGAATCGGACTTTTTTCCAGATATGAGATCACAGACTCACTGCGAAGAAGTCTGCCGATCTCCACATCACTGAGTAAATTCCTGGATCTGGACCGTTGTTACAGTGTATCCAGAGTCCAGGTTGACAATGGAAAAGAGCTGGTTATTTATGCTCTTCACATGTCTGCTTACGGGAACAGTGATGCGATTCGGGAAGGGCAGATCCAGATGTTATGCCAGGATATGAAGACAGAATATGAAGCAGGAAACTATATAATCTGCGGAGGAGATTTTAATCATGATCTGAAGGCAGATGAGGGTGAAAATGATTCTTACGAATCCTGGGCCTATCCGTTTCCGCGAAGCGAACTGCCGGAACATTTTTCTTTTGCGATGGACGCTCTGTCGGAACAGGAAAAGGATGCGTTGTGGAACAGTGCACGCAACGCAGATATGGAATATGAGGAGGGGGTTACCTATACGGTTACTTTGGACGGTTTTATTATTTCAGATAATGTGGAGTGTGTTTCTTATGAAAATATTAACACGGGATATACCTGGTCAGATCATGATCCGGTGTATCTGAAATTCAGATTGAACAGATAATATGTATGTGAAAAAAGAAATGAGGATGAGAGAAATGGACAGGGCAGAAAGACAAAGACGGCTTGCATTTTACATCCTGATGTTTTTGATAGTGGCAGCTTTTGTAGTTGGAGAAGCTGTTTATCCAAGTGAGCGCACGGAGATGTCACTGGAAGCCAATATTCGATATCCGGGAACATTTACCTGGGAAAAGACGGATGGAAGCAATGAAGTTATTCGGGTTCCGGGAAAATATGATGTCCCTGTGGGGGAGACCATGGTACTGACTACGATCCTTCCGACAGATTATACGGCGAATGCCATTGGACTGCGTTCTTCACTCCAGGATATAAAGTATTACATTGATGGAGAACTGAGGTGCAGTTATGATACGAAGAATACCAGACCGTTTGGCAAGAACTCAGCCAGCCGTTATGTCTTCTGTGAGACTTCAGAAGAAGATGCAGGTAAGGAACTGAAGATAGAACTCACTACTCATACGTCCAATTATTCTGGCGTGGTGAATGAGGTATATTACGGTGACAAAGGAGATATCTGGACACATATTTTCAATGAATATGGAACGCAGACGCTGATTGCGTTTTTTATTCTCTTTACCGGTGTTGTGACAATATTGTTCAGTATTGCGCTGGGCATGGTGTATCAGACGAAATTCGATATGGAATATCTGGGCTGGTGTATGCTGATGGGATCTGTCTGGATGCTGGGGGAATCCAAGATGCGTCAGCTCTGGATACCGAATGCTTCTATAATGGCGTCCATGTGTTTCGTGGTAATCATTTTATGTCCGATTCCGCTGCTGTTCTATATAGACAGTGTACAAAAACATCGTTACACAGGAATCTACAGAGTGATCGAAGGAGTCGCTTTATTGAATTTTGTGGTGGAAACAGGATTGCAGTTAGCCGGAATTGCAGATTATATAGAGACGATGCCGGTAGATCATGTCATACTTATACTGACTTTTGCGGCGATTACTGTGACTTTTATTATGGATATACGCCGTGGAGAGAGCAGAGAATATCATCTGGTTCTGTCAGGCTGTGTGGTTGCTATGACGGCTATATTGACTGAAGTAGTTTCTTCTTATTTTGTGGTGTCACTTTCCGGAGTGTTTGTGGGAACCGGGCTGCTGATTCTGCTGTTTGTAAATATTATCTGTACGCTGAAACGTGTGCGATATATGGAAAAACAGCGACAGCAGGAAGAACTGGAGAAGCGAAGACGTCAGATGGAGAAGATGTCACTTCGAATGATCCGAACACTGTCAACGACTATGGAAGCAAAGAATGAATATACAAAAGGACATTCTTATCGTGTGGCACAGTACGCAGGAATGATTGCCAGGGAAATGGGATGGAGCAATTCAGAGATTCACCACCTGAAAAATGCAGCGTATGTGCATGATGTGGGACGCATTGGAATACCTGACAGTATACTGAATAAGCCGTCAAAGCTGACAGAAGAAGAGTATGCCATGATTAAAGCACATACAATAATCGGGGCGGATGTACTGAAGGATATTACCGTGATAGAACATGCGGCAGAAGTGGCAAGATCTCATCATGAAAGATATGATGGTAAGGGATATCCGGATGGCCTGAAGGGGGAAGAGATCCTGATACAGGCAAGGATTGTGGCAGTGGCAGACCGTTACGATGCTATGAGCACCAGAAGAATTTATCGAAAAGCTTTGTCACAGGAACAGATCCTGGAGGAACTGAAAGACAACAGGGGTACACAGTTTGATCCGGTAATTGTAGATACTTTTGTTCATCTGCTGGAAACAGGAAAAGCGAAGATTGAAGAAGAAGCAGAAGAAAGAGAAGATGATATTACAGAACTGGAGCGGGGAACAGAAAAATTTATCTCTGAAGTAATGGCAACAATGAAAAGCCAAGGAGATGAAGAGAATTATGATTATCTGACCGGTCTTCCGATACGCAGTCGGGGTGAGACGCTGATCGCGCAGATTATGCAGGAGAAATCAGGCTGTCTTGCATTTGTGGATATGGATAATCTGAAAAGAATTAATGATATCTATGGACATAAGGCGGGAGACCGTGCATTGAAGCTGCTCGGAAAACTGCTCAGTGCGGTGGATAAAGATGCGGTGGCATGTCGTTTTGGCGGCGATGAATTCATTTTATTCCTGCCGGATATGGAAAAAGATCAGGTAACCCAAAAGATGGAGAAACTCTTTGAAACATTCCGGAGCAGTAAGGAAGATGATGTGGAGATCCGCTGTGCATCACTTTCGGCTGGTCTGTGTATGACAGAACCGGGCGATTCCTTTGAAACCAGCTATATGAATGCAGACAATACTCTGTATTATGTCAAACAGAATGGAAAAGACCGGTTCTTTTTCTACCGTCAGATGTCAGAAGAGCGCAGGGAAAAATCTGCAACGGGCAGAGATCTGCAAAAAGTTGCTGCGGCACTGCAGGAAAGCGGCAGCTATAGCGGGGCTCTGGAGATAGATTTCAGAGGATTTGCAAGACTGTATGAATATATGAACAGCTTAAGTGACCGGTATAAGCATTCCTGTTATCTGGTAATGGTGACCATGGATACTGTGTGGAATCAGACCTTATATATGGAACAGATTGAAGAGGCACTTGACTGCATGGAGCAGGCAATCCGTCATGCTATTCGCAAAGTGGACATCTGTACCAGATACAGTGCCATGCAGTATCTGATTATTCTTTTTGAGCCGCAGGAGAGCCAGATATCAAAAGTAATGGAACGCATCTTCGTGCAATACTATCAGTTATATGAGAAAGGAGATTTTAAGCCAGATTACGAGTATATTCTGATATCGGAGAAAAACAGGTAATGGTTCAGTACCTCGCGGGACAGTGGGGTCTGAATAGCTGCAAAAACAGTCAAACTAACAGATTTTACCCTTGACATTTAGGAAACAGACAGGCTAGAATATACGAGGATTAAAATAAAAACAAGGAGGAAAACGAAATGGACAGTTGCGACAGTACAGGACGAAGTAGTATTAACGGTGGCAGACAAGCAAAGAGACCGACGCAGTGTTCCAGAATCGTTTTCTGATGGACTGCGTTTGTTCATATTGCTTTTGAACCACCGTATTCATTCCTATACTTCACAGCATGTTACTGTTGGAAAGTTGAAAAGAAAACGGTGGTTTTCTTATGCCCTTTTTTAGGGAGAAGGGAGGCAATATGACAAAAGAAATGAATGTAAAACCAAATTATGCGGAAGAGCTGCTGGAGATTCTGCACAGCTCTTTATCAAACGAAGAACTTCTGGACAGGCTCTCTGATTACCATGAGAACGATATTGCAGATGCGCTGTCACAGCTGACAGAAGACGAGAGAAAGAAACTGTATCCGGTGCTCGGGGCAGAGCGTCTGGCAGAGATCTTCACTTATATTGATGATCCAGATGAATATTTAAAAGAACTGGATCTGGACAAAGTAGCAAAAGTCATTTCCTACATGGACTCGGACGATGCAGTAGATGTACTGGATGAATTCGATGACAGTACACAGGAAAAACTGGTAGAAATGCTGGATGAAGAAGCCAGCCACGATATCAGGATGATCCAGTCCTATGAGGACGATGAGATTGGTAGTAAGATGACTACTAACTTTATTGTGATCTATCATGATCTGACCATCCGTCAGGCAATGCGGGAACTGGTGCGTCAGGCGGGAGATAACGACAACATCTCTACTGTGTATGTGGTAGACCGCAAAGATGTCTTTTACGGAGCCATTGATCTGAAGGATCTGATTATTGCAAGAGAACGGGATTCTCTGGATGATATTATCAGTACATCCTATCCGTATGTGACCGATCATGAAAAGATCAGCGACTGTATCGAGGATATCAAGGACTACGCCGAAGATTCTATCCCGGTACTGACGGACAAGAAGATGCTGATAGGTGTTATCACATCCCAGGATATCGTAGAAGTAGTAGACGATGAGATGGGTGATGACTACGCAAAGCTGGCTGGTCTGACCGCAGAAGAAGATCTGAATGAGACCACAAAAGAGAGTATGAAAAAGAGACTGCCATGGCTGGTCGTTCTGTTGTTCCTTGGAATCGGAGTATCCTCTGTGGTAGGCGTATTTGAAACAGTAGTTGCCACACTTCCGATTGTCATGGCATTCCAGTCACTGATTCTGGATATGGCAGGCAACGTTGGAACCCAGTCACTGGCTGTAACTATCCGTGTGTTAATGGATGAGAACCTGACCGGTGCACAGAAGCTGCATCTGGCAATAAAAGAGATGCGTGTGGGATTTATGAACGGACTGGTTCTGGGAACAGTATCCTTTCTTCTGGTAGGTTGTTACATCTGGCTTCTTAAGCCGAATCCAGCCAATCATGCATTCTTGATTTCCGGCTGTGTAGGATTCTCACTGATGGCAGCCATGGTGATCTCCAGCCTGGTGGGAACTCTGATTCCGATGTTTTTCCATAAGATCAAGGTAGACCCTGCAGTAGCATCCGGTCCGTTGATCACAACGGTAAACGATCTGGTAGCTGTTATTACGTATTATGGTCTGGCATGGATCCTGCTAATTCAGACCTTCCATCTGGCATAAGTAAGGATGGACAGGAAAAATGTCTGGACAAAAAGAGAAAGTATGATAGACTAAGCATAAGTGAAGCAGCCGTTTGTGCATCGGCAGAGACAGTATGTCTGCTGAAGCATGAATGCCGAGGCATTCTTGAACACATAATTTTTACAGGAGGCTCATATGGAACACTCAAATCCACTTCTTCGTGACAATGACAGTACACAAAAGTTTATTACAATAGGAGAGATCATGCTTCGACTGACACCGCCGAATTACGATAAGATCCGGATGGCGACCAGCTTTGAAGCCAGTTATGGTGGAAGCGAGGCAAACATTGCCCTTGCGCTGGCAAATCTGAATGTGGACAGTACATTCTTTTCTGTTGTACCAAATAACAGCATCGGAAAGAGTGCGATCCGTATGCTGCGAAGCAACGATGTCCACTGTACACCTATGATTTTATCCACACCACAGCAGACCCCGACTCACCGGCTGGGTACTTATTATCTGGAGACTGGTTATGGAATCCGCCCAAGTAAAGTGACTTATGACAGAAAGCACAGTGCTTTTGCAGAGTATGATTTTGATAACGTGGATTTGGATGCACTGCTGGATGGTTTTACCTGGCTACATTTAAGCGGTATTACTCCGGCGGTTTCTCCAAAATGCAAAGATCTGATTCTGAACAGTCTGAAGGTGGCAAAAGAGAAGGGAATCACCACCAGTTTTGACGGTAACTTCCGCAGCACCATGTGGACATGGGAAGAAGCCAGAGACTTCTGTACCGAATGCCTGCCATATATCGATGTACTTTTTGGAATCGAACCGTATCACCTGTGGAAGGATGAAAATGACCACAGTAAGGGTGATTGGAAAGATGGTATCCCGATGCAGCCAAGCTACGAGCAGCAGGATGAGATCTTCCAGAGATTCGTAGAGCGTTATCCGAATCTGAAATGCATTGCCCGCCATGTGCGTTATGCCCACAGCGGTAGTGAGAACAGTCTGAAAGCATACATGTGGTATGAAAACCATACTTTTGAAAGTAAGCTGTTCACTTTCAATATTCTGGATCGTGTAGGCGGTGGAGATGCCTTCGCCAGTGGACTGATCTACGCCATCATGCATGATTACAAACCAATGGATATCGTGAACTTTGCAGTGGCCAGCAGTGCCATCAAGCACACCATCCACGGAGATGCAAACATCACAGATGACGTAGACACTATTCGAAACCTGATGAATATGAATTACGACATCAAGAGATAGCCATTCAGTACAGATTAAGGCTGACAAATTTGCAGAAGCATTTTGTCAGCCTTATTTTAAAATATATCAGATGTGAAATGGCTCTCCTACCTCTGTAGGTGGCGAGCAACAAATATGCCGAGGCATTCTTGAATTTCATGTTATTCAGTTAATGAGATATCCCCATCTTTACAGATAATGGTCAGTGCAGCAGTAGCAGCGCCTTCCTGAGAGTAGCTGGTGAGATCATCCTCACTTTCTGGAAGTGTTTTTTTCAGTTCTTCCGGCAGATGGATTTCTCCGAGTCCGGTAGAGAGCTGTAATCCAAGAGCCTGCAAAATATCAGAGGAAGCGGTGAGTTTCACGTCTCCCAATTTATCGGTCACGGAACAGGACCCCTGATATTGGTTAGAAGCCAGTGTCAGATCGCCATCGCTCACAGTAATTTCGCAGTCATCCAGAGTGCTGTCTGAGACTGTCAGATTCCCCAATGTATTCTGTAAAGTAAAATCTGAGAACTGACAGTTGGTAAAGAAAGCATCCCCATCAACACAATCAATGCTTCCCTGTGCAGCCTGCAGTCCTTCTACAGAGACAGTTCCAAACTGGCTATTTATGGTTGCAGCTTTGAATGCGTGCGCCGGCACGTAAAGGGTAACTTTATCAGCTGTCTGAGAGATATGTTTTCCACACAGCAGATCCGCAAACAGGCTGATATCCACATGAACATAAAAATTGTGGCTATGGTCTGTCTCCGTGACAGATAGATGTCCGCCTTTTACGGTATAAGAGACGGGTGTATTCCCGTAATCTGAGGAAATCTCCCATGCAATGGCACAGTTTTCATCTCCGGACGGAAGAATCTCCAGATCCAGATCGGAAAGGGTAATTTCTATAGAATCTAAGGTGCCAAGATCTGTCCGGGGCAGGGAGATTACTTTTGCTGAATCATCACTGTGAGTGCTCCATTTCAGTTTGTTGAGATCAGCGTGAGCAACATAAGACTGACCATTTTTCAGATAACCGGCAAAAATCAGTGCAGCTCCTATCATACAGCATATCACACCAGCCTTTAACCATTTAAAATGAGATCGTTTCATAATGCTTCACCTCGTTTACTTTTCTTTCGTTGATTTGCAATCCATTTGACTGAAGCAGCAAAAAAACGACAGCCCTGGCGGGTCAGGAGAATGCCAAGCAGAGTAGTCAGGATGCCAAGCCCGATGACAAGCAGTCCGCTTCCGGTGATCATGGAAAATCCGGGAAGAGAAACCGGCAGTGCCAGCAGGCCTCGGAGAACTAGCTTGCAGCCAATGAGAAAGCCGGAAAATGCAGCAATAAATACACACAGATCCAGAATAATGGCACAAAGCATTGCACAGAGCAGGACTACTACCACAGAAATCAGCAGTGGTGCCCCAATGGGTATGGCAAAGAGGACTAACAGGGAGATCCACAGGATGGACTTCCAGATTTTATGGCCGGTAGTACTCGCGGTCCCGGAAGGAGTGGCTGAATCTTCAAAAGTGTTGCCTGATGCAGCGAATGTCTTGGTGTCGGGTGAGACATCTGTCAGTTTCCGATCTAACAGGTTCATCATCAGATCGCTGGCAGCTTCTTTTGGTGTGCCAAGTTCTTCCATCAGAGCCTGTGCGCCTTCATCGTCAGCATCCTCAAAATATTCAGTGAAATATTCCATAGCATCTTCAAAATCTTCCTTCGGAAGCTTCTTCAGATATTTCTCCAGTTGCTGAAGATATTCGGTTTTAGATAATTGCTTTTTACTCAATTGCGAAGCCTCCCTTCGATAATCCCATCAATGGTGTCCTTATAGGTCAGCCATTCGGCATTTAGTTTTCCTATCTGTGTTTTTCCTTCAGGCGTGATGGAGTAGTATTTTCGCTTCCGCCCCTGATATTCTTGTGAATAGGTAGTGAGAAAACCGGATTTTTCCAGCTTTTTCAGGATAGGGTACAGGGTGGATTCTTTGATGTCCGCTGCCAGCTTGATAGTCTGACTGATCTCGTATCCATAGGAATCCTGTGTTGACACAATGGTGAGGATCAGGTATTCGATCAGAAGCGCCGATACCGGAAAATACATACGATAACCTCCTCATCTTATATATAAAAATTTTATATATAAAAATTCTATATATAAGATAACACCAGATGAAATTCATGTCAACAGGAAATTGTTATTCCGCCACTTGGTAAAAAAACCGAGCAGTTTATCCAGTCTTTATTGATTTTTTCTATATCCTGTTATAGAAAAAATGGAATTCCATTCTTTAACCTACTATGTTAGTATGAAAATAGAATAAACAGAAAGCGTAGATGGGGAGAAAAAATGACAGACGTACTTTGTTTTGGCGATTCAAATACATGGGGATATAATCCGAAGGATGGCAGCCGTTTTCCGTGGGGCGTGAGATGGACGAGCGTCTTGCAGGAGCAGTTAAAAGATCAGAGAATCAGGGTAATTGAAGAGGGATTATGTGGTCGAACTACGATATTTGAAGATCCGTTAAGACAGGGGCGAAAAGGTGTGGAACTGTTTCCAACCCTTCTGGAGACACATGGGAAGCCAGATCAGATTGTACTGATGCTGGGAACCAATGACTGTAAAACAGTATTTTCCGCTTCGGCAGATGTAATCGGAAAAGGTATCGTACGTCTCCTGGATCAGGCAAAACAGTTCGCACCTGACAGTAAAATCCTGCTGATCTCTCCAATCTTTCTTGGAGAACGGGTCTGGGAAGAAGAATTTGATCAGGAATTCTCGCCGGAATCCGTAGAAGTCTCCAAAAAGCTGGGAGATGTTTATGAGAAGATTGCAGAACAGTACGGAACAGACTTCTTCCGGGCGGCAGACTATGTACAGAGCAGCGAAGAAGATCAGGAGCATATGAATGCAGAAGGACATAGAGTATTTGCGGGAGTGGTGGCAGAACATCTGAAAAGTGTGTAATGAGTTGGAAAGCAGGAAAAATATCCTTTACTTTTTTCTCTGAACTTGATATAAAGAAGATGAATAGATTTTGCATTTCCATAGAGAAAGAAGTGGAAATTGTTTACAAAATATACCAGCGAGATTTTACAGGAACTTCAGGAATGCCTGAGCAACGGATCAACTGCGGAATATGCCATGATAGGTCAGCTTATAGATCAGGCCGGGAAGATATTTGTAGCCGGTATGGGAAGAACCGGATATGTAATGAAAGGGTTTACCATGCGGCTTGAGCAGGCCGGATATGAAGCTTATTGGATCGGTGATACGAATACCCCTGCAGCAGGAAAAGGTGATTTACTTATTCTTGGAAGCGGAAGTGGCGAGACGGAGACACTTAAGGTGTATGCAAAAAAGGCAAAAGAACTACAGATACCAATTATTGTGTTTACGACATGCAGGGAATCGTCATTGCATGCAGTCGCAGATGTTGCAGTTGTGATTCATGCAGATGCGAAGTTTAAGGAGGATACAGAGAAAAAATCTGTTCAGCCAATGGGATCACTGTTTGAGGAGGCTCTGTTTATCAGCCTTGAGGCACTTGTGATCCAGCTGATGGAAAAAAGGGGAATATCGGAAAAAGAACTGAAAAAAAGACATGCGAATTTTGAATGAAAAAGTTCGGCAGATGTGTGAAACATCTGTCGAACTTTTTTGTATAACAGGAATTCAAAGTGAAGTGTTATTTCGAAGTAAAACTTTCAAAATGAAGTGGGAAAATTAAAAAACTATACAAATATAATAAACAAACAAAGCATTAAATGGACAAAGATGGTGTATATAGTGCAAAATAATGAAAAAAATATGCAAAATTTACTCCATAATTTTAATGTGCTATTCTAATTGTGAAGTAAGAAATCAATAACTTACTGAAAATGTGGAGGAAAAAGTATGAATGAAATAATGGTGCGCATCAGATTTCAACTCCCATCTCTTCCGCGGGCAGAAAAGGTTGTGGCAGAAGCATTGCTGGAAAATCCGGAAGCAATTGCCAATTTTACACTGTCAGGTTTGGCTCATGAAACAGGAAGCAGTGATGCTTCAATTGTCAGATTTTGTAAAAGAATGGGGTACAGCGGGTACACAGAATTCAAACAGGCATTTTTATCAGCAGCAAATGAAGAAAGTTCAGAACGTCCTGAAAAAATAGAAGCGCAGGACGATATGGTGACAATACTGAAAAAAGTATTTCACAGCAATATGCAGACACTGACAGATACATTGTCATTGGTAACTCCAAATTACGAAAAAGCATTAAACGCTATGGCAAATGCAAAATCTATTCATTTTTTCGGTGTTGGAGACGCCTATGCAGTGTGTCAGCTAACGGATACGAAAATCAGCCGAATGGGTATTAACTGCTCTGCTTACAGTGATGTCATGATGCAGTTAATGACGGCAGCAAATTTAAAACCTGGAGATGTGGCATTTGCCGTATCCTATGAAGGCAGGTCAAGAAATGTGGTGCAGGCAATGCGTATTGCAAAAGAACAGGGTGCAACTACGATATGTATTACCAAGATGAACAAGTCTCCATTATTAAAAGTGACTGACATCCCACTGTTTATTTCAACCAGTGATCTGACTTGCGGAAGAGATAAAGTGGCACGGCGTGTGGCAGATCAGGCCATACTGGATGCGTTGTTTCTTGGAATGACTTTGAGAAAAGGAAAAGAATACAACAAGCATATGCGAATGGTGCAAAATGCAATTGATTTAAACAAACTATAAGATCAGGAGGGTTTTATGATGAAGAAAAATGTAGTATCAAGATTGTTATGTGCAGGTCTTTCAGCAAGTATGATGTTATCTATGGGAGCAGTAGCATTTGCAGATGATGACTGGACCATTGATGTAGAAGCAATGAAAGAAGAAGCTGCTGCAAAAGACAACAAAGATATTAAACTGGCATATGTGAGTATGAATCTTGCGAATCCATGGAATGCAATGGTAAAGAAGGGATTCGAGGCAGGATGCGAGGATCTTGGTGTTACTTATCAGGTTATTGATTCGGAATACAATGTTGACACACAGTTAAATGCACTGGAAAGCCTGGTAAATGATGGTTACAGCGGATTTACCTTTACTCCGATTGATACACAGGCAACTCTGGAAATTGTAGATAAAGCTAACGAAAGCGGCATTGCAACTGCATGCATTGCCCAGACACAGGAAAATGTAAAGCTCAGTTATACGTTGGACGAATATGATTATGGACATACCATCGGAGAACAGGCGGCAGAATGGATTAAAGATACACTGGATGGAAAAGCACAGGTATGCATCATTTCACAGGACAATGTAGAATCTGTTATTCCGCGTGGTGATGGTGTGGAAGAAGCGTTAAAAGAGATCTGCCCGGATGTTGAGATTGTTGCAAGACAGGCGGGAGATACGCTGGAAGGCGGTATGAAGATTGTAGAATCCGTTCTGGCACAGTATCCGGATCTGAACGTTGTAGTTGGAACCAATGATTCCGGTGCAATCGGCGGATATCAGGCAATGGTGAATGCAGGAAAAGAAGGAGAAGAATATGCTGTATTTTCCGGAGATGCAACAGATGAAGCTTTGACTTATATTGCAGAAGAAGACAGCATCTACCGGGGAACCGTAGATTTATTCCCGTACAAGGGTGGTTATGAATCCGCATTCTACTTATATAAATACGCAACCGAAGGTATCCCGGAAGAACAGGAAACCGTATATCTTCCATATGTGAAAGTACCAAAGGCTGACGTGCTGGACGGAACCTATGAGTGGGATGGAAAATAAAAAGTAAAAAAAGATATATCCGGAGAAGGGGGAAATGCCAGAGCGCATACCCCTTTCTCTCTAAAAAAGAGGAGACGCAAATGAACGATATAATATTGAAAGTAGATCATTTGTCCAAATATTTTGCATTAGTGAAAGCGTTAGATGATATCTCTTTTGATGTGCGAAGAGGAGAGGTTCATGCGCTCTGTGGAGAAAATGGAGCAGGCAAGTCAACATTTATAAAATTACTGACGGGTGCCTATGAACCGACAAAAGGAACAATTGAATTTGAACATAAGGCGTATGAAAAAATGACACCGAAGTTATCCATGGATTTGGGAATATCGGTTATCTATCAGGAGTTCAGTCTGATTCCATATCTGACAGTTGCAGAGAACATTTTTTATGGAAGAGAAATTCAGAAATATGGAATCAGAAACATAAAGGAAATGAATCAGCGTGCGGAAGAACTGTGTAAGGAAATGGGCGTTGATCTGGATGTAAAAACAAAAGTATGTGAACTGGGAGTGGCTTATCAGCAGATTGTAGAAATTATGAAAGCTGTATCGAAAAATGCCAGGTTTATTATCATGGATGAACCAACAGCACCACTGACCATCAATGAAACAAAGATATTTTTTGATATCATTGAAAAACTCAGAGAAAAGAGAGTTACCATTATTTTTATATCGCACAGATTGGAGGAAGTATTTGAACTATGTGATCGTGTGACGGTATTTTGTGATGGAAGATATATTGTTACAAAAGATGTAAAAGATGTAACCAAGCAGCAACTGATCTCTTATATGGTAGGACGTGAGCTGACTGAATCTTACCCGTTGAATACCGCTGAAAAAGGAGAAGTGCTGCTGGAAGCAGATCATTTGACCAATAAGAGAATAAAAGAGATCAGTTTTCAGCTGAGAAAAGGAGAAATACTGGGATTTGGAGGATTGGTCGGAGCAGGACGTACGGAGGTGGCAAGAGCCATATATGGTGCAGACCGGATACTTTCCGGGAGACTGAAAAAGAATGGAGAAACCTTTTGTCCGGCAAGCCCGAGAGATGGTCTGAAGCATGGAATTGGTCTGATACCGGAAGACCGCAAGAGGCAGGGATTGATTCTGGGAATGTCAGTAAAGGAGAACACTGTTTTCAGCATCTATGATAAATGTACAAATGCGGGAGTCATACAGAAATCAAAAGTAGAAAGTCTGGTGGATGATTATATAAAAGAATTAAAAATAAAAACACCAAACATGGAACAGATTGCAAAGAACCTGTCTGGTGGAAACCAACAGAAAATTGTTCTGGCAAAAATGCTGGCAACAAACTGCGATGTGCTGATTTTTGACGAACCTACCCGAGGAATTGATGTGGGCGCGAAACAGGAGATCTATGCATTGATGACAGAACTGGCAAAACAAGGAAAAGGAATTATCATGATCAGCAGTGAAATGCCGGAATTGATAGGCATGTCAGACCGGATTCTGGTAATGAGCCATGGAAAAATTGTAGGAGAGCTGGAAAGAACAGAGTACACACAGGAAAGAATTCTGGAACTGGCGTCTACAGAGAAAGAAGGAGTAGAGGAACATGAGTAAGAAGAATGATGTATTAACAAAAATGCTGGACTATGGAATCCTGATGGTTCTGATAATTCTGATTATCTTTTTTTCTGTTGCATCCAGCAATTTTCTCAGTATTAATACCTGTATGACAATTTTAAAACAGGTATCCATTACCGGAATTACTTCAGTGGGAATGTGTTATGTAATTCTTACGGGAGGAATTGATTTATCAGTTGGTTCCATTGCGGGTCTGAGTGCGGTAATTGCAGCACTTGTAATGCAGGCGGGAGCACCAGGCGTCATAGGATCTCTTGTTGCTTTACTGGTTGCGCTTGCAGTAGGAGCGCTCAATGGATTTTGTGTGACAAAGTTAAATATGCCGGCATTGATTGCAACACTGGGTACTCAGACAGCATTAAGAGGGCTGGCATATATCGTGACAGATGGATTACCGGTTCACAGTTTCAGCAAAACATATGGTAATTTCGCAAAAACATCTATAGCCGGAATTCCACTTATGGTACTTCTGATGCTGCTGGTATTTCTGGTTGGAAAGTTTATTTTGGAAAGAACCACATTTGGACGTTATGTATACGGTGTTGGTGGAAATGAAGAAGCATCCCATCTTTCCGGTGTAAATGTCATGAGAGTAAAACTGATTGTATATGCTTTTGCCGGATTTTTATCTGGTATTGCAGGACTAGTATTACTTTCCAGAACCAGCAGCGGCCAGCCATCTGCCGGAGACGGATATGAAATGGATGCGATTACGGCAGTAGTTCTTGGCGGCGTAAGTCTGTCAGGAGGCGAGGGAAGAATTAATCAGGTAATGATCGGTGTAGTTCTGATGGGAGTGTTATCAACCGGGATGATTATGTGTGGCATCAATGACTATGTACAGAAACTGGTAAAAGGTATTGTTCTGATTCTGGCAGTTGCATTTACGGAATTTTCCGGAAAAGTAAGGAATCAGAGAATGGTTCAGAAATAGGAGGGATGATATTGAAAAAATATACCATCGGAATTGATTTTGGAACATTGTCAGGAAGATGCCTTCTGACAGATGTAGAGACTGGTGAGGAAACAGCCACCAGTGTGCTGGAATACAGGCACAGAGTAATGAGTGAGACTTTGCCGGATGGTACCAGACTTGGAGTAGACTGGCATTTGCAGCATCCTGGAGATTATCTGGATGTATTGAGGATCACCATAAGAGACGTAATAAAACAGGCAGGGATTAGACCGGAACAGGTGATTGGAATCGGGATCGATACAACCGGCTGTACAATTTTGCCAATAAAAAAGGACGGAACGCCACTTTGCTTTCTGGAAAGATGGAAAGGCAGTCCCAATGCTTACGTGAAGCTGTGGAAACATCATGCTGCACAACCCTATGCAGATAAAATGACAGAGGCAGCACTGGCGAGAAATGAAAAATTTATTCAGCGTTACGGCGGGAAAATATCCAGTGAATGGATGTTTCCAAAAGTATGGCAGGTATTGGATGAAAGTCCGGAGATCTATGAAGATACGGATGCATTTCTTGAAGTGACAGACTGGATTGTGATGCAGCTGACAGGAAAACTGATTCGGAACAGCTGCGCTGCCGGCGCAAAAGCCTGCTGGCATAAAAAGGATGGATATCCGTCTTCGGATTATTTTAAAGCGCTGGATCCGAGACTGGAACATGTAATAGAGGAAAAAATCTGGGGACCGGTGCAGTCTATTGGCACCAGGGCAGGAGTTTTGACAAAAACAAGTGCAGAACTTACCGGTCTTCCGGAGGGAACACCGGTGGCGGTGGGGCATTTTGACGCTCACGGTGCGACCGTGGGAGCGAAAGTAACAGGCCCGGGACGTATGCTGATTATGATGGGAACCAGCAGCTGTCATGAACTGATGTGTACAGAAGAAAAAATGGTGCCGGGAATCTGCGGTTATGTGGAAGATGGAATTGTACCTGGGTATTTTGGATATGAGGCAGGACAGAGCTGTGTAGGAGATCATTTCGCATGGCTGACAGAGAATTTTCTTCCGGCGTCTTATGAAAAAGCAGCAAATGAACAGGGAATCCATATTTATGAATATTTAAACAAACTGGCCGCAAAGAAAAAAGTGGGGGAAACTGGACTTCTGGCATTGGACTGGTGGAATGGAAACAGAAGTGTGCTGGTAGATGGAAGTCTGTCCGGAATGATGCTGGGATTTACATTAAATACCAGAATAGAAGACATGTACCGGACATTGATAGAAGCAACTGCGTTTGGTACGAGAAAGATTATTGAAACATTTGTGGAATATAAGATTCCAGTGGATGAGATCATTGTAGCAGGAGGAATTGCTCAGAAGAATCCGTTTATGATGCAGATTTATGCAGATGTAACGGGACGACCGATCAGAATTGCCGGTTCCAGACAGAACGCGGCATTATCTTCCTGTATCTGGGGAGCGCTGGCAGCAGGAAAGGAAGCCGGTGGATATGACAGTGTAGACGAAGCGGCAGAACGGATGGGAAATCTTCAGAATAAAACGTATTTTCCAAATGCCGAAAATAAAAAAGAATACGACAGATTATACAGAGAATACGAACTGGTGCATGACTATTTTGGAAGAGGACAGAATGATGTTATGAAGCGGCTGAAAAAGCGTATGAATCAGTGTATTCAGGAAACGGAGGAAAAATGATATGTTAGAGAAATTGAAGCAGGAAGTACTGGAAGCCAATCTGGATCTGGTAACAAAACAGTTGGTGATTTCCACATGGGGAAATGTTTCGGGCTATGATCCGGAGACAGAGCTGGTAGTAATCAAGGCAAGCGGTGTTCATTATGATGTGATGAAGCAGGAGCATATGACGGTAGTAGATCTGGATGGAAAGGTAGTAGAAGGGGAATATGCACCATCCACGGACACTGCAACTCATGTAGCGCTGTATAAGGCATTTGCAAAGTACGGAATCAGGGGAATTGTACATACACACTCCCAGTATGCAACGATGTGGGCGCAGTTTGGTCAGGACATACCTGCTTACGGAACAACGCACTGTGACTATTTTTATGGTGATATTCCATGTACGAGATTGATGACTCCGGAGGAAATTGCCGGAGAATATGAAAAGAATACCGGGGATGTCATTCTGGAAAGATTTGCAGAACTGGATTGCAGAAAAATGAATGCAGTTCTGGTGCACAGTCATGGACCGTTTGTGTGGGGAACTTCACCAAAGGCAGCAGTATTAAACAGCCAGGTATTAGAATATATTTCCAAAATGGCATATTGCAACTATACGATGTCAGACGGAAAGCTTTCCAGAATACAGGAAGAACTGAAAAATAAGCATTATAACAGGAAATTTGGAGAAGACGCATACTATGGACAGGGCAAAAAATAAAACAGGATTTGACAGTGTAAAAACAGTATTACAAAAAGAAGCGGCAGAAATACAGAAACTGGCAGATCATTTGAATCAGGATGATGTGAACCAAATGCTGTTGCTGTTAAATGAATGCAATGGAAAAGTAATTACCTGTGGATGTGGAACTTCCGGGGCTGCAGCAAAAAAAATAGCTCATACGTTGAATTGCATTAACAGACCTGCATTTTTCCTTTCTCCTTCCGATGCATTACATGGCGGTATGGGAGTACTACAGGAAGATGATCTGATCATTTTCTTCTCCAAGGGTGGGCATACAGTGGAACTTGAATTGATGATAGACAGTTGTAAAAAGAAGGGAATTAGAACGGTACTGGTTACGGAGACAGAGGAAAGTAATCTGGCACAGAAAAGTGATTTTTTATTAAAGATAAAGATTGACAGAGAGCCAGATGCCTTTAACATGCTTGCAACTGCAAGCACCCTGGCTGTAATTGCAGTATTTGATGCAATGTCCATTACTCTGGCAAATCATAATGGATATACGAAAGAAGAATTTCTGGTGATCCATCCGGGCGGAGAAGTGGGAGAAAGACTTTTCGCACAGACAGGAAATTAAAGAAGGGAGAGAACAATATGGCAAAATTGTCGCTTTCCCTGTTCGCAGCAGATATTCTGCAAATGAATGAAGATCTGCAGCAGACAAGACGTTCAGGAATTACATCATTGCATGTGGATATTATGGACGGACATTTTGTACCATTATTTGGATTGAATCCAGTCTGGCTGAAACAGATAAAAAAAGTCTATTCCATTGATCAGGATTTCCATTTTATGGCATATATGACAAAAGAAATGCTGGAGCCTTATTTTTCACTGGAACCGGTAGGAATCACCATTCATCTGGAAGCAGGGAAGAAAAAAGAAAATCTGGAAATACTTCAGCAAATAAAAGGAAAAGGTATACGTGCCGGAATTGCCATATCACCGGAAAGTGAATGGGAAGAAATAAAGCCCTATCTGGATGAGGCAGAAGAAATACTGGTAATGAGTACCGTACCAGGAAGAGAAGGATCTGTATTTATAGAGAGTACATACGAAAAGATCAGGTGTATCAAACATCTGATAACAGAACAAAAGAGAAACACAATGTTAAGTGTGGATGGTGGGCTGAATCTGGAAAGAGCATTGGACTGTATCAGAAACGGTGCAGACCGAATCATTATGGGGCGGGCTTTTTTTGGCAGCAGCCAGAAGAAAGAGCTTGTAAAAGAAATCGTGGAGGCATAAATGTCAGGAGACAGAGAAACGCAAAAATCTCTGTCTCCTGGTGGAATAGGTTCGGAAAATGCGGTTAAAGAACCAGAGTGTCTAATGTCAGAATCAAATAATTTCATGTTCATCGTAAAACTCCCTTCATGCATGAAAATTAGGAGAAATATGTTGCGTAAGTTTCCCACTTTTTACTAAAAACCTATTGACATAGTAGGAATATAGTGATACTATGATGCCAAGTTAAGAAACCGAGTAAAACAGGGTGTGAAAAACACCCGGACAAAATAGAAAGCGAGGAGAATGACATGGCAAACATTTACAAAGGAACACTGGATCTCATCGGCAACACACCTCTGGTAGAGGTTACCAATATTGAAAAAGAACTGGGACTGGAAGCAACCGTCCTGGTAAAATTGGAATACCTGAATCCGGCCGGAAGTGTAAAGGACAGAATCGCAAAAGCAATGATCGAAGATGCAGAACAGAAAGGTCTTTTAAAAGAAGGTTCTGTAATTATCGAGCCAACATCCGGTAATACAGGAATTGGTCTTGCATCTATCGCAGCAGCTAAAGGATACCGCATCATCCTGACCATGCCTGAGACTATGAGCGTTGAGCGAAGAAACATTCTGAAAGCATATGGTGCAGAGATTGTTCTGACAGAAGGTGCAAAGGGTATGAAGGGAGCTATTGCCAAGGCAGATGAACTGGCAAAAGAGATTCCGAACAGCTTTATCCCGGGACAGTTCGTGAACCCGGCCAACCCGGCTGTTCATAAAGCAACCACAGGTCCTGAGATCTGGAGAGATACAGATGGAAAAGTAGATATCTTCATCGCAGGTGTAGGTACAGGCGGAACCGTAACAGGAACCGGTGAATATCTGAAGGAGCAGAATCCAGATGTGAAAGTCGTAGCACTGGAGCCGGCAACTTCTCCTGTATTATCAGAAGGCAAAGCAGGCGCACATAAGATTCAGGGCATCGGAGCAGGATTCGTACCGGATGTACTGAATACCAAGGTATACGATGAAGTTTTCAAGGCAGAGAACGAAGACGCTTTTGCAACAGCTAAACTGCTGGCACACAAAGAAGGAATCCTGGTAGGTATTTCATCGGGAGCATCCCTCTATGCAGCTATCCAGTATGCAAAGAAACCGGAAAATAAAGGAAAAGTTATCGTAGCACTGCTTCCGGACAGCGGAGACAGATACTACTCCACACCACTGTTTACAGAGTAATTTTAGAAAAACGTGATATAATAGGTTAAATGAGAAGGCAGTGCCATCAGGAAATTCCTGACAGCATTGCTTTTTTCATTCTTTATTGTATTTAAAAACAGCCTGTGTTAAAATTACTATCAGCGTAATTGAATCACTGTAAGGTGAATAAACTCCGGGCAGAGATCAGGAGTTTTATGAGAGGAAATCAGGTGAAATACCTGAACGGTTGCGGCCACTGTATACAGACTGAGCTTCAGAACAGCCATTGCACAAATGTGTGAGAAGGCGAAGCAGCGCATATAAGAGTACCAAAAGGAGTATGAATTCGGTGAGACATCAAAATGTCTGTAAGTCAGGAAACCTGCCTGTCAGTAAGAGAAGGAGCTTCCGTAAAAAGTATCCCTTTTTTGAAGTTCCGTCTTTTCGGTTACACAAATAAAAACGAAAAGAGGAAAAGAAATGAAGAACAAGTATGTATCCAGAAGAATCATGGCAGTCGTAATGGCAGCCGCAATGACGATGACAGCAGCACCGGCAGCATTTGCAACAGACAGAGCAGATGCTGATACCATCAAAGAAGACAATCTCCCGGCTGCTGATGCAGAAGAAAGCACAGATGCAGCTGAAGCAGCAGGAGAAACTAAGACAGAATATCCTCTGACCATTGCTACCTATGATTATGAAGGAAACGAAATCGAAACCACTTATGAAAAAGCACCGGAAAAAGTACTGGCTGTATATCAGGGAAGTATCGAGACTATGCTGGCTCTCGGACTGGAAGATCACCTTGTAGCAACAGCAGGACTGGACAATGAAGTTCCGGATGATCTGAAAGAGGCCTTTTCCAAGACCGACTATCTTGACGAATTTACCCCATCCCTTGAAACTGTAACAATGTTAGAACCGGATATGATCCTGTCTTGGGGATCTCTGTTTTCAGATAAGAATCTGGGAGATGTCACCAACTGGATTGACAAAGGCTGCAATACCTACTATAACACCAATACCAGACCGGGCAGCAGCAGAACTCTGGAAAATGAATTTACAGATATCCTGAATATCGGGAAGATTTTTGATGTGCAGGACAAAGCAGAGACAATTGTAGATGAAGCAAAGAATGTCATTGATACAACCTTAAGTGCAACCGCAGATATGGAAGAAAAACCAAGTGTACTGATTGTGGAACCACTGGGAGAGGATATCACAAATTACGGTGCTTCCAGTCTGGCAGGAGATATGGCAACACAGCTTGGAGCAACTCTGGCTAATCCGGATGCGGCTACCGTTGGAAAAGAAGACATCATTGCAGCAAACCCAGATGTAATCTTTGTTGTATATATGCCATATGCAGGAGATGATCCACAGACTGTTATGGACAGCCAGCTGTCAGTGATCCAGGATGACGAAGCACTTCAGAGTCTGGATGCAGTAAAGAACGGCCGTGTTTATCCGGTTATGCTCAGTGAAATATATGCAAGTGCAACCCGTACACAGGATGGAATCGAGACTCTGGCAAAAGGCTTATATCCGGATATCACATTGGAATAATTGAGGAAATAAAGTGAAAGAAGAAAATTTACAGGAAAAAAGAAGTAAGATTCTTCGAAAAACTTCCTACATTGCGGTATTTCTGGGCTTACTGGCATTTTTGATTTTTTCTATACTGGCAGCGATCACATTCGGAAATGCAGATCTTTCTCTGAAAGATGTATATAGTGTCATTGCTTACAAATTGTTTCACATCAAAAGACTGTCTGAGTATGCAGAAGGAGCAATTCACGATGTGGTGTGGCTGATTCGTCTGCCAAGAGTGCTTCTGGCTCTTGGCGTCGGAATGGCGCTTTCCGTATGTGGCGTAGTAATGCAGGCTATTGTACAGAATCCGCTGGCAGATCCGTATGTCCTTGGAATCTCATCAGGTGCGTCGCTGGGAGCAACACTTGCCATTATGCTTGGCGTAGGAGGCTTCCTTGGAGGAAATTCCGTAGGGGTTACCGCTTTTGTCGGAGCACTGGTTACATCATTCGCAGTAATTTTCATAGCGAATATGGGGGGAAAGGCAACTTCTGCGAAGTTGATTCTGGCCGGTATGGCAGTTAGTGCCGTATGTTTAGCATTTTCCAATTTTGTGATCTATATCACCAATGATAAATCAGCGGCTACAGAAGTAATGAAATGGAGTATGGGAAGTCTGGCGGGAGCCAGTTGGAACAGAGTAGCTGTTATGCTGCCGATTACCCTGATTGCCACAGGACTGTTCTGGACACAGTACCGGAATCTGAATCTGATGCTGCTGGGAGATGAGGTGTCCATCACACTGGGAACAGATCTTCACAGACTGCGTACTTCTTACCTGATTCTGGCATCCGTAATGATTGGATTTGCGGTATATTGTGCCGGCGTCATTGGCTTCGTCGGTTTGGTGATTCCACATGTGGTACGGATTCTTTTCGGAACAGATCATCGGAAATTACTGCCGCTTAGTGCACTTCTTGGAGCATCGTTTCTGATCTGGTGTGATGTGGCATGCCGTATTGTACTGAAAAACTCTGAGATGCCGATCGGCGTTCTGGTATCAATTATTGGAGCTCCATGCTTTATCTATCTGCTGATACGCAAATCTTATGGATTCGGGGGTGGTAAGTGATGAAGATAACCACAGAAGATATCAGGGTTGCGTTTCATGCAAGGGAGATACTGAAGGGAGTATCCATTGAATCCGAGAATAAGGAACTGGTAGGGATCATCGGACCAAACGGAAGCGGAAAATCCACATTGCTGAAGTGCATTTACCGGATTCTGAAGCCGGATGCAGGATCCGTCTATCTGGACGGGGAAGAACTTCATTCTATGAGTGTCAAAGATTCAGCCAGAAAGATGGCTGTAGTAGCACAGCATAATTATTACAATTTTGATTTTACCGTGCGGGAAGTTGTACTTATGGGGCGTGCACCACACAAGAAGACACTGGAGCGGGATAATGCCAGAGATTATCAGATCGTAGAAGAATCACTGAAGACAGTGCAGATGGAACAATTCGCAGAGAGGACATTTTCAACTTTGTCAGGCGGCGAGCAGCAGAGAGTGATCCTTGCAAGAGCTTTGGCACAACAGACACCGGCACTGATTCTGGATGAACCGACCAACCATCTGGATATTACCCATCAGATTATGCTGATGGAGCTGGTGAAAAAGCTGAATGTTACAGTGATCTCAGCCATCCATGATCTGAATATAGCGGCTGCTTACTGCGACAAGATTTACGTGTTAAAAGAAGGTAATCTGGAAGGATATGGCACACCGCAGGAAGTGCTGACACCGGAACTGATCCGCCGGATCTACAGAGTAGAATCAGAGATCGTATATGACAGCCATGGAAAAATGCACATTTTATTTTTATAAGAGAAATCGTTACGAAGCTGCCAGGAAAATCCGACAAAGAAAGATGTCAAATAGTTTTTGAACTGCCTAATATCCTATTGACCTAGTAGGAAAACATGTTATAATAGAAAAGAAAGGTAACAGCCGGATCAGGAAGGATACTGGACGGTTAAGAACATAGATAGAGAAACGGGGCACAGGTTATGAATTTATCAAGTCGCAGCCGCTATGGCATACGTGCGTTAATGGATCTGGCAGTGAATGCCAGAGAGTCATGTGTACAGCTTGGAGATATTGCAGCGCGTAATGATATCTCTGTAAAATATCTGGAGCAAATCTTTATGGCACTTCGCAAGGGCGGTATGATCCGAAGCATAAAAGGACCACAGGGAGGATATCTGCTGGCGAAGAAACCGGGAGAGATTCTTCTGTCAGAATTGATCCGTCTGTTAGATGGAGATTATCTGCTGGAAAAAGAATTTTTGGGAGATGGAGAGAATTTGGCCTCCAAGGTTATACAGGAAAAGATAATTGATCCTGCGAACTGCTGGGTGAGTGAGTTTCTGGAGCATCTGACGCTGCAGAATCTGGTAGATGCTTACGAGCAGGAACTTTCCAGTTCACAGGATATGTATTACATATAGAATCAGGAAGGTTGCATGACAGATCAGTGACAGCAGGTTCTTTGGAGCCTGCTGTTTTTCTGGTCAGAGGAAAATGAAAAGGGAGTTGTATACATAAGGCAAATACGTGACACATAGTATTTTAAGAATAATTTATATTTTTTTTATTGACCTGAGTACACCCCCAATAATATAATGGTGAGAAAATTAGAAAAACAGTGAATAAGAAGGAGGAGTATGCATGAGACAGATAGAGGAATATACCGCACGGCAGGCAGATGTCTGCAGAGAACACGACAGTATTGACTTAAAGTTGTATTCAGAACTTGGGGTAAAAAAGGGACTGCGAGATGAAAATGGTCATGGGGTTCTGACTGGTCTGACAAATATTTCTTCCGTAAGGGCTTTTGATGTGGTAGACGGGAAGCAGATTCCATGCGATGGTGAGCTGCTGTACCGCGGCATAGATGTACGGGAACTGGCAAGAGAGAGCTTTAGCGAAAAGTACATTTTTGAAGAAGGCGCTTATCTGTTACTGTTTGGAGAGCTTCCTACAGAGGCACAGCTCAAAGAGTTCCGGCAAAATCTGATCGAACAGATGAGTCTTCCGACCAATTTCACCAGAGATGTAATTATGAAGGCACCAAGTGCCGATATTATGAATTCTATGACTCGAAGTATTCTGACACTGGCGTCTTATGATCCGAAGGCAGATGATCTGGAATTATCGAATGTACTTCGGCAGTGCATGATGCTGATCAGTACGTTCCCGATGCTGGCGGTATATGGATATCATGCATACAATCATTATGCCAATGACTCCAGTATGTATATTCACAGACCGGATCCTGAACTTTCTGTAGCAGAGAACTTTTTAAGAATGCTTCGCCCTGATATGTCTTACAGCAAGCTGGAAGCAAGAGTTCTGGATGTGGCACTTTTACTGCATATGGAACATGGTGGTGGTAACAACTCAACATTCACAACAAGAGTTGTAACGTCATCCGGATCTGATACCTATTCGGCAATTGCGGCAGCAATGTCCTCACTGAAGGGCCGTAAGCATGGTGGAGCGAACCTGATGGTTATGAAGATGATGGATGATATCCGTACCCATGTATCAGACTACCGGGATGAAGAAGAGATCGAGAGCTATCTGACGAAGATTCTGCAGAAAGAAGCCTTTGACCGTAAGGGACTGATCTATGGAATGGGACATGCAGTATACTCCTTATCTGATCCAAGAGAAGTAGTATTTAAGGGATTTGTAGAGCAGCTGGCAGAGGAAAAGGGCAGAGATACGGACATGGCACTTTACAATAACATTGAAAAGATTGCACCGAAGATCATTGCTGACAAGAGAAAGATCTATAAAGGTGTCAGCCCGAATGTGGACTTCTACAGTGGCTTTGTATATGAGATGCTGGGAATCCCGAGAGAATTGTATACACCGTTATTTGCTATTGCACGTATTGTTGGCTGGAGTGCACACAGAATCGAAGAACTGGTGACAACAGATAAGATTATCCGTCCTGCGTATAAGTCATTGACTGTGAAGAAAGAATATAAGAGAAGAGAAGACCGCTAATTGGTTGACATCTGTACAGGAAATGTTAAAATAGTGGCAGAGATCAGGTGAAAAGCCTGAAATACCACAACAGGATGGAAAGAATGGAAACTGAGGAAAAGAACATCAGAGCCTATCTGGAAGAGATGCGGATAGGAGAAGAACTGATTTTTGAAGTATTGGATTTTCGTAATACTTATGATATAGATGAGACTGCATTGGATCATGTCAGCAAGCCTGAAGTACTATTTTATGGTAAAGAGATTCTAGAGATGGCCATTGCCGCACTTTTACATGGAGAAAATATATTATTATCTGGAGCAAAGGCAACAGGAAAAAATGTCCTCTGCGAGACACTTGCCTGGGTGTTTGGACGACCATCCTATAATGTTTCCTTTCATGTGAATACAGACAGTGCAGCATTGATAGGTACAGATACTTTTAAAAATAATGAAGTTCAGCTTCGAAAGGGACCTGTTTACGAATGTGCAGAGTACGGCGGTTTTGGTATTCTCGATGAGATTAATATGGCAAAGAATGACGCGGTATCCGTGCTTCATGCCACATTGGATCATCGAAGAAGCATTGATGTACCGGGATATTCCAGAATAGAGCTGCATCCGGCAACACGTTTTATTGGTACGATGAATTACGGTTATGCGGGAACGAAGGAATTGAATGAAGCATTGATTTCCAGATTTATGGTAATTGACATGCCTCCACTGGATCTGGAGACATTGCATATTTTATTGAATCAGTATTTTCCGGATGCGAAAAGAGAAGCCGTTGAACAGTTTGCAGGGTTGTTTCAGGATCTTCAGACCAAGGCATCCAATGGAGAAATTTCCACAAAATCTCTGGACTTTCGTGGACTGGTTGGTGCAATCAGGACGATGCGTTCCGGTCTGGCTCCTTTGCAGGCAATTCAGATGGGAATTGTGAACAAGAGCTTTGACATATTTGAAAAAGAGATGATTGAAGATGCGGTACTGACACGAATCCCGGAAAACTGGACAAAGAAAGATATATTTGAAATAACAGAATAAAAAGATTTACGAAAGACTGAGGTTGTAAGGATAACAGTGGATGAGACTGTCCGTGCCTTAGTCTTTTTTTGTTTTATCTCAGATGAGGACCTGAAAATGGGGATTCAGGAACAACGGGACAAGACAGTGGGAAGATATAGAATGGTTGACAAGGTATGATACAATGGGTGTGGAAGAAACGAAAGAGAAGAGGATGAAATGGCACTAAATTACAGAGAATGTGCAGGCAATATATATAATGCGCTTGGGAAAAATGAGAATCTGATCCGGGCAGAACATTGTGCGACCAGATTAAGAGTTATCGTCAAAGACATGGGGGATGTCAATGTAGAAAAACTGGAGGAGACAGAAGGAGTACAGGGAGTCGTAAAGGGAAACGACCAACTGCAGATTATTATTGGTGCAGGTACAGTAAATAAGGTATATCATGAGTTTCGAAGAATTGCCAGACTGACAGAATATACAGAACGTAAAGAAGAACGGAGAAAAAGTATTTCTGAGTTGCCGGGAAGGATGATCCGGGTAGTTGGAAATGTATTCATTCCCATACTTCCGGCAGTGATTACAGCAGGACTTTTGATGGGAATCATTGAGGCAATCGGAAAGTGTGCTCCGGGATTTGCAAAAAGTGATTTGTATAACTGGATAGAGCTGGTGGCTAATACCGGGATTACGTATCTTCCGGTGCTGGTAGCAATAAGTGCAACCAGGCTTTTTGGAGGTAATCTATACCTTGGCGGAGTGATAGGACTTTTACTGATGCATAAGAGTCTTCTGACTTCCTGGTCAGCGGCTGCGACTCCGGCGATGGTAAATTACTGGGATGTGCTGGGAGTTCATATTCGTCGTGTGAATTATCAGGGACATGTCATACCGGTCATTATCGGTATTTGGGTAATGTGCAAGATTGAAAAATGGATGCATCAGCATATGCCGGAAATGATGGATTTGTTTATTACACCACTGGTTACGATTTTGGTGACAGCATTTCTGACCATGGGTATGATAGGACCAGTTTTTGTGAAAATGGAAAACTGGATTCTGGATATCACAAGATTTACTTTGCGTCTTCCTCTGGGAATCGGAGCATTTTTGTGTGGGGCAGCGTATCCATTGACTGTGATTTTCGGAACCCACCATATGTTTAGCGTGCTGGAAACCGGTATGTTGGCAGAGAATGGGAAAAATATCTGGATTGCAGTATCCAGTTCTTCTAATTTTGCCATGAGTATGGCGTGTCTGGCTGTTTTTTTCAGAGCAAAGAATAAAAAGACAAAAGCAGTAGCACTTCCGGCCAGTATGTCAGCAGCGCTTGGCATTACGGAACCGGCAATATTCGGAATTAATTTACGGTATATAAGGCCTCTGGTATGCGGTATGATTGGTGCAGCCTTTGGAGCAGCGGCAGGTGCCATGATGGGGGTTTATGCGACTACTTATGGTGTGACAGGCTTACTGGGATTTCTGATCACGATGGATTGTACCAGAGAATATTGCCTGATGCTGCTGATAGCAGGTGGTACGGCATTTATACTGACCGGTATATTCTGGAAACAAACGGTTCCTTCCGAAGAAGAAAGGAATATGATATATGCACCGGTTTCCGGTGAAGTGATTTCTCAGGAGCAGATCCCGGATGAAACATTTGCCATGGGATTACTTGGGAAAGGGGTAGGAATTTTACCTTCTCAGAAAGAAATTCTGGCACCATTTGATGGCACGGTAATTATGACAACACAGACTGGACATGCGGTGGCTGTGAAAAATGCGCAAGGCGTTAAACTTATGATTCATGTGGGCATAGATACGGTAGAATTGGAAGGCAATGGATTTCAGCTTCATGTAACAGATGGAGAACTGGTAAAAAAAGGACAGAAGCTGATGACGGTAGATCTGAAATTACTAAAAGAGAAAGGGTATAATTCTGTGACATCGATTTTTGTGACCAACACAAAAGAGATGAAAGAAGTTATTCCGATTGCAAAAGAGAAAATAAAAGCAGGGGAGCCTCTGATTCGAGTAGAAAGCAATGTTAACCAATTAAATAAAAAAGGTTGACAAATAAAAAGAATATGCTTATACTATTGTCAACTTGAGCAAAAAAAGAGTTAACAACAGAAGACGAGGAGTAAGTGAAAATGAAAACACAGAGTTCAATTCAAAAAGTCGTAATGACAGGTATGCTGGCTGCGGTGATGGCAGTCATGTCTCAGATCCAGTTCCCATTGCCGTCAGGAGTACCGGTAACAATGCAGACATTTGCTATGGCATTGGCTGGCTATATTTTAGGATGGAAATACGGACTGGCTTCTACAGCGGTTTATATTTTACTTGGAGCAGTAGGCGTTCCGGTATTTGCAGGATTCTCCGGAGGTCTCAGCTTTGCTGTCAGCCCGGCAGGCGGTTATATCTGGGGATTCCTTCCGATGGTTGCATTATGTGGACTGGGATATGAAAAGAGAACCATGCCGGCACTGATCGGTCTGTCTGTAGCAGGACTGGCATGCTGTCATATCTTGGGAGTGATCCAGCTGGCTATTGTGACAGGACTTGGCCCATGGGCAGCATTCCTGGCAGGTTCTGCACCATATCTTGTAAAGGATCTGGTATCTCTGGCAGCAGCTTATGCAGTAGCAAAAGCAGTACGCAAGGCACTGACCAGTGCAGGAGCACAGATGGCCTGAGTGGTTGAAATGATATAGAATGATAATACAGAGCAGTAAAAAGTATAGATTTATACTTGCACTGCTCTGTTTTTATGTTATGATTAAAAAAGTATGCTGTGGAAAGGGAGAAAGCAGCAGATAATACAGCAGGCAGGAAGCTGCCAGATAAGGGGGAAAAATGAAACAGGGAAGAAGAATGCTATTGTTATTGCTGTTGATGTTGCTGTGTGCCGGATCGAAGGACTGTATGGCAGCAAAGAAGCCAGAGTTGTCATCCAGACAGTATCTGCTGCAGATGGGGAAGTCTGTCAGATTGAGATTAAAGGGGGACAGAGCCATACAGTGGAAAACATCAAACCCGGCGGTTGCAACGGTGCAGAATGGAAAAATAAATACAAACAGCTGTGGAACAGCATGGATTACCTGCATGGGCAAGAACAAAAAAACATATAGCTGTCTGATACGTGTAGTCGGACAAAAGAAAACGAAAGAGAAACAGACATACCGGGTAGCACACAGGGGATACAGTTCCAGGGCACCAGAAAATACTATGGCATCATTTTTACGGGCAGCAGATAAAGGATATCAGTATATTGAATGTGATATTCAATTTACGAAAGATAATGTACCGGTGATTTTGCATGATGCGCGGGTAGATCGTACTTCAAATGGGCATGGGAGAGCAGATAAATATACCTATGCACAGCTTCGGAAACTGGATGCCGGATCATGGAAGTCATCAAAGTATGCAGGGGAAAAGATACCAAGCTTACAAGAAGTGTTGAGATATTGTGTACAGAAGGATGTGATACCGTATCTGGAACTGAAGAATGGAAGCGGGTTGACAAAAGCAAAGTTTCGCAAGGTTTATAAAATGGTGCAGGAATCAGGATTGCAGAATCGTGTAGTGTGGATCTCTTTTAACTTTCAATATCTGAAATGGGTGAAAGAAATGGATCCAGTCGCAGAAATCGGCTATATTCCTAAATCAGAGTCAGTGGAAGCCATGGTTCAAAAGGCAGAGAAACTGAAAAGTGGAAAAAACCGCGTATTTTTGTGCATAAAAAGGGCAAAAGTGAGTGCCAAAATATTGGAATTATGCAAACAAAAAGGAATAGGAGTATCAGTCAGAGGTATCAACAGTGAGAAAACCTGGAAAGGGCTGGATGCATATTGTATGTCAGCAATTGGAAACGGTTTTTAAAAAAGGATTCCCACAATCATTTTGACGAAGCCTTTTTTCGCGCTATTCGCAAAAAATACGGTTCTGTAGTATGATTTGAACTGTTATAAAGAGAAGACATTTTTTATAAATACTATTGACAGTTGTTTCATGAACCATTATATTAAAAATAATTAGATATTTGACGTATGTTCTTGCCAAAAGCAAGATGAAAAGGGAAAACGGTGTAAATCCGGTACGGTCCCGCCACTGTAAGAGGGAGTCGATTATCATAAGGTCACTGCAGATAATTGTGGGAAGACGATAGCAGATGTAGAACTCAAGTCAGGAGACCTGCATACGTTAGGAAATTGGTTACTTCTTACGGTGTATAAGAGAACAATATAGTATGTTTTACAGCGCACCCTAAAAGCAATAAAAGGGTGTTTTTTTTATTTAATTCAATTCATATGATATTGCATTTTTATTATGCGTCAGGAAGAAAAAGTGGAAATATTTTGTAATATGGGGGGCAGTTTGATATGAAAAAATGGTTAACTATGATAGCTGGAGTGATAATGCTTATTTGTATTAGTGTTACGGTTCTGGCTTCAGACACTTCAGAAACAGCAAACACAGTGATCGGTGTTTCTGTGTATAATCTTAACGATGCAGAAGTAAGAGCATTTCGAAATTATCTGGAAAACTACATTGGCATCACGTTTAATGTAGATTTTATCTATTCAACAGGAATCCTCAGTGCAGAAGATGAAATTGCATTTATAGAAGAATTGCATGAAAAGGGAGTAAAGGGAATCATTTCGTTCCTTTCTACTGATCTGGAACAGGTACTTCCGGTTTGTGAAGAATATGGGATGTACTATGTCCGTGGTTCAGGAACCATCAACAACGAAATGTTTGAAAAAGTAAAAAATAATCCATATTTTTTGGGAGTGATTGGTCCTTCAGCAGAAGAAGAACAGAAAGCAGCAGAAGATATGGCACAGTACTTTGCTTCAGAAGATACCGAAAGGAAAAATCAGTATATCATTACCAGTGGCGGTGCCGGAGTAAATAATGAAATGCACAGGCTGAGAACTGCAGGTATTTTGAATCAGCTTCAGAAAAGCTATGATTTGTCTTATGAAAAACCGGTAGAAGAACTGGTACTGGCAACAGATACAGAAAAAATCGAAACAGGAACAGATATACAGATTACCATTGTTCCGGGCTATCCAAGTGTAGAGAATTTGAATGAAAATTTGCGAAAAGTCCTGGATGACGGAGAAAACAATGTCATTCTCAGCGTACTGAGTGTGAATAGCTTCATGGATGCCATAAGTGCATGTGAACAGGAGAAAAAAGAAGACATTCAGGTGGGAGCCATTGACTGTTTTACAGAGGAGAACTATGAACTGTTTCACACAAAAGGATATGACGGCAAAGAAAACCTGGATTACCTGGTTGGTAAATACGGAGCAATCGTGGCACCTGCTTTTGTAGCTATGGAAAATGCTTATGAGGGGTATGCCGGGGATTATCGGGAAAATGGCAGTGCTTTTCAACTGCAGCAATCCTTCTGGACAGCAACATCTCCGAAAGAGTTTGACAGCCAGTATGCGTTGTCTATAGGTATGTATGATAATACATATAGTGCCCAGAGCATGATGAAGGTTATGAAGGCTTATGAACCATCAGCAGACTTTGACTCATTTAAAGCGTTTACAGAAAAATTATGAAATAGATAAATTCAGTTCCATATGAATTAGAATCAGTATGAAAAGATAGAGATGTGAAAACACCGATATCATCATAATAATTCAACAAAAAGATAAGGAGAAGGAGAAAGAAAATGAAAAACAAAAAGAGAGAAGCTATGATGATTGCAGCTGCAACAGCAGCCTTGCTGGCTATGGGAATTACCGCAAATGCAGAAGATAAGGTATTGAACTTTGGATGTGCCATGTATACAGATGGTGTAGTAAATAGTGCCATGGATGAAAATGGTGGATGGAATGCCATGAGATACGGAATTGCGGAAACACTGTTTAAATTTGATGACAACATGGAAGTAACACCATGGCTGGCTGAAAGTTACGAAGTAAATGATGAACATACAGAGTGGACGATTAAGCTGAAAGATGGTATCAAGTTTTCTGATGGCTGTGATCTGACTCCATCCAAAGTAAAAGCATACTTTGATCATATGAAAGAAGTCGGACCTTCCGGATCCGCAAAACCAGAAAAATATCTGGAATTTGAAGCAGAAGTAACTGCTGATGATGAAGCAAATACCATTTTCATTAAAACAAGTAAACCATATGCAAACCTGATGGGGCAGCTTTGCCATCCGACCATGGGTATCACAGACGTAGAGCATATCGAGAACTTCGATAATGGAATTATCGGTACCGGTCCTTACAAAATCGAAAAGTTTAATGGAGTCGGTGTTGGATATGAATTGGCTGCCAATGAATATTATCGTGAAGATGTACCTTATGACAAAGTAAATCTGATGTTTATGGGAGATAATTCTGCAAAGGCAATGGCACTTCAGAGTGGACAGGTAGACCTGGTAGAAAATATTACGAACGTAGCAGATATTCAGAGCTTTCAGGAAAACGATGCGTATACAGTAGATATTGCATCTGGTGTGCGCTGCGGATTTTCATGGATGAACTTTAACGGAGTGCTGGGCAACAAAACACTGCGTCAGGCGATACTGATGGCAATTGACAATGACACAATTTGTAACTCCAAGACAATTGGCGGACTTTATACTCCAGGTTTCTCAGTTCTGCCATCTACACTGAACTATGGTTATGATGAACTGGTAAATCCATATACCTATGATCCGGAAAAGGCAAAACAGATCCTGGATGAAGCAGGAATCGTGGATACAGATGGAGATGGAATCCGTGAACTGGATGGTCAGAACATCAATCTGAGATATATTTCTTACGAAAACCGTCTGCTGAATGATTTCTCAGATGCTCATGCACAGTATCTGGCAGAAATTGGTATCGGTGTGGTTCCGGAATACGGCAGCTCTGATGATCAGTGGAGCAAACTGGCAGCTTTGGATTATGATTTCAATAATAATAACTGGATTACAGTTGGTACCGGAGATCCTCTGGCATATATGGCGAACTGGGCAACGGATACATCTTACTGTGCATACTCAAATCCGGAATATGACGAATTATATAAGGAATTACAGAGTGAAATGGATCCTGATAAGAGAAAAGATATCATTTTCCAGATGCAGCAGATCCTGATCGATGATGCAGCTGTTTTGGTTGACGGATACTATAACTCATCTATGATTTATAACAACGCAAAAGTCGGATCAGCACATATCCACACAGCAGATTACTACTGGCTGTCTACTGAAATTGTACCGGCTGAATAACAGTAAAGCAAAAAGGAGTGTTCATTTTGAGCAAAAAACAAATAGCAAAACGTCTTTTGCAGATTATAATTGTATTGCTGGGAATCAGTTTTATTACATTTGCATTGACGTTCATGTCACCGGGTGATCCTGTGCGTAACATGTATACGGCAACCGGCGTGATGCCATCAGAAGAGATGATTCAGGAGACAAGAGAGGAAATGGGATTAAACGATCCATTTCTGCAGCAGTATACCAGATGGCTTGGAAATTGCCTGAAGGGAGATTTTGGAAAATCCTACAGTCTGAACAGACCGGTAACAGAACTGCTGGCAGAAAGACTCTGGCCGACCCTGAAACTGACATTGATGTCTATGGTCATGATGTTGATTCTGTCCGTGCCACTGGGAATGTTATCTGCACTCTATAAAGATAAATGGATTGATTATCTTGTCCGTGGAATTACATTTCTGGGGTGCGCTATGCCAAACTTTTGGGTAGGCTTATTATTGATTCTGGCATTTTGTGTATACATCCATGCATTTCCGGTAATCAGTTCAGCAGGAGACTTTAAGAGCTTATTTCTTCCTGCGCTGACACTGGCAATTGCAATGTCGTCCAAGTATACAAGACAGGTTCGAACAGCAGTACTGGACGAATTAAGTCAGGATTATGTTATCGGTGCAGAAGCCAGAGGTGTAAAAAGATCTAAAATTATCTGGCAGAATGTTTTTCCGAACTCCTTACTTCCACTGATTACCATGTTTGGTCTTTCCATTGGTTCCCTCCTTGGGGGAACCAGTGTAGTAGAAGTCATCTTTTCTTACCCGGGACTGGGAAATCTGGCAGTTTCAGCAATCACATCCAGTGATTATAATCTGATTCAGGGATATGTATTATGGCTTGCACTGATCTACATGGTAATTAATCTGATTGTAGATGCATCTTATGTGTACATTGATCCTCGTATGCGTTTAAAGGAGTAGAGAACTATGAAGAAAAACAGATTTTTACAGAATAAAACGTTTGTCGTGTTTTCTATTCTTGCACTGCTTATTATTCTGGCAGCAATATTTGCCCCTGTTGTAACAGGTGGTGTGGATCCGTTGAAAGGATCTCTGGTAGATGCATTGCTTCCGCCGAGTAAAGAGCACATTTTTGGAACAGATAAGATGGGGCGCGACATTTTTACAAGAGTGATTTATGGTGCCCGTGCATCTTTGACAGCCACATTTGGTGTAGTTGCGTTAATTTTTCTGGTTGGAACAGTAACAGGTGTTATTTCTGGCTATTTTGGAGGAATCGTGGATGCTGTAATCATGCGAATTGCAGACATGATGCTTGCTTTCCCTGGACTGGTACTTGCCCTTGCGGTTGCCGGTATTATGGGGGCCAGTATCAAAAATGCGATTATTGCAATTGTAGTAGTGAGCTGGACCAAATATGCCCGTCTGGCACGAAGCCTGGTTTTAAAGATTCGTGACCGCGATTATGTATCTGCTGCAATCGTAACAGGTTCTAAGACTCCGTATATGCTGCTTCGCTATATGCTTCCGAATGCATTGCCAACTTTGATTATTACAGCAGCGACAGATGTGGGATCTATGATGCTGGAGCTGGCAGCAATGTCCTTTCTGGGATTTGGTGCGAAGCCTCCTGCACCGGAATGGGGCTATATGCTGAATGAGGGAAGAGCCTGTATGCAGTCAGCACCATGGCTGATGATCTTTCCGGGACTTGCAATTTTTATCGTCGTTGTTGTATTCAATATGCTTGGAGATTCCATCAGGGATATCCTGGATCCAAAGAGTGAATAGGAGGTAGAACGATGCTTGAATTAAAAGATGTGACCATCTCCTATAAAAACGTCCCGACGGTTCAGCATTTTAATATGAGTATGAAACAGGGACAGATTATTTCGCTGGTAGGAGAATCCGGAAGCGGAAAAACCACGGTGATCCGCGCAATTTTGGGTCTGCTTCCTGGTGGCGGAAAAGTAACAGCAGGACAGATCACCCTTGAGGGAGAGGATCTTCTGGCTTACAATTCTGAAAAATGGAGAAAACTGCGCGGTACAGATATTTCTATGATTTTTCAGGATAGTGGTGCCATGATGAACCCTACGAAAAAGATTGGAAGTGTATTTACAGAATACATTCTGACACATGAAAAGATTTCCAAAAAGGAAGCATGGAACAAAGGAATTATGATGCTGGAGCGTATGAGACTTCCGGCAGCAGATAATATTATGAATTCTTATCCGTTTCAGTTGTCCGGCGGTATGAGACAGCGTGTTGGAATTGCTATGGGGATGACTTATCAGCCCAAACTGTTACTGGCAGATGAACCGACTTCGGCACTGGATGTGACGACGCAGGCTCAGATTGTGCGTCAGATGATGCAGCTGCGAGATGATTACAATACCAGTATTATTGTGGTGACACATAATCTTGGTGTGGCTGCATATATGTCGGATTATATCATTGTTATGAAAAAGGGAATAATAGAAGATCAGGGAACAAGAGCGTATATTCTGAAGGAATCCCAAAACGAATATACCAGAAAGCTTCTGGATGCTGTTCCGTCTCTTGGAGGTGAACGTTATGTCTGAAAAAAGAGAAGTAATATTGGAAGCAAAGCATATAACCAGAAAATTTCCGGCTTCCCATGGAAGGACGCTGCTGGCAAATGATGATATCAATCTGAAGATGTATAAAGGAGAAACGCTTGGCCTTGTGGGAGAATCCGGATGTGGAAAAAGTACGTTTATGAGATTTCTGGTTTCTTTAGATAAGCCGTCGGAAGGAGAAATTCTTTATCGCGGCACAGATATTACAAAGTTACATGGAGAGGAACTTCGTCAGAGCCGCCAGAATATACAGATGGTATTTCAGGATCCTACGTTATCATTTAATCCCAAGATGATCATCCGGGATATTGTATGTGAACCATTGATGAACTTTAAGAGAATCAAAAAATCTGAAAAAGATGCAGTGTGCAGAAAGCTTCTGGAAATGGTAGAACTTCCGGAAGATTTTGCGGATCGATATCCTCATAATATGAGCGGCGGACAAAGACAGCGTGTTGCCATTGCAAGAGCGCTGGCTCTGGAACCTGAAATTGTGGTGTTGGATGAAGCAACTTCGGCACTGGATGTATCTGTTCAGAAGACAGTCATTGAACTGATTACCAAACTTCAGAGAGAAAAGAATATTACGTTTGGATTTATTTGTCATGATATTGCATTGGTTCAGCAGGTTGCCCATCAGATCGCAGTCATGTATCTGGGAAATCTGGTAGAAACGCTTCCGGGTGCAGAATTATCTTCCAAAGCCATGCATCCCTATACAAAAGCATTAATGGGCGCAGTATTTGATATTCATATGGATTTTTCAAAACCAATTGAAAGTATCGAAAGTGAAGCACCAAGTCCGTTAGATTTACCGAAAGGATGTCCATTCCAGGGAAGATGCGAACAATGTATGGATATCTGTAAAAAGGAAAAACCTCAGATGACAGAAGTAGAGCCGGGACACCAGGTAGCCTGTCATCTCTATGGCGGAAAGAAGTAATGAAGAATACGAATTTAACCGAAGGAAGTATTGCAAAAGGATTTATCGTATTCGCCTTGCCACTGTTTTTGGGCAGTCTGTTCCAGCAATTATACGGCACCGTTGATTTGATTTTTGTGGGAAATTATATGGGAAAAACAGAGGCTGCAGCAGTGGGGGCAAGTGGAATTCTTGTAACCTGCCTGATCGGTCTCTTCACCGGTATATCTGTCGGTGCAGGCGTAATAACAGCTCAGTATTGGGGCGCAAAGAATAAAGAAAATGTGCAAAAAAGCATGGAGAATGCATTATTTCTGGCAATATCCGGAGGAATTCTTTTGATGGCAGCAGGTCAGCTGCTGGCAGACTGGGCCCTTCGAGCTTTGAATACGCCGGCATCAATACTGGCGCAGGCGCTGGTGTACATTCGGATTTATCTGTTGGCAATTATGTCTATGATTATTTATAATATGTGCGCCGGAATTTTAAGGGCCATGGGAGATTCCAGAACACCGTTTCTGGTATTGGCTGCCGGTGGCTTTTTAAATGTATGCATGGACTGGTGCTTTATCGCAATGCTTGGCTGGGGTGTAGCAGGTGCAGCTCTGGCAACTGTCGTATCACAGACTTTTACGGCAATATTTTTAATGGTATATATTTCCCAAAAAGAAAATTTACTGAGACAGAGATGGAAGATAGAAAGAAAAATGAGCGGAAAGATTATAAAAATCGGAATTCCGCTGGGAATACAGGCTATGATTCTTACATTGTCCAATCTGGTAGTGCAGTACTATATCAATGGATTTGGAGAGGACGCAGTAGCAGCATTTACGGTCTACTTCCGTGTGGAAACCATACTGTATCTTCCGATTGTTGCCTTTGGACAGAGTATTGTAACCTTCGTCGGACAGAATTACGGAGCTGGAAAATATGAGAGAATCAAGAAAAGTGCGATTGTGTGTAATGTAATTTCTGCATCTGTCATAATGGTACTTTCAGCTGTCATTCTGATGTTTGGAAGAACGATTTTGGGTATTTTCTGTCGGGATGAAAATGTAATCCGTCTGGGATTGCAGATCATAGGTGTATCTTTCCCGTTTTATTTCATCTATTCGATTATGGAAGTAACAGGTGGACTGGTAAGAGGTCTGGGAAAAACAATTCAGTCTATGATAATTGTAATTGTGACACTTTGCATTTGCAGAATTGGAATCTTGAAATTATTTGTAGATCAGTTTCATAGTCTGCGGATGGTGGCAGCAGTATATCCTATCACCTGGTCTCTGGCTATGATCGCATTTATTATTTGTTTTGTGGATGTAAGCAAGAAAATGTTAAAGCAACAGTAAGAAAAAGTAAGGAGAGACTTATGGAACAATTTACAATTGGCGGACTTACTGCAAAAAGAGGAGAAAAAGTCAGCGGATTTATATCAGTAGAAGGAACTCGCATTCAGCTTCCGGTGACACTGATCTGCGGAATGCAGGAAGGCGAAACCGTATTGATTTCAGGTGGTGTGCACAATGCAGAATATGTGGGAATTCAGTCTGCGATTCAATTATCTCATGACCTGGAACCGGATAAGATCAATGGACAGGTGATCATCATTCATCTGATGAATCCAAGTGGGTTTGAGCACCGCACCATGAGTCTTGTGTATGAAGATGGCAAGAATCTGAACCGGGTATTCCCGGGAAGTATGCTTGGTACAACAGCGGAGCGTATTGCCTATACAGTGGAACGGGAATTTTTCCCATTTGCAGATTACTATATAGATTTGCATTGCGGAGACGGATTCGAAGGGCTGGTTTCCTATGTATATTGTCTGGGCAATGCCAGTGATTACGTAGTGAAAAAGAGTCATGAGATGGCAGAGATTGCCCATGTGGATCTTCTGGTAGAATCCCAGTGCAATACAGGCGGTGCATATAATTACGCAGGATCATTGGGAATCCCAAGTATTTTGCTGGAACGCGGATACAGCAGTCAGTGGTGTCAGAGTCTTGTGGATGAAGATGTGCATGATGTGAAAAACATACTGCGCTATCTTGGAGTGTTTAAGGGACAGGCACATCGTCATGAAAAGACACCGATTGATGTCAGTCCTGCCATTTACGAAGATGCCCCTGTGGAAGGATGCTGGTATCCGACAAAGCAGCCGGGAGAAACTTTCCGGGAAGGTGATGTGCTGGGATATATCAAAGACTATTTCGGCAATGAATTATTCCGATGCATTGCAAGACAGGACGGCATCATTCTTTACGAAACCATCAGCCTCTGCATTATGAAAGACAGTCCGATGGTAGCCTATGGAACCTGGGATTTTACAAAACATGGGGAAGTAGTGAAGAACTGCATTGTCTGCGGAGAAGCAGAACATAAGAGACATCACCATCACAAAAAATCAGAGATTGATGAAGATTAAGAAATTCAGGGATCCTATTTGTCAGATTGGCAGATAGGATTCTTTTTTTATATAATAGGAAATTATATAGTGTAAAATAACACGATTTTTATGAAAATCAAACCATTTTTATAAGAACAAAAGTATGGTAGGATGTTACTGTTGGTTACGAAAGTTTTTTCGATGATTGATATTTTTTTCGATACTGATAAGGAGTAATCGAAAAGTATCGTTTGAACAATTTGATAAAATAGGTTAGATCGTGATAGCCTACCAGTTCTGCAATATTCTGAACAGAAAGGTCACTTTGTTCCAGAAGACTTCGGGTATGCTGAAGCCGGATTTCTTGAATGACCGTGGTAACGGTAGTACCGTTTTCGTGAAACAGTTTACAGAGATAAGACTGACTGATATGGAAATATTCTGCAATTTCTCTGGCGGAGGTCAGAGAATAGTTATCACAGATATAAGAATAGATCTGATCATATCGCACCAGCCGGAGCGGGTTGGAAGGTGAGACAGAGATCTGGCTGAGTAACTGCCGCTCCATAAGGGTAAAAAGCATACCGGAAGAATAATAAAGCATATTTTGATGAAAAATCTGTTTATGATGGAATTCTTCGTACATTTCAGCCAGCAGGGCATCCAGTCTGTCAGTGTAGGCGACTGAAAAATAAAGATAATTCCAGTAATGTGTCTGATACAGTATATTGGAACAAAAAAGAAGAAGGGTATTATTTGCTGAGATCAGGTCAGAATAATGGCTTCTCAGAGAATCCAGTTTGAAAAAAATATGCAGGATCTGGCAGTCTTGATCAGGAGAAAAAGAATGAATCACCTGATGCGGAATCATACAAAAGGAATGCCTGGATAAAAAGACAGATTCCGGTGAGACAGTCAGATCTGTTTTATAAAATTTACAGGTGCAGTTCCCTTTAACAACAAACAGAACATCCACAAAATCCTGCTTACACAGACGATTTTTAAAATCAGGATCCTGCAAAAATACTGCGATTTCCTCATTGCAGCGAAAAACGTCAGATTCTGTGATACAGCGAACAGAATTCTGGCTGCAGTTTTTGGAAATATCAGGAAAAAGCGCAGCATCAGATGCAGTTAAGATAGATTGTAATGTTTGTTTCATAGCAAGCCTCCATTATGATGTACTGACAGTCATTATAACAGATGGTGCAGGGAAGATACAGACCAGAAACTAAAAAAACTGAATAGTCGGAAAGGTGTATAAAGTACTTAATAAGGAATCTGGTGAAATGCCAGAACAGCCACCGCTACTGTGACAGGGACGAAAACCAAGAAATCACTGGAAAAATCCGGGAAGATGGTTAGTAGGAAGAACTGGAGTCAGGAGACTTGCCTTTCGGACAGAACGATTCTGATTCGGATGGGATACAGAAGACATAAACTCTGCCTGAGATGGCAAGTAGTATTTGTGCTGATATGATACCGAATCATATCAGTTTTTTTATATAAAAAAAGAGGAGAAATGAAGATGGGAAAGGTAATTGCAAAGCGTTTTATATTTATGATTCCGGTAGTTCTGGCGGTTACATTCATTATTTTTATGCTGAGTTTTATATCGGCAGGTGATGCGGCCAGAGTACTGGCAGAGCAAAAATATGAACATCCGTCTCCGGAGCAGGTAGAAGAAGTGCGGCATGCGGAAGGATTGGATCAGCCGGTGTTGGTGCAGTATGGAAAATGGCTGAATCAGGCACTGCATGGTGATTTTGGAAAATCATATTCCACCAGAAAACCGGCTTTTGAGGAATTAAAAAGATATTTTCCACAGACGTTTAAACTGGCGGTTACGTCGTTTTTATTGCTGCTGATTGTATCGATTCCCCTTGGAATTCTGTCTGCAATGTATGAAAACAGATTTCTGGATAAAGTCGTTCGTATTTTATCGTCACTTAGTGTATCTATGCCATCCTTCTGGATCGGGTTGATGCTGCTCTATATATTTGGAGTAAAGTTAAAAGTCATCTCTGTAATCGGAGGAAATGCCGGAGGCATCCCGATTCTTGCGGCATTTGCCATGGACATCAGTTCTTTTGGAATTATGACAAGACTGATCCGGACAAATATGATACAGGTACTGAAGCAGGATTACATACGTGCCAGCAGAGCAAAGGGCTTGTCCTCTTTCAATGTGATTTTGCGTCACGGGTTGAAAAATATTCTGATTCCTGTGATGACACGTCTGGTATCGATGGTAATCGGCTTTTTCTGTGGATCTGCTGTGATAGAAAGCATTTTTTCCATTCAGGGAATCGGAAATCTTGCATTGAAATCCGTGACCACAAAAGATACTCCGGTGCTGCAATGTTTTATCTTTATTCTGGCAGTGGGTATTGTGGTACTGAATTTCCTTGTGGATATCGCCTATTCTGCGATTGATCGGCGAATTCAGTTAAAGTAAAGGAGAAGGCATAGAATGGGAAGCAGAAGAGCGCAAAAAACAGAAAAAAGCATGATTCAAAATTTGTATTGGAAACAGGTATTCCAGTCACCAAAAACAAAAATAGGATTCATCGTAGTAATCATTTTTGCAGTGGCAGCTATTTTGGCACCTGTGCTGGCACCGCATGATCCGCTGCTGGTGGATGTTACGATAAAATTAAAAGGTCCGTCTGCGACATATCCTTTAGGTACGGATCAGCTGGGACGATGTATTTTATCAAGACTTCTCTGGGGCAGCCGCTATTCACTGAGTTACAGCTTCACAGTACTTATGATTACCGTATGTGTTGGTGTACCGATTGGATTGTTTGCCGGATATGTAGGTGGAAAAATTGATTCTGTAATCATGAGAATCATTGATGTGTTTATGGCGATGCCAGTCTTTATAGTGGCACTTGCCATAGCAGGAACTATGGGAGCCAGCGGCGTACATCTGATCCTGTCCTTATCGGTTGTATCCTGGGCAGAATATGCCAGACTTGCCCGCGCATTGACGCTTCAGGAAAAAAATAAAAATTATATGACTGCATTAAAAGCCGGCGGCTGTGGTCATGCCAGAATTATATTCAGACATATATTAAGAAATATCCTGCCGTCTGTGATTGCCCTGGCAACTATGGAAATCGGTTCGATTATTCTGTCTATCGCCGGCTTTTCCTTTATCGGTCTGGGTGTGCAGGCACCGACACCGGAGTGGGGGATCATGCTCAGTGACAGTAAAAGTTATATCCAGACTTATCCAAGTCTGATGTTTTATCCGGGCATACTGATTATGATCATTGTGCTGGCATTTAATTATCTGGGGGAGGGAATACAGAATGGAACAGCCGAAAAATGATGTCCTGAAGGTAAAAGGATTGCATGTGGAGTTTCAGACCTCTCACGGAATGGTGCATGCAGTAAAAGATGTCAGTCTGGAAGTAAAAAGGGGGAGGATTCATGCACTGGTAGGAGAAAGCGGAAGTGGAAAGTCGGTTACGTCTCTGACCATTATGAATCTGCTTGCAGGAAATGGAAGGGTGATATCCGGAGATGTGACACTGAACGAAAAGAGCCTTCTGAAGTTGCCGGGAAAAGAAAAGCGACAGTTATACGGAGACAAAATCGGAATGATTTTCCAGGATCCGACGGCAGCGCTTGATCCTCTTTTTACAGTGGAACAATTGCTTCTGGAAGGTTTAAGAAAACATCACAGAATGAGCAAGAAACAGGCAAGAGAAATTGCCCTGGAGAATCTAAGGATGATGAATCTGCGGGATCCGGAAGAACTGATGAAGAAAAAACCATACGAATTGTCAGGAGGCATGTGTCAGAGGGTTATGATCGCTATTGCCATGTCCATGAAACCGGATTACCTGATTGCAGATGAGCCGACGACGGCATTAGATGTAACTGTGCAGAAGCAGATTCTGGAAGAAATCTATCAGTTATCCAGAAAAGAAAATCTGGGTGTGTTATTTATTACCCATGATCTGGGTGTGGTGGCAGAAATCGCAGATGATGTTTCGATTATGAAAGACGGTGAAATTGTGGAAAACGGAACAGTCGAAAATATTTTTTATCATCCACAGCATCCATATACAAAAAAACTGCTGGATGCTGTTTTATAGGGGAAAAGTATGAGTACGTTACTAAAGACAGAACATTTAAAAAAATATTATGGCAAGAAAAAAATTGTGAAAGCAGTGGACGATGTAAGTCTGGGAATCCATGCCGGATCATCCATGGCTCTGATCGGTGAAAGTGGAAGTGGAAAAACGACATTTGGAAAACTGATTGCCGGTCTGGAAAAGCCGACAGATGGAAAATTTTGGTTCCAGGGACAGGAAATGCAGGATTTTTCCGAAAAACAGTTCCGTCCATATCGCAAGAATCTTCAGATGATTTTTCAAAGCAGCAGCGGTGTATTTGATCCTGGATACACGATCGGGGAAAACATTCTGGAAATCTTGAAATTACATGAAAAACTGGAAGCAGATGAGTATGAAGATCGGGTAAAGGAAGCTTTGATTCAGACGGGGCTGGATCCTGATATTCGCAACCGTTATGTCAGACAGATTTCAGGCGGACAGTGTCAGAGAGCCAATATTGCAAGAGCATTGGTATTAAAACCGAAACTTGTGATCTGTGACGAACCGGTATCCAGTCTGGATTATTCGATACGAAAGCAGATACTGCATCTGTTAAATGAACTGCAGGAAAAATATGAGATGACCTATTTACTGATCACTCACGATTTGTCCAATGTTCCATATCTCTGCAAAGAGGTGGCAATTATGTATCAGGGACGAGTGGTTGAATTTATTGATCATACGGACAGATTAAAAGAGACAGCAATACATCCGTATACAGTAGATCTGTTTGATTCCATTCCTGTGAAAGAACCGAGAATGCGAAGAATCGGATTACAGGAAAAGAAGATGTTTTCCGATACCATTCCGGAACAGGGCTGTCCATATCAGAGCAGGTGCAGTAAATGTACAAAGATATGCAAAGAGCAGATACCGGAACTGACAGAAATTGAGAAAGGACATTTTGCGGCATGTCACATGCTGTAAAAATAGAAAACAAACATAAAGGAGAGGAAGAAATGAAGAAACGAAACGTAGTAAAACTGGTATCATTGGGCGTGCTGGCAGCAGCTTTGATGGCAGGCAGCAGTGTACAGGCAGAAGGAGAGAAAGTGGTTACAGCAATGACGTCCCTTGGTCTTACTCCTGAACTTTGTGACCCTGTAAAGAGCGGCGGGGACTTCCGTCTTTATGAAATGATCTATGATCCACTGGTACGCTATGGAGAAAACGGGGAAATTGAACCTGCACTTGCAGAATCCTGGGAGATCAGTGAAGATGGCACAACCTATACATTCCATTTAAGAAAAGATGCAAAATTCTCAGACGGCACAGAGTTTAATGCAGATAATGTGATCTGGAATTACAACAGATGGGTAGAACAGGATGTAACCGGCAACTTTTCAACAAAACTGGAAAGTGTTACAAAAGTAGATGATGATACTGTGGAATTTAAGTTTGCAGAACCTTGCTATACACTGCTGATTGAATTTACTTATCCAAGACCATTCCGTTTCACCTGTGAAAGTGCACTGGATGAAGACGGAGAATTTTATCAGGAAGTGGGTACCGGAATGTGGATGATCGACAGCTATGAGAGTGGTCAGGAGGTCGTTCTGGTACCAAATCCAAATTATTATGGAGAGAAACCAAAGGTTGATAAAGTTGTTCTGAAACAGGTGGTTGACGGAGATGCCAGAGTGATGGCACTTCAGAGTGGAGAGGCAGATCTGAATCTTCAGGATATTCCTTCCGAAAGCTACAGTATTATTCAGGCAGATGAGAACTTATCTGTAGAACAGCAGATTTCTACTCTGTCATTTTATTTAATCGAGAATTATGATACACCGGCGCTCCAGGATATAAACGTACGTCAGGCATTGAATTATGCAACAAATAATGAAAGTATTGTAAATGACCTGTTAGATGGTTATGGCAATCCGGCAACTGGTCTGCTGTCTCCGACCGTTCCTTATGTGACAGAAGAAAACAGTAAAGGTTATCCATATGATGCAGATAAAGCAAAAGAATTGTTAAAAGAAGCGGGATATGAAGATACAGACGGAGACGGTATTGTAGAAAAAGATGGAGAACCGCTGACGCTCAGACTGGTATTCCAGACAGAAGAATACGCTTCCTGGAAATCCCTGTGTGAATTCCTAAAATCAGAATATGAAAAGATCGGCGTGGGAATTGAACTGGTAGAAGAAGAATCCGCAGCTTACTATGATGCTATCTGGACCACAAGAGATTACGATTTATGTATCTACCGCAGCTATGAAGATTCCTGGATGCCTCATGGTTTCCTGAAAGGTATGTTCTATGCACCGGATGGAGCAAAGGCAGTAAACTGGTATGACGAAGAACTGAGCAATGATCTCGGAGAAGTATTAAAGACACAGGATGAAGAAGAACGTACTGCATTATACGATAAGATTCTGACACGTATCAATGATCAGGCAGTCACGATACCGCTGTATTATCCAAACCGTGATTATATCTATAACAATACCAGACTGACGAATGTGGAACTTGCACCGACTGCCTATGAAGGTGTTAACTGGGCAGCGATGGATGTAGTGGAGTAAAATATGTTTGAGGAAATAGAAAATAAATGGACAGAAGCGTCCGATGATTATGATGATATCATTCAAAGACAATTGAGCAGCAAAAGAACGGTATCTTACTGGACAAAAGAGCTGAAAAGACTTCTTGGACCTGAGCCCCTTCGTATTTTAGAAGTGGGCTGTGGACCGGGGTTTATGAGTATTATAGCGGCGCGCCTGGGCCATGAGGTGAGGGCAGTCGATGGCTCAGCAGGAATGGTGGAAAAAGCCAGAAGAAATATGCAGCATTATCATCAGGCGGTGGAAATCTGTCAGGAAGATGGCGTCACTCTGCCATTGGAACAAGAACAGAGTTATGATGTGATACTTTCCAGAGATGCGGTATGGACGCTGTATGATCCGGAAAAAGCTTTCAGGCGCTGGAAAGATGTATTGAAACCGGGCGGAAAGATTATTTATTTTGATGGAGATTATCGCACCACAGAACCCACATTAAAAAATAAGATTCGTATGAAAATTGCTGATTTTCTTATTTATGTTACAGAAAGAAAAACATATGAATCTGATGAAAAAGAAAGCAGCGGAATTTATAAAAAATTGCCATTTACGTCGCAGAAGCGCCCGGAAGCGGATTTTCAGGCATTGAAAAAGGTACGCTTTGCAAGAATCCGGATCAGAGAGAACCGATGGCTGAACAGCCCATGGACGATGGATTTCTGGAAATACGGATACCAGGGGAAAAAATTTATTGTAGTAGCCACAAAGAAGGAGGAGTGACATGCAAAACGATAAGATCAAAGAGTACTGGGAAGGGGAAGCCGGTATTTACAGTGAAGGAATCAAAGCAGAATTACAGAGTGAAACGGCAGAAAACTGGAAGAATCTGATTCTGGAACATGCGCCGGAAAAAGAACATCTGGAAATACTGGATGTGGGATGCGGACCGGGATTTTTTGAAGTAGCACTGGGAAAAGAAGGACATCACGTGACAGGAATCGATATTACGGAAAATATGATTCATGAAGCCAGGGAAAATGTAAAGGCAGCCGGTTTGTCTGCGGATCTGATGACCATGGACTGCCATAATCTGCAATTTCCGGACGAGACATTTGATATGGTGATCTGCAGAAATATTACATGGACGCTGGATGATCCTCAGAAAGCTTACAGAGAGTGGCTGCGTGTACTGAAAAAAGGTGGACGTCTCCTGGTATCGGATGCCTGCTGGTATCTGCATCTTTATGATGAAGAAAAGAAAAAACTTTATGAGGCACACGATGCTGCCATGTGGAAAAAATATGGAAGAGGTATTCATGCTCACGAAGATGTGAAAACAGGGAAAGAACTTAGCAGCAAGCTGTTTATGAGTGACAAAAAGCGTCCTGCATGGGATCTGGATTATATGATGGAAATCGGATTTTCCAAAGTGTTCGCACTGCCGGATATCAGTGAAATTTCCAGAGCAGCCATGGAACGAGAGCTGAACAAACTGACACCTCAGTTTTTGGCAGGCGGAGAAAAGTAAGATGAATCATTTTTTTCGATTAGTATATTTTCTGAAATATGCAAAAAAAGAAACCGCAATCCGGATTTTACTGGGACTGGGCATAGTGGGTGCCCAGTTTTCCCAGACCTGGTTTCTTGCAAAAATGGTTATAGCAGTATGCGAAAAAAGAAATATGAAAGAAATTCTACTGTTTTTTCTGGCAGAATTTCTTTCTCTTTTTATCAGGGCAGGTTTGATAAAGTATCAGGAGTATTTCCTGAAAAAATATGCGGCGAAAGTGAAAAATGAGATTCGAAGTCAGATTCTGGATAAGATAATGGTTCTTGGTCCATCCTTTAAGAATGACCAGAGAACCGGCAATCTCCAGTCATTGATTACCGATGGTGTGGAATCGCTGGAAGCCTTTTTGACTCAGTATATACCACAGATTGCGGTGGTTATTTTTACCACAATATTTGTTACCACTTTTATGTGCCGACTGGATCGGACGGTAGGGCTTCTGCTGTTTTTCATGTCGGCGGTCACGGTCATTGTACCGCATGTATTCATGCCGGCAGTATCGGATGTCATGGTGCTGTACTGGAAAGAATATGCACAGTTAAATGCACAGTATATCGATGATATGCAGGGAATGAGTACCCTGAAATCCCTGGGAGTCAGCAAGAAAGAAGGAAAAAGGCTGAAAGATCAGGCCATTGGATTTGCGGCAGAATCCATGAGAAATCTGGGAATATCACTTTCAGATTCCACTTTAATTACAATCTGCATTACAGCAGGAACCAGTATCAGTATCCTGTTGTCTGCCATCCATGTGGCTCAGGGAAAGATTCCCTATGCAGTACTGATACAGGTTCTGTTTCTGGCAGGTGAATGTCTGAAACCGATGAACGATTTAAGTATTTACTGGCATAACAGTTATACAGGATTATCAGTCGCTGAGGAATTATTGTATGTTCTGGATTATCCGGTTCCGGAAAAAACAAAAGAGAACCTGCAGACTACGGGAATTGGAGAGAAACCGGAAATTGTATTGCGAAATCTGTCATTTCAGTATGAAAAGGATGGGGCAGATGTCTTAAAAAATGTGGATATGGTGTTTGAATCTGGTAAGGTTACTGCAATTGCAGGAAAGTCAGGATCCGGGAAATCCACAATTGTAAATTTACTCCTCGGATTTTATGAAACAGAAAAAAACAGAATTCAGATTGATGGGAAAGCGTTGGAAAGCTTCGAATCGGATTATCTGAGAAGCCAGATTTCGGTAGTATTTCAGGATAGTTTTCTGTTTTATGGTACGGTAAGGGATAATATCCGGATGGCCAGACCAGAGGCATCGGACGCGGAGATCATACAGGCAGCTATGGCGGCAAATGTCCATGAATTCATTGTAAATCTTCCAAATGGGTATGATACATTGGTGGGAGAACGGGGAGCTACGCTTTCCGGAGGAGAAAGGCAAAGGATTGCCATTGCCAGAGCAATCCTGAAGAATGCGCCAATTCTGATTCTGGACGAGGCAACTTCCAGCGTGGACTGCAAAAACGAACAGGAAATACAGAATGCGCTGAAAGAAGCGATGAAGGACCGCACAACCCTGGTGATCGCACATCGTATGACGACGATTGAGGATGCAGACCGGATTTATGTCATGCAGAATGGACTTGTTGAAGGATGCGGAACACATGAGGAATTACTGCAGAAAGATCAAATTTATCAGAATCTGGTGAGGGCACAAAGTTATGAATAAAGAAGAAAAGAAATTTACAAGACTGAAAAATGTCATACGGCTCTCAAAAAGGCTGAAAAAATATCGTTTGCGTATGGTAGCTGCAGTTGGGGCAGGTGTGGGAAATCAGTTATCAATTGTGGCTGCATCTGTGCTTGGGGCATGGACGGTGGGACTGGCAATTGATGGAAAACTGATGCAGGAACTGAATCACGTGATTGCAGCAACAATTGCGGCAATTATCATCCGTATTTTATTCTATGCGTTGGAAATGTGGATTTGCCACGATGTGGCATTTAAGGTTCTGGCTGATTTTCGAATACAGTTGTTTGATTCCATAGAAAGAGTATCACCGGCAATATTGCTGAATATGCGCTCCGGACAGCTGGCGTCTACATTAATGAGTGATGTGGAGATCATGGAATGGTTTTTTGCTCATACTTTTGGAAGTGTTTTAGTGGCAATCATTACACCTCTTATTTTAATGATCATTTTATGGCAGATACTTCCGATTCTGGATCTGGTAATGTTTCTTTTTGCAGTAGCAGCGGTTATCATACCGATATGGAGGAAAAAGAAAGCAGATGAACAGGGAAAAGAAGTCCGGGAAGCTCTGGCAGATGCCAATGCAGTAACATTGGAGGGTGTGCAGGGGTTAAAAGAAATACTGACTCTGAATTATCGAACAGGATACGAGGAAAAGAACAGAGCATACCTGGAACGCATGTATAAAAAGCAGTTTTCATACAGCAAACGGCTGGGTACAGAAGGAATGCTGCTCCAAATGGTGCTTGGAGTATCCGGGCTTGTGGCTGCACTGATAGCAGCATGGTATGTGGGAAAAGATGGAATGCCAGCCTCTATGTATACGATCATTGTGGTGTTGTCCGCAACGATTCTGGGACCTGTCATTGAAATCTGCAATACGGCAAGAAATTTTGGACTGATTTTTGCAGCAGCGGATCGCATTTACCGGGTGTTGGAGGCAGAGCCTCTGGTAGAGGATACAGGAAAAGATGTAGAGGCAGGGAAATTGACACCGGAGATTCAGTTTGATCATGTAAGCTTCCGTTATCGTGAAGAACTGGATCTGGCAGCTGATGATCTGTCTTTTCATATCCACCCTGGAGAACATGTGGCAATTGCAGGTGCATCCGGTGCAGGAAAAAGTACCTGTATTCAGCTGTTGCTGCGCAACTGGGATCCGGAAAAAGGCTGTATTCGTATCGGAGGAAAAGATATTCGGGATATGTCACTGAAAAGTCTGAATGAAATGTATGGGACAGTGCTGCAGGATGTATATTTATTTCAGATATCAATTCTTGAGAACATAAGACTTGGAAGAAGTGGAGCAACAGACGAAGAAGTAATAGAAGCTGCAAAAGAAGCGTTTGCCCATGAGTTTATTATGGAATTGCCGGATGGATATCAGACTGTTGCCGGAGAGGGTGGAGTAAAGTTATCAGGAGGACAGAGACAGAGAATCGCTATAGCACGGGCATTGTTAAAAGGTTCACCCATTCTGATTCTGGATGAAGCAGTATCCAATCTGGATACAGAAAATGAAAGAAATATTCAGGAATCAATACAGCAAAGTACGCAGAACAGAACGGTTGTGATGATAGCCCACAGACTTTCCACTATTAAGTCGGCAGACCGGATCATCTGCCTGGAACACGGAAAAGTGGCAGAGACGGGAACTTTTGAAGAATTGATGGAAAAGAAGGGCTGTTTAAAGAAGCTATTGGAAAATTCTGCTGATACAAACAATACGAAAAAAGGGGAACCTTAGTAGTTCCCCTCCAGCAGATCTTTTAAAGTAATATGGAAAAAGAAATCATGGACCATGGTGTCATACTTCTGCCACAGCGGGAGAGTGATACACTGGTCCTTTCTTTTACATTCTTCTGCCCCTGGCATATTACATGCAACAGAAACCAGTGGACCGTCTGTCAGTTCAATAATTTCTCCTATCAGATATTCTTCCGGCTTTTTCGTCAGCATATAACCGCCGCCTTTTCCACGCAGCCCCTTCAGGAACTGGGCCTTCACCAGATTTTTTAAAATAATCTCCAAGTACTTTTCGGAAATATTCTGCCGCTGGGCAATCGCCTTCAGAGGAATATACTGGTCAGAAGGCTGCTGTGCCAGATCCAGCATCACACGGAGAGCGTAACGAGCTTTCGTAGATATCATAAAAGTAATCTCCTTTAACAAATCATATTTTTATTATACCGTGAAATGATAGGATTGTACACTGAAAAAGATTCGTGGTACAATAAAACATATGCGAGGTTTTTGAAATGCGGATTGGGGGATAATGTTATGAATGAAGCACAATGCAGAGAATATCTGAAAAGAATTGGATATACAGGGGAGATAGCGCGCACGCCTCAGTGTCTGGATGAACTGATTCTGGCTCATCTGGCTGCGATTCCTTTTGAGAACCTGGATGCCTGTGAGGATCATCTGGTTCCGTCACTGGATGAACATGTTTTATTTGAGAAGATCATCCGGCATAAGCGGGGCGGCTGGTGTTTTGAATTAAATAAACTGTTTTTTGAACTGCTGAAGGGCTGCGGATTTCAGGTAATGCCGGTGGCAGTTCGGATTACCTGGATGAGGGAAGAACCGGCAGCACTGCTGCACCGTGCAACAGTGGTGACACTGGAAAACAGACCGTATCTCTGCGATGTGGGATATGGAGGACCGGGACCAAAGGGTGTGACCCCTCTGACAGATGGCGAATATGAGATTCAGGGAGAAAGCTATCAGATCGTGACAGGTCAGGGGGAAACCGGTGATATGGTGATTCTGAAGAAGTGTTATCACGGAGAATATCATGAGATGATGCGTTTTCAGAATCAAAGGGCAGAAGATGCAGATTATGCGATTATGAATTTCTTCTGTGCACGGGCAGATGACTCTTTCTTTGCATCCAAACCGGTGATCAATTTGTATACAAAGGAAGGAAATCGATCCCTGATTGATCATACGTTGAGTCTTCAGAGACAGGGAGAAAAAGTGACAGAGGAATGTCATTCTGAAGAAGAGAAAAAAGAATGGCTGAAGAAGTATTTTGGAATTGAGAAGTAGAGAATGCAAAAAAAAATTAAACTTGTTTTATTGTTACTAAAATATAACTGGAAGTCCCTTCTGGGATTTGAACTGCTTTACAAGCTGCTGGGCGGTGCCATTGTGGTTCCGTCTATCTACGGACTGAGTCAGTGGATTATGAAGATGATGGGCTATCATTACCTGACGCTTGAGAATCTGAAGCGTTTTCTGAAGAATCCATTTACTCTGGTAATCTTTGTGGCAGTGGTTCTGACAGTCTGTCTGTATTTGATGTTCGATGCCAGTGCATTGCTTTTTCTGGCAGCACATTCCTACGAACAGGAAAAGGTGACGGTACTACAGACGACTCGCTTTGCGTGGAGAAATATGAAGCGGGTTTTCCGAAAAGGCAATGAAAAAATCATTGGTGGACAGATGATCCTGTTCCCATATCTGAGTGTGGGCGTCATTGGAAACATTCTGGCTACCGTAACATTACCGAATTTTATTAAAAGCGGACTGCGGGCATCCAGAAACTGGCTGTTACTGGGATTCGTTTTGTTGCTTTTGTTTGGAATCCACAGATTACAGTATCTCTTTATGTTTCCTTACTTTACACTGGAACACTGCGATTATCTGCAGTCGAAAGAGAAAAGCCGATATTTAAGCCGGAAGAATAAATGGAAGGACGGCATGGTTCTGGTATGGGTACAGATGCTGTTTTATGCCAGTTATTTTATACTGGCAGCGATTGGAATTCTGCTGGTGCTGATAATAGCGAAAATATTTTCCCAACTGCATATTTTGAATTATGTCTATACCTCGGCGGTATGGGGACTTTTGCAGGCCATTATGCTGATCGTGGCTGCAGTTGGGACGCCGATCGGTTATATTACCATCAGTGTTTTATATTATCTTCATAAAGAAAGCAACGGGGAGCCGGTCTGTCACAAGGAGATCGATGTTCAGCCGGTAGATGCAAAGAGCCGTAAAAAAGTACGTATGACAGAAGGATTGATTCTGATTACAGCCCTGTGTATCTGTACAATATTGATTTACAATTCTGCTACGGAGCATATGAACCCACAGGTGGAATATCTGCGTACCACAGAAGTGACTGCCCACAGAGGAGCCTCTGCCTTTTATCCGGAAAATACCATGGCTGCATTTGAGGGTGCCATAGAATTCGGGGCAGACTGGATTGAACTGGATGTACAGCAGAGCAAGGATGGAAAGATATTTGTCATGCATGACCACAGCTTTTACCGGACGACTGGACTGCGGGACTTTAGCTGGAATCTGACTTTTGATGAGATTGAGCAGCTGGATGCGGGCAGTTTTTTCAGTGATACTTTTGCAGGTGAGAAGATCCCAAGTCTGGAAGAAGTGATTGAACTTGCGAAGGAGAATTATATCCGGCTGAATATTGAGATTAAGCCTTCCGTAAATGACACAGATATAGAAAAAGCAGTTGTAGATCTGATACGGGAAATGGATTTTGCAGATTCCTGTGTCGTCAGCTCCCAGATGTACAGCTGTCTGGAAAAAGTAAAAGAGTATGATCCGGAGATTAGCACTCTTTATGTGATGAGCCTGGCATACGGAAACGTGAACCGTTTGAAAGCAGCAGACAGTTTCAGTATGGAAGCGGGAAATGTGTCTCCGTCTATGGTTTCCAGAATACACAATGCAGGAAAACAGATCTTTGTATGGACAGTGAATAACCGAAAGATCATCAACCGTATGATTGATCTGAATGTGGATAATATCATTACTGACCGTGTGGCGCTGGTGAAGGAATGTATCTATGACGGCAAGACCAACGATGTCATCAATCAGTATGTAAAATTCTTAAGAGAGTTATAGAAAAGGAACCAAAGAACATGAAACAGGATATCAGACTCATTGCGATGGATCTGGATGGAACTGCGCTGAACAGTAAAAAGGAGCTGACGGGGCGCACAAGAGATGCAATCGAACAGGCAGTAAAACGGGGAATTTACGTGGTGGTGGCAACCGGAAGAACATTTTCTTCTCTGGCACCTGCTGTTTTGGAACTGAAGGAACTGTCCTGTGCCATTACCTCCAATGGTGCTGTGATTAATCAGATACCGGATGGACAGATTCTGCATGCGGATTATCTGTCCGCAGAGGCAGTGTGGAAGATCACGAAAATGGCAGAGACAGAAAAGGTGGATACGGAAGTCTGTACCGGAGGGAGCGCTTATATCGGACAGGATTATTATGATAAAGTACTGGCTGGAAAAAGCGATCGTGATATTACTTATGTGAAAACTACAAGACACCCGGTGCCGGATATTTATGAGTTTATGAGGGCGCATAAGGACAGCATCGAGAATATTAACCTGAACTTTGACACGCTGGAAGAAAAACTGCGCTGGCAGAAGAGGCTGCGGGAATATCCGGAGATAACGCCCACATCTTCCTTCCTCTATAATGTGGAAGTTGGCGGGAAAAACACCAGCAAGGCACAGGCACTGCTGCATCTGATGGAACAGTGGCAGTTGTCCAGAGAACAGGTGATGGCCTTTGGTGACAGTGAGAATGATCTGGAAATGCTGAATATGGCAGGAACCGGCGTGGCAATGGCTAATGCAGAAGAAACAGTGCAAAGAGCGGCAGATCTGACTGCAGAGAGCAATGACCGGGACGGCGTGGCAAAAGTTATCGAAGATCTTCTGAAAGGAAGCGTATAATATGCGAGAGATGAGCCGTTATCAGATGAATGTGGCAGTGGTCACTTCCAGTCTCCGTATGAGAAGCGGGAAAGACAGCCCGGAAGCAGAAGCTGCCCGGGTATGGAAGAAGTTCTCCGAGACGAAGCAGGAGCCGGTGAAGATGGCAACTGCGTTGTGGGGATTTTTCTTAAAAGACGGAGGGGATCCGGAGTCCAAAAGAGCATATGCAGAGTATTTGAAGCCCCGTATCCGCAATGCCGTAGAGACACTGATTGAAGAAGATGAACCGGACAAAATCGAAGTACTGGAACAGGCAGGCTGGTTTGGCCAGAAGGAAGTGGAAGATTTTATCCGGACTGCCAGAGAGCGGCAGAAGTTACAGGCACTGGTGTATCTGATGAAGTTGAAAGATACCCGCTATGGTTATCAGGAAGAAGAGTGGGAACTGTAATGGATGAAAATGAATTAAAAAGACAACGATTATGTACCGAGATTCTGCAGAATTGCAGAAATGAGTTGTATCATTACTTCCCTTATCTGGACGGGGCATTTGCCAGTGTGGGATACCGATGCACGGAGAAAGAAAATCAGATTTCCACAGATGGGGAAAATTTCATAGCAGAATGTGGATATCTTCTCAAACACTATCGGCAGGATCCGGCAAGAGTAGTGAGAGGATATCTGCACATGCTGCTCCATTGTCTGTATCTGCATATTTTCCCGGAAAAAGGGATAAAACCGGATCTGTGGAATCTGGCATGTGACATTGCAGTGGAACTGGTAATTGAAGGGGAGCAGATACAGGAACTGGCACTGCCGGAGGATCTGGCTCGGAATCGTTTCATCTACAGTTTTGGCGGGAAAAAATGCAGTGCCCAGCAGATCTATCAGATGCTGGAGAAAAAAGAGTTCCATGAAAGTAATGAACAGCTGTATACATGGTTTGTTTTTGACCGGCATGATAACTGGTATGAAAGCTCCGGTGGAGAACGGAGAGCAAAGACAAAGCGGAAATGGGAGAAGGTGCTTGCCTATACCGGGCAGAACCGGCATGACCAGAAACGAAAACGGGGATCTCAGAAGGGAGACAAAACGGAATATCTTCAGCCAGCAGCGAAAAGCCGTTATGATTATAAGAAGTTTTTGAAACAGTTCACCTTTCCAAGAGAAGAGGTAGAACTGGATCTGGAAAGTTTTGATTACATTTTTTATCATTTTGGAATGGAAGAATACGGGGATATGCCGCTGATTGAACCGCTGGAATATAAGGAAGTCAATCGAATGGAAGAACTGGTGATTGCCATTGATACATCAGGTTCCTGCAGCAGTGAGACGGTTCAGCAATTTTTGGCAGAGACCTACAGCATCTTAAGTAACCGTGAGAATTTCTTCCATAAAATGAAGGTATATATTATCCAATGTGACTGTTGTATTCAGGATGTGGTTGTGATACATTCAGAAGAAGAGTGGAAGAATTACAGCCGGAATATCCGGATACAGGGAAGAGGTGGAACGGACTTCCGTCCGGTGTTCGCCTATGTACAGGAACAGCGGCAGAAAAAGGAATTAAAAGACCTGAAAGCTCTGATTTATTTTACAGACGGAGATGGGATATATCCCAGAAGTGCACCGGAATACAGATGCGCTTTTGTATTTCTGGAACAGACACAGAAGATGGATCTGGTGCCACCATGGGCAGTAAAACTGCTGGTGTAGGGAGAAAAGAAGATGAATATCAAAGAAGCAAAACAGGAGATCAGTCATACATTACAGGCATATCTGGAAAAAGACGAACTGGGGAATTACTGCTATGCACTGGTGCGTCAGCGTCCGATTCTGCTGATGGGACCTCCTGGGATTGGAAAGACCGCCATCATGGAACAGGTGGCAGAGGAAAATGGAGTGGGGCTGGTATCTTATACCATCACCCATCATACCAGGCAGAGTGCCATTGGTCTGCCACGGATCCGTGAAAAGACTTATGACGGAAAAAAGATAAGTGTGACAGAATACACCATGAGTGAGATCATTGATTCTGTCTATGCATGTATAGAAAGAACAGGAAAAAAAGAGGGGATTCTCTTTATTGATGAGATCAACTGTGCGTCAGAGACACTGGCACCTACTATGCTCCAATTTCTGCAGAATAAGACCTTCGGAAGCCATAAGGTCCCGGATGGCTGGATGATTGTGGCTGCCGGCAATCCACCGGAATATAATAAATCCGTCCGGGAATTTGATATTGTAACGCTGGACCGTGTAAGGAAGATTGACATTGAGGCAGACTGCGATATCTGGATGGAATATGCATGGAAGCATCAGGTACATGGAGCAATTTTATCCTATTTGAACATCCGCAAAGAAGACTTCTACCGGGTGGAGAATACGGTAGACGGGAAGTTTTTCGTGACGGCACGTGGATGGGAAGATCTGTCGGAGCTTCTGAAAAGTTATGAACGCCTGAAGATTCCGGTTTCGGATCAGCTGGTGATCCAGTTCCTGCAGCAGGAAGAAGTGGCAGGCAAGTTTACCGCCTATTATCAGCTGTATACAAAATACGGACAGGATTATGGAATCCGTGAACTGTTAGATGGTACTTTGCCAGAGGAAAGAAAAGCAGAAAAACAGCAGATGGCAGCAAATGGAGGGTTTGAAGAGCGTTTTACCGTTACCGGACTGATGCTGGATGCGTTAAATGATCGGTTTGAAACGGTCTCTGAGCTGGAAAAAAGATTACATATGCTGCATGATGCACTGAAATACTGGAAAAACTATCAGACAGAGAAGAAAGAGAATGACTGTCTGGCAGATTTCATACAGGAAAAGAAAAATCAGAGACAGGTGCGTCAGGATTCCGGAATGCTGACTGTGCAGGAAGCAAAACGGGAACGATGGATGGCAGGACGTCTGGAAGCTTATGAGCAGCGTCTCAAGGAAGCACATATCCGCAGCAGAGAAGAAGGATTTGAGAAGATCCGCAGCTGGTTTGCAGAAGAAGTGGAGTATAAAAAAGCAGCAGAGAAAGCGGCTGGACAATGCCTTGACCGCGCGTTTTCATTTCTGGAAGATGCCTTTGGTGACGGACAGGAGATGATTCTGTTCGTGACAGAATTATCCAAAAATGAAAAGATTATGACATATGTCAGCAGCCATGGCTGTGAAGCATATTTTCGTTACAGTGATTTGCTTCTTTATCGGAAGCGCGAAGCAGAACTGCAGAAAGACTGCGAAGAACTGAGTACAGACCCGGTGTAGAGAAGAGACAGATCCGGGAGCAGAGGGATTATAAGACAGGAGGATAATGATTTGAATATACTGGTGGTAGTAGATATGCAGAATGACTTTATTGACGGAGCACTTGGCACACCGGAAGCAGTTGCCATTGTTCCGAAGGTCATGGTGAAAATGATGAATTTTGACGGACTGGTGATGGCAACCAGAGATACGCACGGTGAGGATTATCTGGAAACACAGGAAGGAAAAAATCTTCCGGTGAAGCACTGTATCAAGGGAAGTCACGGATGGGAGATCAAAGAAGAGATTCAGCAGCTTCTGATCTCACAGCCGATTGACAAGCCAACATTTGGCAGTGAGACACTTGGAAATGTATTAAAAGATCTGAACAACGACGTAGAACCGATTGACAGTATCACTCTGGTGGGACTGTGCACCGATATCTGCGTCATATCCAATGCCATACTACTGAAGGCATTTTTACCGGAAGTACCGATTCGGGTAGATGCATCCTGCTGTGCAGGAGTAACACCTGAGAGCCATGCACGGGCGCTGGAAGCCATGAAAGCCTGTCAGATTGAAATTATCTAATTATCTGATAATGGTGTGGAAGTGCTTACAGGAACACACCACGACATGATAGGAAGGAAGGTGTATAGGATATGAACAGGTATGATATTGCCATTATCGGTACAGGACCGGCAGGTGTCTCTGCTGCGATTACAGCAAAAGTACGCAACAAGAAGATCCTGCTGTTTGGCTCTAAGAAAAGCAGCGAGAAGGTCTGCCGGGCACAGGAGATCCAGAATTATCCGGGACTGCCGCAGATCAGCGGTGAGGAACTGGCAGAGCAGTACCAGAAACAGCTTGACCAGCTGGGAATTACCGTGACAGAAGAACGGGTCAGTGCGGTATATGCCATGGGAGAATACTTTGCAGTGCAGGCATCCGGCAAGATGTATGAGGCGTCCACTGTGATTCTGGCAGCAGGAGTGGTGCAGGGCAGGACATTTCCGGGAGAAAAGGAATTCCTGGGAAGGGGAGTCAGCTACTGTGCGACCTGTGATGCTATGCTGTACCGCGGAAAGACAGCGGCAGTGATCGGGTATACAGAAGAAGCTCAGCGGGAAAGTGAATTTCTGGCAGAACTGGCGGAGAAGGTGTATTATCTTCCCATGGGAAAAGATGAAGTACATTTGCCAGAATCCATAGAAATTATCCGGGAAAAACCGCTGGAAATCACAGGCCAGGATCTGGTAGAATATCTGAAAACAGATGCAGAAGAATATAAGGTGGACGGGGTGTTTATACTCCGCGACAGCGTATCTGCCGAACAGCTGATACCAGGGCTGGAGATCGAAGAAGGTCATGTAAAAGTGAATCTTCAGATGGAGACCAATATTCCGGGCTGCTTTGCATGCGGTGATGTGGCAGGCAAGCCATACCAGTATGTAAAGGCTGCCGGACAGGGAAATGTTGCAGCATTGTCAGCGGTGAACTGGCTGACCAGACAGAAGCTGAAAAAACAGGGATAATACGCCAAAATTCCATTGCCAAAGGTGATTTTATGGAATGTAGTTTTCGCATCTGTGAAGGTATTGAATAACAGATACGATTAGTTATGAAACATAAAAATAGAACATACAGGAGGAACAATTATGGTAAACGTAATTTCTAATAATGATTTAAGCGAAGCAAAGAAAGAAAAACTGGCATTGCTGGATTTCTCAGCTACCTGGTGCGGACCTTGCAGTATGCTGGCACCGGTACTGAAAGAATTATCGGAAGAACTGGCAGGAGAAGTGGCTGTATACAGTATTGACGTGGATCAGAATCCACAGCTTGCCATAGAGTATCAGATTATGAATATCCCGGCACTGGTTCTGTTAAAAGATGGTGAAAAAGCAGGTATGACCGTGGGATTCCAGCCAAAAGAAAGCCTGAAAAAATTCATTGAGGAACACAGATAATGATTGAGCGGGTGTTACCATTTCAGTTTATTAAGAAATCTCCTCTCTATGGAAGCTATCAGGGGATGAACTACCGGGTAACAGAGATGAAAGGGCAGCTGGAAGTGTGCACATTTCCGGGCCCTTTCGCATTTTGGCACACTCCGGAAGAAAAAAAGGAATATCAGTATTTTGATTATTCAGAAGAGGGGTATGAGAAGGCGATTCAGTATCTGAATGAAGCCTATGAAGCAAAGAACTGGCGGGATGAACAGTTGCCGTTTTAATAGACTGTGCAGTAGATGACTGCCCAATATCATGCAAAGGAGAAACGGATGAATAAGAAAACGATACTGATATTTGATCTGGACGATACGCTGTATGACCGTGCAGAGCCTTTTCGAAAAGCATTAGAGGCAGCATCCGGATTACATATAGAAGGAGATGTCCGGGCATGGTATGGCATCTACAGCCGGCACAGCCAGGAGATGTTTGAAGCAAATGCCAGAGGCGAGATCACGCTGGAGGAGTCCCATGTTTTAAGAATCCGCCATGCGGCAGCAGAACTGGGAATACATATGACGGCAGAACAGGAACTTGCATATCAGCGCTACTATGAGCAGGCACAGAAAGACATTGTCATGAGTGATACCATGAAAGAACTGTTATCATTTTGCTGTGAAGCAGAGATACAGATGGGAATCCTGACCAACGGACCGGTAAAGAACCAGAACAGAAAAGTTCAGGCACTGGGGCTTGGAAAGTGGATTCCTCATGAGCACATATTCATATCCGAAGGAATCGGATTCACCAAGCCGGACGTGGGCGCATTTCATTATGTAGAAAAAGCCCTGCAGGCCAGACCGGAAGAACTCTGCATGATAGGCGACAGCTACACCAGCGATATAGCAGGAGCTATGGAAGCCGGATGGAAAACCATATGGCTGGATAAGAATAAAACAGAAACGCAGAACGAGGGAAAAAAGGCAGATCTGACTGTAAATACAGAAGAACAATTACGGAAGAGAATAAAAGGTAACGGGTGAATGGAAATATGAATAAAAACACGAAAATAGTAATGGCTTTTGAGATCAAACCAGAAAAAGAGCAGTTGATCAAAAATTGTTGCGCATCTATGGACGCCGATTATCGGCGTATGCTGCCGTCTGATCATAAGAAAACACTTGGAAGCCTGGCTGGAATTACAGGAATCCCTGCAAAGACAACAGCTGGTTCTATGGGAGAAAAGATAGAGCAGGAAATGCTGGTCTTTTCAGGATTTGACTCAGAAGAATTAGAAGCATTTCTGGATCTGTATCGAATGCAGGGAATCGAGAAAATAGACTATAAGGCAACAGTGACCATGTACAATATATTCTGGACACCGGAAATGCTGTATCAGGAACTGAAAAAAGAACATGCAGCTATGGGAAAATAACAGGAATTGTTCGTATATTTTTGCGCGAAGAATTGAAATGATGAGGAGTATCAGCAGAAGTTAATGGAAAAAATGCATATTGCATAAATCAGATAAAAAAGGCATTGTTAGCGGTTTTAATATAGCTAACAATGCCTTTGCCTTTTAAATGGGAACTCATGCCATCGGATTGACATGAATCATAATATGTTTGATATTGTCGAAATTCTGCTCTACCTGGTTGTGTACGTTTTCAGCAACTTCGTGAGCTTCGGTGAGAGATTTGTTTCCATCTACGGAGATCTCTGCATCGATATAGATCTTGTTACCGAACATTCTGGTGTGAAGGACATCCAGACGGTCGACTCCGTCCTGTGCGGCAATGAAGTCTGCCAGTTGTTTTTCATATTCGCTGCTACATGCGGTATCCAGCATTTTAGCAACTGCATCTTTTAAGATATCATAAGCAACTTTAATGATACATATGGCAATTGCCACACTGGCCAGTGGATCCAGAATCGGGAAACCAAGCATTGCGCCGCCGATACCGATCAGGGAACCGATAGAAGACAGGGCATCTGATCTGTGATGCCATGCATCTGCCATAAATGCGGCAGAATTCAATACTTTTGCATAATGTCTGGTGTACCAGAACATGCCTTCCTTGGTAGCAATAGATACAACTGCTGCAACCAGAGCTACGCTTCCTGGAGACTGAAGTTCATCGTAGTGTCCGGCAAAAATGGTACGAAGTCCGGTAAGACCGATCATCAGACCGGTACCAAAGAGGATAGTACCAAGAAGCAAGGAAGCAACACATTCCAAACGTTCATGTCCGTAAGGATGTTCCCGGTCCGGTGCCTGCATGGAGAGACGGATACCCAGCCATGCGATAAAGGTAGCAAGGACGTCGGACAGCGAATGAATCGCGTCGGATACCATGGCACTGGAGTGACCAAGCACTCCTGCCATGAACTTAAATAAAGATAAGATAACGTTACCGATAATACCAATCGAGGTAACGCGGTTAACAATAGCCTGTGGATTCTGCCTGGAATCCTTTGTAATCGTGTTTGTCATAAATAAGATCCTTTCTGTAAGTGTGCTAATAATACAATAGTGCCTGATACTCTTTTATGTCACAGGTAATTGCTCGCAGACTTTATTTTGGGTATAAAAAATCTGCGGAACCGTATCTACTGTCCCACAGATATCGAATCTTATCAATCGAATGATCTGTTGCCGCATCAGCGGCCCGGCCCTCTGAACACGAATACTTCGTATTGCAGTGCCTGCTCAGTTTGTACTGTTGATCGCGCATTTCATCTGAAATGTAATGCAGTGCAAAGAGATCTTCTATACGGTAACACAGACGAAAAGTGATGTCAACAGCTTCAAAAACTAATCTTTCTTATGATGCTCTGACAAAATATTGAATGCGCTAACTCTGGGCAGGAAGCTGTGAACTGGCATTTTTACACATTTCTTTTGATGATTTAGAAGTTTCATATAAAAATAATATATGCTATACTAAAAGATAAAGCGTGGAAGCTGGATAGAAAACAGCGAATATTGCACTGTTTCAGTCAGATAGAAAATGAAGTAGATTTGACAGGAAGGAGATTACGGATCAAAATATGAGCTACTGGATTGGTGAATTTGTGCGAGTATTTTTGGGATATATCATTCTGATGTATTTTTGGCCGTCTGTTGTGTTCAGAAAAAGATTATCTGGGAAAAGTCTGACGTTTCGATTTGCTTTTTGTTCTACAGTATCTGTTTTATTAGCGAATACACTGGTACTTGGACTTGGATTGATTCATATATTAAAGGGTTGGGTTATTTTTCTGATATTTTACGGAATACTGACTTTTTCGATTTTCAAGGAGAAGACGTTCAGAAAGAACGTTTTTTTACAGATAAGAAGTCTTTTTAATGGAACTCTTGGATGGAAGTCTCTGATCTTTCAGACAACGGAAAATATAAAAAACAACAGCATTACTTTTTTCAGACGTTTAAACAAAAAAATACATGGCAGAAAACTGGAATATGGTATTCTGAGTATTCTTCTTATTTTTGCAATTGCTTATTTTTCCTATGGTGCATTTCAGAATCATTCTTACGGATGGGGAGATATGTATGTGCATCATTCCTGGATCTATGGATTGAAAGAGGGAAATATTTTTTCAGAGGGAGTTTACCCGGAAGCAATGCATTGCTTTATCTATTGTATGGATGTATTGTTTGGGATCCCAGTATATAGCAGCATGATGTTTCTGGGAGAGATACACGTTACTGCTTTACTGGTGGCTGTTTATTGCCTGTTTCGAGAGGTGATGAAGTCAAGGTACACCGTATATGTGATTTTAGCCGCATTTCTCATGTTAGATGTGGTATGTATAGACGAAATATATGGTATTTCAAGACTACAGTATACCATTCCGCAGGAATTTGGCCTGTATACTCAGTTTTTGTGTTTGGTGTATCTGATCCGTTTCCTAAAAAAATCCGGAAATACAGAAAAAAGAAGAGAACGTAAAGATGATTTATTCTTATTTATGACCTCTCTGGCGGCTTCTCTTGCAATCCATTTTTATGTAACGATTATGGCGTTTTTTTTGTGCGGTTCCTTTGTGGTCTGGAAAATGGCAAGTATCTTTCGAAAGGAAAACTTTCGGTCACTTTTGGGAGCTGTTATTCTGGGAGTCGCCATTTCAACATTGCCAATGGTGCTGGCCTTTGCTTCCGGGATTCCTCTTCAGGGTTCTTTGAACTGGGGGATGAACATTATAAATGGTACAGACACCAAAGAAGGAAGGGCACAGCTGGCACAAAAACTGGAGAAGGAAAGTGAATCTGTGGAGCAGAGTCTCACCGAAACCAGTGGAGAACTGCAGTCAGACCAGAGTGAACTGCTTTTGAGCGAAGCGGAAAATGAACAGAGTACAAAGAGAATAGAGGCGCCTACAAAAGTATCGATAAAAGATCGTATAAAAAAAATGATTGATAATGTAAATCGTACAAAGCAGTATGGATATGTGCAGCTTTATGGAAGAATGCGTGCCGGATGGATTCTGGGATTTACATTGCTTGCCATGGTGATCACCATTTTGAATCTGGTTATCGATCGTGTGCGTCACCATAAGGGATACTTTGAAATGTATGCGGGGATTACTTTCTCATCGGTCTTTTTTATGGTTTTATATGCAGCACCTTATCTTGGTCTGCCGGAGATTATTGCCGGAGCCAGATTATGCCTGACAGAACAGATACTGATTCTGGCGATGATGGCAATTCCACTGGATGAATTGTTCTTCCTGTTTGAACACTCATCTGCCGGACGTTATGCTCCATATCTGGGACTTCTGGGAGTTATTGTAATGTATGTCGGAACGAATTGCCTTGGAGTGTTTCATGGCTATTTGTACTATGAACTGACACGATATAATTCGGCGGTAGAACTGACCAACCACATCATTGAAAAATATCCTCAGTACACATATACCATTATATCTACTACAGAAGAATTGTATCAGGCCATTGAAACAGGAAGACATGAAGAAATTCTTGATTTTTATTACAGAACAAGATCAGAGAATTATTATATTCCAACCGAATATCTTTTCTTCTATGTTGAAAAAAATCCGATTCAATATGCACAGTATCATTTTTTCTCAGGTCCGAGATGGCTTGCACAGGAAAAATACATTCCGTATTATAAGTATTCGAATTCCATTTTAAGCGAAGGAGATCAGATTAAGCATGGCAGAATTTCAAGAAGATTTCTGAATGAACCACTTGCTATCATGGGAAAAGCCTCAGATGCTTATTCCAATATTACAAACAGAAAAATTTTGGAATCTGAGATGTATTACTGGTGTCAGAATTTTGAGACCATTTATCCGAATGAAATAAAGGTCTATTATGAGGACGAGGATTTTGTATGTTATGTGGTGAAACAGAATCCAGATCATTTGTATAACCTGGGAACATAATTTTTCACAGAAACCGGGGAGAGAGTTAGAATATGTCAGCAGAAGAAGAGGAAAATGGCTATGAAAAAGCAACGAATATGGCTTGCGGCAGTGCCTGTAATGCTGATCTTGATATTCATCAATGTGATATGGCTTGGCACTGGGAAAAACAGGAGAGAATATGAGACGACAGAGGAGACGTTCGGCAATCCGCTTATGGGATATGCACCCTGTGCATGGAATGAAGAAGTGAGAGAGGATGTGTCTCTGCTTTATATGGATATTACCTGGGCGGAGCTGGAGCCGGAGGAAGGAAAATATAACTGGGAAGGAATTGAAAAAGAGAATCAGCTGGAACGTTGGAGAAAAGAAGGAAAGCATATTGTTTTAAGATTTGTCTGCGATATTCCGGGAAAAGAAAAACACATGGATATTCCAGAATGGTTATATGAAAAGATGAATCATGCCGGAACCTGGTATGATGTAGAATTTGGAAAAGGGTTTGCTCCGGATTACAATAATGAACAAATGGTTGCATACCATGCAAAAGCAGTGAAAGCACTTGGCGAGCATTTGGGACAGGATGGGCTGATTAGCTTTATTGAGCTTGGAAGTCTCGGTCACTGGGGAGAGTGGCATGTAAACTATAGCGCGGGAATTCAGCGGCTTCCGCTAGAGTCAGTGAGAGAGAAATATGTATCTGCATGGGTCAGTGCTTTTCCGGATGCAATACTCTTAATGCGCAGACCGTTTTCTCATGCAGCAGTCTATGGTATGGGACTTTACAACGATATGACGGGAGATGTTAGTGAGACAGATGCCTGGCTCAGAGAAATTGAGAATGGTGGTAAACTCAGCCAGACAGAAGAACCGGATGGACTGACTGCCATGGTGGATTTCTGGAAGACGGCACCTGTGGGCGGTGAATTTACCAGTTCACTTTCCATGGAAGAGATACTGGAGACGAATCTTTCTCAGACAGTAGAACTGATTCGCAAATCTCATGTGACCTTTCTGGGCCCCAATATAGCCAATGCCAGTTATTCAGATGGATATGAAACGATATTGAAAAATATGGGATATCGGATATGGATTTCAGAGGCTGTGCTCTCACATTGGTACACAGGCACAAAGCTGGAAATAACCTGGGAAAATGATGGAGCAGCCCCTTTTTATAAAGACTGGCCGGTGTGGCTTTATGTGGCAGATGAAGCAGGAAATGTAATAGAAGAGAAAGAGATTCCTGTCATATTATCTTCATTGCTTCCAGGTGAAACTATAAAAGCAGAAACTTATCTGGATACCAGGAACATATTGGATCTGGCGGGAAAACAATATCATGTGAGTATAGGAATCCTGGATCCTATGACAGGAAAAGCAAGTCTTCGCCTCGCAATGACAGGAACATATGAAGATGGAAAAAATATCTTATGGTAAAAAGATTTCGGATGGACAGGCAGATAAAATTTAGACAGGTACTTAGAGATAGGAATAAAAATGCGTACGACAGAAAAAAGAGAGCAGAGCATTGACTTTGTAATGATATGGGTAGATGGGAATGACTCTAAATGGCAGGAAGAAAAAAGAAGGATAAGTATTAAGCAGGGAAATTCTTGTGATATAGATGACCGAAAAGAACGTTATCGGGACTGGGATAATCTTCAGTATTGGTTTCGCGGTGTAGAGAAGTATGCTCCGTGGGTGAGAAAAATCCATTTTGTGACCTGGGGACATTTACCGAAATGGCTAAATACAGAACATCCAAAGATTCATATTGTAAATCATAAGGACTTTATTCCGGAGGAATACCGTCCAACTTTCAATTCCCATACGATTGAATGGAATTTTCATCGAATACCGGATCTGGCAGAACAGTTTGTTTATTTTAATGACGATATGTTTCTGACAAATCAAGTTTGCCAAGAAGATTTTTTCAGAGATGGTAACCCAGTGGATATGCTGGCACTGCAGCCGGATGTGGCGAATACAGACAATCCGGTTATGCCCTATATTTATTTGAACAATGTTATGGTACTGGCAAAGTATTTTGATAAGTATCGCAATATGAAGGAGCAGCCTGGAGCGTATTTTCATCTGGGGTACCCGCCGATGTATTTCTTTTACAATATGCTGGAATTGGCATTTCCACGCTTTACCGGATTCTATACAGTGCATGGACCGTCACCACTGTTAAAAGATACTTACCGTAAGCTATGGAGTTTGGAACCGGAACTCCTTCACCGGGTATGCAGCCATCCATTTCGCCATAAAGAAGATATCAGTCAGTATGTCCTGCGGGAATATCAGAAGCTGAGCGGAGAATTTGTGCCTGCAAATGTGAGAAAAATGTGTGGATATTATGACGTAGAAGCGTATAATAAAAAACTGGTGAAGGCTATCTGCAGACAGGAGAAAAAGATTGTCTGCATCAATGACAGTAATCATGACATTGATTTTGAGAAAGCAAAGAATGAAATTAACACAGCATTAGAGCAGATCTTTCCAGAGAGATCGTCGTTTGAAAAATAACTGGAATAGAAAGGGAAAAATATGAATATTCTGCTTATTGGCGGTTCCAGCAGACTGATGGACAGTATGATTCTGAAGCTGAGGAAGGAAGGACACAGAGTATTTCTTCTGACTGGAGACAAATACCGCCATAATAAATATCAAAAAGTCTTTGAAAGATATGATTTTTCCTATGACTGTGAGAATCTGAATGATATTCTGGACAGCGTGAATGCGGATGTGACGATTCTTACAGGGGCATTTGACACGAATTATAACTGGAACGGAGAAGAACGGGAAACCGTTCACTTCATGTCCCACCTGGTGAATATACTTGTGGCATCTTCTGTGGCAGGAAAAGGAAGGGTGATCTTTCTTTCCTCTGATGAGATATACAGCGGAAACCATGTGAATGACATAGAAGAAGATGAAGCCTTTTCAGGAACAGGACAGAAAGCAGATACCCTGTCTCAGGCAGAAGAGATGTGTGAGAATTTCCGTGTTAACCGTAATATGGACATTGTGACACTGAGACTGGATCACCTGTATGGCATTCCAAAAGAGAAGAAGGATGTTGACAATATTGTGGCGCAGATGTGTCTGGAGTGTATGAAAGACGGACATATCAAAGCTGGTCTCAATCATATCTTTTCCGTACTGGATGAGAATGATGCGGTAGAATATATTTATCAGATTGTGAAAGCGGGACAGCATAAGTACGCCAGGTATCATCTGTCATCCAATGATATTGTCAGTGAAATGCAGCTGGCAGCTATGGTGCAGAAAGAGATTGGAGGCGAATCCAATCTGGTGGAGGTCCCGGACGTGAGCGGGCGTTGTGTGCTGTCCGGGCGACGGTTTGAAGAAGAATTTGGTATGCATGCTTTTGGTGATATCCAGAAGAATGTGAAGAACATGGCTGCTTACATGAAGAAGCATAAATCAGTGTTCCTGAATGAAGAGGAACGGAAAGCACCATGGTGGGAAAGAATGCTGAACAAATGGAAATGGTTGATTGCGGCATTGTTTCCATTCTTTGAAAATATGGTCTGTTTCATTCCGTTTTTTATGATGAATAACCGGACTGTGGGAAGTCAGTATTTTGCCAACTTGGATCCATTTTTATTATATGTGTTATTGTTTGCCATTATCTATGGACAGCAGCAGGCCACATTTTCAGCAATTCTGGCTGTAGCAGGCTATATGTTCCGGCAGATGTATACCAGAAGTGGATTTGAAGTATTGATTGACTATAATACTTATGTATGGATCGCCCAGCTGTTTATTCTGGGACTGGTAGTGGGATATATGAGGGATCAGATTCGAACCATGCAGCTGGAGCGGACGGAACTGGAAGAACACCTGAGCCGTCAGATCGCAGATATCCGGGATATCAACCAGAGTAATGTCAGAGTAAAATCTGTCATGGAACAGCAACTGGTAGATCACAGAGACGGCATTGGGAAAATCTACAGTATCACTGCGGCACTGGAACAGAGGATGCCGGATGAAGTTATATTCTATGCGGTGGAGATGCTGGAGAAGCTGATGCAGACAAAAGATGTGGCAATCTACAACGTAGTGAACGGGGACTACGCCCGTATTTTCTCGGCAAGTTCTGAGAAGGCCAGAAGCCTTGGCAATTCCATCCGCTATAAAGAAATGACAGAGATCTACGAAGAACTGTCAGAACAGAAAGTGTATATTAATAAGAATATGGATGAGCATTATCCACTGATGGTCAGGGCAGTCTATGAGGGCGGCCAGATACAGATGATGATTATGCTCTGGGGTCTGAGTTGGGAGAAGATGACACTGGGACAGGCTAATTTCCTGACGGTAGTCAGTTACCTGATTCAGAATGCTGTGCTGCGTTCCCAGAGATACATGCAGGCACTGGAAGAAAAACGATATACACAGGGAACCAGAATTCTTGAGCCGGAGGCATTTGAATCTCTGGTACAGGCATATATGGATGCAGAAAGAAAGAATCTGGTAGAATGTGTACTGCTGAAAGTAGATACTGAGAAAGACAGATATCTGGAATGTGCAGAAGTAATCACCGCGCACATGAGAGACAGTGACTATCTTGGAGAGAGGTCAGACGGAAATATGTATTTGCTTCTGACCAATACCACAAATGATAATGCAGGTATTGTGCAGGAACGATTTAAGAAACTGGGGTATCAAACAGAAAATGTGGAGAAGATGGCGGTATGTCACAAAGAATGAGACTGTTTATTCTGATACTGATCGTAAATCTGTGTATTGTTCTGATTTATCTGATCTGGAATCACATAAGGAGAAAAGAAAAGCTGGGAAGTGTTTGGATGAAGGCTGTGATGATGCTTCTGTGTCCGGTCATTGGACCTGCATTTATTCTGCTCTCATTCTTTCTCTATAAGATTTTTTCATTCGGAGGAGTGGATCTGTCGGATGTGGTATTCAGCAAAGACCGCACAGAGAAATTCGTACATCCCGACGAAGACATGGAAAAAAATATGGTTTCCTTGGAAGAAGCCCTGGAAGTTACGGATAAGAAAAGTCTTCGTACCCTGATGTTGAATGTAATCAGAGAAGATTACAGAAAGTCACTGGCGTCCATCACGCTGGCATTGAATAGTGAGGATTCGGAGACGTCACATTACGCAGCTTCGATTCTACAGGATGTGCTGAATGACTTTCGAAGCGGGGTACAGGAAAAATATCTGCAGTGTCAGGAAAAAAATGAACAGCAGGAAGAAAATTGCATACGGTTGGCAGAGTATATGAATTCGATTCTGGAACAGAAGGTTCTCACAGATCTGGAACAGCACTCTATGACAGAAAAAATGAAAGAGGTACTGGAAACAGCCTGGCAGCTGGATAAAGGAAAGATCAGCAGTACCACTTATGAAGAGATCTGTCTGCGCCTTTTGGATATAAAAGACTATGCAGACTGCGATACATGGTGTGAACGGGCGATGGAACAGTATCCGAGGGTACTGTCCAGTTATACCTGTAAACTGAAACTGTATTTTTCGTGTGGTGAGAAGGAAAAGTTCTTCCGTGTTATGAAAGATCTGAGGGAGCTTGATATTACGATTGATAATGAAACGCTGGAACTGATTCGAACATTTATGTAGGGAAAAAACGAAGGTATTTTTCCCTAAGAACAGATTCCGGTGCAGGAGGAAAAGAAGTAAAATAATGGTTTCCAAAAGAAATTTTTTCAGTATTGCGATCATGATGTTTGTATTGCTGTTTTTGTTCCAGTTTTCCATGGTGATCAGAGACAGGCAGAATACCTATGATATCAATTCCAATCTGACTGCAAGAGAGGTGGATGGAAAAGATGCATGGCAGAAGCAGCAGTTGGATATGGATTCATTGACCCAAACAGACAGAAAGTATGTACTTTTTGTGGGAAATGCTTCAGGAGAGATGGCAGAAGCAGTAGACAGATGGTGCACCTATGCCAAGTGGAATTTTGCCAGATGCAGTTCGGTAGATGAAGTTCAGGAAGATGCGGAGATACTTCCGGGTATGTTGATCCTGGAATCGGAAAAGTATGCTCTGGGAGAGCATCTGAAAAAACTGGAAAAACTGGTTCAGAACGGCGTGACGATTGTTTTTGGATGTCTGGAAGATTCTGATCATATTGACAATAATGAAGAATTGAAACAGTTTCTTGGAATTGATAATATAGTAAGCAAAAAAACAGAACTAACCGGAGTGAGATTTTTTAAGGAACTTCTTCTTGGCGGAGAAGTGTCATACGAAACTCCGGTGGATGAAGATGAAAAAGAAAGACAGGATCTTCAGCTGGAAGTACCATGGTATCAGGTAGGAAGTGGTACCAAGACATATATGATGGGACTGATTGATCAGTCAGAGATGAGTGAAAATATCAAGAACGAAGAATTGCCAAGCCTTATCTGGAGAAATGGGATTGAAGGTGGAAGTGTATTCGCAGTAGTCGGGGATTATATGAAGGACAGCACAGCGCTCGGACTGTTGGATGGTATGGTGGCAGAAGCATCTGAATATTATCTGTATCCGGTGGTAAATGCGCAGAATCTGTCAATGGTGAATTTTCCGGCATTTGCAGATGAAAACAGTGAAAAAATGATAGAACTGTACAGTCAGCAAATAACAGGAATCGGAAGAGATATCATGTGGCCATCACTGGTATCTATCGTGGAAAAGGGCGGTCTGAAAATGACCTGTTTTATGCAGCCGCAGGCAGATTATCAGGATGAGAATGAGAGCAACAGTAAGGAACTGGTATTTTATCTGAAACAGATGAAAGAACAGAATGCAGAAGCTGGTTTATCTCTACAGTATAAAAAGGCAGATTCTTTAAAAGAAAAGCTGGATCAGGATGCAGAATTTTTTCGAAAGGCTGACAGCAGCTATCAATATGGAACGGCGTTTACGGAAGAACAGAAGCTGGATCAGGTAAAAGATTTGATGGATACAGAATTGCTGAAAAATGTAAATACTCTTGTATGTGAATATACCGAGCAGGAACCTGTTATTTCTTATTACACAGATGAAGTGACTTTACAGGCTGTCACAAGTGACGGCATGAATTATCATTACAGTGACGATATCAGAATGCGGAGTATACAGAGTGCACTGGGCTATACCAATGTAATGCTGAATATGCAGGATATCTTCTGGCCGGAGCGTGAGACGGACAGATGGCAGATTATGCAGAAACATTTTTCCAGTAATCTGCTTACTTACTGGAAAAAATTCACAGTATTTGACAGCACAACACTTTCGGAAAGTAATACGAGAACCAGAACATTCCTGAATCTGGATTTTGCCCAGAGCCGGACAGAGAATGAGATCACTCTGCAGACCTCAGAACCGGGCAGCTGGTTTATTCTTAGAACACATGGAGAAGAGATCGCAGATGTAGAAGGCGGTACATGGACGGAGATTGAAGAAGGGGCATATCTGATTCAGGCCGTAGAGCCAATGATAAGAATTCAGGTAAAGACTGCCGGACTTCATTACAGCAAATAAGAGAGGTAGAACATGAAGGTTTGTATTGTAGCAGAAGGGTGCTATCCATATGTGGTCGGAGGCGTTTCTGGATGGATCAACAGTATGATCAAATCCTTCCCCAATGTAGAATTTGTGTTGCTTGCCATAGTGGCGAACAGATCACTCAGGGGAAAATTCGTGTATGAATTACCGGAGAATCTGACACAGGTCTATGAAGTATATCTGGATGACTGTGAATGGGAGGGTGGAAGAAAGAAGTCAGGAAGAAAAGAGCATCTTTCACATAAACAGCATGATGAATTGTTGAATATGGTACTGAACCGTAAAACAGACTGGGGTGTGATTTTTGACCTGTTTCATAGGAAGAACCTTTCAGTAGATGAACTGCTGATGGGACCGGATTTCTTTGAAATTGCAAGAGAATGTTATAACAGAAATTACCAGAATATCAATTTTTCTGATTTCCTGTGGACGTTAAGATCTATCTATCTGCCGATGTTCTGGACACTCCGGATGGACGTGCCTAAGGCTGATTTGTATCACTGTGTGGCAACCGGATATGCGGGAATTCTGGGGAGTATGGCGAAGCATTTCCATGGAAGCTCGTTACTGATCTCAGAACATGGTATCTATACCAGAGAGAGAGAGGAAGAACTGATTAAGGCAGCCTGGGTAAAGGGAATTTACAAGAATATCTGGATTGAACAGTTTAAGAAAATGTCTCAGCTTGCTTATGATACAGCAGATGTGGTGACCTGTCTGTTTGACCATGCCAGGGAACTGCAGATGGAACTGGGATGCCCGGAAGAGAAGATTCGTGTAACGCCAAATGGTATTTTAGTGGAAGGACTGTCAGACCTTCCCGGGAAAAATGAAGAGGAAAAACAGTACATCAATGTAGGAGCAATCTTACGTGTGACACCAATAAAGGACGTTAAAACCATGATACAGGCATTTGATTTTGCAAAAAAACAGGTGGAGAATCTGAAGCTCTGGATTATGGGACCGACAGATGAAGATGAAAAATATGCCAGAGAATGCTTTGAACTGGTGGAGACACTGGGCGTAAAAGATGTGGAATTCACGGGAAGAGTCAATATCAAAGATTACCTGGGAAAGATGGATTTCACACTGCTTACCAGCATCAGCGAAGGTCAGCCTCTGACCATTCTGGAAAGCTATGCGGCACATAAGCCGGTCATTGCCACCGACGTGGGAAACTGCCGTGAACTGATCTACGGCAGCAAGGATGATTTTGGCGAAGCGGGAATCCTGACTCATATTATGAATATAGAAGAAATAGCCAATGCCATGGTACGAATGGCAGTATATGAAAAAGACAGAGCGCGCATGGGAGAAGCCGGTTACCGGAGAGTCAATGCGTTTTACAGGATTGAGCAGATGAAAGCAGTATATCAGGATATTTATAAAGGCTTTGCGGAGCAGCATAAGATTCCATGGACAGAAGAACCTTTTCAGATCCGGTAACAGAGGACACCGGAAATAACGCTAAATGGCAGATGGAGAGATAAGATGGCTGGAATAGGTGTCAAACTTACTAACATATATAAGAAAAATACGTTGACTACAGATATTATAGGAATTGGATACAGTATGGCAGTAACCATTGCCCCAATGCTTGTTGTAATCGGTGCACTGATTATTATGGAGTATTATCTGGATTTTTCTTCGGTGGACTATCTCACAAGAGAATTGTTTTCCTGTACGGTACTGTATATTTTTATTTTTTCACTGCTTACGGCATCTCCGTTCAACTCGGTATTGTCTAAATACATGTCAGATATCATTTACGAGGAACATTATGAGGATATTTTACCGTGCTATTATGTGGGAATGATTATGAATATTCTTCTGAGCGCGCTGGTGGGAATCCCATTTTGTGTACATGAATATCTGGTCGGAGGAGTAGATATTCTGTATGTGTTTACCGGATACAGCGGCTACATGGCATTGGTTCTGGTTTTTTATTCCATGCTGTATCTTTCGATCTGCAAGGATTACAAAAAGATTTCGTTTTTCTTTGCAATAGGAATGACGGTGACAGTGTTACTGTCGTTTTTGTTGGTAAAACGGCTTCACTGGAGCATCACTTATGGTATGCTGCTGTCACTGACCATTGGATTCTGGCTGATAGCATGTCTGGAGATGGCGCTTGTAAGAAGTTATTTTAAGGAAAACAGTGGAAGATACCGGCCGGTTCTGGCATATTTTAAAGAATACTGGCCACTGGTAGCTACCAATTTCCTGTATACGCTGGGGCTCTATATCCACAATTTTGTTTTCTGGACAACAGATCTTCACATGATTGTGGTAAAATCCTTTGTATGTGTTACCACATATGATATGGCAACCTGTCTTGCCATGTTTACAAATATTTCGGCAAGTGTTATCTTTATCAGCAGAGTGGAGATGTACTTTCATGAAAGATATAAGGCATATTCAGAGGCTGTTATCGGTGGAAGAGGAGCAGATATAGCGATTACCAAGAAGAGAATGTTCCGTACACTTTCAGAAGAACTGATGAGTCTGGCAAGAGTACAGTTTATCATCACTCTTGTGATATTCCTGTTTTGTATGATTTTTCTCCCTCAGATCGGATTCGGTGGAATGACCATGAGAATTTATCCATGTCTGGCAGCAGGGTATTTCATCTTGTTTTTGATGTATGCAGAGATTATCTTTTTGTATTATTTTAATGATATGAAGGGGTGTGTGCTGACTGGGCTGGTGTTCTGTCTGGTGACCATGGCAGGAAGCCTGATTGCTTCAAAGGGATCTGAGATCTGGTATGGGGCCGGTGTAGTGGCAGGCAGCTTTGCCGGATGGACCATGGCATACAGCAGGCTTCGCTGGATGGAAAAACACCTGGATATTCATATATTCTGCAATGGACATTTGCTGAAAAAGAAAAAAGGAGACTGTCCGTCTCCAAAGGTATTTGACAGATATGAAAAAGAAGAAAGGTCGTAACAGTTCAGAATTCAATGTGAAGGTACTGAACAGAAACAAAAGGACAGAAGAGATATCATGGGAGACATATTAAGGATATTTGTAATTGTTGCAGGAGCGTACATGTTCCTGAAGGCAATCTTATCTCTTGCAAAGAGAAAAATGACAGAGCCGTTCTGCCTTGCGTGGGCACTTCTGGCTGTATTGATGGTGCTGGCTGGAATCCTGCTGAATCCGGTTCAGATTGACAATTTTATCAGCTTCCGAGGTCTGATTCTGGTTATTCTCGTAATTTCCGGACTGCTTTGGGGACTGTGGTTTATCAGTTCACAGGTATCCATATTGAAGCGCAGGAATCAGGAACTTGCCATGCAGATCTCTCTGCTGAACAGAGACTGTGAGAAAATATTAAAGGAACTGGAAGAACTAAGGAAAGAACAATGAAAAAGGTACTGTTTGTCATCAATACACTGGGTGGTGCAGGCGCGGAAAAGGCTTTGCTGGAATTGCTGAAGCGGTTTTCACCACAGCAGTATGAAATCGATCTATATGTACTCCTGGATCAGGGAGAACTGATCAGTCAGGTGCCGGAACATGTGAACATATTGAATACAAAGTATTTGTCAGAATCAGTTTTGTCTGTGGAAGGAAAGAAAAAACTTGGAAAAACAGTCTGGCATCGTCTATGGAAACATATGGCGCTGGGAAAGAATCTGATCTATCTGCTAAAGAATCTTACAGATATGTTGAAAAAGAAACAGATACATACAGATAAGCTATTGTGGAGAATCATGTCAGACAGCGGAATGGTTCTGAAGAAGCATTATGATATGGCAGTTGCCTATCTGGAGGGGGGAGCCACATATTTTGTACATGATCATGTAGAAGCAGACCAGAAATTTACATTTTTGCATGTGGATTACAGCTATGCGGGATATACCAGAGCACTGGATCTGGACTGCTATCCTGATTTTGACCGCATTTTTACAGTTTCTGATGAGGTGAAAAAAAGTTTTCTCCAGATATATCCGGAATGTGCGGGGAAAACAGTGGTATTTCATAATCTATTGGATAAAGAAGAAATAAAGAGAAAAGCAGAGCTGCCGGGAGGTTTTTCGGATGAATATAAGGGCAAACGGATTCTGACTGTAGGCAGGCTGACTGCACAGAAAGCCTATGAGACAGCCATTGATGCCATGAAGCTCCTGAAAGACCAGAGCGAACAGGTGAGATGGTATGTGCTGGGAGAAGGAGAACTGCGAAAGAAACTTCAGCAGAAAATAGAGGAACTGGGACTGACAGAAGACTTTCTGTTACTTGGAGCAGTGGAAAATCCATACCCATATTACCGGCAGTGCGATTTGTATGTACATGAGACCAGATTTGAGGGGAAGAGCATTGCAGTGCAGGAGGCACAGATTCTCGGCTGCACGATTCTGGTATCAGACTGCAGTGGCAACAGAGAACAGGTGGAAAATGGCGTGGATGGTGTTTTGTGCCAGTTGGATGCCCGGGATATCAGTGAGCACATAAAACAACTTTTGCATGATGAGGAACTCTGTGACAGATACGGAAGAAATGCAGCGAAAAAGATGGATCAGGAAGATGAAAAAGGTTTGGAATTGTTTGAAATAAATGAGGGAAAGAGTGATACGGATGAAAAAGCAAAAAGAAGTTTTGGTCATTATTCCTGCGTACAATGAGGCAAAAACGATTGTGCCGTTACTGGAAAAGCTGGAACAGCCGGAGATCGCACAGATAGCAGATGTCCTGATTATGAATGATGCATCTTTGGATGCCACGAATTATATAGCAAAGAAGAGACATCATGAAGTGGTTACTCACGTATTTAATCTGGGATACGGAAGTGGACTGCAGCTTGGATATAAATATGCGGTTCGAAAGGGATACCAGTATGTGATTCAGATGGATGCAGACGGGCAGCATGATGTATGCAATATCCCAAGAATTTATAAAGCCCTGAAAACAAAAGACAGTGACGGAAATTATCCGGATATTGTACTGGGATCCAGGTTTTTGGAAGGAAGCAGCAGTTTCCCTCTGTCTGTGGCAAAGAAGATTGCATTCGTATGGTTTCGCGGTATCATCCGTCTGGGAACCGGAAAGCATGTGACAGATCCAACGTCAGGACTGCAGGGATTAAGCTGGAGAACTTTTCTGTTTTATTCCATGTACAACCATTATGATGATAAATATCCGGATGCCAATATGATTATGCAGATGCTGCTACTGGGCTTTCGGGTTGAGGAGATTCCGGCAATTATGCATGCAAGGACAACCGGTGTGAGTATGCACTCTGGTTTAAAGCCGGTGCTCTATATGTTTCGAATGACATTCTCTATTATTGCAGTATGGATCAGAGAAAAAATACTGAAGATGGATGTGGAAAGCGTAAATGAGCTGGAAAAATATGAAAGTTAAACAAAAGTGGGAATGGGTGCCGGAAGAACTGCCGGAAAGTACAGAAGAACTGGAAAATCCGGCAAGGGGCTGGCTGGAGATCTATACTTTTCAGGCTGAGAATGGCATCGCTCCACTGGAACTGAGATGGAGTCTGAGAATGGGTGAGACTCTGGCGCTGGTGTTGATAAATTTAAAGGCATACCGGGAAAGAGCGCTGGATGATATAGCCCTGGAAAATATCAGAAGCATGCTCAGTTTTTTTATGCAGTATCAGAAGGATGTGATACTGCGTCCAACGTATGATACAGAGGGAAAAGGTCGTGAGAGAGAACCAGATAAGTTTGATACCGTATTGACGCATATCAGGCAGATTGGGGAACTACTGCAGCAGACAGAACACAGTGTGTGTATTTTTCAGGGGCTGTTAGTAGGAAGCTGGGGAGAAATGCATGATTCCCGGTATCTGTCAGAACAGCATTTAAGAAAACTGTATGATACATTAGAATCGTATCTTGGCAGCGAGATTTATCTGGCAGTGCGTACCCCGGCAATATGGAGAATATTGACGGGCGAAGAACAATTTCAACGGGGAGATATGGGAAAAACAGCGATATTTGACGATGGAATCTTAGGATCTATGACGCATCTCGGAACGTTTGGAACCATGACAAGGGATGCAGCAGGTTGGAAAGCGGCGTGGACGAGAAAAGAAGAACTGGAGTTTCTGGAGCAGATTACAAAAGACACACCCTGTGGCGGAGAGGCAGTACTGGGGACAGATGGCGGACAAGACAATGCTGATTTCGTGTTAAGTGAGCTGAAGATCATGCATCTGACTTATCTGAACTGTGCACATGACAGAAGGGTACTGGACGACTGGAAAAGCATAAACCTGAAAACAGAAGATGTATGGAGTGAACACAATCTCTATGACTATGCGGGAAGTCATCTTGGTTATCGGTTCATTGTTCGTAAGGTGGAGATAAAAAAATGCCTGTCAGGAAAATTCCGGTTGGAAATTGAGATAGAGAATACAGGTTTTGCGGCACCGTTTCAGGAAATGGAATTACTGCTGGTGTTACAGTCTGAAGATAAAGTGTGGGAATATCCCGTTGAATTTGATGCAAAAAGATGCTGTTCAGGGGAAAAGAATAAAATTATACAGTATTTTTGTCCTCGGGAGAGTCAGGTGTTTTTGAAATTACGAAGAAAAAAGGATAGGCGTCCGGTCCGGTTTGCCAATAGAAAAAAAGCAGACTGCCTTTTACTTGGCAGTCTGCACAAATAATCCAAAAAGAAAGGATTCGTGAAGAGTGAAACAGAAATCCAGGACAGAATATTCAGTCAGAAATACAACCGTGGCGTTTGCAGCGCAGACAACAGCCATACTGATGGGATTTTTCACCAGAGTGGTCTTTACCCATACCTTAAGTGAAGGATATGTGGGCATCAACGGTCTGTTTACAGATATTTTGAATATACTGTCCCTGTCAGAACTGGGGGTTGGAACTGCCATTACTTATGCGCTGTATGGACCGATTGCCAGAGGAGATATCAAAAAACAGCAGATTCTGATGCGCATGTTTCGTACATTTTACCGGATTACAGCTGCATTCGTACTGACAGCCGGATTATGTCTGATTCCGTTTCTGGATGTTCTGATGAAGGACAGACCGGATGTGGATCATCTGATCTGGATTTATCTGCTGTACCTGCTGAACTCGGTGGTGTCTTATTTACTGATTTATAAGAAAACGCTCATTGATGCACATCAGATGAACTATATTACGGTCTTGTTTCATAATGGTTTTCTGGTCATACAGGATCTGCTGCAGATTGCGATTCTGCTGATCACCGGCAATTTTATACTGTTCTTGCTGGCAGCAGTGATCTGTACCATAACAGGAAATATCTGCATGTCCAGACAGGCGGACCGCATGTTCCCATATCTGAAGGAACCGTGCAGAGAACAATTGCCCCAGGAAGAGCGGCAGGATATTGTGAAAAACGTAAAAGCAATGCTGATGCATAAACTGGGAAATGTGGTGGTAAATAATACGGACAATCTTCTGATTTCCAGCTTTGTCGGGGTGGTAACAGCAGGGATCTATTCCAATTATTTTCTGATTATCGGATCGGTAAGACAGGTGTTTGATCAGGCAATGCTGGGAGTGGCGGCCAGTGTAGGGAATCTGGGGGCAACAGAGGAAAAAGAAAAAGTGGGACAGGTGTTTGACCAGCTGTTTTTTATCGGTTACTGGATGTTCGGATTTGCGGGTATCTGTCTGCTGGAGCTGCTGAATCCTTTTGTAGAACTGGCATTCGGAAAAAAATACCTCTTTCCGAAAGAGATTGTGCTGATCCTGTGTATCAACTTCTTTATTAACGGAATGAGACGGGCTGTGCTGATTTTCAAGGAATCCATGGGATTGTTCTGGTATGACCGTTATAAGGCAGTGGCAGAGGCCATACTGAATCTGGTGATTTCGATTCTGTTGGTTGTGAATTTTGGTGTGGCAGGAGTATTTGCCGGAACATTCGCCAGCACAGTCCTGACATCTGTGTGGGTAGAACCATATGTGATTTATAAATACAGGCTGCAGAAGCCGGTATCCGGATTTTTCAGAATGTATGCAGGGTATCTGGCGGTAATGGCAGCCATATGGGAAGTGACGGAAGTACTTTGCCGGATGATGACCGGCGGACCGTTTCTGGTGTTGCTGCAGAGAATAGTGATCTGTGTGGCGATCCCCAATCTGTTGCTGTGGATTGTTTACAGGAATACTGAAAAATGCCAGAATCTGATGGCATTACTGAAAAAAATGACAGGAAAAGTATGGACAGTAAGAGGTGGCGGAAGATGAGGACTCAGACAAAAAAAGTTTCGGTAATCATACCCGTTTATAATGCAGAAAAATATATACGAAAGACGCTGGACAGTGTGCTGGCACAGAGCTATCCGGACAGAGAAATCCTTCTGGTGGAAAATGGCTGTGAGGATCAGAGCTCAGAAATTCTTCTGGAGTATGCGGGAAAACACGATGAAATAAAGATTATAAACTGTCTGGACCGCGGAGCCGGTACTGCAAGGAATATGGGGATGGAACAGGCAGCCGGAGAGTATATTTTGTTTGTAGATGCAGATGATTACCTTCCTGATACAGGAATACTGGAAAAGTATGTAAAAGCGGCAGATCAGACGGAAGTGGATGTGGTAGTCAGTAACTATGCAAGGCTCTGGGAAGAACGGATACTTCCAGCTGTGAAACACAGTGCATTTTCAGTATACAGCCCATCTTCCGAGGAATTTCGCTTTCGGGGATTCTTTGGAAACGGGACACTGTCGTATGTATGGGGCAGACTTTACCGTAGATCGTTTCTGATTCAGAATCAGATTATGTTTACCAATCTTACGTACGCAGAAGATAAACTGTTCAACATGGAGTGCTATATCTGTGGGGCGAGATACCTGTTTCTGGAAGATATCGGATATATTTACCGGAGAAATAAAGAATCCATTTCCTGGCAGTACCATGAAGATGCAACGGAAAACTGGCTGAAAATGGCACATTTACTGTCAGACTGGATAGAGAGAGAACAGAGACCGGAATTCGAAAATATGATCTGGTATACGATATTTTTTGCGGCATTTTTTGACAGCAAAATGGAGTATGTACAGCGAAAAAAATCTGTTTTTGCCATAAGGAAAGTCCTGAAAAAATATCATCAGGATGAACTGGGACAGGAAGCATTCAGAAGGCTGTCAGACAGGAAACAGAAATTGCAGATACGGCAGACAGCATGGAGAACTGCGATTCGTGTATTTTCTTTTGGAATGACCAGACGGTGGCATATGGTTCTGGCAGCAGGAATAAAGATTCTGATAGATTCAAGAATCGATGAGCGATTTTCTGATACCGGAATAAGAGAAGAAAAGAACAGTGAAGTTTAGGATTCACTGTTCTCAAATATTTTTATCAAATGGGTTTTCTGATTGCTTTTTTTGAAGTCTTGCAGTGTCTGCAGGAAAGTGGTATTCCTTACAGTATAAGTATTTTTCAGAAAACAGAAAAATGTGACACCCCATAGAACCGGCCATAGAACCGGATAATGGCAGGCTTTCGGAAAACGTACCTTCATCTGGGTGTGTCCCTCTTTCAGACAGGATGCCAGATTGACCTTCTGATAAGAACTGCTTCCCACAAGAGAAGAAGCAGTGTCAGTTCCCCTGTCCCCGTCTTTTAGGATCTGCGTCACAAACTGTTCGCAGTCAGTGCGGCTGTAATGAATTTCAGGATCAATGGTATCGGACAGACCAAGATAGAGACGGCAGCTTTCCAGAACGATTTCATAAAGATGAAGAATTCGTGATTCCCGGCACCAGGTATGAAGAAGATCAAAGTCCACTTCACCGGCATAGCGGTTCAGATACAAGGTGAAGTCACATAGCAGCCGGATACCGAATCCGCTGTACAGATAGTGCTTCAACATATGATGAATCTGGTAAAATACGTATTCGGAAGGTGGAAGAATTATGTAGGTATAACCGTGAATAATCTGTTCACAGCGACCAAGATGATCGGAAGAAAAAACCTCATCCACGATCTCATTCGCACGGGAATACTGATACAGTCCGACAACGCGGTAATGCAGTTCCAGAAGAAAATCCCGGCCGGTTTTGGAAAAACGATACCGGTAAGTAACATGGTGGTCACTGAGTTCTTCCTCATCAATATAACCCTGGGCTTCCAGTATACGTTTTGCCTGGGCGAAAGCATCTTTATCATTGATATAGAGATCCAGATCCCCCAGCTTGCGGTATTCGGGAACAGGATAGCAGTCTGCAAGGCTCAGTCCCTTCAGCAGATAGCAGGAAATATGATGTTCTGCCAGCAGAGAGACCGTATAGCGTGTAAAATGCTCGATCTGATAATAATTGAGCATCATGCTTTTGGTCTGCTGTTTCAGGGATGGATAACAGTCTGTGCCGTGCAGGAAGGGCAGCAAAAAAGGCGCAGTACGGTGTTCGAGTGACAGATCTGCAAGAGCCTTCGCTTCTTCGGGTAAAATGACAATGTCAGTGTCGGAAGAAGGACAGCAGCTCCGGCGGATCACAGATAAATAAGCAGTATAAACAGATTCCATAAAAACTCCCGTTTTTCAATCATTGAATATGGGTAAGTATAACATGAAAATTCAGAGAAATAAAGGATATTGTTCACAATGAAAAAAGCAGAAGGCTATATTATGAAAAGACTGGAGGATGAATATATCATTCTCCCATATGGGAAAAAAACAGAAGAAGTACGGGAAGTGGTGACTTTGAGTGAGACAGCCGGATTCATTTATGAGAATGCAGAGCAGGCAGAGAATATCGAACAGCTTGCGGAACTGGTAGGAAAAGAATTCGGAGTGGATGCATCTCTCGTGTACATAGATGTGTCAGAAGTAGTAGAAACATTGCAGAAAAAAGGAATTCTGTTATAGGCTTGGCGCACATGGCGCTTCCTACTTTTTCTTCCGTAAAAAGGCAGAAAGGCGGAAACAGACTGGGCGTACCGGAAGGAGAAGAAGCCACAGGGAAGAAAGCATGCGGTAAAGTGGGTGGCTGATAGAGATTTCGCTTCCATTGCGGATAAAACCCACCAGTCTGCCGATGATCTGAGAGGGACGCAGAGGACCTTCTATTTCCCACTGGTTGTCCCCAACAAGGTAAAATCCTTCTTCCGTGATTCGGCAGATCCGGTGAAGCACCAGGATACCAGAATCTCTTCGATAGAGAACCACATCATTTTTTCGACAGGAATCTGCGCAGACAGATTCAATCAGAGCCTCATCCCGTCCCGGCAGAAACATAGGATACATACTGTAGCCCTGGGGATGGATACGGATGATATTGCCGTCCTTCAGAAGCTGTTCCAGATCGATCTGGCGGTCAGAAGAATCCACCTGATTCGTATGAAGCAAATGAGGCTGTTTTTTCATAATATAAAACTCCCTGTAAAAGATAAACAGAATGATATGCAACGTTAAAATAATATAGAAAATGTCTGTAAATTCTGCTGAATTCAAAACAGAGGTATTATAACATTGTGCCAGAAAAAGAACAAGAAAAAACGAAATTCAGAAGGATATTTTTCGCCGAATTACTTGACTTTTTGATGTTGGATAGCTATATTAAAAACAGAAAAAAAGGTGAAAAGATTTGCCTGAAGAAGACAGACATGAGGAGATAGAAGTAATTATGAGAGAATATAGAAAACCGGTAGTTATTGTGGATACAGGACTGGCAGAGGGAATTTATGCAGCCAGCGGAGCAGCACAGGGAACTTTGAGTGTAACATATTATGGTGTATGGGACAGATGGGGCACCAACGGCGGAAAAGGGCTTGCATCTGCAAGCTGGTCCGGCATTAACGGAACCGTTACCCTGCACATTAGTTTTAATGATACGGTAGATGGAATCGAGGCAGATGATGCTTCTGTACAGAAGGCATGGTCAGGCAATACAGCAACACTGACATTTTCCAGTGCAGCTTCAAATCCACTTACCATCGGTATTCATCTGAATCATGGAACCAGTATTGATAATTTAAAGATAACGGGATATAGCTATTCTGTAAAATAAAATAAGAAGGAAAATAAAAAAACAGACACAGAGTCGAGACTCTGTGTCTGTTTTTTACATGCTCCAGTCAGTGACGGAATCATTAGGACCATAACCTTTCTTTTCCCAGCTTGGCTTGCGATTACCATTGTCTACGTCGTAGCTTCCTGCATGTCCAGAATCTTCATAATGTGTCAAAAGACCACATCCATTGGCCGTATTGGCTGGACAGCCAAGACAGGCAAACTGTTGTTTATAGCCTCTTGTGCCACCATTCCAGCTGGAGTAGTCCGGTGCCTGCCAGACTCCGTTCATGTATTTGCTGTCGCATTTCGGACCATTATTGCTGCTTCCGCTGGCAAGATAAATACCTTCTGCTACACCGGAATCAACTGTGATTAATGGCTTTTTATAGGTGTTCATGAATCTGTCCCCCCTTCTTTTTGTTTTAATTATAGCGCATTGGGGAGAAACGTCAATATTTTATGGTAGATAGTTTGTTTAAATTCAAGTCAGAATTCTTTTATCATTTGAGCAATCTCTTCTTCATTCAGCACATCGCATTTTTTATCCCGTATCGCATAGACTCTGGTGCAGATATTCAGAACCGTTGGCCTGTGGGTGGTCACGATACAGGTTCTTGGATAGGTGTCCTGCATGATATTGCGCAGGACTTTTCGTTCTGTTGCTACATCCAGGGCAGAAGTAGCTTCATCCAGCAGCAGGATCGGGGATTTACGAAGCAGTGCCCGGGCAATGGAGAGGCGCTGAGCCTGTCCTTCTGAGAAGCCGCCGCCCCGTTCCTTGATCTCGCTGTAGATGCCGTCCGGAAGCTTTTCCACGAAATCCCATGCACAGGCAAGCTTCATGGCTTCGATTATTTCTTCATCGGTGGCATCCGGTTTTACATTTCGCATATTATCAGCGATCGTTCCGGAAAACATGGTATTGCCCTGTGGCACATAGGAGAATAATTTCCTGGTGGAAGGGGACATTTCTATACGGTGTTCATGCTGCTCACCGGCGCAGACGAAAAAGGATCCAGCCTGTGGCGTTAAAAGAGAAAGAATCAGACGCAGCATGGTGGTCTTACCTTCACCGGACGGACCGACCAGTGCAACGATTTCGTGGGGATAAGCTTCCATGGAAGCATCGGCAAAGACAGATGTACCATTACGGTAGGCATAACTCAGATTCTGCATATTCAGACCAATTCCCTTTGAACGATACTGTTTCTCAAAGCACCGTACAGCATAGTCCTGGCTGTAATCTTCCTGAGGCATTTCTACGATATCCATCAGACGTCCCGCAGAAATGGTCAGGGAGATGGCGGATGGAACCAGGCTGACCAGAGAATTCACCGCGCCGGTCAGTGTGCCGGAGAGTGACAGGAACATGGTCATGGTTCCGTAACTGATGGCATTGCTCCATACCCGGTAGATCCCCCATCCGTAACAGCTGTAGGATACAATAAAGCTGATAATGGACATCAGAACAGAGGTCAGCATGGACATTTTCTGAAAATCCAGACGCATATGGATGTAGTCATTCTGAAGGCTTTTCAGTTTGGATGTATAGAAATGGATTAGGTCAAAAGCCTTAATGGTCTGGATATTGGAAAATGCTTCCTGGTTAAATCCGTACAGCTTGGCATTCATGGCAGCACTGCGTTCATTGTTTTTTGTCATTCTGCGCAGCAGAGGACGAGAAAGGAGTGCACTGAAAGGCATGCCAAGGAGTGCAAACAGGGCAAAGGTAGGGTCATAATACAATACGATTGCCAATGCACTGATAAAACGGAAGCTATAGATGATCAGGTTCGGAATCCAGTTCAGAATACCGCTGGATATATTGGATGCATCCGAGCTCCACCGGGTAACCAGATCACCGGTATGGTAATCCGTCAGAGATTCCCAGTCCGTCACCAGCATTTTCGCAAAAATTTCATTTTTAATCTCTGTATCCACTTTCAGGCTGATAAAAGTGGAAGCATATCCGGAAGCCTGGGAAACCAGAATGTTGGCAATGGAAAAACCGATCATGGCGGCAAAGGTGCCAAGAAGCTGCCCGGTCTGGTGACCGGTAATGATATCCACCAGATCTTTGGAGATCAGGCTGGAGATCAGAGAGACACCGGTGCCCGTGAGTCCAAGCAGGGTATACAGGATCATAGCTTTCCAGTAGCGGCGGCCATACTGATAGATCCACAACGTCTGAGCCCACATTTTCTTCAGAGTGCCCTGTTTCAGGTGTTTTTGAATCAGCTGAAGTTTCTCTTTCATGACAGATCCTCCAGACGGTCGATTGCTTCTCTGGCAGTCTGAGCAGCAGAAGGACGCATGGTGCAGGACAGGTGAAATACAGGAACCGTATCTGCTGTTTTGGATGCAAAAGACAGGTTCTGATCCAACAGTTCTGCAGTCCAGGCAGGTGAAATCATACGCTGCATGACACGCAGTATTTTTTCCTGCGTGGACAGTTCGTCCATGACATCCTGATCAGGGTGTCGCCCGAGAAGTACAATACCGCCCAGTGGATACTGTCTGGTGGTGTAGATACCGGAAGTTCCGCACCATGGGATACCATAGACATATAAGCTTCCGTTCTGGCTGCCGATCAGATTCAGATCTCCATTCAGATACGGAGTCTGAAACAGTTCGTGCCACAGGGCCGTATGTGTGGACTTGCCCATGCCGGAGTGACCGGAGAACAGCCAGGCTTTATCACGGTACAGAATGGAGGCTGAATGAAGGGCAAACATGCCTTTTCTCTGGGCAAGGTACAGAAAGAACAGCCGGATGGCGTGAAACAGGTCATCGGATTCCTCGCCGGTATGCACAGCCTGGCAGAAGATACGTACATAACTGCCATCCAGAGTCATATGTGCTTCGCAAATATCCGGCATAGTAGGAAAAAGCATCACATAACGGTCAGAATTCTGAAAAATAGTCATTTCTCTGTTTTGCAGCAGAACTTGTTCATAAGAATGGCTTTCCGGCGGCGCGGTCAGAAGATCTATGCGCTGATCTGGAATCTGTGTAAAAGAGTCTGTGCGAAAAGCATCAAACGAGGCACTCACAAGATCCGATGGATCATACAGATGCAGGATCAGTCCGGCAATGGAAAGACAGCAGGAAGCATCTTTCGGGACAGAATGCAGGGATGCAGTGAGCATTCCCAGCTGACACAGCTGATGGATCCAGTCGTTCACATCTGTCACAACAGAAGAAAAGGATGCATCTGGAATCTGGTAATATCTGGTCAGTGCAGCGGCAAGCTGCTCAGCGGTTGCGCTGCCTCGTTCCTGCAGATTCCTCCACAGAAAAACACTGGTTTCATTTAAGAGGAGCCCCTTTTTCTGATCTGCAATCTGCTGCCCATAGGGAAGCAGATAAGAATCATTTTCGATTTGCCGGAGCGTATATCCGGATTGACATTTGAATATCATGAAACGGGTTACCTTTCTTTCGTAAGTCATTCATGGGATAAATGTAACTGTTCAGAATCCACTGTCCCGCGAGGTGTTTTGGCATGTATATGCCAAAAATCCGAGACATGCACGCCAAAATTCCATCGCCCAAGGCAATTCTATTGAATTTTGGCTTCGTATCTGTGAAGGTACTGAACAGATACGGATAAATTATAACACTGCCAGAACAGTGAGTACAGGAAAAGATTGTAATCTGTTCCGGCTTCTTATATACTGAAAGGGCATGCAGCCCAGGGTGGCTGTTCAGAATTTGCAATAATGAAAAGAAACAGAGACACAACAGGATTATTACATCAGAAAGGAAACTACATGAACAGACAAAAGATAACACTGCCGGATCACGATGCAGTGATTTTTGATATGGATGGAACATTGGTGGATTCCATGTGGATGTGGAAGAAGATTGATATTGATTATCTGAAGCGGTATGGTGTGGCAGCACCTCATGATCCACAGCAGATCGAGACCATTCAGAAAGAGATCGAGGGCATGAGCTTTACCGAGACAGCCATTTATTTTAAAGAAAAATTCAATATTACAGATTCACTGGAGCAGATTAAGCAGGACTGGAATCAGATGGCATATGAAATCTACTGTACAAAAGTGCTTTATAAAAAAGGTGCCCTGAAATTTCTGGAGCACTGTAAAGCAAATGGAAAGAAGCTGGGGGTAGCGACCAGCAATTCAAGAGAACTGGTGGATGCAGTGGGAAAGATTCTTCATTTCGACCGGTATTTTGACTGCATAATGACTTCCTGCGAGGCCAAGAGAGGGAAACCGGCACCGGATGTCTATCTGGCAGTGGCTGAGCGCCTGGGTGTGGAGCCGTCACGCTGTCTGGTTTTTGAAGATCTTTCAGCTGGAATCAAGGCAGGAAATGCAGCGGGAATGACTGTGATAGCCATTGAAGATGATTATTCAAAGGACATGAGACAGGAAAAAATAGAACTGGCAGAGTATTTTATCAATGACTATGAGGATCTGGCATTATGACATATACATGGTATCAGCTTTTCTGGTTTTTCCTGATCTATTCCTTTATAGGATGGTGCGGTGAAGTTGCTGTTTCTGTAATAAAGCAGCATAAGTTTGTCAACCGTGGTTTTATTACCGGTCCATTATGTCCGATTTACGGGCTGGGAGCATTTGCGTTTGCCATATTCCTGCCGGACCTGAAAGATGACTGGGTGTTCCTGTTTCTGGGAGCTATGATTCTGGCATCTTTTATTGAATACATAACCGGCAAATGTCTGACGGCGATAACCGGCAAGATGTGGTGGGATTATTCCAGATTCCATTACAACCTGAATGGTATTATTTCGCTGCCAACATCACTGTTATGGGGAACATGTGGCGTGTTTGCCATTAAAATGGGAAACGGACTGCTGATCCGGTTATTGCATTTGATTCCCAAACCAATCGGATGGATCTGCGTCTGGATATTACTTGGACTGCTGGCAGCGGATTATCTGGGATCTTTTGCGGCGATTCTGGGACTGCGTAAGAATGAACAGATTGACAGTATCAGGGAAGAATTGAGCAAGACATCCAGACTGCTGGAAAATGCCCTGACCCGCCAGATTCAGAAACGTATGATGAAAGCATTCCCGGAAGCACGGGAGAAGGATATCTCTGTATTTGGTGCCGGATGTGGAATCTATAAATTGTTCATGATCTTTATGATTGCTTCCTTCCTGGGAGATATTACAGAGACGATTTTCATGCTGGCAACGACAGGAAAACTGGTCTGCCGAAGCAGTGTGGTATATGGACAGTTCAGCATTGTGTGGGGACTGGCATGCGCACTGGCAACGATCTTTCTCTATCAGTTTCGGGAAAAAAGCGACCGATACGTGTTCTTATGGGGAACTGTTCTTGGCGGAGCTTACGAATATGTATGCAGCGTATTTACCGAAGTGGTATTCGGAGCTGTATTCTGGAATTACAGCAAGCTGCCATTTAACCTGGGCGGACGAATCAACCTGTTGTTTTGCTTTTTCTGGGGCATTGCCAGCGTGGTATGGATCAAAGGAATCTATCCGCGGCTGTCTGATCTGATTGACAGGATTCCCAGGAAAGCCGGTCATATCTGTGCCTGGCTGCTGGCAGTATTCATGATTGTAAATATGATCATTTCTTCGGCTGCAGTCATTCGATACACAGCCAGAAACTGCGATCCGTCAGCAGCAGATATAGAGAATCCGGTTGTGAAAATGATTGATGAGCATTTTCCGGATGAACGGATGGCAAAGCGATATCCATATATGAGATTTCGCAGATAAATAAAAGAAAAATCATACTTGACAAATTGGTTAGTTAATACTATAGTATGGTAAAACGTTGAATTGAAAAAGAACAAACCGTTGAAGCGGAGATAAAAGCAGCAGATGCGCACACAGAGATTCCGGGGTGCTGAGAGCCGGATTGAGATGCAGGCAGCTAAATGGACCGCTGAGGGCATAGTCAAAGATCAGAATTGATCGAGTATTCTATGACGTAAGGCATACGTTAGTTGCCAGAGATATGTTAGTATCTTGGAAAGTGCACGGCTTGCCGTGAATCGAGGTGGCACCACGGGATTGGAATTTTACCCGCCCTTGACAGAATCAGAGGATTTTGTCGAGGGCGGGTTTTTGTATTTTCATATAAGGAGGTTCAGATATGTATCCATCTTTGGAAGACGTGAAGGTAATTGCATCGCAGGGAGACTACCGGCGAATCCCGGTTTGCAGGGAACTTTACGCAGACCGTTTTACTCCGGTAGAAGTTATGAGAACATTACATGCGGCCAGCAAGCATTGTTATCTGCTGGAAAGTGCGGAAAATGATCAGAAGTGGGGACGTTATTCCATGCTTGGATACGAGCCGGTTCTGGAATTGTCCTGTCTGGATGGAAGAGTTCGGATTCGAACGGAGGAGGAACAGATTGCTCCGTCCATGAAGGAATCCTTTTTAAAAGAAGAATATACGGAAGTAACGCATCCGGGTGAACTGATCCGGAAGATCCTGGCAGAGTATAAGAGCCCGAAGATCAAAGGCATGCCGCCTTTTACCGGTGGCATGGTAGGATATTTTTCCTACGATTATCTGAAGTATGCAGAGCCAACGTTGAAAAAAGTCCTGTCAGGAAGCGAGGACTTCCGGGATGTAGATCTGATGCTTTTTACGAAAGCTCTGGTGTTTGACCACTATCGACAGAAGCTGATTCTGATCTCCGGAGTGGATACTTCCGATATGGAAAGCTCCTATCAGAGAGCAGAAGAAGAACTGGAAGAGATGAAGCAGCTGCTGAACAGCGGGGCAAAAGCTATCTTCAAACCAATTCGTTTGAAGGAAGAACTGACACCGGATTTTTCACAGGAATGTTATACGGAGATGGTCAACAAAGCGAAACATTATATTCATGAAGGAGATATTTTCCAGGTGGTATTATCCAATCCGCAGACAGCAAAAGCAGATGGAAGCCTGTTTGATACCTACCGGGTGTTGCGGACCAGTAATCCATCTCCATATATGTTCTATTTTTCCAGTGATGATGTGGAGATCGCAGGAGCATCGCCGGAGACACTGGTCAAACTGGAAGACGGTAAATTATTCACATTTCCGCTGGCGGGAACCAGACCAAGAGGCAAGACAGAAGAGGAAGACCGGCAGCTGGAAGCGGAACTGCTGAAGGATGAAAAAGAACTGGCAGAACACAATATGCTGGTGGATCTGGGAAGAAACGATATCGGCAAAATCAGTCAGCTGGGCAGTGTAAAAGTGGAGCAATACTGTACCGTTCACCGTTATTCCTGTGTCATGCATATCGGATCTACCGTATCGGGCAAGATCCGGGAAGACATGGATGCGGTGAATGCAGTGGATTCCATACTTCCGGCAGGAACCCTGTCAGGGGCACCGAAGATCCGGGCATGTGAGATCATTCAGGAACTGGAAGGCAGAAAACGTGGCATCTACGGAGGTGCTGTTGGATATCTGGATTTCACTGGTAACTTAGATACCTGTATCGGAATCCGGCTGGCTTATAAGAAAAATGGAAAGGTATGTGTACAGTCAGGAGCCGGAATCGTGGCAGACAGCGTACCGGAAAAGGAATATCAGGAATGCTGCAATAAAGCAAAAGCCGTGGTACAGGCCATCCGGCTGGCAGAAGGAGGACTGGACGAATGATCGTATTAATAGATAATTATGACAGTTTTACGTACAATCTGGTGCAGTACATCGGAGCACTGGAGCCGGATATCCGGGTTATACGAAATGATGCCTGTACATCGGAGGAGATCGAAGCTATGAGACCGGATGCCATCGTCATTTCTCCGGGACCCGGCAAACCATCTGAGGCAGGAATCTGTATCGAAGCGATCCGGTATTTTAAAGATAAGATCCCTATTTTAGGGGTCTGCCTGGGACACCAGGCCATCTGCGAAGCCTTTGGCGGGACCGTTTCTTATGCAAAAGAACTGATGCATGGAAAAAGCTCCATGGCACAGATCAAAGAAGCATCACCACTTTTTCGGAATATTGGAACGGAAATGCAGGTGGCAAGATATCATTCTCTGGCAGCCATCCGGGACAGCCTTCCGGGGGAACTGAAGGTCACGGCAGAGACCGATGATGGCGAAGTGATGGCAGTAGAACACAGAGACTATCCGGTGTATGGATTACAGTTCCATCCGGAATCGGTGCTGACACCGAAAGGCATGACATTGATTGAAAATTTTTTAAACATTGCAAAAGGGGGAAACAGATCATGATCAAGGAAGCAATTATCGCACTGGCAAAGAAACAGGATTTAACTTATGAACAGGCTGAAAAAGTGATGGATGAGATTATGAGTGGAGAGGCAAGCCAGATTCAGATGGCATCTTACCTGACGGCCCTGGCATTAAAGGGAGAAACCATTGATGAGATCACGGCATCAGCAGCAGCCATGAGAGCACATGGAACCAAGCTTCTGCATGACATGGATGTGTTGGAGATCGTGGGAACCGGTGGGGACGGATCCAATTCCTTTAATATTTCCACCACGTCTTCTCTGGTAATCGCAGCAGGCGGCGTACCGGTGGCAAAACACGGAAACCGCGCAGCTTCATCCAAAAGTGGTGCCGCTGATGTGCTGGAGGCTCTTGGGGTTAAGATCACGCTGGAACCGGAGGAGAGCCTGGCTCTGCTGAAAAATATCAATATCTGTTTCCTGTTTGCACAGAAGTATCACACAGCTATGAAGTACGTGGCTCCGGTTCGTAAGGAACTGGGTATTCGTACCGTATTTAATATCTTAGGCCCGTTGTCCAATCCGGCAGGTGCCAATATGGAACTGATGGGTGTCTACGATGAACTGCTGGTAGAGCCGCTGGCACAGGTTATGGCCAACCTCGGTGTTAAACGTGGCATGGTGGTATTTGGAAAAGAAAAGCTGGATGAGATCTCAGCCTGTGGTCCGACCGTAGTTTGTGAAATTAAGAATGGGGGATTTACTTCTTATGAGATCACACCGGAGCAGTTCGGTTACACAGCAGGGAAACCGGAAGAACTGACCGGAGGCACACCGCAGGAAAATGCAGAAATTACAAAAGCCATTTTAAATGGAACGGAAAAAGGAACCAGGAGAAATGCAGTCTGCATGAATGCAGGAGCAGCATTATATATTGCAGGAAAAACAGAGACATTAGAAGAAGGCGTGCGCATGGCAGAGAGGCTTATTGACAGCGGTGCAGCGATGAAGAAACTGGATGAGTTCATTGAGAAGAGTAATGCATAAAACTCCAAAACAGAGGACAGTAACATGAACATTTTAGAGACAATTGCGGCAAAGACCCGTGAACGGACTGAAGCAGAAAAGAAGCAGTTATCACTGGAAACGGTCAGAAACATGGCGGAAGAAAAGGCTGCAGCAGAAAAGAAAGAGGAAAATGGACAATTTACTTATCGGTTTCAGCAGGCATTAGCGGGGAAAGATATCTCCTTTATCTGTGAGGTGAAGAAAGCATCCCCGTCCAAAGGAATCATTGCAGAAGCTTTCCCATATCTGCAGATTGCCAGAGAATACGAACAGGCAGGGGCATCAGCCATTTCCTGCCTGACCGAACCATTCTGGTTCCTGGGGAAAGATGAGTACTTAAAAGAGATTACCGGACAGGTACAGATCCCGGTACTGCGAAAGGATTTTACCATTGACGAATACATGATCTATCAGGCAAAAAATCTGGGGGTATCCGCCATTTTGCTGATCTGTGCAATCCTGGATGACGGACAGCTTGCGGCATGGCATCAGCTGGCAGCGGAACTGGGACTTTCCGTGCTGACAGAAGCTCATACCGAAGAAGAAATTGACCGGGCACTGAAAGCGGGAGCCAAGATTCTGGGAGTCAATAACCGGAACCTGAAGGACTTCACGGTGGATGTGGAGCAGAGCAGGAAGCTTCGCAGTATGGTGCCATCCGATGTGCTTTTTGTATCAGAAAGCGGTATCAAGAATCATGCAGATATACAGGCACTGAGGGAAAACGGAACCGATGCGGTTCTGATCGGGGAGACACTGATGCGGGCAGCTGATAAAAAAGCCATGCTGGATGAACTGAGAAATGGAACTTCGATACAGTGATGAGGCAGATGAAACCGGTTATGTAAAGATATTCAGCAACATAGCAGAAATAAGTTAAAGAATAGAAGGAGCAAGAGAAAATGTCTAGTAAAGGAAGATTTGGCGTCCACGGTGGACAATACATTCCAGAGACACTGATGAATGCAGTGATTGAACTGGAAGCTGCCTATGAACATTATAAAAAAGACCCGGAGTTCCAGGCGGAACTGACCCAGCTGTTAAATGATTATGCGGGAAGACCATCCCGGCTGTATTATGCAGAGCGCATGACGAAGGACCTGGGCGGAGCGAAGATCTATCTGAAAAGAGAGGATTTGAACCATACAGGCGCTCACAAGATCAATAACGTGCTGGGACAGGCGCTGCTGGCTAAGAAGATGGGAAAGACCCGTCTGATTGCAGAGACCGGAGCGGGTCAGCATGGTGTGGCTACCGCTACCGCAGCGGCACTTCTGGATATGGAATGTGTGGTTTACATGGGTGAGGAAGATACTATTCGCCAGGCATTGAATGTGTATCGTATGAGACTGTTGGGAGCCACAGTGATTCCGGTGAAATCCGGTACCGGAACCCTGAAGGATGCAGTATCAGAAGCATTCCGTGAATGGACGAACCGCATGGATGATACCCACTATTGTCTGGGATCCGTCATGGGTCCACATCCATTCCCGACCATCGTGCGTGATTTTCAGGCCGTGATTTCCAAAGAAATCAAAGAACAGATGCTGGAAAAAGAGGGCAGACTTCCAGATGCGGTACTGGCATGTGTAGGTGGCGGTTCCAATGCCATCGGTACATTTTATAACTTTATTGAAGATAAAGACGTGCGTCTCATCGGCTGCGAGGCAGCCGGAAGAGGCGTTAATACCGCAGAGACAGCAGCTACCATCGCTACCGGACGCCTTGGCATATTCCATGGTATGAAGTCCTACTTCTGCCAGGATGAATACGGACAGATTGCCCCGGTTTATTCTATTTCCGCAGGGCTGGATTATCCGGGCATCGGACCGGAACACGCACATCTCTATGATATCGGAAGAGCAGAATATGTGCCGGTAACTGATGAGGAAGCCGTGGAAGCCTTTGAATATCTCGCCAGAACAGAAGGTATCATTCCGGCTATCGAGAGCGCTCATGCAGTAGCCTATGCGAGAAAACTGGCACCGACCATGAGCAGGGAACAGATCATCGTTATTACCATTTCCGGAAGAGGAGATAAGGACTGTGCGGCAATCGCCAGATACAGAGGGGAGGATATCCATGAGTAACGTAAAGAAAGCATTTGAAAACGGAAAAGCATTTATTCCATTTATTACCTGTGGGGATCCGTCTCTGGAAGTGACCGAGCAGTTAGTCTATGCCGCAGAAGAAGCCGGTGCAGACCTGATCGAACTGGGAATTCCATTCTCTGATCCGACAGCAGAAGGCGTGGTGATTCAGGCAGCCAATATCCGCGCCTTAAGCGGTGGCGTCACCACAGACAAGATCTTTGACATGGTACGGAAGATCCGCAAAAACACACAGATTCCGCTGGTGTTTATGACCTATGCCAACGTGGTTTATTCTTACGGAACGGACCGTTTCCTGCAGACAGCAGCAGAGATTGGCATGGACGGACTGATCCTTCCGGATGTGCCATTTGAAGAAAAGGCAGAATTCGATGAACCGTGCAAGAAATACGGTCTGGATCTGATCTCCCTGATTGCACCAACCTCCCATGAGCGTATCTCTATGATTGCAAAAGAAGCCAACGGATTCGTCTACTGCGTATCCTCCCTTGGTGTAACCGGTGTGCGAAAAGAGATCACCACCGATATCGGTGCTATGGTGAAACTGGTCAAAGAAGCAAAAGACATTCCATGTGCCATTGGATTCGGTATCTCCACACCCGATCAGGCAGCGAAGATGGCAGCAGTGTCAGACGGAGCTATTGTGGGAAGCGCAATCGTGAAATTGTGCGGACAGTACGGAGAAGAATGTGTGCCATATGTGAAGGAATATATTAAGAGCATGAAAGATGCGATTCGGACAATTTAATTCGGTATATGTAATATAGACAGTGTAGAAAGAGATGGTAAACGAGAATTATCATCTCTTTTTGTGTGCTAATATTACTAAAAAAATGATCTGCAAATATAAAATATTGACTAAAAATACCAATGAAATTATAATTGAGATAGTAATATAAATAAAGGTGGAACGAAAATGTACGCGGAACTGAAAATGGAATTAGATAATGAGACATTAGATTATAAACAGTCTTCCAATTTACAGGGAGTGATTATGGAGCATATTGAGGAAGAGTATGCGGAGATATTGCATCAGAGTAATTTGAAACCATACAGCCAATGTGTCGTTAAGCAAGATGATAAGAGAATATGGTATATAAGGACTGTGACACAGGAAGCCTATAAAAAAATGATCATTCCATTGAGTCAGTTAAATGAATTTGAGATAAAAAACGGGCAGATTCATGTGAACATTGTGCGCAGGAATTTTGAGACTCGTGCAGAAAATGAACTGTTAAAAGAATTTTATGAAATACCTGCAAATCGATTCTTAAATTTGACATTTCAGACGCCTACAGCATTTAAAAGTAATGGAAAATACGTTTTCTATCCAGATATTCGTATGATTTATCAGAGTCTGATGATGAAGTATACAGCGTCATCAGAAGAGATGGACATGATAGACGAAGACACATTGGAGCAGTTGACACAAAACAGTGAAATTGTTCGATACCATTTGCGCAGCATGTCATTTCCGTTGGAGGGAGTAAATATACCTGGATTTGTGGGAAGCATTCGTTTGAAGATAAAGGGAACAGGTACAATGGCAAGATATGCAAGAATGTTGATGAAGTATGGACAGTATTCAGGCGTGGGGATAAAAACAGCAATGGGAATGGGCGCCATAAGGCTTATGGAACAGGGAGAAAAGAAAAATGACAGATAAGGAAGTAAAACTGATCATAGGTGCGCTTTTACATGATGTGGGAAAAGTGATATATCGTCAGGGAGATGATCGGAGAAAACACAGCCAGAGTGGATACGATTATTTAAAAGATGAAGTAGGAATAGACTCTGAAGAAATATTACATTGTGTGAAATATCATCATGCAGATGCATTAAGCAAGGCAGATATAGATGAGGATGATCTGGCATATCTGGTGTATGTGGCAGATAATATTGCGGCTGCCACTGACAGGCGGAGTTCAGAAAATGAAGATGTAAGATTTGAAAAAACAATGCCGCTGCAGAGCGTATTTAATATCTTAAACGGAAATCATCAGAGCTATTATTATTTGCCGGGAATGATGGAAGAGACATCCGAAAGGATCTATCCACAAAAAGAAAAAATTCCATTTGAGGAGTTCTTTTATAGCAGGGTGAAAGACCAGATTACGGATAATTTGAAAGGCCGAGAATGGAATGCAGATTATATCAATTCCTTATTGGAAGTATTGGAAGCTACGTTGAGTTATGTACCGTCTTCTACTTCAACGGGAGAACTGGCGGATGTATCTTTGTATGATCATGTGAAGCTGACAGCGGCATTTGCAAGCTGTCTGTACCAATATTGTCAGGAAAAAGAGCAGGAAAATTATAAAGATATCATCTGGAAGAACACAAAGGAAGTATACAAAGAAGATTGCTTTATGCTGTTTTCCATGGATATTTCAGGCATACAGGATTTTATCTACACGATCAGCACCAGAAAAGCACTTCGGACGTTGAGAGCCAGATCATTTTATCTGGAGATTTTGATGGAACATATGATTGACTGTCTGTTGGAAGAACTGAATTTGTCCAGAGCAAATCTGTTATATAGTGGAGGAGGACATTGTTATATGATCCTTCCGGGAACGGTAAAAGCACAGCAAATCGTAGATGATTATTTGGAAAGGCTGAAGAAATGGTGTCTGGAGGAATATCAGATAGCACTTTACGTTGCAGGCGGCTATGCTATTTGTAACAGTGAAACTTTGAAAAATGAACCAAATGGAAGTTATGCAGAACTATTCCGAAAAGTTGGTACGATGATTTCGGAGAGAAAAGTAAAAAGATATCAGGCAAAGGATATTTTGTATTTGAATAGCAGAAGAGCAGATGATTACACGAGAGAGTGTAAAGTATGCAGAAAAATTGATAAAGTAGATAAAGAAGGTGTATGCAGTATATGCCGCAAAATCGAGAAACTGTCAAATGCGGTGCTGTATGAGAACTTTTTCCTGATTTTAAAAGGAGAACACAGAGATGCACTGCCACTTCCGGGAGGTTACGCACTTATTGCGGAGAAAAAAGAAAATATCATAAAGTGGATGAATCAGCCTGAGTTTAAGCGAGTCTATGCAAAGAATCGAAGATATACCGGAAAGCAGCTGGCGACAAAATTATGGGTAGGGGAATATACCCAGGGACAGACATTTGAAGAACTGGCAGACTCATCAGAAGGAATAAAGCGAATCGGAGTATTAAGAGCAGATGTGGATAATCTTGGACAGACATTCGTATCTGGATTTGAAAATGCAGAAAATAATAACCGCTATGTGACAATTTCCAGAACGGCAACGTTATCGCGACTGCTTTCCTTATTTTTCAAGTTGCATATCAATCAGATCCTGAATAACCCGGAATATACCATGGATGGAAAAAAGAAAGAAACGGGAAGGAATGCGACGATTATCTATTCCGGAGGGGATGATGTTTTTCTGGTTGGTGAATGGAAAGACATCATAGAGTTAGCCATTGATCTGAAAAATAAGTTAAAATTGTATACACAGAATACACTGACATTATCTGGTGGTATTGGTATTTATGACGCCAGTTATCCGATCAGAGCAATTGCAGAAGAAGCAGGAGAACAGGAAGATTCTTCCAAGCGATTGCCAGGAAAAAACGCAGTGACAATACTGGAAGATGGAGAAAAACATACAGAAGCCGGATTAAATGGGAAAATCAGTGACGGAACCTATAAATGGGATACATTTGAGAACGAAGTGATCGGAGAAAAGTATCGGGTTTTGTCGGAATATCTGGAAAATTTCGAAGATAAAGGCAATGCCTTCTTATATAAAATGCTGGAGCTGATTCGGAATCAAAAAGAAAAGATTAATTTTGCAAGATTTGTGTATTTGATAGCAAGACTGGAGCCAGAAGAGCGGGAAAGCACTGAAAGAAAAGCAATGTATCGCAGCTTTTCAGAACATATGTGTAATTGGATTCGGTCAGAACAAGACTGCAGGCAATTAAAGACAGCTATTTCCTTATATGTATATGTGAATCGGAAGGGAGAGGAATAGAGATATGTTGGTTACGGAAGAAAACTATGTAGATGTTGCAGAAAAGGTTATATTGCAGTTGAAAAAAGAGAAACAAAAGAATGGAAAGGAATTGGGCCTTCTTACAATGTCTCAGATTCGAAATATGTTATCGATGTGCGCAGATATCTACAATCAGATTATGAGCCAAACCAATACAAGAGGCAATGACCTGAATGATGAAATATGTGGACGGATTAATTATTTAAAAATACGTTTTGTATATGAGGCAGGTAGGGATACAAAAGTAAAAGCATTCGTGAGAGATGCATGTATTCTGGAAAATTTAAAGGAAATTAGAGGAAATAAACAGAAATTTTTACTATTTCATCGATATATGGAAGCGTTAGTAGCTTTTCATAGATTTTATGATGGACAAGAGTAGTAATTCAGATAAAAGAAAGAGGACAAATTATGTACGCTAAAATTCAGATAACAGGTGATTTAGAAGTAAAAACAGGTATGCATATTGGAGGCAGCAGTGCGTTTGCTGCGATTGGAGCTGTAGATTCCAGTGTGATTAAGGATGTAAGAACAAACTTACCAATGATACCGGGAAGCTCCTTGAAAGGGAAAATGAGAAGTCTTCTGGCAAAAGAATTTAACGAAAGAGTTGTGTCCCCGGATGATGATGACATACGCCTTACCCGTCTTTTTGGATCAGCCAAAAAAGGAAGTGTGAAACCAAGCAGAATCCAGATATCAGACATGATCATGGTAAATGATCAGGAATTACGTGAAAAAGGTCTGCAAAGCATGACAGAAGTAAAGTTTGAGAATTCGATTAACAGAGCTACCGCAGTAGCGACTCCAAGACAGATAGAACGTGTGGTACGTGGCAGTATCTTTGAACTGGATATCATCTACGAAGTAGAAAATATAGAAGAGCTACTGGAAGACATGGAGACAATCGGCGAAGGCATGAAGTTACTCCAATATGATTACCTGGGTGGAAGTGGTTCCAGAGGATATGGAAAAGTTGGTTTCAGCCATCTGTATGCAGATGTGGTAATTGGGGATATAGAAGAATCCGTCATGGAAAAATGTAATGAGATATTGCAAAATGCAGTGGAGAATTAGGAGAAGGGAAACAACATGATATACCAGATATATAAAATGGAGTTCCTGAGTAATGTGCGTTTTGGAAAACAGTCATTAAATGACACCAATCCTACACTGTATGCGGATACCTTGTTTTCTGCTCTCTATCAGGAGGCAATGAAGCAGCAAAAAGAAAATAGTTTTTACCAGATGGTTCATACTGGAAAATTAATTTTTTCGGATGGTTTTCCATATCAGGGTAGGGAATATTATCTTCCAAAACCGTATATTCGAATAGAGGGAACCGATAAAAAGGGCAATTCCAAAGAGAAAAAGGAATTTAAGAAATTAAAATACATTCCACTTAGTACGTTAGAGCGATACTTAAAAGGCGAAACCAAGGCAGAAGAATTTGAAGAAGAACAGGAACTGGGATATATCGGAATGAAGGTATCTGTTGCGGTGAGAGGAAAAGAAGAACCAGAACCATATCGGGTACGATATTTTACCTTTCAGGAAGGAAATGGATTGTATTTTCTTGTAAAGACAGACAATGAAGAAGGGATTCAGCTGTTAGATGAATTGATGACAGGATTATCTTACAGTGGAATTGGTGGAAAAAGACATACCGGAATGGGAAGATTTGAATATGAGCGCTGTGATATGCCTGTAATATTGCGCACAAAGTTAGAAACATCGGCAGAAAAATATATGCTCCTGTCCACTGCTCTTCCAGAAGAGAATGAACTGGAACAGATATTGGAACAGGCAGAATATCAGTTGCTGAAAAGAAGTGGATTTGTCGCATCCACAGATTATGCGGATCAGCAGATGAGAAAGAGAGATCTGTATGTTTTTCAGTCTGGATCTTGTTTTGGGAAAACATTTTCTGGACAGATTGTAGATGTATCTGATGCAGGAAGACATCCAGTGTATCGGTATGCAATGGGCATATTCATGGGGGTTGGATGATGAAAAGAAAATTACAGACATATACGCTGACACTGACAGCAGTAGGTCCTGTCTTTGTGGGAAGTGGAAAAGAGATATCGAAAAAGGAATATCTTCGTCTAAAAGATGGGACAGTCCTGGTTCTTGATATTGAGAAATTCTATTCATTTATAGAAAAGAAGCATCTTGAAAAACAATATCTGGATTTTATGCTGAAAAATGACAGAATGTCACTTGGAAACTGGATCCTGAACCAGGAAATTCAGGTAAAGGATATTCAGAACTGTATTCGATATCGTCTGAAAAACAGTGATATGGAACTGGAACATGGCAAACCGGTTCAGATTATGGAATATATAAAGGATTCCTATGGTCAGCCATATATTCCAGGAAGTTCTGTGAAAGGTATGATGCGAACTATTCTGCTGTGTAATGATATTTGTGAACATCCACAGAAATATGAACGGATTGCGGCGGATATGGAAAGAGAACTGTTCCAAAATCGGAATCAGAATGTAAGCCGGAAAAGAGTACTGGCGGCAAGTATGAAAAATGCAGAAGTAGAATGTTATCATTTGCTGAATCGATTTGAAAAGAAGAGAGAGAATGCAGTAAATGACAGATTATCAGGAATCATCATAGGCGACAGCAAGCCATTGCAGACAGATGATTTGACACTATGCCAGAAGGTAGAAGTGCATCCAGATGGGGTAGAGAAGAAACTGAATTTACTGCGAGAATGCATCAAGCCTCAGACACAAATCGAGATGATGCTGACAATAGATACAGACTTGTTCCCATTGGATGACAGACAGATGATGAAAGCTATACATAATTTCAACTCTATTTATAATGAGAATTTTTCAGAAAAATTCAGGGGAGCGAATTGTCCTTCAGAGGATATGGTATATCTTGGTGGAGGTGCTGGATTCGTATCGAAAACCATTATTTATGCACTGTTTCAGGGAACAGAAGGCATCAAAGCCTGTCAGAGTATATTTGAGAAAACCAACGTGCCAAGAAACCATAAACATTATAAAGATATGCAGTACGGAGTATCGCCGCACATCTTGAAAAGTACATATTACGCTGGAAAGCGGTATCAAATGGGACAATGTCGCTGCAAAATCGAGAGAATAGAATGATTTTACGCCGCAGGGCTTATATACGGATTTTGCAGCCAAAAACGAACCAATTTTCAGAGAAAAAATCATCCATCATAGTTTCCCCCGCAAAATTAATGCAGAAGCCTAAAAAAAAGCGGGGGATGAGGGATGGGGTAAAAAAAGAGATAACCCCGAGAGGGGACGGAAACGAACGAAACACTCAACAATGGATTTACATTACAAAGTAAAAAAAGAGATAACCCCGAGAGGGGACGGAAACTGTTATATACTTTAACATTCTTTTCACCTCTATTCGTAAAAAAAGAGATAACCCCGAGAGGGGACGGAAACATTTTTCTTTCATTTTCTTTCCCTCCACTTTCTTACTGTAAAAAAAGAGATAACCCCGAGAGGGGACGGAAACTGTATCAATAATACAGATTACATCTTGACCGATTTTAGTAAAAAAAGAGATAACCCCGAGAGGGGACGGAAACACTATTAAAATGAATGCTAAAAATGTAAGATTTATAGTAAAAAAAGAGATAACCCCGAGAGGGGACGGAAACAATTGGTTCATTTAATGTTGGAATCTGGACAGATGGGGTAAAAAAAGAGATAACCCCGAGAGGGGACGGAAACAGTACGCATACGCCATTGGATACGTGCCCGACTTTCCACAGTAAAAAAAGAGATAACCCCGAGAGGGGACGGAAACTGAGTGACTACGAAAAAGAGAAAAAAGAATATTTTGTAAAAAAAGAGATAACCCCGAGAGGGGACGGAAACTTTTATCGTCTTTCGACAATATTATAATAACATGTAAAAAAAGAGATAACCCCGAGAGGGGACGGAAACTACGAAAAGAGGAATGATCGTATCAATATAGTTTTTGTAAAAAAAGAGATAACCCCGAGAGGGGACGGAAACTGCTGCAACAACTTCTTTTATAAAAGTGTTTGGGTAAAAAAAGAGATAACCCCGAGAGGGGACGGAAACAATTGTTCCAAAAACTCGTTTACATCTTCCAGTGTTCCAGTAAAAAAAGAGATAACCCCGAGAGGGGACGGAAACCTGAAATTTCGCAGTCAACAACTGTGTCATATGCATCAGTAAAAAAAGAGATAACCCCGAGAGGGGACGGAAACATAAACAAATGTGTTTTTAGGGTTCAATATATTGTAAAAAAAGAGATAACCCCGAGAGGGGACGGAAACTTTAAAAAATTGGCTTACAAGATTTTTTTTGAACCTGTAAAAAAAGAGATAACCCCGAGAGGGGACGGAAACAAGGATCTTCGTGGTAGGACAGGGATTTGAGACAGAGAAGGTAAAAAAAGAGATAACCCCGAGAGGGGACGGAAACCCTGTATAGTCTCATACCACCGACTTGTGCTTAGGTAAAAAAAGAGATAACCCCGAGAGGGGACGGAAACCATTGGAGTTATGCTAAAACAGTCTGATACTTTGTAAAAAAAGAGATAACCCCGAGAGGGGACGGAAACAGATGAGTAAAATGTGAAGCTGTTTTCTTTTTCGTAAAAAAAGAGATAACCCCGAGAGGGGACGGAAACTAGAAACTGGATTGTAACGGTACAGGAGTAGTGGGTAAAAAAAGAGATAACCCCGAGAGGGGACGGAAACTAACTCCAAGCAATTCAGCCCATTCTTTCTGAGTGTAAAAAAAGAGATAACCCCGAGAGGGGACGGAAACTTTTTGTAAGAATCCAAATCAATCAAAGATGAAATATGGTAAAAAAAGAGATAACCCCGAGAGGGGACGGAAACAAATTGGAATTTTGCATGGAAGAAACAGGAATGACCGTAAAAAAAGAGATAACCCCGAGAGGGGACGGAAACTTTTTGTAAGAATCCAAATCAATCAAAGATGAAATATGGTAAAAAAAGAGATAACCCCGAGAGGGGACGGAAACTAAGGGAAGAAAGCGAACTATGAAAAGAGAAAATTTTGTAAAAAAAGAGATAACCCCGAGAGGGGACGGAAACAAGATCTGGTTCATTGTTTTTATTCATTTTCCACTTCCTTGTAAAAAAAGAGATAACCCCGAGAGGGGACGGAAACAGATGATCCACAGATGCAGCAGAAGATCAGAGAAAGTAAAAAAAGAGATAACCCCGAGAGGGGACGGAAACTTTTATCCATATATTCTCTTAGTGTCATTTCGTTCACCTGTAAAAAAAGAGATAACCCCGAGAGGGGACGGAAACAGTAGTTCGGTGAACCGTTCCATGGAAGAGCTGTGCTTGTAAAAAAAGAGATAACCCCGAGAGGGGACGGAAACTACTTTCGCACTCATTTTAATTCTCCTTTTCTTGTAAAAAAAGAGATAACCCCGAGAGGGGACGGAAACAGAATTGGCTCTTCCAGCGTGTTTGTTCAAGTATATCGTAAAAAAAGAGATAACCCCGAGAGGGGACGGAAACGAAAGATAAGGTGTTGTTAGGGTGTAAATCAAGTAATAGTAAAAAAAGAGATAACCCCGAGAGGGGACGGAAACCTATAATTGCCTTTTCGCTTGTCGATCTTCCAGAAACTGTAAAAAAAGAGATAACCCCGAGAGGGGACGGAAACTTGTATGTGGTGTTGGTTTGACTGTTGCGGTTGTAAGTGTAAAAAAAGAGATAACCCCGAGAGGGGACGGAAACGTTAAAATGTTTTCTGTTAATGTTACGTTCATCATGGTAAAAAAAGAGATACCCCCGTAAGGGGACGTTAGGAAGGTTTACACAGGCACAATTTTTATAAAAAGGAGGATCTCTATGAGTCTCTTATATGTAAATGAAGATGGCGCTGTCATTGGTCTTGAAGCGAATCGTTGTATGATAAAGTATAAAGATGGATTGAAAAGAAGTATTCCGATAGAATCCCTAGAGGGCGTAACGATTCTGGGTAAATCGCAGGTGACGACTGTCTGTATGGAAGAATTCCTAAAGAGGGGAATTTCCTTGTCTTATTTTTCTAAGGGCGGGAATTATTTTGGAAGAGTACAATCCACAGGACATGTAAATACTGCACGACAGAGAAAGCAATGCCAGTTGTATGATACAGAATTTGCATTAGAGCTTGGAAAAAGAATTTTATCAGCGAAGGTGAAAAATCAAAGTGTGGTTTTGCGCAGATATGAAAGAAGCAAGGGAGCAGATGCCGCGGAAGAACAGAAGATGCTGACTATCTGCAGAAATAAAATGTCTGGCTGTAAAAGTATTGCAGAATTGATTGGTTATGAAGGTCAGGCTGCTAAATACTATTTTGCAGGTTTGGCAAAATGTATTGAGCCAGAATTTGCTTTCCATGGAAGAAGTAAACGTCCGCCGATTGATGAATTCAATTCGATGATAAGTCTTGGTTATTCGATTTTGATGAATGAAGTCTATTGCAAAATAGAAATGAAGGGATTAAATCCATACTTTGGTTTTATTCATCGAGATGCGGAAAAACATCCAACATTAGCCAGTGATTTGATGGAAGAATGGCGTGCGGTCATTGTGGATGCGACGGCAATGAGTATGATAAATGGACATGAGATACATAAAGAAGATTTTACATTTGATTATGAGAATCCGGGATGTTATTTGACGAAAAACGGTTTGAAACTTTATTTGACTAAACTGGAGAAAAAGTTTCAGACCGAGGTAAAATATTTATCCTATGTAGACTATGCGGTAAGTTTTAGAAGAGCAATTTTCCTTCAAATGGAGCAATTGTCCAGAGCGATTGAATGCGAAAATCCTTCTATCTATGAACCAATAGTGATAAGGTGAGAAAATGGAAGAGGACAGATTAAGAGAAGATTATTATTTTCAGGTGATAGAAAATTATCGAGATAACCGTCTGTTTATATTGATTATCTATGATATAGTAGATAACAAGCGAAGAGTAAAATTTGCAAAATTTTTGCAGGGGTATGGAACCAGAGTACAAAAATCTGCATTCGAAGCAATGCTGCCGATAGGAAAGTATGAAAAATTATTGGATGAAATACCGAAATATATCAATAAAAAAGAAGATAATATCCGAGTATATAAGATATCCGGAAAGAGTCAGATGCTATCCTGGGGAGTGACTCAGGACTGGGATCAGGAAGAAGTAATATTGATTTAAGGAGATTTGAAATGGGAAAGAAGATTTTATTTTCACCGATTGGAAATACAGATCCGATAAAATATTTTCATGATGGATCGATGCTGCATATTGCCAGAGTATATCAGCCAGATGAGATCTACTTATATTTGACGAAAGAGATGCTGGTTCATCATGACAAAGATAACCGTTATGTCAGAACTGTGGAATTACTGGGAGAAAAGTTAAATCATCAGTTTACAGTACATATCATCAGGAACGAGAAAATGGTGAATGCACATGAATACGATGTGTTTTATGATGAGTTTCACGCAATTCTTTCAGAGATTGAAAAGGGTATGGACAAAGATGATATTTTACTGGTGAACATGGCATCTGGAACACCGGGAATGAAAAGTGCACTGGTAGTAATGGCAACGCTGGCAGAATACAGATTCCTTCCAATTCAGGTGGCATCTCCTCAGAGAATGAGCAATCTGGAATTTGAAGAAAGAGTAGAGTATGATGTAGAGACAAATTGGGAACTGGACGAAGACAATAAGGAAGAATTTCAGAACCGCTGCAAGGAAACGATTTGTAAAAATCTGATGCAGATGTTGAAGCTGGATATGATCAAAAAGCATGTGCTGGCTTATGATTATCATGCAGCTTACGAGGTGGCAAAAGAATTGAAGGACAGAGTGCCAGACGAAGCACTGGCAATATTGGAAGCAGCTGTGGAAAGGGTGAAGTTAAATCAGAATCGGATAACACAGCTGGATTGCAAATATCATTTTTCTCTTTTTCCTGTGAAAGAAGGAAGCAAACAGAAAATTTTTGAATATGCGCTTGTTCTGCAATTGAAGTTAAAGAGGGAAGAACTGGCAGATTTCCTGCGTGGCATTACACCAATCAGCGATGATTTACTGGAAATTATAGTGGAAAATAATTGCGGCATTCAGTTAAAAAATTATTGTGTACTAAGAAAAGATGCGCTTGTCTGGAACCAGAAAAAGCTGGAAAATACGCAGGTAGATGAAATTTTAACAAAAGAGTTCACGAATTTTCGATATGATATGGTATCTTCCATTCATTTAAAAGCTTTGATCAAAAATATGAGTTCAGACGATGTTATGAAGAAAAAGATTGCCAGTCTGGTACAGGTAGAACAAAGGGTGCGCAATGTGGCAGCTCATGAAATCGTTTCGGTTACACCAGAGTGGATAAAAGAACGCACTGGGTTAAAACCCCAGGAAATCATGGATATTATTCGATTTTTATGTGTAAAAGCCGGAATCGGTGTAAAAAGAGAAGACTGGGATTCCTATGAATTAATGAATGATAAAATTCAGGAACGATTGCTCAGAAGTGGTTCTTGAGAAAAAGTACCAGTGTATCTTTAGATTACGGATTGGTATGTGAAGAAATACAGGTAGCATCCTTTGGAAATTTAATATATGCAGGTTGTTTTATGCTTTTTATTTGGTTATAATAAAACGGAAAACTGTAATTAAATGCAAAAATCTTTTCTAAAGGAGATGCGGGCATGGAAATACGAAGAAACTTTTATCTGGATAGATTAATAAAAAGAAAAAATAATGGACTGATTAAGGTGATTACCGGTATCCGAAGATGTGGAAAGTCTTATTTACTGAATACGATTTTTTATCATCATCTTCTGGAATGCGGAGTAGAGAAGGACCATATCATTCGTTTTGCCTTTGATTCTGCGGATGACTTATATCTGATTGGCGAGAGTCTGATTCAGATGGAAAAAGAGAAACGTGGTGTGGATCCAGAAAAATTCACGGCATATATTCGAGCCCAGGTGAAAGACGATGCGATGTATTATCTGCTGTTGGATGAGGTACAGTTGATGGACTGTTTTGAAGCAGTTTTGAACGGATATCTTCGAAAAGACAATATGGATGTGTTTGTGACAGGAAGTAATGCAAAGTTTCTGTCCAAGGATATCATCACAGAATTTGCCGGACGTGGGGATGAGATTCATATGTATCCCCTGAGTTTCTCAGAATTTATGTCGGTCTATCAGGGCGACAAATATATGGGGTTATCGGAATACATGCTCTATGGCGGCATTCCGCTGGTAGTACTTAGGGAGGGGGCAGCTGATAAGGCGGCAGTTTTACAGAATCTGTTTCAGGAGATCTACATCCGGGATATTTATAAACGTAACCGTATTCGTAATCAGGGGGAACTGGAGGATTTGTTGAATATCTTATCTTCGTCAATTGGTTCCCTGACCAATCCGGAAAAGCTGAAAAATACATTTAAGACTGTAAAGAAGTCAAAAATTACATCTAATACAATAAAAAAATATCTGGATTGTTTTGAAGATTCATATTTGATTGAGTCAGCCCAAAGGTATGATATTAAAGGAAAATCTTATATCGAGACGCCAAAAAAATATTATTTTTCAGATCTGGGACTGAGAAATGCCAGAATCAATTTCAGACAGTTTGAACAGACCCATGCTATGGAAAATGTTATCTATAATGAACTTCGTATGCGGGGATACAGTGTGGATGTTGGTGTAATTCAGACTTCAGAAAAAGGAAAAGACGGAAAAGCAACTCGAAAACAGATGGAAGTGGACTTTGTATGTAATCTTGGTTCAGCAAGGTACTATATACAGTCGGCTTATGCCCTGCCAGATGAAGAAAAAAGGGCACAGGAGATTCGACCATTTCGTAAGATTGATGATTCCTTTAAAAAAATTGTAGTGACGAAAGATATAGTAACACCATATTATGACGAACATGGGATATTGACTATGAATATATACGATTTCCTGTTGAATCCGAAAAGTCTGGAATCATAATTGGAATTATAAAAACGGTACATTCGCATTTGTCTTTTATGCGAATGTACCGTTTTTGACGGATAAATCTAATTGGATAAGGTGATTAACCTGCTATAGAAATTGCAGCAGCTTTCACCATTTTTTTGCTGGATGTATTTAATCTGATCCATCCGGTTTTGCGTCCGGATTTTACCTGAACATAGAGGTTCTTTTTTACAACAGCAAGTTTCTTTACAGAGAATTTGGCATTTTTCTTAATAGTAAATGATTTTTTGGAAGAACCAGCAGCTTTGTAGGTCTGAATTTTCTGAGCTGCAGTAAAGGATCTTGTAAAGGATTCGTTTTTGCTAGGTGGAATCATACCTGCATCTGCTGTTGCTGCTGTTGATTTTAAAGTAAAGTTCTTACCGGAGTAAGAAAGCGGCATATTGAAGGCATTCACCTGTCCCAGATTCTTGGTTCCGAACCATCCGCGCAGATAAATGGTGTTACCCTTGGCTTTTGTTGCCTGGAAACCGCCCCAGCAGCCATTGCTGGTAATGAAGTTGTTTTTGACATACTGTTTCAGATTCACCAGTTTTTTGTAATCCAGAACACGAGTCAGTTTGTTTTTCTTCATTTCATATAAGCCACAGTTGATTTTATTGCCTTTTTCATAAGTTGTGATTTCAAAGAAAGATTTTTTGGAAAGCTTTACAACCTGAATATTGGTTTCGCCAGTAAGATACATTCCGACAATTTTTCCGTTCACTTTCAATTCAATCTCTACGCGGGTGGTTTCGGTCTCAATTTTGTCTTTTTTGCCGTTTCCGGTAATATCAACAGAAGTGAGTCTGTCTTTTGTAACAGAGCTGCCAGCCCAGGTATTCATTTCATAGACATTGGTTCCTGTTTTTGTAGCCGCCTGAGTTGTTGCGCCAATGCCAAGACAAAGCAGACCGGATAAGATACACATGGATAATTTTTTAAATACTTTCATAATTCGTTTCCCTCTCTTTTTAGATAGTTTAGTCAGCGGATGTTACTGACATTTTCTGTGTAACAAAAAGAGCTGAATATTTCAATAAGGAACCTGTCAAGAAACTGTTGAAATGACAAAAAACCTGTGATAGATTTATTACAGAACACATAGAAAAGAGGTTTTGCAAAATGGAATTAGCAACATTACAGTCTGCCATGATCGCAGCAATGAAAGCAAAGGACAAGCCAAGAAAGGATGCTATTTCCGCACTGGTTTCCGCAGTGAAAAAAGCAGGAATCGATGCAGGATGCAGAGATGATATCCCGACATCCATGGTAGACCAGGTAATCTTAAAGGAACTGAAGTCTGTAAAAGAGCAGATCGATACCTGCCCGGAGAGCAGAGGAGATCTGAAGGAAGAATATCAGTTCCGTTACAATGTGATGCAGGAATTTGCACCACAGCAGATGTCTGCAGAAGAAGTAAAAGCAGTGCTTCAGGAGAAGTTCGCAGAAGTGCTTGCGACGAAGAATAAAGGAATGATTATGAAGACTGTCATGGCTGAACTGAAGGGCAAGGCTGATGGTAAAGTCATCAATCAGGTCGTAGCAGAACTTTGCAGGTAAGACTCAGAATACAGTAATCATAAAACAGAAAAACAGCGCCGGCCTTTTAAAGATCGGCGCTGTTTGGATAAAATATTTAGAACATGATAATCTCTGGTAAACGAGCGGCTTCGATATCTTCTTTTTTCAAGCCAAAGTGTTCGCAGTTGTAACTGTCAATTTCTTCTCCAAGTGTAGCATAAACACCTTTGAATACAGAACCAGGACCGCCCTGTGCAATACATGGGATAAAGTATTTGTTACCACATTCTCCTAAGGTTTTATCTACTACTTTTCGGATTTCTTCCCGATTCCATCCCTCGTAGTCAACAAGACAGTTTTCAATGCCACCCATGAAAGAGATCTTTCCGCCATACTTCTTAATCAACTCAGGAAGATTGTTGGTGGAGAAGCATCCCTGCCAGATATCGATACCCATTTCAATCATATCCGGAACTAAGGTAGCTGCGTAGCTGTCGGAATGATGGATTACAATATCTACTCCGTGATTATGATAGTATCCGTAGATTTCTTTGTAAGGTTCTACGAAAAATTCTTCAAACATTGTAGGAGACATGAAAGTGGTCTTCTGTCCACCCCAGTCATCATGATGGAATAAGGTGTCAGGATGTAGTTTGTCACAGATCAGTTCTGCAAGACGAAGTTCATATTCAGTCAGATATTTGATCAGATCATGCATTTCGTCAGGATACTCAATCAGGTTCTGGAGCGTATTTACGATTTCACCGAGGTGATGACACTGCTCAAATAAGCCAGGAGCTACGAAAGCAGCTTTCAGAGCTTTGGTAGTATCAACTGCATCATACTGTGCTTTGAACATATCCCATTCTTCATTGCAAAAATCGAGAGAAGGAGCGTGCACATATTTCTGCCACTGCTCAATATCCTGAATGACAACCTTATCAGGTGTGTGTACTGGGAAACCTGCAGGAACATTCATTGGATAGCTGTAGGTTACACCCCAGGCATTCTTACAGTCTGGTTCGCCTCTTTTTGGACGAGGGCTGTGCAGACCGGAAGGATTCATAAGAAGTCTGACAAATTCGTACTGATTTACGAAACGGTCAGGATTGCCACCGCGGATACATTCTAATAAGTTTTCTTTTGCTGTTAACATACTTTACTACCTCCTTTATTGTGTTTGTTTGCGTTCCTGTTAATGAATTCTTTTCAGTATTAAGATCTTCTTTTTGCAATTTCTGCAGAATAAGTTTCAACGTCACTGTCTTTTATGCGGTAACCGAATGTAATGATTACCAGGGCAATTAACAGAAGTACTGCCGGAATAATGGTAAAACCAACTGCAATACCATTTTTTACGGATTCTGAAGCCTCTTCTACTGCGATAGCAGGACTGAATCCTGTAATACCCAGAACAGTAGAGATGAAAAGACCTCTGGTGATAACTGCCACTTTAATAGGTACATTCAGGAAGCCCATAACAGCACCGGTACAGTTAACACCGGTTTTATATTCACTGTAAATGGAGCAGTTTGCCAGCATAGGAATGGTCATGGAGGTTACAAATGCTGCGAAGAACCCACCAATGGACATCAGAACGATAACGATATTTGGTGTATGTCTGAATACATAGGATGCAAAGTACAGTACAGAAATACAGATTAATGCAACAGAGAATGTTCCTTTGGAGGAAAGCTGCTTAGCTACTTTTCGACACACAACAGAACCAAGGACTCCGGTAATATTTGAGAATAACAGGAATCGGGTCAGGAATTTCGGATCCAGTGCGATGTAATTTCCATAATATACTGCGAATGCAGAAAAGCAGAAGCTGTACATCATGTAAAACAGATAAGCACCAAGTACGCCGAGAACCTGAGGATTGGATACAATTGCAGTGCCAATACCGGCCTGTTTCTGACCACTGCCTTTTTTGGATGCAGCTTCTTTTGCCAGACGCTCCAGTTCTTCAGCACCGGTTTCTTCGTATCCGCTAAACATTACAAAGTGTGCGAAATAAAGAGCTGCCATGATAGCTCCCAGTGCAAATGCAGTTGCTGCATAGGCGTTATGTTCACCTAATTTAGCAGTAAAGAATGCGACAAGACCAGGTCCTACGTAGGAATAAGTCATTCTTGCCAGATAAGTCCACAGCGTTCTGACAGAAGAAAGAGTATTTCGGTCATCGGCAGAACTGGAAGCAATGTTTACCATTGCCATATTGGCAACGTATGGTATGTTCCATGCAATGTGGCTTGATACGGTTCCAATAATAATGATGGCAGCTGCACCTACGCCAGTTCCAATATTCTTAAACTGGAAAAGATACAGAAACGGAACAACCCATGGAAGAACTGCCAGCCATGAACGGTACCGGCCCCATTTTAATGGTTTCATCTTATTTAACATAATTCCGTAGGTCCACGATAAAGCAGCGTCTATAACACTTCCGATGGTCTGGATTACAGTAACGAGAGCCAGTGGAAACTGTGCGATATTAGTAAGGAAATATGCATAGTAATAAGTCTCAATATTTGTCATCCAGTTAAAACCGAGATCACCCACACCGAAAAAGACCTTTAACCCTTTACTAACAGGTTTCTTTTGCTTTGCCATAAAAACACCTCCCAATACATTTTCCTGTGTAAATTTTTATGTTAAGAATATTCTTAAGTACTGTCATAATTATACAAATCAAAAAAGAAAAATACCTTGTCCTTTGGTACAAAAAAACAAAGAAAAAAAGAATGAAAATTCGTATCGGAGTACGAAAAATGGAAGGGGAAGAATAAGTTAAACTAACAGTAGATATATGAATATAGGAAGAGAGGAGAAAAGACATGGGTGAAAAGACCAAAGAACAGGCTTCTATGGTTCGTGATCTGACCAGTGGGAGCGTGACAAAGCAGATCCTGATTTTCGCAATGCCGTTGTTTGTTGCCAATGCACTGCAGGCAATATACAATCTGGTTGATATGGTAGTGGTGGGACAGGTGATAGGAGGTACAGGAATGTCAGCGGTATCCATAGGTGGTGATGTACTGCATTTACTGACATTTTTGGCTATGGGATTTGCATCAGCAGGTCAGGTGATTATTTCTCAGTATGTAGGTGCAAGGAAACATCATTTAATCAGCAAGATGATAGGTACGATGTTTACTTTTTTATTTGCAATTTCGATTATCATGTCAGTAAGCTGTTATTTACTCAGATATCAGATTCTGAATATTCTGAATACACCTTCAGAATCTTATACATATACGATGGATTACATGGTTATCTGTATTTTTGGACTGATTTTTATTTACGGATATAATATTGTATCGGCTATTCTGCGCGGAATGGGCGATTCCAGAAGACCGTTTGTATTTATCGCAATTGCAGCGGTCATAAATACCCTACTGGATATTTTTTTCGTTGCATTCTGCCATATGGGGGTAGCAGGAGCAGCGCTTGCCACTGTAATTGGACAGGGAGCCAGTTTCGTGATCTCTATATTTTATCTGTACAGGAGGAAAGAGGAATTTGGCTTTGATTTTAAGAGAGAAAGTTTCCGGATATCAGGAGAAGTGCTGAAACCTTTACTGGTACTTGGGATACCAATGGCGATACAGTCTGCAGCAATTAATATATCTAAGATAGTACTGACAGCCTGGATTAATGCAGAGGGTGTGGTTTATTCGGCATTGGCAGGCATCTATAATAAATCGGCTCTGATGATGGGAATTGTGTCCAATTCATTTACTACGGCAGGAAGCTCAATGACCGGACAGAGTATTGGTGCAGAAAAATATGACAGAGTACCAAGAATTTTACAGGTAGTGCTGACGATCGGACTGGCGATAACCATCGTAGTATCTGTGATGCTGTATTGCTTCCCGGATGTAGTCTGTTCCATGTTCACCAGTGACAGAGATGTACTGGCAAAGGCATCTCTTGTGGTGATGCCGGTGATTTTGAATTTCTTCGGCTGCGCAACCAGATCGGGAGCATTTTCATTGATTAATGGTTCAGGAAATTCCAGATTAAATCTTCTGGTGGCGTTGATTGACGGCGTGATAGGAAGAATTGGTCTGGCAGCACTTTTGGGGTTTGTTCTGAACTGGAGAAGTGCGGGCTTCTGGTATGGAGATGCAGTGGCAGGCTTTGCCCCGATTCTGATTGGAACGGTATTTTTCCTGTCTGGAAGATGGAGAAAAGGTGCGCAGTAAGACTGCACTCCTACCAGATAGATGTTAAATATTCAGAGGAAATCCCCGCTTTTCCAGAATATACAGAATCCGGATAGAAAGCCGGATATAATCCATGGTGTAAAGATCATCTGAATGGTAATGAAGGGACTCCTGTATTTTGTTGATACGATATACAAGTGTGTTGCGGTGAAGATGCAGATGTTCTGCTGCTTTTTTTAAAGAACGTCCGTTTTCAAGGTAGCAGATGTAAGTATCCAGCTTGTGATCTTTATCTCTGCAGCGTTCTCTCCACAGGCGAAGAATATCTGGATGCAGGGCGTACATACTTTTTCCGAGATTACCGGAAGTAATCAGATATTCAATTGCACAGTTATAGAAAGAAATACACGGCAGGTGTTCAGCAAGCATGTCAGGATCATAGTGATAAATATGGATCAGATCCATGGCATAATCAGCCTGCTCGCGCAGAAAATTTAGATGATATATTCCCTGAAATTCCAGACTTTCTGTAAGAAAGAAACGATTATACTTAGCAAGATTTAACAGACGTTCTTTCACTGCAGATTCAGGAGAATGATGCAGATTGTGTATAATGTATAATTCTCCGCCCTTTTCTTTTTTCAGAACAGCACAGCCCATAGTGTTGCGGCGCAAGGTCTCCAGAAAGAATCGTTCTTTTACAGTAAGAGTTTCCTGACTTTCCTGAATCTTGATTTTATAGACTTTGTAGTAATCATTGATGTTCCATTGCATATAAGAGAGCAAAAATGTGAGACTCTGAATATTTGTGCCTGTACCATCCAGCAGATTACCAAGACAGTCGAAATTAATCTCGGATAAAGTCTTATCTTCTGATTTTTGTTCAGCCAGAGGAAGACGCAGTTCATTTACGAGAATATTCAGGAGTTCCACATCTCCCTGATTAAATTTTCTGTCTTTTTCCAAAACGATAAGACGTCCACAGATTTTATCCCGGAACCGGATTGGGCTGGACATGGCGTTGGAAGAGTCATTTTTTGTAAAGGCAAAAAGCTGGGCATATTCTACGTCACGAAGCATATTGTTGCTTCGCATAACCTGGAAATGTTCCATGGAAGGATAGCCAAACTCTTTCAGATATGACCATTCAATCCCCATTTCTTCGTCGGTATAGTACCTGCTCATAGCAAGAATCCGATGATTACCGTTAAAAAGCAGAATAGGATTATGAAAAACATTCCAGGACAGATCAATCACCTTCTGGTAATTGAAGTCTTTTAATTGCTGCTTGATTTCATCAATCCAGTCCTGATAAAAGTCAAAAACACTCTGTACCAGTTCCATACCCTGTGTAACAGACATATTTTTAATGATAATCTGGTTTGCTACATCAGAGGCATCATAGCAGATCACGTTAGAGCCTCTGGCTGTGACAACTGCGCAGTCATTGGCATATACCTGACGGGCACTTTTTAATACCTGTTTTGCGTCATTTTTTATATGAAGTTCCAGATCAAAGGAGGTCAGCCGATTAGCAATCATCCACATACTCAGTTTCATGATAGTACCAAACTTTCTTTTTATGTAATTCGTGTCACAAAAATATCCAACCAAATTCGCAAATTCTTCCCTTGTAGGAAATTGCCATTCACGATATATTTATAATATCTTTTTATGTAGATTTATTATAAAATAAATGGAGGTTTGCATCAATGAAAACAATGAAAAATTATAAATTCTGGTTTTGTACAGGATCACAGGATCTGTACGGAGATGAGTGTCTGGCACATGTGGCAGAACATTCACAGAAGATCGTGGAAGAACTGAATAAGTCCGGAGTACTTCCATATGAGGTAGTATGGAAACCGACTTTGATTACCAACGAACTGATTCGTAAGACTTTTAATGAAGCAAACGCAGATGAAGAATGTGCAGGTGTGATTACCTGGATGCATACATTCTCACCGGCCAAGTCCTGGATTCTCGGATTACAGGAATACCGCAAACCACTGATGCACCTTCATACACAGTTTAACCGTGAGATCCCATATGATACCATTGATATGGATTTCATGAATGAGAACCAGTCTGCACACGGTGACAGAGAATACGGTCACATTGTTTCCAGAATGGGCATCGAGAGGAAGGTAGTCGTTGGCTACTGGGCAGATAAAGAAGTGCAGGAAAGAATCGCAAGTTGGATGGCAACTGCAGTTGGTATCATGGAGAGCAGCCATATCCGTGTATGCCGTGTGGCAGATAATATGAGAAACGTAGCGGTTACCGAAGGTGACAAGGTAGAAGCACAGATCAAGTTTGGCTGGGAAGTAGATGCTTATCCGATAAATGAAGTGGCAGAATATGTGGCAGCAGTTCCACAGAATGAGATCGATACGCTGGTAGAAGAATACTACAGCAAATACGACATTATTCTGGAAGGAAGAGATCCTCAGGAATTCAGGAAACATGTAGCTGTTCAGGCCGGTATCGAGATTGGTTTTGAGAAGTTCCTGGAAGAGAAGAATTATCAGGCAGTGGTTACACATTTCGGTGATCTTGGCGCACTGAAGCAGCTTCCTGGTCTGGCTATGCAGAGACTGATGGAAAAAGGCTACGGATTCGGAGCAGAAGGTGACTGGAAGACAGCTGCTATGGTTCGCCTGATGAAGATTATGACAGCAGGCGTGAAGAATCCAAAGGGAACATCCTTCATGGAAGACTATACATATAATCTGGTTCCTGGCAAAGAAGGCATTCTGGAAGCACATATGCTGGAAGTTTGCCCGACCATCGCAGATGGTCCGATTGGCATCAAGGTTTGCCCGCTTTCTATGGGTGACAGAGAAGATCCGGCACGTCTGGTTTATACCTCCAAGACAGGTCCTGCTATCGCAACCTCTCTGGTAGACCTGGGCAACCGTTTCCGTCTGATCATCAATGATGTAGACTGCAAGAAGGTAGAAAAACCTATGCCGAAGCTTCCGGTAGCAACCGCATTCTGGACACCACAGCCAAGCCTGGCTACAGGTGCTGAAGCATGGATTCTGGCGGGCGGCGCTCATCATACTGCATTCTCTTATGACCTGACGGCAGAACAGATGGGTGACTGGGCAGCAGCAATGGGTATCGAAGCAGTTTATATTGATAAAGATACCAGGATCAGAGACTTCAAGAAAGATCTTCAGCTTGGAAGCATCTTCTACAGATAAAGAAAATATGATAAAATCATTTTATACCGAGGGCAGAACCGAATTCTGCCCTCGGTAATATGGGTTAAAAAGGAGAATGGAAAAATGGGTATTAGAGAAGATATTTTAAATGCAAAAACAGCACTTGGTATTGAATTTGGTTCCACCCGAATCAAAGCGGTCCTGGTAGATTCCACCAATGCACCGATTGCATCCGGAAGCCATGAATGGGAGAACCGTCTGGATAACGGTATCTGGACTTACACACTGGAAGATATCTGGGGTGGCCTGCAGGATGCTTACGCAGATATGGCAGCAGATGTGAAGAAACAGTATGACGTAGAACTGGACAACATCGGTGCCATCGGATTCTCTGCTATGATGCACGGTTATATGGCATTTAACAAGGAAAATGAGCTTCTGGTTCCGTTCCGTACCTGGAGAAATACCATCACGGCAGAAGCTTCTGAGAAGCTGTTCAAAGAATTCAATTACAATATTCCTCAGAGATGGAGTATCGCACATCTCTATCAGGCGATCTTAAATGGCGAAGAACATGTAAAAGACATCACATTCTTTACCACACTGGCAGGCTACATTCACTGGCAGCTGACCGGAGAAAAGAATCTGGGTATCGGCGATGCATCCGGTATGTTCCCGATTGACTGCAGCAAGAAGGATTACGACGAAACCATGGTACAGAAGTTTGATGCGCTGGTAGCAGATAAGAAATTCTCCTGGAAATTAAGAGACATTCTTCCAAAAGTATTGGTTGCAGGCGAAAAAGCAGGTGTCCTGACAGAAGAAGGCGCTAAGAAGCTGGATGTATCCGGCAGGCTGAAGAGCGGCATTCCGGTATGCCCGGCAGAAGGTGATGCAGGAACCGGCATGGCAGCAACCAACAGTGTAAAACAGCGAACAGGTAACGTATCTGCCGGTACTTCTATTTTCCTGATGGCAGTTCTGGAAAAGGATCTTTCCAAGGCATATCCGGAACTGGATATGGTAACCACACCGGATGGCAGTCTGGTAGCTATGGTACACTGCAATACCTGTACATCAGATCTGAATGCGTGGGTAGGCCTGTTCCGTGAATTCATGGAGACCATGGGTATGGAAGTAGATATGAACAATCTGTACGGTACTCTGTACAACAAAGCACTGGAAGGTGACAAGGACTGTGGCGGTCTGGTATCCTACAACTACTTCTCGGGCGAACCGATTTCCGGACTGGAAGAAGGACGTCCATTATTTGTTCGTACACCGAACGCACACTTCAATCTGGCAAACTTTATGAGATCTCACCTGTATTCTTCCGTTGCCACACTGAAGATGGGTATGGATATCCTGACACAGCAGGAAAATGTAGAACTGGATCGTCTCATGGGACATGGCGGACTGTTCAAGACCAAAGGCGTAGGACAGAGCATCATGGCAGCAGCTATGAATACACCGGTTACGGTTATGGAGACAGCCGGAGAAGGCGGCGCATGGGGCATTGCACTTCTGGCTTCTTATATGAAGAATAAATCAGAAGGACAGACCCTGGATGAATACTTAAGCAAAGAAGTATTTGCAGGACAGGAAGGAACCACAATGGCTCCGGATGCAGCAGATGTGAAGGGATTCGAAGACTTCATGGCATCTTACGTACCGGTACTGGCAGCAGAAAAAGCCGCTGTAGAGACATTAAAGGTGAACAGCTAAGGAGAGAAAACGATGTTAGAAGAATTAAAAAAACGTGTATATGAAGCAAATATGCTTCTTCCAAAACATGGACTGGTTACATTTACATGGGGAAATGTCAGCGAGATCGACCGTGAAAGCGGTATTTTCGCCATCAAGCCAAGCGGTGTGGATTATGATAAACTGACACCGGACGACATGGTGCTAATGGACCTGAACGGTAACAAAGTAGAAGGAAGATACAACCCTTCCTCTGATACAGCCACACATCTGGAACTGTATAAGGCATTTCCGAAGATCGGCGGCGTGGTACATACCCATTCACCGTGGGCAACCAGCTGGGCACAGGCAGGAAGATCCATTCCATGCTACGGAACCACACATGCAGACTATATGTATGGTGAGATTCCATGTGCAAGATGTCTGACCGGACACGAATTTGATGAATACGAGAAAAATACAGGACTTCTGATTGTGGATGTATTCAAAGACCGTGATTATGAAGCAGTTCCGGCAGTTCTGTGCAAGAATCATGGACCATTTACCTGGGGCAAGGACGGCCATGAGGCTGTACATAACGCAGTAGTTCTGGAAGAAGTAGCCAAGATGGCTGCACGTGCAGAGCAGATCAATCCGAGAATCCAGCCGGCACCGCAGGAACTTCAGGACAAGCATTACTATCGGAAACATGGTGCAAACGCATATTATGGACAGAGGTAAGTAACAGTACATGTTAAAAGTGTTTTTAGTAGAAGATGAAGTAGTTATGCGAAACGGAATCAAGAACAATATTCCGTGGGAGCAGGAAGGATTTGAATTTGTAGGGGAGGCCAGCGACGGGGAGCTGGCCTATCCTCTTATAAAGAGAGAAAAACCGGATATCCTGATCACGGATATCCGTATGCCGTTTATGGATGGTCTTGAACTCAGCAGACTGGTAAAGAAGGAACTGCCACAGATCAAGATCATTATTTTAAGTGGCTATAATGAATTTGACTATGCCAAGACTGCCATCAGCATTGGCGTCACAGACTATCTGCTGAAGCCGATCAGTTCGGCCAAGCTTCTGGAAGCTGTGAAAAAAGTCGGAGATATGATAGAAAAAGAGCAGGACAATGTCCGACTGATGGAGCGTTACGAAAAAGAGATGGAGGAGAATATCCTTCAGGAAAAACATAAGCTGTGGGGCGCATTGGCATCCAACCGGTTATCTACCATCGAACTGCTGGAAAAAGGACAGCGTCTTGGAATGGATTTTACCGCATCTGCATATATGGTATTTTTGTTTAAACTGATGCAGGAGGGTGATGCGACCGGATGCTCGGATGAACTGAACCGGGCATCGGAAAAAGTGAACAGTCTGTCAGGAACCTGGAAAAAGGTGCTGAGCTTTGACCGAAGTCCGGAAGGATGGGCATTTCTGATTAAGGGAGAGTCAGAAGCTGAGGTTCTGGAGAACTTTGCCGAGACGAAAAGGGAACTTCTGAATCTGGTAGCGATGTATCCGAAAGTAGAGTACTTCGGAGGACTGGGAAGTATTGTGCAGCGGATTGGAGACATCCAGAATTCTTATAAAGAAGCTGCAAGAGCATTTTCCAGCCGATTTTTCCTGGATGCCAATCAGATTGCAGACAGTGCTGATATGGTTTCACTACATAATGAAGAAGATGGAAAGATCGACGTCAGTAAAATGCTGTCAAAAAAGAGAGAGCATGAGCTGGTGGAAAAGTTCTTCAAAAACGGAACCGTGGAAGAAGTAGACAGCTTTCTGGATGAACTGTTTCAGGGTATCGGGGAGCAGAACTGCAAGTCACTCCTGTACCGACAGTATGTGGTAATGGATCTGTTTTTCTGCGCCACTGATTTTCTGGGAAATCTGGAAATTGGCACAGAAGAATTGCCGGAAGAATGCAGAGATATCAATCAGATAGTGGAAAAGGCAGGAAATGCCCAATCTCTGCGGCACCAGATCGGTATTCTGTTTTCGGAGACCATGATGCTGCGAGATGGGCATTCTAAGAAAAAATACAGTAAATTGCTGGAAGATGCAAAAGCGTTTATTGATGAGAATTACAGACATGATGATATGTCGCTGAATATGGTGGCAGCACAGGTGAATATCAGTCCAAGCTATTTCAGTACCATTTTCAGCAGTGAAATGGGACAGACTTTTGTAGAATATCTGACTCACGTGCGCCTGGAAAAAGCCAAAGAGCTTCTCATGTGTTCGAATATGAGAACGGCGGAGATTGGATATGAGGTGGGATATAAGGATTCCCATTATTTCAGCTATATCTTTAAAAAAGTGGTAGGATGCAGTCCGAAAGAATACCGTAACCGCAAGTAACAGGAGATTCTTATGAAAAAAAAGAAAACTTCACTGAGCAGCCGCCTGAATGTTATGGTTGCCGTCTGCCTGATTCCTCTTCTGGTAATCGCATTCTATCTGATCATCATGTTATACCGCTTTTCAGAACGGTATGATGAGACGGTTCAGAATATTACCACAGCTAACGAATATAACCTGGACTTGAAGGAACAGGTGGATTATACCATGTACATTATTGTAGTGAATTCGGAACGTGCCGATGAACTGGTGGATACGGCTGCGCCACAGTTGCTGATCACTCAGGCACAGGAAGATTTTAAAAGGCTGTATGACAACGCTGGTGCTTCTTATGCCAAAAATAATCTTCAGCGCATTCTGAAATCACTCCAGTCGCTGGAGACCAGTGTGGCAGAGATTAAGCAGGATGCTACGGTCACCGGTAACTATGACCGGAATCTGGAACGTCTGGATCTGGATATTCGGGTACAGACAGAACTGATTCAGGATCAGATCCAGGAATATATCTATCATGAAGCAAGTGATCTGGAGGCACTGAGAGAAGGAATCCGAAGAGATGTAACGACAGCAATAGAGATTACCATTGCCTGTATTTTGATTATTCTGGTAAGTACCTTGCTGCTTAGCCGTAAGATCAGCCACAATCTGACAAAAGGAATTGACCAGCTTCGTATGGTGACCAGAAAAGCCGGACACGGTGATTTTGCGGTTCGTGCAAGTCTGGAAGATGGGGACGAGGAACTGGAAGAACTGGCAGATGGTTTTAACCAGATGGTGGAACGGATCGGTAATCTGGTGGAAGATATTCAGGTGGAACAGCTGAACTTACGTACCACAGAACAGAAGCTTCTTCAGGCTCAGATCAATCCGCATTTTCTCTATAACACGCTGGATGCTATCATCTGGCTGGCCGAGGCAGGGGAAAAAGAGCAGGTAATTATGATGGTAACGGCGTTGTCAGATTTTTTCCGCACTACATTAAGCAAAGGCAGGGATTACATCACAGTAGAGGAAGAAGAATCCCATATCCGAAGCTACCTTCAGATTCAACAATTCCGCTATCAGGATATCCTGGAATACGAGATTGATATACCGAAAGAGATGCACGAATACCAGATTTTGAAGCTGACGCTGCAGCCACTGGTGGAAAATGCGCTGTATCACGGCATTAAAAATAAGCGTGGCATGGGACATATCCGTGTATCCGGTCATATAGATTCCGGGTATCTGGTCTTTCTGGTGACAGATAACGGGCTGGGCATGACACCGGAGAAGCTGGCAGAGGTACAGGAAGAGATGAACAGTGACCATCTGGATGAAAGGAATACAGACCCGTCGGGATTCGGACTCTATAATGTAGTGCAGAGAATTAAATTGAACTATGGACCACAGTATGGAATCTGGATTTCCAGTACCTATGGAGAAGGCACCGAAGCCAGAGTAGAGATTCCGGCAATAAAAAAATAACCATTTTCTAAAAAAAATAAACTTTTTTTCACTTGACTGAAAAATGCAGTAAAAAAAACGAACCGTTTTCAAAATTCTATCCGTATTCAACAAAAGAAAAAAGAGATAGAATACAGCTATAGTCAATAAGGACTAAATAGTTCGTGAAAAATTAGGAGGATGGTAAAAATGAACAAAAAAATTATCGGTGTTGTAGCTTGTAGCGCAGTAGCAGCTTCTATGGCAATTGGAGCATCCGCATCAGATGATCTGATCAAAGTTGGATATGCTCAGGTAGGACATGAATCTGACTGGCGTACCGCTAACACACAGAATTATCAGGATGTGTTCTCAGAAGCAAACGGATATGAGCTTTCTTTCGTAGACTGCGATAACGATAACGCAGCTCAGATCGAAGCAGTTCGTAACTTCATCAACCAGGAACTGGATTACATTGTAATTGCTCCAATCCAGTCTGCAGGATGGGATACCGTACTTCAGGAAGCACAGGATGCAGGAATCCCTGTTATCATCGCTGACCGTGAAATCGAAGCATCTGATGATCTGTATGATGCATGGGTAGGAACCAATACCACAAACGAAGGTATCACAGCTGGTAACTGGCTGGCAGAAAACCTGGATGGAAAAGAAGCTAATATCCTTGTAATCGAAGGCTCTGTTGGAGCATCTGCAGCACTCGGACGTTCAGACGGATTTAATCAGGTAGCAGCAGAACATGACGAATGGACAATCCTTGATTCCCAGTCTGGTGACTTCACACAGGATGGTGGACAGGAAGTTATGGAATCCTTCATCAAATCTTACGAAGGACAGTTTAACGTAGTTGTTTGCCACAACGATAACGAAGCATACGGCGCAATGGATGCAATGGATGCAGCAGGCATCACATACGGTGTTGACGGTGATGTTACTCTGATTTCTTTCGATGCTACACATGATGGACTTCAGTACACACTGGATGGCAAGATCAACTGTGATGTTGAGTGTAACCCAATTCAGGCAGAAGTTGTTGCTGGTGTAATCCAGAAGATGGAAGCCGGAGAAGACTATGACAAGACTACTCTGGTAGAAGACTCTGCATTCGTAGCTCCTGGTATCGAAAGCGAATATGCAACAACAATGACAGACGAAATCCTGGCAGGTCGTGCATACTAATCCACTTGTTTTGCAGGTAAATTAGCGTAATTTTCGCAACCAATGTCCCGCGAAGTGTTTTGTGTGAACGAAGATCACACAAAACATGAGACATATCGCGCGAAGCGTGTTGCTGATCACGGAGTGAGCAGTAACAAATTAGCCAAATAAGCAGGAGGGAGGAATTCCCGAAAGGGTATTTCTCCCTCTTATTGTTTAAATATATGAGGAGTAAAAATAACCCGGCAACACTGTGTACGCTGTACACAGGCAGCGAAGGGAGGAGAAACTTTGGAAGCAGGCGTAGTATTGAAAATGAAAGGAATCTGCATGGAATTCCCTGGAGTAAAAGCTCTGGAAGATGTAGATTTCACACTGAAAAAAGGTGAAATCCGTGCACTGATGGGTGAAAATGGTGCCGGTAAATCCACACTGATCAAATGTCTGACCGGTGTAAATAAGTTCCAGAAAGGTGAGATCTTCCTTGATGGAAAGCAGATTATAAATAAAGATACCATGGATGCCCAGAACAAGGGTATTTCCACTGTATATCAGGAGGTAAATCTTTGTCCGAACCTTTCTGTGGCAGAAAACCTCTATATCGGACGTGAACCTCTGACTAAGATCGGAACGGTAAACCGAAAAGAGATGAACAAACGTGCAGCGGCTCTGATGAAGGAACTGGACCTGGACGTAGATGTAACAAGAAACCTTGAAGAATATTCACTGGCATTGCAGCAGATGATTGCCATTGCCCGTGCTGTAGATATGGACAGTAAAGTGTTGATTCTGGATGAACCGACATCTTCCCTGGATGATAATGAAGTAGAGAAGCTGTTCACCATGATGCGTAACCTGAAAGCAAAAGGAGTAGCAATTATCTTTGTAACCCACTTCCTGGAGCAGGTATATGCAGTCTGTGATGGTATTACTGTACTGAGAAACGGTACACTGGTTGGAGAATATGAGATCGCAGATCTGCCAAGAGTGAAGCTGGTAGCAGCTATGATGGGTAAAGACTTTGATGATCTGGCAGCAATTAAGCCGGAAAATACCGGAGATAAGAGAAAAGAACCGATGGTCATTGAAGCAAAAGGCATCAGCCATGCCGGAACCATCAAGCCATTCGATCTGGAAATCCACAAAGGTGAGGTTATCGGTCTTACCGGTCTTCTGGGATCCGGACGAAGTGAACTGGCTCGTGCAATCTATGGTGCTGACCGTGCTCAGACCGGTACCCTGAAGGTAAAAGGACAAGAAGTAAAGATCAAACAGCCAATCGATGCAATGAAGCTTGGTATGGGACTCCTTCCGGATGACCGTAAGGCAGAAGGTATCATCGGAGATCTTTCTATTCGCGAGAATATTATTCTTGCTATTCAGGCAAAAGCCGGAATTATGAAACGAATTCCAATGGCAAAACAGATTGAGATCACAGATAAATACATAGATCTTCTTCAGATCAAATGTGCAAGCCGTGAGACATTGATCAAACAGCTCTCCGGTGGTAATCAGCAGAAGGTTATTCTTGCCCGCTGGCTGGCAACCAATCCGGATTTCCTGATCCTGGATGAGCCGACCCGTGGTATTGATATCGGAACGAAGACAGAGATTCAGAAGCTGGTTCGACAGCTGGCAGATGAAGGTAAGAGTCTGATCTTCATTTCTTCCGAGATCGAAGAAATGCTTCGTACCTGTAACCGTATGGCAGTTCTTCGTGACGGTGCAAAAGTTGGAGAAATTGATGAATGTGACATGAACCAGATGAGTGTCATGAAAGCAATCGCAGGAGGTGAGAAGAATGAGTAGTCTGAAAAAACTGACACAGAAACGCCTGTTCCTGCCGATCTTCAGTATGATTTTAGTCATGCTCATTAACGTAATTTACGATATCGCATGTGGTAATATGCCATTGCAGTTCTTCGTAATTACAATTAAGAATGGCGTTTTATACGGACGTTTGATCGATGTCCTGAACCGAGGCAGTGAGATTGCCATTCTGGCAATCGGTATGACACTGGTTGTATCTTCCTCAGCAGGAACTGATATTTCCGTTGGATCTGTCATGAGTCTGTACGCAGGTGTCTGCTGTATGATCCTGGCAGGTTACGGTAATGTTAATGTTTCCAGTTATGCACATCCGCTTCTGGTTGGTATTCTTGGCGGTCTTGCAGTTACTACGATCTGTGGTCTGTTTAATGGTCTTCTGGTTGCTTACCTGAATATTCAGCCGATGGTCGCCACGTTGATCCTGTGGTCGGCAGGCCGTGCCATAGGTCTTCTTCTTTGTAACAGCCAGATCGTATATGTACGTGTACCTTCTTTCCAGAAAATTGGTGCATACACAGGAATTATCCCGACACCAATCATTGTTGCAGCAATCTGTATAGCTATTGCAGCATGTGTACTGAAGTTTACCGCTCTCGGAACTTATATTCAGAGTGTTGGTATCAACAAAAAAGCATCCAGAATTGCCGGATTTAACTCTGCAAAGATTATTCTTCTGACCTATATTATCTGTGGTCTGTGCTCAGGTCTGGCAGGTATGGTGGCAACATCCCGTATCTACTCCGCAGATACCAATAACATTGGTCTGAACATGGAAATGGATGCGATCCTTTCCGTAGCCCTCGGTGGTAACAGTCTTGGCGGTGGTAAGTTTAACCTGGCAGGTTCCATTATCGGAGCTTATACCATTCAGGCAATTACTACAACGCTGTATGCACTGGGCGTATCCTCTGCACAGGCACCGGTATTCAAGGCTATCGTAGTTATCCTGATCGTAGTTATTCAGGCAGAGCCGTTTAAGGTTTACATGAAGAAACTGACAGCAAAAAGAGCACAGGCAAAGGAGGCAGCATAAGATGAAAAAATCAAAAATCAGCAGTAACAATCTGCTGCTCCTGATTACAATTGTACTGTTTTTTGTAATGTATCTGGCAGGATGTGGAGTCTATGCAAGCAAAGGTTTTACAAAAGCACAGAACTTTATGAACATTCTGATTAATAATGCCGGTCTGATTTGTGTAACCGCAGGTATGACTTGTGTTATGCTGACCGGTGGTATTGATATCTCTGTTGGTTCACTGATTGCCATGGACTGTATGATTCTGGCAGTCGGTATTGAACGCTGGCACTGGAGCAGCCCGGTGCTGATGCTGTTCATTCTGGTCATCGGCATTGTATTTGGATTCGTACAGGGATTCTGTATTGCGTATCTGGATATTCAGCCATTCATCGTTACTATGGCGGGATTGTTCTTTGCCCGTGGTATGACCGCAGTGATCTGTAAGGAACAGGTAAGTATTGTATCTGACAAGATCTTTACGGCACTGTCCAACTTCAAGATCCAGTTCCCGTTTGGCGGAACCATAAATAAAAAAGGTGTTCTGGTACTTCCGTATATCCGAATCACCGTTATCGTAGCACTGATCGTGGTAGTTGCAATTTACCTGATGCTGAAGTATACTAAATTCGGCCGCAGCATTTATGCGATCGGCGGAAATCAGCAGTCAGCAACCCTGATGGGTCTGGATGTAAAGAAGACAAAACTGAAAACCTATATGTTATCCAGTTTCCTGACCTCCATCGGTGGTATCTGCTTCTGTCTGAATACGATGGCAGGAACAACTACTCAGGCAACCGGTCTGGAAATGGATGCCATTTCTTCAGCCGTTATCGGTGGAACACTTCTGACCGGTGGTGTGGGAAATGTCATTGGATCTCTCTTCGGAGTATTGATTAATGGTACGATCTCCGCACTGGTAAAAGCGAACGGTAAACTGATCAGTTCCTGGGCAAATATCGTAACAGCGATTCTGCTTTGCTTCTTCATTATCCTGCAGAGTATTTTCGCTAAGATCAAAGAAAGTAAAAAATAAAGATACATACAAGAAGGGGCCTGATAGCAGGCTCCTTTTTGTGTTTCAAGGAGGAAGCGATGAAGAGAGGAGTACTGCTCGGTATCCTGATGGCAGGCGTGGCATTTGTCTGCAGTGGATGTCAGAGTTCTGGAAGCTGGCAGGGAGAAACCAGTTATACCTCTTCTGTGACACAGACAGAAACTGAAATTGATGAGAATCTGATCGTGGTAGGAGTATCCCAGGTGGGGGCGGAATCAGACTGGAGAATTGCCCAGACCAACTCTATCAAAGAAGAACTGACAACAGAAAATGGATTTTATATGATTTTTGATAATGCACAGCAGAAGCAGGAAAATCAGATTAAGGCGGTTCGCAATTTTATTTTGCAGGAAGTGGACTATATTGTGCTGGATCCGATTGTGGTAAGTGGATGGGATAATGTCCTTCAGAATGCCAAAGATGCCGGAATTCCGGTTATTGTGATTGACCGTAATGTGGAACTGGAGGATGACAGTCTCTATGTCACCAGCATCTTAACGGATTCTGAAGCAGAAGGCCGTAATGCAGGATATTGGCTTGCAGATTATCTGGAAGAACAGGGAAGAGATGAGGAAGATATCAATATTGTTATGCTTCTGGGAACAGAAGGCGCATCTGCACAGATCGGACGAACTAAGGGATTTGCAGAAGTTGCAGCGGATCATGAGAACTGGAAGATACTGGAACGGCTTGGCGGGGATTTTACACAGGCAAAGGGGCGGGAATCCATGGAGACACTGTTGGAAAAGTATGATGATATCGATGTGGTGATCAGTGAGAATGATAATATGACTTTTGGCGCTGTGGATGCCATACAGGCAGCGGGAAGATCCTGCGGACCGGATGGGGACATGATTATGATTTCGTTTGATGCAGTCCGAGCGGCACTGGAAGCTATGATGGCAGGTGAGATTAATGCCGATTTTGAGTGCAATCCGCTTCAGGGTCCGTTACTGGCAGAGACCATCAGACGGCTGGAAAATGGAGAAGAGGTAGAGAAGATCCAGTATGTGGATGAGACATATTTTGATACCACCATGGATCTGGAAACATTGATGAAGGACCGGGCTTATTAGAAAAAACTAATTAAAAAAATGAATAAGAACCACACATTTTCTTAATTTGCATGCTGCATGTGATTGTGATATGATAAACTCCGTAAAGAGGACGGAAAAGCCGAAAAACTGGACACTTTTCGGCTTTTTAAATTGATAAAAAGGAGATTTAAGGATATGAGCAAAGTAAGAATTGGTATTATCGGCTATGGAAATATCGGACGTGGCGTGGAAGCTGCGATCAAGCAGAACCCGGACTGTGAAATGGCTGGTGTATTCACCAGACGTGATCCTGCAACAGTGAAGATCACCACAGAAGGTGGAAAAGTATATCCGGTCAGTGAACTGGCAGCACATAAAGATGACATTGATGTCTGCATCGTATGCGGCGGAAGTGCTACAGACCTGCCAAAGCAGACCCCGGAGATTGCAAAGATGTTTAACGTAGTAGACAGTTTTGATACTCATGCAAGAATTCCGGAGCATTTTGCCAATGTAGATGCAGCTGCAAAAGAAAGCGGACATGTAGGAATCATCTCTGTGGGCTGGGATCCGGGAATGTTTTCTCTGAATCGTCTCTATGGCAATGCGATTCTTCCGGAAGGAAAGGATTATACCTTCTGGGGACGCGGAGTCAGCCAGGGACATTCTGATGCTATCAGACGTGTAGAAGGTGTACAGGATGCAAGACAGTACACCGTACCGGTAGAAGCAGCAGTAGAAGCCGTTCGCAACGGTGAGAATCCGGAACTGACCACCAGACAGAAACATACCAGAGAATGCTACGTAGTAGCAAAAGAAGGTGCAGATCTGAAGCAGATCGAACATGATATTGTGACCATGCCGAACTATTTTGCAGATTATGATACAACGGTTCATTTCATTTCACAGGAAGAACTGGACAAGAACCATAAAGGAATTCCACATGGCGGATTTGTTATCCGCAGTGGTGCAACCGGAGACGGAACCAACAAACATATCATTGAATACAGACTGAAGCTGGATTCCAATCCGGAATTCACATCCAGCATTCTGGTAGCTTATGCAAGAGCTGCCAAGAGACTGGCAGATGAAGGTGTATCCGGATGCAAGACCGTATTCGATATTGCACCGGCATATCTGTCCGCAATGAGCGGAGAAGAAATCCGTGCACATCTGCTGTAAAAAGCAATAAAATATGGCACCTGTTTTCTCAGGTGCCACATTTTTTGAAAAAATAAAAAAAGTGCTTGACGAATGACGTAAGTCATTGTATACTAATGAAGTGTTCGAGAGAACCGAACAACGTGGGGTCTTAGCTCAGCTGGGAGAGCATCTGCCTTACAAGCAGAGGGTCACAGGTTCGAGCCCTGTAGGCCCCACTTATTTTTCGGAATTGATCACAGAACAGAATATGGCGGAATAGCTCAGTTGGCTAGAGCACACGGTTCATACCCGTGGTGTCGAGAGTTCAAATCTCCCTTCCGCTACTACGTAGCCTGGACAGTTTGTCCAGGCTTTTTCTTTGTTAGAATATCATTTTTGCACAAAACGGAAACAGACCGGTCAAACATTGACACTAAGCATCCTGCTATAGATTGAATCTATGGCAGGATATTTTTTCCATATATTAGACAGCATTAACCTACTGTGTTACTATGATTACATCAAAAAACGAAAAACACATTGAAATATAACATAGAGAACACGGAGGAAAACAATCATGGCAAATATTAACGATTCTAAAAACTGGGGATTTGAAACAAAACAGCTGCACATCGGACAGGAGCAGGCTGATCCGGTAACCGATGCAAGAGCAGTTCCAATCTATGCAACAACTTCTTATGTATTCCATAATTCACAGCATGCAGCAGACAGATTTGGTCTCAGAGATGCAGGTAATATCTACGGAAGACTGACCAACCCGACAGAGAGCGTATTTGAAGAACGTATCGCAGCACTGGAAGGCGGAAGCGCAGCACTGGCAGTAGCATCCGGAGCAGCAGCTATCTCTTATACATTCCAGGCACTGGCAAAATCAGGTGAACATATCGTAGCAGCAAAGACCATCTATGGTGGAACCTCCAACTTGCTGGCACATACACTTCCGCTGACATCCGGCATCACAACCACATTTGTTGATCCAGAAGTAGAAGGTTCCTTTGAAGCAGCTATTCAGGAAAATACAAAAGCAATCTTCATCGAGACACTGGGCAATCCGAATTCTAATCTGATTGATATCGAAGCAGTTGCAAAAATAGCACATGCACATAACATTCCACTGGTAGTGGACTCTACCTTTGCAACACCGTTCCTGATCCGCCCACTGGAATATGGCGCAGATATCGTGGTACATTCTGCAACCAAGTTCATCGGCGGTCACGGAACAGCCATCGGTGGTGTGATCATCGACGGAGGAAGCTTTGACTGGAAGGCATCCGGAAAATATCCATGGATCTCAGATCCAAACCCAAGCTATCACGGAGTATCCTTCAGCGAAGCAGCAGGACCAGCAGCATTTGTAACATACATCCGTGCCGTACTCCTTCGTGATACAGGAGCAACACTTTCCCCATTCCATGCATTTATCTTCCTGCAGGGATTGGAAACACTTTCACTGAGAGTAGAGAGACATGTAAGCAATGCACTGAAGATCGTAGAATATCTGAACAATCATCCACAGGTAGAAGCAGTACATCATCCATCACTGCCAAGCGAACCGAGCCATGAGCTTTACAAAAAATACCTTCCAAACGGTGGTGGATCTATCTTCACATTTGAGATTAAAGGTGATGAAAAGACAGCACAGAACTTTATAGATCATCTGTCCATCTTCTCACTGCTGGCAAATGTTGCCGATGTAAAATCTCTGGTAATCCATCCGGCAACTACCACACACAGCCAGTGTACCGAAGAAGAACTGTTAGATCAGGGTATCAAGCCAAACACCATCCGTCTTTCCATCGGTATTGAAAAAGTGGAAGACCTGATTGCAGCACTGGATGCAGCTTTCGAAGCAGTAAAATAAATCAGATGTGAAATGACTCCCCATGAAAACATGGAAAAAGAATGACAAGAAAAAGAATGACAAGAGGAGAAAAATTATGAAAAAGAGAGTACTTACCGTTACAGCGGCAGCCGCATTGACACTTGCCTTAGGCTGCGGAGCATTTGCTCAGGATCTGGATACAGAGAATCCGATTAAGATCGGATATGTAGGAGCCCTTTCCGGAGACACTGCTCTCTGGGGACAGGCAGGATTAAACGGCATGGAGCTGACTGCAAAGCAGATCAATGAAGAAGGCGGCATCCTTGGCAGAGAAGTTCAGATCATTGGTCTGGATGGAAAAGGCGCTCCGGATGATTCTGTTACAGCTTATAAAAAGCTGGTGGAAGAAGAAGGCGTATGTGCAGTAGTGGGAACCAACTTCTCCAGCTGCAACATTGCCATTGCAGCCGTTGCAGACGAACTGGAAGTTCCGGTAATCGCCACAGCAGCATCCAATGACCAGGTAACGGTAGATTCAGACGGTAATCTGCATCCGTATTCTTTCCGTTTATGCTTTATTGATTCCTATATGGGATATCTGGCAGGAACTTATGCTTACGATGAACTGGGACTGAAGACCTGTGCAGTCATCGAAGATATCACAGACAGCTACAGCACCAGCGTGGGTGACTACATGGTGCAGACCTTTACCGATCTGGGAGGCGAACTGGTAGCATCCGAAGAAGCACAGAATGGAGACAACGATTTCCGTGCACAGCTTACCAAGATCGCAGCAGCACAGCCGGATGTAGTTTTCATTCCATGGAACTATGAAAATGTCTGCCTGATTGCTCAGCAGGCAAGAGAACTGGGTATCACAAGCGTATTCTTCGGAGCAGACGGCTGGGATACTACAGAACTGATTGATCTGTCCAATGGTGCACTGGAAGGATGCTATTACGTATCCAGACCTGGTTTCAATCTTCCGGATGCAGCAGCGTATGGAGAAGTTTATCAGAAAGAATACAACGTAGCACTGGAAAGCGAATGCCTCTATGGAAATGATGGCGTACAGTGGATCAAACAGGCTATCGAAGCAGCCGGAAGTGATGATCCAAAGGCTATCCGTGATCAGTTAGAGGCAACCGACAGCTTTGACGGACTTCTGGGACACATGAGTGTTGATCCGGAAACCCACAATCCAAGCAGAGATGCAGCAATCTTCGAAGTCAAAGACAACGAAGTACAGTATGTGGGAATTTATGATCCGGAAAGTAAATAAACAAGAATAAAATAAGAAAAGCAGCGAGACCGGGGGTGGGATACCAGGACTGTAACAGGTAAAAGTATCCGTTTCCGGTCTTGGGTCTGCTTTTTATTAATAAAACAAGAAACAGATGAGGAGACGAAAAAATGAAGATATTGATTCAGCAGATCATTACCGGAATTTCCATCGGAAGTGTGTATGCATTGATTGCATCTGGATATGCGCTTGTTTACAGTTTACTGGATTTTTCCAACTGGGCACATGGAGAAGTCTGTATGCTGGGAGCCTATGTATGTTTTATGGCAACCACAGTGAATAATATGCCGTACTGGCTGTCCTGCGTGCTTGGAATCGGTGGTGCAGCAGTGATCAGTTTTCTCAATGAGAAGATTGCCTACCGCAAGATCCGAAACAACGGTTCACCAAATATGTTCCTGATGATTGCAGCAATGGGATTATCCACTACTTATCAGAACCTGGCAAATGTCATCTGGGGATCTAAGTTCAAACAGCTTCCGAAGATCTTTTCTGTAGGAACCATCAATTTTGACGGGATCTATATTGGAACTACAGACATGCTTTGTCTGGGATTGTCGGCAGTGGCACTTGTGATATTACTTCTTATTATAAATAAGAGCAAGTTTGGCCTGCACGTAAGAGCAGTAGCCTGCAGCAGCCGGACAGCCGGGCTTTTGGGCGTAAAGATCGATCGTGTCATTGCAGTGGTATTCATGCTGGCAGGAGCACTGGCAGGTCTTGCAGGTATTATGTATGGTATGAAATATAATATTTATCCGACTATGGGAAATGTGGGACTGAAGGCATTTATCGCATCTGTCATCGGAGGTCTGGGAAGTGTTCCAGGAGCCATTGCAGGAGCCGTACTTCTGGGACTGATTGAGACCGTCGTATCCGGATATATCAGTTCCGGTCTTCGTGACCTGATTTCATTCTGTCTGCTGATTCTGATTCTGCTGGTTCGTCCAAGTGGATTATTCGGTGTAGACGTACAGGAAAAAGCATAGGAGGAGAAGAACATGTTAAATTCATTTCAGGAAGGTGTTTTGATAATTTGCTGTGTGAATATGATTGCGGTTCTGGGAATGTCCGTACTGACTGGATTTACCCGGCTGTTTTCTTTTGGAAATGCCGGATTTATGTCCATCGGCGCCTATGCAGCTGCGATCTGCAGTGTAGAATATCATATGCCGTTTGTGGTATCCATTCTGATCGGGGCAGCGGCAGCGGGAGCAGTATCTTATGTACTGGGAAGTCTGACCATCCGTTTAAGAGGCGATTATTTCCTGATCAGCTGTCTGGGATTTGGAGAGTGTGTCAGAGTCTTGTTTAACTATACGAAAAATATTACCGGAGGAGCCAACGGCTACTCTAATATTCCTTATAAAACCACAGGTATCGTAGCGGTAATCTGCACGGTGCTGGCATTCATCATTGCCTGGAACTTTATACATTCCAGATACGGACAGGCATTATCTGCCATTCGTGAAAATGAGCTGGCAGCAGCAGCAAACGGTATCAATGTAGTACGTTATAAGAAAATGTCTTTTGTATTCAGTGCCATCTATGCAGGATGGGCAGGCGGACTGTATGCGCATTACCTCCGTTTCATTACACCGACACTGTTTAATCTGGGAAAGAGCAGTGAACTGGTGATTACCACGGTCCTTGGAGGACTTGGAAGTCTGACCGGAAGTGTGCTGGGAACGATCATTGTACAGATTCTGCCGGAGATCTTCCGAAGCATGTCAGAATACCGTATGCTGTTTTACGGAATCGCAGTAGTACTCATGATACTCTTACGTCCGGACGGATTATACGGATACCGGGAGTTCAGTCTGAAACGTCTGATTGCTAGAATCACGAACCCTGGAAAAAGTAAAACAGCAAAGGAGCAGAAATAATGAGCGAACCAATACTTGAAATGCGTGGTGTGGAAAAACGGTTCGGCGGAGTACGCGCAATCGATGAATTCAGTCTGAAAGTGGAGCCGGGGATGGTGTACGGACTGATCGGACCAAACGGAGCGGGAAAAACCACGATTTTTAATACGATAACAGGTATCTACCATGTGGATGCCGGAAAAATACTGTTTCAGGGTAAGGACATTACCAAAGTAGAGCCGCATCAGGCGGCAAGACTGGGAATTGCCAGAACTTTTCAGAATATCCGTCTGTTCGGGAATCTGTCAGTAAAGAGTAACGTAGAGATATCCTGCAACATGAATGCAGGATACCATCTGGGAGATGCATTGCTTCGCACTCCTCGCTATCGTCGTGTTACCAAAGAGACTGAAGAGCGTGCCATGGAATTCCTGAAGATTGTAGGACTGGCAGACAAGGGAGAAGAGAGGGCAAGCAGTCTTCCGTATGGTCATCAGAGAAAGCTGGAGATTGCCAGAGCCATGGCAACGAATCCGAAGCTTCTGCTTCTGGATGAGCCGGCAGCCGGAATGAATGCAGATGAGTCACTGGAGCTGGTAGAATTTATCCGGGAATTAAAAGAAAGATTTCAGATTACGATTCTCATGATAGAGCATCACATGGATGTAGTTACCAGCCTGTGCGATGCATGTACCGTGTTGAATTTTGGTAAAACACTGGCAGCGGGAACTGTAGAGGAGATTAAGAAGAATCCGGAAGTTATCGCTGCATATCTGGGAGGAGACGAATAATGGCACAGGAATTATTGAGAGTAGAACATCTGTCTGCCGCATACGGCGGAATTCATGCCTTGCATGATATTTCCCTGGAAGTAGAGGAAGGGGAGATAGTAGCAGTTCTTGGCGCAAACGGAGCTGGAAAATCCACTTTGCTGAAGTGTCTTTCCGGCGAGAAAAAGTTCCTGAATGGTTCCATTACCTTTGATGGAAAACCATTGCCGTCCAAGCCGTATCAGGTAGTGGAAAACGGTATGGTCATTGTCCCGGAGGGAAGACAGATTTTCTATAAATTGTCTGTAAAAGATAATCTGAAAGTAGGATGCTGCCTGAGAAATGATAAAGATGGAATTCGCAAGGATTTTGAACGGGTCTACGCCATGTTTCCGCGTCTGAAAGAACGTGAGAACCAGTATGGAGGACTGCTTTCAGGAGGAGAACAGCAGATGCTGGCAATTGCCCGCGGACTGATGGCAAAACCAAGGCTTCTGATGCTGGATGAGCCGGGACTGGGACTGGCGCCGATTATTGTAAATCAGATCATGGACATTTTGAAAGAAGTTAATGAAGAAGGAACGACCATTCTTCTGATTGAACAGAATGCAAGAAAGGCGCTAAAGCTTTGTGACAGAGCCTATTTGATGAACGTAGGAAATATTGTAACAGAAGGAACCGGTAAGGAATTACTGGCAGACAGTACCTTGATGGAAGCATATCTGGGACAGTAGGACAGAAAGGACAGCGATGATGAAAGCAGCAGTATGGCATGGATATAAAGATATCAGAATTGAAGAAGTAAAAGAACCGTCACCGAAACCTGGACAGGTGAAGATTAAAGTAGACTGGGCGGGAATCTGCGGGACAGACCGGCATGAATATGAGGGACCGAACTTTATACCGGTAAAGAAACCACATCGACTTACCGGACGGGTAGCACCGCTGACGATAGGACATGAATTCTCAGGAGAGATTGTAGAACTGGGAGAAGGCGTGGAAGGATGGAATGTAGGAGACAAAGTAACGGCAAACGGCAGTCTGACCTGTGGTGTTTGTGAAGCCTGCAGAAGTGGAAGATATAATATCTGCCAGAAGCTTGGCTTTTTAGGTGTAGGGGATGATGGCGCATTTGCAGATTATGTGGTAGTAGAAGCTGCAAAACTGTTTGCTATTCCGGAAGGTGTCAGCCAGCGTCATGCGGCTGTTGCAGAACCGCTGGCATGCGGTATTCATGCCACCAATCTTCTGGGAGATATCAAAGGAAAAGATGTGGTAGTGATCGGACCTGGCATCATCGGGTTGTCAGCCTTTTTGGGTGCCAAGTATGCAGGGGCAGGACGTATTCTGGTATCCGGTATCGGAGACTACCGAAAAGAGCTGATCGAAAAATACGGCGGTACCTACGTGGATGCATCCAAAACAGATCTGGAAAGCTTCGTACAGCAGTGGAGTGATGGCAGGCTTGCCGATGTGGTATACGAATGCATCGGAGCAGAACAGACACTGGATCAGGCGATCCGCATCAGTAAACCTGGAGCAAAGCTGATGATTATGGGCGTATTTGGAAAGAAACCAGTGATTGATATGAACACACTGCAGGAAGCAGAACGTGTACTGTATACAAGCCAGGCACATGTGAATGAGATTGCCACAGCACTGGAGTATATGAAAGAGGGCAAGATCAATGCCGATGAACTGATTACCAGAGAAGTGACACTGGATACATTGGTGGATGATGGTTTTGAATATCTGATCCAGCACGGACCGGAAAATATCAAAGTGCTGATTCGGATTGGAGAAAAATAAAAGAATAGAAAAATCCCGTATTTCACAAAATGTGAGTACGGGGTTTTTCTTTGTGGATAAATGTAAAATCAGGTTATTTATTCGTGATAAACCAGACGATCCTCTGTAATGTTCTCCAGAACCTGCAGATAATGTTTTGCACAGTACTGGGCCATCGGAAGGTTCAGGTCAAGGTAGTTGCCGCAGTCTCTTGCAGAAGCACCAGGAATGTCACCTTCGTAGTCGCGGATGAACCGGAACATCTCTACCATGAGATCTACAATATCCTTAGATTCATAATCACCCGCCAGGATCAGATAGAATCCGGTACGACATCCCATAGGTCCGAAATACACCGTTTTATCTTTGTATACAGGATGGTTACGCATGAATGTGGCACCGAGATGTTCAATGGCGTGAATTTCAGCAGTATTCATAACCGGCTCCAGATTTGGTGTGGTCATACGAAGATCAAAAGTAGTAACTGTTTCAGATCCTACATGGTCTTTTCTGGATACGTAAACACCTGGTTTTAAAGTAAGGTGGTTCACAGTAAAACTAGCAATTTTTTCCATAATAAAGTCTCCTTTTTGCATCTTAGAATGCTGTAAGCATTCCTATATTCTTCCTGCTTATCTGTGAAGGTACTGAATATTTATATCAGATGTGAGATGACTCCCACCTCTTTAGGGACGCCACTGAAAAAGTCCTTATTTTGCGCAAAGTAGCACAAGATAAAGTATATTTATATGTTTTGCGCTACTATATATTGTATGTAAAAACAGTTTTTCAGTGGCGTCCTTTAGGTAGCGAGGAGCAAATTAGTATCAGTGGTGGGAGTCAATCCCCCATCTGATATAGCCTCCGGCAGGATTGCAGAGATGCGCAAAAGAAATATGTCATGCTTTGCATGACGCGCATCTCGCAGCAAGAATGCCGAGGCATTCTTGAAACCTACCATATTAGTATGAATCAAAATGCGTAAAATGTCAATTACTGGTTATTACGTATGGGTAAAACGGTAATACCAGTACAGCATACAAAAATTAACTGTACCAGTCTTCATAAAAAATTCACAAATTATTATGGAAGTAAGTATTGAATTTTCTGAAAAAAGTGCTAGAATAACTACAGTGTTAAAAAGAACACCAATAAGAGGAGGAAGTTATCATGAAAAAGAAATTATTAGCATTAACAGCAGTCGTTGCATTAGCAGGTGTTGTTATGGTTGGATGTGGAAGCAAGACAAAGGAGACAGAGGCAGCTACTACAGCAGTAACTGAGTCAACAGAAGCAGCTACAGAAGCAGCAAGCGAAGAGACAACAACAGAAGCAGCAAGCGAAGAGACAACAACAGAAGCAGCAGCTACAGAAGCAGCAGCTACAGAAGCAGTTTCCGAAGCAGAGACAACAGAAGCAGCTGAATAAGCAAAAGCTGTGGGGCACTGTGAGAAAATTCTCACAGTGCTTTTTTTTATTCTTTTTTTAGTGTATACTATGGAACAGGAAAAGAAGAAATCATACTGTTCAGAATCCAATGTAAGAGGGAACTGTACAGAGAACGTGAAAGGAGTCAGGCAATGAGAGTTGGAATGGGATATGATGTGCATCGTCTGGTGGAAGACAGAAAGCTGATTCTTGGGGGAGTGGAGATTCCTTATGAGAAAGGACTTCTGGGACACTCGGACGCAGATGTATTACTGCATGCCATTATGGATGCACTTCTTGGGGCAGCGGCACTTGGAGATATTGGTAAACATTTTCCGGATACAGATCCGGCTTATGAAGGGGCTTCCAGCATGAAGCTTCTGGAGCATGTGGGAGAACTTCTGGAAGAACATAATTATGTGATTGAAAATATTGATGCGACTATTATTGCCCAGCGGCCGAAGATGCTTCCTCATATACCACAGATGGTGAAGAATGTGGCAGAGGCTCTGGGACTGGAAGAAAATCAGGTGAATATTAAGGCAACCACAGAAGAAGGTCTGGGATTTACCGGAAGCGGAGAGGGGATTTCCTCTCAGGCTATCTGTATGCTGACACCTGTGATGGATATCAGCAGTTTTGATTATATAGGACAGCCAGGTGGATGTGGCGGCTGTGGCGGCTGCCAGAGCAGGTAAGCAGGCATGGCTGTACTGGGAAAGACAGAATGGAAAAAGGCAAGGAAACTGTGGGAAGAAGTATTTGATGAAGATACAGAGCAGTTCCTGGATTATTATGAATGCTATGTGGCAGATCATAACCTGATTTTTGCAGAACAGGAACAGGGGAAAATCGTATCCATGTTGCAGTTGAATCCATACAGGGTTCACATGGGAGATCAGAAGGCAGACAGCTATTATATTGTAGCTGTTGCTACCGGAGAAGAGTACCGCCATCAGGGGCGTATGAGAAGACTTCTGACGGAAGCCATGAACCACATGTATCAGAAAGAGATCCCATTTACGTTTCTGATGCCGGCATCAGAGTCGATCTATCTGCCCTTTGATTTTGTGACAGTATATCATCAGAGCATGTTTACTTACGGTGCGGAGATGGACGTGCAGCCAGACGGATCATGGCACTGTGTGCCTTGCCGCCGGGATCAGTTACAGGAACTGGCAGAATGGTCAGATGCCTTTTTGCAGAAGCACAGTGATGTAGTTACTGTGAGGACAGAAGACTACTACAAACGCATCTGGAAGGAACAGGAATCTATGAACGGTCAGATTCTGTTATTCTATGAGAAAGAACAGCTTCGGGGGTATTGCTTCACTGGATATGAAGGCAGTGCGGAAAGCTGGGAGATTGCAGTAACGGATGAACATCAGAGTAGCAAAAGTTACGTTTTTGGGGAAGAAAGCAGACGTCAGGCAGCAGCCAACCGCAGGGCAATGGAAGCACTGACCCGTTGGTTTGGAGAAAGAAATCAGCTTCCGGTACGGATCTGCGGATTTTTACCGGGAAGCGGTATCGAGGGGATTACGGTAAGGGAATTGTCAAGCCGTCCGATGACCATGGTGCGGATCGTGAATCTGAAGACCTTTGTCAACAGGGTGCGGGCGAAGAATCCGGTGCAGTTTCTACTTAAGGTTAAAGATCCTGTAATACAGGAGAACTGTGGAGTATTCCGCTTTGAACTGGGAAGAGAGCAGTCAGAATTGATCAGCATAAGTGAGAAGGAAGAACAGCGCCAGTCAGACTGGGAGATACCGGAAGTAACCATCTCAGAGCTGGCAGCAGCACTGTATGGTGTGGAGCAAAATGAGAAGATACCACAGGGAGAGATCTGCCTGCTTAGCCGTGTATATCTGAATGAGATTGTCTGATATTGATTCATAAAAACGGACAGTGGGTCCTGAAAAGATACGAAGAAAGTACATCAGATGTGAAATGACTCCCACCTCTGCAGGTGGCGAGCAACAAATTAGTATCAGTGGTGGGAGTCAATCCCACATCTGATATAGCCTCCGGCAGGATTGCAGAGATGCGCAGGAGAAGTATGTCATGCATTGCATGACGCGCATCTCGCAGCAAGAACGTAAGAGAAGAACAGAGAGGAGAACTATATTATGAAAGATAAAGAACTGATAGAGCTGCGGGCGCACCATCTGCTCTGCATGCCGATGTATTCCGGACATGGGTACAGCGAAGAGTTTTGCATACACATGTCGGAGGTGATTGACTGCCTTCATGAAGGCAAGGTGAACTTAAGGATTCTGCCTACACCGGATGAAGTGTGCAGCCACTGTCCGAATCTGCAGCCTGCATCTCTGGCAGAAACAGATCTTGAGGGAGAAAAACTGGACTGGAGTAAAATACGTTCCGAAGATCCGAGAGTAGCAGGAAGATCCTGTAAACATGAGGCACGGACGTCCAATAAAGACAGCATGCTTTTGAATGCTTTCGGACTGACCGGTGGTCAGATTTATACCATAGAGGAACTGGTTGCAACTGTACAGAAAAATATGACAGAAGCTGTATTTGAGAAGTCCTGCGGCAAGTGTTCCTGGAGAGAACAGGGATTGTGTAATTATGAGATGTGGCAGGATCATTTTCCGAAGCTGTTTTCCAGATAATCCACAGAAGATATGTTGACGAAGCTGTGTTTTTTATCTCGCTTTGTTGACAAATACATGTTTTTTTCATACACTTAGAAAGAATGAAAGCGTATCTGTGAGGAGACTGAGCAGATATAGATAAAGAAAGATAAATGGAGAAACAACATGAGAGTTTATAATACGATGACAAAGAAAAAAGAGGAGTTTGTGCCTCTGGTACCTGGCAAGGTAAGTATGTATGTATGCGGTCCTACTGTATACAATCTGATTCACATCGGAAATGCACGTCCGATGATTGTTTTTGACACAGCGAGACGTTATATGGAACATAAAGGATATGAAGTAAATTATGTATCCAATTTTACGGATGTAGATGACAAGATTATTAAAAAAGCCATTGAAGAAGGCACAACAGCCGAAGAAGTGGCACAGCGTTATATTGAAGAATGCAAGAAGGATATGGAAGGCATGAATGTAAAACCGGCTACCACCCATCCTCTGGCAACTCAGGAGATTGACGGCATGATCGATATGATCTCCACACTGATTGAAAAAGGCTATGCATACCCGGCGGCAGACGGTACTGTATACTTCCGTACCCGTCAGTTTAAGGAATACGGCAAGCTGTCCCACAAGAATCTGGATGACTTAAGAGCGGGTAACAGATCTCTCCTGGTATCCGGTGAAGACCAGAAGGAAGACCCACTGGATTTCGTACTCTGGAAGCCAAAGAAAGAAGGAGAACCGTCCTGGCCGTCACCATGGTGCGACGGACGTCCTGGCTGGCATATTGAGTGCTCCGTGATGTCTAAGAAGTATCTTGGAGAAGAGATTGACATCCATGCCGGCGGGGAAGACCTGATTTTCCCACATCATGAGAACGAGATCGCACAGAGTGAATGCTGCAATGGAAAAGAATTTGCAAGATACTGGCTGCACAATGCATTCCTGAACATTGATAACCGAAAGATGTCCAAATCTCTTGGCAATTTCTTTACCGTTCGTGAAATCGGAGAGAAATACGATCTTCAGGTGTTGCGTTTCTTCATGCTCAGTGCCCATTACAGAAGCCCGCTGAACTTCAGTGCAGACCTTATGGAAGCGTCCAAGAATGCACTGGACCGTATCATCAATGCAGTGGACAATCTGAAGTTCCTGGCTGGCAGTGCGGCAGAAGGCGAGATGACCGAAGCCGAGAAGAAAGAGGCAGAAGGACTGACAGAATACGAGAAGAAGTTTGATGAAGCCATGGATGATGACTTCAATACCGCAGATGCCATCGCAGCAATCTTTGAACTGGTAAAATATGCCAACAGCAATGTGACAGCAGAGAATACCAAGGCCTTTATTAATGCAGTAAAAGAAAAGATTATCAGCCTTTCTGATATTCTCGGACTGATTGTGGAAAAAGAAGAAGAGATTCTGGACAGTGACATTGAAAAACTGATTGAAGAACGTCAGGCAGCAAGAAAAGAAAAGAACTTTGCCAGAGCAGATGAGATCCGTAATCTTCTGTTGGAAAAGGGCATTGTATTAAAAGACACCAGAGAAGGCGTAAAATGGGAGAGAGCATAATAAATCAGGATTATCTGGAACAGCAGATGAATCTGCCGGAGGTAGATCTGCGGCAGTACTCTCCTCTGACTCTGGCCTATATCGGGGACGGGGTGTTTGAATTGATTATCCGTACCATTATGGTTCAGCAGGAGAACTGCCCGGTGCAGAAGCTTCACAGAAGAACCAGTACACTGGTAAAAGCGGAGAATCAGGCGGAGATGATCGACCGGATGATGCCGTATCTGACGGAAGAAGAGCAGACCGCATACCGGAGAGGAAGGAATGCCAAGTCTTATACCAAGGCGAAGAATGCATCCACAGGAACCTACCGCAAGGCAACGGGATTCGAAGCACTGATCGGCTATCTTTATTTACAGAAGAAGCTGGAACGGATCATCGATCTGGTAAAGATCGGACTGGAAGGCGAGGACTTTAAGAGAATAGATGCCCACAACCATTATAGAGAGCAAAAAGAACATTAACTGAGTGTAAGTATTCAGAGCCACATATTTGTCGATATGCGCATGGCTCTGAATCTTTATAAGTGAGGAAATTATGAGATACGAAGAATTAACCATTGAAGGCAGAAATGCAGTGACCGAAGCATTTCGTTCCGGGAAGACCATTGACAAGTTATTTGTGCTGGATGGCTGTCAGGACGGTCCTGTACGAACTATTATCCGGGAAGCAAAAAAGCATGATACCATCATCAATTACGTTGCAAAAGAGCGTCTGGATCAGATGAGTGAGACCGGTAAGCACCAGGGTGTGATTGCTATGGCAGCAGCTTATGAATATGCAGAAGTAGAAGACATTCTGGCTCTGGCAGCAGAAAAGGGAGAACCGCCATTTATTTTCCTGCTAGACAATATTGAAGATCCACACAATCTGGGAGCTATTATCCGTACTGCGAATCTGGCAGGTGCCCATGGCGTGATTATTCCGAAGCGCCGGGCAGTGGGACTGACTGCGACAGTAGCCAGAACCTCAGCAGGGGCATTGAATTATACACCGGTGGCAAAGGTGACCAACTTAAGCAAGACCATAGAAGACCTGAAGAAGCAGGGCATGTGGTTTGTATGTGCCGATATGGGAGGGGAAAGTATGTACCATCTGAACCTGACAGGTCCGATCGGACTGGTGATTGGCAACGAAGGAGAGGGTGTCAGCCGTCTGGTAAAGGAAAAATGCGACTATGTGGCTTCCATTCCGATGAAAGGCGATATCGATTCTCTGAATGCTTCTGTGGCAGCAGGAGTATTAGCTTACGAGATCGTGCGCCAGAGACTGGGTGAGAAATAAAATTCAAGAATGCCGAGGCATTCTTGCTGCGAGATGCGCGTCATGCATTGCATGACGCGCATCTCTGCAATCCCCCATCTGATATAAGGGGACTGGCGGCCGGGGGTTCCCGGCCGTTTTGCTGTCCAGACAACTGGGAGAGTTGATTTGGACACAAAAAAAGGATGATCACTCGGATCATCCTCTTGCAAGCTGATGACGGGAGTTGAACCCGTGACCTCCTCATTACCAATGAGGTGCGCTACCACCTGTGCCACATCAGCCTGAACGATTACTCGCTACAGTTAGATATACTATCATATGGAGGAAAAACTGTCAAGCGGTTTTTGGAAAAATGTTTTGACTTAAATGGATATTCAGGTGAATATCTATACATGGAGAAGCAGTTCCAGTACGAATACCACGACACATGCTGCCGAGGATACAAAGAACAGGCTTTTTCCCAGCCATGCGGCAATTACAGCCACTGCCAGGGCTGCCCATGCAGAGATAGGACTTCCGGTGGCAGACAGGATGGCCGGAAAGGTCATGACTGCCAGTGTCACATAAGGAATATAATACAGGAAGGAACGTAAGGTTACATTTTTGATTTCCTTACGGATCAGTGTCAGAGGCAGCACACGGATCAGTGTGGTAACGATTACCATGATTACAATGTAGATATAAATATTATTTTGCATTTTCTTCAGTCTCCTTTACCGGGAATAAGATGGCAGCAGCTCCAGAGAGCAGTATGGTCAGGATGATAACCTTCATGCCGGTGGAAATATCTGCCAGGAATGGCAGATAAGAAAACAGGCTGCTGCAGAGCATAGCTGCTATGACGAGTCCGGCGATCACTTTATTTTTCCGTGCAGGTGGAATAATGACAGCCAGGAACATGCCATACAGGGCAACGCTTAAGGCTCGGGTAATACGTGCCGGAAGTGCAGTTCCAAGGATTACACCCAGACAGGTGCCAAGTGCCCAGCCAGGGATTGCCACAGCAGCGGTACCGTAAGTATAAAAGGGATTCAGTTTACCGGGTCTGGAAGAAGACACACCGAATATCTCATCAGTGATAAAAAATCCGGTCCAGAAGCGGTGAAACAGAGAAGTCTCAGCAGAGAGCTTCTGTGACAGTGCGCAGGACATCAGCAGATAACGAAGGTTGATGATCAGCTGTGACAGTGCCAGTTCCAGATAGGGAGCCCCCACACTGATAATGCCTAAAGCGGCAAATTCACCCGCGGAGGTGAAATTGGTCAGACTCATAATGGTAGCCGGAAGTGCATGGATACCGAAGTTCCTTGTGGCAATCCCAAGTGTGAACGACACCGCAAGATAACCAAGGGCAATGGGAATACCGTCCCGCAGACCCTCCCGGAAATTTTGTAAATTATAACTGTTCATAAATACCCCCAAATTATGTATAATAGTAATGTCAGGGCAGAGATAAGGGATGCAATGAATATGAATAAATATGCATCGACGCCCGACATTCATTATAGGATTCTAAAGTAAGAAAAGCAACCCTTTTACGGGACTAACAGGAGGATAAATATGCAGTACGATAAGGTATGTCTGGAAACATTTTTGGAGAAACAGAGTCAGTTATTTGATGAGCCGGTGGCAGAGAATCTGGAAGAGGCAGATGCCTTTCTGGAAGATTCTATGGCAGTGGTAAAAAAAGATATGAAAGAAGTGAAAAAATACTTCAAAGACAACATGGATATTACGGGAATGTCTGATGAAGAGATTCTGGAAGCAAGCGAGGTATTCCCACTTCCGGACGGAAGATTCCTGATTGTGGAAGGATAAGGGATGAGCGCAGAGAATTACGGAAAGGATTGTATCATTTATGAAAAAACGATCCCGGAACGGAAGGCGCAGTATACAGAGTATCCACTGCAATTGCATGAGGAACTGAAGAAGTACCTGCAGGAGCAGAGAATCGAGAAACTCTACACTCATCAGGCAGAGATGTTTGAACTGGCAAGAGAGGAAAAAAATGTCGTCATTACCACATCTACGGCCAGCGGGAAGACCTTAAGCTTTTTTCTTCCTGTGGTACAGAGTATACTGGAAAATCCCATGACACGTGCTATCTTTGTCTATCCAACTAAGGCGCTGGCAGCAGATCAGTACCGGGCACTTCAACCAATACTGGAATACTTCGGAAAAAGCAGAATCAGTGCAGGTGTTTACGATGGAGATACACCGGTGACAGAACGCAGCCGTATCCGCAAAAGCGCCAATATCATTCTGACCAATCCGGAGATGCTCAATGGCTCCATGCTGCCCAATCACAGCAAGTACGGATTTGATTTTATATTTGGCAATTTGAGATTCGTGGTGCTGGATGAATTACATACCTATCGGGGAGCCTTTGGTTCCCATATGGCGAATGTATGCCGCCGTCTGGACCGGATCTGCCGGTATTATCATGGACAGCCACAGTTCCTGTGTAGTTCAGCAACCATTGCCAACCCACTGGAACTGGCAGAGAAGATCTGTGGACAAAAGTTTGTCTGCGTCAGTCATGACGGATCAGGGACAGCAGAACGGCGTTATTGTCTGATACAGCCTCCGAAGATTCAGGGAAAAGACGGCAAATATTATGGACAGGAATCTGCCGTAGCAGTGGCAGCGCAGCTTCTTCCACAGCTTATGGAGGAACAGCGCAGCTTTATTGCCTTCACCAGATCCAGAAGAAATGTGGAGATTATATTAAAAGAGACCAGAGACCGGTTGGATCAGGCTGGATTTCTGGGCAGAAGCCGTTCTGATCAGATCTCTGGATATAGAGGCGGCTATACTCCGGCAGAACGAAAAGAGATTGAGCAGAAGATGATTGCAGGCGTACTACTTGGATTAGTATCTACGAATGCCCTGGAACTGGGAATAGACATCGGCCAGATCAGTACCACCGTCCTGGTTGGCTATCCGGGTACCAGAGCATCCTTCTGGCAGCAGACGGGACGTGCCGGGCGAAGCGGGAGCAGCTGTACGAATTATCTGATTCTGGAACAGCTTCCTATGGATCAGTATATTGCACTGGAACCGGACTGGCTTTTTGAAAACAGCAGCGAGCATGCCATCATTGATCCGGATAATCTTCTGATTGAACTGGCACATATCCGTGCGGCTGCGGCAGAACTGCCGTTGTCTCTGGATGATATTGCACTGTTCCCGGATCTGGGGGAAACCATACCGGTATTGATGAATATGGAGGAACTGCGCAGTCAGAACGGACGGTTTGCGTGGTCTGGCGGAGAATATCCGGCAGGCGAATTTTCCATGCGCAATATTGACGAGAATCAGTATCAGTTAATGGAACGGGAGACAGGAAAAGTGATTACCCGCATGGATGAGAGCCAGGCTTTCCGCGAGATCCATCCGGGAGCGGTGTACCTCCATGACGGTGACGCCTATCAGGTAACAGAACTGAATCTGGAGAGTAAGACAGGCTATGCCATTCCTTTTCAGGGAAATTATTACACCGTATCCGGCGGTGAAACCAATATCGAGATCATACACGAACAAAAGAGCCAGACCTGGGAACGGACAGCATTAAGCTTTGGGGAACTGAAGGTGGAAGATTATGTACATATGTATAAAAAATTACAGTTTCATAATCACCAGAATCTGGGATATGAGCAGCTTCGCAGACCACTGGTGAAAAAATACGAGACAGAAGGAACCTGGCTTCGAATTCCGGACAATATAGTTCGGGCATATCGAGGTCTGCTTCAACCTGATCAGGAAGGCAGATATACAAGGAATAATCATTTTGAAGGCTTAAACTTTGCACTGAAAAATGCAGCTCAGATGGTAACGATGACAGAGCAGGAGGACATCGGTGTGATTACGTCCCTTGATGCCATGGAGCTGATGGGACCGCAGGAACAGGAAACAGATCTGTATTTTTATGACCGTTATGTAGGCGGTCTGGGATTTTCCGAGAAGATCTATGATCTGATTCCACAGGTGGTACAGCAGGCTATTCATATGGTGAGTGGCTGCAGGTGTGCAGATGGCTGTGTGGCGTGCGTCGGGGATTACCGGCTGGATAAGAAGATGGTGCTGTGGGGACTGAAGAATCTGATTGCAGAAGAACCACTTCCGGAAGGCAGCAAAGTAGTGACGTGGGCACCGACTGTCTGGAGACAGAAGGCATTCACATTGGAAAATCTGACAGAAAAGTGGAAGGAATTTGTGCAGGCAGCCAAACAAAACGGAGAGAGTTTCGCAGCATTTTTCGCCAGCGTTCAGAAGGTGGAGACAGAAAAGAACAGGATATGTCTGACCGTGGAAAGTGCATTTTATGCGGACTGGGCTCAGAGTTTTGAGAATCTGACAGTAATCAGAAATGTATTGAGATATTACGTGGAAATGCCGGAGAATACAAGAATCGCGGTAATTTCCGGACAGAATAGCCGGGACAGTGACATACAGCAGGAGCGAAAGGCAAAGCAGGAGAAGGTGGCGCGACGCTATGAGCGGACTGAGACATCCTCAGACGGGGGCAGGAAGCAGTAAAAGAGTGACGAAAATGGAGACTATACAGTTAAATCAATATCAATGGGAAGCAGTGCAGGATGAAAGCAATGCCTGTCTGGTTAATGCCAATGTGGGAAGTGGAAAGACTACGGTATTGATCGAGAAAATCCGTTTCCTGCATACAGAGAAAAAGATCGCATTTCAGGATATGTTTGTACTCACGTTCACCAACAAGGCGGCAGGCGAGATACAGGAACGTCTCAGAGAACAGCAGCTTGTTTCCGACAGGGAAGAGATGCTGTTTTTCGGGACGTTTCATGCAGTAGCACTGAATCTGCTGCAGAAGTATCTTCCGGTGGAAGACCTGGGATACAGAGAAGGATTCCAGGTTATGACACCTGAGGAAGAACTGGAGATGGCATTGCAGCTCATCACAGAACATGGACTGAAGATTAAATATAAGAATCGCATGAAAAAGCGTCTGGATCAGGAGCGTGCATCAGGAGAGATGTGTGTGCGTTATCAGGATGACTGGAAAGAACTGATGACACTGCTGGAAGCTGAGAAACACAGACAGAATCAGATGACGTATGCGGATCTGCTGAAAAATGCCACAGAGCTTCTGGAAAGGCATCCAGAGGCAATTCGGGCAAAATGGGTGATCATTGATGAGGTACAGGACTGCGACCACAGCCAGATGCTGTTTCTGGAACAGCTGAAAAAGCCGGAGACCCATCTGTTTGCAGTGGGAGATCCCAATCAGGTGATCTATAGCTGGAGAGGAAGTGTTTTTCAGATATTTCCGTTGCTGCGTATGAAGTATCAGGCAAGAGAAGTATCACTTCCGGTGAATTATCGTTCCACAGGCACGATTCTGGAAGCGGCAAAACGTTTTTTACAAAATGGTTCCCACCTGGAAGGATGCAGGGAAGCTGGACAGAAGATTGTAATTAAGAATCATTACGATCCCTTTCAGGAGGCAGACTATCTGTCAGGCAGAATACGGGAACTGCATAAACATGGGATTCCATACGGTGAAATAGCCGTATTTTACCGTATGCAGAACCAGTCAGAGATACTGGAGAAGGCGTTCACAAGAGAAGGTATCCCATGTGAAGTGTCTGTGAAAAAAAGTATGCAGGATATTCCGGTTCTGGCATGGTTTTTCCATGTACTGAAAAGTGCATTGTATCCGGAAAATAAGACAGATCTGCTTCTGGCTCTTTGTGATAAGCAGTATGGAGAAGGGTGGACGCAGAAACGGGCAGAAAAAGAACTGGCAAAGGCAGGGAAGACAGAAAACAATCAGACAGCGGAAAGCGGGCATCCGAATAAGGGCTTTTCAGGAAATCAGATGGTGGAGAAACAGATGCCAGAAAAAAGGAATCTGGAGAAAATGTCGTTGCTTTTGCGCATTCAGTATATGCCAGAGGTTCTGCCGGAACGTGCATCCGTGAAGGAGATGAGTGGAATGCTTCCTGACCTTCTGGCACTTCAGATGCAGATTCTGCCTACCAGCGCAGCGTATGAAGAAGAGATGGGACAGGTACAGAAAGTATTGGAGATACTTTGCAGGGAAATCTGTCGTATCAGTGAGAAAAAGTCGGATGAGGGAATCAGCCGACAGGAGTGGATTACAGCGGCAAAGAACTGTCTGAATGATATTGCGCTGGCGGGCATGCGGATAGAAGACGAGAAGGATTCCCAGACAGATACAGTAAAATTCATGACTTTACATGCGTCCAAGGGACTGGAGTTCTCCCATGTATTTTTGATTGGTGTGAACAATGGACTGATTCCACTGTTGTCCGGCGGCATGGAATCAGAGGAAGAAGAACGCAGGCTGTTTTTTGTGGGAATGACCAGAGCAAAAGAGTATCTGGAGCTTTCCTGGTATACCAGCCCGGACGGACCAAGAGTGATGCCCGGACCGGGACGTTTTTTGCGATTCCTGCCAGATCGTCTGGTGGAATATCCGGAGGGAAAGCCAATGGGAACCAGAAACAGGGAAGATGCTCAGTCACATCTGCAGTCAATCCGAAAGCAGGTAGAGAAGAATCGAATAGAAAATGCAGATGCTGAGAAGACGGGCACTGTGGCACCACAGAGTGACGGTCAGAATACAGTACAAGCAAAACGTGTGCGTCATGTCAGATATGGCATCGGCGAGATTGTAGAAGAGAATGATATGCAGATCATTGTGGAATTCAAAGATTACGGAAGAAAAGAATTTATCCGGCAGTTTGCCATGCTGGAGGAGATATAACAGGAATAAAAATATGGAAGATTGGATGAAACCATTTGAGAATTGTACATTGTGCCCGCGAAAATGCGGGGTGAGCAGAATAGCAGGAAGGACGGGGGCATGTCATGTGGATGCGCAGATGCGTGTGGCAAGGGCGGCTCTTCATTTCTGGGAGGAACCCTGTATATCAGGTAAAGAAGGCTCAGGGGCTGTCTTTTTTGCAGGCTGTACTCTGGGGTGTGTATTCTGTCAGAATACAGAGATTTCCAGAGGACAGGCGGGAGAAAATGTGTCAGTAGAGCGGCTGGCAGAGATTTATCTGAATCTACAGGAGCAGGGAGCCAATAATATCAATCTGGTGACAGCAGGCCATTATGCACCGGCTGTGGCAGAGAGTCTCCGCAGAGCAAAAGATATGGGATTACAGATCCCGGTAGTCTATAACAGCAGTGGATATGAACTGCCGGATACATTACGCCTCCTGGATGGCCTGGTGGATATTTATCTCCCGGATATGAAATACATGGATAGAGAACTGGCAGGGAAATATTCCCACGCACAGAATTACCCGGATGTGGCTAAAGAAGCACTGGCAGAAATGGTACGTCAGTGCCCGGTGTGTGAGTTCGATGAACGGGGAATGATGAAAAAGGGCGTGATTGTACGTCATCTTCTTTTGCCTGGTCATGTGAAGGATTCAAAAGCGGTATTGAAGTATCTGCATGAAACTTATCAGAATCAGATCTATATCAGCATTATGAGCCAGTATACGCCGATGCCGCAGATGATAACATATCCGGAACTGAACCGCAGAGTGACAAAGAGGGAATACAGCCGATTACTGGATTATGCCATGGTCCTGGGCATCGAGAATGGATTTTTCCAGGAAGGTGATCCGGTGGGCGAGAGCTTCATACCGGCATTTAACGGCGAAGGAGTCAGGAAATGAACAGAGTGTTGACTTATGAGATTACAGCAGAACAGGCAGGCACGAAAATCGGGGATTTTCTGCGCAGGGCAGGATATTCCAGACATGTGATCATTCATCTGAAAAAGACAGAAAATGGAATTCTGTTAAATGGAGAGTGGGCGTATGTGGGACAGTTTTTGAAAGAAGGGGATCATCTTGAGATCCGTATCATAGAATCTGAATCTTCTGAGCAGATTGTACCGGCAGAATTGCCGCTGGATATTGTATACGAAGATGAAGATCTGCTTATTATCAACAAGCCGGCGGACATGCCGATTCATCCGTCTATCAACAATTATAATAATACTCTGGCCAATGCTTTGATGTGGTATTATCAGCAAAAGGGAGAAACGTTTGTATATCGTTGTATCAATCGTCTGGACCGGGATACCACAGGACTATTGATTGTCGCAAAAAATATGCTCAGCGGTGGAAGCTTGTCGGACATGAGTAAAAAAAGAGAGATACAAAGGGAGTATCTGGCAATTGCAGAAGGAGAAGTACCACAGGAAGGCGTGATAGATGCACCAATAGCCCGAAAAGAGGAATCGGTAATCGAACGTTGCGTGGACTTTGAAAAGGGAGACCGGGCAGTGACCCATTACTGGAGACTGGATTATCGAAATGGATATTCGCTGGTGAGATTAAAGCTGGAAACAGGAAGAACCCATCAGATTCGTGTACATATGAAATACATTGGATATCCTCTGACAGGTGATTATCTGTACAATCCAGATTACCGGATACTGGATCATCAGGCGCTCCATTCCTGGAAACTGGCATTCCGGCATCCGGTTACAGGAGCGCAGATGCAGTTCAAGGCAGATCCACCATGGAAACTGCCTTGAAATGGAGGATACCATACGGATTGTTCCGTACTTTGTACTCCCACAATCCGTCCCATATTCGCATATCGCGAAGCCTACGCTTCACTTTTATGCTCATATGGGGGCGAGTCATTAAGCCATAAAACCACTCTTGTGCAAGCACATCGTGGTTTCCGGCTTTTGACTCTGGTATCAGATATTTACGCTTCCGCGAATTCGTGGAACTTCATCTACATGAAGATAACGGCTGATGCATTTGACGATCAGGTCGTGGTCTGCAAAATGAGGAAGACCGGAGACAATGACAGCTCCGATGACACCGACTTCTTCGATACGGATCGGAAAACCGCCGCCTGCAGCTGCATATTCTTTTTCATCCAGGAACCAGTCGGCAAGTGTCTGCTCAGACTTTTTCAGCAGCATGGCTGCGTGAAGTGTGCTGGTTTCCAGTGTACGTACGGTGTTGAATTTACGCTGCATCCAGTTCTCGTTCTGGATATTGGTGCCATTTGCCGCATAACGAAAAACGGTATATCCATTGTTCAGGCGTATCGTAACAGCCACCGGAAGCTTCTGGCGCTGGATCTCGGAAACGATGAGTTTTCCCAGCTCCCAGGCATCTTCGTTGGTGAAATGAGTGAATTGCAGGATCTCTTCCTGCATCTCTAGCATAGCAAGTAATTCTTCTATCATAGTAACACCTCCAATGAGACTACTATACTCTTGTTCGGGAAAAAATACAAGATAGTGACAAAAATTGAAAATATTCAGAGACTCAGATGGAAATGAGCTATGTAAAAATAACTTTTCAGAAAGGACACAATATGACAGAGAAAGTAAAAGTAATCGTCGTACCCTGTGACAGCTACGAAAAAGAACCGGTATACAGGTCAGTAAAAGCCGGAATAGAGGCACTGGGAGGAATAGAGACATTTCTGGACAAGTCAGAAAAAATTCTGGTAAAGCCAAATTTCCTTTCAGCGGCACTGCCGGAAAAGGCTGTCACCACCCATCCGACAGTAATTGAAGCAGTATTTCGCATTCTGCAGGAAGAAGGATATTTTCATGTGCAGTACGGGGATTCACCGGGGCATGGAAGCTGTCAGGCTGCAGCAGGAAAGATCGGGCTGGAGGAAGCAGCGGAGCGATACGGAGTGAAACGGGCCAATATGGAAGAAGAGGTATTGACTTCATTTCCAGGCGGAAAGACAGCAAAGGAATTCCATTTTGCAAAAGGGATCACTGAAGCAGATGCCATCATCAATGTCTGTAAGATGAAAACTCACGCATTGGAGCGGGTGACAGGAGCCGTAAAGAATGTGTATGGATTTATCTGTGGCGCAAGAAAGGCAGCGGGACATGTAAAATATCCGAATGCCAGTGTATTCGCCAGAGCACTGGCAGATATTCACAGATGCACAGATATCCGGTTGCATATTATGGATGGAATCACAGCCATGGAAGGAAACGGGCCGGGATCAGGGACGCCTGTTAATATGAAAGTACTCCTGTTATCCACAGATCCGGTGGCATTGGACAGTGTATTCTGTCATATGGTATATCTTGATCCACAGATGGTGCCGACCTGTGTGCAGGGACAGGCAATGGGTATTGGTACTTATAAAGAGGAAGAGATACAGATTACGGAAGTTTTTGCTTCCGGTCAGAAGAATCGTGCCAATGAAGCAGGCAGTGAAACGGTGACAAGCAGGAATCTGATCATGGAAGAAATGCAGAAAAAATACGGCAATCCACGGTTTGACGTGGATCGTACCGGAAGAAAGAAGACGTTTTTAAGCAGGTATTCTGACTTCATGACACGGCTGATCCGCCGCCCGGTAATCGAGAAAGAAAAATGTATAAGATGCGGAATCTGTGTATCCCACTGTCCGGTACCCGGCAAGGCAGTTGACTTTAAGAAAGGCAAGGAGCAGCCACCGGTATATGATTATAAAAAATGTATCCGATGTTATTGTTGTCAGGAAATGTGTCCGAAACATGCGATAAAAGTGAAATAAAGCCGATGGGGACGGAGTTTTCCGGCCTGTGAAAGCCAGAAAACTCCGTCCCCAATGGATTATTAGACATTAAGTGGATAACGGTCAGTCAGAGTCTTTACAATAGCTCTGGCCTTTTCTTTATTATCAGGGCTCTGGATCATCAGGGAGATTGCTTCTGCAATCTGATCCATATCGTCTTCCTTCAGGCCTCTGGAGGTGATTGCTGCGGTTCCAAGACGAACACCACTGGTTACAAATGGAGATTCCGGATCATTTGGAATCGCATTTTTGTTACAGGTGATATTTGCATCATCCAGGAGATGTTCCATCTCTTTGCCGGTAATGCCGGTTCCGCGCAAGTCTACCAGCATCAGGTGATTGTCGGTACCGCCGGATACAATGTTTACGCCACGTTTGATCAGTCCCTGGCAGAGTGCCGCACAGTTCTTTATTACCTGCTCCTGATAAGTACGGAATTCCGGCTGCAGAGCTTCCTGAAAGCAGACTGCCTTCGCTGCGATCACATGCATCAGAGGACCACCCTGAATACCTGGGAAAATAGCTTTATTGAAGTTAAACTTCTTTGCAATCTCGTTGCTGCAGAGAATCATACCGCCTCTTGGACCACGCAGAGTCTTGTGAGTGGTAGTAGTGGTCACATGCGCATAAGGAATTGGGCTCGGATGAAGACCTGCGGCAACCAGACCTGCGATATGGGCGATATCCACCATCAGGTAAGCCCCCACTTCATCTGCAATCTCACGGAATTTTTTGAAATCGATAATACGTGCATAAGCACTGGCGCCGGCAATGATCAGCTTTGGTTTGTTCTCCAATGCAATCTGACGTACTTGTTCATAATCAATAAAACCGTCGTCATTTACTCCATAAGAAACTACATTAAAATAAGAACCGGAAAAGTTGGCTGGACTTCCGTGTGTCAGATGTCCGCCATGTGCAAGGTTCATACCCATCAGCGTATCACCATGTTTTAAAATGGCGAATTCTACAGCCATGTTTGCCTGTGCACCGGAATGCGGCTGTACATTGGCATATTCACATCCAAACAGCTCACAGGCACGTTTCTTCGCAAGTTCTTCCACAACATCTACGCATTCACACCCGCCGTAGTATCGCTTTCCGGGATAGCCTTCAGCATATTTGTTAGTCAAAGGGCTTCCCATGGCTGCCATAACAGCTTTGCTTACCCAGTTCTCGGAAGCAATCAGCTCGATATGGGAATTCTGACGAGCGGCCTCTGCTTCGATGGCAGAAGCGATTTCAGGGTCTACGGATCGAATTTCTTCTAATGAATACATGTTGGGTTCCTCCTGAGTGTATTTGATAGACTGCGGTCAACAGACGACAGGGAAGACATCTAAAATGTCTGTTATTGTGTCTGCATGAAAAGACCGAACTTGGGATTCATTATATCGTCAATTGACGAAAGTGTCAACCAGAAAAACACAAATGTTTGTATTGCAAAGACAAATACGATTGTAAAAAATGTAGAACAGAACATATCTGAACAGAACCAAATGTTTAGATGAAAGAATCTTACAGCAAAAAAAGAGATATCCGAATCTCTTCAGATATCTCTTTTATGAAACTGATATAGATCAATTAAGCATTCTTTTTCTGTCCGCTGATTGTCTTAACAGCTTTTACTGCAAGGATCAGAGAAAGCACGATCAGCAGCACTGCAAGTACCAGACGAACGATTGGCCATGAACCTGCGCCTTCTGCACCGATTGCACCAAGGTTTGCCTTGATGGTCAGAAGCAGTGAGCAGATTGTTACGATCAGCATGAAGAACATTGGGATGAAGAACATCTTGTTGTTCTTACCGATCTGGCCAAGCCATGTGGCAACAGCCATCAGACCCAGAGCTGCCAGTAACTGGTTTGCTGCTCCGAACAGAGCCCAGATATTTGCATATCCGTTCAGTCCCAGGAAGATACCAAGAACTACAGTGATCAGAGTTGCAACGATTGGTTTTACAAGGATGGCTCTGAATCCTGTTACAGAAGCAACATCCTCACCTGGATTCAGCCAGAATTCCTGGAACATGTAACGTGCAAGACGTGTAGCTGTGTCCAGAGAAGTCAGACAGAAAGCAGATACTGCAAGGATCAGCAGAGAGTAAATAACGTGTTCTGCGCCTGCAAGGAATGGGATGGTAGCACACATACGTGAGATACCGGTTGCAAATACTGCAGTAGGAGTAGTAACTCCGCCTGGAACATATTCTTTCCAGATATAACCAACGGCACACAGAGAAATCAGTGCCAGTGCACATTCGATCAACATACCGCCGTATGCGATTGGCCGTGCGTCTTTTTCGTTATCCAGCTGTTTTGCTGTTGTGCCGGAACCAACCAGTGAGTGGAAACCGGAAATAGCACCACAGGCAATAGTGATGAACAGAGCCGGGAACAGGGTACCAAGAGATACACCGGAACCGTTTGTAGCCTGGTCAACAAATCCTGTAAATGCAGGGATGTCGATAGTCGGATGAGCTCCAACGATACCAACAACGGCTACGATCATCATTCCGTAAAGAAGGAAGGAACTTAAGTAGTCGCGTGGCTGAAGCAGAATCCATACAGGTGTTACAGATGCAATTGTAATGTAGATACCAACGATGATCATCCAGGTTGTACCATTCAGGTACAGTGGGTGGAAGTTCAGACCGATTGCCATACACAGCACGATAGCTGCTACACCGATTACAGTTGAGATTCCAAGTCCGGCATTTCTTCTGTATACGAGGAAACCGAATACGATAGCTACAAGGATGAATAAGATAGAAATCATTGCTGTAGAAGCATTTGCGGAACTTGCTACTTTATCAAGTACGCCGCTTTCATCGTAAGTTGCTTTAAATGTGTTGGCAACAATAGAAGCAAAGGCTGCTACAACAAGGATCAGGGTCAGGTAAGAGAAGATGATGAATAATCTCTTTGCGCCTGTTCCCATGCTGTCTTCGATAACTTCACCGATAGACTGTCCTTTGTGACGGATAGAAGCAAATAATGCTCCGAAGTCATGTACTGCTCCGAAGAAGATACCACCGATCAGTACCCACAGAAGAACAGGTACCCAGCCGAATACGGCTGCCTGAATTGGTCCGTTGATAGGACCTGCTCCTGCGATAGATGAAAAATGGTGACCCATCAGTACAGGTGCTTTAGCCGGAACATAGTCATTACCATCTTCCAGTTCATGGGCGGGTGTTACGCGGTTCTCGTCGATGCCCCACTGTTCGGCGAGCCATTTGCCGTATGTTACGTAACCTACGATCAGGATCACGCAACCTACTACTAACAATAATGCTGCATTCATGAATTACACTCTCCTTTTCTTTTTTCTCTGTGAGCAATAACCTGAGGTCATTGCCACAGGTGTCAGGCGCCCTTTTTACGTCTGACTTTCTTCATGAATATATTTTTCATAAATTTCGCATTGCTCTTACCACTGCGGTTGGTCGGAAAATCCGATTCACCCCGCTGGATAAGGACTGTATGGAAATCCATCCAGCCGTGCAGCGAAAAATGAAAACTTTTGTAAATCCTGCATTTCTTCAGAAGCTTTTTCGCTTCCGGTGTGCAGGTGTCGCAGATAAATATTGCCGTAATATAGGTATACATATGACCGGGCTTCGGATCAATCAGCTTCATGCCCTCGTCATAGGCTTTTTTTTCACATATGCGGTAGATCTCTTCGGTCAGTTCCGGAACAGAAAATATGTAAACATGTTCGTTGGAAGTGGCACTCCACAGTTCCGCCTTTTTCAGCAGAACATACTTGGCAGAACGTACATTAAAATGACAGACAGCCTGAAGTGGCGGTTCAAAATCATCGGAACGTTCAATATCAAAGTACCCCTCGTAGGAATGGATCAGTTTCTCTAAGATCTCCTCTCGAGTTAATTCTAATTTCATAAAAACTCCTAAAAGATGACCCCGGACATCAGTATCTGAGATCACAATTGACACGATTGTCATTTCTAAATTAAATCTGTAAATTATAAAAAAATTATAAAATGCAGAAAGTAATATAACATAGAGTGTATAAAAATGCAAATATATGTCGATTATTTATTATAAAATTTACATTTATTTACATAATGTAATATCCCTGTAACGGTTAGAACTGACTATAAGCACGGGGAAAGTAGATAGGCTTTACATTTGAGAAGTCACTGCGCTATACTGGGATGAGGCAAATAATAAGAAAAGCAGCAGTTGTGTCACGCAAAGGCAGCAAACAGACAGAAAATGAGAAAGGGCGCATAAGCGCAGGAGATAAAGTGGAACTGATCAGGGTATCTGTGCGGAATCTGGTAGAATTCATTTTGCGCAGCGGTGATATAGACAATCGAAGAGGGACTGTGGCAGATAAAGATGCCATGCAGATGGGAAGCCGCCTGCACCGTAAGATCCAGGGCAGGATGGGGGCAGATTATCATGCAGAAGTACCGTTAAAGACGGAGATCGACTATGAAACCTTTCTTCTGGTGGTGGAAGGACGGGCAGACGGTATTTTTAAAGAGCAGGAAAAATATGTCATTGATGAGATCAAGGGCGTATTCCGGGATGTGGAGCGAATGGAAGAGGCAGATCCCATTCATCTTGCCCAGGCAAAATGTTATGCCTGCATCTATGCAGGTCAGCGGAATCTGGAAGAGATCGGTGTGCAGATGACCTATGCGAATCTGGACACCGAAGAGATACGCAGGTTTCATTATACCTATACGAAGGCGGAACTGGAAAGCTGGTTTGAAGAACTGACTGCAGCCTACCGGAAATGGGCGCAGATGCAGCTGGAATGGAAGCATGCCAGAAAGGACTCCATTGGAAAAACGGTATTTCCCTATCCTTACAGAGAAGGACAAAAGGATCTGGCGGCAGCGGTCTACCGGACGATCTGGCACGGAAAAAAGCTGTTTATCCAGGCACCGACAGGTGTGGGAAAAACGCTTTCTACGGTGTTTCCGGCGGTGCAGGCAGTGGGACAGGATCTGGGGGACAAGATCTTTTATCTGACAGCCAAGACCATTACCAGAACCGTGGCAGAAGAGGCATTTACACTGTTAAAAAAACAGGGACTGCACTATAAAGTCCTGACTCTGACGGCAAAGGAGAAGATCTGTTTTTGCGGGGAACCGGACTGCAATCCGGAAAAATGCCCTTATGCAAAAGGACATTTTGACCGTGTGAATGATGCGGTATTTGAACTGCTGACTGAATATGAGGAAAATCCGGGAAACTACAACCGGGACAGGATCATGGAACAGGCGCAGAAATGGCAGGTATGCCCGTTTGAAATGGCATTGGATGTATCATTATGGTCAGATGCCATCATCTGTGATTATAATTATGTGTTTGATCCGCAGGCAAAGCTGAAGCGTTTTTTCTCGGAAGGGGTGAAGGGGGATTATCTCTTCCTTATTGATGAAGCTCATAACCTGGTAGAGCGTGGGCGGGAAATGTACAGTGCCACTCTCTATAAAGAAGATTTTCTGGATGTGAAGCGTTTCCTGAAGCCGTACAGCCGGAAGGCAGTGGCTGCACTGGAACGGGGAAATAAATATCTGCTGGAATGGAAGCGGGAATGTGAAGAATATACTTTGCTTTCGAATATTGATACCTTTGCCTTGAATCTGTTCAATGTCAGCCATGCACTGGAACAGATTCTGGAAGACCGGGAATCCATCATGAACCGTCCATCCGGAGATGGAGAAACAGAAGAAGCCAAAAAGAAGACACTGGATTTTTATTTTCAGGTGCGGGCATTTCTGGATATTTATGAAGAGATTGATGACAGCTATGAGATCTATGTCCAGCATGACCGGGATGGCAGATTTGCCTTAAGATTATACTGTATTCATACGGCAGATAAGCTGGGGCAGTGTCTGGAAAAAGGCAGAGCGGCGATTCTGTTTTCTGCGACTCTCCTTCCTGTACAGTATTACATGGAACTGTTATCCGGAGAGAAGGATGATTATGCAGTCTATGCAAAATCTACATTTGATCCGGCGCGGAAAAAGGTACTTCTTGGTCTGGATGTCAGTACGAAATATACCAGGAGGACAACCGCAGAGTTCCGGAAAATTGCGTCTTACATTCAGCAGGTGACAGAAGCGAAAGCCGGAAACTATCTGGTATTTTTCCCATCCTATAAGATGATGACAGATGTGAAAGAGTATTTTGACGAGCTGAAAAATCCAGAGACGGAAGTCATTGAGCAGAGTACGCATATGACAGAAGCGCAGAGAGAAGAATTCCTGGATCAGTTTCAGGAAAGGGAAACAGGTATGCTGGTGGGATTCTGTGTCATGGGAGGAATTTTCGGAGAAGGGATTGATCTGAAGAAAAATCGTCTCATAGGAGCCATTGTGGTGGGACCGGGTTTGCCACAGGTATGCAATGAACGTGAGATTTTGAAACAATATTATGACAGACGGAATATGGACGGATTTGACCATGCGTACCGTTATCCGGGGATGAACAAGGTCATGCAGTCTGCAGGGCGTGTGATCCGGACCGATGAAGATACGGGGGTCATTGTATTGCTGGATGAGCGGTTTGGGCAGCAGCAATACCGCAGCAGTTTCCCAAGAGAATGGGCAGATTATGAGACCTGTACCTTAAATAATGTGAAAGAGAAGCTGACCGCATTCTGGAATCAGAATTTTAAATAAAATTAGCGTTTTACATTTGGGCGGATTATGCTAAGATACATAAGGATTATGAGAGTGAGAGAGATGGAGAGAGAAAATGGATATTGTAATGATTACTTACCAGATGCTGGCACTGTTTCTGCTTCTGGTGACGGGGTATGTGGCTTACAAGGCGCATGTAACAAATGATGATGCTGTCAGGTATCTGACAAAACTGGTACTGAATGTATCACTTCCGGCACAGATACTGGTATCCTTTTTAGCAAAAAGAGGGAAAGTGTCTAATATGACATTGCTGGAAGTAACAGGAATCAGCTTGTTTTGCTATGTGGTTTATTTTCTTGTTGGTGTGGTGTTTGTGATTGTGACACGAACACCGAAAAAGCAGAGGAAAACCTACATTTTTATGCTTCTGTTTGGAAATGTAGGTTTTATGGGTTATCCGGTTATACAGGCAGTGTTTGGGATTGATGCAATGATTTATGCAGTGATTTTTAATGTTATGTTTAACTTTATTGTATATTCCATTGGAATTATGCTGATCAGTGAAGAAAAAGCAGGAAAGTTTAATCCCAAACTTCTGATCAATACCCCAATGGTTACTGCATTGATTGCATTGATATGGTTTTTTACGCCGATTCCGCTTCCGGAATATCTGAATGATGCGCTGAATTATCTTGGAAATCTGACGACACCACTGGCAATGATTATTATAGGCGGTACCATTGCTAAAATGAAAGCAAGGGAATTATTTAATGACTGGAGAATCTATGTTTTCACAGTTTTTCGTTTGATTGTAATGCCGTTGGCTGTACTTGCAGCAATGAACCTTCTTCACGAACAGCAGTATCTCATTCGTGGAACTGCTGTTGTACTTGCAGCTACACCGGTTGCAACCAATGCCACCATGCTGGCTATCCAGTACGACGGAGATGTAGATCTGGTATCAAAAGGGATCTTTTTCAGTACGGTGTTATCGGTGGCGTCCATACCGATTGTGGCGATGTTCTTGTAAGCATCGAACGAACGGTGCGAGAATCACGCATTCACGTTGATTTTCGAACAGAGCTGCGTCGTCTATAACATCCCTCTTCTTTGCAATAGAAGCGTTACAAAGAAGAGGGATGAACTAGCCTCGCTCTGTTTACGAAAATCTGCCTACCGAATGCTTAGATTCATGAATGAAGCTGATGCACCTGTGTTTCGAATTAATGAAAATATATGGCAGGTGTATTTGATAAAAAAATTTTTAGATATTTGAGAAGAATAGTAAAAATGCAAGTTAAATAATATACAAGAGATTTCTTGCGAATGCCAGTATCATTCAGTTCATAAACAATTTTGAGTCACAGGTATGTTCTCTGGTTACGTACCTAAGCATCTGGTAGGAGCATTTTCGTCGTCTGTGCGAGTATAACTTGTGCCTCTTTGGGGCAAACGCATCTATCGCAACAAAGAGGCACATAATAAGCGACGCAGCACAGACAGAAAATCGACGTAGATGCGTGGTACGTAACAGAGGACATACCGTGAATATTCAATATACTATAAACATTCAATAGAACAAATGATAACATAAGAAAATTTTTCACAAAGGAGTGACATATTTTGAAGAAGATTATTTTAGCTTCTGGATCGCCAAGAAGAAAGGAGCTTCTGGCGCAGATCGGCCTGGATTTTGAAGTGATTGTCAGTGATGCCGAGGAGGTAATGACCAGTACCTATCCGGGTGAGGTGGTGAAGGAGTTATCCGGCTGCAAGGCGATGGCAGTTGCTCTGACGTTAAATGAAGATCAGAAAGATGCAGTGGTCATCGGTGCAGACACGGTGGTAGCACAGGACGACCGTATTCTTGGCAAACCTAAGGATGAAGAGGATGCTTTTCAGATGCTTCATATTCTGCAGGGACAGACCCATCAGGTCTATACCGGTGTGACTCTGATAAGCGGGGAAAAGAAAGTGTCTTTTTATGAGAAGAGTGATGTATCTGTGTACCCTATGACGGATGATGAGATATGGGAGTACATTCATACCGGAGAACCGATGGACAAGGCCGGAGCCTATGGCATTCAAGGACATTTTGCAAAATACATCAGGGAAATTCGGGGAGAATATACGACCATTGTTGGACTTCCATTGGGAAGATTGTGGCATGAACTTACGAAGTTTATGAGATAATTTTGCGGCAAATGCTAAAAGTTAGATCCTACTAATTGTCTGAAAGTTTCTGAAAACGAAAAACAGCAAAAGAAATAATAAAAAAACATGGAGGAAAGAATTGGCTTTCTTCCATGTTTTTTTTCGCCTGAGACATTAAAAAACAGATAATTTACACAATTTTGAAAAAACAAGGAACAGAAAACCAAATTATCAGATTATCTGACAATTTAATGAAAAAAAGTAGTTTACATTTTTCGAATACAGGTGTATGATAATGCACAAAGGAAATGCAGAATTGAGAACAATCAATAATATCGATCATAATAATTCGGAAAGCACTTTACAGCGTTTCTAAAACCCAAAGAAAGGATGCAAGTCAGGTTATGGAAAACAGAACAGTACCTGCTCAGTCTCCTGGATTGTACAGAGAAGAATTTGAGCACGATAACTGCGGTATCGGAGCAGTGGTAAACATTAAGGGTATCAAGACCCGGGCAACCGTAGAGAATGCATTAAAGATAGTTGAAAATTTGGAACACAGAGCCGGCAAAGACGCCGAGGGCAAAACAGGTGATGGAGTAGGAATCCTTTTACAGATTTCCCACAAATTCTTCAAAAAGACCTGTGACGCTCTCGGCTTTTCTATTGGAAAAGAAAGGGAATACGGTATTGGACAGTTTTTCTTTCCACAGGATGAATTAAAGAGACGCCAGGCCATGAAGATGTTCGAGATCATTCTGGAAAAGAATGGACTGGAGCTTATTGGATGGCGTGTAGTTCCGACCGTACCGGAAGTACTGGGACAGAAAGCATTAGATAAAATGCCGTATATTATGCAGGCATTTATTAAGAAACCGGTTGATGTGGAAAAAGGACTGCCATTTGATCGTATACTCTATGTGGCAAGAAGAGAGTTTGAACAGAGTAATGAAAACACCTATGTGGTATCATGTTCAAGCCGTACCATTGTATACAAAGGTATGTTCCTGGTAGGACAGCTGCGCACCTTCTTCAAGGATCTGCAGAGTCCGGACTATGAATCTGCCATTGCAACGGTACATTCCAGATTCAGCACCAACACCAACCCAAGCTGGGAACGTGCACATCCAAACCGTTTTATTGTGCATAACGGTGAGATCAACACCATCCGTGGCAATGCCGACAAGATGCTGGCCAGAGAAGAGACCATGGCATCCCCATATCTGGAAGAAGATTTTCACAAGATCCTTCCGGTGATCAATGCATCCGGTTCTGACTCTGCCATGCTGGATAACACACTGGAATTCCTGATCATGAGCGGTATGGATATGGCACTGGCTATGATGATTCTGATTCCGGAACCATGGGCCAACAACATGACCATGTCCCAGAACAAGAGAGATTTCTATCAGTACTACGCAACCATGATGGAGCCATGGGATGGTCCGGCATCTATCATGTTCAGTGATGGTGACCTGGTAGGAGCGGTTCTGGACCGCAACGGTCTGCGTCCATCCCGTTATTATGTCACCAGCGATGGCTATATGATTCTTTCCTCTGAAGTAGGTGTACTGGAGATCCCACCGGAAAAGATCGTCATGAAAGAACGTCTTCATCCAGGAAAAATGCTGCTGATTGATACCGTTCAGGGCAGAATCGTAGACGATGAAGAATTAAAAGAATTCTATGCATCCAGACAGCCGTACGGTGAATGGCTGGATAACAATCTGGTAGAATTAAAAGATCTGAAGATTCCGAATAAGCGTGTTCCGGAATACTCCGATGAAGAGCGTGCAAGACTGCAGAAGGCATTTGGTTATACCTTTGAAGAGTATCGTACCTCTATCCGCAACATGGCATTAAACGGAGCAGAGAGCATTGGTGCTATGGGTATTGATACCCCGCTGGCTGTTTTATCTGACCAGCAGCAGCCATTATTTAACTATTTCAAGCAGTTATTTGCACAGGTTACCAATCCGCCAATCGATGCCATCCGTGAGGAAGTAGTCACATCCACTACCGTATACGTTGGCGAAGACGGCAACCTTCTGGAAGAAAAACCGGAAAACTGTAAAGTATTAAAAGTGAATAACCCGATCCTGACTAACACCGATATGCTGAAAATCAAGCATATGAAGGTGGAAGGCTTCAAGGTAGCGGAAGTTCCGATTACTTATTATAAGAGTACCAGTCTGGACCGTGCCATTGACCGCCTGTTCGTAGAGGTAGATAAGGCACACAGAGATGGTGTGAATATTCTGATTCTGACAGACCGTGGTGTGGATGAGAACCACGTGCCGATTCCATCCCTGCTGGCAGTATCCGCTGTTCACCAGTATCTGGTAAAGACCAAGAAACGTACTTCACTGGCCATCATTCTGGAATCCGGGGAACCAAGAGAAGTACATCATTTTGCAACCCTGCTGGGCTATGGTGCCTGTGCCATCAACCCGTATCTGGCTCAGGATACCATCCATGAACTGATTGACAGCAAGATGCTGGATAAGGATTACTATGCAGCAGTGGATGATTACAATGCAGCAGTGCTTCACGGTATTGTTAAGATTGCATCCAAGATGGGTATTTCTACCATTCAGTCCTACATGGGATCTCAGATCTTTGAGGCCATCGGTATCAGCAAAGAAGTGATCGACCGCTACTTTACCAATACCGTCAGCCGTGTAGGCGGTATTACTATAAAAGATATTGAAAAACAGATCGAAGCACTTCACAATGAAGCCTTTGATCCACTGGGACTGACCACCGATCTGACTCTGAACAGCATCGGACGTCATAAGTCCAGAAGTCAGGGAGAAGAACATCGTTACAATCCGCTGACCATTCATTTATTACAGGAATCAACCAGACAGGGTAATTATGCCATGTTTAAAGAATACACCGACCGTGTCAACCGGGAAGAAAGCGGATATCTGCGCAGCCTGATGGACTTTAACTATCCGGAAGAAGGCATCCCGATCGATGAAGTGGAACCGGTGGAAAATATTGTGACCAGATTTAAGACAGGTGCCATGTCTTACGGTTCTATTTCACAGGAAGCCCATGAGACACTGGCTATTGCCATGAACCATCTCCATGGAAAATCCAACTCCGGAGAGGGTGGCGAAAGTGATGAACGTCTGGCGACAGCCGGAACTGCGGATGACAGAAGTTCTGCGATCAAACAGGTAGCATCTGGACGATTTGGTGTGACCAGCAAATATCTGACCAGTGCCAAGGAGATTCAGATTAAGATGGCACAGGGAGCAAAACCGGGTGAAGGTGGTCATTTGCCGGGTGGAAAGGTCTATCCATGGATTGCCAAGACCAGACATTCCACACCGGGCGTGAGCCTGATTTCCCCACCGCCACACCACGATATTTATTCTATTGAGGACCTGGCACAGTTGATTTATGACCTGAAAAATGCTAACAAGCAGGCAAGAATTTCTGTCAAACTGGTATCCGAAGCAGGTGTTGGTACCGTCGCAGCCGGTGTAGCCAAAGCGGGAGCACAGGTTATCCTAATCTCCGGTTATGACGGAGGTACCGGTGCGGCACCGAGAAGTTCTATCCACAATGCAGGACTTCCTTGGGAACTGGGACTTTCTGAGACTCATCAGACCCTGATCATGAACGGCCTGAGAAATAAAGTCCGTATCGAGACCGACGGTAAGCTGATGAGTGGCCGTGATGTAGCCATTGCAGCGATTCTTGGTGCAGAGGAATTCGGTTTTGCAACCGCACCGCTGGTAACCATGGGATGCGTCATGATGCGTGTATGTAATCTGGACACCTGCCCGGTGGGCGTGGCAACACAGAATCCGGAACTACGCAAGAGATTTAAAGGCAAACCGGAATATGTGGAAAACTTTATGAAATTCATTGCTCAGGATCTGCGTGAATACATGGCCAAACTGGGTGTACACAGTGTGGATGAACTGGTGGGAAGAACTGACCTGCTGAAAAAGGGCAGTGGCTTCTACAAAGAAAAAGCCAGCCGCGTAGACTTAAGTGCGATTCTGGATAACCCATATCTGGGAGAGAAATGCATCTTCGATCCGGAACATGTCTATGATTTCCATCTGGAGAAGACCGCTGACGAGCGTATCCTGATGAAGAAGCTGAAACCGGCTCTGGATAAGAAACAGAAGAGAAGCATTGAAGTGGATGTGACCAACACCGACCGTGCATTTGGTACGATCTTCGGTTCTGAGATCACACGCAGATATGACGACACACTGGAAGAAGATACCTTCACCGTGAAGTGTAACGGTGCCGGCGGACAGAGCTTTGGAGCCTTTATTCCAAAGGGACTGACCCTAGAACTGGTGGGCGATTCCAACGATTACTTCGGAAAAGGACTTTCCGGAGGAAAACTGATCGTTTATCCACCAAAGGGCATTACTTATAAACAGGATGAGAATATTATCATCGGTAACGTAGCTCTCTACGGTGCCACCAGTGGAAAAGCCTATATCAACGGTCTGGCAGGTGAACGTTTCTGTGTTCGTAACTCCGGAGCAACCGCAGTAGTGGAAGGTGTGGGTGATCACGGATGTGAATACATGACCGGAGGCCGTGTAGCTGTTATCGGTAAGATCGGCAAGAACTTTGCAGCCGGTATGAGCGGCGGTGTGGCTTATGTTCTGGATGAACACAGTGACATTTATCGTAAGGTAAATAAAGAACTGGTAGCTATTGAAAAGCTGGAAAATAAATACGATGTGGAAGAACTGAAACAGATGATCACAGACCATGTTTCCTACACTAATTCCGTAAAAGGAAAAGAGATCCTGGATCATTTTGATGAGTACCTTCCAAAATTTAAGAAAATAATTCCAAACGATTATAAAAAGATGATGAACACAATTGTACAGATGGAAGAAAAAGGTCTGAACAGTGAGCAGGCCCAGATCGAAGCATTCAATGCCATTATGAAAGGAGGAAAATAAGATGGGAAAACCAACCGGATTCATGGATTATGAAAGAGAAACGGCGAAAGCAGAGTCCCCTCTGGAACGAATTAAGCATTTTAATGAGTTCCATACTCCTCTTTCCAAAGAAAAACAGCGCCAGCAGGCGGCAAGATGTATGGCATGCGGGGTACCATTCTGCCAGGCAGGTATGATGATCGGAGGGATGGCCAGCGGCTGTCCTCTGAACAACCTGGTACCGGAGTGGAACGATCTGCTGTACAACGGATGTTACGAACAGGCTTACGCCAGACTGATGAAGACACACTGTTTCCCGGAATTCACTTCCAGAGTGTGCCCGGCACTGTGTGAGAAAGCATGTACCTGCAACCTGAACGGAGACCCGGTTTCCACCAAGGAAAATGAGCGCACCATTATCGAAAATGCCTTTGCCACAGGGCTGATAAAAGCAAATCCTCCTAAGGTACGCACCGGCAAGACCGTAGCGATAGTAGGAAGCGGACCTTCCGGACTGGCTACTGCCATGCAGCTGAATAAGCGAGGACATAAAGTAACTGTATTTGAACGAAATGACCGCATCGGCGGACTTCTCCGCTACGGTATCCCGAATATGAAGCTGGAAAAACAGGTCATCGACCGCCGTGTGAAGCTGATGGAAGAAGAAGGCATCGAATTTGTGACCAATGCCAATATCGGTGTGGATATCACAGCCGAAGAATTACTTCAGAAATATGACCGTGTGGTTCTGTGCTGTGGTGCTTCTAATCCAAGAGATATCAACGCACCGGGCAGAGATGCCAAGGGTATCTACTTTGCCGTAGACTTCCTGAAGGCAACCACCAAGAGCCTGCTGGATTCCAACTTTGAGGATCATAAATACATTGACTGCAAGGGTAAGACGGTCATGGTTATCGGTGGCGGTGACACCGGAAATGACTGCGTGGGAACTTCTATCCGTCTGGGAGCCAAGAATGTCATTCAGCTGGAAATGATGCCAAAAGCACCGGATGAACGTGCAGCCAACAATCCATGGCCGCAGTGGCCAAGAGTCTGCAAGACAGACTATGGTCAGGAAGAAGCTATCGCCAAGTTCGGTCACGATCCACGAATCTACACCACCACCGTTTCTGAATTCATCAAGAACAAAAACGGAGAACTGGTACAGGCGAAACTGGTTAAACTCCAGAGCAAAAAAGACGAGAAGAGCGGCCGTATGATGATGGTGCCGATCGAAGGCAGCGAAGAGATCATCAATGTAGATATCGTGCTCATTGCAGCAGGATTCCTGGGCTCTCAGAAATACGTCACTGATGCATTCAAAGTCAACATCAACGGACGCACCAACGTAGACACCGCACCTGGAAAATACCAGACCAGCGTACCAAACGTCTTCACCGCGGGAGATATGCACAGAGGACAGTCACTGGTCGTATGGGCCATCCGGGAAGGAAGGGAAGCAGCCAAGGCTGTGGATGAGTCACTGATGGGATATACGAATCTGTAGAATCAAGTTTTGTGTTTGACAAATCTGCAGGAATTGCATATAATACACTTAACAAGGTAGCCGGAAAGTGAACGCAGCTCACCCGACCCGGCAAAATCTAATTTAGACTATAAGAATAGCCGTCTGGACTTTAACGGAGAACAGGACGGCTATTTTTCTTTCATATGAATTACATTCAATGAAAGAAAATGCTCCGCAAGGATCGCACTGCGGCAGGATGGAATATGCCGCAAGCGACCTGCCGCAGGCGCAGAATCTCACAAGTGAGATTCTATTACATGTATAAGTCAAAATTGCAACGATGAGCAGAGCAGTAGTAAGTATGATTTGCAATTCTTCGTATGTACTCATAATAATCACCCTTTCTGTAGGCTCAGATCAGATGAGAGCACATCCCCCAGCTACTCGGTTAAGCATATTATATTTTTATAATAAACAACAAAATAATAATACAAAACGATACGTTTCATAAATAATATATGACAAATCAACAAAACAAGTCTAACATATTCAGATATAAACATCCAGTAAAGAATTACACAAATGAAAGTTTCATTGTGCAAAATTCCGACTAAATCATTTGACACGTTTATAGCATGATAATATAATTTAAAAGAATAATTATAACGGTATATACTTATACAGAATGAGAAGGTACAACGATGATCATAGGAATCTGTGATGATGACAAAGTATGGGGCAGAAGAGCCAGCCATATCATAGGAGAGTACCGGAAAAAGACTTCACTGGATGTCGAGATACAATATTTTCCGGATAAAGAAAGCCTGTTAAATTATGAAGGCGATCCGATTGAAGCGTTATTTCTGGATATCGAACTTGGAGACGGGAATGGAATCGAACTGGCAGAGGAAGTACATAAGAAATGGTCATCCTGCCTGATCATTTTTTTGACGAATCATCTCAGTTATGCTACGGATGTGTATCGGACAGAACATATCTGGTTTGCATTAAAAGAACAGTTTCAGAGCAGGGTCGGTGAGATCTTTGACAGAATTCTGCGGTGCAGGGAAAAACAGAAAAAACAGATCCCATTTCTTTGTGCGAATAGAGAAATGATAAGTTTTTCGCCGGATGACATCTATTATCTGGAGCGTACAGCGCGCAAGACCAGACTGGTTACAGCCTGGGGAGATTATGAGATCAAAGACCGTCTGGATGTGTGTGAAACTTATCTGACAAAGCCAGATTTTCTGCGATGTCATAACAGCTATATTGTATATCTGCCTAACGTGAAAGAGTATAAAGGCGGCGTCTTTCATATGAAAAACGGTGACAGACTTGCTGTCAGCAGAGCCTATGAGAAAGAGACAAAGGCAGCTTTTACGCGCTGGGTGATGAGACAGATGGAAGGAGCATAGCAAGATGTATATTATAGCAGCTTATTTAGTCATTGCTCTTTCTGTACTGGTATTAGCGAAGAAAACAGTGCAGCTGGAAAAGGAGGCAGAACGAAATCAGCTGATACAGTCTTATATGGTTACGCTGCAGGGCTTTTATCAAACCATACAGAGTCAGATTGATATGACAAGAAAGTTCCGGCATGACCTGGCAAAACATATCCAGACCCTTGAAGAGTTGATGGAGGAGCAGAATGAATCGGAACTCCGGGAATATGCGGACAGCCTGAAGCAGGAATACCGGCAAGTGGAGAACAAAGGTGAGAGCGAAAGTGAAGTGGTGAATGCCATTCTTTCTATGAAGGGACGGCAATGCCGGGAGAAGAACATTCCGTTCTGCATGAATATAGAAGAAAAAGGATACGCACTGGTCAGAGATATAGATATGGTAGGGCTTCTGGTCAATCTTCTGGATAATGCCATAGAAGAGAATGAGAGAATAGAATCGGAAGAGCAGCGGGGCATCTGGCTTGATATGAAAGAAAAAGAGCAGGGAGAAGTCTGGCTGCAGATAAAGAATAAAATCCGTCCAGATAAGAAGATCAATTTTCAAACGGAGAAAAAGGGAGAGCACGGGATAGGAAGAGGAATTATAGAATATCTGGTAAAACAATATCAGGGTGAAGAAAAAGTAAGTATTGATCAGAAAATGTCTGTTTTTTGTGAGATAGTTTTATTGAAAAACAGAATACAGGAGGATGAGAGCAAATGAGCAGTGTAATAGAATGGTTTCTGAGAGATAACCATTGGATCCGAATGGTGCTGATCAATCTGCCCCTCCAGCTTTTTGCTGTCAAAATCCTGGAACTTCTGGTGGGAAAAATGAAGCATAAAGGCTATATGATTGGTTTTATGCTTGTCAGAACTACATTGCTGTGTTATTTTCAGTCTCTTGGTGATCAGATTTCCGTATCAGGACATCTGACAGAAATTGTACTGGGAGCCTTGGGAAGTATAGGCGCATGCCTTCTCTGTATTTATCTGGTTGAAGCAGAACCGATACGAGTCTTATTTGCAATTGCAATTTCGGAACTATCTGCTATGCCTGTTATGGTATTTTCTATGGTTGTCTTGAACTGGCTGGAAAAACGACCGGAAGGAATGTTTGGCTGGTACCTGACTTTCAGACCAGAGGATCTGCTGGCATGGATCTTTGAATTACTTTTATTTATATCGATTTATGCCATAATGAAAAAAATTCAAATTTTATTCCGGAACTACGAAATTCCTCATACGAGGCTGATCTGGATCATTTACCTGGAATATTTTCTGGTGATGCAGACCTCACAGCTCATCCCGATTGCAACCGAAGATGGAACCAGACGTGGAATGGTGATGCCGTGCCTTATAGTAGCAGCGGCAGCAACGCTTGGATTAGTTAAAATATTCAGTAATCAAAAAGAAAAGATCCGAACAGAGAGCCAGTTCCTGCAGTTGGAGCTGACCATGATGCAGTCCCAATATCAGGCAATGCAATATCAGAGAAGTCATATCGAAGAGAGCCGGAAACTGATTGACCGACAGATGCAGGAGATTATACAACGGGGAGAACAGTCAGAAAAACAGACCCAGATAACAGAATACCTGAGTGATCTGGAAAAAGCATACCAGAACATTCACGCCGGCATCTATTGCAGGGACTGGAAACTGGACTCCATCCTATATGTTGAGACAGAACGGGCACGGCAGCAGGGAATCAAAGTTACATGTAAAGTGCAGAACTATCCGGAAGATCAGGACGGGATACAGTGCATGGGAAAAGTGCTGGTGAAACTCTTTGAGTATGCCATAGCAGAGAATGAGAAAATACACGATCCAGATAAAAAACAAATTGATGTCCAGATCAACGTCATTGCCAAACAGGCCGTGGTACTGCTCACCTGCCCGGCAGGGAAAAAGACATACGGCTTAAAGAAAAAGATCAATGAATTAACAAAAGAACGGGAAGGAAACACAGAGGTCGAGAAGGTTGAGGGAAGAATGAAGATCTGTGTGACGTTCGCGGAAAAGAATTGAGAGCTCCACTGAAAATAACTGAGAACCCCCACAGCGGAATCAGAAAATCTGATCTGCAGTGGGGGTTTTTATCATTTATTGAGATATGGAATCATCTGGAGCAATATGAAGTTCATGGATAAGCTGCTCTCGGTAAGATACATTTTTTAAAGCTCTGTCTAAATCATCCATACGGTTTGCAGCCATAAGGGTTTGCGTCAGAAGAATAAGCTTTTGCGTATCGACGGCAGCTTCAGTCAGCCCCTCTTTTTTTCCCTTTTCAAAACTGGTACGCATGGAGCTTTGCCAGTCCATGCGGTAGCGTTCTCTGGCTTCGCACTGTAATTTTATTTTCTCATCGTTTGTCAATTGACGAAGGGTTACAACCGCTTTTCGGATAGATTCTGATTGTTCAGCCATAGCCAGCATCTCCTTCCATGTTGTTGCTTTAAATAAGCATGCCCAGTGATATAATGAGGTATTCTTTACATCATCTGTGACTTTACTGATATAAGATAAGTCTAACACGTGAAGCGAGAATTTTCCAGTAAATTCATAGCCGGTTTTTCTGTTTTTTAAAGCATACTCATTATAAAAAGCAGCGTCTTCTGGTACCGGTGATTTTGAAAGGATACCAATATGGATGGAAGGTTTGGTTTGTGTATAATCCATCCCTTCTTTCAGATCTGTAAACATTTTACAGAGGTAATACAAAGAGCGGTCGGTCCAGTTCTCAATGGGGCCAACCTGCATTTCCAGATTGATCTGCCGATTCTTATTTAATAATACCAGAATATCAAGAATGCATGTCTTTTCATCCAGTGCGTCACCAAGTATGATCGGATTGCAGATCTCACAGGAGATGATTTCCGATTTCGGTATATGCAGAAGAGCACTGAGAAGTCCTCGTAAAGCAGCTGGAGATCTTTGGAGAACAGCGCGGAACATATAATCATTCATCATGCCATAGGGCACTTTCTCTTCAGGATTAATGGAATTCCATATCAGATTGTATGGGTTCTGTGTCAGCGCATGTTTGCCAGTTTCAGTCATAGGCAATACCTCGTTTCTATTATATTTTACATTTTAGGAATAAATGCCGAATGGCAGGATAATTAGATTCCGTTGAAATGTCGTTTTACGATAGCATAAATATGAGAGGGATGCAAACAAAATCGTTCGACAAATTTTTCCAAACAAGAAGCGGAAAGGCATGGCATACTCGTATTATCAAAGAGAGGAGGACTAGAGAATATGAGCGAATGGTTTAAATGCACGAGTTGTGGTTATACAGTCCGCATGAGAGCGCTGAGAGATACAGCAACTTGCTCACAGTGTGGCGGAAGAATGATTCGGCTTTAATTTCCAAAAGAAAGGCGAAATGTAGTGAGACAATCGTATCAAGGAGAGGAGGTAGACAGATATGGCAGAACATGTATGTAGCGCATGTAATGGAACGAAAAAACAGAATGGCAAAGATTGTCCAGTGTGCAAAGGCACCGGATGGGTATATTGATTGATGTACATGATAAAGGGATGTGGTGAGCATCCCTTTTATTAATATGAAGAACTTTGAGGGGAGAGAAATGATAGAAAGTTTTTGTATAACGGGAATGAAACGATGGCTGCTCGGAAAAATGGGAAGTATTACTGTATGGAATGAAAATGACAAATTTGCCATTGTAGAAGAACAAATGGATTTTTCAACAACTTATGGATTTATCGGGAAAAAGATCTGGAGTGATATATTAAGAAAATATATTGATAACTTAAAAGAGAGAGGAATAGAAAAAATATCCGCAGAACGGATTTCGAAAGAACTGGATGGTCTGTTTCAATATAAAGTGGAACAATATTGCCGTGAGAATTCCTCATTGCGAAAAGAGAAAATCACAAAGATTCACAGAAAACGATTTTCAGCATTTTGGATAAGTGGATATGTTGAAAAACAAAATTTAATATTGATTACAAATTGTGATGCTGGGAATTGTTTTGCGTGACTATCTCCATTTAGGAGAAACAGAATTTTGTGAGCATCTTCAAATGATAAGTAATAGCATACAGAAGTGTCTGGAAGATGAGCCTGAGATTTATCTGAATCGAAAGCTGTATGGTGATGAAGTGGTTCAAGACATGGATTATTGGTTTTATCCAATAGAACATGGTAGGCATGATGAAGACTGCTTCAAAAAGGGACTGCGCGGAGTAAGATCCCTTATGCTAAATGGGATAGTCTGAATCGATTATGTTTTCTGAGATATACTTGAATGTTATGGCTGGTATGAATAGAATTACGGCAAAGGAAACGGAGACGGTATTTCTGCTTTGTGATGTATATTCTATATATACAAAAACAGGAGGATGTACTAATGAAACTGAGAGAACGAAAATCAAAATATATTAAAAATCGGTTTTCAAAAGATGTTTTCTTTTACTTAATGATCATTGCACTGGTTGGATTTACTCTTGTTTATGAAGAGTATTAAAAGAATTATGGTGTTACTGATGATTATAGGCATGGCTGTTTCAAATACATCTTGTGTTTGTGCAGCATCGGAAGAACTTAGGGATTATTTTGGCTGTACATCATGATATTATGGAAGAGTCCAGTCGGATCGGTTAGTAAGTAATGAAGTATTCAGATATGGCAGTTGAATTGAAGTTAGGCAAATTAGGAAAGATGAAACGTTAATTATGAAAAAACATATGGATTTATTAGAAAAAAGGAATGGTCTTATTGATCTGCATTTACATACAACGAATTCAGACGGAATGGAATCTCCAGATGAGGTAATTGGAAAAGCACAGGCAGCTGGTCTTTCGCTGATTGCAATTACAGATCATAATTGTTTTACATTTACAGAATGTAAAATGTCTGGGCAGATGATGATTGTTCCGGGAATAGAGTTGTCTACGGAATATTATGTACCGGCATGGAAGGATACAACGGAAATTCATGTAGTAGGAATATTTCCTAATGGTGTGAATCCAGAAGATTTTGAGGATGTGTTTTCTGGAATTGAAGATGGAAAACTGGATTATGTGAAAGCAATTCTGGAAGATCTTAAAAAGAGAAAGATTAATATAACATTGAATGAAGTGTGTAATGTGGAACGTACATGTGAACATGTAGGCAGACATCAGATTGCAAAAGTTCTGGTAGAGAAAGGCATAGAATCCAGTATAGATGATGCATTTGATCATCAGATAGGAAACTTCAGCCCATATTATATACCAAGTACAAAGTACGTTCATTATGTAACCATGGAAACAGCTGTCAAAAAGATTATAGAATATGGAGGAATCCCATGTCTGGCACATCCATATGGATATTCATTAAATAAAGAAGAAATAGAACAACTTGTCAGGGATTTTAAACAGGCAGCAGGAGCAGTTGCCGGAATGGAAATTTATTACGAAATGTACCTGAATGATCCGGTACGTATGAAATTTCTTAAAAAGCTACAGATAAAATATGACCTTTTAGCTTCTTGTGGAAGTGATAGACACAGACAAGACCAGCCGTTTGCAACTGGTGGTACGATAGAATTATTTAAGGCAATGTTGAATAGTTTGAACAATGATCATGAGTGAGTCGAGTATGCTGGTTTTCAAGAGAACGGACAGTAAGATGCAAATCAGGAGAGTGGAATGAAAGTAGAAAAATGCATTGCATATCCATATATTCGAAAAGAGGAGAATAAATCCATTTTTATTCAGGTAAATTTCGTAATGCAAACGGATGGACAATCGTGGCAAAGAGATTTTATCTGGAAAGTGGATGAGCCTTTGAATAAAGAAGAGGAAAATGAGTTCCTGAAAATCATTGACGAAAAGTACATAGAATTTGATGAAGTTGCCAGAAAGGAATTTGTAGAGAAGTGCAAAGTTATATTTCCTGAATTGCTCCATGGATTGTATACAGATGAAGTGACAGAAAATATACTGCGTCATATTTATTACTGCAGCTGGGCATCTGGTGCATATATAGTATTTTATCAGGCTGGACTGCCGAATCTGGCGATTCTGATGGAACGCTTGCCGGATTTAAATCTATTTGGAGAGACGCCAGAAGAGATATGGCTGTGGGAAGTGGATATGCGTTCTCTTCAGAGGAAGAACAGGGACTATGACGTATATATGAAAAACAGGCGCTATTTGAGGGAAAAGGGATATCATTTTTATGAGATATTTCCAGAATTAGCGGAACTGGAGGATACGATACGGGAACAGAGTACAGTTATATCATTGATCGGGAATGCAAGAGTATTGGATAGAAGCCTGAAAGAGTGGAAAAAAGAATGTTGTAGGTATGAAGTCGAAAGTGCAGAGATGAAGATCATGATTCCGGAAACAGTGGAAGAATATCTCAGGGCATCGGACATGCAGGAAAATTGCCTGTATAGGTGGATACAAAAAGTAGTAAAGAAAGAGATGATCATTTTACTGGAAGTCATAAAAAATTTTTCGGAAAATATCAGAGCAATCTTGTTAGTGAATCCAGATGGTGAGTTGGAAGATGTATTAGATATAAATGGAGAAAGAATGCGGTTAAATGATGCTGATTTTTTGTTCTTTTATTTTGATCTGGTGAACATTACATATGATGCATGGGAGTATTTTAGAATTGAAAATAATGACGACTGACAGGAAGGAGAAAACTGAGGATACGCAGATCTTTTAGGATAGCATTTTCAGGGAGGCAGTATATGAGTGCGGATATTATAGTTAGAAAACGATTGATTATTTCTGGAAAGGTTCAGGGATGTGGCTTTCGCCACAGAATTCGTGATATGGCTGAGCAGGTTGGAGTAGCAGGATGGGTATGGAATAATCAGAATGGCAGTGTGACTGCAGAGATGCAGGGAACGGAAGAACAGATAAAAAAGACGTTGAAATTGGTTGAAAACAGCAGTGATCTGATTAAGATCAGAAAAATTGATGTAGCAGATATTCCGGTAGAAATTGGCGATTCGGGGTTTGGGATTAGATGATGAGTAGGAACTGCATTACATGTGAGAAATCTTTGTAAAGGATATGTCAGAATATGAATACGAAAAAGAGAAAAATGAATTTGAGAATTTTGATGCTGATTAGTTTTTTGTGGGTATATGGGACTGCGATGACATTTGCGGCAACACAATTCAATGTATTAGAATTGGCAAAACAGGTCGTAATGGCAGTTTTGAGCGTAGTAATAGTGTACGGAATTTCAGAATATAGGGATAGAAAAAAGATTTCCTGTGTCCCAAAACGATTGGGAATGGTTGGATTTTTGGGAGCTGTGGTTTTATTTTTGGTAACAGAACAAAGATTGTATATACATGTCATTAGTGCCACATTAATTATTTATGCACTTGTAATCAGTAAAGAAGCCCGGACGAGGCGTGTGTTACAGATGGGAAGTGCAATGGGATTATACGTGGTGGCCTTTCACAGGACATTTCGTATACCATTACGTAGTCTGCTATCATATCAAAGATATATGGAAAGCAGTATGGTGAATATTTCCTCTGCGATTCAGAATGGAAAAATATGGGGGAGTGGATATGGCACCCAGATGCTCTATGGTGGAGATGCGTCAGACTGGTATATGAATGCGTTAGTGTGGGGACAATTGGGAATCATTGGATTTCTCGTATTAGTGATCGCATTCGGAACATTAACTGCATGGATTAGCAGAGTATATATCCAGACAAGAAAAAAGAATGATTTAACGGAAAGTATAATCTCATTGGCAGTGATGATTCATTTCATAAGTGCGGTGGCGATATTCATAGTTGGAATGAAAGATCCGATTGTTTCTTATCTGTTTAATGAAAAAATGCCGTTTTTCTCTAAGACAGTTGTTATAAACGCAGGTTGCCTCATGGAACTGGGAATGGTGTATAGTATAGCAGTCAGAGGGAAAGAGGTGAACGATAAGTGAGAAAAACATCAGTGACAGTAAGTAAATGGTGTGCAGGTATAGTATCTATACTGGGAATGATATTGTATATATGCAGCGCTATTTTTTTCTACAGATTTTTACAAATTGATTATAAATGGGCTGACGGTATTGGATGGCCTGGAGTGATCGGGTGTGTGCTGGGATTGATTACTGTTATCTTTGAAAAAGATTTTGGCAGATATTTGAAAAAATATAGCCGGATCGTACATACAGTGTTGTTGACTTATCTGTTATTCAGTGGAGAGTTCCTTGGAATAGACATTATTCAGCAAATGATGATTACGGTATTTTCGTTATCGGGTATGGCTTTATTGCTTATATTATGCGCGGTTTTTATGCTGGCGGACCATTCAGATAAGTCGATGAATCGTAACCATATAAGAAACAGTATGTTCCCAATGATGTTAATGATTGTGGATGTCATCATTTTAGGTAACGCAGAACAATTCTATTGCGCAACTTTAATTGCACTTATCGTTTTGGCGTATATGATATGGGAGTATCAGGGATCAGTAAAAATTAAGATATGTTATGCATTGGTTATCATAATGACAATAATTGGCATCTATTTATGGCATCGAATATCATACCTGTCAGGACCAATACTGGAGGAATGGTTTAATGGGATAAGAGTGAAATATATTGCCCATTCATGGGGGCTGGGCAAATATTGCGAATATGGCCTTATTTTTATCATTTTAGCGATAGTCCTGATTTATATGTACAGAGTCACAAGACAATATCTGAGATCGGAAGATCGAATGATAATGCATTATGCATGGATTCAGTCTGTTATGTGGGTATTTCAAATATGGATTCCTAAATTTCAAAGAAAAACAAGGGGAGAGCTGCCATTCATGACAGCTAATTGGTTGAATAACGTAATGTATGCTTTTCAATTTGTTTTGATCATAAATATTTTTATGAATAAAATTAAAATAGAGAATGAAAGCTGCTGATACAAGTGTGGAAAGAAAGAGTGACATAGATGAAAGTTTTGGTAATTCCAGATGTGCATCTGAAGCCTTGGATGTTTCGACAGGCGGCAGATTTTATGAGAACGGGTAAAGCAGAACGGGCGGTATGTCTGATGGATATCCCGGATGACTGGGGCAGAGAATATGATATTGAACTCTATGAAAAGACCTATGACGAAGCAATCCGGTTTGCCACGGAGTTCTCAGATACGGCATGGTGTTATGGCAACCATGACTTGAGCTACTTCTGGCATTGTCTGGAGAGTGGATACAGCCCGATGGCATCAGAAACAGTGCAGAAAAAACTGTTGGAACTGCGAAGGACGGTTCCGGAAGATAATCCCATTTGCTATGTACAGAAGATAGATAATGTGTTGTTTTCCCATGGAGGAGTGTTAGATTATTTTGTTGAAGAGTATGTTGCAAAATCGAAATATCACGATGTAGATGCGGTGATAGAAGAGATCAATAAGCTTGGCAGGACAGAGATGTGGAATGATATGTCCCCGATCTGGCTGCGTCCACAGCGTTCGGGTATACGGTTGTATAAGCCACGGAAGCTGCTTCAGGTAGTGGGTCATACCCCGATGGATGAGATTACAAGAGAAAAGAACCTGATCAGTTCAGATGTGTTTTCCACGTACCGGGATGGCAGACCAATCGGAACACAGGAGTTTTTGTTGCTGGATACAGAGACGTGGGAATATGCTGGAATAAAATCTGATATTTTGCACAAGGAATGAGAGAATAGAGAAATGGAAAATAGTTATGAAAAGGATCTTCCCTGGATCGATACCCATACCCATTTACATGCAAAACGCTTCAATAGAGAACGGGGAAATATTTTGCGGTGGATGCAGGATACCGGGATACGGAACATTGAGATTCCAATAGAATATGATTCCAATTTCCTGATGCGGGAAAAGCTTGCCGGTTTTGAAAATGCCAGATTTGCAGCTGGGGTTCATCCTACACGGGTTTCGAAAATTACAGCAAAAGATGCCAGAAAACAGCTGGAGAAACTGGCTGTATACCCAGATACTGTAGCCATTGGGGAAACAGGACTGGATTTTCATGTTGCCACATTGGATACAGAATTTGTAAATCAGATGGAAGAGTGGTTTGAGTATTTCCTGGATCTTGCGGATCAAGTAAACCTACCGGTGATCCTGCATACACGGGAAGCGGATGAACGTATACTGGAGATTCTGAAGAAAAAACGAAGACAGTTTAAAGGCGTTATTCATTGCTTTCAGGGAGATGTAGAACTGGCGAACCAATATATGGAACTTGGATTTCACCTTGGAATCGGAGGATCTGTCACTTATACAGACAGATGCAGTGCGCTGCGAAAAGCCATTACAGATATTCCGATGGAGAGAATCGTACTAGAAACAGATTGTCCGTATCTGACACCAGAATCGTTGGAAGGATATAATACACCGAAGAATTTGCCATTGATAGCAGGCATGGTGGCAGAGTTAAAGGGTGTTGATATCATATATGTAAAGGAAAAGACGGCGCATAATGCAAAGAAATTATTTGGGTTATAGTAAATTGAGGCAGATGATGTCATGCGTTGTATGATATGCATCTTGTAACAAGAATACGATGTTTGTTATTTAAGAAAAATAGTGGAGAATAGAAAATGAAACGACAGGAAAGAATATATAGGAATAAAGTAGCGCATAATTTTAACATTACAGATATTCCACTGGAATTTTCTCTTACATATGGAGAAATGGCAGAGGCTTTCGAGGCATGGAGAAAAAAGAAAAGTTTAGATGAAATAGGGGAAGAACTTGCTGATGTGGCAATTTATCTTTATGGAATTGCAGAAATACTGGGAGTAGATCTGGACAAATCCATTGATCGTAAAATGAAGATAAATGAAGAACGAGTATATACTCAGGAAAATGGAGTGTGAAAACGAAAATAGAGCATCTCTGTCTTCTTTTATTGCGTAAAACAAAGGCTCCTGCCAATAGACAATAAATTATTGTCAAGGCAGGAGCTTTTTAACAAGGCAGGCCCGAATTCCGCATACAGATTTTTCGTATTAACAGTTTTGCAAGTGAAAGCGTATGGAAGTGAATATTTGTTGAATTATTTGTAATATATCTTGTAGAGATGGAGTGCTTATGCTACAGTAATTTTGTAGACATCTTTTGTCTGTGACTTGTTTTCAAATACGGAGGTACGATGAAGAAAGAACCACAGTCACAGAACAAAAGAGGAAAGCACACGGACTACGATGCAACGTCTCATGTGAGGGATGTGAATGGTCATGAGATTTTTAAAAGCAATCTTCTGACCAGCCAGTTCCTGAGCAATTATACTGGGATTCAGATGCTTTCTGGGGTGAAACCAGAAGATATTGAAGATGTGTCAAAACGATATCAGGCATTTCTCGGAATTGAATTTGAATCGGATACCATCAAGAAAGTGTATTTGCATAGGGCAGACGGTACACCAGATCGTGAGATTTATGTAATCTCTCTGATAGAGCATAAAAGCGCAGTGGATTATGATGTAGCCATGCAGTTGCTGCGCTATATGAGTGTCATATGGCATGATTACAAAACGAAGCAGAATGCGATTAAGAAGGATGCAAATCGGAGAAAATCATTTCGTTATCCATTGATCATTCCGTTTGTATATTATGAAGGAGAAGATAAATGGACGGCAGATTTACATCTGAAGGACAGGATTGAGTTCGCAGAAGAAATGAGTGAGTACATACCGGATTTCAGATACCATGTAGTAAGTGTGCATCAATATACAAATGAGGAACTCAGCGAAAAGGGAGACGAGATGGCTCTCGTGATGCTGATTAATAAGATACAGAATCCGGGTGACTGGAAGAAATTCACAGAAGAAGCAAAAGAATTTGTGAATATAGTATATGAAAAAGCACCTGAAGAGATAAAAGAGATTATAAAAGAGGGAGTGTTGGGTATTGTTTAGAAACCATTGTCCCGCGAGGTGTTTTGGCATGTAAATGCCAAAATCCCGAGACATACACGCCAAAATTCCATCGCCAAAGGCGATTTTATTGAATTTTGGCTTTGTATCTGTGAAGGTACTGAACAGATACACTATGGGCATTATTAAAGCAAATGAATGTTCCAAATGAAGAAGCCAGAGAGATGATGGGCGAGATAGGAGGGCGTGGTATGGGAATCTTATTTGAACATGCAGAAAAGATGGACATACAGACTGAACGAAGGAATACTGCAAGAGAAAAAGAACGTGCGGATGCTGCAGAACAACGTGCAAATGCTGCGGAAGCAGAACTGGTGGAATTGCGGAAAAAACTTGCCAGATTAGAAGCAGAGAAATAAATAAAATCGAAACTGTAAAACATGAAAATTAGAAAATGACACAGACAAAAGAATAAGAGTAGAAAAACGGGGATTGACATCTCCGTTTTTCTTTATAAGAAAGTATTATTTTGCGCTTACTACAAAGATATCTGAAAAGAACACAAAAGAGCGTAAGATGTGTGAATTTCCATCAGAGATTCAGCAGATGATGCATGAGGCATGTTCTTTTGGAATGGAAGAAAGCAGAAAAAAACTGATCAAATACCAGAAGCAGGAGACCATCTGTTCAGAGGAATTTTTATATCTTCTGGCAGACTGTTGCATTCAGTGTGGAGAATTCGAGCAGGCAAAATATCTGACGGGTCTGTTGAAGAAGAGTTCAATGTATGGAAAGAAAGCAGCGCAAAGATTAACAGATAACATAGAGGATGGACAGAATGTAACAGATGACTGGGAAGAAAACAGTATGGATCCTGGTTGGATATGGGATGAGGATTTTCTTGCATCACAACAGCCTTATGTACGTCAGAATTCGAAAATAGGACGGAATGATCCATGTCCATGTGGATCAGGGAAAAAATATAAAAAGTGTTGTGGAAAATGAAGAAAGAATGCGGTTAAATGATGCTGACTTTTTATTCTTTTATTTTGATCTGGTGAACATTACATATAACGCATGGGAGTATTTTAGAATTGAGAATCATTACAATCGACAGGAAGGAGAAAACTGAGGATATGTAGATCTTTTAGTATAGCATTTTCAGGGAGGCAGTATATGAGTGCGGATATTATAGTTAGAAAATGATTGATTATTTCCGGAAAGGTTCAGGGATGTGGTTTTTGCCGCAGAATTCGTGATATGGCTGACTTGGTTGGCGTAGCAGGATGGGTATGGAATAATCAGAACGATTCTGAAGAAGAAACGAAGGCAGTTTAAAGGCGTTATTCATTGCTTTCAGGGGGATATAAAACTGGCAAATCAATATATGGAATTTGGATTTTATCTTGGAATCGGCGGCCTTGTCACTTATACAGACAGATGTAGTGTGCTGCGAAAAGCCATGACAGATATTCCGATAGAGAGAATTGTGTTAGAAACAGACTGCCCTTATTTAACACCAGAGCCGCTGGAAGGATATAATACACCGAAGAATCTGCCCTTGATTGCAGAAACGATAGCTGAATTAAAAGATCTGGATGCAGGGAAAGTAAAAGCAGAGAATGTGAAAAATGCGCAAACACTGTTTGGATTATGGTGAAGAACTATAAAGAGTATAAGGTGTCAGGTATCATTAAATTGAAGAATGGAAATAAACATGGTTTATGGAGCCTGGTACCTTTAGTTCCCGTATAAGTACCTCCGTTGGGAGAAAATAGTTTCGCGGCACCGGGGCATCAACTTGCTATTTGTTCTGTTAGATGGTAAAATCAAAGGACAATAGACATGGTATACCATGCCATCCAAGAAAGGAGCGTGATATACATGGGAATGTTTGTTAATCCAGACAATTCTGCGTTCCAGGTTGCTTTGAATTCTGAGATTTATGTAGACAAAAGCGGACTTATAAAATATACAAACAGGGTTTTAAATACGCTGCAGGGCTATATTTGCAACAGCCGTCCAAGAAGATTTGGAAAGTCTATTACAGCAAATATGCTCACGGCTTATTACAGCAGGGGCTGCGATTCAGAAGGGATGTTCTTATTCGCGATGAAGCTGCCAATACGAAGGCACAGGAGGATTACATTAACTTCCGAAGACTGCTTTTGTTCCGAATGAAGAAATCAGGCAAGAACTCACTCGAGCAACTAAAAGAAAAAAGTGGAATGAACTTGTTATGTTTCAGCAGGAATCGGAACAGTTACTCAATCGTACACTGGCAATGGATGGAGATGCGGCAACAGCTCTGCAACAGATAAAAAACAAGCGGTATCCGGAGTCCATTCTGAGCTATACAGGTGATATTCTGCTCGTTGGAATCAATTATGACAAGGACACTAAAGAACATCAATGCCTGATTGAAAAATACGAGAAGGACTAACATCCATGCCCGCTTACGAACTGTAAATTTTATATAGCTCGTAGGTGGGCTTTTTTACCTTATTTCCGACTCCTGGGATATAAGTTACTCCGGCAACGTGTGGAAAATAAAAAAAATCTAAAGAGGATCTCATATATGCCATTTAAAATAGTTCGTAATGATATTACAAAGATGAATACAGAAGCGATTGTCAATACAGCCAATGATCATCCGACGGTTGGTACTGGCTGTGACAGTGCGATTTACAAAGCTGCCGGTTATAAGGAACTTTTGAATTATCGCAGAGAACATATCGGCTATGCTGAAGAGGGAGAAGTATTTCTTACGCCGGGCTTTCGGCTTCAGGCGAAGTACATTATCCATGCAGTGAGTCCGCGTTACACAGGAGGGACGCAGGGGGAAGCGGAAAAGCTTCATGCCTGTTATCGAAAGAGCCTGCAGATAGCAAAAGAGAAAGGAATCGCATCCATATCTTTTCCACTGATATCCACCGGTGGTTTTGGCTATCCCAAAGAAGAAGGAATCAGGATTGCAGTAGATGAGATTCATGCCTTTCTGCTTGAAAACGAGATGGAGATCTATCTGGTTGTGTTTGATGGAAAGGCAACGCATCTGGGAGAAAAGATTTATCCGGATCTGTAAGCCTACATTGATTGCAATTATGTGGAAGAGGCCAGAAAAGAAGAGTATGGTGACGATAGGAGAAATAGTGAGACACAGCGAAGATTAAACAGTCTCCCATTTTTCGAATCAGCACAGAAAACAGAAAAAACATCAAAGAAATCTATCGGATCAGAAGATGTATGCGAATATGAGTCCACCATGCTTTCGGATTTTGAGACGGAGCATGAAAGCAGACTGGAAGAGCGAATGAGACATATGTCAGATACATTTTCGGAGTATCTGATGTATTTGATTCAGGAAAGGAACATGGAAAATGCAGAGGTCTGGAAACGTGCAATTGTTGACCGGAAAATATTCTCAAAGATCAAGAACAATGCCAGTTATCATCCCAATAAACTGACAGCATTATGCTTATGCGTAGGCGCAAAACTAAACATGGACGAGACCAGAGATCTGCTTGCCAGAGCAGGGTATGCACTGTCACCCTGTGACAAAACGGATATTATTTTTTCGTATTTTATCGAAAATGAGATATATGATATGATTGAACTGGATATTCAATTGGAAGAACATGGATTGCCATGCATCATTTCATAGTGTCGTCTGGCAGGCGACAGGTTTGAAAAAATTTTTGTGTATAATGAGTCCATCAAAAGAAAACACGATTTAATAGTTGGTGTGAAGGAGGACAAAGTTATGCGTAAAGGATTAACAGAAGTAGTTTTCATTTTAGACAGAAGCGGTTCTATGAGAGGACTTGAAGAAGATACCATTGGCGGTTTTAATTCTATGATTGAGAAACAGCGAAAGGAAGATGGAGAGGCGTATATTTCTACAGTGCTGTTTGATGATAAGACCGAAATTCTTTATGACAGAGTACCTGTTGCAAAGGTGGAGCCAATGAATGAAAAACAGTATTATGTGAGAGGCTGTACGGCACTTCTGGATGCAATTGGAGGCGCAATTCATCATATTGCAAATGTACATAAGTATTCCAGAGCGGAAGACAGACCGGAGAAGACCTTGTTTATCATTACAACAGATGGGATGGAAAATGCCAGCCATATCTACAACTGTCATAAAGTGAAGAAGATGGTGGAAATGGAAAAAGAAAAATATGGATGGGAGTTTTTATTTCTTGGAGCGAACATGGATGCAATTAAAACAGCGGACAGATTCGGAATTGGAGCAGACAGAGCAATGAATTATCAGTGTGACAGAGAAGGAACACAACTGAATTTTCAGGTACTTTCCACGACTATATCGGCGTTTCGCAAATCCGGAAGTAAACGTGAAATGGATGAGGCATTATTTTCCGGTTGTGCGCCAATTAGAGAAGATTATGAAAAACGGCATAAAGATGCAAAGCGAGGTGAAGATGATGAAGACAAATATCTGGTTTAATGGAATGATGGGACTTATTGTGGGAGATGCCCTTGGAGTTCCGGTACAGTTTATGGACAGAACGGAAATAAGAAACAGAGCGCAGGGACCTGTAACAGGAATGGAATCCGGTGGAGTTTATCAGATGCCGGAGGGAACCTGGTCAGATGACAGCAGTATGGCTCTTGCCACGTTGGAGAGTCTGCTGGAAAAGAAAGAAGCTGATCCGTTGGATATCATGCAGCGGTTTGTGAAGTGGGATCAGGAAGGAGAATATACTCCATTTGGAAGAGCGTTTGATCAGGGAATTACCTGCAGCAATGCAATATATCAGTTTATAAAAAATCCGGATATTAGGACTTGCGGAGCAATCGGTGAGCATGCCAATGAGAACGGAGCTTTAATGAGAATCCTTCCGGTATGTTTGTATTATTACGAGAAACAGAAACTGGTATGTACTTCAGAAGATGAGGCAATTGAAGGAATCCATCGTATCAGTGGGGTGACTCATAATCATTTAAGAAGCAAAATGTGCTGTGGAATCTATTATTTTTGCGTGAAAAGTATTATTGAGGGAACCAGGAAGACAACAGTGCCACCACTTGAAGTGCTGCTTCAGGAGGGAATGGATCATGGACGTAAGTATTACAGACAGGATATCAGGAACCTGACAGAGATGGCGCATCTTGAAAGATTGTATCATTTATCTGAGTTTTCCGGTACTTCAGAAGATAAAATCAATACTACCGGATATGTAATAGATTCCTTTGAGGCTGCAATATGGTGTCTGATTACTACAGATTCTTATAAAGAATGTATGTTGAAGGCAGTAAATCTTGGGGATGATACGGATACTGTTGCAGCGATTGCAGGGGGACTTGCCGGTTTATATTATGGGTATGAGGCAATTCCACAGGAGTGGATTGCAGTGATAAAAGGAAAAGAATGGATAGAAGAATTATGCCGACAGGCAGAAATGGAATTTTAGTATTTGCATTTGAAATGCAAATGAAACGAAAAGAAATACGTTGTATTTGCGTGGTATGAATGATACGAGGCACTCTTGAAACGACTAAGAATTTTATAAAATATAAAGGTATAATAATGAGAAATACATGTGTAACCTATATAGTAGCACTGGCCGGTATGCTGATCCTGCAACCATCACCGGTGCAGGCAGCGAAAGCAGATGAGCCTGTTTTTACCTCATCTGAGATCGCAGAGGGGGACGAAGTCTATAACCGTATTAATGGCAAGTCTTATCAGGAGAATGAGAATATTTCATTAGAGGATCTGCGTTATCTGCAAATATCTCATTATGACTTTGATCATGAAATACAGACTGGGGAACTGATTGTGAATGCAGAACTGGCAGATGAAGTGCTGGAGATTTTTCAGGAGCTATATGATGCAGAATATGAAATTGCATCCATGCATCTGATTGATGATTACTGGGTGAATGAGGATCCGGATCAGGCAGATACGAACTCCATCGATCACAATAATACTTCGGCTTTTTGCTACCGTGTAGTGACTGGCGGACAGAATCTTTCCAGACATGCCTATGGCTGTGCCATTGACATCAATCCACAGCAGAATCCCTATCTGACACTGGAAGAGGACGGAACCTATTACTGCGATCATGAAAATGCACTGGAATATATGGATCGCTCACTAGAGGATGTGCACGAGATTAAAGAAGGGGATGTCTGCTGGCAGGTGTTTACCGATCATGGCTTTACCTGGGGTGGAAGCTGGACAAACCCGAAAGATTACCAGCATTTTGAGAAAAGAATGTAAATGTATGGAACAAAATTTACATCCAGGAAACTCCGGTAAGGCAACGGTGACATTGAACTACTGGAAAGGCGGCAAAAAATATTCCAACAAATTTAGAATTGTGGTACGCCGATATGAGAATCCATTTGCAGCATTGAAAGCCGGAAAAGTGTCTGTGAAAAAACAATTGAAAAATGCACCTACAGAGTATTTACAACGGATAACGCATATTATTTAGACGATTAATAATTTAAAAATTATTGAGGACAGAACCGATTTCGCGGTTCTGTCCTTCTTTGCCTTACGAGTCATTTCCTGACATGCCGTGTAGAATCGGGAGTGTTGGTTCCGAAAGCACCAGATTTATTTTATACGGTCGATAAGCTGACAGAGAAGCTGAAGGTCATCATCCCCCATTTCACTGGCTTTTTCGATCATATTTTTTAAAAGTGCCGGATTTTCGATTTTTTCATTGAAGAATTCTGCCGGGGTCACATCTAAATAATCGCAGATGTATAAAAATTCGGTCATGGAGGGCATAGCCCGTCCTGACACAATACTTTGAATATAGCTCTTGCTGTGACCGAGGTCCAGGCTCATTTTGTACTCGGACACGTTTTTCTTCATGCGAAGCTGTGTCAATCGTTCTCTTATGAAATTTTCTTCCATGTCGTTTCCTCTTTTGTAAATGTAATGTAAAAATGATTAGTTGTCTGTGGGAACACAGACAGTATAGAACTATTTTAACTGGAAAAAGATGACAAAATGGACGATTAAAAACGGAACATCGCAATAGAAATACCTATATAAGCGAGAGTAACAATGATATTAATACTATTTGAAAACAGAATATAAAACAAATTGACACGCCTGAATTAGTATAATATAATTTAAACAAATAATATGAAAGATTAATACAGGAACAAACAGTAACAGCCGAATACAGCAGAAAATTAAAATAATGTAACTGTTCAGAACCCACTGTTCCGTGAAGGTATCTGAACAGTTACAAATAATAAAGATGGAGAGAAAAGATATGTCATCAGGGGATGAAAAACACAGAATGTCACGGAGTATATTTAAGATCGAACTTGTTATTCTTGGAATCATAATAGGACTTATTCTGTGGTGGCAGGGATATCTGTTTTGTTCAGATGCAGCCATCAAAAGGATGATAGCAATATATAAATTACGCATTCTTTATGCTCAGGGCGGAATCTGGGAGATCATAAAGATCGTATGGTGGGCTGCAGGACTGATAGCAACGATACTGCTTTACCTGTCTTATATAGCCAATGAAGTTACAGAAAGCCTGATTTCCAGAAAAGAGCGCAAAGTCAGTTCGGAACATAAAGGAAGCGAACATTTCATGAAAAAATAATTGTGCGAACTACCACCGGTCTCATACTGAGATGCGGTGGTTTTGTGTATACTGAAAATAAGAACCGGGAAAAAAGAATGTAATTGACAAGTTAGATAAGACTAACATATAATGTGTTCGTGGTAATGACAAACATCCGTGTATATGAAAGGATTTTGCATATGAATATTTTTATTGGCATTTTGATCCCTTTTCTGGGCACATCCCTTGGAGCAGCCTGTGTTTTCTTTATGAAAAGAGGACTGAGTGATCTGGTGCAGCGTTCTCTGACTGGATTTGCGTCCGGAGTCATGGTAGCTGCATCTATCTGGAGTCTTCTGATTCCGGCACTGGAGCAGTCGGCAGACTTAGGAGTATGGCAGTTCGTTCCGGTGGCTGTTGGATTCTGGATCGGAATTTTCTTTTTACTGATGCTGGACCGCGCTGTTCCACATCTTCATCAGAACAGTGAAAAGGCAGAGGAACCAAGAAGTGGATTTCAGAGAACGACCATGATGATTCTGGCAGTCACCCTTCACAACATTCCGGAGGGAATGGCAGTGGGCGTGGTCTATGCCGGATACCGGCTGGGAAATGCGAGCATCACAGCGGCCGGAGCATTTGCTCTGTCCCTGGGTATTGCCATACAGAACTTCCCGGAAGGCGCAATTATCTCCATGCCTCTTCGCGCAGAGGGAATGAAAAAGTCCAGAGCATTTGCCGGAGGGGTTCTGTCAGGAATCGTTGAGCCCATCGGAGCCATGCTGACCATACTGGTATCTGGCCTGATCGTTCCCGTATTGCCATATCTGCTCAGCTTCGCAGCCGGAGCCATGCTGTATGTCGTAGTAGAGGAACTCATCCCGGAGATGTTCCAGGGAGACCACACCAATCTGGGGACCATCTTCTTTGCAGTAGGATTCAGCATCATGATGATACTGGATGTTACCCTGGGATAATGCAGCACATTGGTTCAAGTAATAACGCACATCAGATATCTTTATGAAATATCTTCATCAAATCTTAATCCTATTCCTACTTTCATCTTAACCGATACCTGTAGTACAATATCCACAGATGAAAGGGGAGAGGAAAATTATGCCGAACATATTAATCTGTGATGACGAGAAGGACATCGTCAATGCACTGAAAATCTATTTATCAGATCCGGATTATCAGATTTTTGAAGCATACAATGGCAGGGAAGCAGTGGAGCTCCTGGACAGACAGGAGATTCATCTGATCCTGATGGACATTATGATGCCTCAGATGGACGGGATCACAGCCATGACAAAGATCCGTGAAAAAAGCAATATACCCATTATTCTACTGACAGCGAAAAGTGAGGATGCAGATAAGATACTGGGACTGAATGTAGGGGCAGACGACTATATTACCAAGCCGTTTCACCCACTGGAAGTAACTGCCAGAGTGAAGTCGCAGTTAAGGAGATACCTGAAGCTGGGTGGAGGCGTTCAAAACAGTGAAGTGTATACAATTGGCGGAATTGAATTAAGGGATAAGGAAAAAGAAGTCTATGTGGACGGAAACCAGATTTCCCTGACACCAAAAGAATTTGAAATACTGAAATTATTTCTTGCCAATCCGGGCAAAGTATTCTCACCGAAGGAGATTTATGCCGAAGTGTGGAAGGAGAAGCCAATCGGAACAGATAACACGGTGGCGGTACACATTCGGCACATCCGGGAAAAAATAGAGATCAATCCGGCAGAACCCAGATATCTGAAGGTGGTATTCGGACAGGGATATAAGCTGGAGAAAGGACGAAAATCATGAGGCAGTTTTGGAGAACAGTAACAGGAAAGATGTTATTATTTCTGTCATGCGGAGTGTGCGGCATTCTATTTGCAGCAACTATACTGGGAAGCGTGGTAATGGTGGAGACGGATTTTTACACCAGAGAGGAAAAGGCAATCAGGGAAGAGGTTTTCAATGGACTGCTGTCAAGAGAAGGGCGGAGTCTTACCTGGAAGCTGGAAAATGATAGTTTGTCAGAGGAAGAGGCGCAGGGCAGTACAGGAAATCTTACCTGGCAGATTGTTGGGATGGATGGAAAAGTCAAAGCCGGGGTGAAAGACTCCAAAGAAAAGTGGCAGTATACAGAATATTATGAAGTGTATGAAAACGAGGAGGGAGTGTGGACTTATCCCGTATATGATACTCATGTGAAAACAAGTCAGGATCAGAAGTATGATATTGTTCATTTTAATATTGATGAGTCACTGGCAAAACAGGATGCATTTTTCATTGCAGGAAAAGTGGTTCATATCCTCTATGGCATTAGATATACAATATATATTATTATGGCATTTGCTTTTGTCCTTGGCCTGATCAGTTTTGTGACACTGATGAACGTGACTGGAAGGAGAACAGGCAGTACAGAACTTTACACAGGGCCTCTTTACGGGATACCGGCAGATCTGCTAACTGTGATAATAGGAACTTGCTGGCTGGTGATGAGTATGGCGGTGTTAAGTATGGTTAACAGCAATATTGCAGATTTTATGCTGGCAGGCGGACTTGTTCTGATTATAGGCAATACCTTCCTGGGATACTGCATGAGCATTGCAGCCAGAGTAAAGGGAAAGACTCTATGGAAAAATACCCTGATTTACAAAGGATTATATTTGCTGAAAAAAATCTGCAAGGGAAGCCTGTATATACTGATGGAGATTCCGGTGATCTGGAAAGTAATATTAGGGGCAGGTATTCTTTCTTTTCTGGAGTTTTTTGGAATAATCGCATTCAGTTATGATACAGGAAATCTGGTGGCATTCTGGCTTTTGGAAAAAGCAGTCATTTTTCCGATTGTTTTCTACGGAGCACTGATGATAAAGAAGCTGCAAAAAGGAGCAGCAGCCCTGGCAGAAGGCGAACTGGCATATCAGATCGATACAAAACCTATGAGGGGAGATTTTAAAAAGCAGGGAGAAGATCTGAACAGTATTGCTTCCGGAATGAGTCTTGCAGTGGAAAAACAGTTAAAGAGTGAGCGGATGAAGACGGAACTGATTACCAATGTATCACACGATATCAAAACGCCACTGACTTCTATCATCAATTATGCAGATCTGATTGGAAAAGAACCATGTGAGAATGAGAAGATTACCGAGTATGCAGAAGTATTGGTCAGACAATCTGTACGTCTGAAAAGATTAATAGAAGATCTGGTGGAAGCATCCAAGGCCTCTACCGGCAATCTGGAAGTCTGCCTGCAGCCATGTGTTGCGTCGGTATTTTTGATACAGGCGGATGGAGAATACGAGGAAAAACTGCAAAAAGCAGATCTGACGCTGGTGGTGCAGCAGCCGGACAGCGAGATTCGAATTCTTGCCGACGGAAGAAGGATGTGGAGAGTCTTTGATAATCTGATGAACAACATCTGTAAATATGCACAGCCGGGAACCAGAGTCTATCTGATCCTGGAGGAAAAAGAAAAGAAGGCTGTGATCACATTTAAGAATACATCAAGGGATGCACTGAATATATCAGAAGAAGAGCTGATGGAACGGTTCGTGCGGGGAGACAGTTCCAGAAATACAGAAGGAAACGGACTGGGTCTGTCCATTGCCAGAAGCCTGACAGAACTTCAGAAGGGAACACTGAGCATCAAGATCGACGGCGATCTTTTCAAAGCAGTACTGGAATTCCAGGTGATAGAATAGAAAAAGTGAAAAGCACATATTCTGTACGAAATGAAGACAGAATGTGGAAAAAGAGACAGAAGTGATGGTTAAGACAACGGTTACTTCTGTTTTTTTTGTCGGATAGAGCCGTCGAAAATCATCGGTGAATATCCCAAAATCCAGTCCTTCGTTTGACAAAATCTGTAGGGGAAAATCGGTATACTTACTTGCATAACAGGCGGGAGGCGAATCGTGATTTACGAGTTTTATCTGGATATCTATTTTCTGGAAAATCTGGTAATGAATTATACCGTGTTACGAATGATCACGATTATAGAGAAGAAATATTCTTCCAGAATACGATGTCTGCTGACAGCAGTGTCCGGCAGCCTGGCAATGTGTCTGATGATGATTCTTGAAGTATATAAAGTACAATGGATGACGGCAATTGTATGCATGACAGTGGAGGCAGGTATGACATTGGCTGCTTTTGTCTGGCAGGGTTGGAAAAAATTAATGTATAGAGCAGTGATATTTCGCCTGCTGTCATTACTGGCGGAAGGAAGCTGGCAGATATTGAGGGACTATTTTCACATGCCATTTCCATACAGTATGGCCGCAGGTATTTTATTGCCTTTTTTGGTATTGCTGAAGGTACGCACAAGGGAACAGAAGGAACAGTTTCTCTATCCTGTGACAGTGGTGTTTCGCGGCAGGCAGAAGCAGCTTACGGCACTGTGGGACAGTGGCAACCAGCTCAAACAGCCACTGACGGGACGACCGGTACATATCATAGAACTGGAGTCTGTGCAGCCACTTCTGGAAGAAGAGGAACGAAGAGAACTGATGCTTCTGCTGGAATTGAAAGCGTCAGAATGTCCGTCAGGTATATTTTCTTTCGTACCCTATCAGAGCATCGGAAAAAAACATGGAATACTTCCTGTCCTGAAACTGGATGAGATCCGGGTGGAAAAAGAAAATGAAACAGTGGATACACCAGAAGTACTGGCAGCCGTAAGCAAAGATGCGGTGAGCCGGACGGGAGCATATCAGATGATACTGCATCCCTGACAGAACGTGAAAGGCAGGAGGGAATGAAACATGTTAGCAAAAGCGAGTATACCACAGACACTTCCGGTTCAGATGCTGGCACCGGTGTCAGAATTCATGTGGAGAAGAAAAAATGAGATACATTATATAGGAGGGAGCGAAGTGCTTCCGGCACCGTTGGAACCGGAGAAAGAGGCACAGGCAATCGAAAGTCTCGTCGGGGAGACTTCTGCACAGGCAAGGGAACTGTTAATTGAACATAATCTTCGGCTGGTAGTGTACATTGCCAAGAAATTCGATAATACCGGTGTGGGTGTGGAAGACTTAATTTCTATCGGAACCATAGGGCTGATCAAGGCAATTAATACCTACAATCCGGATAAGAAAATCAAACTTGCCACTTATGCATCCAGGTGTATTGAGAATGAGATCCTGATGCACTTGCGGCGGACGAATAAGATCCGGCTGGAAGTATCCTTTGATGAACCTCTGAATGTAGACTGGGACGGGAACGAACTGTTATTATCCGATATCCTTGGGACAGATGAGGATGTGATTTACCGGGATTTGGAAATGGAAGTGGAATACCGCCTTTTAAGAAAAGCAATTGCCAGACTGAGTGACCGGGAACGTGTGATTATACAGCTGCGTTTTGGACTGGGCAGCCGGGAAGGAAAAGAAAAAACACAAAAAGAAGTGGCAGACATGCTTGGAATCTCTCAGTCTTATATCTCCAGACTGGAAAAGAAGATCATAGGACGGCTCCGAAAGGAAATTGTCAAGGGCTATTAATTTTTATATTTTTCGGGAAACCGCATAATCAGTGATATTTGTGAGAATTCTTTAAATAGAAATGAGGTAACACAAGTTTAGGAGGATTCTTGCGATGGCACTGAATAAAGTGGAAATATGCGGAGTAAATACAGCAAAGCTGCCGGTTTTGACAGAAGCGGAGAAAGAAGCATTATTCTGTAAGATCAAGCAGGGAGACATGGAAGCAAGAGAACAGTATATTAAAGGCAATTTGAGACTGGTGCTCAGCGTCATAAAGCGGTTTTCCGGAAGTAATGAGAATGCAGATGACCTGTTTCAGATCGGCTGTATCGGACTGATGAAAGCAATCGACAATTTTAATACGGAACTTGATGTGAAGTTTTCTACGTATGCAGTTCCCATGATTATCGGAGAAATACGGCGTTATCTCAGGGATAATAACGTGATCCGGGTCAGTAGATCTCTTCGGGATACTGCATACAAGGCACTTTACACCAGAGAAGCGTATACCAAAAAGCATTTGAAGGAACCTACCATTAACGAGATCGCAGAGGAAATCGGTATCGCAAAAGAAGAGATTGTATATGCCATGGACGCCATACAGAATCCCTTAAGTCTCTACGATCCGGTGTATTCAGAGGGCGGAGATGCTCTTTATGTAATGGATCAGATCAGTGATAAGAAAAACAAAGAAGAAAACTGGGTAGAATCCATTGCCCTGCGGGATGCCATGTCCAGACTGAGTGACCGGGAACGGAGAATTATCAATATGCGTTTTTATGAGGGTAAGACCCAGATGGAAGTGGCAGACGAGATCTGCATCTCCCAGGCACAGGTCAGCCGTCTGGAGAAAAATGCGCTGAAAGCCATGCGAAGTTACCTGAAACCGTAGATATCACCGTCTGGACGGAGATAATTTCCAAGACCGTATGCATTACGGTCCGGATGTATTCGACCCTGAAAATACAGGCGTTATCGTTTGGGCGGATGTGGTTCTTTCAACTCCACCAGAATGATTTCATCCCCGATCTGACAGATACAGTGCCAGGGAATCAGACATTCATGATCTCTGCCAAACAGCGTGGAAAAGCGTCCGGGACCCGGAACGATCAGAGCAAGTACCTGCCCGTTTTGGGGATCAATATCCACATCGATGACACAGCCCATGGAGGCACAGGAACATACATTAATAACTTCTTTCTGACGAAGTTCACACAATCTCATAGCGACACCTGAAAAAAATTCTTTCATACCAGTATATGCAATTGACATCCAGACTTCTATTAGGCTATACTTGAAACTGGGAATAGAAATGAACGGGGGAACAATTCAGATGAAGTGTCCATTTTGTAATCAGGATGATACCAGAGTAGTAGATTCCAGACCGGTGGATGACAACAGTTCCATTCGCCGCCGCCGGATGTGTGATGCCTGCGGAAAGCGCTTTACTACCTATGAGAAGGTAGAGACCATACCACTGATCGTGATCAAGAAGGATCAGAACAGGGAGCAGTACGATCGCAGGAAGATTGAGAATGGGGTGATCAGGGCCTGCTATAAGCGGCCGATTTCCGCCCAGCAGATCACGAAAGTCGTGGATCAGATTGAGAATCAGGTGTTTGGAAGAGAAGAACGGGAAGTCAGCAGTGAAGTGATCGGGGAGCTTGTTATGGATCAGTTAAAGGATCTGGATCCGGTTGCTTATGTGCGGTTTGCATCGGTCTATCGGGAATTTAAAGATGTGAACACCTTTATGGATGAATTAAAAAAACTGTTAAAATAAAAAGAGAGTGGGGAGCTGTGTTGCAGCTCCCTGCTCTTTATGGGGAAGATTCGATTGAAGAAGAGAATAAATGAATTACTAAACGGAAAATTTACAGATTTACAGAATACGCTGGAGCTGTCTGAGCAGCGGATCTGTGCCAGGACAATGGAAAATGAGAACTTCTTCGGCAAGTTTTCCATTTTGTCACCGGCAGAGAAAAGCATACAGGGATTTGTGCAGTCTACCAATCCAAGAGTGGGGCTGCGTCCGGACAGTTTTGCGGGGATCGGTGAGACCATACGGTATGAAGCTGATGTGAAGGGAATGGAAGCAGGAGAGGTTCTGAAGGGCGAATTCCTGCTGAACACTTCTGCCGGGGAGTATCGTCTGCCGTATGAGATTACCGTAGAGAACCGTCAGGAGGAGCGCAGGGAAGTGCAGGTACCGTTTCTGACACCGGAGCAGTTCGCAGCTCTGGCAAAAGAAGACTTCACCAGAGCTTACTTACTGTTTGTATCCGGTGCTTTTCGCAGAATGATACGTGAGTGGGGGCAGAACAGCCAGACACTGTATGACGGACTTCTGGCAGAGGGAGTGTCTTATCGCAGTCTGGAACAGTTTCTTGTGGGAATGGGAACCAAAGAAGCCATTTCTGTGGAATCGGAGAATCATCATCTGGTATTGTCCGATATCACTGAGACTCGGAAAGAAGAACTGGTTATCCGTAAGAATACATGGGGATTCGCAGTACTTACCATTTCCTGTGATGCAGAGTTTCTCACACTGGAAAAGACACAGATTACTACGGAAGAATTTGTCGGAAGTGTATACCATCTTGGATTTATGGTGAATCAGGAGAAGCTGCATGCAGGAAAACAGTTTGCCAGAATTATCATTTCTACTGGCCTGGAAGAAATGACCTGTGTTGTGGAGGTACAGAATTCGGCGAAAAGGGCAGCAGAAGGGATGCTGCACAGGCAGAAGAAAGAAGTGGTAAGAGTACTGTCTATGTACATTTGTTACCGTACCGGCAGAATGGAGCAGAAGAAGTGGGCGAAAGAGACTCTGCATGCGCTGGACCGTTACCGCAGGGCAGAAGGCAGACATATCTTCTATGATCTGTATGAGAGCTATGTACTGTTTCAGATGCAGGATTCTATTCAGGCAGAACTTCTTCTTGGACAGGTACAGGAGCGGAAAGAGGAACTGAAGGACGGCAGATGGCAGGCATGTTATCTCTATCTGACCACGATGCAGAATAAAGAGGAAGAATATCAGGAATATGTGCAGAAGAAGATACAGGAACTTTATCTGGAACATCAGGAGAGCTGGATATTGCTGTGGCTGATGCTGCGTGTGAATGGACAGATGTACCGCAATGATACGGAACGGCTGGAAGAGATCAGACTGAAGTATCTTCAGGGAGTGCATAGCCCGGTGCTGTATCTGGATGCCTGTGATATTCTGAAGAAGGAACCACTGATGCTGCGCAGGCTGGAAGGATTCGAAGTCCATTTGCTGGCATTTTTGTGCAGGAATCAGGTCTTTGACCGGGAAATCAGCGGACAGGCAGCGCAGCTCGCTCAGAGGCTGAGTGGATTCGATCCAATCCTGTTCCGTGTACTGACAGCATGTTACAGGGAGTCGCCGACGAAGAACCTGTTGTCTGCCATTTGCAAGATGCTTATGGATGGCCGGAAAAAAGAAAAAAAATATGCAGTGTGGTTCGCAAGAGGTGTAATGCAGGACGTGAGAATCACAGGTCTGTATGAAGCTTTTATAGAGACGGCAGACCATCTGGAAGCAAATGAACTCCCGATGGCAATAAGATTGTATTTTGTATACCACAATACATTAGACTCAGTACGCAAGGCGTCAATCTATGCGGCGGTGATCCGCAACCGTGACCAGGATGAACAGACCTATGCAAGCTATCGCAAGGGAATGGGACTGTTTATGGAAGAACAGCTTGCGGAAGGAAAAGTAAGCCGTGATCTGGTGGAACTTTATAAAGATCTGCTGGCTGATGCTGTGATGACACCGCGGCTTGCATCAGGACTGGAGAAAGTGCTGTTTACTTACGAGATTACCTGTCAGATGCCTGGTATACGTCATCTGATTGTGATACACAGGGCATTGGAGCTGGAACAGAAAGCGGCGGTCACAGACGGAAAAGCACTGGTACAGATTATGACGCCGGATTACGTGCTTCTGGCAGAAGACAGGGAAGGTCGCAGATATGCGGCAGGTCCTTACTGTATACAGACAAGACTCATGGAACAGCCACAGATGGAAGCACTGTGCCGCAGATATCTGGAGCAGCCGCACCGGATGCTGTTGCACGACTGTATGACCGGAGAGAAAACGGTACAGATCCAGGAAGAGAAGATGGAGCAGTATCTGATGCTGTTGAAGGTGTCAGAGCTGAAAGAAAGTTACAGAGAAGAATTAAAAGGACGATTGCTGGAATTTTTTTCACAGCATCCGTCCCATGAGGCGGCAGAGAGGTTCCTGGAGGCGGCAGATCTTACGGTTATGGCACAGCACCAGATGACAGCAGCAGCCAGACTGTTAAGCGGTCAGGACCGTTACCGGGAGTTATATCAGCTTATCTGTATCTATGGAATAGAAAAAGTGGAACTGCAGATTCTGGTACGTATGTGCAGCAGTCTGCTGACGGAAGATGAGATGGAACAGGACAGAATGTTCCTGGCAGTATGTGTATACTGCTTTGAAAAGAAACTGTATGATGAGAAGATGCTGGCATACCTTATGAAAAATTATGAAGGCTCACTGGAACTGATGAAAGAGATCTGGAGAGCCGGTCAGACATTTAAACTGGAATCTTTTGAACTGGAAGAGAAGATATTGGTACTGCTTCTGTTTTTACAGCAGGGATCAGAACATACAGAAGAGATTTTTGTATCTTATGAGAAAAAGATGGGCAAGTCCAGAATATGCAGGGCGTATGTTACCTGGATGTCCTATGAATCCTTTGTGCGGGAAAAATATGTGGAATGGCCGGTTTTTGCATATATGGAGAAACATATGCTCGGCATAGTGGGAACACCGGATATCTGCAAACTGGCACTGTTGAAGCGTTATACGGAACGAAAAGAAAAGAGTGCCGGCCAGCAGAAGTGGATGATTTATTTGTTGGAGAAGTACCTGGAACAGGGAATGCATTTTGCATTTATGCAGAAGCTTCCGGGCAGACTGAAAGAAAGGTATCATCTGTATGACAAGTATATTCTGGAATATCATGCGGAGCCGGGAAAAGAACTTGTGCTGCATTACCGTTATGGAGATCAGGAGGAAAAGAAAGTTTCCATGCCGGAGATCTTTGAAGGAATCTATGTAAAAGAATTCACGTTATTTTATAAAGACAGACTGGAGTGGTATGTGGCAGAGGAGGAAGAGACGGAAGAACCAAAATGGCAGTCGTATTCCCATACTGCACCGGCATCACGTCATGGCGGAACCAGATATGATCTGGTGAATCAGATGATTGCGGCACGGGAGCAGGGAGATCTGACACAGCTGGAGAACCTGCACAGACGCTATGCAGGACAGAAGTATCTGGTGGAATCCATTTTTGGATTAAATTAGGAAGCAGGAGCAAAAAGAGATGAAGAGAATGATCATAGGACTGGATCTGGAAAAAGAATATTCACAGATATCCTATTACAGTGACCGGGCAGGAGAGCCGGAAACAGTCAGTATTGTGGAAAATCAGGATAAATACCTGATTCCCACACCGGAAGGTCTGCTAAGGGAACGGGGAAAAGAGAAAGTCAGAGATCTGGCAGAATTTATCAAATCCTGCATTTCATATCTGCGTCCGATTTCCCGTATGACGGACATTTTTCTGATGATTACTATGCGAGAGATACAGCAGCCGTGGATAGACTGGCTGCATGATGCCTGCCAGATGCTGGGTATGGATCGGGAGAATGTTTTTCTGCAGAGTTATCAGGAAAGCTTTTTCTATTATGTACTGAATCAAAAAAAAGAACTGTGGAATCATGATGCGGCGCTGTTTGAATATACCCAGTCAGGTATTCGCTCCTGGCTTATGAAGATAGATAACAGGACAAGACCGGCACTGGTTACCGTGATACAGGGAGAGAAGATCCATCTGGGCAGTCCGGCGGGAAGAAGTGAGGCAGAATGGAATACGGTAAGGGATCAGAAGTTTCTGGAGTTGATTCAAAGTACATTTCAGGAAGAGATTGTATCCTCTACGTTCTTAATCGGGGACAGTTTTGACAAAACATGGGCAGTGGAATCCCTCCAGTACCTCTGCAGGAAGCGGCATGTATTCCAGGGAAAGAACCTGTATACAAAAGGAGCATGTTATGCGATGTGCCATAAGCTTCACATCGGAAAGAATCTGGATGCATGGCTGTATCAGAGTGAGGACATGACAGAGTACAATATCAGCATGCAGATGAATATCCGGGGACAGAAGACGGACTATATGCTGCTCAGCGCTGGAATGAACTGGTATGATGCACAGAACCGTTGTGAGATTCTGCTGGATGAAGGAAAGGAACTGGTGCTGTATGCAAGATCCATGAGGGGCGGAGAGACGTCCAGCTTCACCATTGGACTGAAGGGATTGCCGGAGCGCCCGTTAAAAACCACCCGCTTAAGAATCAGTCTGGCATATCAGTCAGCAAAAGTATGCAAGGTAACTGTGAAAGATATGGGATTCGGTGAATTTTTCCCATCTTCCGGACTGATTTGGGAAAGCATGCTGAATATGGAGTAAAGAAAGGAGATTTTTGGTATGAGCAGTTATTATTTGTGCAGAACCGAATGTGCCGAAAAGCCCTTTTATATAGAGAGTATCGGAAAAAATATTTATTCACTGGAGGAATTGTGTTACTATTTTGGCCAGTATATCTATCTGATTGATGAATCCGTGATGAATCTGGAACTCTGTAAATGGACCGGAAGCGAGCTGGGGCTGGAAAAGCTGAAGAACAGGCTGATGCGGGCACTGGAACGGGAAAACCCGGAAGAATTTGTCCTGGCAGTTTTCCAGGAATGTGGTTATCTGGGCCGGCAGGAACTGAAGTTGTTTCAGGAACAGTTTGCAGAGATTCTCATGGAACCGGAAGAGGTGCGCAGAAAAATGAAAGCAGACTATCTGGTGGAATTCGGCAGGTATGTGATCGCACTTCAGGAATATGAGAAGATCCTTTCCGGTCAGAAAAGGGGGAAAATGGGGATGCAGTTTTATGCCGTTGTTCAGGAGAACATGGCGGCAGCATACGCCCGTCTGTTTGAGTTTGAAGAGGCAGCCCGCTGTCTATGGGAGTCTTACCAGACCATGAAGTCAAAAAAAGTATATGAAAAATATCTGCGTATTCTGCCGTTGTTTCTCTCGGAAAAGAAATATCAGGAACGGCTGGAGCAGATCAGGGCAGACCGTAAAGGTGCCATGGAACTGTGGGAAGACAGTCAGAGTATTATACAGGAAGGAATGGAAGATGACGAAAAGGAGACACGCAGCCAGGAGCAGTGGAGACAGCTGACCGACCATATGAAGACAGAATATCTGAGGAACACGGCAGGTGGCATGTGAAGTTTGGCTTGTAATTTGATTTTTCATACGTTATGATGTTAAGGTCGAATGATGTTAGGTATTTCTGACTTTTGACCCTGACGTCAGAGTGTATTAGGTGGGGAGAAATCAGCAAACAGCGAGGAGATGTCTTATGAAAAAACCAGGGGTCCATCAGCAGATGGAAGTAGAGGAAAAGCTGCGTGAAGAATGCGGCGTATTTGGGATGTATGACTTGGACGGAAAAGACGTTGCGGCATCCATATATTATGGATTGTTTGCACTGCAGCACCGTGGACAGGAAAGCTGTGGTATCGCGGTCAGCGAGACGAACGGACCCAAAGGGAAGGTTACTTCCTATAAGGGCATGGGACTGGTAAACGAAGTATTTACCGGAGAAGAACTGGAGCAGATGCGCGGGGATATCGGAGTTGGACATGTGAGATATTCTACGGCGGGAGCCAGTACCAGAGAGAATGCCCAACCACTGGTTCTGAACTACGTGAAGGGAACGCTGGCGCTTGCACATAACGGGAACCTGATCAATGCACCGGAGCTGCGTGAAGAACTGGCTTATTCCGGCGCGATTTTCCAGACTACCATTGATTCGGAAGTTGTGGCATATCACATTGCACGGGAACGTGTTAAGACGAAGAATGTAGAGAGTGCAGTACTTAATGCAATGAAGAAGATCAAGGGTGCCTACTCACTGGTTATCATGTCACCAAGAAAACTGATTGGTGCCAGAGATCCGTTTGGATTTAAGCCACTGTGTATCGGTAAGAGAGATAATGCATACATCATTACATCTGAGACCTGTGCACTGGAGACTCTGGGAGCAGAATATATCCGGGATATTGAGCCGGGAGAAGTGGTGACGATTACAAAAGACGGTATCAAATCCGATACCTCCATGTGTCTGCCTAAGGAGCAGCAGGCACGCTGTATTTTTGAATATATTTATTTTGCAAGACCGGACAGCCATATCGACGGCGTCAGTGTATATGGATCCAGAATCAAGGCAGGAAGATTTCTGGCAATGGATTCACCGGTGGAAGCGGATATTGTAGTGGGTGTACCGGAGTCGGGAAATGCGGCAGCCATGGGATATGCCATGGAATCCGGAATCCCTTACGGAACTGCGTTTGTGAAAAACAGTTATGTGGGAAGAACTTTTATCAAGCCGAAGCAGAGTACCAGAGAGTCCAGTGTTAAGATTAAGCTGAATGTGCTGCGGGAGGCTGTGGCCGGAAAACGAGTCATTATGATTGATGACTCCATTGTCCGTGGAACGACCAGTGACCGGATTGTGAAGATGCTCAGAGACGCAGGCGCAACAGAAGTGCATATGCGTGTCAGTTCACCGCCATTTCTGTGGCCATGTTATTTTGGTACTGACGTGCCGGCAAGAGAACAACTGATTGCATACAACCGTTCGGTAGAAGAGATCCGTCAGATCATCGGTGCAGACAGCCTTGGCTATCTGAAGATCGAGAGACTAAAAGAACTGGTAAACGGCCTGGACATCTGTGAGGGATGTTTTACAGGCAGGTACCCGATGGAACCACCGAAAGATGACATCCGCGGAGAGTATGACAAGTAAGCAGGAAGAATCAGGAATATTACGGATGGTTGAATATCGGGAATATCTGCTTTCCGTATAATAATAAATAATATATAAACAGGAAGGAAAATGAATATGAACGACAGATATCAGAGCCCATTATCAGAAAGATATGCAAGCAAAGAAATGCAGTACATTTTTTCACCGGATATGAAGTTCAGAACCTGGAGAAAGCTGTGGATTGCCCTGGCAGAGACAGAGAAGGAACTGGGACTGAACATCACCCAGGAGCAGATTGATGAACTGAAGGCGCATGCAGAGGATATCAATTACGATGTGGCAAAAGAAAGAGAAAAAATTGTCCGTCATGATGTCATGTCTCACGTATACGCATATGGAGTACAGTGCCCAAAAGCAAAAGGAATCATCCATTTAGGTGCCACATCCTGTTATGTGGGAGACAACACAGATATCATCGTTATGTCAGAGGCTCTGAAGCTGGTTCGCAAGAAACTGGTGAATGTGATTGCAGAGCTGGCTAAATTTGCAGATACTTACAAGAATCAGCCGACACTGGCATTCACCCATTTCCAGCCGGCACAGCCGACTACAGTAGGAAAGAGAGCTACACTGTGGCTGCAGGAATTCATGATGGATCTGGAAGATCTGACCTATGTGCAGGGAACTTTAAAACTGCTTGGAAGTAAGGGAACCACAGGAACCCAGGCAAGCTTTCTGGAACTGTTTGAAGGAGATCAGGAGACCATTGATAAGATCGACCCGATGATTGCAAAGAAGATGGGGTTTGAAGCTTGTTATCCGGTATCCGGACAGACCTATTCCAGAAAAGTGGATACAAGAGTTCTGAATATACTGGCAGGTATTGCAGCCAGTGCCCACAAGATGTCCAATGATATCCGTCTTCTCCAGCATCTGAAAGAAGTAGAAGAGCCGTTTGAAAAGACACAGATCGGATCTTCTGCTATGGCTTATAAGAGAAATCCAATGAGAAGTGAGAGAATCGCTTCCCTGTCCAGATATGTACTGTGTGATGCACTGAATCCGGCAATTACATCCGCAACCCAGTGGTTTGAGAGAACGCTGGATGACTCTGCCAACAAACGTCTGTCCATTCCGGAAGGCTTTCTGGCAATCGATGGTATCCTGGATCTGTGCCTGAATGTGGTAGACGGACTGGTAGTATATCCGAAGGTAATTGAAAAACATATGATGGCAGAACTGCCATTTATGGCGACCGAAAATATTATGATGGATGCGGTGAAAGCAGGCGGAGACAGACAGGAACTTCATGAAAGAATTCGTGAACTTTCTATGGAAGCCGGCAAGACCGTCAAAGTAGAAGGAAAAGATAACAATCTTCTGGAACTGATCGCAGCAGACCCTGCATTTAACCTGTCACTGGAAGACCTGCAGAAGTCCATGGATCCATCCAGGTATGTGGGAAGAGCACCACGCCAGGTAGAAGTATTCTTAAGAGATGTGGTGAATCCGGTACTGGAATCCAACAAAGAAGTGCTGGGAATGAAAGCTGAAATAAACGTATAATTACAGTATCAGAGATATTCAAAGAGTAATCCGCAGGGTAACAAAAAAAAGGTTGTACAACCGACATATTTTGGGTTATAATACCCGTGGTGCAAAAAACATTACTGGTCACGAAGTGGACAGTGAGCAACTAACACGATATGTAGACTGCCTGGGACAGAGATGTTCCGGGTAGTTAGCAATGTTTAAATGGAGGAAATTATGGTACAGGCAGTAGTTGGAGCAAACTGGGGAGATGAAGGTAAGGGTAAGATCACAGATATGCTCGCAGAAAAAGCAGACATTATTGTGCGTTTCCAGGGCGGAGCAAATGCCGGACACACGATCGTAAATGATTATGGTAAGTTCGCACTGCATACATTACCGTCAGGTGTTTTTTATAATCACACAACAAGCATCATCGGAAACGGTGTTGCCCTGAACATTCCTGTTTTGTTTAATGAAGTAAAGAGTATTGTAGATCGTGGCGTTCCGATGCCGAAGATTCTGGTATCAGACCGAGCACAGATGGTGATGTCCTATCACATTCTGTTCGACCAGTATGAAGAAGAACGTCTGGGTGGAAAGTCCTTTGGATCCACAAAATCAGGAATTGCCCCGTTCTATTCAGATAAATATGCCAAAATTGGTTTCCAGGTGAGTGAACTCTTTGATGAAGATCTGTTAAAAGAGAAAGTGGTTCGTATCTGTGAACAGAAAAATGTAATTCTGAAATATCTTTATCACAAGCCGGAACTGAAGCCGGAAGACTTACTGGAAGAACTTCACAATTATAAGAAAATGGTAGAGCCGTTTGTATGTGACACATCCGCATATCTGTGGAATGCGATCAAAGAGGGCAAGCAGATCCTGTTAGAAGGTCAGCTTGGTTCCCTGAAGGATCCGGATCACGGAATTTATCCAATGGTAACTTCTTCATCCACACTGGCAGCATACGGTGCCATCGGTGCAGGTATCCCGCCATATGAGATTCGGAAGATTGTAACTGTTGTAAAAGCATACTCCAGCGCAGTTGGTGCAGGCGCATTTGTCAGTGAGATCTTTGGTGATGAAGCAGATGAACTTCGTAAGAGAGGCGGAGATGGCGGAGAATTCGGAGCAACAACAGGACGTCCAAGACGTATGGGATGGTTCGACTGTGTGGCTTCCAAATACGGATGCCGTATTCAGGGTACCACAGATGTTGCATTCACAGTACTGGATGTACTGGGATATCTGGATGAGATCCCTGTATGTGTCGGATATGAAATCGACGGTGAAGTAACGACAGACTTCCCAACCACAGCAAAACTGGAAAAAGCAAAACCGGTTCTGAAAAAGCTCCCGGGATGGAAGTGCGATATCCGCGGTATTAAGACATATGAAGAACTGCCGGAAAACTGCAGAAAATACATCGAGTTTATTGAAGAACAGATTGGCTTCCCGATTACTATGGTATCAAACGGACCGGGAAGACATGACATCATTTACAGAAATGTAAAATAAGATAATATGAAGATATAGAAAAGGCCGTCCTGCAATGCAGGGCGGTCTTTGAATGTGTGGAAAATAAATTATTTTCTGTTCCGGGTCTCATCCTGAGGATCCTTATTTAGTATTTTATAAATCCAGAAATAAATATACAGCAGAGCCGGCAGAATAACGGTCATGCCGATGCATGCCTTAAACATGGAAAATGCCCATGGACTGTCAATCAGAGCAAAAATAAGTGTGGCAGCATAGAGAACGACCAGAACAATGACGGTGAGCAGTGCCAGGATCCTTTTTAACTTATGCATTCAGGAAATCCTCCTGTGCTTCCTTCTGAGCGTTTTCCTGTGGAAGCACCTGCAGGAAGCGTTCAATGGATAAGACATCTGCCTTCCCCTCTGGAATAATAACGAAACTCTGTACTTCCGGTGCCTCAAATCCCTTCAGCGGAATAGAGATCAGGGAGCCGTTATCCAGATATGGCTGTACCAGACTTCGTGGAAGGAAAGTATAACCAATCCCCTCCATGAGATAATGCGGAAGATGGGTCAGCTTATCAATCTCAAAAGAGAAAGCGAAGTTCTTTGGAAACAGATCGCGGATGAAAGTACCGTTATCATGTACGATGAAATCGCAGTACAGATAACCGATCTCTGCTAACTGACTCTGAGTAATACCGTCTATATGCTCAGTGTGATCCGGCGATGTAACAAGGAGTAAGTCATCTGACATAAATGGTTTGCAGATAAAACCGGCCTTCTTCAGTGGTGCATAACAAAATGCCACATCTACGGTACCATCCTGGAGCATCCTAAGAAGCGGACCAGTGTGATCAACGATGACTTTCACAGAAATATCTTTATGATTTTTTACAAATGCAGTGATCGGGTCGATGAGATAACAATCATATACCGTATTAACAGTACCGATTCGCAGATTTTCTGAAAAAGTATGTAGCATACTCAGTTCTTCAATGGCAGAAGCTTCCAGTGCCACAATTCGCTTGGCATAGGCGAGAAAATGCTGCCCTTCTTCGGTAAGCTCCACATTCTTGCGGTTACGGATAAACAGCTTCTTTCCCAGTTCCTTTTCCAGCTCCATAATACGGTTAGTAACAGTAGACTGTACAATAAAATAACGGTCAGCAGTCTGGGTAAAATTCTTTAACTCAGACAGAGTGATAAATGTCTTTAAATTCTCTATGTTCATGGTTCCCTCTTATCGAAATCGTAAATAAACATTTTTATAAAATTCATTATACAAATTTTACAGCCATCATTATAATAAGTCAATAGAGAGTTGAATTTTCAAGGAGGATTATAACGAATGAATAAGATATATACCAAAGTAACAGATCAGATGAACTTCTGGGAAGGTCAGGATCCGGTTGCTCTGGCAGAAAAATACGGAACTCCATTATATGTGACTAATGAGCGGATTTTGAGACAGCGCTGCCGTGATCTGAAGAATCTGGTGACGTATCCGAATTTTGTAGTAGACTATTCTGCAAAGGCAAACTGCGGACTGGCGTTTCTACAGATCGTCAGATCAGAAGGACTGGAAGTAGATGCCATGTCTCCTGGTGAGATCTATATGGAAAAGAAGGCAGGTTTCCGTGCAGACCAGATCTTCTATATCTGCAACAATGTATCTGCAGAAGAGATGGAATACGCAGTAAAAGAAGGTGTAGTGGTCAGCGTGGATTCTTTAAGTCAGCTGGAACAGTTCGGACAGATTGCACCTGGGCATGAGGTGGCAGTTCGGTTTAATCCCGGAGTAGGAGCAGGACATCATGAAAAAGTAGTGACTGCCGGCAAGAAGACCAAGTTTGGTATTGAGCCCAAATATGTGCCTCAGGTAAAAGAACTCCTTGAAAAATATGATTTAAAACTGATTGGTATCAATCAGCATATCGGTTCCCTGTTTATGACAGGAGAAGCCTTTGTAGCAAGTATTGCTGCGTTATTTGAGATTGCAAAACAGTTCAAGGGACTTCGTTTTGTAGATATGGGAGGCGGATTCGGCATTCCATATAAGAAGGAATTTGATGAAGCACCACTGGATCTGAAGGAACTGGGACAGGCCATTGATAAAGCGCTGTACAAGTTTGCAGAGGAATATGGTGAGCAGATTACCCTGCGTATCGAGCCGGGACGTTATATTTCCGCAGAGAGCAATGTGATTCTGTCTGCAGTACATTCTGTAAAGCACAACCATGACAAGAAGTTTGTGGGATGTGACTGCGGATTTAATGTACTTCAGAGACCGATCATGTATGATTCCTACCATGGAATAGAAATATACCGTGGAACCGAAGAACCATCCGAACAGACAGAAACAGTGACTATTGTGGGAAATATCTGCGAAAGTGGTGATATTCTTGCAAAAGACAGAGAACTGCCGGAGATCAGAAAAGGTGATGTACTGGGCATTCTGGATGCCGGAGCATATGGCTTTACCATGGCATCTAATTATAATAACCGTCTCCGTCCGGCAGAGATCATGATTCGTGAAAACGGACAGGTGGTTCTTACCAGAGAAAGAGAAGTCCTGGAGGATCTGATGAGACATGTGATTCCTTTGGAAGAAGTGTAAAAGAAGGCGTTTTGTTTTGAATAAAGATTTAACGGTTGGAAGACCGGAAGAAGTATTATGGAAGTTTTCACTGCCGCTGTTGGGAAGCATTGTATTCCAACAGTTGTACAATATCGCAGACAGTCTGGTTGCCGGAAAGTTTGTCGGAGAGACAGCACTGGCAGCAGTGGGAAATTCCTATGAAATTACATTAATTTATCTGGCATTCGGGTTTGGATGCAATATCGGCTGTTCGGTCATTGTATCCCAGTTCTTTGGTGCCAGAAACTGGACAGATATGAAGACAGCAGTGCGTACAACGTATCTGTCCAGTGCTGTTTTATGCGCAGTACTCATGCTCATTGGATTTGTGTTTGCGCCCCAGATGCTCCGGCTGATCAATACACCGGCGGAGATTTTTGACGGTTCTCTGTTATATCTGAATATCTATACAGCAGGACTGATTTTTCTCTTTTTCTATAATATTACAAACGGTATTTTCTCGGCAATGGGGGATTCCAGGACACCGTTTCTGTTTCTGGCATTTTCCTCGGTAACAAACATTTTTGTGGACATGCTGTTTGTGATTGCATTCCATATGGGAATCGCAGGAGTGGCATGGGCAACGTTCCTGTGCCAGAGCGTGAGCTGTATGTTGTCTGTATATTATCTGATGAAGAGACTAAAGACCATTCATACAGAAGAGAACCCGAAGTGGTTTTCACTACCGATATTTAAAAAGCTGGTTGCCATTGCAGTTCCAAGTATTTTACAGCAGAGTTTTGTGTCCTTTGGAAATATCATTATTCAGGGCTTGATTAACAGCTTCGGTGCAAGCATTACAGCCGGATATGCGGCGGCTGTCAAGTTGAACAATCTGGTAATTACGTCATTCACCACACTGGGAAATGGAATGTCCAACTTTACCGCCCAGAACTATGGAGCCGGAAAGATAGACAGGATCCGTCAGGGCTGCAGAGCAGGAATTAAGATGATCTGGATTCTGTGTGTACCGGTGGTATTGCTGTATCTGCTGGCAGGAAGGGAGGCAGTGCATCTGTTCATGGATAAAAGTACCGGACTTGCCATGGATACGGGTGTACAGTTCCTGAGAATTGTGGTACCATTTTATTTTGTAGTATCCGTGAAACTGGTATCAGACGGAGTGCTGCGTGGAACCGGATGCATGAAGCAATTCATGATCGATACATTTGCAGATCTGATTCTGCGCGTGGGATTTGCAGTTGTTCTGGCATCCGGAATGGGAGCAGTGGGGATCTGGTGTGCATGGCCTGTGGGCTGGATCATTGGAACTTTGCTGTCTGTTTATTTTTATAAAACCTGTAAATGGGAGGAAAAGAAATGAAGTTGATGTTTGCGTCGGACATTCATGGATCAGCATATTACTGTGAGAAGATGCTGGAGTGCTACCGCAGAGAAAAAGCAGAACGTCTTTGGATTCTGGGAGATATTCTCTATCATGGACCGAGGAATGATCTGCCAAAGGAATATGCGCCGAAAAAAGTGATCGCCATGCTCAATGACATCAAAGAAGAGATCTGCGCCGTGAGAGGAAACTGTGATACAGAAGTAGACCAGATGGTTCTGGAGTTCCCGATTCTTGCAGATTACAGCTTGCTGGCAGCAGACGGACTAAGGCTGTATGCCACACATGGTCATGTATACAATGAACAGCATATGCCTCCACTGATGGCTGGAGATATTCTGATTCATGGACACACTCATATCTATGAGATCAAAAAAACTGGAGAACATGTGATCTTAAATCCTGGTTCCGTATCTATTCCAAAGGGCGGGAATCCGCCAACATATGGAATCCTGGAGGACAGGGTGTTTTCTGTAAGAGATCTGGATGGACAGATACTGAAAAGTATAGAATTATAAAAAATGAACATGTCATAAAGATGTGGATTGAAGAAGGCTCCCTGTTGAAAAGGGAGCCTTTTATATCAGATGTGAAATGACTTCCACCTCTGCAGGTGGCGAGCAACAAATCAGTATCAGTGGTGGGAGTCAATCCTCCCCATCTGATATAGCCTCCTGCGCATCTCGCAGCAAGAATGCCGAGGCATTCTTGAACTGTCTATTCATGATTGATTCCGGTGCAGTAGTGGGTATCGTATTCTACACCACGCTGATAGGTATTGCCACAGAGTGGACAGGTAACATAATCAGAACCTTCCGGGAGTCCCAGACTGGAATTCTCGGCATTCAGATGTGCACTGTAACTTCCGTCAGATACCGTAAAATACTGGTAACAATAAGGACACTGGGCGGTATCGCTGTTGGTAGAAGAAGTCTCAGGCGTGGATGCATCTGTGGAAGCGGTATCCGTGGAAGGAGTAGTCTGTGTATTTTCTGTGGAGTTAATGTAATCAGACCAGGCCTTTTCCTGAGCAACATGATCGGCATAGAGTGTACTGCCTGCTCCGTCAGAAGCAAGGGAAATCTGCTGATAACAGTAAGGACACATCTGTGTGCCGGCTGAGGAAGCAGATGATTCCGTACTTTGTGTATTATTCTGGATGGTGGAAGGCTTTACCGTGGTCTTTTCAGTGGAAGCAGTCTTCTCAGTAGAAGCATTTTTATCTTTAGAGGAAGTATTCTTAGAAGAAACTTTTTCGGTTGCCTTCTGTGTCTCAGACTGCTTTTCTGTTTTCTTTTCTGTCGCGGTCTCTTTTATAGTTTCTGACTCAGTCTCGCTGCTGGTGGCAGTTTCTGACTCTGTTTCTGTAAGCTTGGCACGGCATCCGCTGAGGGCAAAGATCATGGATGCAGCAAGTATGAAAACCAGAAAAGTCTTTTTCTTCATAAAAATCATCTCCTTTACTTTCTTTATTGTGAGATCATTCTAACACTTTGCCAGATACAGGTCAACGTCAGAATGCAATAATGTTGACGGGAAAGGGAAGATACAGTACACTGAAAAGAAGCTGAAGACTGCTGGTGGAAATATGTGCAGATATATAAGAAAAAGAAAAAAGGATACCTGCCGGAGGCAGGGAGGATGTGAAAATGAGACGAGAAGTATTAACTGAAGATTTAAAAAGATTGTATACAGCAAATGATATGGTAAAAACAGACTGTGGGGGATGCAAAGGATGTTCTCAGTGCTGCAGTGGAATGGGAACATCAGTTGTCCTGGATCCTTATGACAGTTATTGCCTGACCGGCGGAATTGGAATTGCATTCCCGGATCTGGCAGGCAAATTTGTAGAATGGAATATAGTAGATGGAATAGTACTTCCAAATCTGATGATGCAGGGGCAGGAAGAACGGTGTGTCTTTCTGACAGATAATGGAAGATGTTGTATCCACGATTTCCGCCCTGGAATCTGCAGAATGTTTCCGCTGGGACGGTATTATGAGGAAAACGGAGAATTCCGTTATTTTCTGCAGAGTAAAGAATGCCCGAAAGAAGATAAGACAAAGGTGAAAGTCAGCAAGTGGCTGGGTATTCCGAATTTGAAAAAATACGAGGAGTATATTACAAAATGGCATGGACTGTTGGAAGAGGTACGTGATTTGACGGAAAATTCTAAAGATGATCAACTTACCAAAGAACTGGAAGTGTATCTGCTTAATACCTGTTATTTGACACCATATAAGGAAAATGTGGATTTTTATGAACAGTTTGAAGAACGGTATCACAGAATGAAAAAGCTTCTGCAGGTTCTGAGAAAGACAAAATAAAACAAAAGCCCTGCAAATACGGTGATTTTCCGTACCTGCAGGGCTTGCAAGGGGAGGATAAGTATTAAATTTATCTTTGGTATGTTCCTAGTATAGCCGTGTAACAGAAGTTTATGCAGTTTCCGGTAAAAAAGTTTGAAAAAATAAGAGAAGTGTTATATACTATAGCTTAAACGGGTGGAGTGGCGAAAAGATGTGAGAATCGCCGGATCGTTTTGTGGATTGTTTTCACAGGGAGACAGAAGAGTTGCACCGTTTGAATATTTACAGAAAAAAGGATGGTTAAAACATGAGTTTATTACAGGATTGGAGAGACATGGCGTACTCTCAGCAGACAGATAAAAGACAGCTCCAGAAGTTTTGGACAGACTATTTCATGATTGAAAAAGGCATTTATGAAAAATTACTTGCAAATCCTGATGAAGAAGTAAAGGGTACTGTAAAGGAACTGGCTGACAAGTACGGTATTTCTGTTATGACAATGGTTGGATTCCTGGATGGTATTGATGACAGCCTGAAGATGAAGAACAACATCGAAGAGATGACAGAGGACAGCGTAGTTAGCCTTGCTTTTGATAAAGAACTTCTTTACAAGAACATGGTAGACGCTAAGGCTGACTGGCTGTACGGACTTCCGGCATGGCAGCAGATCTTCTCGGAAGAGAAGTTAAAAGAACTCTATAGAGAGGCAAAGAAGGCCAATACTATTGTAAAAGGACCAAAGATCGGAAGAAATGATCCTTGTCCGTGCGGAAGTGGCAAAAAGTATAAAAAATGCTGCGGAAGATAATGAGTGGTATATTATTTGCAGCAGGCAGTATCTGCCTGCTGTATTTTCTTATATTGGTTTTAAAACATGTGGATTTTTGCGTCATCTGGCTTTTTGGCGCAGCAGTTCTGTATATCTGGGGCGGATATCTGAGATACAGAAGTCTTCATCCCGACGGATTTTCAGTACCAGTCTGGATGAGCGTAATTCTTGGTGTTGTACTGGCAGTTGGAATATTGTCATTTTCCGTGACGGAAGGAAAGATCATTCATGGAATGACATCAGAGCCGGAGGAAGAGCTGGATTATCTGATTGTACTGGGAGCACAGGTAAAAAAGACTGTGCCGAGCAAGGCACTGGGACTGCGTCTGCAAAAGGCGTGTGAATATCTGAAAGAGCATTCGCAGACAAAGGCTGTATTATCCGGAGGTCAGGGTTCGGGGGAGGAGATCGCAGAGGCAGAATGTATGTACCGGTATCTGACAGAACATGGTATACCAGAAGAACGACTGTTGAAGGAAGAGTGCTCCACAACTACCAGGGAAAATCTTATGTACAGTGCCAGAGTACTGGCTGACAGCAGGCAGGAAGTAACTACAGAGACTGTGCTTGGAAGCAAAATCGGACTTGTATCGAATAATTTCCATATTTATCGTGCGTTGCTGCTTGCAGAAAAATTCGGGTACCGTAAGGTGTATGGAGTCCCGGCAGCATCAGACTGGAAGCTGCAGATCCATTATATGGTAAGAGAATATTTTGCTGTTCTGAAGGCAAAAATACGAGGAGATATCTGACGGTGATATCTCCTCTTGTGTTTATAAAAGAACTTTGCATATGTAAATATTTGTAATCAGTCCAGAGTCTTTGGGGTGTTTGTCACATTAATGGCAATCACGGAATCATCTTCTGTATTTATCACAATCTGTACATAGTCTAGGCTGCTTTCCGGACTCTTGATATTGTAATAATGGAAAGTTTCACTTTCATCTTCCAGTTCATAGTCCACACCTTCCAGAGCAGAAACGACTTCCGCTTCCGTCAGTCCGAGGGTCAGACCTTTCTGTACAGTAATTGGAAGATTGGTAGAATTTACATTGCCTTCTACATCTGTTACAAAACAGTTCTCGATGACGGCAGCATCTGGACTGTAATTACGAACGATGGTATGGTAATTCTGATTGTCTTTGCTCATATATACCCAGTCATAGCTCTTACCGGCAACATAAGAAGCTGATTGAGAGGCATCAATTGTCCAGCCATTTTTCACAAATTCAGAAAGTGGGGCCGGAAGCTGGTATAGATCACCTGCATATTCGACGATAAAAGAAGTGAAGTCATCACCCAGTTCAGAAGGCGCCTGATAAGCCAGAACTTCCGAAGTAGGTTCATCACTGAGGTCTGCAGCGGCATCGGAACCGGCATCTTCCTCAGCCGACATATTTTCAAGGGAGATTTCGTTTAAGAAACCTGTTTCAGAATCTACATACAGCTCGACATCCTGATAATAATCTTTTTCATAAGAGACTTTTGTATACAAATCTCCTTCGTAAGTATCGCTCGGTGTACCATAGGCAGCAGTGATATCATCCAGAGTAGAAACGCCATATTGAATGCCACCAGGAAGTTCTATGGCCACATCGGTCACATCGGCCATCTGGAAAGAGTCAATGGAGATACCGGCAACAGTACAGTCTGAAATCGGTTCTGTATTGATGCCAAGGTTTACCATAGTAACATAAGCTTCCAGATCACCCAGCTTAAAGCGCTCAGTTGGAGAATAGTTATTCGGTGCCAGTTCGGCAGAGTCATCATCAATGTATTCCCATCCCATGGAAATCAGATCATCAAAGGACATCGGAAAAGAGTAGATGTCGGAATTGATTTTAATCTGAAAGCTGTAGATATCATCTGATAATTCGGATGTAGAATTGCTGCTTTCGGATGTGGATTCTGTCTCGGTATCTGTGGTCAGTGCTGTCTCAGATGAGATCTCAGATATAGCTTCTGTTTCTGTCTCAGAAGCCATAGCACTCAGAGAGAAAAGTGTCGAACCATACATTGTGGCAAGAAAACAAAGTAATACCTTCTTTTTCATAAGTAACCTCCTAAATACTAATTTTGTATTTACAATAACATATCAAATAGGAAAAATCTATCCTTGACAAATAAATAAGAAAGGGATATGATCGAGAAAGATAAAACGTTGAAGAGAAGAGTAGGATGTGGAATCTCCCAGAGAGGAATACAGAATCGGTGAGAGTATTCTGATGAGGAAGCATTTGAAGACCAGCTCTGAGTGGCTCTAATCCAGCCCGGTGATTCCGTTATCATCATAATGAAGTGGCTTTTTCAGAAGATAAGAGAGAGCAATCAGGGTGGAACCGCGAGAATATCGTCCCTTACAGTTGATATGAAGACTGTAAGGGATTTTTTATTTGATAAGACTATCAGATCCATACAGTTTTCAACGCACAGTAATCGAAAGCGAAAGGAGAATAACCATGTTGGAAAAAATAAAAGAGTTCCTGCATCAGGATTGGACTATGACAGAAAAAGTGTTGCTGATCACAGATCTGTTGCTTACAGGTGTCCTGATCGGGTGGCTGACAGCTCCGTTCAAGGGCGGATTATTCAGCAATAATGTATTAGGATCAAACAATGAGAATTTTTATGATGAAGATGAGGAGGAATAAGCAATGGTTATCACATTAAAAGATGGATCAAAGAAAGAATACGCAGAAAGCAAATCTGTATATGATATTGCATGGGATATCAGCGAAGGGCTGGCAAGAGCAGCCTGTGCCGGAGAAGTAAACGGAGAAGTAGTAGACTTAAGAACAGTAATCGAAGAGGACTGTGAACTGAGCATTCTGACTGCAAAGGATGTGGCAGGTCTGGCAGCACTTCGTCATACGACATCTCATGTACTGGCAGAAGCAGTCAAGAATCTGTTCCCGGAAGCAAAGCTTGCAATCGGACCATCTATTGAAAACGGATTCTATTATGATTTTGACCACGCACCATTCTCCAGAGAAGATCTGGATAATATTGAAAAAGAGATGAAGAAGATCATCAAAAAAGGTGCACGTCTGGAAAAATTCACACTGCCAAGAGCAGAAGCAATTAAGTTTATGGAAGAAAAAGGAGAGCCTTATAAAGTAGAACTGATTCAGGACCTGCCGGAGGATGCAACCATTTCTTTCTATAGTCAGGGAGAATTCACAGATCTGTGCGCAGGACCACATCTGATGAATACAAAACATATTAAAGCATTTAAGCTGACCTCATCTTCAGGCGCTTACTGGAGAGGAAATGAAAAGAATAAGATGCTGGCACGTATCTACGGAACTGCATTTGCCAGCAAAGATGAATTAAAAGAATATCTGGAGCAGAGAGAAGAAGCACTGAAGCGCGACCACAATAAACTGGGACGTGAGATGGAACTTTTCACAACCGTAGATGTGATTGGTCAGGGACTGCCACTGCTGATGCCAAAGGGTGTTATCATGGTAAAAGAACTGCAGAGATGGATCGAAGACCTGGAAGATAACGAATGGGGCTATGTGAGAACCAAGACTCCGCTGATGGCAAAGAGCGATCTGTATAAGATTTCCGGACACTGGGATCATTACAAAGACGGCATGTTCGTGCTGGGTGATGAAGAAAAAGACAAAGAGGTATTTGCCCTTCGTCCAATGACCTGCCCGTTCCAGTACTATGTATACAAAGCAACACAGCATTCTTACCGCGATCTTCCGATTCGTCTGGGCGAGACATCTACTCTGTTCCGTAACGAAGATTCCGGAGAAATGCATGGACTGACCCGTGTACGTCAGTTTACGATTTCTGAAGGACACCTGATTGTAAGACCAGACCAGATGGTGGAAGAGTTTAAGGGTTGTCTGGCCCTGGCAAAATATTGCCTGGAGACACTGGGACTGGATGGAGAAGTTACTTATCATCTGTCAAAATGGGATCCAAATAACAGAGATAAATACATTGGTGATGCAGATGTATGGAATGAGACAGAGGAAGATATTCGTCAGATTCTGACTGACTTGAAAGTCCCGTTTGTAGAGGATGTGGGAGAAGCTGCATTCTATGGTCCAAAGGTGGATATCAATGCCAAGAACGTATTCGGAAAAGAAGATACCATGATTACCGTACAGTGGGATGCCCTGCTGGCTGAACAGTTTGATATGTACTATATTGATGAAAAGGGTGAAAAGATCCGTCCATGCATCATCCACAGAACATCCATCGGATGCTACGAGAGAACACTGGCCTGGCTGATCGAATTCTACGGCGGCAAGTTCCCTACATGGCTTTGCCCGGAACAGGTACGTGTACTGCCAATCTCTGAAAAATATGCAGACTATGCAGAAAAAGTCAATGCAGAGATTAAGAAAAACGGTATCCGTACATCCGTAGATAACCGTTCCGAAAAGATCGGCTGGAAGATCCGTGATGCACGTATGGCTCGTGTACCATATATGATCATGGTTGGCGCCAAAGAAGAAGAGGAACAGAAGATCTCTGTAAGAAGCAGATATCTGGGTGATGAAGGTCAGAAGGATCTGGGAGAATTCATCGATGCTCTGTGCAAAGAGATCCGCACCAAAGAGATCCGCAAGATTGAAGTAGAAGAACAGAAATAATGTAACTGGAAAAATCAGGAAGCGATTCACTGCATAAAAAGATAATAACGGCAGACACTATCTCCCATAAAAAGAAAAGGAGGTAATAGCATGCCGTTATTATCATGTAGTGCACAGAACTGTGTATATAACGAAGACAGATACTGTTCAAAGGGAGATATCCTGATTCAGGGTGATGAGGCGCAGACAGCCTGTGAGACCTGCTGTTCCAGCTTTAAAGAAGCCGGAGAAGGAAGCATGAAAAACTCAGTGGGCACACCATCTGCTACCGTGCAGATTGACTGTACCGCATGCAAATGTCACTATAATGAAGACAACAGATGTATAGCAGGAAAGGTAGATATCTCAGGTCAGTCAGCATGTACCTGTACACAGACCGAGTGCAGCACTTTTGAAAAGTAACTAAGATGTCAGTTCGGCCGCATGGCTGAACTGATTACATAAAAAAATACATTTTATTATTGACAGACGGAAAAACACATGGTATGATGGCAGAGTATGAAAGAAATCAAAGCAGAGTTTCCACTCTCACCGCAGCATGAAGAAATATGACTGTCGGTTAATATGTTTTATAATTCGCAATAGGTGAAGTATAGAGATATTATGGAGTGGATAGGTTTATCCACTTTTTTTGTTGGGGATAAGTGCTGCAGCCACAATGTATGGAGGTGTACTACAATTAGCGATTTAATGATTAATGAGCAGATCAGGGATAAAGAGATCCGTCTGATCGGGGAACATGGAGAACAGCTGGGAATTATGTCTTCCAGAGATGCGTTAAAGCTTGCCAGAGAAGCAGATCTTGACCTTGTGAAGGTTGCACCGCAGGCTAAGCCGCCAGTATGTAAGATTATTGATTATGGTAAGTATCGTTATGAAATGCTTCGCAAGGAAAAGGAAGCAAAGAAGAAGCAGAAGACCATTGAAGTAAAAGAAGTGCGTCTTTCTCCAAACATTGATGTGAATGATTTAAATACAAAGATTTCTGCAGCCAGAAAGTTCCTGACAAAGGGAAATAAGGTAAAAGTTACTTTACGTTTCCGTGGACGTGAGATGGCACATATGCAGGCCAGCAGACATATTCTGGATGATTTCGCAGCAGAATTACAGGATATTGCGCAGGTCGATAAGGCTCCAAAGGTTGAGGGCAGAAGCATGACAATGTTTTTAACTGAAAAGCGTTAGGCATCAGACTGACGAACAGGTAAAATAACCATTTATTTAAGGAGGAATTCACAATGCCAAAAATTAAAACAAGCAGAGCAGCTGCAAAACGTTTCAAAAAAACAGGTACAGGTAAATTAAAAAGAAATAAAGCTTACAAGAGCCATATCTTAACAAAGAAGTCCACTAAGAGAAAGAGAAATCTTAGAAAAGCAACTATGACAGATGCTACTAACTTCAAGAACATGAAGAAGATTTTACCGTATTTATAAGAAGAGTTTGAGGAGGAATATAAGACATGGCAAGAGTTAAAGGCGGAATGAACGCTAAAAAGAAACATAACAGAGTATTAAAACTGGCTAAAGGTTACAGAGGAGCCCGTTCCAAACAGTATAAGATTGCAAAACAGTCTGTAATGCGTGCACTTACCAGCGCATATGCAGGACGTAAGCAGAAAAAACGTCAGTTCAGACAGCTGTGGATCGCTCGTATCAACGCAGCAGCAAGAATCAACGGACTGTCTTACAGCAAATTCATGTATGGTCTTAAACTTGCAGGTGTAGAACTGAACAGAAAAGTTCTGGCTGACATGGCTGTTAATGATGCAGAAGGATTTGCAACACTTGCAGAACTTGCAAAAAGCAAGCTTGCATAATTAACGATAGCAGACATAACAAAAGTAACGAAAGAGTCCCCGGTTTTACCGGGGATTTTTTGCAGGTGGATATGAAATACACGATAGAAAAAATCGAGACAAAAGTAACCTGGGAGGAAGAACAGGCAGTTGGAAATGTAGAAGCGTCCGTATGGATTGGCGGTATGGAGCAGCAGACCGAAGAGATTCAGAAGCCGGGACTATATCTTACCAGTGCAGAAGCTTATACAAGCCCGGTACTCTGTGCCAGCCTGGTAAACCGGGAAGGGCAGGAAATAGACCGGATTTTTCCACTTCCACTGGAAGAGGAGATGCAGTTTTGTATGAGAGCAGAAGATCCACAGCTTTGGAATGCGGAAGATCCCTATTGCTATCAGCTGGTGTTGGAGATCATGGAAGGCGAGAACTTCTGCCAGGATCGAAGAGTGGAGCCGGTGGCTTTTTCTTGGTGGAAGATTGTAGACGGGCAAACCTGCATCAATGGAAAAGCGGTAGTATTCCGAGGTGTGGCCCTTCCGGAGGAAAAGAAGGAACCGGAAGATATACAGGAATTTCTACAGACGATGAAACAGAACTTTCAGAACACACTTTTGGTGAAAACAGAACAGAAAAGTGCACAGTTGCAGAGATGGTGTCTGGAATATGGAATTTATCTTCTGGAAGAAGGAAAGGATGTGGACGCAGGATGGCTGCGAGCCAGACTGGATCTTGAAAAGGAAGAAGAGAGCAATCCGAATTTTTCGCTTCAGGTTGTACAGACTGGAGTACTGGTTGAAAACAGAAGTACCTTTGTAGATGTATCGGAATATGAAATGCATTATGAAGTGTGTGATATGAACGGAAGAATCATATCAGAAGGCCAGTTATGCACAGAGATATCTGCCGGAAGCAGCAGATATGTGGATATTCCTTTTGCGATGCCGGCACAGCCGGGAGAATACCGTTTTTGTGTATCTTTATGTTTGAAAAGGGATACTCCGTGGGCAGCCAAAGGATATGCCATTGTATCGGCAGAAACCAAAATCTCCAATCTCTATGAGAGACCGGAGAAGTAGTAAAATATCATTTATACGCTGCAGTTTTTGAAACTGCGGCGTTATTTTATGGGAACGCTGTCAATTACAGCGGCGGCTTTGAGAGCCTGTTCAATAATATGACGCCCGACCGGATTAAAATTTTCCGGGAGAGAGGTAATATCAAAAGGCGCCCCGGAAAGAAAATCGCAGGACAACTGCATAATGGTAGCTTCGTAATCACCGTCCGGCATCTCTTCTGCCATCAGCTTTCCATTCTCATCCATATCTGTAAGCGTCATATGATCCTTAAGTTTTAACTGATTTAACATATCCAGCATAATTGCAAAATGCTCATCATCCCAACAGGACAGGTACATACACTTGCACAGCCCCGCAGTAAAAAAGCTGGCATCGGCATAGCAGTCCAGTAATTCCTTAAAGCGTGACAGATGAGCTTCATTTTCAAATAAGTGCTGACTTCGCAGCTTACGATAAACCACATTTTTCCACATACTATTTTCTCCGCACAAAATATACAGGTTAAAATGTTCTTCAAATTCTAAAAAAATTCTTAAGTCCAGTTTACTTCATGAATAGAAAAATGTCAAATTTGAAAAGATAATAATATTGCATTTAAATGAAAGTTAGTGTATACTAACATCTGGTTAGAAAAGGCTAACAAATAACAGAAAGAGGTGTCTGGTATGGAATATTTACAGATTGAAAAAGTAATTGGACGGGAAATCATGGATTCCAGAGGTAATCCAACAGTGGAAGCGGAAGTGTATCTGATGGATGGATCTGTGGGAAGAGGAATGGCACCAAGCGGGGCATCAACTGGAGAATTTGAAGCGTTGGAACTGAGAGACGGTGACAAAAGCCGCTATCTCGGAAAGGGTGTACAGAAGGCAGTTGAACACATTAATAAAGAAATTAACGAAGCGATCTGCGGAATGGATGCATCGGATATTTATGCAGTAGATGCAGCTATGATCAAGACAGATGGAACGAAGGATAAATCAAACCTGGGAGCAAATGCAATTCTGGCAGTATCAATTGCAACAGTACGTGCGGCGGCTGCAGCACTGGATATTCCGGTATATCGTTTCCTGGGAGGAGTCAGTGGCAACCGTCTTCCGGTTCCAATGATGAATATTGTAAATGGTGGATGCCATGCATTATCTTCCGGTCTGGACGTACAGGAATTTATGGTTATGCCGGTAGGCGCGCCAACCTTTAAAGAAGGACTGCGCTGGTGTGCAGAAGTATTCCATGCACTTGCATCTATTTTGAAAGAGAGAGGACTGGCTACTTCCGTTGGAGATGAAGGAGGATTTGCTCCGGCACTGGCATCCGATGAAGAGGCAATAGAGACCATTCTGGAAGCTGTGAAAAAAGCAGGATATGAGCCGGGAAAAGACTTTAAGATTGCTATGGATGCAGCATCTTCCGAATGGAAAACAGGCAAGAAGGGTGAATACAGGCTTCCAAAAGCAGGCACCGTATATACATCAGAAGAGCTGATTGAACACTGGAAAAAACTGGTGGGAAAATATCCGATTATTTCTATTGAAGATGCTCTGGATGAAGAAGACTGGGAAGGCTGGCAGAAACTTACAAAAGAACTGGGAGATAAAGTACAGCTGGTAGGTGACGACCTGTTCGTAACCAATACAGAAAGACTGGAAAAGGGAATCTCTCTCGGATGTGGTAACTCCATTCTGATCAAGCTGAATCAGATTGGCTCTGTATCGGAGACACTGGAAGCCATTAAGATGGCACACAAGGCAGGTTACACCGCAATTTCTTCACATCGTTCCGGTGAGACAGAGGATACGACGATTGCAGACCTGGCAGTTGCGCTAAATACTTGCCAGATCAAGACCGGAGCACCATCCCGTACAGAACGTGTGGCAAAATACAATCAGCTTCTCCGCATTGAAGAACAGCTTGGTGAAGCAGCAGTATATCCGGGCATGAAAGCATTTAATGTAAAACAGTAGCAGATGACAGTTCATCAGAATAAGGGCACCGGAAAACAAGGGCAGCAGAGAAAAGCCGGCAGCTCAAACCTGTTTTCAGTATTCCGGATAAAGATATCATACGATCAACAGGAAAGGAAGGATAACAGCATGAGAGCATTTGCACAGTGGGATGGATTCGAAGGCCGTCTCTGGAAAGAAGAGATTAACATACGTGATTTTATACAGAACAATTATCAGCCTTACGAAGGAGATAAGTCCTTTCTGGCAGATCCTACAGAAGCTACCAAAAAGCTCTGGGGTAAGCTATCTGAATTGCAGAAAGAGGAGCGTGCAAAAGGTGGAATTCTGGATATGGATACACATATCGTATCCGGCATTACATCGCATAAGCCAGGTTATATCTGTGAAGAATTCAAAGATCTGGAGCAGGTAGTGGGACTGCAGACAGACAAGCCTCTGAAGCGTGCATTTATGCCATTTGGCGGCATTAAAATGGCAGAGCAGGCTTGTACCACCAACGGATATGAATCGGATCCACAGCTTCATGAGATTTTTACCAAATATTGCAGAACCCACAATCAGGGAGTATTTGATGCCTATACACCGGAGATGAAGAAAGCCCGCCACAATAAGATCATTACAGGACTTCCGGATACTTACGGTAGAGGCCGTATTGTAGGCGATTATCGACGGGTGGCTCTGTATGGAATTGACTTCCTGATGGAAAAGAAGAAAGAGGACTTTGTAAACTGCGGAAATGGCACGATGACAGATGATATAATCCGACAGAGAGAGGAGATCTCCAGACAGTATCAGGCACTGGGCGAAATGAAAGAGATGGCAGTTTCTTATGGATATGATATTTCTCAGCCGGCCCAAAATGCAAAAGAAGCAGTACAGTGGCTGTATTTTGGATATTTGGCAGCAATCAAGACCCAGAATGGTGCTGCTATGAGTGTGGGAAGAATATCCACATTCCTGGATATTTATATTCAGAGAGATCTGGATAACGGTACGCTGACAGAGATAGAGGCACAGGAGTTAATTGACCATCTGGTTATGAAGTTCCGAATGGTGAAGTTTGCACGTATTCCGTCTTACAACCAGCTCTTCTCCGGAGACCCGGTATGGGCAACGCTGGAAGTCGGCGGAATGGGAATGGACGGACGTTCGATGGTAACGAAGAATGACTTCCGATTTTTGCACACACTGGAAAATATGGGACCGTCTCCGGAGCCAAACCTGACAGTTCTGTATTCATCAAAATTACCGGAGTATTTTAAGGATTATGCGGCAGATATCTCTATCCGGACCAGTTCTATCCAGTATGAAAACGATGATGTTATGAAGCCGGTATGGGGAGATGATTATTCCATTTGCTGCTGTGTATCAGCCACACAGACAGGAAAAGAGATGCAGTTCTTCGGAGCAAGAGCAAATCTGGCCAAGTGCCTGTTATATGCCATCAATGGTGGTATTGATCTGAAATCCGGAGAACAGGTAGGCCCTGACTATAAGCCGATCACCTCGGAATATTTGGATTATGATGAAGTGATTAAGAAATACGATCAGATGATGGACTGGCTGGCAGAGCTGTATGTCAATACCCTGAATCTGATTCAGTATATGCATGATAAATATTATTATGAAGCAGCAGAGATGGCGCTGCTTGATACAGACGTAAGAAGAACTTTTGCAACAGGTATTGCAGGATTTTCGCATGTAGTAGATTCTTTAAGCGCCATCAAATATGCAAAAGTAAAGACCATCCGTGATGAGAGCGGACTGGTAGTGGACTATGAGACAGAAGGAGATTTTCCTCGTTACGGAAATGACGATGACCGTGCAGATGACATTGCAGTATGGCTTCTGAAGACCTTCTTGGATAAACTGAAGAAACAGCATACCTACCGTAATTCGGAGCCGACCACATCCATTCTGACCATTACATCGAATGTAGTGTACGGTAAGGCAACCGGAAGTATGCCAGATGGAAGAAAGGCAGGTGAGCCACTGGCACCCGGAGCAAATCCGTCTTATGGAGCAGAGAAGAATGGTCTGCTGGCATCCCTGAATTCTGTTGCCAAGCTGCCTTATGAATGGGCACTGGACGGCATTTCCAATACACAGACCATGAATCCGGATGCACTGGGACACAGTGAAGAGGAAAGAATCGAGAATCTGGTACAGATCATGGATGGTTATTTTGATCAGGGTGCACATCACTTAAATGTGAATGTATTTGGCAGAGAAAAACTGATCGATGCCATGGAACATCCGGAAAAAGAAGAGTATGCAAACTTTACCATTCGTGTATCCGGCTATGCCGTAAAATTCATAGATCTGACAAGAGAACAACAGATGGATGTACTGGCAAGAACATGCCATACAAGGGTGTAAGAATGAAAAAAGGAAAAATACATTCCGTTGAGAGTTTTGGACTGGTAGATGGACCGGGAGTACGGTTTGTGATATTCATGCAGGGATGCCCAATGCGGTGCCAATACTGCCACAATCCGGAAACATGGAGCGGAGATACTGGCACCTGGTGGACAGCAGAGGAGCTGTTTCAGCGTGCGTATCGGTATAAGAACTACTGGAAAAAGAAAAACAAAGAAAATGGAGGCATTACAGTCAGCGGCGGAGAGCCGCTGCTGCAATGCGAATTTGTAACAGAGCTGTTTGAATTGGCAAAGAAAAAAGGAGTACACACGACACTGGATACTTCTGGGTGCCTGTTTGCTACAGACCAGCTTCCGATGGAACAGTTTGAAAGAATGATGAAAGCGACAGATCTGGTACTGTTGGATCTGAAAATGATGGATGGAGCAGGACACCGGGGACTGACAGGCAGAGATAACAGCAATATTCTGGAAATGGCACAGTGGCTGTCCGATCATGGAAAAGAGATATGGATCCGCCATGTCTGTGTACCTGGCCTGACAGATTCAGAAAAAGAACTGACTGAGATGAAACAATTTCTGAATAGCCTTGAGACAGTGACCAGAGTCGATCTTCTTCCATATCATACGATGGGAGAAATGGAATGGGAAAAGCTGGGACTTTCGTATTCTTTAAAAGGAGTTCCGGTTCCTACAGAAGAAGATATGATGAATTATCAGAAAATTCTGAATATATAAAAAAGTAGAATAAAATAATTGACAAAATAAGAAAAGCATGATAGTATAAAGACAACAAAAGAAAGAGAGATCTAAAATCAAAAAGATCAAATCATAAAAAGAAAGGGGTGCATACCATTGGGACGTTAGACATATAAGGATAACAATCTCTTAGGAGTTCACATAGATGGAACCTAAAACTAAAGGTTAAATACATCAGATTTCAGAAAGAGGTACAGTCCAATGGCATAAAAATTTAAACCAAAGGAAAATAAAAGAAAGAGGTACACTCCAATGAGATGAGAACTTTTATCTAATGATAAACTAAGAATAAGAGGTAAGGTCCAATGGCATAGCTAAACCAATTCATACAACAGAATAAAACAGGAGGTATGGTCCAAAGAAAACGGAAGGAAGTACCCCATAATCTGAGAAAGCGAAGGTGTAGACAATGAAATTGCTGGAAATTCATTGAGAGCCCGGTCGAGAGAAAAAAGAATCGATCGGGCTTATTTTATGTCTAATGATTGAGTCTAAATAAAAATGCCTCGCCCATGCGGGCAAAGCATTTTATCAGAACAAATAAAATATTATTCATCATACCCTTCGAAGAGGCGGATATTAGCTGCAATATTGCGGATGATCTCGCCCTCTTTTAATGTCAGGTCAGATGGATCAGAAACAGGTGGCAGATGACCGCCTTCTTCCAATTCTACAGACAGCCAGTTGCAGGCTGCTTCATTTGCGTTTTCTATGGCGTCATCCAGTGTCTCTCCGGTGGAAAGACAGTCATCAAGATCTGGAAAATAACCATGATACAGTCCGTCAGTGTCCTGACGGAAAATTGCCGGATAAATAAACTTCATAAAAAATCACTCCTCCTATATTTATAAGCGAGATGCGATAAAAGCAAGCACTTCTTCTTTTTCAGGCATTACCTTTAAGGCACCTTTTTTAGTGGTGATCAGGGAGGCAGCAGCATTGGCAAAAGTCAGAAGTTCTGTCAGGTTCTCTTCGGTCAGGTTGTCCAGTCCGTGTTCCAGAATGTAGTTCAGAGAGCTTGCGCAGAAAGTGTCACCTGCACCGGTGGTCTCAATCGTCTTTTCTTGAAGGAACGGAGCAACTTCCACACGCATATCTTTATAGTATGCGCGGCTGCCATTCGGTCCCAGTGTAATGAGAATCAGAGGAATATTGTATTTCTCTTTCAGTAATTTTGCACCGAGATCATAGTCTGTAGTGCCAAACAGAAACTCTACTTCATTATCAGAAATCTTTAGAATATCACATTTGCCCAGTCCGTATTCAATCTCTCTTTTTGCATCATCCAGAGAGGACCACAGTGGAGGACGAAGATTTGGATCAAAGCTGATCAGGTCTCCGGCTTCTCTGGCAACCTCAATAGCATATCTGGTTGCTTCTCGTACACCTTCATGTGTGGAGGAAAGTGTTCCAAAGTGGAAAATTCTGGAAGAACGGATCAGATCTTCATCCACATCATCTTTTGTCAGCATCATATCTGCCCCTGGGTTGCGGTAGAAGGAAAAGTCGCGGTCTCCGTCCGGATAGGTGTGGACAAAAGCGAGTGTAGTGTGAACTTCCTTATCTACAAGAAGAGCGCGTGTGTCAACACCAACAGAAGAAACAGCTTCTGTGAGCTGGCGCCCGAACATATCATCACCAACTTTTCCGATAAAGGCAGTCTGCTTGCCGAGCTTCTGAAGCATGGCAAGAACATTACAAGGAGCGCCGCCTGGATTTACCTCCAGAATAGGATTCCCCTGAGCACTGGTGCCGTTTTCGGTAAAGTCAATTAACAATTCACCGAGCGCAGTCACATCTATTTTTTTCTCAGCCATAGTAAAACCTCCCGATTTCATTTTTATGTTACCCAGTATAGCATAGTTGTATCAGAATTTCAGCAAAAAACATCTTTTTCTTTTACGGAAATCAACTCTTGATATGGAGATAAAAATATGTTATGCTACAGAAAAAAGAACATACGTTCGAAAGAAGGGAAAAGAATGCAGAACAGAGGAGAAGAGGAATTATATAAGAAGCTGCATATTCTGGCAGATGCAGCAAAATATGATGTGGCGTGTACATCCAGCGGTGTTTCACGAAGAGGACAGAAGGGATTTCTGGGGAATTCCTGCGCATCAGGGATCTGTCACAGCTTTGCCTCAGATGGAAGATGTATTTCTCTTCTGAAGGTATTGCAGACGAATCATTGCATATATGACTGCAAGTATTGTCTGAACAGAACATCTAATGATGTAGAGAGAACGTCATTTACACCGGAAGAACTCTGCAGCCTGACTATAGAATTTTATAAAAGGAATTATATTGAAGGACTTTTCCTGAGTTCAGGGGTAGACCGCAGTCCAGCGTATACGATGGAGCAGATGTGCAGGAGCTTACGGCTGCTGAGAAGCAGGTATCATTTCAGAGGTTATATTCATGTGAAGGCTGTACCTGGAGCACCGGAGGAACTTCTGACAGAAGCCGGATATCTGGCCGACCGTATGAGCATTAATCTGGAACTGCCAACAGCAGAAGGGATGAAGCGGCTTGCGCCTAATAAGAACCATACAGCCATTTTAAGACCAATGGGTATGGTGGCGAGAACTATAGCAGCACATAGGCTGGCACTGGGTAAGGACGAGAGAATGGAGAGAAGCAGAGGTAATCTGTATCTGGAGAACAGCATTTTTTCATCTGAACAGCAGAAAAAGGTGAGTGTACAGACTCCTGCATTGCTGCAGGAGTCTGGAACGAAGGAATTATACCTTCCGGCTGATCTGAAAAAATCAACTGAAGGAAGAAGTTTTGCGGCAGCAGGACAGAGCACACAGATGATTATTGGGGCAACCGATGAGACAGATTATCATTTACTGAAGACAACGCAGTACCTGTATCAGAAGTACGATTTGAAGAGAGTCTTCTTTTCGGCATATGTACCATTAAATGAAGATACACAGCTTCCGCAGCCGGGCACACCGGTGCCGCTGTTGAGGGAACACAGACTGTATCAGGCAGACTGGCTTCTGCGTTATTATGGTTTTCAGGCGGATGAACTGCTATCTGCGGATCAGCCGAATTTTCATGAACAGTTGGATCCAAAGTGTGACTGGGCACTGAGACATCTGGGACAGTTTCCGGTAGAGGTGAATCAGGCTTCTTATGATATGCTCCTGAGAATACCTGGAATAGGTCCCAAATCGGCTATGCGAATTGTATACGCCCGGAAGAATGGCAGAGTTGATTTTGATCACTTGAAAAGGATGGGAGTGCTACTGAAGAGAGCACATTACTTTATTACCTGTCAGGGCAGGATGCTGTATCCTGTGAAGCTGGAAGAAAAGAGTATTTTCAGGCAGATGACAGATCTGAACCGTAAAGATAACTGGCAGATTAGCCGGCAGCAGAGTTTTTACCAGTTGTCATTATTTGATGATTTTGGAGTAAGATGAGCCGAAGAGGAGGAAGAAAGATGACGGTATTTACCTGCAGGGATAACTGGGAAGATATTTTGACCTGCATTTATGAGGCGTGGGCTTCGGGAAAGGGACATCGGAATATCCGGCTGGAACTGGAGCCGGTCAGCCAGCAGGAATTATTCTGTGAGTATATCCATATAGATGCAGAAGAACAGAAAGCCATGAAGGTATGCAGTGCTATCAGGAAAAAGATTTCGTGGCAGGCGTATCAGTGGGTATATTATGCGGCACATTCGGCCAGACCGGAAAAGACAGAATGTATTTACCGTTTCCTGATTCTTGGGTTTCATTTCGGAAAAAAGATAACAGAAATGCTGACAGAGAACACAGTAATGCGGATCATGGAACTAAGCAGGAGAGTGACAAATGAAGAACATATCATGCGCGAGGCTGCCAGGTTTACCTGCCACGAAAGAGGGATTTACGTCTGTCACATAGAACCGGAACACGATATTCTTCTGATGCTTGCTGAGTATTTTGAGGATCGGATGCCGTCAGAGACATGGATGATTACAGATGACGGAAGGAGAACTGCTGTCATACACCCGAAAGACCAGAGGATGTATCAGACGGTTTTGACGGAGAAAGAGTGGGAACAGCTTCAGGAGACGGAGCGGATAAAAGATATCTATACTACTCTGTGGAATGAATTCTTTCATACAATCGGAATCAGAGAGCGCGAGAATCGAAAGTGCCAGAATACCATGATGCCGCTTCACTATCGGAAGCACATGACGGAATTTATGTAAAAGCAGAGTGCTGCCGGTCACGGGATGAATAGCAGTCGGAAGGAAAAATTCATAAGGGAAACGAAGGACTGTGGTTGAAAAAGAGCGAAAGAAAGGATATAATTTTTTTAGGTTTTTTGATAAGAAATGTTGAAGTAGGGGGCTGAGTATGGGAAAAGAAGGAATGGAGTTTTATCAAAAGGCAGTAAAACTTGGAAAACGTGCAATGATGGGGCAGAGTGCGAGAAAGAAGAATCCATATCTGAAAGTGCTGGATGAGATTCCGGAAGCAGCGAACTCAGTCATGGAATATTCGCTGGGACTGGTACAGATTCCGGCAGAGCGAATTGTGGGTACCAAGACAAGGGGAAGAGGAAATGCCTTTGCCTGCAATTTTATGCCGATTCTTGGTGAAAATACAGAATTTGCCATGAAATGGTCCTCACTGTGTGAATCACACCTGAAGGAAGGGATTCATGATGCGATTGTAGCTTACGAATATATGAATGAATTCTATGTAATGGAAGGCAACAAGCGGGTCAGTGTGTTGAAGTTTTTTGATGCAGTATCTATCGCAGGTACGGTAACCAGAATTGTCCCATACCGGACAGAAGAAAAGAAGAACAAGATCTATTATGAATTTATGGATTTTTATAAACTGTCTTCCATAAATTATATCTATTTTTCGGAAGAAGGGAAGTTTGCAAGGCTGCAGAGTCTGATTGGAAAAGCACCGGACGAAGAATGGAATGATGATGACCGCATGAATTTCAGTTCGGTATATGCCTGCTTTGAAAATATTTTTCAGACGCTGGTGAAAGAGAATGAAGAACGAACCGTTGGGGATGCGCTGCTGGCATTTATGGAGATATATGGTTATAAGGCAATGACAGAGATGACTGCGTCAGAGATGCAGATGCGGATTGCCAGAAGTGTGAAAGTATTCGAGACACAGGGAAAAGAGGAGAGTCTTGAGATACGTATGAATCCGGAGAGCATCAAGAAGCCGCTTCTGCAGAGGCTGATTCCGGTCAGTGAACCGGTGCAGAAGATTGCATTTGTGCATGAAGTGGATCCGCACAGGTCAGCCTGGACCTATATCCATGATCTGGGACGCATGTATCTGGAGAATGCTTTTTCTGATCAGATCAAGATAAGTACCTATCTGGCGGAGAAATACTTATCAGCAGAGGATGCTCTACATCAGGCGGTGAAAGATGGAAATACCATTATTTTTACCACATCTCCGGTGCTGTATAATGCCAGCCTGAAGGCCGCACTGGATCATCCGGGAGTGAAGATACTGAACTGTTCCCTGATGTCGGATAAGGGCGTCATCCGGAATTATAATGCCCGTATATATGAAGCAAAGTTCCTGCTTGGAGCCATTGCGGGAGCCATGACAACCAATGACAGGCTCGGATATCTGGCAGATTATCCGATTTATGGAACGGTAGCCAATATCAATGCCTTTGCACTCGGTGCGCAGATGATCAATCCAAGAGCAGAGGTTTATGTAGAGTGGGAATCAGAGAAGAACGTGGATTATGTGGAACGTTTTCAGGAACATGATGTTTCTTATGTATCCGGAAGGAACATTATTATTCCGAATAAGAATACGGGAAGCAGGCATTTCGGCCTGTTTGAGCTTGCAGATTTTACCCACCACAATCTTGCTATGCCAGTGATTCACTGGGGTAAGTTTTATGAGCAGATGATTCAGAATATTATGGAAGGCAACTGGAAGAATTCAGAAGGAACAGGAGCAAAATCTTTGAATTACTGGTGGGGCATGTCATCTGGATTAGTGGATGTCATCTGTTCCGACAGTCTGCCAAGAGGAACGGAACGGTTGATTGAACTGCTGAAGAAGATGATCTGCGAAGGAGAGTTTAATCCATTTTCCGGTATACTGTATTCCCAGAATGGAATCATACAGGAGGATAAGGAAAAGACACTGACACCGGAGAAGATTATTACCATGGACTGGCTGTGTGACAATGTAATAGGAAGAATTCCGAAAATGTCAGAACTGACAGAGCATGCCAGACCAATTGTGATGGAACAGGGAATCAGCGGGGAAATCAAATGAAGATACTGGCAATTGCGGATGAAGAATCAAAATATCTGTGGGATTTTTATGAAAGAGGCAAACTGGAGGATATTGACCTGATCTTATCTGCAGGAGATCTGGCACCGGAATATCTGACATTCCTGGTGACTATGGCATCCGTGCCGGTTCTGTATGTACATGGAAATCATGACGATAAGTATGCTTATAAGCCGCCGGAGGGCTGTATTTGTATTGATGACAGTATCTATGTATATCAGGGAGTACGGATTATGGGGCTGGGCGGATCTATGCGATATCGTCCGGGAGACCACCAGTATACGGATGCAGAGATGGACAAGCGTGTGAAGAAGCTACGCTGGAAACTGCTGCGGTATGGTGGGGTTGATATTTTGCTGACGCATGCACCGGCATTTGAGATTAATGATGGACGGGATCTGCCACATCAGGGATTTCGTATTTTTGTAAAGCTGATTGAAAAATATAAGCCGAAGTTTTTTATTCACGGTCACGTACATATGACTTATGGGCGGACACATAAGAGATATGACAAATATAAGGAAACACATATTATCAATGCATATGAAAGATGTGTATTTGAATATGAAGCAGATGAAAAGTCTCTGCGGGAAAGTTTAAAATAGGTTATAAAACAATAAAAAGATGGGAATATATCTGTGCAAATAAAACAGATACATTTACCCATCTTTTTTAGCAATCTGAGTAATAGCTGAAAAACAAATGATCTATACTTCCCAGCGCCCGGAAGCACCGCATGGAAGAACCAGACCGTTAGAGGATACCGGAAGACCGACCTCCTGAGAATCTACATGACCATGGAACTTCTTCAGTTCAGTAGCCAGCATATAGGTCAGTACAGCCGGTGCAAGACCGGTAGTGTAGGAATTGATCAGGAAGAAGAGAGGCTGGTCACTGAGCAGCTGGGCACAGAGCTTTACTAGCGGATGAATAGCATCCTCGATCTTCCAGATTTCGCCTTTTGGACCACGACCATAAGAAGGCGGATCCATGATAATGGCATCATAGTGATTGCCACGGCGGATTTCCCGTTCCACGAATTTCACACAGTCATCTACGATCCAGCGGATCGGTGCATTCTCCAGGCCTGAGGAACGGGCATTTTCTTTGGCCCAGGTTACCATACCCTTGGAAGCATCTACGTGGGTCACAGAAGCTCCGGCAGCGGCAGCGGCAAGAGTAGCACCACCTGTATAGGCAAACAGATTCAGAACCTTTACAGGGCGTCCTGCTTCACTAATCTTGCGGGAGAACCAGTCCCAGTTGGCAGCTTGTTCCGGGAACAGACCAGTATGTTTGAAACTAAAAGGCTTCAAATTAAAAGTGAGAGAATGGTAATGAATTGTCCACTGTTCCGGGAGACTGAAAAATTCCCATTCTCCACCGCCTTTTTTACTGCGGTGGTAATGACCATTCATATGTTTCCATTCTGGACAGGTTTTTGGGGTATCCCAGATAACCTGAGGGTCTGGACGAACCAGAATATACTTACCCCAGCGCTCCAGCTTTTCTCCTTTTGAAGTGTCAATGACTTCATAATCTTTCCAATGATCAGCGATCCACATACATTAACCTTTGTTACAGAGTACCATGACCCGGTAACATCCTTTCGTTATTCATTATTTTATCATTATGATATTGTAATTTGTGTTTCTTCTTATATAATAGTGCCTGAGAGAAAAGTAAGAACCACAACAGTAGTTACTGGAGAAAATAGTTCAGAATCACCCAACAGGCTTTTTATGAAATTCATTATATTTGATATAAGTACTCATTTCAAGAACACAAAAACGTGTATAGGAAAAAAAACAAAAATTTTCAAAAAACCCTTGCAAAATAAAAAAATATCATATATAATGCAATCGTTGTGACCTTGATAGCGTTGAAGCGTGAGGTTGCTGTAGAAATTCTACAGGTTTTCCGTGGAGCGAATGTCAAGTTAGAAAACTGGCGACAAGTCACTGTACAAATTAACTGTCCGGCTATGACCGGAAACAACGTGTGAATAACGGGCAACATGCCGCAGGATACACACGGGAGCGTGTACAGTCACCGCTTGTCGTACTTAGCAATAAAAGTGCGAAAAGGAGGCGACTTTTTTTATGGCAAGTCAAGTAATGAGAATCACATTAAAAGCATATGATCACCAGCTGGTTGATGCATCTGCTAAGAAAATCATCGAAACTGTAAAAAAGAATGGAGCTCAGGTGAGTGGACCTGTACCTCTTCCAACTAAGAAGGAAGTTGTAACAATTCTTCGTGCCGTTCACAAATACAAAGATTCCAGAGAGCAGTTCGAACAGAGAACTCATAAAAGACTGATCGATATCATTGCACCAACACAGAAGACAGTTGATGCACTGTCCAGACTGGAAATGCCAGCAGGTGTAAATATCGACATCAAAATGAAGAACAAATAAGTTCTGATTCATGAGTAAATTATCCTACGGGTTGATATAGAAGCAACAGTGGCGAAAGCCAAAGTTCCACTTATATTGACTGTTTGACTAGGATGATTGCACAACACAGTGTAATCCGCTGTAGAAAAACAGGAGGTAAGAAGAATGAAGAAAGCGATTTTAGCAACAAAAGTCGGAATGACACAGATCTTCAACGAAGACGGAGTTTTAACTCCAGTAACCGTTCTTCAGGCTGGTCCTTGTGTGGTAACACAGATCAAGACAGTTGAGAATGATGGTTACAGCGCAGTACAGGTTGGTTTTGCTGACAAGAGAGAGAATCTGGTTAACAAACCAATGAAAGGTCAGTTTGACAAAGCAGGAGTTTCTTGCAAGAGATTTGTCAGAGAATTTAAGTTTGAGAATGCTGAGGAATACGCAGTAGCACAGGAAATCAAAGCTGATATCTTTGCAACAGGTGATAAGATCGACGCTACAGCAATCTCCAAAGGTAAAGGATTCCAGGGTGCGATCAAGAGATTTGGTCAGCACAGAGGACCTATGGCTCATGGTTCCAAGTTCCATCGTCATCAGGGTTCTAACGGTGCTTGTTCTGATCCAAGTAAGGTATTCAAAGGAAAAGGAATGCCAGGACATATGGGAAGCAAACGTGTTACAATCCAGAACCTGGAAGTAGTAAGAGTTGATGCAGAGAACAATCTGATTCTGGTTAAGGGAGCAGTTCCTGGACCAAAGAAATCTCTGGTTACGATCAAAGAAACAGTAAAATCTGGCAAATAGGTCTTGTAGGAAAGGAGGAACACACAGATGGCAAACGTATCTGTTTACAATATGGAAGGCAAAGAAGTTGGCACAATGGAGCTTAACGATGCTGTGTTTGGTGTAGAAGTAAACGAACATCTGGTACACATGGCAGTGCTTCAGCAGCTGGCAAACAATCGTCAGGGAACCCAGAAAGCAAAAACACGTTCTGAAGTTTCCGGAGGCGGAAGAAAACCTTGGAGACAGAAAGGAACCGGTCATGCAAGACAGGGTTCAACAAGAGCTCCACAGTGGACAGGCGGCGGAGTTGTATTCGCACCAGTTCCAAGAGACTACTCTTTCAAGATGAACAAGAAAGAAAAGAGAGCAGCTCTCAAATCTGTATTAACTGCAAAAGTTCAGGAAAACAAGGTAGTAATCCTTGATGAACTGAAACTGGATGAAGTTAAGACAAAAGCTATGGTAAATGTACTGAACAATGTAAAAGCTGAAAAGGCAATCGTTGTTCTGAAAGAGAATGATGAGAAAGTAATGCTTTCTGCAAGAAACATTGCTGATGTCCAGACTTCTCTGGTAAATACCATCAATGTATACGACATTCTGAAACATAACACACTGGTTATGACAAAAGAAGCCGTTCAGGCAATCGAGGAGGTGTACGCATAATGGCAGCAATTCAGTATTATGATGTAATCCTTAAACCAATCGTAACTGAAAAGAGTATGAATGCTATGGCTGAAAAGAAATACACTTTCCAGGTACACACTGAGGCTACAAAATCTCAGATCAAAGAAGCTGTTGAAAAAATGTTCGAAGGAACAAAAGTAAAACGTGTTAACACCATGAACCTGGATGGAAAGACCAGACGTCGTGGAATGACAGTTGGTAAAACAGCTAAGACAAAGAAAGCAATCGTTACTCTGACAGAAGACAGCAAAGAAATCGAGATCTTCCAGGGATTATAAGATTGACTGACAGGCTCCGGCGATTCTGAGAACGGAATATGCCGGACGATATATAAGGTATATGCATTTTGATATGCATGCGAAATATATTGAAAGGAGAAACAAAAATGGGAATTAAAACCTATAAACCATATACACCGTCAAGAAGAAATATGACGGGATCTGATTTCTCTGAAATTACAAAGACTACTCCGGAAAAGAGCCTTGTTGTATCTCTTAAGAAAAACTCCGGACGTAACAATCAGGGAAAAATTACTGTAAGACACCGCGGAGGCGGAAGCAGAAGAAAATACAGAATCATCGATTTTAAGAGAAATAAAAAAGATGGTATCCCAGCAATAGTAACCGGTATCGAGTACGATCCGAACAGAACAGCTAACATCGCTCTGATTACTTACGCTGATGGAGAAAAAGCATACATCCTTGCACCACAGGGACTGAAAGACGGAATGAAAGTTATGAGCGGAGCTGAAGCTGAAGTAAAAATCGGTAACTGCCTGCCATTATCCCTGATCCCGGTTGGTACAATGGTTCACAATATTGAACTTTATCCAGGCAAAGGTGGTCAGCTTGTTCGTGCCGCTGGTAACGGAGCACAGCTGATGGCTAAAGAAGGTAAATACGCAACACTTCGTCTCCCTTCAGGAGAAATGAGAATGGTTCCGATCATCTGCCGTGCAACAATCGGTGTTGTTGGAAATGGTGATCACAACCTGATTAATATTGGTAAAGCTGGTAGAAAACGTCACATGGGTATCAGACCTACTGTTCGTGGATCTGTTATGAACCCGAATGACCATCCACACGGTGGTGGTGAAGGTAAGACCGGTATCGGTCGTCCAGGTCCATGCACACCTTGGGGCAAACCTGCACTGGGTCTTAAGACCAGAAGCAAGAAGAAAGCTTCTAACAAGCTCATCGTAAGAAGACGCGATGGTAAAGCAATCAACTAATAACAATATTAATCGAGAAATATAAGGAGGTTAGAACCTATGGCTCGCTCACTTAAAAAAGGACCGTTTGCGGACGCAAGCTTACTGAAAAAAGTTGACGAAATGAACGCAGCAGGATCTAAACAGGTTATCAAGACCTGGTCCCGCCGTTCTACAATTTTCCCACAGATGGTTGGACATACAATTGCAGTTCATGATGGAAGAAGACATGTGCCTGTATACGTAACAGAAGATATGGTTGGACACAAACTCGGAGAGTTCGTTGCAACAAGAACATACAGAGGACATGGTAAAGACGAGAAGAAATCTCGTTAAGGATAATATTTGAAAGGAGGCTTCATCCATGGCAAAAGGACATAGATCCCAAATCAAGAGAGAAAGAAATGCTCAGAAGGACACAAGACCATCCGCAAAGTTATCTTATGCGAGAGTCTCTGTTCAGAAGGCATGCTTCGTTTTAGATGCTATTAGAGGCAAAGATGTGCAGACAGCACTTGGTATTGTAACATACAACCCAAGATACGCTTCTACATTAATTAAAAAATTATTAGAGTCAGCAATCGCAAATGCTGAAAACAACAATGGAATGAGTGTAGAAAACCTTTACGTAGAAGAATGCTACGCAAACAAAGGACCTACAATGAAGAGAATCAGACCAAGAGCACAGGGTAGAGCTTATCGTATCGAAAAGAGAATGAGCCACATCACAATCGTGCTGAATGAAAGATAGGAGGTAAAGCATGGGACAGAAAGTTAATCCACACGGCTTAAGAGTCGGTGTTATTAAAGACTGGGACTCCAAGTGGTATGCTGAGTCAGAATTTGCTGATTACCTGATCGAAGATAACAAGATCAGAACATACCTGAAAAAGAGATTATATAGCGCTGGTGTTGCAAAAATCGAAATCGAAAGAGCATCAGGAAGAGTAAAAGTGATCATCTACACAGCTAAACCGGGTGTTGTAATCGGTAAAGGCGGTTCAGAGATCGAAAAAGTAAAAGCTGAAGTTCAGAAGTTCGTAACTGGCAAGCTTCTTGTAGATATCAAAGAAGTTAAGAGACCGGACAGAGATGCTCAGTTAGTAGCTGAAAATATTGCTCAGCAGCTGGAAAACCGTGTTTCCTTCCGTCGTGCTATGAAATCCACAATGGGAAGAACCATGAAGACAGGTGCTAAGGGAATTAAAACAGCTGTTTCTGGACGTCTTGGCGGAGCAGATATGGCTCGTACAGAGTTCTACAGTGAAGGAACTATTCCACTTCAGACACTTCGTGCAGATATTGACTATGGATTCGCAGAAGCAGATACCACTTACGGCAAAATGGGCGTAAAGGTATGGATTTACAACGGCGAAATCCTTCCAACCAAAAACGTAAAGGAAGGGAGCGATAAATAATGTTAATGCCTAAGAGAGTAAAACGTCGTAAACAGTTCCGTGGAAGTATGGCTGGTAAGGCGTTAAGAGGAAATACAATTTCCAATGGTGAATATGGACTTGTTGCAACTGAACCATGCTGGATTAAATCAAACCAGATCGAAGCTGCCCGTGTTGCTATGACTCGTTACATCAAACGTGGTGGTAAAGTTTGGATCAAGATTTTCCCAGACAAACCTGTAACAGCAAAACCTGCTGAAACTCGTATGGGTTCCGGTAAAGGAACACTGGAATACTGGGTAGCAGTAGTAAAACCGGGACGTGTTATGTTTGAACTGGCAGGAGTTCCGGAAGAAGTAGCCCGTGAAGCGTTACGTCTTGCTATGCACAAATTACCGTGCAAATGCAAAATCGTATCTCGTGCAGATTTAGAAGGCGGTGATAACAGTGAAAATTAATAAGTATGTAGAAGATTTAAAGAGCAAATCAGCTGCAGAATTAAACGAAGAATTAGTAGCTGCTAAAAAGGAACTTTTCAATTTAAGATTCCAGAATGCAACCAATCAGCTGGATAACACAAGCAGAATCAAAGAAGTTCGTAAGAACATCGCAAGAATTCAGACCGTTATCACAGAGAAAGCTAATGCGTAAGTGAATTACCACGAAAGGAGCAAATAGACGTGGAAAGAAATCTTAGAAAAACCCGTGTTGGTAAAGTTGTCAGCAACAAGATGGACAAGACAATCGTTGTTGCAGTTGAGAACCATGTGAAACATCCTCTTTACAAAAAAGTCGTAAAGAGCACATATAAATTAAAAGCACACGATGAGAACAACGAATGTAACATCGGTGATACAGTAAAAGTAATGGAAACAAGACCTTTATCCAAAGATAAGAGATGGAGACTTGTGGAAATCACTGAAAGAGTGAAATAGTATAGGAGGTAATCAGCATGATACAGCAGGAGAGTAGACTGAAAGTTGCTGATAACACTGGAGCAAAAGAATTACTTTGCATCAGAGTTATGGGCGGATCTACCAGAAGATATGCAGCTATCGGTGATGTAATCGTTGCTACGGTTAAAGATGCAACACCAGGCGGCGTTGTTAAAAAAGGTGATGTTGTAAAGGCTGTCGTAGTTCGTACAGTAAACAAAACCCGTCGTAAAGATGGTTCTTATATTAGATTTGATGAAAATGCTGCAGTCATCATCAAAGATGACAAGAATCCAAGAGGAACTCGTATTTTTGGACCAGTAGCAAGAGAGCTTCGTGATAAACAGTTTATGAAAATTGTTTCACTGGCTCCGGAAGTATTATAAGGAGGTACCCGAATGTCAGCATTAAAAATCAAGACAGGTGATACAGTTAAAGTTATCGCTGGTAAAGATAAAGATAAAGAGGGCAAAGTCCTCAAAGTTGATGTAAAGAACCACAAAGTTCTTGTTGAAGGCATCAACATGGTAGTAAAACATGCAAAACCATCAGCTGCTAACCAGCAAGGTGGTATTGTGAACAAAGAAGCTTTCATTGACGCTTCTAACGTAATGCTTCTCCACAATGGAAAGGCAACAAGAGTTGGCTTTAAGATGGACGGAGACAAAAAAGTTCGTGTAGCAAAAGCTACAGGCGAAGTTATCGATAAATAATCGTAAGAGAGGAGGCACTAGAAGTTGAGTAGACTGAAAGAACAGTATCAGAACGAGATCGTAGATGCTATGATCAAAAAGTTTGGATATAAGAATATTATGGAAGTTCCGAAGCTGGATAAAGTTGTAGTAAACATGGGTGTTGGCGAAGCAAAAGAAAACGCTAAGTTACTGGAATCAGCTGTTAAGGATATGGAAACTATTACAGGCCAGAAAGCAGTTCTGACCAGAGCAAAGAATTCTGTTGCTAACTTCAAGATCAGAGAAGGTATGGCAATCGGATGTAAAGTTACACTTCGTGGAGAAAAAATGTATGAATTCGTTGACCGTCTGGTTAACCTTGCATTACCTCGAGTACGTGACTTTAGAGGTGTTAACCCGAATGCGTTTGATGGAAGAGGTAACTACGCTCTTGGTATCAAAGAACAGTTAATTTTCCCTGAAATCGAATATGATAAGGTTGACAAGGTAAGAGGTATGGACGTTATCTTTGTTACAACAGCAAAGACTGACGAAGAAGCACGTGAACTTTTAACACAGTTCAATATGCCATTCTCTAAATAAGCGAATTGTTAACAGTCAATGTGATTGAATATAGGAGGAAATTTCATGGCTAAGACAGCAATGAAGATTAAACAGCAGCGTCCACAGAAATTCTCCACAAGAGAATACAACCGCTGCAGAATTTGTGGTCGTCCACATGCATATTTGAGAAAATACGGAATCTGCAGAATCTGCTTCCGTGAACTGGCTTACAAAGGTGAAATTCCGGGAGTTAAGAAAGCTTCCTGGTAAGCCGATACAACTTGATTGATCAGCAATGATCTGAGAATATAAGGAGGAAAATCCAGATGACAATGAGTGATCCTATTGCAGATATGCTTACAAGAATCCGTAATGCAAATACTGCAAAACACGATACAGTAGATGTTCCATCATCCAAAATGAAACTTGCTATTGCAAACATTCTGGTAGATGAAGGTTATATTGCAAAATATGACATCGTTGAAGAAGGCGGTTTCCCAGTTATCCGCATCACACTGAAATACGGTGCTGATAAAAATGAGAGAGTCATTACAGGTATTAAGAGAATTTCTAAACCAGGTCTTCGTGTACACGCAGGCAAAGAAGATATTCCAAGAGTTCTTGGTGGTCTTGGTGTAGCTATTCTTTCTACAAACAAAGGTGTTATCACTGACAGAGAAGCTCGTAAGCTTGGAGTTGGTGGAGAAGTTCTGGCATTTGTTTGGTAGGATACCCCGTAAAAGTTACTGAAAACAGAGAGAGCGTAAGTCTCTCTCCGAAAATCTAAGTAAGGAGGACATTTGAATGTCACGTATAGGAAGACTGCCTGTAGCAATTCCTGCAGGCGTTACCGTTGAAGTTGCAGAAGGCAACAAAGTTACAGTTAAAGGCAGCAAGGGAACTCTGGTAAGAGTACTGCCTGCTGAAATGGATATCAAGGTAGAAGATGGTCATGTAGTAGTAAGCAGACCAAACGACCTGAAGAAAATGAAATCTCTGCACGGTCTGACAAGAACACTGATCCACAATATGGTAGTTGGTGTAAGCGAAGGATACGAAAAGAAGCTGGAAGTTAACGGTGTAGGTTACAAAGCAGCTAAGCAGGGTAAGAAACTGGTATTATCTCTTGGATATTCTCATCCGGTAGAGATGATCGATCCAGAAGGCCTGGAAGCAGTTGTAGACGGAAACGTAATCACTGTTAAGGGTATTGATAAAGAAAAAGTTGGCCAGTACGCAGCTGAAATCAGAGAAAAGAGAGCTCCGGAACCATACAAAGGTAAAGGTATTAAGTATGCTGATGAAGTTATCAGACGTAAAGTTGGTAAGACTGGTAAGAAATAAGTAAGGAGAGTGTGAAAATGGTTAGTAAAGAATCTAGAACAGAAGTTCGTGTAAAGAAACACAGAAGACTTCGTAATCGTTTTGCAGGTACTGCACAGAGACCTCGTCTGGCAGTATTCAGAAGCAATAATCATATGTATGCTCAAATTATTGACGATTCAGTCGGAAATACTCTGGTTTCTGCAAGTACACTTCAGAAAGAAGTAAAAGCAGAAGTTGAGAAGACTAATAACGTTGATGCAGCAGCATACCTTGGAAAAGTAATCGCAGAGAGAGCTCTGGAAAAAGGTATTAAAGAAGTTGTTTTTGACAGAGGCGGCTTTATTTATCAGGGTAAAATCAAGGCATTAGCAGATGCAGCTAGAGAAGCTGGTCTGGAGTTTTAGGAGGTAGACACATGAAACGTGAAATTATTGATGCTAATCAGTTAGAATTAACAGAAAAAGTAGTGTCAATTAAGCGTGTTACCAAAGTTGTAAAAGGTGGTCGTAATATGCGTTTTACAGCCCTGGTAGTTGTTGGTGACGGCAACGGACACGTTGGTGCCGGACTTGGAAAGGCTGCTGAAATTCCAGAAGCTATCCGTAAAGGTAAAGAAGACGCTACAAAGAAACTTATCACTGTTGCATTAGATGAAAATGCAAGTATTCCACACAACTTTGATGGTAAATTCGGCGGATCTCAGATCGTTCTGAAGAGAGCTCCGGAAGGTACTGGTATCATCGCTGGTGGTCCTGCACGTAACGTACTGGAACTTGCTGGAATTCGCAACATCCGTACAAAATGTCTGGGATCCAGAAATAAACAGAACGTTGTACTTGCTACACTGGAAGGACTGAAACAGCTGAAGTCCCCTGAAGAAGTTGCAAGACTCCGTGGAAAATCTGTTGAAGAAGTTCGTGCGTAATTTGCACAGGAGGTAAAAAATGGCAGATAAAGTAAAAGTAACACTTGTTAAATCCCCAATCGGAGCTATTCCAAAGCATCGTGCTACTGTTGCAGCACTGGGACTGAAGAAACTGAACAAATCTGTTGAGCTTCCAAACAATGATGCAACAATGGGAATGGTAAAACAGGTTCAGCATTTAGTAAAAGTAGAAGAAGTTTAATTTATATTGAGATTAGAATAAGGAGGTGCCATGATGGATTTATCAAACTTAAAACCTGCTGAAGGTTCCAGACAGAGCGATAACTTCAGAAGAGGTCGTGGACATGGTTCAGGAAACGGCAAGACTGCTGGTAAGGGACATAAAGGACAGAAAGCACGTTCAGGCGCAACAAGACCAGGTTTTGAAGGTGGTCAGATGCCACTGTACAGACGTCTTCCTAAGAGAGGTTTCACAAACAGAAACACTCTTGATATCGAAGCTATCAATGTAAGCGCACTGGAAAGATTTGATAATGATACAGAAGTTACAATCGATACACTGATTGAAACCGGTATCATTAAGAGCGTAAAAGACGGTGTTAAGATTCTTGGAAACGGTGAACTTACCAAGAAGCTTACTGTTAAAGCAAATGCTTTCAGTGAAGGCGCAAAAGCTAAAATAGAAGCAGTTGGTGGAAAAGCAGAGGTGATCTAATGTTAAAGACACTTCGTGATGCGTTTAAGGTTAAAGATATCAGAGAAAGAATGTTATTTACTTTTCTGATGCTCCTTGTTGTCAGATTCGGTTCACAGCTCCCGGTTCCGGGTGTGGACCGTAACTACCTGGCAAACTGGTTTGCTAATCAGACCGGTGATGCATTTAATTTCTTTAGTGCATTTACAGGCGGATCATTTGAGAAAATGTCTATCTTTGCTTTGAATATCACACCATATATTACGTCTTCCATTATTATGCAGCTTCTTACCATTGCTATTCCGGCATTGGAAGAGATGCACAAAGACGGTGAAGAAGGCAGAAAAAAAATCACAGCGATTACCCGTTATGTGACAGTAGGTCTGGCATTGACAGAATCTCTGGCAATGACCATTGGTTTCGGAAGACAGGGGCTGATCCCGGATATGAACTTCCTGACAGGGCTTACTGTAATTGCTGCTATGACAGCAGGTTCCACATTCCTGATGTGGATTGGTGAGCAGATCACAGAGCATGGTGTTGGAAATGGAATTTCCATCGTCCTGATGATTAATATTCTCTCAAGGGTGCCATCCGATATGGCATCTCTGTATGAGTCATTCATCAAAGGGAAAACACTCGCCAAAGGTGTTCTGGCTGGCGTAATTATCCTGGCTGTTATTATTATTACAATAGTACTTGTTATTTTATTAAGTGATGCAACAAGAAGAATCCCTGTTCAGTATGCAAAAAAGATGCAGGGAAGAAAAATGGTTGGTGGACAGTCCACATTTATTCCATTAAAAGTGAACACAGCAGGTGTAATTCCTGTTATCTTTGCTTCTTCTCTTCTTAGTATGCCAAGTATGATTGCAGCATTTGCGGGTATTTCTCAGGATGGCATTGGCGGAAAAATCATTGCTTCTTTAAGTCAGAACAACTGGTTTAGTCCATCCAAGCCAATCTATTCCATCGGATTGATCATTTACATTGCTTTAATTATCGCATTCGCATATTTCTATACTTCAATTACTTTCAATCCAATTGAAGTAGCAGATAATATGAAAAAACAGGGTGGTTTCATTCCGGGCATTCGTCCAGGCAAACCAACCAGCGATTACTTAAATAAGATTTTGAATTATATCGTTTTGATCGGTGCACTTGGTCTTACCGTGGTGGTACTGATTCCGATCTTCTTTAACGGAGTATTTGGAGCATATGTATCATTTGGAGGAACTTCGATTATCATTATCGTTGGTGTAGTACTCGAAACAATCAAACAGATCGAATCACAGATGGTAGTTCGCAATTATAGAGGCTTTTTAAGCGAGTAGACAAAGATAAAGTGTACCGTTTCATCTTCTGGATGAGATGGTGCACTATATGTGTTTAATGGTAAAAATTAAAATACGAGGCAGGTTTCATTATGAAAATTATTATGTTAGGCGCACCTGGAGCCGGTAAAGGCACACAGGCAAAGAAAATCGCAGCAAAATATGGAATTCCACACATTTCTACAGGTGATATTTTCCGCGCAAATATCAAAGAAGGAACAGAACTTGGAAAAAAAGCAAAAACATACATGGATCAGGGACTTCTGGTTCCGGATGAACTGGTAGTAGATCTGGTAGTAGACAGATTACAACAGGATGACTGCAAAAAAGGATATGTACTGGATGGCTTTCCAAGAACCATTCCACAGGCAGAGAGTCTGGATGCTGCACTGGCAAAAGTTGGTGACAAAATGGAATATGCCATTGATGTCAATGTACCGGATGAGAACATCGTAAACCGTATGGGTGGAAGAAGAGCCTGCGTAGGATGCGGTGCTACTTATCATATTGTATACAATCCAACCAAAGTAGAAGGTATCTGTGATGCATGCGGCGAAAAGCTGATCCTCAGAGATGACGACAAACCGGAAACCGTTCAGAAGCGTCTTGGCGTATATCATGAACAGACTCAGCCACTGATCGATTATTATACCAAAGCCGGTATCTTAAAAGAAGTGGATGGTACAGTGGATATGGAAGAAGTATTCCAGAACATTGTGCAGATATTAGGAGAATAGTATGTCAGTATCAATAAAGTCTGCAAGAGAAATACAGCTTATGAGAGAAGCTGGAAAACGTCTTGAACTGGTTCATGCCAAACTGGCAGAGTATGTAAAACCAGGTATTTCCACAAAGGATATTGACCGGTATGGGGAAAAATTGATCCGGGATATGGGGTGTATTCCTAATTTCCTCAATTATAATGGTTATCCGGCATCAATCTGCGTTTCCGTAAATGATGAAGTCGTACATGGAATTCCAAGTGACGAACACATTCTGATGGAAGGGGATATTGTCAGTCTGGATGCTGGTCTTATTTATGAAGGCTATCATTCCGATGCAGCAAGAACTCATGCAGTAGGTGAAATCTCAGAAGAAGCCCGTAAGCTGATTCAGGTGACACAGGACAGTTTCTTTAAAGGAATAGAATTTGCCCGTGAGGGAAATCATCTTCATCAGATATCAGCAGCCATTGGTGCCTACGCTGAAGGATTTGGATATGGAGTGGTCAGAGACCTGGTTGGACATGGAATCGGCACACATCTTCATGAAGACCCGCAGATCCCTAATTTTGCACAGCGTAGAAGGGGCATCCGTCTTGTATCAGGAATGACGCTTGCGATAGAGCCGATGATCAATGCAGGAAGTTACGATGTATGCTGGCTGGATGATGACTGGACTGTTGTAACAGAAGACGGCTCACTGTCAGCTCACTACGAGAATACGATACTGATTACGGATGGGGAACCGGAGATCCTGACATTAGGTCAGATATAAAAGTTAGAAAATTACTGACTATCTATGCCGGGAGGTAACAGAACATGAATTATGAAGCGGGAATGCTTGCCTGGTCCAGAGCAGGGCATGATAAAGATACACTTTATGTAATTGTGAAGACAGAAGGGGAATATGTCTATCTCTCCGATGGCCGCCTGAAACCGGTGGACCATCCAAAAAAGAAAAAGATCAGACATATTCAGATCGTCAGACAGATACCGGAAGAACTTCTGGGTTTGAACATTGTAACAATCAAAAACGAAGAAATCAGAAAAGCAATCAGGAGGTTTTCAAATGTCTAAAGCAGATGTTATTGAAGTAGAAGGAACAGTACTGGAGAAACTGCCAAATGCCATGTTTAAGGTAGAACTGGAAAACAAGCATGTGGTACTGGCTCATATCAGTGGAAAGCTGAGAATGAATTTTATCCGTATTCTTCCGGGAGATAAAGTTACTATTGAACTTTCTCCATATGACTTATCTAAGGGACGTATTATCTGGAGAGATAAATAAGAGCTGGCGAAAGCCGAATTTCAAATCATTTTTAAAATAATTCAAAAAATTTAAAAAAATACTTGCAAAAAAGGTGCGCTAGTGCTATACTCTCTAGCGTACCTTTTTAGATAAAGGGGTTATTATGCCCTATAAGGCGAGTAAATAGGAAAGGAGGATTTAACACATGAAGGTTAGATCATCAGTTAAACCTATCTGCGAAAAATGCAAGATCATTAAAAGAAAGGGAAGTATCAGAGTAATCTGTGAGAACCCAAAACACAAACAGCGTCAGGGTTAATTCCCGGTAAAGTTTGTGGATGATTGAACACGGCTGCAGCATGTCTGACATGCTGATGACAATATATGCGAAGATGTATCCGGCAGTGCTCTTAATGCTGGAGAGTTTACACAGCAGATACATCCCCTATATTGCTTCTAATACCGAATCATGCACATGATACGGAAAGGTCGTTTTTCGCGGCTGGGTGCTGGAAGAATTCCAGAACCCCAATTAAAGACAATATAGCTGAGCACCGGGCAGCGCACAACATTTCAGACGTCTGGCTATGGCGGGCTGCGTGTGAACGGTAGCTTATGAGAAAATGGAGGAAAAATTACATGGCTCGTATTGCTGGTGTAGACTTACCAAGAGAGAAAAGAATTGAAATCGGTTTGACTTACATCTACGGTATTGGTAGAGTAAGCTCAAATAAGATCCTGGAAGCAGCAAATGTAAATCCTGATACTCGTGTCAGAGATCTTACAGATGAAGAAGTTTCCAGAATCCGTGACGTAATGGATGAACATTATACAGTAGAAGGTGACCTGAGAAGAGAAATCGCTCTGAACATCAAGAGACTTCAGGAAATCGGATGCTACAGAGGAATCCGTCATCGTAAAGGACTTCCTGTTCGTGGTCAGAAGACCAAGACAAACGCTAGAACACGTAAGGGTCCTAAGAAAACAGTAGCTAATAAGAAGAAATAATTAATAGGAAGAAAGTAGGTTAGTTTATCATGGCTAAAAAAGTTACGAAAAAAGTGACAAAAAAGCGCGTTAAGAAAAACGTTGAACGCGGACAGGCACATATTCAGTCATCTTTCAATAATACAATTGTTACATTGACAGATGCTGCAGGTAATGCATTATCTTGGGCAAGTGCCGGCGGTCTGGGATTTAAAGGTTCAAGGAAATCTACTCCATATGCAGCACAGATGGCTGCTGAGACAGCTGCAAAAGCAGCTATCCCTCACGGATTAAAGACAGTAGACGTATTTGTAAAGGGTCCTGGTTCAGGAAGAGAAGCAGCTATCCGTGTACTGAGTGCATGCGGTATTGATGTAACAAGCATCACTGATGTAACTCCGGTTCCACACAATGGATGCCGCCCACCAAAACGCAGAAGAGTCTAATTAGGAGGTAAATAAGATGGCAGTAGATAGAACTCCGGTCCTGAAAAGATGCAGATCACTCGGTCTGGATCCTGTATATTTAGGAATCGATAAAAAATCCAATAGAGAATTAAAGAGAGCAAACCGTAAGATGAGTGAATACGGTCTGCAGTTAAGAGAAAAACAGAAAGCAAAATTCATTTACGGTGTACTTGAAAAACCTTTCCGTAACTACTACGCTAAGGCTGAAAGAATGCCAGGCATGACAGGTCCTAACCTGATGATCATGCTGGAAACAAGACTGGATAACGTAATCTTCAGACTTGGATTTGCAAGAACACGTAAAGAAGCAAGACAGATCGTTGACCACAAGCATGTACTGGTAAACGGCAAGCAGGTTAATATCCCATCTTACCTTGTAAAAGCTGGCGATACAATCGAAATCAAAGAAAAGAACAAAGGATTTCAGAGATACAAAGACATTCTGGAAGTAACAGGCGGACGTCTGGTTCCAGAATGGCTGGAAAGCGATCAGGAGAACTTAAAAGGAACTGTAAAAGAACTTCCTGCAAGAGAAGCAATTGACGTTCCAGTAAACGAAATGCTTATCGTCGAATTATACTCCAAATAAGCATTAGGAAGTAAATTCAGGACTCGCTGATGCGGGTCCTGCCTATAACCCTCAATTACAACAACCCAAAAGGAGGGGCGCAAGAAGTGTTCGATTTTAATAAACCAAGAATTGAAATTGCTGAGATTTCTGAAGACCATAAATATGGAAGATTTGTTGTAGAACCACTTGAAAGAGGATATGGTACTACATTGGGTAATTCACTTCGTAGAATTATGCTTTCATCTTTACCTGGAGCTGCTGTCAGCCGTGTAAAGATCGAAGGTGTTCTGCATGAGTTTAGCTCCATTCCAGGTGTAAAAGAGGATGTCAGCGAGATTATTATGAATCTGAAATCACTGGCTATCAAGAATACCAGTGAGACAAATGAGCCAAAGGTCGCTTACATTGAATATGAAGGCGAAGGTGTGGTTACTGCAGCAGATATTCAGGTTGATCAGGATCTGGAGATTCTGAATAAAGACCAGGTAATCGCAACGCTCAGCGGTGGTCCTGACAGCAAGCTGTATATGGAGATCACTATTACAACAGGTAGAGGTTACATCAGTGCAGATGAAGGAAAGACTCCGGATATGCCGATTGGTGTGATTGCAGTTGACTCTATTTACACACCGGTTGAACGTGTAAATATGACTGTAGAAAATACCCGTGTAGCACAGGCTACAGACTTTGATAAACTGACTCTGGATGTGTATACCAATGGTACACTTGCTCCGGATGAAGCAGTCAGCCTTGCTGCAAAAGTGCTCAGTGAGCATTTAAGCCTCTTTATCAATCTGTCTGAAAGCGCAAAGAACGCTGAGATCATGATTGAAAAAGAAGATAATGAAAAAGAAAAAGTTCTTGAAATGAATATTGATGAACTGGAATTATCTGTTCGTTCATATAACTGTCTGAAGAGAGCCGGTATCAATACCGTTGAAGAACTTTGCAACAGAACTCCGGAAGATATGATGAAGGTTCGTAATCTTGGTCGCAAGTCTCTGGAAGAAGTTCTTGCAAAACTGAAAGAACTGGGATTGCAGTTAAATCCAAGTGAAGAATAATACAATAGAATGATGTTGCACGGGGAGTAAGCCCGAAGAGCGTTCCCGCGTGCTCCAAAATGGAGGAAAATAAAATGGCAGGTTATAGAAAACTTAGCAGAACATCAGCACAGAGAAAAGCTCTGATCAGAGGTCAGGTTACAGCTCTTCTTCAGCATGGTAAAATCGTTACTACAGAAGCAAAAGCAAAAGAAATCCGTAAGGAAGCTGAAAAGCTGATTGCTCTGGCAGTAAGAGAAAAAGATAACTTCGAAACAGTAACAGTTACAGCTAAAGTACCTCGCAAAGATGCAGAAGGTAAGAGAGTAAAAGAAGTTGTAGACGGAAAGAAAGTTACTGTATACGACGAAGTACAGAAAGAAATCAAGAAAGATTCTCCTAGCAGACTTCACGCTAGAAGACAGATGAAAAAAGTTCTGTATACTGTAAAAGAAGTTCCTACAGAAGCAGCTGGTAAGAAGAAAAACACAAAAGAAATCGATCTTACAGAAAAGCTCTTCAATGAATATGCACCAAAATACGCTGACCGTAACGGTGGTTACACAAGAATCGTTAAGATTGGTCTTCGTAAAGGTGATGCAGCAATGGAAGTTCTTCTTGAGCTGGTATAAGATTGTTTTTGAAAGAGGTGTGGCATCACACCTCTTTTTTTTCATCTCTGACGGCCCATTTGTTGACATAAAAAATCAATTGCCCTATAATCTATTTATCTATGCAATTTCGTGGTTTCAGGAGAAACACAGACTCTAAAAGGAGGAAAACAGCATGAAATTATCAAAGTTATTGGAACGTTTAGATTATACCTGCCTGCAGGGAGATATGGATAAAGAGATCACCGGAATCTATAATGATTCCAGAAAAGTAACAGAAGGGGCACTGTTTTTATGCATTAGAGGGGCCGTATCAGATGGGCATGCGTATGCAGCACAGGTAGCAGAAAAAGGAGCATCTGTCATTGTGGTACAGGATTCGGTAGAAGTCCCAGAGTCTGTAACGGTTATTCAGGTAGAGGACAGCCGATATGCCATGGCACTGATCGCTGCGGCCTGGTATGATTATCCGGCAGAAAAATTAAGAGTGATCGGTATCACAGGAACAAAAGGAAAGACAACGACGACCTATATGATCCGTTCTATTCTGGAAGCAGCAGGACATAAAGTCGGGTTAATTGGTACCATTGAAGCAATTATCGGGGATAAAGTAATTCCAGCCTGCAATACCACACCGGAATCAATGACTATTCAGGAATATTTTGCAGAGATGGTTCAGATTGGCTGTGACAGTGTAGTAATGGAAGTATCCTCTCAGGGGCTGATGCTGCACCGCACAGCGGGAATCTTGTTTGAGATCGGTATCTTTACCAATCTGGAACCGGATCATATCGGACCGGCAGAACATTCCAGTTTTGAAGAATACCTGGAATGCAAATCCCGCCTGTTCCGACAGTGTAAGCTGGGAATTATGAACGCAGATGATAAGCATCTGGAAGAGATTCTCAAAGGACACACTTGTCAGGTTGAGACATATGGTTTTGCAGAGAATGCAGATTTCAGAGCAACGGATACCAAGCTGGTGTCAGCACCGGGATATCTGGGAATAGATTACTATGTCAGTGGCAAGCGCAATTTCCAGGTGGAGATTGACATCCCTGGAAAATTCAGTGTGTACAACTCCCTTGCGGCCATAGCGGTATGCGACCATTTTGGAGTAACAGATGAGAATATTGTTTCAGCACTGCGACTGGCAAAGGTAAAGGGACGTATTGAGATGATCAAGGTCTCTGATGAGTTTACACTGATGATTGACTATGCCCACAATGCTATGGCATTAGAGAGTCTGCTGACAACATTAAAAGAGTATCATCCGAAGAGACTGGTGTGCCTATTTGGATGTGGTGGAAACCGTTCCAAATCCAGACGTTTTGAAATGGGTGAAGTGTCTGGAAAACTGGCAGATTTTACAATTATCACATCGGATAACCCAAGATTCGAAGAACCGGAGGCAATTCTGGCAGATATTGAATCAGCTATTTCCAAAACAGAAGGAAAATACATCAAGATCACAGATCGGAAAGAGGCCATTGCCTATGCGATTCATCACGGACAGCCGGGGGATGTTATCGTACTGGCAGGAAAAGGTCATGAAGATTATCAGGAAATTTGCGGCGTAAAGCATCCCATGGATGAAAGAGTACTGATTAAGGAGATCCTGGAAGAAGATGCAGCGAAAGCTATACGCTAATATTATTGTAGATATTTCTCAGGAAAAGCTGGACCGGACATTCAGTTATCTGGTTCCGGATTCCATGCAGAAACTGATTCATATAGGAGATGTGGTGGCGATCCCTTTTGGAAAGGGCAATCGTCTGACAAAAGGATATGTGGTGGAGCTGACCGGCATAACCCAGTATGAAGAAAGCAAAATGAAGTCCATACAGGAAATATTGGTGGGAACAGAACAGACAACGGGAGAAGACCGTCTGATTACGCTGGCAGCGTGGATGCGGGATACCTATGGTTCTACCATGATTCAGGCATTAAAGACGGTGATTCCGATTAAGAAGAAGGTAAAACCAAAGGAGAAAAAGACGCTGGTTTTACTTTTATCAAAGGATGAGACAGAAGAAAAATTAAAGTTTTACGAGAAGAAGAGTCAGAGGGCAAGATATCGTCTGCTGAAGGCTCTACGGGAAGAAAAAGAGATTCCATATGATCTGGCAACAGGGAAACTGAATATTACATCAGCCACAGTCAGAGGCATGGAAGAACAGGGAATCCTGAAAGTTGAGGCAGTACAGGTATATCGTAATCCATTACATCAGAGAGAACAGGAAGATTATACGATCCGTCTGAATCCAGAGCAGCAGCGTATTACGGATGCCATCTGGCAGGAAGAACAGTGCAGAGTGTCGCTGGTCTTCGGAGTAACCGGAAGCGGAAAGACGGAAGTCTATATGGAACTGATTGCACGAACGATAGAGAAGGGCAGGCAGGCCATTGTGCTGATACCGGAGATTTCGCTTACCTACCAGACAGTTATGCGGTTTTACCGCAGGTTTGGTGACCGGATATCCATCATCCATTCCAGACTTTCAGCCGGAGAGAAATATGATCAGTTCCAAAGAGCGAAAAACGGGGATATCGATATTATGATCGGACCCAGATCTGCATTGTTTACGCCCTTTTCCAGACTGGGATTGATTATTATAGACGAGGAACATGAAAGTTCTTATAAGAGTGAAACCACGCCCAGATATCATGCCAGAGAGGTGGCAATAGAGAGAGCCGAACTGGAAGATGCAAAAGTGGTGCTGGGTTCGGCAACACCGTCGCTGGAAGCATATTATCGTGCAAAAAAGGGAGAATATGCATTATATACACTGGATAAACGTGCACGCAGCAGCAGTCTTCCGGATGTAGATGTTGTAGATATGAGAGAAGAACTGAAAAACGGAAACAGATCTGTGATCAGTGCGAAGCTCAGGGAAGAGATACAGCTCAAGTTAGATGCCGGTGAACAGATCATGCTGTTTCTGAACCGGCGTGGATATGCAGGATTTTTGTCCTGCCGTGCCTGTGGACATGTGCTGATGTGTCCGCACTGTGATGTTTCGCTGTCTGTCCACAATTATGGGAGGATGATCTGCCATTATTGTGGATATGAGGAAAAAAGACCGGAAGTATGTCCCAAGTGCGGTTCTTCTTTTATCAGCACCTTTGGTATTGGCACCCAGCAGGTGGAGCTGGTAGTAAAAAAGATGTTTCCACAGTCTGAGGTGCTTCGTATGGATATGGATACGACAAGAGCCAAGGATGGACATGAGAAGATCCTGTCCGCATTTCAGAACCAGGAAGCGGATATACTGATCGGCACCCAGATGATTGTAAAAGGGCATGATTTTCCCAATGTAACCCTTGTGGGGATTCTGGCAGCGGATTTATCCCTTCATGCAGACGATTACAAAGCAGGCGAAAGGACCTTTCAGCTGCTGACGCAGGCAGCAGGAAGAGCAGGACGGGGGGAAAAAAAGGGAAATGTGGTCATCCAGACTTACGATCCGGATCATTACTGCATTACATCGGCAGCAAAACAGGATTATCTGGAGTTTTACGGTGAAGAAATGAGCTATCGCATGCTGGCCGGTTATCCACCGGCGGTATATATGATGTCCCTGCATGGAACAGGGAAGGATGAACAGCATTTGCAGATGGCAATGGAGTATCTGGTAAAAATGATACAGCGCATGCCAGAGAATCAGAAAGTAAGGATCTTCGGTCCTGTACAGGAAAGTATTGGAAAAATACAGGATGAGTATCGAAAGGTCATTTATCTGAAGGCAGAGCAGCTGTCAGTACTTACCGGAATAAAAAATAAACTGGAAAAATACATGGAACTGAACGAAGGTTACCGTACCGTTATGGTACAGTTTGACCTGAATGACTGATGTTCAGCTCCTTTTTGAAAATACAAAAGAAAAACGAAAGATCAGATGATCGGAGCAGGAGGAATAAAATGGCAATCAGGGAAATCAGAATCCAGGGAGACAGCGTACTGGAAAAGAAATGCAAAGAAGTAAAGGAAGTGACACCGAGAATCAGGGAACTGATCGATGACATGCTGGAAACCATGTATGAAGAAAATGGAGTGGGACTGGCAGCACCACAGGTGGGAATTCTGAAAAGAATAGTAGTCATTGATATCGGGGATGGACCGTATGTACTGATTAATCCGGTGATAGAACTGAAAGAGGGATCTCAGACCGGATATGAAGGATGCTTAAGTCTGCCTGGAAAAAGCGGACTGGTTACAAGACCGATGCATGTAAGAGTACGTGCCATGGATGAAGACATGGAAGAATTCGTGTTAGAAGGAGAAGAACTTCTGGCAAGGGCTATCTGCCATGAATGTGATCATCTGGACGGAATCATGTATACTTCGCTGGTAGAGGGAGAACTTTATGACAATGAGGAACTGTACCAGAACGAAGACAATGAGTAAGCAAGAAACATATCGGTGAGTATCAGGAAAGAATAGAAGATACAGAGCTGACAAGAAGAATAACAGACAGGAGAGGATCGTATGAGAGTTGTTTTTATGGGAACACCGGATTTTGCAGTGGGAACACTGGAAGCACTGCTTCAGTCCAGACATCAGGTTGTGGCAGTTGTAACACAGCCGGATAAACCAAAAGGCAGGGGAAAAGCCATGCAGTTCACCGCTGTAAAAGAGGTGGCGGTGCGGGCTGAGATTCCGGTACTGCAGCCAAAGAAAGTAAGAGAACCGGAAGTGGTGGAAGAGATCAGACAGTTTCATCCAGATGTGATTGTAGTGGTAGCATTTGGCCAGTTAATACCGAAAACAATTCTGGATATGCCTCAGTATGGCTGCGTGAATGTACATGCATCCCTTCTCCCGAAGTACCGGGGTGCGGCGCCGATCCAGTGGGCTGTAATTGATGGGGAAGAAAAGTCGGGAGTTACTACGATGCAGATGGATGAAGGATTGGATACCGGAGATATGCTGCTGACAGAAGAAGTGGTATTGGATCCTCAGGAGACAGGAGGAAGCCTGTTTGACAAATTAAGTGAAGTGGGAGCAGGACTTCTGTTAAAAACATTGGACGAGCTGGAAGCAGGAAACATACATCCACAGAAGCAGCCGTCTGAGAGTACCACAGCCTATGCCGCAATGTTTACCAAGAAGATGGGGGAGATCGACTGGACACAAAGTGCAGTCCAGATTGAGAGACTGGTACGTGGACTGAATCCATGGCCAAGTGCCTATACTCATCTTGGGCAGAAGACTTTAAAGATATGGAGAGCGGCTGTTCATCCATTATCAGAACAGAAAAAAGAGCCGGGAACCGTGATCCTGATGGATAAAAAACACTTTGGCGTGCAGACCGGGGATGGTATGCTGGAGATTCTGGAACTGCAGTTAGAGGGAAAGAAACGAATGGATGCGGATGCATTTTTGCGTGGATATCAGCTGGAAGACGGAATAAAGATTGGAGAACAGTAAAAGAGGTATAGATCATGTTATTAAGTTATGCAGGTTATTATGGATATGGCAGAATGTATTATGATCCGACAATGATTCTGGCACTGATCGGACTGGTTTTGACCATCATTGCTTCATCCAGAGTGAATGCAACATTTGCAAAATATAATAAAGTCAGATGTATGGCCGGTCTGACCGGGGCACAGGCAGCGGAAAAGGTACTCCATATGGCAGGAATCTATGATGTACGTATCGAACATGTTTCCGGTAACCTGACGGATCATTATGATCCAAGAGATAAAGTCCTGCGTCTGTCAGACAGTACTTACGGAAGCACTTCGGTGGCAGCAGTGTGTGTGGCGGCTCATGAGTGTGGACATGCAGTGCAGGATCAGAAACAGTATGGACCACTGGTTCTTAGAAGTACCCTGGTTCCTGTAGCCAATATTGGTTCACAGCTTTCCTGGCCGGTATTTTTCGCTGGACTGATCTTTTCCCTGCGTCCGCTGGTGACAGTTGGAATCGTATTATTTTGCCTGGCAGTGCTATTTCAGCTGGTAACACTTCCGGTGGAATTTAATGCGTCTTCCAGAGCACTTGAGATTCTGGATCAGGGCGGTATTCTGGGAAGTACAGAGATGGATGGGGCACGAAAAGTGCTTCGTGCAGCAGCCATGACTTATGTGGCAGCACTTGCAAGTTCACTGCTACAGCTGCTGAGACTGATTTTAATAGCAAGGAGGAACGATCGTGACTAAGCCAGTCAATACCAGAGAAATCATTCTTGGAATTCTGTGGGAGATCACAGAAGAAGAACGATACAGTCACGTTGTGATAAGAGAAACACTGGAAAAATACCAGTATCTGGAGAAAAGAGACCGGGCATTCATATCCAGAGTGGCAGAAGGAACCATGGAGAACCTGATTCAGATTGATTATATTCTGGAGCAGTTCTCCAGCGTGAAAGTAAAGGATATGAAGCCTTTTATCCGCAATCTCCTGAGAATGTCGGTATACCAGTTAAAATATATGGACAGTGTGCCGGATTCGGCTGTCTGCAATGAGGCAGTAAAACTGGCACAGAAAAAGGGATTCTACACATTAAAGAATTTTGTAAACGGAGTACTGCGTAATACTGCGCGAAAGCTGGATCAGGTCGCCTATCCGGATAAAGAGAAGACCCCGAGGAAGTATCTTTCTGTGACCTATTCCATGCCGGAGTGGATTCTGAAAAAATGGCTGGCACAGTTTGATTTTGATACTGTAGAGACCATCTGTCAGACCATGCGCAAAGAAAGTCCGACCTGTATCCGCTGCAACTTAAGCAAGGCATCCAAAGAAGAAATTATTCAGAGTCTGGAGGCACAGCATATTACAGTGAAAGAAGTGCCTTATCTGGACTATGCGCTGGAGATTTCAGACTACAATTATCTGCAGGCAATTGATGCGTTTAAGGATGGATGGTTCCAGGTACAGGATGTCAGCTCTATGCTGGTGGCAGAAGTAGCAGATCCGAAATGGGGAAATTACTGTATCGACGTATGTGCGGCACCAGGGGGGAAAAGCCTTCATCTGTCAGATAAACTGGCCGGCAGCGGTTATGTGGAAGCAAGAGACCTGACAGATTATAAAGTAGAACTGATGCGAGAGAATCTGGAGAGAACCAAGCGGATTAATATGGAGGCTGTGAAGCAGGATGCTACTGTATTTGATGAGAATTCTGTAGAAAAAGCAGATATTCTGCTGGCAGATCTGCCTTGTTCCGGACTGGGAGTTATGGGAAGAAAGCCGGATATCCGTTATAAGATGACGGAGGCCAAGCAGCAGGAACTGGTGAAAATACAGAGAAAAATACTGGATACCGTATGGTCTTATGTGAAAGTGGGAGGTACACTGATTTACAGCACCTGTACCATCGGTGCAGATGAGAATCAGTATAACGTAAAATGGTTTCTGGATAATTATCCGTTTCAACTTGATTCCATGGACCCGTATATCTGTGAAGAACTTCGCAGCAAGACGACAAAAGCCGGTTATCTGCAGCTTCTGCCGGGAGTACACAGCTCAGATGGATTTTTCATAGCCAGATTTAAGAGGATAAGATAATGGAAAAAAAAGATCTCAAATCACTGGATTACAGTGAAATGACAGAAGAGATGAGTGCCTGTGGGGAAAAGGCATTCCGTGGCAAACAGATCTACCAGTGGCTGCATGAAAAACTGGCAGACTCACCGGATGAGATGAGCAATATTCCTGCAAAGCTGAAGGAACGGCTGAGGAATGAATATACCTGTACACATTTGCAGATGATTGACGTACTGACATCAGGGATCGACGGAACGCAGAAGTATTTGTTTCGTCTCCATGACGGGAATGTAATCGAAAGTGTGCTGATGAAGTATAAGCATGGGAATTCTGTATGTGTGTCATCTCAGGTAGGATGCCGGATGGGATGCAGGTTCTGTGCATCCACACTTGGAGGGCTTACCAGGAATCTCCTTCCGGGCGAGATTCTGGATCAGGTCTATCAGATTCAGAAATACAGTGGGGAGAGGGTGTCTAATCTGGTATTGATGGGTACCGGTGAGCCAATGGATAATTATGATAATGTATTGAAGTTTATCCATATGCTCAGTGATGAACACGGACTGAACATCAGCCAGAGAAATATTACGGTATCTACCTGTGGGATCGTACCACGGATCTATGATCTGGCAGAGGAAAAACTCCAGATCACCCTGGCACTTTCCCTTCATGCGGCAACGCAGGAAAAAAGAATGGAACTGATGCCCATTGCATATAAATATGATTTGAAGGATGTATTGGCAGCGTGCCGGTACTATTTTGAAAAGACAGGAAGACGGCTTACCTTTGAATACAGTCTGGTGGGCGGCGTGAATGATACAGATCAGGATGTACAGCAGCTCAGTGAACTGCTCAGAGGACTTCACGGACATGTGAATCTGATTCCGGTGAATCCTATAAAAGAAAGAAGTTACGTACAGTCCAATGCCCATGTTGTGGCGAATTTTAAAAGCAAACTTGAAAAATGCGGAATAAATGCTACAATTAGAAGGGAAATGGGACGGGATATTGGCGGCGCATGCGGCCAGCTCAGAAAAAGTTACATAGATGGAGAGTTGGAGATAAAAGGAAAGGAAGGAACATGAAGAGTTACAGTTTGACAGATACCGGACGGGTACGGCGCAGGAATGAAGATTATGTATTTGTGTCAGAACGTCCGATTGGAAATCTTCCGAATCTCTTTGTGGTTGCAGACGGAATGGGTGGCCAGAATGCCGGGGAGAGAGCCTCCAGTTATGCAGTAGAAGTTCTTTTGCAGAATATTCGCAAAAGCAGGGAAAAGAACCCGGTGAAGATCTTAAGACGTGCCATGGAGCATGCGAATGATATGGTATACAAAGAATCAACCACAAAAGAGTGCAGCCGCGGGATGGGGACAACCATGGTGGCTGCCACACTTTATAAAGACACACTTTATGTGGCGAACGTGGGAGACAGTCGTCTGTATATTATAGGTAATGAGATACGGCAGATTACTCATGATCATTCTCTGGTGGAGGAGATGGTCAGGCTGGGTAAGCTTACGCAGGAAGAAGGAAGGAATCATCCGGACAAGAACATCATTACCAGAGCAATCGGGGCAGAAGAGACAGTTACAGTAGATTGCTTCGAAGAAAAGACAGGAATCAGGGATGTGATTCTATTATGCTCTGACGGACTTACCAATATGGTCAGCAATGAGCAGATTCAACAGATTATAAAGACAGAAAAAAGCCTGCAGAAGACTGCTGAATCGCTTGTTGATGCAGCAAACCGTAATGGGGGGAGAGACAACATTACAGTACTACTGATTAGCAGGAAAAGTAATGAGGTGAAATAATGTTGAAGGAAGGCATGTTTATACAGGGACGGTATGAAATCGTCGGGAAAATCGGTGCCGGCGGAATGGCAGATGTCTATAAGGCAAGAGACCACAAACTGAACCGGTTTGTAGCTGTAAAGGTATTAAAAGCAGAATTCCGAGAGGATAAGGCATTCATCACAAAGTTTCGGGCAGAGGCACAGGCAGCAGCTGGTCTGGCGCATCCTAATATTGTGAATATTTATGATGTAGGTGAAGAAAAAGGTGTATATTTTATTGTAATGGAGCTGGTGGAAGGCATCACATTAAAAGAATATATAGCCAAGAAGGGAAGACTTGCAGTCAGAGAAGCAACCAGTATTGCCATACAGGTATCACAGGGACTGGAAGCAGCACATAACAGTGGGATTATTCACAGAGATGTGAAACCACAGAATATTATTATATCCACCGATGGAAAAGTGAAGGTAACAGATTTCGGGATTGCCAGAGCCGCAACCAATAATACCATCAGCACAGCAGTCATGGGATCGGTACATTACACTTCACCTGAGCAGGCAAGAGGCGGATACAGTGATGCCAAGAGTGATATTTATTCACTGGGTATAACACTGTATGAGATGTTGACAGGTCATGTACCATTTGATGGAGAGAGTACTGTTGCAATTGCAATCAAACACCTGCAGGAGGAGATGAAGTCACCGGAAGTCTATGTGGCGGATCTGCCAAGAAGCGTAGTACAGATTATTTACAAATGTACACAGAAAAGTCCGGATCGACGTTACGCAAATATGACGGAGCTAATCCGTGACCTGAAAGAATCTCTGGTAAATCCAGATGGGGATTTTGTACAGATTGCTACGAATCCAGGCGGAAGAACAGTGGTTATTTCCAAAGAAGAACTGGGAGCAATCAAGGAAGGGTACAATAGTGCAAGAGCTGGGCAGGAGAATATTTATCGTCCATATGGGACTCAGGAAAACGTGCAGGCACCAGGTGATAATGGTGGATATCGGAATGGATATAACGGTGAAGCTTCCTATGATCCATATACTTATGGGATGGATGCCAGAACATATGGGAATCCTTCCTATGACTATCAGGGAGAAGAATTTGATAAGAACCGTACTTACCAGTACAATGAAGAAGATGAGGACAGTTTATTGAATCCTAAGTTAGAAAAAATTATGACCGTTGGCAGTATTATTATTGCCATTCTGATTGCAGCTATATTTCTTGGGTTAATTGCCAATGCACTTGGTATTTTCAAATTAAGTCTGCCAGGATTGTTTACACAGAAATCAGAAGCAACAACAGAGGTACAGGCAGATAATTCTGCAGATGTCAGTACCGGTACAGGGGAAGACTATAATTACACATACGATGATGGAGAGCAGCAGGATTATGATGCTTCCGGAATTCAGATTCAGACCGATGCGACTGTTCAGTCAACAGATACTGAGGCTACAGAGGCAAGTGAGACAGAAGATACAGAAACAGAAACTACAGAGACAGAGGAAGAAACAACAGAAGCACCGTTCACGATAGAGGATGGTGCAACAGAGATACCAGACGTAACAGGGAAAGATTATGATACAGCAGTTAATGAATTAATGCAGGCTGGATTCTATGCATCCAGACAGGATGATACCAGTGATTCCTATGCTGCCGGAACGGTTATGAACCAGAGTATGACAGGCAATGCCACACCGGGAAGTACGGTGATACTGATTGTCAGCAGTGGACCGGATAACAGTTCTTCCTCAGAAGGAACCTGGGCATGTAATGCACAGCTTGAGGCACCGGCAAGTTATGATGGACAGTCGGCAGTGCGTATGGTACTGGAACAGGATGGAAACCAGACCGTGCTTTCAGAAGGAACACCGATCAGTTTCCCATATGATCTGTATGTACAGGGAGAACCTGGTGTGTCAACCGGAAGAGTATATCTGTATGTATATAATGATGCTTCTGGTGATTATGAGCTGTTGGTAACCTATGATAATATTCCATTCAGTCAGGTAAACTAAAGCATGCGGGGAAAAATAATAAAAGGAATTGCAGGATTTTACTATGTACAGACAACAGAAGGACTGTATGAATGTAAGGCAAAGGGGATATTCCGAAAAGAGAAAATAAAACCTCTGGTAGGAGATGATGTAGAGATCTCAGTTACCGATAAGGACAAGAAGACGGGAAATGTGGATCAGATCCTTCCGAGAAAAAACACTCTGATCCGCCCGGCTGTGTCGAATATAGATCAGGTGCTGGTGATATTTGCAGCAGCCAGTCCCAAACCGAATCTGAATCTGCTGGATCGATTTCTGGTATCAATGGAAAAGCAGGGGGTTCCTGCGGTGATCTGTTTTAATAAGCAGGATATGGTTGAGGAAGAGGAACAGCACCGCCTGAGGCACATTTATGAGAACAGTGGCTGCCGGGTGCTGTTTACCTGCGCAGAAAAAAATCAAGGAATCAGACAGGTGCGTGAACTTCTGAATGGAAAGACTACAGCAGTGGCGGGACCGTCAGGAGTGGGCAAATCCACTATGGTGAATCTTCTTGCACCGGAAGCACAGATGGAGACCGGAGAGATCAGTAAAAAGATTGACAGGGGAAAACATACTACCAGACATTCAGAGATCCTTTTGGTGGGTGAACGAACCTATATATGTGATACGCCAGGATTTACTTCCCTTGCAGTCTGGGACATGGAAAAAGAAGAATTAAAAGATTACTTCAGAGAGTTCGGCGAATATGAAGGGCAGTGCAGATTTCAGGGCTGCACACATACCCATGAACCCGGCTGCCGGGTAAAAGAAGCATTGGATGAGGGAAAGATCAGCCGGCAGCGGTATGACAATTATCTGGAAATGTACACAGAACTCAAAGAAAAAAGGAGATATTAAGAGGTCAGAGGAATGAAGACGATCATTATCAACGGGGGCAACATCGAGGATGATTTTGCCCTTCCTTTTTTGCAGAAAGAACAATATGATTATCTGATTGCAGTGGACAAAGGACTGGAATTCTGCTACCGGGCAGGAATCCGGCCAGATGAGATGCTGGGCGATTTTGATTCAGCAGCGCCGACGGTCAGGGATTATTTTGAAAGACTGGAGATACCGGTTCAGCTTTATAAGCCGGAGAAGGATCAGACAGATATGGAGAATGCCATGCGCCTTGCGTTAAAGCGTGGCAGCAGCGAGATACTGGTTCTTGGAGCTACCGGAACCAGGATGGATCATGTGCTGGGGAGTATCTATGATCTGAATATTGCACTGGAGGCTGGGGTGCCGTGCGCATTGGTGGATGCCCACAACCGGATCCGGATGATCCGGCAAGGTCTGAAGATCCGTAAAGAAGAACAATATGGAAAATATGTGTCACTTCTGGCCTTTGGAGGCAGTGCAGAGAAGATTACGTTAACAGGATTTTATTATCCGCTTCATGGATACACTATGCGGGCTGGGGACGGGATAGGTATCAGCAATGAGATAACAGAAGAAGTGGCAGAGATTTGTCTGGAGTCCGGAACATTGATTGTGGTGGAATCCAGAGACTGACAGGTTACGATATGATTATGCAACTGAAGCCTGAATTTGGAGGAGACAGGTGCTTTGGCATTCTGGCAAATATGGATTTTATGTTGGAATGTACATATGAGAAAGATGGGAAAAATACAGAGCTTCTGATTTATAAAAAGAGATAATATAAGCAAAAAGAAAAGTCTTGACAAATAAACGACCGTTTACTTATATATAAATATAAACGATCGTTTATTTGCTTTGGGGGGAATGTGTATGGGTAATAGGAAAGAGGAAATATTTCATGTGGCAGAGAGGTATAGAGCTTGTAGTTTTGGAAATTGCAATGTGTGCTGTGATTTATTTTATTATGGGTGACAGTGTTTCCATAGTAGTGTATGTTGCAATACTGGTTTCTACAGCAGTATGCGATGTGCTTTCATACCTTGTGAAGTGGTATCTGGAAAAAGAAGAAGCAGATAAGATAAACCGAAGGATTGCAGAGCACAGAAGAAATAAAGAGAATGAAGAATAGGAGGCGTATGGATAACATGGAGAATTTTAAGATAAGCCTTAGGATAATTACAGAAGATAATTTTATTGAAGCATTTAATTTGAAACTTGCAAACGGACAGGAACGCTTTGTTTCACATCCAATTAGAAGCCTTGCACAGGCTTATGTTTACAGGAATCAATGTCAGCCGTTTGGAATCTATAAGGATGATACTATGATTGGTTATGTCATGGTGATTTATGATTATGATATTCCGGAATACGATATATGGCATATGATGATTGATGAATCTAATCAGGGACAGGGGTATGGAAGTATTGCATTGGATCTGACGATTGAGTACATTAAAACGAAACCCTTTGGAACATCGGACAAAGTAACATTAACCTGTAATATGGACAATATTCACGCATTAAATTTATATAAGAACAAAGGTTTTAAAGAGACTGGAACGATGGATGAAGATGAGATAGAGCTATCCTTAATGTTATCGTAAGTGCAGTTCAAAGTTAATTTGAAAAAATTGATTTTTTAAATATTGTGTTAAGAATGGGATTTATCAGGCGGTGACAGGTCAGTTGAAAGCAGTAGTAACGGATAAATGGATACTATGTCCGGTATGCGGTGCAAAGACACGGACACAGATATTGGATGATACGGAATTAAAACATTTTCCGCTGTTTTGTCCAAAATGTAAAGAAAGTTTTATTATCAATGTAAAGGATCATATAGTAGATTACAAATCCATCGCCAGACGCTAAGACGCAGAGCAGAAACGAAATGTTTTTTGCCTGCGTCTTTTTGTTAGGGCGACGAGGAAAATGCACGCATTTATGCAGTGCATTTGACGACCGCTAATCAGAGCGAGATTCGCAAAGCGTATCTCGCTCTGTGGGAGAGGAGTGTATTATGAATAAATACTTGAATTACTGGGGACTGATTTTTGTTATTCTGATTTTAATCTCTAATATTGTGTTTGTAATAACATGTAAAGATGGATTCGAAAATCGGTACCAGAATAAATTAGTTGAATCTCTTGAGCAGATTGGGAGGGTTGGCTGTTTTTCAGCATGTTTCTTACAATTCCTTTTATGAACAGTGGGTATTGGGTTAAACAGGGGGAAACAGTGTGATGAAGAAGAATATGAAAAAGATTGACAGGTTACCGTTTGGTTACTATAATGTAAGTTATCAAACGGTAACTAGAGAATGGAGGTAAGATAAGTATATGAGAGAATTTACTATGGCAGCAATGCCATTTGTAACATTTGGAATTGTGTTAGCAATTGTCTGTGTATATCATAATTGGAAAGAGCAGAAGAAAGCACAGGGGGAGGACTAGAAGATGAAGTGTTCAAAATGTGGTAAAGAAATGAGAAAAGGATATTTATTCAGCAGTAAGGACGGAGCTTTCAGCTTTGCAAATGAAGTACCGGGAGTTTTTGAGAATATGGATTCTATTAAAAAAGTAAATCCAACGTATACTGCGTCATTTAAGGAAAGATGAAATAAAAGGAGAAAATATGGAATCAGATATCATTAAAATCAGTCACCTGAATAAAAGCTTTGGCGAAGTAAAAGCGGTAAATGATTTGAGCTTTCGCGTGAAAAAAGGAGAATTGTTTGCGTTTCTTGGAGTAAACGGTGCAGGGAAAAGTACAACCATTTCTATTCTCTGTGGATTGCTGAAAAAAGACAGTGGAACGGTTCAGGTAAACGGAATAGAAACTGACAAAGCCGGTGCACAGACAAAAAGGATGCTTGGTGTTGTATTTCAGGATAGCGTACTTGATAAGCCGCTTACGGTGAAAGAAAACCTAATGAGCAGAGCTGCTTTGTATGGCATTACAGGAAATGCCTTTGATAAGAGATTACAGGAGTTGGTTGAGATTCTGGATTTTGACGAGTTTTTAAACAGACCAGTAGGTAAGCTGTCGGGAGGTCAGAGAAGAAGAATTGATATTGCCCGTGCATTATTGCACAGACCGGAAATTTTGATTCTTGACGAGCCTACTACAGGGCTTGATCCGCAGACAAGGCAATTAATTTGGAATGTTATTGAGAAGCTTCAGAAAACGGAAAATATGACGGTATTCCTAACCACACATTATATGGAAGAGGCTGCGAATGCCGGGTATGTTGTAATTCTTGACAAAGGAAGTATTGCAGCACAAGGTACACCGTTTGAACTTAAAAATGAATATGTACAGGATATCGTGTCTGTTTATGGTGTTCCCGAAGATGAAATAAAGTCATTGAACAGAGAATATAAAAAAATACGTGACGGATATCAGATAAAAGTAAGAAATACGCAGGAAGCAACGAAGCTTATTGTAGAGCATCAGGATGTATTCAGGGATTATGAAGTGGTAAAAGGCGGTATGGATGATGTATTTCTTTCAGTCACAGGAAAAAGGCTTGGAGGTGAGCATTGATGAGAACAGTATTGGCATTAATGAACAGGAACAGGAAACTGTTTTTTAAAGATAAAGGGATGTTGTTTACGTCAATGATCACACCCGTCATTCTGATTGTTCTGTACGCTACGTTTCTTGCAAAGGTTTTCAGAGATTCTTTTACAGCTGCGATTCCGGATATGATCACGATTTCGGACAAACTTATTAATGGAACCGTGGCAGCACAGCTGACAGCGTCACTTATGGCAGTGAGCTGTATCACTGTAACATTTTGTGTGAATCTGACTATGGTGCAGGACAAGGCAAATGGAACAAGGAAGGATTTTAATGTTTCGCCGGTCAGCAAGGGGAAAATTTATTTGGGATATTTTCTCTCAACAGTAGTTAATTCTTTGATGGTCAATGGACTTGCGTTTGTATTATGCCTGGGATATCTGTTTAAAATGGGATGGTATATGAATACAGCAGATGTATTATGGGTTTTATTTGATATGATATTGCTCGTCCTGTTTGGAAGTACGCTTTCAAGTATCATTAGCTTTCCGTTGACAACACAGGGACAGCTTTCGGCTGTAGGTACAATTGTCAGCGCAGGATATGGTTTTATATGTGGTGCTTATATGCCGATTTCAAATTTTGGTTCAGGTCTTCAGAAGGCACTGTCTTATCTTCCTAGTACATATGCCACTTCATTGATCAAGAATCATATGCTTCACGGAGTATTCATGGAGATGGAGAGAAAACATTATCCGGATGAAATGGTTGAAGCGATAAGAGATACTCTTGATTGCAATCCGGTATTTCATGGAAATGTAGTAGGTGTAAATCAGATGATCGGTATTATGATGGGAAGTATAGCTGTATTCGGAATTATTTATTATTTTGTTACATTGCTGCCAGATGGTGAAGGCGGACGATAGAAAATATTATTTTCGGCGGGTGAAAGTCGCGTGTATTAGCTGATGACACGATAGGTGGCGCTTATGTGACAGCACGATTCTTACTATTTTTCGTAATATATGTTACCTTCCAATCAGCCAACAGGCAAGCATTGCAGTATGGGTTAATAGATCAGGTTATCGAGAAACGATGATTAAGTTAGCAATATTCTTTTGTATTTTCTAATCATAACTGTTGACAAGTGACCGATAGGTAACTATAATTAAAGTAACCAAAAGGTAACTTAATAACAGATTTAAATTAGGAGAGATAGACATGGAAAGCAAGGAAAAGAACACAAAGGAAAAAATATTGGAAGAAGCTTTGAAGTTATTTGCACAGAGTGGATATATAGGAACATCCATGAATGATATTGCTTCAAAACTTGGAGTAACCAAGGCTGCATTGTATAAGCATTATAAAAGCAAGCAGGAGATATTGGACAGTATTATTGAAAAAATGAATGAATTGGATATTAAGAGAGTAAAGCAGTATGAAATGCCAGAGGGTGATCTGGAAAAGGTTACAGCCGAGTATAAAGAAACGGCATTTGATAAGATTAAGCAGTTCACAAAGGTGCAGTTTCTTCATTGGACGGAGGAAGAATTTTCAAGTTGTTTTCGTAAGATGTTGACATTGGAACAGTACAGGGAGCCACAGATGGCACAGCTATATCAGAATTATCTTGCAAGCGGACCATTAACTTATATGGAAGCTTTGTTTTCAGGAATGCTGGGCGATGAAGGAAAAGCCAGACAGACAGCACTTAATTTTTATGGACCTATTTTTTTGCTTTACAGCATATATGATGGAGCAGAAGACAAAAGTCATGTGATAAAGTTACTGGAAGAGCATATGGATCATTTCTTACAGGAAATGCAGATAAGTTGAAAGGGTGAAGCAATTTGAACAATGAATCAGAGCATCAGGAATGGATTCTTTGCCCAAAATGTGGAAATAAGACAAGATTGAAATTAAGGAAAGATACGGTACTAACAAATTTTCCGTTGTTTTGTCCAAAGTGTAAAGAAGAAAGCCTGATTGATGCAGAAAAATTTATAGTAAAGGAAGCCAGACGCTAAGACGCAGTGCAGATTGTAATATTACAGTTTTGCACTGCGTCATTTATATCAGATGTGAAATGACTCCCACCCTGTAGGTGGCGAGCAACAAATCAGTATCAGTGGTGGGAGTCAATCCCTATCTGATATAGCCTCCGGCAGGATTGCAGAGATGCGCAGGAGAAGTATGTCATGCATTGCATGACGCGCATCTCGCAGCAAGAATGCCGAGGCATTCTTGAATATGGAGGTCAGATAAGAATGAAAGCAATCATATATACATCAAATACCGGAAGCACAGCAGAGTATGCACAATTACTGGGAAATGAATTGAATCTTCCGGTACATAGTTTACAGCAGGCAAAAAACAAGGTGCCTGCCGGCAGTGAAATCATTTATCTCGGCTGGATTATGGCAGGAGGAATCAAAGGATATAAAGAGGCAGCAAAATTGTATAAAGTGCGTGCAGTCTGTGGCGTTGGCATGGGACAGACAGGCACACAGCTAAAAGAAGTCAGGGATAAAAATGCTATTCCACAGAGGATTCCTTTATTTACGTTACAGGGGAACTTTGATGTGAAGAAGCTTCATGGAGCGTATCGTTTCATGATGAATGTCATGGTTAAAACCGCCGGAAAGGGACTGGCAAATAAAACCGACCGTACGACCGAAGAGGATGATATGTTAGATATGATGGTAAATGGTGGAAAACGAGTATCTTTACAGAATATGAAGGCAATTACAGAGTGGTACAAAAGCATTCATTAGGATCAGTTGAATTATGCATGATGTTACAGGTATAGAAGAAGTGATGCTATGGAGGTGGAAAGATTTATGGAATATATCAAAGTGACAAACGAGAATATAGACAAAGAGCACATATGCTGTGCTATTTCCAATAACAACGATATTCAGGTGTCATCCAAAAAAGAATGGTTAAAAGAGCAATTTAGAGAGGGACTTGTTTTTCTGAAAAGTGCAGAACGGGGGAAGTGTTTTATTGAGTATCTGCCTGCTGAAAATGCATGGAATCCGATTTCTGCAGATGGCTATATGTATATTGACTGCCTGTGGGTAGCTGGTTCTTTCAAAGGACATGGTTATGGAGCAGATCTGCTGGATGCCTGTATGGAGGACAGTAAGAGCAAGGGAAAAAAAGGGCTGTGTATATTATCTTCCGAAAAGAAAAAACCATTTTTGTCAGATCCAAAATTCCTGCAGTATAAGGGATTCAAGGTATGCGATGAAGCGGACAACGGGATTCAGTTATGGTATCTGCCATTTGTAGCAGATGCGCCTCTGCCTGAATTTAAGGAATGTGCCAGACATCCCCATATCGAGGAGAAGGGTTATGTTTTATATTATACTAGCCAGTGTCCGTTTAATGCGAAATATGTTCCGATTGTAGAAGAAGTTGCAAAAGAAAATGGTGTATCATTCCGGGCTATTCATTTACAGAGTAAAGAAGAAGCTCAGAATGCACCTACTCCGGTTACAACGTATGCGTTGTTTTATGATGGGGCATATTTAACCAACGAGCAAATGAATGACAGGAAATTTTTGAAACTGTTATCAAGGTAAATGAAAAATAGATGGAGGAAAAAGGATGAAACTATATTTTGGAAATATGGTAACAACAGTTACTACACTTATGATTGTATCGCTGGTTGGGTTTGTCGGATATTCAATCGGTAACAGAAGCAACATTAATTTCTGGGGCAGAAGGAGCCTGTTTGTTTTGGCATATGGTCTTGTTATATGCTGCTTTGCAGCGGCAAGGGACGGATTGGATAAAACAATTCAGTATACGATAGATGGAAGCTGTAATCCTGGAATATTTTCACTTGTGAGTGTTCCAAACATCGTCGGATGTGTCGGAGCTGCAATTATAATGATTGCAGCAATAGCAACACCAATTGCAAAGTCACAGCATATGCGTGAGATATGGTTTTATGTGATGTCCGGTGGAGTGATGCTAAAGATTGTAGTTATGGAGATCGCAAGAATTATACAGATGTTTTAGAAAAATCAGATGTAGACATAGTATATAATTTAAGCATAAAAAACAGTATTTATTATCAGTATCATCCATCGATGGTGACAAGAGCGAGTATTCTGGAGGAGTAATAATCATGAGAATTGAACATGTTGCACTTTATGTAAATGATTTGGAAAATACAAAAAAATTCTTTATGAAATATCTGGGAGCAAAATCAAATGATGGATATCATAATCAGAAAACGGGCTTTTATTCTTATTTTCTCACATTTGAGGATGGTGCACGTATTGAAATTATGAATATACCGGAAATGGCTGATTTACCGAAGAAAATAGTTCGTACTGGATATTCACATATAGCTTTTAGCGTGGGAAGTATAGAAAAAGTAGATGCATTGACAGCAGAATTAAAAGCGGATGGTTATGAGGTTGTCAGTGGACCAAGGACTACAGGTGATGGATATTACGAAAGCTGTATTGTTGCAATTGAGGATAATCAAATTGAGATCACAGTATAATTTGAAATGCAGGCATTTGAAAGGACAAAAACATGGCTTCAAGCAAAGACTATTTACAATTTATATTAGAGCAGTTATCTGATTTAGAAGAAATTCATTATCGTGCAATGATGGGAGAATATATCATATATTATCGGGGCAGAATTGCCGGTTCATAAATCAAACAATAAATTAAAAACAAATCTGCGATGAAATATAAATGAATGACAGGAGATGAAAATGAATATTCACAAAGATAAGATGCTATGGTATAATACAAGGTACTGTATTAGGTTTTCTTATGAAAAGAAGAGGTTACTATACAAAAAAGAAAAATAAGAGGATTTCAGAAATTTCAACAGAATGGGAAGAATTTGTGTTTCTGTGTCGAAAAGGAACACCAGTCAAGAAGGAATGAAACCGAAAACACTTCAGATGTTACCGGGCCATTCGAATATTGGAATTACAATGAGTTTATAAAAATAAGTATGTTGGAATCCCTTGAAATCAAAGGATTTACAGGAGGAAATAGAGAAAATGAAACTTGGAATCGTAGGACTTCCAAATGTAGGAAAAAGTACGTTATTTAATTCACTGACAAAGGTAGGAGCGGAATCAGCCAATTATCCGTTCTGTACCATTGATCCGAATGTGGGTGTGGTTATGGTGCCGGATGAGAGATTAAAGCTTCTGGCAGATCTTTATCATTCAGCAAAGGTAACACCGGCAGTGATTGAATTTGTTGATATTGCCGGACTGGTAAAGGGTGCATCCAAGGGGGAAGGACTGGGGAATCAGTTCCTCGCCAACATTCGTGAGGTAGATGCCGTAGTACATGTGGTACGCTGCTTTGAGGATCCGAATGTTATTCATGTGGATGGAAGTGTAGATCCGGTCAGAGATATCGAGACAATTAATCTGGAACTGATTTTTTCTGATATTGAGATCCTGGAGAGAAGAATTGCCAAGACCGTGCGCGGTGCAAGAAATGACAAGACTCTGGCAAAAGAACTGGAACTTCTGAACCGGTTGAAAGAGCATCTGGAAGCAGGCAATCTTGCTATTACTTATCAGACAGATGATGAAGATGAACAGAAGTGGCTGGCAGAATATAACCTGCTGACTGCCAAACCTGTCATTTTTGCAGCGAATGTATCAGAAGATGATCTGGCAGATGACGGAGCATCCAATCAGTATGTACAGGAAGTACGGGAGCATGCGAAGGAACAGCACAGTGAAGTATTTGTAATCTGCGCACAGATCGAACAGGAGATTGCTGAACTGGAAGATGATGAGAAGAAGATGTTCCTGGAAGATCTGGGATTATCTGAATCTGGTCTGGAGAAACTGATTAAGGCAAGCTATCGTCTGCTGGGACTGATTAGCTACCTGACAGCGGGTGAGACTGAAACCAGAGCATGGACGATCAAGCTCGGTACCAAAGCTCCACAGGCAGCAGGAAAGATTCATTCTGATTTTGAAAGAGGTTTTATCCGTGCAGAAGTGGTAAATTACAAAGATCTTCTGGAATGTGGAAGTCTGGCGGCAGCAAAAGACAAAGGCCTGGTTGGTCTGGAAGGCAAGGACTATGTGGTAAAGGACGGAGACGTGATCTTATTCCGTTTCAATGTATAATCAGATGCAGACTGTTATTGGAGAGACAATATGAATGAATCCACAATTCTGTTTCCAAATTTGAATCTGATACTGACCAATGTGGGAAAGTCCATTTCGATAGGCGGGTTTGAGATAGCCTACTATGGGATGGTAATTGCCCTGGGGATGGCTTTGGGAATTATGCTCATCCTTCATATAGCGCGGAAAAGCGGGCAGAATGAGGATACTTACGTAGATTTGACACTTATCACGATTGTATTTGCAATCATTGGTGCCAGAATCTACTATGTGGTATTCAGCTGGCAGGATTATAAGGATGACTGGCTGCAGATATTCAATATCCGAGGCGGCGGGCTTGCGATTTACGGAGGAGTCATTGCCGGACTGGTTACGATCCTGGTGTTTGCAAAAGTAAAAAAGATGAATGTATATCTGCTCTTGGATACCGTCTGCCCGGGACTGGCAGTTGGACAGATCCTGGGACGCTGGGGGAACTTTTTTAACAGAGAAGCGTTCGGAGACTACAGCAACGGGCTTTTGGCAATGGATCTGCCACGTGATGCCGTGCGTCAGGGAGAGATTACCGGACAGATGCTGGAGCACTTAAAAGTGATAGATGGGATGGAATTCATACAGGTGCATCCCACATTTCTGTATGAATCGCTCTGGAATCTGATGTTACTTATAGGTTTACTGTATCTGTGGAAGCACAGAAAATACCATGGACAGATTGTATTTACGTATCTGGCGGGATATGGACTGGGAAGAATCTGGATCGAAAGTTTGAGGACAGACCAGCTTTTGCTCCCGGTGATTCAGATACCGGTTTCGCAGGTGGTTGCCGGGATCATGATTCTGGTTTCTGTGATACTTATGATAAAAAAAAGTAGAGGACAAGGCGAATCCGCAGAGGAAAAGAAAGGATAAGGACAAGGATACATGATCAGCCTGGAGATCCTGAAACAGGAGATTGAAAAAGAGCGAAGTATTTTAAATGAGCTTTTGATAACCAAAGGAATGTCAGAAGTGATTGAACAGAGCCAGAAACTGGACCGGATGATAGAACAGTATCTGGATATGGCAAATTAAATAACAGATCAGGTGAGAGCACTCAGTAATGAGTGTTCTTTTTGTTTCATAGTTATGAACAGGAAAGGGTATAATTTTTGTATTTTTGTCAAATTTGATATAAAAATGTTGATAAAAGTTTTAGATTGATGGGAAAAAAAGCTTGTGTTTTTCGAATGGATGCTATATTATTAGTATGTAAGTGGAGAAAAGTGGTGATTAGTGGATTGAAATGGAGTGAAAGTGGTTCAATTCCCAGGTCATACAAAGCGAAAGAGATTTTCTGAAAGCAGGTGCTATTTATGTTCATGGGTGAATATAGCCATACGATAGACACCAAAGGCAGACTGATCATCCCTTCCAAATTCAGAGAAGAACTCGGAGATGAATTTGTGGTGACAAAGGGATTGGATGGCTGTCTCTTTGTATTTCCGAATCAGGCATGGCAGGAGTTTGAGGAGAAGCTCCGTGCTTTACCGCTTACCAATAAGAGCGCAAGACAATTCTCACGTTTCTTTGTGGCTGGTGCCACACCATGTGAGCTGGACAAGCAGGGGAGAATTCTTTTACCGGCAACGTTGAGAGAATTTGCTGGTCTGGATAAAGAAGTCGTACTGACTGGAATGTTGAACCGGATAGAGATCTGGAGTAAGGACAAGTGGATGGAGAACAATTCATTTGACGATATGGATGACATTGCAGAACAGATGACAGACTTGGGGCTGATCATATAACCTGGGGAGGACTATATGGAATTTAGTCATAAATCTGTGTTACTCAATGAGACCATAGATGCATTAAAGATCAAACCGGATGGCATTTATGTAGACGGTACACTTGGAGGTGGCGGACACTCTTATGAGATCTGTAAGAGACTGTCTGACAAAGGAAGGCTGATCGGAATCGATCAGGATGCTGCTGCGATTGAAGCGGCATCAGAGCGCTTAGGGGAGTTTAAAGATAGAGTAACGATCATCCGCAGCAACTACTGCGAGATGAAAAAGCAGTTGAATAGCATTGGAGTTACATCGGTAGATGGGATCATTTTAGACCTTGGTGTATCCTCTTATCAGCTCGACACAGCAGAGCGCGGCTTTACCTATCGAGAGGATGTGCCACTGGACATGAGAATGGATCAGCGGCAGGCACGTACTGCAAAGGATATTGTGAATGAGTATAGTGAGATGGAGCTGTATCGCATCATCCGTGACTATGGGGAAGACAAGTTCGCAAAGAATATTGCGAAACATATCGTGCAGGCAAGGCAGGAAAGGCCATTGGAGACAACTGGGGAGTTGATCCAGGCAATCAAGGCGGCGATACCTATGAAGGTGCGGGCTGTAGGAGGGCATCCGGCTAAAAAGACCTTCCAGGCTATTCGAATTGAACTGAACAATGAACTGGGAGTCCTGAGGGATTCACTGGATGACATGATTGATTTGCTGAATGATGAAGGCAGATTGTGTATTATAACATTCCATTCACTGGAAGACCGGATCGTAAAGAATCATTTCCGTACCAGTGAACATCCATGTATCTGTCCGAAGGAATTCCCGGTTTGCGTGTGTGGACGGATCTCAAAAGGAAAAGTCGTGACAAGAAAGCCTATTTTGCCGGGAGAAGAGGAACTGGAGGAGAATTCCAGATCCAAGAGTGCAAAATTAAGAGTATTTGAAAGAAGTATCTAGTATCTAAAGGAGTTGGCACAGATGGCTGCATCAGAGAGAAGAATACAATCGAATAGAAGAATAAATGGCAGTCAGCGCAGCCGCCAGTTTACGAATACCTATATAGATGGAAATGTGATCAGACATGTACAGGCTGTTCCGCAGAAGAGAACGGACCGTAGAAGCATGACGCAGGAAAGAAGAAGAGAAGAGGCACAGGTTCAGGCAAAGAGAAATCGCGAAAGAGCACTTCGCATGAACGTGCCATATGTATCTTTCCTTACGGCAGTGTCTATTGCTACAGTGTTTGTCTGTGTGAATTTTCTGCAATTGCAGGCACAGGGAATAAGTTACCGTAATCAGATTGCATCGCTGGAGAGTCAGCTTACGGAACTGAAGCTGGCAAATGACAATGCCTATGAGGAGACTCTTTCTTCTGTTGATATGGAAGAAGTAAAGAGAATTGCAGTAAATGATCTTGGAATGACTTATGCTGATGAGGGACAGATTATAACCTATAGTAATCAGGATGGGGATTATATCCGTCAGTATGCGGAGATCCCGGCCGAGTAAAAACAGACAGGTGGTCAAATTGGAAACAAAGCGAAAAAGAGAACAGAAGTTTACCAGACAAATGCAAATAAAGCTTATGGCTGTATTTGCATTTGTTTTATTACTGATGGTTGCATTGAATCTGGTGATTGCACATATCAATGTGACGAATGGGGATAAATATGCCAAGCAGGTATTGTCTCAGCAGACATATGACAGCAGGACGATACCGTATCGGAGAGGTGAGATCCTGGATCGCAACGGCAATGTACTGGCGAAAAGTGAGAAGGTATACAATGTTATTCTGGATTGTTATGCTATTAACAGCATGGATGACTATATTGAACCGACGATTGCAGCAGTATCCGAACAATTCGGACTGGATTCCGCAACGGTAAGAGATGTGATCTGCAGTGAAGAGACAAAGGACAGCCGTTATCAGGTAATCAAGAAAGAAATCAGTGTGGAAGAAAAGCAGGCATTTGAGGACTATATTGACACATCTGAGGACAAAGAAATGTCCAAGGCAAAGAGAGAAGAACTGGAAAATGTTCAGGGGGTATGGTTCGAAGAAGATTATGTCCGAACCTATCCGCTGGATACGCTGGCATGTACTGTAATCGGTTTTTCCAATAAGTTAAATGACGGTATTTCCGGTTTGGAATCTTATTATACAGAGATTCTCAATGGTGTGGATGGAAGAGAATACGGCTATCTGAACCAGGACATGGAACTGGAAGAGAACATTATTGAACCGGAGGACGGCAACAGTATTGTCTCCACAATTGACGTAAATATCCAGCAGGTTGTGGAAAAGTATATTGCCCAGCTGGAAGAAGAGAATAAGAACGGTCCTCAGGAGAAGACAGCAGGACATGCCAGCCTGAACACTGGTGTAATTGTGGCGAATCCGAATAATGGAGAGATCCTTGCCATGGCTACGGACAAGACATTCAACCTGAATGATCCACAGAATCTGGATGGCTGGTATACGGAAAAAGAACAGAAGGCTATGACCGAAGAAGAAAAGAGTGAGGCTTTGAATAGTCTCTGGTATAATTACTGCGTATCTGAGGCCTTTGAACTGGGATCCACCTACAAGCCGAATGTAGTGGCGGCAGCTCTGGACAGTGGAAGCGTCACTGAGGACTTCGGTATGACCTGTATCGGTTATCTGCAGCCACTGACCAATGAAGATCCGATTGCCTGTACCGGAACCCACGGAGAGGAAGGATTGAAGGATATTATTCGGAATTCCTGTAATCCGGGAATGATGACCATTGGTTTTCAAATGGGCATCGATACATTCTGTAAATACCAAGATATCTTCGGATTCGGAAAGCGAACCGGTATTGACCTTCCAAACGAAAATGCAGGATATCTGTATGACACCAATACGATGGGAACCATGGAACTTGCAACCTGTTCCTTCGGACAGGGATTTACAGCGACGATGATTCAGGAACTTCAGGCATTTTGTGCGGATATCAATGGAGGATATCTCTATAAACCACATGTGGTGAAGCAGATCCTTGATGCAGACGGCGGAGTGGTAAAGAACATTGATCCGCTGCTGATGGCACAGCCGGTATCATCCAAGACATCATCTCTGATCAGAGAATATCTGGAAGCGGTAGTGACTGATGGTACTGCGACTTCCGCAGCAATTCCGGGGTACCGGATCGGTGGTAAGACAGGAACAGCAGAAAAACTGCCGCGTGGAGACGGCCGATATATTATTTCCTTTATCTGTGCAGTACCGATTGATGACCCACAGGTGGTGGTCTATACAGTGATCGATGAACCAAACATTGAGAACCAGGAAGACGGAAGTTATACCAAGGATCTGGCAAGAAACATTCTGACAGAGATTCTGCCTTATCTGGGCATTTATCCGACGGAAGAGATCACCGAAGAAGAACGCCAGTCCCTCGGTATGCAGGTCGAAAAAGAAGGCGGCGATACCCAGTGGGTATCCCAGTATGTCTATGATGATTATGGCAACCTGATGTATGATGAGACAACATGGGAGCCATTGACTGAAATGGTAGAAGTGGACGAGAACGGCAATGTGGTATCTTCAGAGAGCGAAGACACCAATGAGAACGGCAGTCTGTATGGCAATGTCGCACCGCCGGATCCCCAGGGAGAAGAACAGATCGACGAGAACTGGTCAGATGGAGTGACCAGTCAGGATCTGCAGATAGGAACCCAGTAAATAAAATATAAGAAATAACCCCGCAGAGACATTCATAAATTAAAAAGAAGATCATTTGCGGGGATTTTTTATGCATACGTTTCATAAAAGGAAAATTATAGTGGTATTTCTGGGAAGCATACTGCTTCTGCTGGCACTGATAGGAAGGCTTGGATGGCTGATGCTGGGCAGATCAGAGTACTATGGGAAAAAGGCACAGGATCTGCATGAAAGGGAGCGAAGCATCAAGGCAGAGCGAGGAGAAATCTGGGACCGAAACGGAACGGTTCTGGCAGCAAACCGGACAGTATGTACCGTATCCGTCATACACAGCCAGATTACGGATCCGGAGAGAGTGATTCGGGTACTGACAGAGGAACTGGATATGGAAGAAGAAAAAGTACGGGCAAGGGTGGAAAAGAGAAGTTCCATTGAGAGAATCCGGACCAATGTACCAAAGGAAACAGGAGACCGTATCCGCCAGCAGGAACTGGCGGGGGTAAAGGTGGATGAAGATTATCGGCGCTATTATCCTTTTGGAAACCTGGCATCTACTGCGATTGGATTTACAGGAGGGGATAATCAGGGAATTGTAGGACTTGAGGTGCAGTATGATGATGTACTGCAGGGGACACCTGGGAAAATCCTGACCATGACAGATGCCAGAGGTGTGGAGCTTCCGGATGCGGGGGAAAGCAGGCAGGAAGCGGAGGCAGGTGATACATTGCAGATAAGTCTGGATGTGAATATACAGACTTATGCGACACAGGCAGCACTGCAGGTCATGGAAAAAAAGCAGGCAGATGGAGTATCTGTTTTGTTGATGCAGCCGGACAATGGGGAGATTTTGGCCATGGTCAATGTACCGGAATATGATCTGAATGATCCATTTACGTTGGAGACGGACACCGTACAGATGAGTGAACAGGAGATTCAGGATGCCAGAAACCAGATGTGGCGTAATGACTGTATCAATGATACCTATGAGCCAGGATCCACATTTAAGATCATCACAGCGTCGGCCGGGCTGGAAGAAGGAGTGGTCTCTCTGCAGGACAAATTCTTTTGTCCGGGATATAAGATTGTAGATGACAGACGGATACGATGCCATAAAGTCAGCGGTCATGGATCAGAAAATTTTGTACAGGCAGCGCAGAATTCCTGTAATCCGGTATTTATCGAAGTGGGGCTCCGTCTTGGTGTGGAGCGGTATTATCATTATTTTCAGCAGTTTGGATTATTGGAAAAAACGGGAATTGACCTGCCGGGAGAAGCCGGAACCATCATGCATCATCCGGAAAATATGGGACAGGTGGAGCTGGCAACCGTAGCATTTGGTCAGTCCTTTCAGATTACGCCCATACAGCTGGCAGCAACGGTGGCTTCACTGATCAATGGCGGAAAAAGGATCACACCCCATCTGGGTGTCAGCATCTGGGATGCAGAGGGTGTATTAAAAGAACAACTGGAATACCCAGAAGGAGAACAGATTCTGTCAGAAGAGACTTCCAGTACCATGCGTTATGTCCTGGAACAGGTAGTGGATGGAGGAAGCGGAAAAAATGCATATATCGAAGGATACCGGATTGGTGGTAAAACGGCAACCTCTGAGACACTGCCCCGAAGTGCCAATCAGTATATTTCATCCTTTATAGGTTTTGCACCGGCTGATGATCCGCAGGTTCTGGGACTGTGTGTGATTCATAATCCACAGGGAGTTTATTATGGGGGAACCATTGCAGCACCGGTGATTCGGGATATTTTTCAGAATATTCTTCCTTATCTTGGAATTGAAAAAGAAGAAATCCGGAAAAAGGATGGAGCATCCATACAGTGAGACAACTTTCAGTTGCCAGATACTCTGAAAAGACGTATAATTGTATCTGTTCAGTATCCTCACAGTGGGGTCTGAGCAGTTACATATGATTCATATATAGTCTTTTTGGAGGAAGGAAAAATGATAAGCATAGAAGTGATTCTGGCGTTACTTATTGCATTTGCGATAAGCGTATTACTGAGTCCGTTTGTGATTCCGTTTTTAAGAAAACTAAAGATCGGAAATACAGAGAGGGAAGAAGGGGTACAGTCCCACCTGAAAAAAGCGGGGACACCGACTATGGGAGGTCTGATCATACTGATCAGTGTACTGATTACCTCTTTATTATTTGTGGGAAGATATCCGAGAATCATACCGATTCTGTTCCTGACACTTGGATTTGGAATTATCGGTTTTCTGGATGATTACCTGAAAGTAGTATTGAGAAGATCAGACGGTCTGATGCCTAAGCAGAAGTTCCTGCTGCAGGTGGTAGTGACTACTGTATTTGTAATTTACATACTGGTGGTAGATCCGGACTGTCTGGTAATGCTGCTGCCGTTTACTCAGGGCATGTATTTCGATTGCAAATGGATTACCGTACCACTTGTTTACTTTGTGGTGCTTGGAACTGTAAACGGAGTGAACTTTACGGACGGACTGGATGGACTGGCGACTGGCGTTACCACGATGGTTGCGGTATTCTTTACCGTGGTAGCAATTGGAACCCATGCAGGAATTGAGCCGATTACCGCAGCTGTGACAGGTGCGCTGCTGGGATTTCTGATGTTCAATTCTCATCCGGCAAAGGTATTTATGGGAGATACCGGTTCCCTTGCACTGGGTGGATTCGTGGCAGGTACTGCATATGTACTTCAGATCCCGATTCTGATTCCGGTGTTTGGGTTTATCTATATGGTTGAGGTGCTGTCTGTTATCATCCAGGTAACTTATTTTAAGAAAACCGGTGGCAAACGATTTTTTAAGATGGCACCAATCCATCATCATTTTGAATTATGTGGATGGTCAGAGACACAGATTGTGGCACTGTTTACGGTTGTTACCGCACTGCTCTGCCTGATCTGCCTCTATGGATTATAAAAACAGATTTAAATTTGGAGGCAAATATGAAGTTACAGAACAAAAAAGTACTGGTATTTGGTACCGGCATCAGTGGAATCGCAGCTGTAAAGCTGCTGGAAGATGCGGGAGCTGTTCCGGTATTATTTGACGGGAACACACAGTTAAAAGAAGAAGATATCCGGGCAAAGCTTCCGGAAGGAAGTCATACAGAGATCCTTCTGGGAGATCTGACGGATGAGCAGATTCAGTCTTTGGATCTGGTAGTATTAAGCCCCGGAGTGCCGACAGATATTCCACTGGTGAAACGAATGCGCGATGCAGGCCTGAAGATCTGGGGAGAGATTGAACTTGCTTATGAATGTGGCAAAGGAGATGTACTTGCCATCACGGGCACCAACGGTAAAACAACGACAACAAGCCTTCTGGGTGCTATTATGCAGCATGCAAAAGAATCTGCATTTATTGTGGGAAATATTGGAATACCTTATACGCAGATCGTAGAAGAGACAAAGGAAAATTCTGTTACGGTGGCTGAGATCAGCAGTTTCCAGCTGGAGACTATCGAACAGTTCCATCCAAAGGTCAGTGCAATCCTGAATATCACACCGGATCATCTGAACCGGCATCATACCATGGAGGAGTATATCAGGGTCAAAGAACTGATCACGCTGAATCAGAATCAGGAAGATACCTGTGTCCTGAATTATGAGGATGAAGTGCTCAGAGAGTTTGGAAAAACACTGAACTGTCAGGTTATATTTTTCAGTAGCCTGCGTATACTGGAAAAGGGCATCTATCTGAATGGAGAGATGATAGAGTACAATGACGGACAGAAGATCATCACAGTTTGCAGTGTAAAAGAACTGAATCTGCCGGGAAGACATAATTATGAAAATGTCTGTGCGGCAGTTGCCATGGCACTGGCATATGGGATCAGTCTGGAAGATATCCGCTATGTGCTGCTCCGTTTCAAGGCAGTGGAACACCGGATTGAATATGTTACAGAAGTAAACGGCGTGGTATATTACAATGACTCCAAGGGAACCAATCCGGATGCAGCCATCAAGGGCATTCAGGCAATGGACCGTCCGACCCTTCTGATTGGAGGCGGATACGATAAGAATTCATCTTATGAAGAATGGATCAACGCCTTTGACGGAAAAGTCCGGTATCTGGTGCTGCTGGGCCAGACCAGAGAGAAGATCGCAGAGACAGCCAGAAAATGCGGCTTCCAGGATATTGTGATGACAGAGAGTCTGGAAGAAGCGGTTAAGTTCTGCGCAGAGCATGCCAATCCGGGAGATGCAGTCCTGCTGTCACCGGCATGTGCCAGCTGGGGCATGTTCCCGAATTATGAAGTAAGAGGAAAAATGTTTAAAGAACTGGTTTACCAGTTAAAAAAATAAATTCTATGCAGGGAAGTGGTACCCTTAAAAACAGGAAAACTGGATCAGATGCTTCTGATAACTGTACTGGTTCTGGAGATATCCGGGCTTGTGATACTTTACAGTGCCAGCGCCTATAATGGACGGGTGAGATTCTCCGATGCAGGATATTATCTCAAAAAGCAGCTGTTTGCGGCAGTATTGGGATTTGTCTGTATGTGGTTGATTTCCAGAATGGATTATCATAAAATGGCGCAGTTTGCGATCCTGGCCTATATATTGTCCATGGCGCTTTCAGGGGCAGTTCTGCTTGTAGGAGATACTTATAACGGCTCCAGAAGATGGCTGTCAGTAGGACCACTGTCCTTTCAGCCATCCGAGTTTGCAAAACCTGCGGTCATTCTATTCTTATCCAGGATCATCAGCCGGAAAGAAAAAATGGGAAACAGTATTTTTTCACTCATCTGGTGTGTGTGTCTGGTACTTCCTATTGTGGCACTGGTGGGAACCAATAACTTAAGTACTGCCATTATTATTCTGGGGATTGCCGTGATACTGGCATTCGTATCTCGTCCTGGGTACCTACAGTTTATCTGGATTGGATTGACTGGAATTGGGTTCATTGCCCTGTTTCTGAGTATGGAACAATATCGTCTTGAACGACTGGTTATCTGGAAGAATCCGGAAGCCCATGAAAAAGGATTCCAGACAATTCAGGGGCTCTATGCTATAGGATCAGGAGGTCTGTTTGGAACCGGATTCGGAAAAGGAATCCAGAAACTGGGATTCGTTCCGGAAGCACAGAATGATATGATCTTTTCAATTATCTGTGAAGAAAATGGTCTGATCGGTGCGATTTTACTGCTTACTCTTTTCCTGATTCTGCTTTGGAGATTCATGGTCATTGCAACCCATGCAAGAGACCGGCTGGGAGCGTTCCTGGCAGCAGGTATTATGGCACACATTGCCATACAGGTGATACTGAATGTGGCGGTAGTAACCAATTCCATTCCCAATACAGGAATTACACTGCCGTTTATCAGTTATGGTGGCACATCATCATTGTTTTTACTGGCAGAGATGGGAGTGGCACTGGCGGTGAGCAGATGGCAGAACCGGCAGGCGTGAGGAACATCTCATATGGAACGCTCATATAATAGTCTATAGTTCTCCGGCAGCAGGAGGCGTAGAATGGGCAGTATTCATGTATCCGGAGGAAAGATTCTGTGTGGGGAAACTACGATACAGGGGTCGAAAAATGCCACATTACCGTTGATGGCGGCAGCAGTTCTGCATAAAGGAATGACGGTATTGCATAATTGTCCTGTGATACAGGATGTAGAATGCATGAGACTCTTACTGGAAGATCTGGGATGCCACACTGGGATGGATGGGCATACGCTGTGGATTGATGCATCTGAGATTCAGAAAAATGAACTGGATGCCGGACTTACGGCAAAGATGCGGGGATCTGTTCTGCTGATGGGCGCATTACTTGGCAGATGCCGTGAAGTGGTATTGCCTTTTCCAGGAGGATGTGTGATTGGCAAGAGACCGGTAAATTATCATCTGGATATGATGCGGCGAATGGGAACAGAAGTAGTCTGTCAAGGTGACCGGATGGTACTGCGAACCGGAAAGCTAAAGGGAACTGTTATGGAGATGCCATTTCCCAGTGTGGGAGCAACGGAAAACGGTATACTTGCCGGTACACTGGCTGAGGGAAGGACTTATTTGTCAGGATGTGCCATGGAACCTGAGATTCAGGAACTGGGTTCTTTCTTACGGGAAAAGGGAGCAAGAGTACAGATAGAGAACGGTCATGTAGCTGTGGAAGGTGTCAAAGAGCTGCATGACAGTGAATATGTCCTGATGCCGGACCGGATTGTGGCAGGAACGTATTTGCTGGCAGTACTCGGAACCAGAGGAGATGCCGTACTCCATGAAGTGCCGGCAGCGGCATTACATGTACTTGCAGAATTGATCTGCAGGATGGGAGGAAGCCTTACAGAGTATGATCTGGAGAAGAAGGCGCAGGAATGGAAGAATTGTACAGTCAGGGCAGACTGCAGAGGTCGGAAAAATGCAGTTCTGTTTGCAGAGACAGCACCTTATCCCGGATTTCCGACAGATCTGCAGTCACAGCTTATGGCGGTGATGGCATCCTGTTGTGGAAGCATCTGTCATATCAGAGAAAACGTGTTTGAAAATCGTTTTATGATTGCAGCTCAGTTGAAAAAGATGGGGGCAGATATCCGGATGAATGAAAATGAGGCACATATTTACGGAGTGCCTGTTTTACACGGAACGGAGCTGTACGCGCGGGAACTGAGAGGCGGAGCAGCATTGATTCTGGCAGGAATGTCAGCGGAAGGAGTCAGCCGGATTACACCGGATGATTATATAAAAAGAGGATACGAAAATATATGCAAAGATCTGAAAGAACTCGGAGCAGATGTCAGCTGGGAAGCATAAAGCCGTGAACTTTCAGCGAAGGAGTAGAGCAGCATGCAGTTACAGAAGAAGAAAACAGGCAGGCCGATATATATTGTTTTACTGGTTCTGGTAAGCGTCATTGTGATTGCTTTGTTTGTATTATTCGGTCTGTTTCACATCCGTCAGGTGGATGTAATCGGAAATGAATATTATTCTGCAGAGGAGATACAGAAAATGGTAATGTCAGATTCTTTAAGTGAGAATTCACTGTATCTGACCTGGAAATACAGCCAGCCGGACGCGGCTGCCGATCTTACATTTCTAAGTGCAGTGGATGTTACCATGGTGAATCCTTATCATGTGCAGATTAAAGTATATGAGAAAAGCATTGTAGGATATCTGATGTATTCAGGATCTATGGCGTATTTTGATAAGGATGGCGTAGTGATTGAGATCTCTCAGGAAAAGAGAGAGGGTATTCCGGCATATTCCGGTGTAGATATCAGTGAACCGAAGGTATCGGAACTGATACCGGTGGCAGATGAAAAATTCAGGGATGATATCATATCAGAAGCACAGATGATTCAGGAGATTCTGGGACAGAATGGAATTCAGCCGAGAGAAGTACATTATGATGATAAGCAGCAGCTGATTCTGTATTTTACGAATAACCGGGTCATGCTTGGAGATAATTCTTATATGGAAGAGAAACTGTCCAATCTTCAGTCTCTGATGCCACAGATGGAAGAACTTTCAGGAACACTCCACATGGAGGACTACACAGCAGGAACGACCACGATTACTTTTAAAAAAGGGGAAAAGGGAGAAGAGGAATTGCTGATGAACGTTAATCAGCCGGAAGGCGGAAACGCAGAAGATGTGGAAGAATCTACAGAAACAGAGGAAGACAGTACAGATGAAAGCGAAAATAAGAGCGGTTACAGCGAAGACAGTGGAACATTTTCCACGGATGCCAGTGGCAACGATACCTACACAGATGCCAGCGGTAATGTAACCAATAACATGGATCAGATGTATCTGGGAGATGACGGACAGATCATTTCAGATGGATACGGTTATATTGATCCATATACCGGCGCTTATATTCTGAATTAGTCAGAGCAAAAGTAAAGCCTCATAGAGGCGATTTTGCGAATGTTGCTCTGAATAAAATTACAGAATACAAAAAAACACTTGATTAATGAAAAAAAAGAATATATGATAGAAGAAATAGTGGAAATTACTGTCATGGGACAGAAAGATAGAAGGAGGAAGTACCTTGTTAGAAATAATGTCAAATGAAGCTGAAGCAGCAGCCAAGATTATCGTCATCGGCGTGGGCGGTGCAGGTAACAATGCTGTGAACAGAATGGTAGACGAGACAATTGCCGGTGTAGAATTCATCGGGATAAATACAGATAAACAGGCACTGGATCTTTGCAGAGCTCCTCATACAATTCAGATTGGTGAGAAGGTTACGAAGGGACTTGGTGCAGGAGCTAAGCCTCAGGTTGGCCAGCAGGCTGCTGAGGAAAGCGCGGAAGAGATCAAAGAAGCCATCCAGGGCGCAGATATGGTATTTGTTACCTGTGGTATGGGCGGTGGTACCGGAACCGGTGCAGCACCTGTAGTGGCAGGTATTGCAAAAGAGATGGGTATTCTTACTGTTGGTGTGGTAACCAAGCCATTCCGTTTCGAAGCAAAGACCCGTATGAATAATGCTATTGCAGGTATTGAAAAGCTGAAAGACAACGTAGATACACTGATTGTCATCCCGAATGACAAGCTGCTGGAGATCGTAGACCGACGTACAACCATGCCGGAAGCTTTGAAGAAGGCAGACGAAGTACTTCAGCAGGCAGTGCAGGGCATCACAGACCTGATTAACCTGCCGGCTCTGATCAATCTGGACTTCGCAGATGTACAGACGGTTATGACAGACAAAGGAATTGCCCATATCGGTATCGGACAGGCCAAGGGTGATGACAAGGCACTTGAGGCTGTAAAACAGGCAGTTGCCAGTCCACTGCTGGAGACTACCATTGAAGGTGCTTCCCATGTAATTATTAATATCTCCGGAGATATCTCCCTGATGGATGCCAATGATGCAGCAAGTTATGTACAGGAGATGGCAGGAGAGAATGCGAATATCATCTTTGGTGCTATGTATGATGATACATACGCAGATGAAGCAACCATTACTGTGATTGCAACAGGACTGACAGATATGACTCTGGAAGAGCCGAAGAAGACAACCGCAGCAAAGACAGCGGCAAATAAGAGAATTGTACCGGAATTCAGCCAGCCGACTGCATCAGCACAGTCCATGAGAATGTCGAATCTGGGCAGTGTGAATACTTCTATGCCGACCATGCAGAATAATTCCGGCAGATTAAAGGCACCGGAAAGCAAGGTTCAGGAAAGAGATATTCAGATCCCGGATTTCTTAAAGAGAAGATAGAATGCTAAGAGAGGCTGTTTGGACAGCCTCTTTTTCTGGTATAATAGGATTTCAGAAGAATCAGTGTTCTGTGAGAGTTGTTGTTGAGATAGTTTTGAGAGGAAAAGGAAAGAGAAATATGAATGCATTGAGAAAGAAACTGATGCTGATTTTTACTGTATTGGTATGCACTTTGTGTATGCTTCCGAAAGAAAATATACAGGCGCAGGATCTGGTGATTGTCCTGGATCCGGGACACGGCGGTGAAGAATCAGGTGCAGACCGTAAACTGGATGGAAAGTGGTACAGAGAAGCTGAGATCAATATGAAGCTTGCCAATTACTGTAAGGCAGAATTGGAAACATATGCGGGCGTGAAAGTATATCTGACCAGAAGCAGACTGAGTCAGGCTGCACAGGGAAGAGAAACCAGGCTGAATATTGCGAAGAAAAAGCATGCAGATGCCCTGGTAAGTTTTCACATTAATGCAGTGAGGGAAGGATTTCAGACATCAGCTACCGGAACATATGCGCTTGTGCCATTGAAATCCCATTTTAATACTGCTTCTGCACAGACAGCAAGAGAACTGGCAAAGGTAATCTTAAAGGAACTGCACAGTCAGACAGGGCTGAAGAATAACGGTTTTTGGCCGGGAGATGACTTTGGAATCATCACATTCGGACAGAAGAGTAATTATACAGCATCTCAGGCAAGACAGTTTGGTATGACAAAAGCACAGATCAATACCAAGATTCCGAGTATGATCATTGAGCATTGTTTTGTAGATAATAAGAATGATTTGAGAAAACATCTGAAAACAAATGCACAGATCAAAAAGATGGCAGTGGCAGACGCGACCGGTATTGCAAAATACTATGGATTGCAGAAAAAGAGCAGCACATCCACTAATTCCGGAAATAATTCTACGCAAAACGATAAAACTCCGGTGACAACAAAGAGTGGTATTGTAAAAAAAGGAAAATCTCTGTATCTGTATGATACAGACGGAACGGTCAGACGAGGTCTTGTAAAGTACAATAAGCATTATTATTTTGCAGGTCCGAATGGAAAACTGCAAACCGGATGGAAAAAAATCGGAACGAAAAAATATTATTTTGACAGAACAACCGCAGCAGCAAGAACAGGATTTCAGACGATAGGAAAAAATAAATATTATTTCACATCTAAGGGTGTTATGAGAACAAAATGGGTTACCATGAAAGGCAAACGCTATTATTTCAGCAAAGTGAATGGTAAGCTTCTGACACACTACTGGCTGAAGTATAATGATAAGTGGTACCGTCTGGACCGCAATGGTACACCACTTGTGAACTGTACAAGAAAGATTGGCAAGAAAACATATACTTTTAATAAGAAGGGTGTATGTACCAACAAATAAATGAATGTGGAGACAGAGATGTTTGATATTCAGGAAGAATTAAAAAAACTCCCGGCTAAGCCGGGAGTTTATATTATGCATGATGAAAAAGATGCAATTATTTATGTGGGAAAGGCAGTCAGTCTGAAGAATCGTGTCCGGCAGTATTTTCAGTCCAGCCGGAACAAGGGACCAAAGATCGAGCAGATGGTGACCAGAATTCGGAGATTTGAATACATTGTTACGGATTCGGAACTGGAAGCACTGGTGCTGGAATGTAATCTGATCAAAGAACACAGACCGAAATACAACACCATGCTCAAGGATGACAAAACGTATCCATACATTAAGGTGACAGTTGGGGAGGAATTCCCGCGTATTCTTTTTTCCAGAACTATGAAAAAAGACAAGTCCAGATATTTTGGACCATACACCAGTGCAGGGGCGGTCAAAGATACCATAGAATTGCTGAATAAGCTCTTTCATCTGCGCACATGTAATCGAAGTCTGCCAAGGGATACCGGCCTGGACCGTCCATGTCTGAATTATCATATCCGGCAGTGCGATGCGCCATGTCAGGGCTATATCAGCAAAGAAGATTACCGGGAACATGTGGAACAGGCACTGGAATTCCTGAATGGCAATTATCGGCCGGTGATTCAAATGCTGGAAGAAGAGATGCGGGAAGCATCGGATCAGCTTGACTTTGAAAAAGCAATTGAGAAAAGAGACCTGCTTACCAGTGTGAAGCAGGTGGCACAGAAACAGAAGATCACCGCCAGTGACGGAGAAGATAAGGATGTTATCGCAGTATCTACGGATCGAAAAGAAGCTGTGGTGCAGATATTCTTTGTAAGAGACGGCAGACTGATTGGACGGGAACATTTTTATCTGCAGGTGGCACCTCATGACAGCAGAAGTACGATTATCAATAGTTTCCTGAAGCAGTTCTATTCCGGAACGCCGTTTATTCCAAGAGAAATCATGCTGCAGGAGGAAATTGAAGATCAGGAGATCCTGGAACAGTGGCTTAGCGCCAGAAGGAATGCAAAGGTGCATATCCGGGTACCGCGAAAAGGTACCAAAGAAAAACTGGTAGAACTGGCAGAGAAGAATGCCCGTATGGTATTGATTCAGGACAGTGAAAAGATTCGAAGGGAAGAGAGCCGGACGATCGGTGCCTTAAAAGAGATTGGCAACTGGCTGGGGCTGGAGCATCTAATGCGTGTGGAAGCATTCGATATATCCAATATCAGTGGATTTGAATCTGTGGGTTCCATGATTGTTTATGAAAAAGGCAAGCCAAAGCAGAGTGACTACCGCAAGTTTAAGATCAAGACAGTAAAAGGACCGGATGATTATGCCAGTATGGAAGAAGTGTTGCGAAGAAGATTTGAACATGGTATGGCAGAACGGCAGGAAGGAAAAGAAGATTATGGTAAATTCAGCCGTTTCCCGGATCTTATCATGATGGATGGCGGAAAAGGTCAGGTAAATGTGGCACTGCGTGTGCTGGATGAACTTCATATTACCATTCCGGTCTGCGGTATGGTAAAAGATGATCATCACAGAACCAGGGGATTATACTATAATAACGAAGAGATACCGATTGATACAAGGTCTGAGGGATTCCACCTGATTACCAGAATTCAGGATGAGGCGCACCGTTTTGCCATTGAATACCACAGATCTTTAAGAGGAAAACAGCAGGTGCATTCTGTTCTGGATGACATTGAAGGAATCGGAGAAACCAGAAGAAAGGCACTGATGCGCCGATTTAAATCTCTAGAAGCAGTACGGGATGCTACACTGGAAGAACTGGAACAGACTGATTCCATGAACCGCGTGGCAGCGCAGAAAGTATATGATTTCTTTCATTGATGTTAAAATAGGGATGTGTTATACTGAAATTATTGTAGGGCGCGGCAGAAGATACGCGTTCGAATCTTAATTTAAGATGAGAAGTGAGGAGAAATCAAATGGCAAGTTGTATTCCCTTGACTAAAATGGCAGAACAGATGAATCTGAAAAATATGACACCGGAGATTGACATTTCGCAGATAAAAGTACATGTCCCGGATATTAATCGTCCGGCACTTCAGCTCACAGGATATTTTGATCACTTTGCCTATGAGCGGGTACAGATTGTGGGGTATGTGGAATATACCTATTTGCAGGGTATTCCCATGGAACAGAAGCTACCGATCTATGAGAAGTTCGTTTCTTTCAAGATTCCTTGTATCATATTTACTTCCAAGACGGAGCCTGATACAGAACTTCTGAATCTGTGCAACATTTACGGCGTACCGGTTTTTCATACAGAAAAGGCCACCTCGAATTTCATGGCAGAGATTATCCGATGGATGAATGAAGAACTGGCACCATGTATCTCAATTCATGGCGTGCTGGTAGATGTATTCGGTGAAGGTGTGCTGATTATGGGTGAGAGTGGTATCGGTAAAAGTGAAGCAGCTCTGGAACTGATTAAGAGAGGGCACCGTCTGGTATCTGATGATGTGGTGGAGATCCGCAAAATCAGTGATGTGACTCTGATGGGTACGGCACCGGATATTACCCGTCATTTTATCGAACTGCGTGGTATCGGTATTATTGATGTCAAGACATTGTATGGTGTAGAGAGTGTTAAGAATAATCAGAGTATTGATATGGTCATCAAGCTGGAGGAATGGGACCGGGAGAAAGAGTATGACCGGCTGGGACTGGAGGAAGAATATACCGAGTTTCTTGGAAATAAGGTCGTATGTCATTCCATACCGATTCGTCCGGGACGTAATCTGGCAATTATTGTAGAGACTGCTGCGGTAAACCACAGACAGAAGAAGATGGGATACAATGCAGCACAGGAATTATATAACAGAGTTCAGCAGAATCTGGTAAAGAGAAGAGAAAATTAAAGAATGCGAGGGAACAGGCAGAATGAAGAAGTATGTATTTGGGATTGACGTTGGAGGAACAACAGTAAAATGCGGTCTTTTTACAGTAAAAGGAGAGCTTCTGGAAAAGTGGGAGATTCCTACCAGAACAGAGAATAACGGAGCAGCCATTCTACCGGATGTGGCAGAGACGGTTCTGAAGAAGATCAGCGAGAAGAATCTGGACAAGGAAGAGGTCGCAGGTATTGGAATCGGTGTACCGGGACCGGTAAATGATCAGGGAGAAGTAGCAGGAGCAGTAAATCTGCATTGGGGATACGTGAATCTGGCAGATGACATGGAAAAGATGACTGGACTTGCGATTAAGGCTGGCAATGATGCCAATGTGGCAGCCCTTGGTGAGATGTGGAAGGGCGGCGGTGCCGGAAGTGACAGCGTTGTCATGGTTACACTGGGAACCGGTGTAGGGGGAGGTATCATTAACAATGGTAAGATAGTAACCGGTGTCCATGGGGCTGGTGGAGAGATTGGTCATATCCATGTAACCGATGATGTGGAACGCAACTGTAACTGTGGCAACCGGGGATGTCTGGAGCAGGTAGCCAGTGCGACAGGTATTACTTATCTGGCAAACCGCAGACTTCAGAAAGACGATATGCCGTCTGTTTTAAGAAATGGTCAAGTCAGTGCCAAGACGGTATTTGATGCTGTGAAGGCAGGAGATGCCCTGGCAATGGAAGTTGCTGAGGAATTCGGCAAATATCTTGGAACAGCGCTGGCCAATGTGGCATGTGTCGCTGACCCGGAGGTATTCGTTATCGGCGGTGGTGTGTCCAAGGCTGGACAGGTTGTGATCGATTACATTAAGAAGTATTATACGGCAAACGCATTTATGACCTGCAAACAGGTCAGATTTGCCCTGGCAGAGCTGGGAAATGATGCGGGAATCTATGGCGCAGCCAAGATGGTACTGTAAGCCATAGGACGGAGTTTTGCGGCTCTTTATTAACACGATAAGTGCAGAATAAAGCCCGGCAGAGGTGAAAAATGTGGATTTAAAATACCACTTTCTCCCCTGCCGGGCTTTTCTTCATTTTCGTTGTTGATCATGTCTGAGAAAAAGCAACAGCGTCCCTAATGGCTTCAATAACTCAAATCAATAGATCCGAATGATTCCGTCGTCGTAGTATTCATCAGACGGGATGTTTTCGAAAGAGGTATTACCGTTATCAGCGTTGTCTTCGACTACGTTCCCAGAGCTGCCGGAGGAAAGGTCGATACCGCCGATATCAATAACGCCATCCTGAGGGTCTGATTCACTCTGCTTTTCGGAACTGCCTTCGATCTTGATGGCAGAACCATGTCCGGGACAGGTTTCAGTTGGAGCAGCATAATTAGAATCGTCGGTAGTTCCGGTACTTCCATCCGGTCGTCGGATATATACTTTGGTTGTGGTGGATGGACAGGTGGAAGAAGCCAGTTTACCAGTCTGATTACAGATCTTTGCAGATACATGCACATCACAGGATTCTGTCGGAACAGTACCTTCTTTAAAATATTCTGTCATAACCTGAGATCCGCGAGGGTCATTATCACACAGCCCGGCAACAGCCAGCTTACCAGATTTTTTACAGATCTGTGCCGTAGTGATGCCTTCCGGCTGTACAAAGTCTGTAACCGGAAGTTCAGAGTGGATTCTTGTCATAATGGCATTCCACAGAACCTTTGCATAACGGCTGTAGGATACATCACTGTCAGGCAGGGCATCGTTGTTGTCGTAGCCGCCCCAGACACCACAGGTGTAATAAGGGGTATAACCTTCAAACCAGATATCCTTTGCAGAATCCGTAGTACCGGTCTTGCCTGCAACCGGCATATCGCCAAGGTTAATCATATTATAGGCAGTTCCCAGAGGATTACGGACCACATCTTCCATGGCTTTAGTGATCAGGTAGGAAGTAGCAGCGGAAAATACCTGAGTCTGCTCACTGGTGTTATCCAGAATGACGCTGCCGTTACTGTCTTCAATGCGGGAATAAAATTTTGGCTTAATATAGTTTCCGCCGTTTGCAAGGGCAGCATAAGCTGCGGTTAACTCCAGATTGACAACTCCGTCGGTAACACCGCCCAGTGCCAGAGGCTGGTAGGCATCGGTGAGGACATTGCCATTGCTGTCTGTGTCCTGATCGTAGAGGGTGGTGATCCCCAGCCGTTCCAGATAATCAAGACCTACCTGTGGGGTAAGTTCTGTCAGTACCTTGACAGCAACTACATTCACAGATTTCATCAAAGCCGTGTGGATTGTCTCCAGACCGCTGTATCCATAATCGCTGTCCCAGTTTTTCAGTTCCGTCCCAGATTCATACTGGTATGGTGCGTTGTCATATACAGAAGCCAGAGTCTTGCCACCGGATTCCAGTGCCGGTGCATAAACTGCAATTGGTTTGAAAGTGGAACCGGGCTGGCGGCGGGTTGAAGTAGCACGGTTCAGCGTCAGGCTGGCTTCTTTGGATCCACGTCCGCCCACAATAGCTTTAACATAGCCGGTAGACTGGTCAATGACGACAACCGAAGCCTGAGGCTGTGGAACCAGAGAAATGCGTTCTCCCAGTACTGTGTCATTTTCTCCGGTCATGGCAGATTTAAACTGCTCAGCGTAAGAACGGGCGGTATCTTCATCGTAGAACATCATATTAAAAGAACCATCCTGTTCTTCAAAGTAAGCCTGAACGTCATTGCTTCCATAATGAATGGTTTCGCCGGAAGCTTTCTGGATACTTAGGGCATAATCCAGACCGATCAGTGTCTCGGCTGGATAGTTGTCTGCATTGGCAAATTCTTCATCACAGATTTGCTGTATAGCAGCATCCTGCACACTGTAAATGCGCAGACCTCCGGAATACAGGGCGTGGGACGCCTGCGTGCTGGAATAGCCCTTTTCCTTTACCAGATCTTCCAGAATCTGTTCAATCATGGCATCCGTATAATAAGAATAGATACCGTTGTCATCTGTCTCGGAAGCAGTTTCCTGAATACGAGAGTAAACATCATCGGAAAGAGCTTCCTGATAAGCAGACTCTGAGATATATCCCTGCTCCAGCATGGCATTTAGAACTTTTTTTCGGCGTTTTGCGTTGGCATCCGGATTGGTAATCGGATTATATCCGGTAGGATTCTGGGTAATGCCGGCAATGACGGTACATTCAGACAGAGTCAGTTCAGACACATCCTTGTTAAAATACCGTTTTGCAGCAGCCTGAACCCCGTAAGTGCCGGCACCCAGATTAATGGTATTCAGATAATCCCCCAGAATTTTCTGCTTAGTCTGTTGTTTGGAATAGGTTTTTTCCATATCTTTTTCCAGTTCCATGGCAAGATACTGTTCCTGGAACTTTCGTTTAAAGCTTTCCACCAGAGTGGATTCACTGACCCAGTCAGTAAAAACACTGTTTTTCAGTAACTGCTGGGTGATGGTGCTGGCACCTTCGGAAAAGCTGCCGCCGGTGATTCCCACCACGAAAGCACGCAGGATACCGCGTACATCAATGCCGTTATGTTCATAAAAACGCTCATCTTCGATGGCGACCACTGCATGCTGCAGATCTTCCGGTACCTGACTGATGGACACCGGGGTACGGTTGGAAGTAGGAGCAGTCAGTTTCTGGAGCTGCTTTCCATTTGCATCATAGATATAGGTAGCCGATTCGGAAGGTGCTGTGCTCAGATCGGTGATATCCGGAGCACTTTTGATCAGTCCCTGCATGATGCCATAGCCGCCACAGACCAGCCCCACCAGAATGGTCACTGAGATCAGAATCAGGAGGCGCTCCAGGGTCATGCCTGCCTTCTGTTCAATCTTTTCTGCGGTCATATTGCGCTTTTTCTTTTGAATATCCTGTCTTCCGTATTTCATATGGTAAATATCCTGCCTTTGTGTCTTAGATTAAAAATTTCAGTAATGATATCAGACCATTCTTCTGATACTTTACCCACAGTATACCAAAATATACAGATAAAAAAAAGAGCCAGAAGGAATCTGGCAAAATCACGACCGGGTCTGTTCCAGAGAGAAAAAGTATGATAAAATAACCAGAGCATATAGAAATGAAAGTAACATTTTAGGAGATTACATGGGAACAAAGATCGTATATGAAGGCGGAGAAGGGGAGCTGATTGAGAAAAAGTCCCGTTTTATTGCAACAGTAAAACCGGTGGATTCAGAGGATGAGGCACTGGAATTTATTGCAGGATTAAAAAAGAAATACTGGAATGCCACACACAACTGTTTTGCTTTTGTGATTGGAGAGCGGCAGGAGATACAAAGGTGCAGTGATGACGGAGAGCCGCAGGGAACGGCGGGGCGACCGATGCTAGATGTACTTCTGGGAGAAGACGTGCATAATGTGGCAGTAGTGGTAACCAGATATTTTGGAGGAACACTGCTGGGAACAGGAGGTCTGGTAAGGGCTTATTCCAGAAGTGTGCAGGAAGGTCTGAAACAAAGCATCATCATCGAAAAGACGAAGGGCAGCAGAATCACTATCCGGACAGACTACAATGGCGTGGGGAAACTGCAGTATTTGCTGGGACAGAGAGGAATCCCAATCATAGATTCCCAGTATACGGACGTGGTAAAATTACAGCTTCTTGTGGAAGAGGAAAAGATCACAGAATTAAAAGAAGCAGTGACAGAAGCCACCAGTGGCAAGGCTGGATGGGAGGAAGAGAAGAATCTGTCTTTTGCATTTATCGAGAAAGAACCGGTGATCTTCTGACCATGGTTGAATTTTTTCAGGGGGTGCAGTATACTGTAACTACTCTGTAAATCAGAAAGGTGACTATTTAAAATGGAAAAAGACAAACCAATTGGGGTATTTGATTCTGGTATTGGCGGTCTGACTGTGGTGCGGGAAATTATGAGAAATATTCCAAACGAGCGTATTATTTATTTTGGTGATACGGCAAGACTCCCATATGGAAATAAATCAAAAGAGACCATCATACGGTTTTCCAGACAGATTGTTCATTTCCTTCAGACCCAGGATGTGAAGGCACTGGTGATAGCCTGTAATACAGCAAGTGCACTGGCGTTGGAAGAGATGCAGAAGGAAGTGGATATTCCGATCATTGGCGTGGTAAAACCGGGAGCCAAGGTTGCGTGTAAGACAACAAAGAATAACCGGATCGGTGTAATTGCCACAAAGGGAACCATTGCCAGCGGACTGTATACGGATTTTATTCATCAGATCAAGCCACAGGCTGAGGTGATTGGCAAAGCATGTCCGCTGTTTGTACCACTGGTAGAGGAAGGCTGGAGAAAGGATCCGGTGACCAGAGAAGTGGCAGCCCGTTATCTGGAGGAACTGAAGGATAAAGATATCGATACATTGATTTTGGGATGTACCCATTATCCGTTACTCCGCTCCATGATCGGGGAACTGATGGGTGAAAAGGTGACACTGGTGAATCCGGCATATGAGACAGCACTTCAGCTTCACGAATTGCTGAATGAGTATGAAATTGCCAGTGACAGTGTACCGGAAGGGGAGAATCCGTATGAGTTCTTTGTCAGTGATGCGGCAGAGAGTTTCCGTGATTTTGCCAATGCCATTCTGCCGATTGATATTGACAGGGCGAAGAAGATTAACATAGAAGAGTATTAGGAAGGAAGTAATATGACAGAAGAAGTTCTGGTAAGTGTAAAAGGCATGCAGATGATGACCGATGATCAGGATGAGGTGGAGATCGTCACCCATGGCAAGTACCTGAAAAAAGGTAATAAGCACTATATCACCTATGAAGAGGTAGTAGAGGGGATGGACGGGAAGATTCAGAATCTGATCAAGCTGGATGAGCATGGCATGGAAGTCACCAAAAAAGGACTGACCAATGTGCATATGATTTTTGAAAAAGACAAAAAGAACATGACCTGCTACAGTACTCCGTTTGGCAATCTGATGGTGGGGATCTCAGCTACCAATATTGATGTGAATACCACAGAGGAGAACATTGATATCGAAGTACGCTATATTCTGGATCTGAACTATGAACATATGGCAGACTGTACGATTAATTTGAATATCAAGTCAAAGAACAATCAGGAGTTTCATCTGAGTTAGAGAACGGGAGAAGACAGATGTTTGTTATTAAAAATGTGAGAATTCTGGATCCGGCATCCGCAACAGATATGACAGGAGATATTGGGATCGAGAATGGGAAGATTACGGCAATTGGAACAGTGGAGACGAAGGCAGAGGATCAGGTACTGGATGGAAAGGGACTGGTGGCATCACCGGGACTGGTGGATACCCATGTACATTTTCGTGATCCGGGACTGACTTATAAAGAAGATATCTACAGTGGTGCCCATGCAGCGGCGGCCGGAGGCTTTACCTCTGTAGTCTGCATGGCAAATACGAAACCGGTTGCTGATAATGTGGATACGGTTTCGTATATTGTGGACAAAGGAAAGAAAACGAATATCCATGTTTATGCCACAGCAGCAGTGACGAAAGCCTTTGACGGGAAGAATCTGACGGATTTCAGAGACCTGCTGAAGGCAGGTGCTGTAGGATTCACAGATGACGGTATTCCAATTAAAGACGCCAAGACGGTGAAGGCAGCCATGGAACTGGCAGCAGAGCTGGATGTTCCGATCAGTCTTCATGAAGAGGACCCAGATCTGATTGAGCGCCCGGGCGTGAATCAGGGAAAAGTATCAGAAAAGCTGAATTATGGAGGTGCACCGGCAAGATCTGAGTATGAAATGGTACGAAGAGACTGTGAGCTGACCCTTCAGACTCGTGCCAAGACGGTTATTCAGCATATCAGCAGCGCAGAGTCTGTGGAAGCAGTGCGTCAGTGCTGGAGAAGAGGCGGAAGAATTTATGGAGAAGTCACACCGCAGCATTTTTCAGCGACAGAAGATCTGGTACTGGAAAAGGGAGCACTGGCAAGGGTGAACCCGCCGCTTCGTACGGAAGCAGACCGGCGGGCAATTATCGAAGGATTAAAAGACGGTACCTTAAATATCATTGCAACCGACCATGCACCTCACAGCAGAGAGGAAAAAGCAAAGGATATCAAAGATGCACCAAGCGGTATGATCGGTCTGGAAACGTCACTGGCACTGGGGATCACGAATCTGGTAAAGACAGGAGAACTGGAACTGATCGATCTGCTAGAGAAGATGACAATTAATCCGGCGATGTTATATCATCTGAATGCAGGACGTGTTACAGAAGGAGGACCAGCGGATCTTGTACTCTTTGATCCGGATAAGAAATGGACGGTAGAAGATCATTTTTATTCTAAGGCGAATAACTCACCGTTTATCGGTATGGAACTGACCGGGAAGGTGCAGTATACCATCTGTGGCGGTAAGATTGTGTATCAGGCAGGATAAGTCAGTTAAGGGAGAAAGTATAGAATGGGAAAAATACTCAGTAATCAGAAAGTGGATCAGGATTTTTTCCTGATGAAGGCAGAACAGGACAATGATGCCCGTATGGGACAGTTTTATATGCTCCGTGCATGGGATACCTATCCGGTATTATCCAGACCGATCAGTGTATTTGATGCAGATGAAAAGAGCGTCAGCTTTTTATATAAAGTAATCGGAAAAGGAACAAAGCTGTTATCAGAACTGGAAGCAGGAGCAGAGATCACATTGGACGGACCTCACGGCAACGGATTCCCGGAACTTGCGGGAAAGAAGAAGATTGCCCTTGTGGGAGGTGGCGTTGGAATTGCACCGCTTTTCCTTGCGGCGAAGACCTACAAGGCAGCAGACCCGGAAGTGCAGGTAGATGTATATCTGGGCTTTTCAGGAGAACCGATTCTCATTGAGGAATACAAGGCAGTTGCAGACAATGTGATTGTTAACGTAGGCGGTTTTGTAACGGATGATATCAATCCATGTGATTATGATGCCATCTGTACCTGTGGACCTGGCATTATGATGAAGGTATTATATGAAAAATGTCAGAAAGTGGGTGCAACAGCGCCTCTGTATGTATCTATGGAGAACCGCATGGCATGCGGAATCGGAGCCTGTCTGGTATGCACCTGCAAGACCAGTGGAGGCAATAAGAAGGTCTGCAAGGACGGACCGGTATTTTTAGGAAGCGAGGTGTTTGGCAATGAGTAGCAGACTGAAGACGACATTTGCCGGAGTAGAGTTCAAGAATCCGGTGGTACTTGCTTCCGGAACCTGTGGATTTGGAAGAGAATTAAATGAATATTTTGATATTGAACGTCTGGGAGGCTTATGCTCCAAGGGACTTCTGGAGCATCCTCATGGCGGAAATGACGGGATTCGTATCTGGGAGACACCAAGCGGTATTATGAACAGTGTAGGTCTGGAGAATCCAGGTGTAGATGCCTTTATTGAAAAGGATCTGGACTGGATCAATCAGAAGAATCTGGTAAATATTGTGAATCTGGGCGGTCATTCCATCGAAGATTACCTGAAGGGAATGGAGAAACTAAATCAGGTGGATCTGGATATTCTGGAACTGAATATTTCCTGTCCGAATGTAAAAAGCGGCGGAATGAATTTTGGAACCAAGACAGAGGTAGCGAGAGAGATCGTGCGGAAGATCCGTGAGATATGCCGTCACAAGCTGGTGGTAAAATTATCTCCAAATGCAGAAGACATCGTATCTCTGGCAAAAATGTGCGAAGAAGAAGGGGCAGATGGTGTATCCCTGACCAACACCTTCCTTGCCATGGCAATTGATCTGCAGAAAAAGAAACCGGTATTTAATAATACATATGCCGGACTTTCCGGTCCTGCCATTAAGCCGATTGCCCTGCGTATGGTACATCAGGTCAGCCATGCAGTAAACATCCCGGTTATGGGACTGGGAGGCATCACCACCTGGCAGGACGCCATCGAATTCATCATGGCAGGCGCTACAGTAATTCAGGTAGGTACCGCTACTTTTATGAAGCCAGATATCAGCATGGATATCATAGACGGAATGGAAAAATATCTGGAAGATAACGGATACGAAAGTATAGAAGAGATTCGAGGAATCATCTAGCCATTGGGAATGAACGATGGCGGAGCACTGGTACATAATTAGTTGAAGTAACCATAACAGACACTCAGATGAAAAAAGAGTACTTTTTCGTCTGGGTGTTTTTTACTGCAAACTTACATATTTTTTACATTCAGATGGTAATGAATTTTACATTCCACTGATAATATAACTGGCGTAGGGTGATTGAGAGAAAAGAAAAAACAAAAAGAAAAATAAAAAACTAAAAATAGAGACCCTGCAGAAAGAGGATAATCATTATGAAAAAAATAGCAGTGATGGCTTTAGCAGCAGTAATGGCAACAGGAATGGCAGTGCCAACTATGGCAGCAGACCTTGGCAGTGATCCAATTACTGTAGTATCCAGAGAGGATGGATCCGGTACAAGAGGAGCTTTCATTGAACTGTTTGGTGTAGAAGAAAAAGATGCAGATGGCAATAAAGTAGATAACACAACAGAAGAAGCAGAAATTACAAATAATACAGCAGTTATGATGTCTACCGTAGCAGGCAATGTGGATGCCATCGGTTATATCTCCCTTGGATCTTTAAATGACAGCGTGAAAGCAGTTAAGATCGATGGAGTAGAAGCAACAGCAGAAAACATCAAATCCGGAGAATATAAAGTATCCAGACCATTCAACATTGCAACCAACGGAGAAGTGAGTGATGTGGCTCAGGATTTCATTGATTACATCTTAAGCCCGGAAGGACAGGCAGTAGTAGAAGAGAACGGATATATTGCTGTTGATTCAACAGAAGCAGAGTTTACACAGCCAGAAGGAAAAGTAGTAGTAGCAGGTTCTTCTTCTGTAACACCGGTTATGGAAAAATTAAAAGAAGCTTACGCAGAAGTAAATCCAAATGCTGAGATCGAGATTCAGCAGAGTGATTCCACCACAGGTATGACATCCGCAATCGACGGTATCTGCGACATCGGAATGGCATCCAGAGATCTGAAAGACGAAGAACTGGAAGCAGGTCTTACCGCTACCACAATCGCAAACGATGGTATTGCAATTATTGTAAATAATGATAACCCGACAGATGATCTTACAACAGACCAGGTAAAGAACATTTATGTAGGTGAAGTAACCACATGGGGAGATCTGGCAAAATAAGGATCCCGGATAAATAGGAGCAGTTGTATGAAGTCAAACTTTAAAGAACTGATAATGCAGGCGGTATTTTTCATTGCCGCCTGTGCTTCTGTACTGGCAGTAGTGCTGATTTGTGTATTTTTGTTTGCAAACGGTCTGCCGGCTATGGGAAAAATCGGTGTATTCAAATTCTTACTTGGAACAAAATGGAAACCGGGAAATGATATCTTTGGTATCTTCCCAATGATTCTCGGAAGTATCTATGTAACCGCCGGAGCGATTGTGATCGGTGTACCGGTGGGTATTCTTACTTCTGTATTTATGGCAGAGTATTGCCCAAAGAAAATCTACAGACCTCTGAAGATGGCAACTGAACTTCTTGCAGGAATTCCTTCTATTGTATATGGATTCTTCGGACTGGTGGTACTGGTTCCGGTAATCCGTACTTTATTCCAGGGAAAAACCAATGGAAGCAGTATTTTAACATCTTCTATTCTTCTTGGCATGATGATTCTGCCAACCATCATCGGAGTAACAGAAAGTTCTCTGCGTACCGTATCGAGAGCTTATTTTGAAGGAGCACTGGCTCTGGGAGCAACAAAAGAACGCAGTATTTTTACTGTAATGATTCCTGCAGCAAAGTCCGGTATCATGGCAGGTGTGGTTCTGGGAATCGGGCGTGCCATTGGTGAAACAATGGCAGTTATGATGGTAGCAGGAAATCAGGCACGAGTGCCAAACAGTATTTTACAGGGAGTACGAACCCTGACCACTAACATCGTTCTGGAAATGGGTTATGCAACCGGACTTCACAGAGAAGCACTGATTGCTACGGCAGTAGTACTGTTTATCTTTATTCTGATTATTAACTTTACCATTGCCTGTCTGAACAACCGGAAAGGGGATGCATAAACATGAATTTGAAAAAATATAAAGGCCATACCGGATCACTGATTCTTGTGATTCTGGTTATGCTGGCAGCTGTGATCACCTTTTCTGTATTACTGTTTCTGATCGCTTACATTCTGATCAAAGGGGTACCACATCTGAAGCCGTCTCTGTTTGCATGGGAGTATACTTCGGATAATGTATCCATGATGCCGGCCATTATTAATACCCTTATTATGACCCTGGTATCTCTGGTAATTGCCGTACCGTTTGGTATTTTCTCTGCCATCTATCTGGTAGAGTATGCGAAACGGGGCAACAAATTTGTGAAAGTGATCCGTTTGACTACAGAGACACTTTCCGGAATACCTTCTATTGTATACGGTCTGTTTGGCTTCCTGTTTTTTGTTACTTATTTGAAATGGGGTAACTCCATACTGGCTGGTGCATTTACTCTGGCGATTATGATTCTGCCACTGATTATGAGAACTACAGAAGAGGCTTTAAAATCCGTACCGGATTCTTACAGGGAAGGAAGTTTTGGACTGGGGGCTGGAAAGCTGCGAACAGTATTCAGCGTGATCCTGCCGACCGCAATCCCTGGTATTCTGGCAGGTGTGATTCTGGCAGTTGGACGAATTGTGGGAGAGACGGCGGCCCTCATCTATACAGCGGGAACTGTGGCGCAGGTTCCGCACAGCCTGTCCGGACTGATGGGATCAGGACGTACTCTGGCAGTACATATGTATAACTTATCCAGTGAGGGTCTTCATGTAGATGAATCCTATGCCACAGCGGTCATCCTTCTGATACTGGTAGTAGCAATCAACAGCCTGTCTGGATTGGTGGCAAAGAAACTGGCGAAAAGCTGACGGGAGAAATAGAGAATGAACAAGATTGAGATAAAAAATATGAACCTGTATTATTCAGATTTTCATGCATTAAAAGATGTCAATCTGGATATTGAACCGAATAAAATTACAGCATTTATCGGACCGTCCGGATGTGGAAAGTCCACGCTGTTAAAATCCCTGAACCGTATGAATGATTTGGTGGAGGGCTGCCGGATCGAAGGGAATATCCGCCTGGACGGAGAGGATATCTACGGAAATATGGATGTAAACCTGTTAAGAAAACGAGTGGGAATGGTGTTCCAGAAAGCGAATCCTTTTCCAATGAGTATATATGATAATATTGCTTACGGGCCGCGTACCCATGGAATTCGTTCAAAGGAAAAGCTGGATGATATCGTAGAAAAATCCCTGCGTGACGCAGCAATCTGGGAAGAGACCAAGGATCGTCTGAAAAAGAGCGCCCTGGGTATGTCCGGCGGCCAGCAGCAGAGACTTTGTATTGCCAGAGCACTGGCTGTACAGCCGGAAGTACTGCTGATGGATGAACCTACTTCTGCACTGGATCCGATCTCCACATCTAAGATTGAAGATCTGGCACTGGAACTGAAGAAGAACTATACCATTGTTATTGTAACTCACAATATGCAGCAGGCAGTACGTATATCAGACAATACCGCATTTTTCCTTTTGGGAGAGATGGTAGAATATGGAAACACTCAGAAACTGTTCTCCAAGCCATTTGATAAGAGAACAGAAGATTATATCACAGGAAGGTTTGGTTGATATGAGAGATTATTATAACAAGCAGTTATCAGAACTGGAAAAGATGATGTGCAATATGGGGCAGATGATTGAAACAGCCATTGAGGATGCCATGACAGCACTTCTGGAAAAAGATCAGGAAAAAGCAAAAGAGATCATTCAGAATGATGAAAAGGTAGACCATCAACAGAAAAAAATTGAAGATCTCTGTATGCAGCTGTTGTTATCCCAGCAGCCGGTGGCTACTGATCTGAGACAGATCTCATCTGCCATTAAGATGGTGACCGATATGGAGCGCATCGGGGATCATGCAGCAGATATATCAGAGATCACCCTGCAGCTGACACAGTCCGGCTATCCACATGATCTTACAGAAGTGAAGAAAATGGCAAAAGAGACGATCAATATGCTGAAGGACAGTCTGGATGCATATATTGAGAAAAATGCCCAGAAGGCAGTAAAAGTCATCCACCAGGATGATGTAGTAGACGACTATTTCTCCCGAATCAAGAAAGAGATCATTCGTCAGATCAATGAAAGCAGCGAAGGCGGAGAACAGGAAGCAGACCTTCTGATGATCATCAAATATCTGGAACGAATCGGGGATCATGCCACCAACATTGCAGAGTGGGTACTGTTTTATATTACCGGAGAGCATCCGGATGTAAGTCAGCTGTAGCAGATGGCATTTTTACCACAAACTTACATACATTTTACATAAAGCGGATAATGAACTTTACATAGCACTGTTAGAATATAGGTAAAGTTAAAGGATTGGCAGGCGAGTATGAGATTTATGTATGAATTAATGCAGGAAAAAGGAAAAATGTCAAAAGAAAGTGCAGCATTTCTGACAGTGGCACTGATGCTGAGCATGGTATCATTGCTGACGGCAATTGTGATTAGCATGATTGGATTATGGGGATATGCAGATACTATTATTTCACTTGAGGTTCTGATAGGCGGACTGGCATCCCTCCTCTGGATCCTGAATCTTTAAGACAGAATAAAAAAGAAAAGAGAATCCATTATGACAGATGTAGTCATACATGGATTCTTTTTTTGGTGCAGAGCAGAACGGAAATGTGATAAAAAAACTAATTTTTTGCGGAATAAATTGAAAAAAATGTATAATTATGTTAAGATATGAAAAATGTCATATGTTAAAATTGACAAAAAATATCTGAGGTGAGTTCAATGGAGAACAGTACGCAGAAATCGCTGGGAGTTCTGATTGGCGGCGTTCATACCTATTTCCCAAAGGAGCTTATAAGGGGAATATCAAAAGAGGCAGAAAAAGAGAGCGTTAACATATTTTATTTTCTGGGAATGCAGACGAAGGTTTTTTTGAAACAGGCGCTGGGAGAGGAAAGTAATGCATTTTATGATTATCAGTTCAATACGATCTATGATTATTGCAGGATCGCAGGAGTGAAGGGGGTCATAATCAATTACGGTACGATCGGTACTTATTTCAAAGATGGTAACTCGACTGCGTTTGCACGGAGATATAATAATCTGCCGGTGGTGTTTTTGACAGATAGAGTGGACTTGCCCAACTGCTATTCCATCATATCAGATAATTATCAGGGACTGCACACAGCAGTTGAGCACCTGATTGAGGAACATAGATGCAGGAAGATACTGTTTGTAAAGGGGCCGGAAGGCAACACAGATGCCCACGAGCGTTTTCAGGGATATCTGGATGCCATGAGTGCCCATGGATTAAGGGTAGAACCAAAGATGATCGCACCAGGAGACTACTCAGAGTTCATAGATGCTAACGTAGAGCGGCTTCTGGATGAAAATCCTGATGCAGATGCCATTGCATTTGCCAATGATGAGATGGCATTTTCAGGATGCAGAGTCTGTAAGAGAAGAGGACTGCGTGTAGGCAAAGACATTTTTATAACTGGTTACGATAACAGTGAGCTGTCACTGCGAACGGATCCTCCGCTGACAACGGTATTGCAGGATGGACGTTCTATGGGTAAGCTGGCTGTTCAGAATATGCTCCGCATTCTGGATGGAGAAGAAGTACCATTCTGTCGGTATCCGACCAGGCTGGTCGTAAGAGAATCCTGCGGATGCAAGGGTAAAAAGCCTAAAGAAGAAGAGAAGAATTATTTCAATGAAGAAGGGGCAGCAGAAGAGATCCAGAGACTTCGTCATGAGATTGCAGAGAAACAGCAGGAATTTATAGATTTTCAGAGAAATTCCTGGCTGATTCCGCTGATGGTAAGGGAACTGAATGAGACCGTGGATGATGAGAGAGGATTCTGTCTGCGTATTATGGATGCCATGAAGACGTTGGGAGTACCGAACAGTTATCTGTTTTTGCTGGATCTGCCGATTAATTATAACGGAGAAGATGAATGGGTATGTCCGGACAATCTGCGTCTGGCAGCCTATTGCAGAAAAGAACAGACTTATGCGTATTCTTTGCTGGAACGGCCACTGGTGACAGAGGAAAATGGTATCGCACATATGACGGATGATGGAGAGATTCATCAGTTTATGGTATATCTTCTGTTTTCAGGGGAGCGGCAGTACGGTCTTCTGGTATGTGATGTTCCGGTGAAAGATCTTTCTTTCTATTATGTAGTCAGCCTGCAGATTGGTTTTGCACTGCATAACTATGAATTGAATAAGATCGAGGCATTGCACCGCCAGCAGATGTTTCAGGATATGGAACGAATCAGGGAGAAGAACCGGGAACTGGATATGAAGTCTGCCTATGATCAGCTTACCGGGCTGCTGAATCTGCGTGGATTTATGGACCGGGCAAATAAACTGTGTGAAGAAGGAGAATCCAGAAAGGCACACTTGTTATATGGTGATCTGGATCATTTGAAAGAGATCAATGATACCTGGGGACATGCAGAAGGAAATTTTGCCATCCGGTCATGCGCAGATATTTTGAAAAGCTGTATCCGGGGAAGTGATATGATAGCCAGAATAGGCGGAGATGAATTTTCCTGTCTTGTATTTTCGGAGAAGGAAGGATTCGAAAATATTCTGAAGAATCGTATTGTTGAAGCATGTAAGCAGTTTAATGAGACTTCCGGGAAACCATATTACGTGGAAATTTCTGTAGGAATTAAAACCTTTCAGATGGAATGCTACGAAGACTTGCATCTGGCAACTATCAGCGCAGATCAGGATTTGTATGAAGCGAAGAAAACACGTAAAAAATCCATCAAAAAGAAAAATAATGAGTTGTAATTTGCGTCAAAACCAGATATGATAAATAACTGGAAACGGACAAGTAAAGTAAAAAAGGAAAGCGTAAATGAAAAACTTGAAACAATGGCTGCACAGGCAGACCAGTACCGTCTGGTTTGCCTGTGTTTTTAATCTGACGGTGCTCGTTCTGATGTTACTGATTCTCAGACCGGGGTATGAGACAAACGATGATATCAGTATTTCCATGATTGCAAATGGGGCATGGGGTGTAAGAGATATGCATGTGATCTGCCAGAATTATCTGTTGGGAAAGCTGTATAATCTTTTTTATACAGTTGGACATGGCATGATTCCCTGGTATGCGGTTCTTCAGTATACCTTTGTATTTTCTGCACTGACTACAGTGACCTGTGTTCTGTTTCGCAGACTGCAAAGTGAACAGGCCTTTCTGGTGAATGGAATTCTGCTGCTGTACTTTGGATATGAATGTTATATCCGTATGCAGTATACCAAGACCGCTGGAATTATGCTGGGTGCAGGCGCATTTCTTCTTTTTTATGAAATGGAGAAGGAAAAGATTAGATGGAAAGCAGTGGTATGGGGAATCTTACTGGCAGTGACCGGTTCGCTCTACCGGTTTGAGGAGACGGCGGTCTGCTGTGTACTGATTGCCGGTATCGGTCTGTATTTCCTGCTGAATCTGAAACAGTGGGGAGAACAGAAAAGGAAGCGTCTGCTGACGATGCTTGGAGTGTTTGGACTGACGGGGATACTTATGGTGGGATGCGAACTGATGGATCAGCGGCTCTACGCTTCAGATCCTGACTGGGATGCATTTATGCAGTATAATGAGTATCGAAGTAATCTAACAGATTACAGTATTCCGGCTTTTGCTGATTTTGAGGAAGAATACAAGGAGATGGGGATCAGTAAGACTGCCTACAAGATCTTTCGTACCGGTCTGAATTTCTATGATCCGGATGTATATTCCTTAGATACCTTAAAGAAGATGGATGAACTGCGTCCGCGGAACAATCTCAGCAGGGCACTGGCAGAGAATTTCCTGAAGGAATTCCCGGTAGGATATGTGAAGATAACCGTCTTTCTTGGATTTTTGCTGTTGGCTTTCTTATGGCTGTTCTGGAGGAAATCAGAGAAGCAGGTATGGCTGGTGGCTGCCTATGAGATCCTGGCTATGGGTCTGATTGATTTCTATCTTTATTATGAAGGACGCTATCTGGAGAACCGGGTAGAAGTAGGAATGTGGTTTGCAATATCCCTTGTTGTGATATGGTGTTTGGATTCCGCAAAGATGCATCTGAACAGACAGCTGGTGCTGATAGCACTGGGATGTCTTTTGATAGCGAATCAGAGTACCTGGAAGAGCAGATGGAGAGGCTTATCAGAACAGGAAGTACGCGATCAGAAGTATTTAAGAGAAGGATTTGAGGATATTGTCAGTGTGGATCCGGATGGTCTGTATCTTGCCAAGCTTGGAACCATTACGTATACCGGATATGGAATGTTTTCACCGGTTCCGGAAGGAACATTTGAAAATGTGGTCTGGTATGGCGGATGGGAAATGGGAAATCCACTGTGGGTAGATAAGATGGCTGAGTATCATGTGACAAATCCGTATCGGGATCTGATTGATCAGGAACATGTATATATTGTAGATGATAAGATAAATCTTACATTGAAGTATATCAAAGAATACTATCAGAAAGATGTAGAAGCAGAACTGGTAAAAGAATCAACTTATCTGAAAGTATATCGGATCAAGACAAAATCCTGAATAATTAGCTGAGAGGAAGTAAAAGGTGAAAAAATTCAAAGAATGGCTGGACAGGCAGACCGGAACCGTCTGGTTTGCCTGCCTTTTAAATATTGTGATACTGGCAGTGATGCTGTTATTTTTAAAACCGGGATATGAGACGAATGATGATATCAGTGTGTCAATGATTGCGAATGGCTCATGGGGAACAGGAAATGCTCATGTAATCTGCCAGAACTATTTAATGGGATTGCTGTATACTGTTTTTTATCGTATAGGGCATGGTGTGATACCGTGGTATCCGATTTTGCAGTATGCATTTTTACTGGCAGCATTTTCCACAGTAACTTATGTCATATTTCAGAAGCTGAAAAGTGAACAGGCAATGTTGATGAGCAGTATACTGCTGATTTATTTTGGATATGAATGTTATATCCGGATGCAGTATAGTAAGACAGCGGGTGTAATGCTGGTTGCAGGAGCATTGATTTTGTACTATGAAATAGAAAAGGAAAAGACCCGATGGTATGGGATTTTATGGGGAATCCTGCTGGGCTTTACCGGTTCATTGTATCGATTTGAAGAAACTGCAATCTGTTGTATTCTGATGGCAGGAATCGGAATTTATTTTCTTCTGGATGCCAGACGCTGGGGTGTACAGATGAAGAAGAAACTGATACTTCTTTTTAGCAGTTTTATTTTCATGGGGGCGTTGATGGTTGGCGCAGAACTGTTTGATCAGTATATTTATGCCTCAGATCCTAAGTGGGATGCTTTCATGAAGTATAATAACTGCAGAAGTGATCTGACAGATTACAGCAGACCGGATTATGAAGAAAATAAAGCATTGTATAACGAGCTTGGAATCACGAAGACAGCATACAGTATATTAGAGGAAGGTCTCAATTTTGGAGATCCGGACGTATTCTCACTGGAGACTTTGGAAAAACTGGATGCGCTCAGACCGAAAAATACGTTAAGTAAAGCACTGGTAATCAATTTTCTGAAAGAATATCCGATTGGATATTCCGGTATGACGGTATTCTTCTGTTTCCTGATGGTTGCCTTTTTATGGTTGTTCTGGGGAGAAAAGAACAAAAAAGTCTGGATCGTTGTGGCTTATGAAATTCTGGCAATGGGAATGATTGATTTTTATTTGTATTATTCCGGGCGTTATCTTAAGAATAGAGTAGAAGCTGCTTTGTGGTTTGCGATTTCTCTGACTGCGATCTGGTTTTACCAAAAAAAGAAGATTCAGATCAGTAAAAAAACAGCATTCGTTGCAGTAATGGGACTTTTGATTGTCAATCAGAGAGACTGGAAAGGCCATTGGAGAGTGTTTACAAAACAACAGAGTATTGATCAGAAATATCTTCAGGGGTTGTATGAGGATGTCCGGGCGATAGATCCGGATGGATTATATCTGGCGAAGATCGAGACGATATCCTATACTTTTTATGATATGTTGGATAGCATTCCTCAGGGAACTTTTGAGAATGTGATTTGGTACGGCGGATGGGAGATGGAAAATCCGATCTGGAAAGCGAAACTGGCGGAGTATAATATAGAAAATCCATACCGCGATCTGATTAATAAGGAACATGTATACCTGGTAGATCACAAAATTGACTTGACACTGCAATATATCAGGGAATACTATGATGAAAACGTTGAAGCAGAAAAGCTGCAGGATAACGGACGCTGGCCAGTCTATCGTTTGGTGAGCAAGAAAAGTTCTACCTGAACTGGGAAGGAAGTCAAAAAGAATGTTTCAGAAATGGAAAGACAGAAGGGCACACTGGGATGAGATGGTTCATGTGAAGGGGGCTAATATTCTGGAATCTTCCAATATGCAGAAAGAAAAGAAGTTCATGCAGCATGGGAAAGTATCTGTGTATTCTCATTCTGTAAAAGTGGCAGTACTCAGTTTATTTTTAGCAGAATTGTTCCGTGTAAAAGTGAATCGGGATGCCATGATGCGGGGCGCATTGCTCCATGATTATTTTCTTTATGACTGGCATGAAAAGGATGCCAGTCATAGATGGCATGGATTTTCCCATGCACAAACAGCACTGAAAAATGCCAGGAAGGATTTTGAATTAGGTGAGATTGAGCAGGATGTGATTCAGAAACACATGTTTCCCCTGAATTTAAAGCCGCCTAAATATAAAGAAAGTGTGCTGGTATGTGTAGCAGATAAAATCAGTGCACTGGATGAGACAATTCGCAAGAGATAGATGGGAGAGTACAGATGAGCAATACAATTGTGACTTTGAAAAAAGGAGAAGGACGAACTATCAAGTCAGGTGGTTTGTGGATTTATGATAATGAGATTGCTACGATTACAGGAACTTTTAAAAATGGAGATATCGTGATCGTGCATGATTTTGACGGCTATCCGATGGGACGGGGATTCATCAATCAGAATTCCAAGATCCGTATCCGGATGATGACACGGAAAGCTGATCAGGAAGTGAATGAGGAATTCCTGCGTATGAGAGTGAAGAATGCATGGGAATACCGTAAGAATACCGTGGATACTTCAAGCTGTCGAGTGATCTTTGGAGAAGCAGATTTCCTGCCGGGACTGGTCGTAGATAAATATGAAAATGTACTGGTAGTACAGTGTCTGGCACTTGGTATGGAGCAGATGAAAGAGACCATTGTTCGCCTGTTAAAAGAAGTGATGGCTGAAGATGGAATACAGATCACCGGAGTCTATGAGCGCAGTGATGCGAAAGAACGTAAAAAAGAAGGCATGCAGCAAGTAAAAGCCTTTATAGGACCGGAATTCGATACCAATGTAGAGATCACAGAAAATGGTGTGAAATACCTGGTGGATGTGAAAGACGGACAGAAGACAGGTTTCTTCCTGGATCAGAAGTACAACCGGCTGGCTATCCAGAGAATCTGCAAGGATAAACGTGTTCTGGACTGTTTCACCCATATGGGAACCTTTGCTTTAAATGCCGGAATCGCCGGTGCAAAGGAAGTTACCGGACTGGATATCTCTGAGTATGCAGTACAGCAGGCAACGGAAAACGCAGTGCGCAATGGACTGCAGGATACTGTGAAATTCCGCGCGGCAGATGTCTTTGATGAACTGCCGAAACTGGAAGCAGCAGGGGAGAAGTATGATGTCGTCATTCTGGATCCACCGGCATTTACCAAAGCGAAAAATACCATCAAAAATGCCATGAAAGGGTATCGGGAGATCAACATCCGCGGCATGAAACTGGTGAAAGACGGTGGCTATCTGGCAACCTGCTCCTGTTCTCATTATATGGACTACGAGAATTTCACAAAAGTGATACATCAGGCGGCCGTCAGTGCCCATAAACGCCTGCGCCAGGTGGAATTCCGCACCCAGGCAGCAGACCATCCGATTCTGTGGTCCGCAGATGAATCCTATTATCTTAAATTCTACATCTTCCAGGTGGTGGATGAGAAGTAAATATAATATGAAAAATGGGATGTGTTTTGGAGTTACATCCCATTCCTAAATTTATCCTTGCAAATGAGCAAGGTGTGACTTATAATCAGATTAGAAACAATCAAAGGATAGTGCTTGTCTGATGATTGTCACTGAAAACAAATTGCAGTAACTTGACGTGAGGCTATTTCCTATTGGCGTAGGAGATAGCCATTCTTCTTATTTCTTAAAGTGATTGTCAAGGTATGTAAGTATCGTAAAAATCACAAGAACCAGTGTTAACACTTCAATAGTATTCATAATACATACCTCCTTTCCGTTTCCAGAAAGGCAATCACCAGACTATCCCTACAATGTTTCATCTGACTGAGTATATGATATCATATATTGTATGACGAAGCAACATAATAAAAGAAGAGATATTCAAGTGTCAGTAATTGACAGATGAATATCTCTTTTAAACATACTAAATAAAATATTTTATGAGTTGATCAGATCCCTTTCTTATACAGAAAAAAGGAATATCCATATGGTATGGTAAGCAGTGCAGCAATGATTATAAATAAAATGACATCGGAATCTACAAAGGCATTGATGATCATTGCCAGTCCTGCAAGGACGAATATCCGGGAACTGACACGGTGGGTTCTGTTCCAGTTTTCTTCACTGAACAGTGTCCATGGGATGCGGATACCAGTACTGTAGTTTTGTTTTACCTTTGTAAGATAATTTCCAATGATCATGAGCATGACTCCGATGATTAGATAAACAATCATAGAGATGTTTACATTGATGCCAAGAGCAATGGCATAGCTGGAACATATGACTACCGGGGAAAGAACTGCCATGAACCAGATTAATGACCGGATCAGTTTTGAACTGATATTTTTGCGTCTGGGATCAGTACTGATGATCAGAAAACAGAACCACATCATTGCAAACAGGAAGATTGGAAGACCAAAGACAGCAGTGGGCTTATTACTCCATCCATCCGGTACGTTTCCGGTGGAAAAATGGGTTGGAATCTGTACAGGGAGATTATTCCATAGAATCAGTCCTATCATTATCGGACTCAGAGAAAGCAGACTGCCAAACAGCAGTGACCATTTATATTTTTTTATCATATTCAGCATGATATCATTCTCCTTTCAGATCTTTCAGCCACAGAAGAAGTTCCTCTACAACTGAAGTATTTAATTCATAATAAACATAATTCTTAACTTTTGTCTCCCATACAAGATCTGCTTTTTTCAGAATTTTCAAGTGGTAGGAGACAGTAGCACCAGTCATATCAAAATGGCTGCCAATTTCTCCGGCGGACAGCCTGCCGGATTTCAGAAGCTGCAAGATTTCCCGGCGCACAGGATCTGACAGCGCTTTAAAGGTATCTGCAAAAGCCATCACATTCCTCCTTTCAAAAACTAGTTAGAAATATTTCTAAATATAATATATACGGATGTGTATGAGAAGTCAACAAGTATTTAGAAAAATATCTAAATAGTGACCAGTTGAAATTGTTGCACCAGAAAAGAAAAAAGATATTCCAAAATGGAATATCACAAGCAAAAATGGAATGGCTATATATCCCCCAGAGGGGCTTATACAAAGCAGCTTTGTCTGGTATGATAGGTCTTGCGTAACAAACAAAAATGCGGGGGAACAAGATATGAAAAAAAGAATGCTTAAAATTGCCGGATTATTTATGGCTTTATCATTGGTTAGTGCAGGGGCTGCAATGACCGTATCTGCGGAAGGAGAAACACTGGTTTACGGTAGTGGTGATTATACCAGAATCAATCCTGCAATGGATGAACATGGAGAGATCAACATCCTGATCTTTAACGGATTGACAGGACATGACGGAGATAACCAGGTAGTTCCGGCACTGGCTGAGAGCTGGGAATTTGACGAAAAAACTAATACTTATACATTCCATATGGTGGAAGATGCAAAGTGGCAGGATGGAGAACCTGTGACAGCGGAAGACGTGAAGTTCACTATCGAAGCAATTATGGATCCGGAAAACGGTTCTGAAAACGCACCAAACTATGAAGATATTCAGGAAATTACAGTAATTGATGATCATACGATCGCATTTAAGCTGGATGCTCCAAACGTGGCATTCCTGGATTACATGACGATGGCAGTCCTTCCAAAACATTTGTTGGAAGGTGAAGATATGCAGACTTCTGATTTCTTCCGTAATCCAATCGGAACAGGCCCATACAAACTGGAATCCTGGGAAGAAGGACAGGCAATTACCCTGACCAAAAATGAAGATTACTTCAAGGGCGAACCAAACATTGATACTATTGTATTTAAAGTAGTTCCGGATGATAATGCGAAAGCATTGCAGCTGAAATCCCAGGAACTGGATCTGGCACTTCTGACTCCAAAGGATGCTGCTACATTTGTGGACGATGATGCATATACCTGCTATGATATGAAGACTGCTGATTATCGTGGAATCATGTTCAACTTTGGAAATGAATACTGGCAGAAAAACAGAGATCTGATCCCGGCAGTATGTTATGGACTGGATCGTCAGGCTATCATCGATGCAGTGCTGTTAGGACAGGGAATGGAAGCATATGGACCGCTTCAGAGAAATATTTATAACAATGAAGATGTAGAACATTATGACTACAATCCGGAAAAGGCAAAAGAAGTACTGGAAGCTGCCGGATGTGAAATGGGAGATGACGGTTTCTATTACCGTGATGGAGAAAAGGTCGGTTTTGTCATCAGTGTGAGTTCAGGAGATCAGGTGCGTATCGATATGGCACAGATCGCAGCACAGGAACTGAAAGAAATCGGCATGGATGTAACAGTTGAGATTCCGGCACAGACAGACTGGGCAGGACAGATGGCATTCCTGATTGGATGGGGAAGTCCATTTGATGCGGATGATCATACCTACAAAGTATTTGGTACAGATAAGGGAGCAAACTACTCCAGCTATTCCAATGAAAAGGTAGATGAATATCTGACAGAGGCCAGAGAGTCCAGTGATCCGGAAGTCAGAGCAGAAGCTTATGACAAGTTCCAGGTAGAACTGGCAAATGATCCGGCGTATGCATTTATCTGCTATATTGATGCAAACTATGTGGCAGACAGCGATATTCACGGAATTGATCCGGATACCATTATGGGACATCACGGAGTTGGTATTTTCTGGAATGTAGCAGATTGGACAATAGAAGAATAAAAAGTCAGAAAGTGTGATGGGGGCACAGTTTGTGCCCCTTTTTCGCACGATCAGAAAAAGGACAAAAATGGAACAATTATTAGAAGTAAAAAATCTTTCCGTCAGTATTGACGGTCTTGCCGGAGAAGTGCAGGTAGTGCGAGATGTTTCTTTTTCTCTGAAAAAAGGAGAAGTATTGGCCATCGTAGGAGAGTCCGGATGTGGAAAAAGTATGCTTTGTAAAAGTGTAATGAAACTCCTTCCACCAAGTGCCAGAATTACAAACGGAAGCATAAGCGTTTGCGGACAGGATATTACCGGGTATCGGGAAAAAGAAATGCAGAATTTAAGAGGAAAAACTTTTTCCATGATCTTTCAGGATCCCATGACGGCGTTGAACCCAACGATAAAAATCGGAAAGCAGATTGCGGAGGCAGTCATCATCCACAATAAAAAAAGCTCCAAAGAAGAGGTATATCAGAAAGTTCTGGAACTGATGGAACTGGTAGGAATCACTCATCCAAAAGAGAGATATCATCAGTATCCGTGGCAGTTTTCCGGTGGAATGCGTCAAAGATGTGTCATGGCCATTGCGCTGGCGGCAGATCCAGATATTTTATTTGCCGATGAGCCGACCACAGCCCTGGATGTAACGATTCAGGCTCAGATTCTGGATCTTCTGCGGGAAATACAAATGAAACTAGGGACAGCGACGATATTGGTATCCCATGATCTTGGTGTAGTAGCCAGAGTGGCAGATCGGGTGGCTGTGATGTATGCAGGAAAAATCGTAGAGATCGGTACAGCGGAAGAAGTCTATTATGATCCAAGACATCCTTATACCTGGGGGTTGATGAAGTCGCTTCCGGCCTTCGCAAGGGGAAAAGAAAGCTTATATACAATACCAGGAATGCCACCGACACTGATTAATCCACCAAAAGGTGATGCATATGCCTGCAGAAATGAATATGCCTTGAATATTGATTATGAGGAAATGCCTCCGATGTTTCAGATCACAGATACTCATTATGCAGCTACCTGGCTGTTGGATCCGAGAGCACCGAAGATAGAATCTCCGATAGGAGGACGAAAACATTGAAAAACGAAGTACTTATAGATGTTAAACACCTCACCCATCTATTTCAGCTGACAAAAAAAATGAAAGTCCGTGCAGTGGATGATGTCTCTTTTCAGATTCGTAAGGGAGAAATTTTTGGACTGGTGGGAGAATCCGGTTCCGGAAAATCTACGGTAGCCAGATGTCTTATGAATATTTATCAGCCTACAAAGGGGGAGATCTGGTATCATGATGTCAATGTCTGTGATAAAAAAGAGGCACGAAAAAATAAAAAGATGCTGCAGACCAGACGGCAGATGATTTTTCAGGATTCTGCCTCCAGTCTGAATCAGAAGATGAAAGTAGCAGATATCATAGCAGAACCTATGAAAATTCAGCACGTTACACCGAAAAGAGGAAGTTTTCGAAAAGAAGCTGCTTTTCAGATGGAATATGTGGGATTAGATGAAAGTTTTCTGGATCGGTATCCTTCCGAATTATCGGGAGGGCAGCGCCAGCGCGTAGCCATTGCCAGATCTTTAAGTATGGAACCGGAATTTCTGGCGGCAGATGAACCGATTGCTTCCTTAGATGTGTCCATACAGGCACAGATTGTAAATCTGTTTCGTCATTTGCAGCAGGAACATGGATTTACTTTTTTGTTTATTGCCCATGATCTTGCAATGGTAGAATACCTGTGTGATCGGGTAGGAGTAATGTATCACGGTAAACTGGTAGAAATGGCAGATGCAGAAGAATTGTTTGCCAATCCGGTACATCCTTATACGCAGACTTTATTATCAGCAATACCTGTTCCGGATCCGATCCGGGAAAGAAAAAGAGTTTTGCGGACATACGATGGAGAAGAACTGGAAAACAGTGAATGGACAGAAATCACTCCTGGACATTTTGTACTGCTCCCACATAGCGAGTCCGGGAAAGGAGTGCAGTCATGAAACAGAAGAAGATGGCATATTACGGGAAAAAAATACTGATTTTTATCTTTTCCGTACTGATATTGTCGATTACTGTATTTTACGTAGCCCGCCTGGCTCCGGGAGATCCATTGGTTTCTTATTATGGAGAACGATCAGAGAAAATGAGTCCGGAAGAACGGGAATGGGCCATGGAAAAAATGGGACTAAATGACCCGATATCTGTGCAATACATAAAATGGGCGAAAAATGCCCTGCATGGAGATTTTGGGATTTCTTTTAAATATAAGCAGGATGTGACAGAAGTTATCGGAGGAAGAATCGGTAATACGCTGATTCTTGGAGGAATCGGATTTCTGTGCATATTTGGAGGATCCTTACTGTTGGGAATTCTTTGTGCCTGGCAGGAAGATAAGCTGACAGACCGGATTTTGTGTAAACTTGGCACTATATCCAGTTGTATTCCGGAATTCTGGATCGCACTGGTATTAATTCTGATCTTTTCTGTAAATTTAAGGATTTTGCCGAGCAGTGGTGCGTACAGTACAGGAAAAGCAGGGGATATCGGTGACAGAGTTATCCACCTGGTGATGCCTCTGGCAATCGTAATTCTGGAACATCTATGGTATTACGCATATATGATTCGAAATAAGATTCTGGAAGAGGTAAGAGCAGATTATGTGCTGCTGGCAAAAGCAAAGGGATTAAATAAGAAAAAAATTATGTTTCATCATTGTATACGAAATGTAATGCCGGCATATCTCAGTATTATGGCGATTGCGGTGCCTCATATATTGGGGGGAACTTATGTGGTAGAGAGTGTATTTTCCTATCCGGGAATTGGAGCACTGTCTTATGAAAGTGCCAGATATCATGATTACAATTTACTGATGCTGCTGTGCATGATGTCAGGAATTCTGGTAATTTTCTGTAATATTGTCAGTCAGACCATTAATGAACAGATTGATCCACGAATGAGAGCGGAAGAGATTACAGAGCAGTCGGAGGTGGTAGAACAATGACAGAGAAAGCGTTTGAACTGGCTGGTATCCGGAAAATGGAAGTGACAGTTCCGGAGAAAAAGAAAAAATGGCATCAGGGAAAACCAATTGTTTCAATTGCTATACTGCTTCTTATTATACTGGGGTGCATATTTGCAGAATGCATTATGACAAAAGATCCTGCCTATATGGATTTGCTGAATTATAACAAAGCGCCGGACAGAGAGTTTTTATTTGGAACAGATACGATGGGGAGAGATATATTCTCCATGATCTGGTACGGAGGACGAATCTCGTTAATGATAGGAGGACTTGCGACGGTAATTTCCACACTGCTGGCAGTTATCATCGGAGCGTTCAGTGGAATGGCACCAGCCTGGCTAGATGAAGCAATTATGCGTTTTACAGAAATTTTCTTAAGTATACCATCACTGCTTTTGATTATCTTATTACAGGCAATTATGGGAAATGCAACAGTGCTTAGTTTATCTCTCGTAATTGGAGTGACCAGCTGGACCAGTATTGCGAAAGTGGTACGTACCGAAGTGCGTCAGATTCGAAACAGTGAGTTTGTGATTGCATCCAGATGTATGGGTGGCAGCTTCTTTCATATATTATGGAAGCATCTGACGCCAAACTTTTTCTCTGCGATTATGTTCATGGTTATCATGAATGTGAGAACAGCCATGATGTCAGAAGCAACCTTAAGCTTTATGGGAATAGGACTTCCGGTGGAGATTATTACCTGGGGAAGTATGCTGTCCCTGGCTGAAAAGGCCCTGATGACAGGCTCCTGGTGGATTATACTGATACCGGGGGTATTCCTGGTGGTAACAGTACTTTGTCTGACGAACATAGGAAATGCCTGCAGACAGCAGGCAAATCGAAAAGAAAGTAACTTGTAATAACCGTACTTAAGACTCTGTTTCGTAAGGAACGACGACTGTATGAGGATAAGCAAAATCCAAAGCAGGATCCTCATGAAAACGATGAATCAATTCTTTGCGGATATCACTGCAGGCGGTGAAGTTCTCTTCGATAGTGGAAGTGATGACACTGGCCCGCAGCGTGATGCCGCTGGCTCCAAGCTGACTGACTAATACTTTAGTCGGTTCAGACTGGGGTTTTTTTGCGGCCTGAACAAGAGGATGTGAGTCAATAATCTGGGAGAAAACCTCACAGGCATGATCCAGATCGGATTCGTAAGTGATCTCAATATCCAGGAAATTGGAATTTACAGAATTCTCATCAAAATAACTGTTGTCAATCACACAAAGATCCATCTTGGCATTTGGAACAATGACACTGCTGTTGTTATAAACATTCCGAATGATGGTATTGCGCAGATTAATGGACTGAATATATCCGGTGATCTGTACTCCGTCAATAGTTACATTCACCCGATCTCCAATATCAAAGGGCTTAAAAAAAGTCAGGATAAAGCCATGAACGATATTAGACAGACCTTCCTGAAAAACAAAACCCAGAACGACAACCAGGAGAGAAGAAGACATCAAGATTGAATTATAAAAACTTGCCATGGCATCTGATAAACTTCCGATCTGGATCAGAAAGAAAATAATAATCAGAGCCTGAAGAACTCCCTTCAGGAAATTGGTATGAAGATTATTTTTCTTTTTAAAATAGTCAAAGCAAAAGTTCATAATACGGATCGTTAAAAGCATCAGAATCACCAGAAGCAGTGCTTTGAACAGATTGGAAGACCACAGAGTCTTGAAAATTTGTGGAAATTGTTTAAAAAAATGAGACAATAGAAAGCTCCTTTCCAAACTGAAATTATGTAGCTGATTTTATTTTCCTATTCTATATCGAATACGTAAGATTATGCAAGAGGAAATGAAGCTTTTATCTCAGTCGAGAAGACTCCCACCTCTTCAGGGACGCCACTGAAAAACTGTTTTTACATACAATATATAGTAGCGCAAAACATATAAATATACTTTATCTTGTGCTACTTTGCGCAAAATAAGGACTTTTTCAGTGGCGTCCTTCAGGCGGTGAGTAATAGCAAATTTGTCTCAGTGGGAGTCCATCTCCGACTGAGATAAACGCTCCGCGAGGATGCGCAGTGATTCTGATAGGAATATGTCAGCTTCGCTGACCAGAATCACGCGCCAAGTCTCACGGACGTTCGATTTGAATTAGATATTCCATATGAGGAATAAAACATGAAAAAAAGGAATACCACCAATATCCCCCTGGGTGGGTTGGAGAAAAAAGTGAATTTTGTTAATATTACAACAGAAAATAATCAGAAAGTGCGAAACCAGATGAACCATTATATTTTAAAAAGAATGTTACAGTTGATTCCGATTTTATTTGCCATTACATTTCTTTCGTATGGAATGATGCGAATTGCAGGAAGCGACGTAGTTACACAGAAAATGGAAAATACAGGGACAGTCGTTTCGGAAGATGTGATGGATGCTGCAAGAGAGCAGCTGGGGCTTGATAAGCCGTTTCTGACACAGTATTTTGTATGGCTTGGTAAGCTGCTAAGAGGAGATATGGGAAACAGTTATGTTTCCGGGAAGCCGGTGTTTATCACATTTATATCGAAGCTTCCGGCAACCTTACTGCTGACAATTGTGTCGATTGTGCTGACGCTTATAATATCGATTCCACTTGGTGTGCTGGCAGCAGTAAAGCAAAATACAATCATCGATTATTTGATACGATTTTGCAGTTTTATTGGAAACAGCCTTCCAAATTTTTTTGTATCTTTGATTCTTATGTATTTTCTGGCAATTAAAATGAGATGGTTTCCGGTCATCGCCAAAGATGTCAGTTTACAAAGTGTGGCAATGCCGGCCATTACACTTGCGATTGCTATGTCGGCAAAGTACCTCCGCCAGGTCAGGGCAACGGTATTGGATGAACTGAATAAAGATTACGTGGCAGGAGCAAAAGCAAGGGGCGTGAAGTTTTCAGTAACTTTATGGAAGAGTATTATGAAAGCATCATTGGTTACGATTATTACACTGTTGATGCTCTCTGTAGGAAGTCTTCTTGGAGGAACTGCGATTGTAGAATCCATATTTATGTGGGATGGTGTAGGAAAGATGGCAGTAGATGCAATCTCAATGCGAGATTATCCAATTATTCAGGCATATGTGATGTGGATGGCCATTATCTATGTTGTTGTAAATCTGATTACAGATGTATCTTATCGTTTCCTGGATCCAAGAATTCGATTGGGAAGAGAGGAAGCATAATGGAAAATGAAAAAAATAAAGTAACCGTTCGTGTTCAAAAAATTAAGAAAAATTACATAAAACAGAAACTGATATTTTTCCTGATACTTGCAGCAGCGTTGATATTTGCTGCTGTTTTTTCAGACAAACTTTGTCCCTATGATCCATATGCCCAGGATTTGTCCAGCGCCATGCAGGCACCCAGTGTACTGCATCCGTGTGGAACGGATACTTATGGAAGAGATATGCTTTCAAGAGTAATCAGTGGTGCAAGAGCCAGTATATTTTCCACATTTATTCTGGTTGCGGTCATTTCCGTTTTTGGTACAGCAGTGGGCGTATTTTGCGGTTACTATGGTGGAATTTTGGATTCTCTGATGATGAGGGTATCGGATATTTGCCTTGCATTTCCAGGACTGGTATTTGCGATGGCAATTGCAGCTGTGCTGGGAGGCGGTATTCAGAATGCAGTTATTGCCCTGGCAGCCATAAGCTGGCCTAAATATTCACGGATAGCCAGAGGGCAGACTTTGGCACTGAAAAATGCACCATATATCCATGCGGCGATTCTGGCAGGCGATACATCCGGGCAAATTATCTGGCGTCACGTGCTGCCAAATATGCTGGGACCGGTGTTGGTGACAGCTATGCTTGATATAGGAACCATGATGATGGAACTGGCAGGTCTGTCTTTTCTTGGACTTGGAGCACAAATCCCAATGGCGGAATGGGGAAGCATGATGAGTACCGGAAGGAGTATGCTTCAGACTTACCCATGGGTGGTACTTTCACCTGGAATTGCTATTTTTATATCGGTAGTTATTTTTAATCTTCTTGGTGATACGGTGAGAGATTATCTGGATCCGAAAAACAACCGCAGCGCCAGAAGATGATATCTATAAATTATTATACGAGGAGGAGAATACATGAGAACAAAGAGAGGAATTGCGATGACCCTGATGCTGGGGCTGACAGTAAGCTTGTCAGTGATCTCTGCATCAGCAGATGAAAAAAAGACATTTGTATTCGGAGACACTACATTTAATGCAGAAAATGAAGAGGCAGATGTGAACCCGCAGAATACCTATGCAGGCTGGGCTTGTATTCGTTATGGAATCGGTGAAACGTTGTTTAAGTATTCTGATGATATGGAAATTGAACCATGGATTGCGAAAGAATTTGAAAATGTAGATGAACTGACCTGGAAGATTACGCTAAATGATGGAGTGGTATTTTCAAATGGCCGCGTATGTGATGGTGAGGCAGTAAAGGAAAGTCTGGAATCTCTGGTGGCAAATCATGAACGTGCAGCAGGAGATTTATGTATTGATTCTATTGAAGCAGATGGTAATACGGTTACAATAAAGACAACAGAACCAAAACCAGCGTTGATAAATTATCTGTGTGATCCGTATGGGTGTATTATTGATGCAGAAGCAGGAATCACAGATAATGGCATTGTGATCGGAACCGGACCATATGTGGCAACAGATCTGGTAGCAGACGATCATCTGGATCTTGTAAAAAATGAAAACTACTGGAATGGAAATGTCAATATTGATGAAATCACAGTGCGTACGATTTCTGATGGTGATACACTGGCCTTTGCACTTCAGGCCGGAGAAGTGAATGCAGCTTATGGAATGGCTTATGCAAGTTATCCTCTTTTTGAAAATGATGATTTTACATTCACCAGTACTCCAACCAGCCGTGCATTTTATGCATGGATGAACTTTGAAAGTCCGGTAACTTCTGATCCGGCGGTAAGAGAAGCCATTGCAATGGGAATCGACAAAGAAAGTTTTGTATCCGTACTTTTAAATGGATATGGTTATCCTGCAGAGGGCGCATTTCCGGATACGTTCAGCTTTGGTGGACAGAATCTGACTACTGAAAGTTATAATCCGGAAGGTGCCAAACAAGTGTTGGAAGAAGCGGGCTGGGTAGATTCAGATGGTGATGGAATTCGTGAAAAAGACGGACAGGATCTGGTAATACGCTGGCTGACTTATCCAAGCCGTCAGGAACTTCCGTTATTAGCAGAATCTGCACAGGCAACATTAAAAGAAATTGGTATGGATGTTCAGGTAAACTGCACATCTGATAATAATACGATCCGTAAGGATCCGACTTTATGGGATGTCTATGCAAGTGCCATGGTGACAGCGCCTACCGGTGATCCGCAGTATTTCTTTACCTCCTGTGCACTGGATTCTTCTGTATCCAATAATGGTCATTATCACAGTGATAAACTGGAAGAACTGGCAGCGCAGATAGAGAAAGAATTTGATACAGAAAAAAGAAGTGAACTTGGTATCCAGATGCAGCAGACAGTATTAGATGACCATGCCTATGTATTCTGTTCTCATTTGAAAATGAGTATGATCATGCAGTCTAATGTAACCGGTCTTGTTGCACATCCTTGCGATTATTATGAACTGACAGCGGATCTTGATATCAATTAAAAAACCGGCGAAGGAGTTAGCAAAAGTGCAGGAAACAATACTGAGATATGATTCTGTGGAGATTTCTTTCAATGGGAAACCAGTGGTGACAGACATAAGTTTTTCTCTGAAAAACGGAGAAATACTGGGACTGGTCGGAGAATCCGGAAGTGGAAAAAGTACTCTGATGAAAGCGGCAATGGGGCTTTTAGGAACAACCGGAATGGTAACCAGAGGAGATATCTTTTACAGGGAACAGAATATACTGGATATTTCAGAAAAAGAAAAAAGAAAAATCAGGGGAGCACAGATTGGAATGATTTTCCAGGACGCAGGTGCTTCCCTGTGTCCGATACGGACGATTGGTGAACAGATTTATGAAAGTATGCGTGCCCATAAAAAAGTGACACGTGCAGAGGCGAAAGAGCATGCACTGGATTTGTTTGAAAAGATGAATTTTAAGGATGGAAAACGGGTATGGGACAGCTATCCCTTTGAATTGTCCGGAGGAATGAATCAGCGGGCAGGAATAGCAATTGCGATGCTTATGAATCCACCAATTTTATTAGCAGATGAGCCGACCAGTGCACTGGATGTATCTGTACAGAAGCAGGTACTCTCAGAGATGAAGCATTTAAGAGAATTATTCGGAACAGCGATCATGATCGTTACCCATGATATCGGAGTGGTAAGAGCAATGGCAGATAAGGTGCTGGTGTTAAAAGATGGGAGAAAAGTGGAATACGGCAGGGCAGAAGATGTGTTAAATCATCCACAGGATGCTTATACACAGAGGCTGTTGTCAGCAGTTCCGGTATTACGGAGGTCAGATCATTTATGAGTATCATTTTAGAAGCAGAACACTTGACGAAAATATTTACCAGAAGGGGAAGTGAGCCGCTGAAAGCCGTGGATGATGTCAGTTTTCAATTGGAATCAGGGGAGACTCTTGGTATTGTAGGAGAATCAGGTTCCGGGAAAAGTACGCTGGCAAAAATGCTGACCAGACTGACAGATATTTCTTCCGGTACATTGAGAGTGGAAGAAAAAGACATTACATCGTTAAAGAGAAGAGAACTGAGAGAAATATATGGAACAATACAGATGGTGTTTCAGGACCCGATGAGTTCATTTGATCCTCGGAAAACACTTGGGTATGGCATTTGTGAAAGTCTGCGCAATCGTGGAATGAAGAAAACGGAAGTGGATGAAAGAGTGAAGCAGACACTGGAGCAATGTGGACTGAGCAGTGAATTTGCTGACAGGTATCCCCATGAAGTCAGTGGCGGACAGTGCCAGAGAGCTGCCATAGCCAGAGCATTAATTGTAGAACCCAAGATACTGATCTGCGATGAAGCAACAAGTGCACTGGATGTGACGATTCAGAAACAAATAATGGAATTGCTGCAGGAATTAAAAGAGAAACGGGGATTGTCGTTCATCTTTATCTGTCATAATCTGGCACTGGTACAGGAATTCTGTGATAGAGTACTGGTATTATATGATGGGAAAAATGTGGAAGAAGGAACAACAGATAAAGTGATCCTTCATCCGCAGAATGAATATACGAAAAAATTAATAGAATCCGCCAGTTGACCTTTGAAGGCTGTCTGGCACCTTCCAAGATCAAATACAGTATCATGCAAGCATAAACTGCATATTGACCTTTGAAGGCTGGTATCATATAATTAAGGTAACTTTTAGCAAAAAGGAAAGAATGACGGGAGGATACATTCATGAAAAAAGCAAGAAGTCTTGTAATTACCATGCTGTTAATGTTTGTCTTCGCACTGGCAGTTCCGGTTACCAGTTCTGCAGCCAGAATTTATGTGACAACAACAACAGTGAATTTAAGAAGAGGTGCCAGTACCAATACTGCAAGAGTCTTAGAGCTTCCGAAGGAAGCAGTTGTAAAGTACCTCGGCAAGTCTGGAAAAAACTGGTATAAGGTAGAATATCAGAATAACAACCAGCAGAAGTTCAGAGGCTATATTTACAAGAAATATCTGCAGTATGCTAAAACTTATATCACATCTGCGAGTCTGAATATCCGCAGAGGAACCAGTACAAATACACCAGTTGTGAAGACAATTCCGAAGGGTGGAAAAGCAATTATTGTGAATACTTATACAGGGGCATGGTATAAGACTGTATACTTTGCACCGAACGGCAAAGTTTACCGTGGATACACACATCAGAGTTATCTGAGAAGAGAAGGCGCTAAGAAAGGCGCTTATAAGACAACGGATTCCGTATATATGCATCGCAGTCCAAGCATGTCTTCCTCTTCTGTGATTGTTGTACCAAAGGGAAAGACAGTAAACGTAACCAATCTATCCAATGGAAAATGGTATTATTGTTCTTATAAGGCATCCAATGGCAGAACTTACAAAGGATATGTTTCCAATGTATGCCTGAAGAAAAAATAAAGAGTGGCAGATCCACCGCCGGTACATATTGTACTGGCGGTTTTTTGATATTTTAGCACTTCATATTGCTAAAGTGACGGAAGTCTGTTATACTATACGAAGATTTTACGTTGCCGGACACGAAGTGAACAGCAGCGATTTTAAACAAAGAGCAGGAGAGATTGTATTATGAACCAGTTGGAAGTATTCAGAGAAAGCCTTGGTCAGTGTGATGAGATTCTTCTCGATGCACTGCTTATGAGAAACCGTATTGTGGAAGATATCATGGCATATAAAGAGGAACATGATCTTCCGATCCTTCAGCCGGAGCAGGAAGCAAAGCAGAAGAAGTGGCTGGAAGGCAGAATGGAAGGACGCCGTCACAAGAATGAAGTGGCAGCGGTATTTGAAGAGATTACCAGAAACAGTAAGCGTATTCAGGCACGTAAGCTGTTTGACTACAATATTGTACTGATCGGATTTATGGGAGCAGGCAAGTCCACCATTTCAGAGTTTCTGAAGACCGTATTCGCTATGGAAGTCATTGAGATGGATCAGATCATTGCAGAACGTCAGAGCATGTCTATTTCTGACATTTTTGAAACCTATGGAGAAGAATATTTCCGTGATCTGGAGACCAATCTTCTGATTGAGATGCAGTCTAAGAAAAACATGGTAATCTCCTGCGGCGGTGGTGTACCAATGCGTGAACGTAATGTGGTTGAGATGAAGAAGAATGGACGTGTTGTGCTTCTGACCGCAAAACCAGAGACGATTCTGAATCGTGTAAAGGACAATCACGACAGACCTCTTTTGGAAGGAAACAAGACAGTTCCTTTTATTGCAGATCTGATGGAAAAACGTCGCGAGAAGTATCAGGCAGCTGCGGATATCGTCATTGAGACAGACGACAAGAGCGAACTGGAAATCTGCGAAGAACTGGTGAAGAAGCTTCGGGCACTGGACTCTGAGAATTAGGAAAAAAGAAAACAAAAATAAAGGGGCAGTGATTTCGTGTGATCATGAAATCACTGCCCTTTTGATTAGTACATCATACTGCCTGGTTAATTCAGATAAGCATCGTAGATGGATTCAGCAATACTGGACCGGATGGTTTCATATACTGGCTGGGATATGTCACGAATCTGATCGTGGAGTTCTTCAGACAGTGTAACCACCTGGGTACCGCTATCCTCGATGGTAGCAATACGGTCTGCAATACGTGCATCGGACTGATCACGGGCATATTCCGTAGCTTTCTGGGCCGCTTCTGCCATAATTGCCTGTTCTTCTTCCGGCAGATCCCGGAAGAAGTCATCATTGACAATCAGAGAAATCAGGTGAGGAAGATGGTTGGTCTCCACCACATAATCCTGCTGTTCAAACAGGTTGTTGGAGACAATGACTTCATATGGATTTTCCTGTGCATCGATGGTATGTTGCTGCAGACCGATATATACCTCACTGAAGCTCATAGGGGTAGGATTGGCCCCCAGAGCCTTCCAGAAGGCCATATGGTAAGGATTCTCCATAGTACGGATCTTCTGACCCTTAAAATCAGCCAGGGACTGTACAGGCTTATTCGTACTCATCACACGGAATCCCTGGTCAGCCATACCGAGGAGATGATAGCCGCCTTCTGTATAGACATCACTGATCAGATTCATGAATTCCGGATCGTCGATCTTGGCACGGCATTGATCCAGTGTATCAAATACACATGGCAGGTCGAAGACAGCCAGATCATTCATAAAGGTAACCTGCGGTGCAGTGTTCTGCACGACAAAAGGAATATCGCCGTCAGCGCAGGTCTCCAGCAGGTCACGGTCACCGCCCAGAGTAGAGTTGGCATAGACCTGAATTTTCATCTTGCCATCACTGAGTGCAGCTACTTCTTCTGCAAATTTTTCTGCAAAGATCTGTGTAACAGTGTCTTCCGGGCTGGCCGTTGCGAGTGGCCAGGAATAACGCTGCACATCACTGCCTTTGGAACCGCAGCCGGTCAAAACCAGGCTAAGCGTGCAGACAGATGCAAACAAAGGAAGACTTTTTTTCAAAAAACGTGTATTCATTATGATTCGCTCCTCCTTATAATAATCCCAGAGACAGAGCCGGAATAAAAGTTATCAGTAACAGAGCAATCAGGAACAGTCCAATCATTGCCATGGATTTTTTTGCAATGTCCATAACCGAAACTCCGGTCAGGGAGCTGGCAACAAACAGGTTTACACCGATTGGCGGTGTGACAAAGCCAATGGCCAGGTTTACGACCATGATGACACCGAACTGAACCGGATTCATGCCGATGGCTTCGATAATCGGAAGCAGGATCGGTGTGAGAATCAGGATTGCAGGTGTGGTATCCATGACCATTCCCACGATCAGCAGGAACAGGTTGATGACCAGAAGGATTGCCACCTGACTGTGGAAGTTTTCCAGAATAAAGGTGCTGACTGCCTGTGGAACCTGCATCAGGGTCAGAACTCTGGAAAAGGCAGTGGAAGCAGCCAGAATAAACAGGATCGGAGAAAAAGTCTTAATGGCTTCCACAAGAATATTCCAGAGCTGTCCGATACGGATGCTTTTGTATACGAACAGACTGATAATCAATGCGTAAAATACAGAGATAACAGCGGCTTCTGTCGGAGATGCAATACCCATGTAGATACAGCCGAGAATAATAACAGGGCTTAAGATCGCCCAGAAACTTTCCTTCAGGACTTTCAGAAGACCTTTGTCGTGAAGTTTCTTTACTTCAGCATGAATCTTTTCCTTATCTTCTCCATAGCGTTTGCAGTGGTAAATGGCATAGAGCATCAGAAGAAGCCCGATCATCAGTCCCGGAATGACACCTGCAAGGAACAGATCACTGACTGATGCACCGGAAGCCATACCATACATAATAAACGGAATACTTGGCGGGATGATAACACCCAGGCCACCGGCAACGGTTACGATGGCAGTGGAAAAGGTAAGGTCATATCCCAGAGATGTCAGCACCGGGATAGTCATGCTTCCCACAGCAGCAACCGTAGCAGGAGCCGATCCTGAGATCGCACCGTAGAAAAGACAGGTTACCACCACAGCACATGGCATACCGGCTGTAAAATTACCGAGGAAATAGGCGAATACATCAAATAATTTTCTGGAGATACCTCCCTTTGCCATAATAATACCGGAGAGGACAAACATCGGAACGGCCAGCAGCGGGAAAGAATCCAGTCCGCCGAACATGGCACGGATCAGGTATTTGGCACCTACGGTAAACGAAGGATCAAAGATGGAAGGAAGTACTGCGGTAATACCAAGGGTAATGGATACCGGAATGGCAATCATCAGCAGAACAACAAAAATAATAAATAAAAGCACAACCGGCATTATTTTTCCTCCTCATTTGCATTCGTAATAGTCTGTACACGGTTATCTACGCCGCTGCTTAAAGCAGAATCTTCAGCGGAATCCGTGTTTGCTTCAATAAAGGAATCCGGAGTGTTACGTTCCGGATGGGCAGGGTCGTAGACCTGTTCTCCTCTTGCAATCCGAAATTCAATGATCCAGCGCTGCAGGACACGAAATGCCACCAAAATAAAAGAAAACAGTGGGGCGGCCTGTACATAGTACATCGGAATCCGGCAGGCCGGTGAGAGCTGGCCGCTGTGTACGGCAGACATCATATAAGACCATGCAAAAGGAATCATGTAAATAAAAAAGATCAGCTCAAAGGTATGGTTTACAACCTTGAAGATGGCTCTTCCGCGCCTTGGGAAGACAGCAACGAACTGTTCGATCTTAATGGAAAGACACTTTTTAGAGCAGTAGCTGACACTTAAAAAGCCACTCCAGACAAACAGATAACGGGTCAGTTCCTCAGACCAGGACAGGGATGCGCCCAGAATATAACGGGATAGAACCTGTACGCCCATAATCAGGGTCATCAGAATCAGAAACAGGACAAGCAGAAATTCTTCCAGATTCTCGTCCAGCCAGTGGAGTATTTTTTTCATAAACAACCTCCTCAAGTAAAATTTTGCTTTATCATTTCACAGACAAAATTTCCGGTGAAATAACAAAAACACCGACATTTTTAATTTTAAAGAAAAATGCCGATGTTTTCAACTGGAATATAAAGATCAGGTTATCCTACAGGGCATTATGAAGAAGACCAAGTACAGTATTCAGGTCATTAACACCCATCTGTCCAGGTGCAGAAGCCTTGCCTGCGGCGCCGAATGTCATGGAAGAACCAAATACTTCACCGCAGAGACGGCTGATCACGCCGGTTCCGGCCATGGACATAGTGATAACTGGTCTGTCTGCATAATCTGTCACCATCTCTTCTGTAGCAGCCAGAAGAGTCAGTACGTCACGTTTGTTCTGTGGCATAACGGCAATCTTCGGAATATCTGCTCCCATATCCTGCATTTTGCGTAGACGGTAGATAATATCGGATTTGGCAGGAGTCTTGTGGAAGTCATGATTGGAAGCAACCACTTTTACGCCGGCAGCATGAGCACCGTCGATGATTTCTCTTACAACAGCATCGCCTGTAAAGATCTCTACGTCAATCAGATCTACCAGACCGCTCTTTGCAGCGTTCAGGTTCAGTTCAGCGTAAGCCTTGTCATCAATGGCTTTTTCTCCGCCTTCTTTGGAAGTGCGGAAAGTCATCAGAATCGGAGTGTTGCCCAGAACTTCACGAAGATCAGTGAGAACATCCTTTACCTGTGCAAAATCAAAAACACCTTCAAACCAGTCTGCACGCCATTCTACAACATCTACAGGTATAGAATCAAAAGTTTTTGCTTCTGTAATGATTTCGTCTTTGGTTTTGCCAACAATTGGTACAATAATTTTTGGTGCGCCTGCACCGATTTCAATATCTCTTACTTTTACAGTATTCATGATATATACCTCCTGAAATTAGTTTTCTTCGTTTGCGTATTCTACCATTTTAGTATAACGTAAATTTACGTAAAGACCAAGGACAACACCGACACCTGTCAGAATGATGTTCATCAGCATAACCTGTGATGGCTGCATTTTGGATGCCGCAGTCAGGATAGTGTAGTTACACAGAGAGGAAGCAATCATAACGAGAGCAGTAACGGTACCTTTGATTTTAGGAAACAGCATGTTGCATACGGAAGTTGCGATCTGCAGAAGTCCGCCTGCACCGGCCCATCCGATCAGGAATGCACCTGCGGTCATGGTAGCCTGGCTTGGGCTTACCAGTACAACGATCATAGTTACCAGGCAGATTACCGGATATGCAACGATAAAACGTACATCTTTGATTTTTCTGGTAAGGAATGCAGTTACGATCAGAGCCAGCATAGTTCCGGCAGAATAGTAAGTCTGCATAATGGATGGATTTGCCCATCCTGCATTTTCTTTTGCAAAGTTCTGTGCACAGTTCAGCCAGAGCTGGAAGGTACCGGTACAGGTGAATCCGATCAGGATCATAGCGATAGATTCCAGTGAAAAATGAGTATGTTTCAGGCTGGCAATCAGACCTTCTTTTTTACCTGCTGCTTTCTGATCTGCATCAGGAAGCGGGAATAAAAATACCAGAATCAGAAGAACAATATAGCAGATACCACAGGCGAAGAATAATGGGTTGTAAGATGTCAGTCCTGCAGCAGTTGTGGTAACAGCCATGCCAAGTGCAAACGGCAGAAGCATCTGTGCGATTGCGATAAAGAATTTAATACCCATGGTAGCAACGCCAGGTGTTTTGTAAATAATTTCGCCTACTGCCGGGTAAATACCGGTATCCAGGAAAGAGTTGGCAATACCGCCGATGATTGCGCACACGTAAGCAATCGTATAACCACCGTTGGTTCCGGCGTTAAATGCAAGTGCAAGGCCGATCAGATATACGGCATAAGAAGCACTTCCGATTGCAGTGGAAATACGGCGCCCCAGTTTGTCGGACAGAGGCCCTGCAAATGGAAGGGCAATCAGACGTCCCAGCCCCAGTGCTGCGGAAATCGCAGTGATCGCCATGGCTTCCACACCCCAGGATGCTGCCAGGGCATCTTTAATGACAGCCTGTCCAAGAATAGAGCAGCCGATACCGTGAATGAAATAATTTAAGTACAGGATCAGCGCACTTGGTAAATACTTTTTGTTCATGGTGTTTTGTCTCCTTTGAAAAATTCTTTTTGCAATTGATTTACTTTTGTTCCGTCACAAACAATGGAAATCAAATTCAGAAAGCGTTAAAAAAATAACGTTCTGTATTATAATAACAGATAAAACAGGGATTGGTCTAATACCTATAAAGCAAAAAATTAATGCACCCAGTGTATTGATATGATACTATATTAGATGTGAGATGACTCCCACCTCTTTAGGGACGCCACTGAAAAAGTCCTTATTTTGCGCAAAGTAGCACAAGATAAAGTATATTTATATGTTTTGCGCTACTATATATTGTATGTAAAAACAGTTTTTCAGTGGCGTCCTTTAGGTGGCGAGGAGCAAATTAGTATCAGTGGTGGGAGTCAATCCCCCATCTGATATAGCCTCCAGCAGGATTGCAGAGATGCGCAAAAGAAATATGTCATGCTTTGCATGACGCGCATCTCGCAGCAAGAATGCCGAGGCATTCTTGAAAATATGAAAAACTATTCCTGCTCGCGGAAATTGCGGAGACCTCGTGGCGGTGAGACAATTTACAGGCGAAAAAAGCCAAGGAGAGTAAATATGACATTCAATCAGATTCAGTATTTTCAAAAAGTAGCCCGTCTGGAGAATTACCATCAGGCGGCAGAAGAGTTGTATATTTCACAGCCGTCTTTGAGCCGTGCGATAGCATCCCTTGAAACGGAACTGGGTGTTTTTCTGTTTGAAAAAAAGGGCCGGGGAGTGGTGTTGACCAAAGCCGGACGTCTTTTCCTGGAATATGCAGAACGTATTCTGGCAGAGTGCGATGCAGCAACTGCAAAAATGCAGGAGCTGGCAACAGGAAGCGGAAAGATTGATATTGGCTATGTTTTTCCACTGGCAGGGCATTATATTCCTCATAAAGTAAAGAAATTTCTGGAACTTCCGGAAAATAAAAAAGTAGTATTTAATTTTTTCCAGAATCATACATCGGCAATTTCCAAAAAAGTAAAAATGGGTGAACTGGATGTGGGATTCGGCGGCTGTATGGAGGGGGATGAATTTGAAACTTTCCCGGTGGTGGACCAGGAGATGGTGATTATTACTCCGAAAGAACATCCATTAAGTGAAAGAAAAAGTATCCCGGTTACAGAACTGGGAAATTATCCGATTATTGGATACGACCGGGATTCCTGGATGGGGACACACTCTCAGTTCTTCTATAAGAAGTATAATATAGAGCCGGATATCATTGTGGAATGTCCGGATGAATACAACATAGTTGCGTTGGTAAAAGAAAATTTTGGTATTGCGTTTCTTCCGAAGACAGACATTCTGGATGATGAGGGAATCATCATTCATTCTATTGAAGATGTAGAGATTGTGCATCAGATCTTTATGTTCTGGATGAAGAATCGTTACCATCTGCCTGCAGTAGAGCGTTTTATACAATATATGAAGCAGCAGGCGCAGGAAGAAAATGATAGCAAGAATGCATTGAAAATTTACCTGAAAGATATTTTTAATTAGTAAAAATACGGTGTATGATAAATCTGTCACAAACAAAGAATAAGAAATGAACAAATGATTTTTCAGAAGGCAAACTATCGAAGAAGTGTGAGGGGTATATCATGCAAACCAAGTATAAGAAAATATTTGAACCAATTACGGTAAAACGTACTACCATTAAGAACCGTATTGCCATGACACCAATGGGAACCAACTATGGTGAAACAAGCGGTGAGATGAGTAACCGTCATATGAATTATTATTCACTGCGTGCCAAAGGCGGTGTTGGTCTGATTATTCTGGAGAATGCCAATGTGGAATATCCGGTAGGTTCTAACGGAACCAGCCAGATCCGTATTGATCATGACAGCTTTATGCCGCGTTATTATCAGCTGGTTGAGAATCTTCACAAAAATGGTGCGACAGTAGCCATTCAGATCAACCATGCAGGTGCATCGGCATCTTCAGCAAGAACCGGAATGGAGACTGTGTCTTCTTCCAATATTCCAACGAAGGTCGGTGGTGAGATGCCACGTCCAATGACAAAGGAAGAAATCCTGACTACCGTAAAGAAATACGGAGAAGCAGCAAAGCGTGTACAGGCAATCGGATTTGATGCAGTGGAGATTCACTGTGGACATTCCTATCTGATGAGTCAGTTCATTTCTCCATATTATAACAAGAGAACAGACGAATTCGGAGGATCTGTAGAGAACCGTCTTCGTTTTCCACGTATGGTACTGGAAGAAGTCAGAAAAAATGTGGGACCATGGTTTCCGATTATCGTACGTATCTCTGCCGAGGAACGTGTGCCGGGTGGAAATACACTGGAAGATACACTGGAATATCTGGAATACCTGGATGAATTCGTGGATATGTATGATGTATCCTGCGGCCTGAATCCATCCCTTCAGTATCAGATCGATTCCAACTATCTGCCGGATGGATGGCGTTCATACATGGCAAGAGCCGTAAAAGACAAATTCAAAAAGCCGGTTATCAATGCAGGTAACTACAGAGATCCGGAAATAGTAGAAAAGATTCTGGAAAGCGGAGATGTGGATATCGTCGGAATGGGACGTGGACTGATTGCAGATCCGGACTGGGTAAAGAAAGTGCAGAACGGCGATGTGGATGTAATTCGTAAATGTATCTCCTGTAACGTTGGATGTGCAGGAAACCGTATAGGTGTAAACCGTCCGATCCGTTGTACGGTCAATCCGGCTGTACCGGAAGGCGATATTTACAAGAAGCTGAAAATCAATAAGAACTGTAATGTCGTTGTAGTCGGTGGCGGAACTGCAGGTCTGGAAGCAGCCTGTACAGCGGCAGAAGTAGGATGTAATGTTTTCCTTCTGGAGAAAAAGGATCACTTGGGCGGTCTGTCTACCTTTATTTCAGACCTTCCAAGCAAAACACGTATGAAAGACTTCCCGAAATATCTGGAAGCCCGTGCAGCAAGACTGAAGAACCTTTATGTTTTCCTGAATACAGAAGCAACCGTAGATATGATCAAGCAGTTCAAGCCTGACATTGTAGTAAATGCCACCGGTTCTGTGCCACTGGTACCTCCAATCAAGGGACTGGTAGAAAATATTGAAGCAGGTAATGTAGCAACGATTTTTGATATGATCAACAACCTGAATGCCGGAAAATATCCGGATGATTTCTGCAAAGGTAAGAAAGTCGTTGTGGTCGGCGGTGGTTCCGTAGGTCTGGACGTGATCGAATATTTTGCTCCACGTGGCGCGGAGTGCTCTATCGTAGATATGCTGCCACAGATTGGTATGCTGGCAGATCCGATCACCAAATGCTCCATGCGTGAAACACATGACAAATACCATGTAAAAGAGTATGTGAATACTGCTCTTCAGGAAGTAAAAGAAAATGCATTTACTGTGAAACTTCCGGATGGTGAAGTGAAGGATCTGGAATTCGATCTTGGATTCAACTGTCTGGGTATGAGATCCAATAATCCGCTTCTCCCGAAGCTGCAGGAAGCATTTGAAGATACAGATACTTACGTATATGTGATCGGTGATTCAGTACGTGCCCGCCGTATCATGGAAGGAACCATGGACGGACGTGCCATCTTAAATGTACTGGAATCACAGGGATTCATTGCACTGGATCCGCTGGAGTAAGATAAATAGAAAGAAAAGAGGAAAGTATTATGCCAAATATTACAGGACATACAGAATTAGTAGGACTGATGGCTTATCCAATCCGCCACAGCCAGTCACCATCCACACACAACCTTGCATACGACAAAAACGGCGATGATGTCATCCAGCTTGCTTTTGAAGTAGATAATGATTCCTTAAAAGATGCCGTACAGGCGATCCGCGCACTGAAGATGCTGGGATCCAACATCTCCATGCCAAACAAGACAGTTGTACATCAGTATCTGGATGAGGTAGACGAAGCAGCAAGACTGTGCGGAGCAATCAATACTGTTGTTAATACCCGTGATGAGAACGGTAATGTAACCGGCAAACTGAAAGGTTACAATACAGACGGTATGGGATACTGGCAGGGAATTAAAGAAGAAGGCATTGACTTCAAGGGAATGAAGATGGTTCTGATCGGAACCGGCGGAGCTGCTACTGCAATCGCAGTACGTGGTGCCCTGGATGGTCTGGGAGAACTGGCAATCTTCAATATCAAAGATAAATTCTATGCACGTGGAGAAGAGATCGTAGAGACCATCAACAAGAATACGAACTGCAAGGCATCTATGCATGATCTGGCAGACAAAGATCTCCTGAAGAAACTGATGCAGGAAGCTGACATCTTCTGTGATGCAACAGGAGTTGGCATGCATCCACTGGAAGACTTATCCAATATTCCGGATCCTTCTTACTTCAAGAAAGACCTGATTGTAACAGATACCGTATATGCACCGCGTGAAACGGTTATGATGAAACAGGCAAAAGAAGCAGGATGCACCAGAGTATACAACGGAATGAGCATGATGCTGTTCCAGGCACTGATTGCCATTGAGTTATATACAGGCAAATCTACACCGGTAGATTATATGAAAGAGAAACTTGGTATCTAACAATACCTCCAAATAGATAACAAGCGCCAGAGTCATGTAGGGCTTCACACCTCACAGACTCACAATTAGGTAAATTGTAACAAAGGAGACACCTGTCGATTCTGAATCAATCGGCAGGTGTTTCTGCATGTTAAGTAACTGTTCAGAGCCAATCTCCAAAATGCTACGCATTTCATCGTTAAGAAAAAATCAGATTTAGTTTTTCTTGCTTTACAGTGCTAAATCGTGTATACTTGACGTAGTTCAATTCAACAGGACGAATTTTGAACAGAAAGGAATTGAAATTATGTCAAACCATATCACAGGACACACCGGATTATTATGTTTACTTGGAAGTCCGGTTGCACACAGCGTATCTCCGGAGATGCACAACGAAGCATGCAACCAGTTAGGACTAGATTATACATATCTGGCTTTTGACGTGCCGGAAGATCAGATGCCAAAAGCAGTAGAAGGACTCCGCACCATGGGAGCAAGAGGATGGAACATTACCATGCCGGGAAAGAATATCATGTGCAGGCTGGCAGATAAGGTATCTCCTGCATCCGAAATTTCTGGAGCATGTAATACGATCGTAAATGACAACGGGGTATTGACTGCTTACACTACAGACGGTGTGGGATTCATGAGAGCAGTAGCTGAAAATGATGTAGATATTATCGGTAAGAAGATGACACTTCTCGGTGCCGGTGGAGCAGCCACAGCCATTCTGGTACAGGCAGCACTGGACGGTGTGGCAGAGATCAATGTCTTCAATGTCAGAGACGCCTTCTGGGGAAGAGCAGAAGAGATTGTAGCAAAGTTAAACGAACGTACTGAATGTAAAGTAACTCTTCATGACTATGAAGATCCGGAAGTACTGCGTGCATCCATCAAAGACAGTGCGATTCTGGTAAACGGAACATCTGTAGGCATGGCACCGAACACAGACCGCACCATCATCACAGATACCAGCATGTTCCACAAGGATCTTTTCGTATTCGATGTCATCTACAATCCACAGGAGACCCGTTTCCTTCGCGAAGCAAGAGAAGCAGGATGCAAGACAGCCAATGGTATGTACATGCTGTTATACCAGGGAGCAGCTTCCTTCAAACTGTGGACAGGACAGGATATGCCGGTAGAAATTGTAAAAGAAAAATATTTTTCAAAATAAGGAACAGCCTACTTGACAAATATGTTTTTATAAGATAGAATTACACTAATTCAAGTTAGAATCGACTAATGAAATCGTAAACCTTCCCATCAGGACGCTATGGCGGGAAGGTTTTCTAAAAACATATGGTTAGCAAAAACTAACTAAAAGGAGTGCGAATATGAGTATCGTAATTATTGGTGGAAATGAATGTATGGAATGTCGTTATCGTGAGATCTGTAAGAAAAACGGATATAAGGCAAAGGTATTTACTAAGGAAAAGGGAGCAATCCGCAAGAAACTGGGATGTCCGGATCTGATGGTGCTGTTCACCAATACGGTATCTCATAAGATGGTCAACAGCGCCACGCAGGAAGCAAAGAGAATGGAGATCCCGATTCTCCACATTCACAGCAGCAGTTCAGCAGCGCTTCAGCAGGGTCTGGAAGAATACGCAGCAAATGCAACAGCATAAAAATAAAAGAAGATAACTACAGGAAAAGCGGTCAGTCTGTTATAGTCTGGTTGCTTTTCTGCTGTTTACTGGACTGCAATTTATGATATAATAGATACAGAATGTCTGGCAAATGCGGGAATTTGCAGATGATAACGGATTGGAGAATACGCATGAAAAAATTAATATCATGGAATGTGAATGGGCTTCGTGCCTGTGTGCAGAAGGGATTTACCGAATATTTTAAAGAAGTGGATGCAGATATTTTCTGTATTCAGGAGAGCAAGCTGCAGGAAGGGCAGATTGATTTTGCACCGGAAGGATACCATGCATACTGGAATTATGCAGAGAAGAAAGGCTACTCCGGAACTGCAATTTTTACCAAAGAGGAGCCGTTGTCGGTAGCTTATGGAATCGGAATCGAAGAGCACGATCATGAAGGCAGAGTCATCACACTGGAGTTTGATCCTTTTTATATGGTGACGGTCTATACACCGAATTCCCAGAATGAGCTGGTCAGACTGCCATATCGTATGAAATGGGAAGATGATTTTCTGGCATATCTGAAGAATCTGGAGAAGACAAAACCGGTGATTTTTTGCGGAGATCTGAATGTGGCCCACAAAGAAATCGACCTGAAGAATCCGAAGACTAACCGGAAGAATGCAGGATTTACCGATGAAGAGCGGGAAAAGTTCACGAATGTAGTCAACGCTGGATTTATTGATACTTATCGTTATTTTTACCCGGATCAGGAAGGTATCTATTCCTGGTGGTCCTATCGGTTCAAAGCCAGAGAGAAAAATGCCGGATGGCGTATTGACTATTTCTGTGTTTCCGAAAGCCTGAAAGACAGACTGAAAGGGGCGTCCATCCATACCGAGGTATTCGGATCTGATCACTGCCCGGTGGAACTGGATATAGAAGTGTAAGCGAGTTTGATGAGTAACAGGATTACCATTCGACGGAAAGGAGCAGAGAACTTTATATGGGAATTATCTGGATAGCGTAGATGTATACTTGATATTTTTCAGGAAACCCACTATAATCAACACCAGAATAGTTTGAAAAGGAGAACGATTATGGCACAGAATCCAATTGTTACCATCACTATGGATAACGGTGATGTAATGAAAGCAGAACTGTATCCGGAGATTGCACCGAATACTGTAAATAACTTTATCAGCCTGGTGAAGAAGGGCTTCTATGATGGACTGATTTTCCATCGTGTGATCAATGGGTTTATGATCCAGGGTGGATGCCCGCAGGGAACCGGTATGGGTGGTCCTGGCTACTGCATCAAGGGAGAATTCACAGACAACAGATTCCAGAATGATCTGGCACATACTCCTGGTGTATTATCTATGGCAAGAGCGATGCATCCAAACTCAGGTGGATCTCAGTTCTTTATCATGCACAAGGCAGCTCCGCATCTGGATGGTTCTTATGCAGCATTTGGTAAAGTGATCGAGGGCATGGATGTGGTAAACAAGATCGCAGAAGTAGATACCGATTACAGCGACAGACCACTGGATGAGCAGAAGATCAAATCCATGACAGTAGAGACATTTGGAGTGAATTATCCGGAACCGGAAAAATGTTAAATCAAATGAAGGGTGTCGGGGATAGCAATATCCCCGGCATTTTTGTAAGTAAAGAAGCAGAATTAGAAGAAAAGTGGAAGATACATGGTATACAGGCGGTGTATTTAACCAGTCAGCCAGAGATTCTGCGAAGAATAAAGCAACTGGGTGGGGCAAGTATTTATCTGGAAGAGAAAAATGGAACCACTTGCTACGAAGCCGATTACATCTGGCAGATGTCTGATGGAATTGATTTTCCGGATGATATCTATATTCATCGCATCTGGCAGCGCCACATGCATCTTCCATGGCTGATCGCAGAGACGGAGCGTCTCATCATCCGGGAATCTGTCATGGAAGATCTGCCGTATTTTCAGAAGTTTTATGAGGAGGAACGAGGCAACCTTGATGTACAGCAATTGAGTGAAGGAGAAGAGCAGCTTCGCACTTACATCACCACCCGTTATCCATTTTTTGAGTATGGGCTCTGGACGATTGTGGATAAGGCAACTAATACTGTGATTGGCAGGGCGGGGATTGAAGAACTGCCGGAAAACTATGGCGGTCTGTCCGGCGAACCGGAGTTGTCCTACCTGTTCGGAAAAGAATACCGGGGAAATGGCTATGCTGCAGAAGCATGTCAGGCTATTCTGAATTATTCCGCAGAAGAACTGGAGATGGAAAGAATTTATTTAAGAACCTCCCAAAGCAATCTTCCTTCTCAGAAACTGGCAGAAAAACTTGGCCTGTTAAAGGTTGAATCTATAACTAAGTATAAAGATTTGCTATATTGTGGCTTATTGACTTTTGAGAGATAAGAGTATATCATTTAACCCATACAAAACCTATTAAGAAATAGGATGATATCACTGGAGTGCAGGGCGCGCAGCAATCCTTGATATCCTGAAAAAGAACGAATATATTTCAGAGAGAAAAAGGAGATTAGAATTATGAAAAGAGTACTTGCATCCATCGCAGCAGCAACATTAACCCTGGCACTGGCCGTACCTGCAGCAGCAGAAGGAACCATTAAGGTAGCAGCATCACCGACACCACATGCAGAGATCCTGGACGCAGCAAAAGAGATCCTTGCAGAAGAAGGATGGGATCTGGAAGTAACTGAATTTGAAGATTATGTTCAGCCAAACCTGGTAGTAGAAAGTGGTGACTTTGATGCCAACTATTTCCAGCATGTACCATATCTGGAAAGCTTCAATGAAGAGAAAGGAACGCATCTGGTAGATGCAGGTGACATCCACTACGAGCCATTCGGAATCTATCCTGGAACAAAGAGCAGCCTGGATGAACTGGAAGACGGAGATACCATTGCAGTACCAAATGATACTACAAACGAAGCAAGAGCACTTCTTCTTCTTCAGGACAACGGAGTACTTACCTTAAAAGAAGGTGCTGGTCTGACAGCTACAGTAAATGATATTGAATCTACCACAAAAGATATCAAGATTCAGGAACTGGAAGCAGCACAGGTACCTAGAGTACTTGGTGAAGTAGCATTCGCAGTTATCAATGGTAATTATGCAGTAGAAGCAGGACTTTCCGTAGCAGATGATGCAATCGCATACGAAGCATCTGATTCAGAAGCAGCTAAGACCTATGTAAATATCATCGCAGTAAAAGAAGGAAATGAAGACAACGAAGGTATTGTAGCACTGGTAGATGCACTGAAGTCTGACGAGATCAAAGATTTTATCAACGAGACATACAACGGAGCAGTCATTCCTTACGAATCATCAGATGACGCAGAAGCTGATACAGAAGCAGCAACTGAAGAAGCAACTGAAGAGGCAACTGAAGTAGTTGAGACTGAGACAGAGGCGCAGTAGAGAAAAAAATGTTACTGTTCACAGCCAATGTCTCGCGAGGTGTTTTTTGTGATCAAAGGTCACAGAAAACCCGAGACATACCGCGCGAAATCATGCATATGCATGATTTCTGTGCATCGCGAAGCGCGTTGCTGGTCACGGAGTGAACAGTAAAAAGAAACCGGAACATGAACGAGGGGCAGATGTGGGATTTTATCTTGCAACTGCCCTGTTTTTACGATAGAATAAAGCGTGTTGCAAAGAAATAAGAGGAGGAAACCCATGGAACCGATTATTAAAATAGAACATCTGGATAAGTGGTTTAAAGTCAAAGACATGGATGTACATGCTCTGGATGATATTTCTCTCGATATTTACAAGGGAGAGATCTACGGCATCATCGGTATGTCCGGTGCAGGTAAGAGTACTCTGGTGCGCTGCCTGAACTTTTTGGAGAGACCCACATCCGGAGATGTGATTGTAGATGGAAAGAATCTGGCAAAGTTATCCAATAAAGAGCTGCGTGCCACCAGAAAAGACATTGGTATGATTTTTCAGCATTTCAACCTGCTGATGCAGAGAAATGTACTGGACAATGTATGTTTTCCGATGGAACTGGCAGGGGTTAAGAAAAAAGATGCCAGAGAAAAGGCACTGGAATATCTGAAGATTGTAGGACTGGAAGAGAAAGCAAAAGCTTATCCGGCGCAGCTTTCCGGTGGACAGAAGCAGCGTGTGGCCATTGCCAGAGTGCTGGCCAGTGATCCTAAGATCCTGCTCTGTGATGAAGCAACCAGTGCATTGGATCCGCAGACTACTAAGTCCATTCTACAACTGTTAAAGGAGATCAATCAGAAGTATGGTATTACCATTGTAATCATTACCCATGAGATGGCAGTAGTGCAGGAGATTTGCAGCCATGTGGCAATCATTGATCACGGTAAGCTGGCAGAGCACGGTCTGGTCAGTGACATTTTCACTGCACCGAAGTCCAAGGAAGCTAAGAAGCTGATCTATCAGGGCTATGAACATGTGAAAGAGATGAAAGGTAAGCGTTGTGTGCGAATTGTATTTTCGGAGAACTCATCTTTTGAGCCGGTAATCGGAAACATGGTATTAACATGCAAGGCACCGGTAAACATTCTTTATGCTCATACCACAGATCTTGATGGGGTAGCCAAGGGAGAGATGATCCTGCAGCTGCCGGAAGACCGAATCATCGGAGATCAGATGATTGAGTATCTGAAAAAAGCAAAACTTGCAGTGGAGGTGTTAGAAGATTATGTGGGATAGTACTATAATTATGATGATCGTCCGTGGTATCGGAGAGACCTTATATATGACACTGACATCCACCCTGCTTGGGTATGTTCTGGGACTGCCAATGGGTATTTTACTGGTAATCTGTGCAAAAGACGGCATTCGTCCGAATGCATTTGTTTACAAGATTTTTGACTTGATTTCCAACATATTCAGAAGTATACCGTTCCTGATTTTACTGATTCTGGTTATGCCTCTGACTGCGAAGCTGGTCGGAAAAAGTTATGGATCCACAGCAACGATTGTACCATTGACCTTTGCTGCAGCACCGTACATTGCACGTATGGTAGAGTCTTCTTTAAAAGAAGTAGACCGTGGTGTGATTGAGGCAGCACAGAGTATGGGAGCCAGCACATGGGAGATTGTGTGGAAGGTCTATTTAAAAGAAGCCAGAACATCCCTGATTGTGAATGCAACTATCGCAACAGGAACGATTCTTGGATATTCTGCTATGGCAGGAACTGTCGGCGGCGGTGGTCTGGGAGATATCGCCATTCGTTATGGATACTACCGTTATCAGGTGGATATCATGATTGTGACCGTCATTATTCTGGTACTTCTGGTGCAGTTATTCCAGAGCATCGGAATGCTGATCTCCAAGAAGATGGACAGAAGACGGATCGACTAAAATATAAAAAGAGAAAAAGAGGAAGAACAAGTGAAGAGAGCAAGTGGCATTTTGCTGCCAATCAGCAGCCTTCCATCCCCGTACGGGATTGGAACATTTTCAAAAGAAGCATATAAATTCGTAGATTTTCTGGCAAATGCCGGACAGACCTACTGGCAGATTCTCCCGCTGGGACCTACCAGCTACGGAGACTCACCGTATCAGTCTTTTTCTACCTTTGCAGGGAATCCATATTTTATTGACCTGAATGAACTGGTCAGAGAAAAGGTACTGACAAGAGCAGAGTGTAAGGCTGCTGACTGCACTCATCACCCGAATTATGTGGAGTATGGAGAGTTATATGAAAAGCGTTTTGACTTGTTGAAGAAGGCATACAAACGCAGCCATATTTCTGAAGATCCGGATTTTCAGAAGTTCGTGGACACAAACAGAGAGTGGATCAAAGATTACGCCCTGTTTATGACTGTAAAGAAATGCTTTCATGGAGCGTCCTGGCTGGAGTGGGCAGATGATATCCGTCTGAGATGGGACTATTCTGTGGACTACTATTACAGTCAGTATCCGGAAGAAATCGAATTTTACGAATATCTTCAGTACAAGTTCAGCCAGCAGTGGAAGAAGCTGAAGACCTATGCCAATGAAAAAGGTATTCTGATCATTGGGGATATTCCGATTTATGTGGCGATGGACAGTGCAGATGCATGGGCTCATCCGGATCTGTTCCAGATGGATGAGGATCGTAAGCCAAAGGGAGTAGCCGGATGCCCGCCGGATGCATTTTCAGATGACGGACAGCTGTGGGGCAATCCGTTATACCGCTGGGATTATCACCGCCATCAGAACTATGACTGGTGGGTCAGCCGTATGAAGCATTGCTATGAACTTTATGATGTGGTAAGAATCGACCATTTCCGTGGATTTGATGAATATTATTCCATTCCTTACGGGGATGAGACAGCAGTGAACGGTCACTGGGAAAAGGGACCTGGGATGGATCTTTTCCGTACACTGGAGCACCGTCTGGGACATAAAGAAGTCATTGCCGAAGATCTGGGTATGATGACAGAGACCGTGCGCCAGTTGGTAAAAGACAGTGGATATCCGAATATGAAGGTACTGGGATTTGCCTTTGATCCGACAGGAACCAGCGAGCATCTTCCACATAACTATGAAAAAAACTGTGTCTGCTATACAGGAACACATGACAATGAGACATTGATGCAAATGTACGATGGCATGGACAAAAAGACCCTTGCCTTTACTACCGATTATCTGAATAATGCGCATTCCACCAGAGAAGAGATCAAATGGGATTTCATTCGTCTGGCCATGCTTTCTGTGGCAGATACCTGTATTGTACCAATGCAGGATTATCTGGGACTGGGACAGGAAGCAAGAATGAACTTCCCTTCTACCACAGGAAACAACTGGAAGTGGAGAGTGGGAAAAGAAGATCTGACCAAACAACTGGCAAAGGAGATTCTGCATCTGACAAAATTAAGCTGCAGACTGTAAAAATAAAAAGATTCACATATGCACACATGGAACAAAAGGAGCCAGCGTGACATGAAAAGTATTATTAACATCAAGAAACTGATACACGATTATCAGAAGTATAACGAAGACGGGCAGGTGGAGTCCACCTACCGGGCAGTGGATGAGGTGAGCCTGGACGTACAGCCGGGACAGTTTATCGCCATTCTGGGACATAACGGTTCCGGAAAGTCCACTCTGGCGAAGCATCTGAATGCCATTTTGCTTCCGACAGAAGGAAGCGTTTATGTAGACGGGAAGGATACCAGAGACGAAGAGAAGATCAGAGAGATCCGTCAGACTGCCGGTATGGTCTTTCAGAATCCGGATAACCAGATCATCGGAACTGTGGTGGATGAGGATGTGGCGTTTGGACCGGAGAACATGGGCGTTCCGTCAGAAGAGATTGAAAAAAGAGTAGAAGAAGGTCTGAAGACCGTAGAGATGTGGGAGTATCGTTCTCATTCTCCGAATAAGCTGTCTGGTGGACAGAAGCAGCGTGTAGCCATTGCAGGAGTAGTGGCCATGCACCCTAAGTGCATTGTGCTGGACGAACCGACGGCTATGCTGGATCCGGTTGGACGAAGAGAGGTGATTCGAGCAGCACGGAAATTAAATAAAGAAGAACATGTGACGATTATTCTGATCACGCATTATATGGAAGAAGTGACTTTTGCGGATCAGGTGATTGTCATGGATCAGGGAAAGATTCTGATGCAGGGAACACCCAAAGAAGTATTTTCCAGAGTAGAAGAATTAAAAGAGCACCGTCTGGACGTGCCACAAGTGACTATGCTGGCGCATGAACTGCGAAAGAGTGGCCTGAATATTCCGGAAGGTATACTGACTCGTGAAGAACTGATCGGGGAACTGGTAAAACTCAAAACGACGGGTGCAACAGAGGGGGGGGCCATATGTCCATAAAACTGGAACACATCAACTATGTCTATGGAGCGGGAACTGCCTACGAGAAGCATGCACTGAAGGATATCAATCTGGAGATACCTGATGGTCAGTTTGTGGGAATTATCGGACATACCGGATCTGGGAAGTCTACACTGATTCAGCACCTGAACGGACTGATCAAGGCAACCAGCGGTGAGATCTACTATAATGGAGAGAATATTTATGCAGATGGATATTCCATGAAGGAGCTGCGCAGTCATGTAGGACTGGTATTTCAGTATCCGGAGTATCAGCTATTTGAGTCGGATGTATTATCGGACGTCTGCTTCGGCCCGAAAAATCTGGGACTTCCGGAAGAAGAAGTGAAAGCAAGAAGTCTGGAAGCATTGCACCAGGTAGGATTAAAAGAAAAGCATTATGACAAGTCACCTTTTGATTTATCCGGTGGACAGAAGCGCCGTGTGGCAATAGCAGGAATTCTCGCTATGCACCCGGAGGTACTGATTCTGGACGAACCGACTGCAGGTCTGGATCCCAAAGGCCGGGATGATATTCTGGATCAGATCCAGAAGCTCCATAAAGAACAGGGGATTACGGTCATTCTGGTTTCCCACAGCATGGAGGATGTGGCAAAATACGTGGATCGTATTATTGTCATGGATCATGGCTGTATGAAGTTTGACGGGGAACCGAAAAAGGTATTTGAACACTACAAAGAACTGGAAAGCATTGGACTGGCTGCACCGCAGGTGACTTACGTGATGCAGACTTTAAAAGAAAAAGGATTTGATGTGGATGTGCATGCGATTACCATAGAAGAAGCAAAACAGTCCATTTTACATGCATTTGGAATGGAAGATCGGAGGGTGAACCATGATTAGAGATATTACTATCGGACAGTATTACCCAACCGATTCGGTCATTCATCGTCTGGATCCTAGAACCAAGCTGGTATGGACTCTGGCGTATATTTTTTCACTGTTTCTGTTCCGTTCCTTTGCGTCCTATGCAGTGGCAACCATACTGCTGATTACTGTAATTAAGATATCAAAAGTACCATTCAAGTTTATGGTAAAGGGCATGAAAGCAGTGGTGATCCTGCTTTTGATAACGGTTGCGTTTAATTTGTTCCTTATACCGGGAACGACTCTGGTACAGATCTGGAAGCTGCGCATTACCTATGAAGGATTAAATACGGCAGTCTTTATGGCACTGCGCCTGACTTATCTGATCATTGGTTCTTCTGTGATGACACTGACCACCACGCCGAACCAGCTGACAGACGGAATGGAAAAGGGGCTTGCGCCGTTAAATAAAATTCATGTACCGGTACATGACGTGGCCATGATGATGTCCATTGCCCTGAGATTCATTCCGATTTTGCTGGAAGAGACAGACAAGATCATGAAGGCACAGATGGCAAGGGGAGCGGATTTTGAAACAGGTAATCTGATTACTAAGGCAAAAAATATGATTCCGCTTCTGGTACCGTTGTTTATATCAGCTTTCCGCCGTGCTAATGATCTGGCCATGGCAATGGAAGCAAGAGGATATTACGGAGGGGAAGGACGAACTAAGATGCGTCCTCTCGTTTATCAGAAAAATGACCGGATTGCTTATATAATTTTACCATTGTATCTGATGGCTATGTTTGCGGCAAAGAAAATTGTAGGAGTATAATTGTTCTGAAACTGTTGCCACCAAAAGGCAATGAACAGACATGAAGAGATATAGTATATGAAGCGAGTAAAACTGACTGTGGCCTATGATGGCACCAATTATCATGGCTGGCAGATTCAGCCAAACGGAGTCACGATAGAAGAAGTATTAAATCATCATTTATCTGAACTTCTGAGGGAACCGATTAAGATTATCGGAGCCAGCAGAACGGATGCCGGGGTGCATGCCAGAGGCAATGTGGCAGTCTTTGACACCAGCGCCAGAATGCCGGCAGAAAAGATCTCCTATGCGTTAAATACCAGGCTTCCTGCAGATATCCGTATTCAGGATTCGCGGGAAGTACGGCCGGACTTTCACCCAAGATTTTGTGAGACGGTGAAGACCTATGAATACTGCATTCTGAACCGAAAGTTCCCGGATCCTACCAGACGGCTCTATGCATTATTCTACTACTATCCACTGGATCTGGAGAAAATGAGACAGGCAGCAGGATATCTGGTAGGAGAACATGATTTCAAGAGTCTGTGTACTCAGAAGCCAGAGGTGGAAAATACGGTTCGGACGATTTATTCTGTGGACATTATCAAAGAAGACGATCTGATCCGGATAAGGATCTGTGGAAACGGATTTTTATACAATATGATCCGTATCATCGTAGGAACCCTGCTTCGCATCGGAAGTGGTTATTACGAACCGGAATATATGAAAGAACTATTGGAATTAAAAAACCGGCAGGCTGCCGGAGAGACGGCGCCTCCCCAGGGACTGACCCTGGTGGAGATCCGGTATCCGGAGGAAGAAAAATTATAATTGTTTGCTGAGACAGCTGTTATGATAACGTCCGTCCATGGTAACGTCTTTGCCGAACCAGGCTGGCGGCACAAATGCATTGGCAGCCTCTTCGGATGGAAATTCCACTTCTGCCAGCCTAAGCGTTTCAAATGGTTCGTGAAACACATCCAGCTCAATGGTTAATTCATCATCGATGGGAATCAGATATCTCTTTTTAGAGATCAGATTGCCGTCGATTTTTTCTTTTAAATGCTCATAAGCCTCCTGATTTAAAGGCAGATTATACTCTTCCCGGCACATTAGCCCTTTTCCTTTGTAAGTTAAAATATAATTATCATCCTGACGGCGGATACGTACCACCGGATCAGTGCAGAGATAACCCTGCTCAATCAGGTGAAAAGCATAAGATTCCAGATCATCCGGCAGCTTCGGAATTAAAAATTTACGTTCGATTTCCATAAGAGACTCCTTTCAGGCAGGAACAGAATTCCTGATAATGTATTCATTTTGTATTGTAGCGAGAGAAAAAAATGATGTCAAGACAGATAGGAGTTCACAGAATTTTTACGAAAAAGAAATTGCGTGGAAGGAGTGAAAGTGGGTATAATAGAAGACAGAGATGTGAAAAATCAGATTTTATGAATGAAAATATATATGAAAAAGAGGGGGAATAACTATGAGCAAATTATACATATTTCTGGCAGATGGATTTGAAGAGATCGAAGGACTGACTGTAGTGGATATCCTGAGACGTGCAGGCGTGGAAGTAACCACAGTATCCATTATGGGCAAAAAGACCATTGTGGGAGCACATAAGATTACACTGGAAGCAGATGAGGTATTTGAAGACTGCAATTTCTCAGACGGAGATATGTTCGTTCTGCCTGGAGGAATGCCAGGTACACTTCATCTGGGAGAACATCAGTATCTTGCGGAACTTCTGAAGAAAGCAGATCATGAGAAAAAAGGCATCGCAGCCATCTGTGCAGCGCCAAGCGTACTGGGAGATCTGGGACTGTTAAAGGGCAAAAAAGCAACCTGCTATCCGGGATTTGAAGAAAGACTGACCGGAGCATCCACATCCACCGACCCGGTAGTGACAGATGGACACATCACCACCAGCCGCGGCATGGGAACCGCAATTCCATTTGCGCTGGAACTGGTAACACGCATGTGCGGTAAAGAAAAATCTGAAGCGTTATCGAAAAGCATCATATACAATATCTGATAATAGCAGACATATATAGTCACAGAAATTGTGTTTTTTTGGTGATCAGTGGTATTTGTCTGCATACAGTTGCAGAAGAAGAAAACTCATGTTCACAAAATGGCAGCGAAGTTTTCGCCATGATGCAGCACGCAAGCGGTGTCTGCGGAGCGTGTCTGAGCTGCAAAGCAGCGAGTTCGCGGGAGCAGACAGCAATAGGCGCGTGCGAATCATAGAAAACAAGCGTATTTTGGAACAGAGTTTCTTCTTCGCGCAACGTCCGTCAGACAAAATACATTTTCATCACGAAAAAAGTACTAGCCATTTACGCCAACTTATGTTATAGTACTAAAATGAGTGTAAGCATGGGAAAGTGCGCATTTTTATTTGTGGGTATGTCGCCTGTCGGTGATATGTCCACCTGAAAGACGAGAAGTAAGATATCAAGGAGGAACTATCTAAAATGAGTTTAAAGGTAGAAAATTTAGAGCACAATATGGCAAAACTGACCATCGAAGTCAGCGCTGAAGAGTTTGAAGAAGCAATCAAGCATGCATATGTAAAAAATAAAAACAAGATCAACATCCACGGATTCCGTAAAGGAAAAGCTCCACAGGCTATGATCGAAAAGATGTACGGCGCAGGTATCTTCTATGAAGATGCAGCAAACGAGCTGATCCCGAAGGCATATGACGCAGAGATCGAGAACTGTGATCTGGATCTGGTTTCCCAGCCAAAGATCGATGTAGTTCAGATCGAAAAAGGCAAACCATTCATCTTCACAGCAGAAGTAGCTGTAAAACCGGAAGTTACTCTTGGAGCATATGAAGGAGTAGAAGTTCCGAAGACAGAGATCAACGTTACAGATGAAGAAGTAGATGCAGAAGTTGACAAAGAAAGAGAAAAGAACTCCAGAACCATCGCTGTAGAAGACAGAGGTGTTGAAAACGGAGATATGATCAAACTTGACTTTGACGGCTCTGTAGACGGTGTTGCATTCGATGGCGGAAAAGCTGAGAACTATGACCTGACAGTTGGATCAGGAAGCTTCATCCCGGGATTTGAAGACCAGTTAGTAGGTGTAAAAGCCGGTGAAGAAAAAGAAGTAAAAGTTACTTTCCCAGAAGATTACCATGCAAAAGATCTGGCTGGAAAAGAAGCGGTCTTCAAGTGCAAAGTAAATGAGATTAAAGTAAAAGAACTTCCGGAAGCAAATGACGAATTTGCTCAGGATGTATCTGAATTCGATACACTGGCTGAGTACAAGGAAGATCTGAAGAAAAAACTGACAGAACGTAAAGAAACAGCAGCAAAGAATGCAAAAGAAGCTGCAGCAGTAGAAGCAGCAGTTGCTAACGCTGAGATGGATATCCCGGATGCTATGGTAGACGGACAGGTAAGACAGATGGCAAATGACTTCGCAAGAAGAATTCAGTCCCAAGGTCTTACAGTAGATCAGTACTTCCAGTTTACAGGAATGACAGCAGAGAAGCTGATGGATCAGATGAAGCCAGAAGCTCTGAAGCGCATCAAGAACAGCCTGGTTCTGGAAGCAATCGCAGCAAAAGAGAACTTTGAGATCGCAGAAGAAAAGATCGAAGAAGAACTGAAGAAGATGTCTGAAGCTTATAAGATGGAAGTAGACAAGATCAAAGAAGCTCTTGGAGAGAGCGGACTGGATCAGATGAAAGCAGACCTGAAGATTCAGGCAGCAGTAGACTTCATCAGAGACAAAGCAAAAGAAGTAGAAAAGAAAGCTGAAGAAGAGAAAAAAGAAGACTAATTCAGTCTGACAGGAAGAATGCCGGAAGGCGGGAGGTGTTATCATGAGTTTTGTACCTTATGTCATTGAACAGACAAGCAGAGGTGAAAGATCCTATGATATTTACTCCAGATTATTAAAAGACAGAATCATCTTTTTAGGTGAAGAAGTAAATGATGTGAGTGCCAATCTGATTGTTGCACAGCTCCTTTTCCTGGAAGCAGAAGATCCGGGAAAGGACATTCAGCTGTATATCAACAGTCCGGGTGGATCTGTAAGTGCAGGATGGGCAATCTATGATACCATGCAGTATATCAAGTGCGACGTATCCACGATCTGCTTAGGTATGGCAGCCAGTATGGGAGCATTCCTTCTGGCAGGCGGAACCAAGGGCAAACGAATTGCCCTGCCGAATGCACAGATTATGATCCATCAGCCGTCAGGTGGTGCAAGAGGACAGGCTACTGAGATCAAGATCGTAGCAGAAGAAATCTTGAAAACCAGAAAAAGATTGAACGAATATCTGGCAGCAAATACAGGACAGCCACTGGAAGTAATCGAACGTGATACAGAACGTGACAATTACATGACAGCGGAAGAAGCAAAAGCATATGGTCTGATTGATATGGTAATATCAAACAGATAAGAGTAAATGACGGCGGAGTGTAGGGACTGTGCCGTCATTTTCACAATACAGGTAATAAATGAGAGAATAGAGTCAGATGATGTCTGTTTCGATCTGAGACTGGCATCTGATAAGAGGAGAACAGGAATGGCTGGAAGAATCGGAGAGCAGAAGATTCGCTGCTCATTTTGCAACAAAAGTGAAGACCAGGTACGCAAGCTGATAGCCGGACCCAATGGGGTATACATCTGCGATGACTGTGTAGAGATCTGCGGTGAGATTATCGAAGAAGAACTGGCAGAGGACTATGGCGAGCATGTGGAGCAGGAGATCAATCTGCTGAAGCCAGAAGAGATCAAAGGTGTACTGGATGATTATGTAATCGGACAGGACAATGCCAAGAAAGCACTGGCAGTAGCGGTTTATAATCATTATAAGAGAATTCTGGCGGGAAAAGATCTGGGGGTAGAGCTGCAGAAAAGTAATATCCTGATGCTGGGACCAACAGGAAGCGGAAAAACGTATCTGGCACAGACACTGGCAAGACTTCTGAATGTGCCGTTTGCCATTGCAGATGCAACAACGCTGACAGAAGCAGGCTATGTGGGAGAAGATGTGGAAAATATTCTTCTGAAGCTGATCCAGGCAGCAGATTATGATATTGAGCGTGCTCAGACAGGCATTATCTACATTGATGAGATTGATAAGATCACAAGAAAGTCTGAGAATGCGTCCATTACCAGAGATGTATCCGGTGAAGGTGTACAGCAGGCACTGCTGAAGATTCTGGAAGGAACCATTGCCAGTGTTCCGCCACAGGGCGGCAGAAAGCATCCGCAGCAGGAACTGATTCAGATTGATACAACGAATATCCTGTTTATCTGCGGCGGTGCTTTTGAAGGTCTGGATAAGATCATTGAGACACGTATGGATACCAAGACCATGGGATTCAACCGTACGCTTGATGTAAAAGCAGAGCGCAATGTTGGAGAAGTATTAAAAGAAGTAGTACCACAGGATTTTGTGAAGTTTGGTATGATCCCTGAATTTATGGGACGTGTGCCGGTAGTCGTTTCTCTGGATGCACTGGATGAAGAGACTCTGGTACGTATTTTACAGGAGCCAAAGAATTCTATTATTAAACAGTACAAGAAATTGTTTGAACTGGATGGTGTGAAGCTGGAATTCAAGGATGATGCGGTAAAAGAGATCGCACATCAGTCCATGGAACGTAAGACCGGAGCCAGAGGACTTCGTTCCGTAATGGAAAGAACCATGCAGGATCTGATGTATGTAATTCCTTCCGATGAGACGATTACAGAATGCACCATCACAAAAGAACTGGTGGATGGGACTGGAGAAGCCCAGCTGATCCACAGTGAAGAGAGACTGATTCCGGTCCATAATACCAAGAATAAGATTGTTCAGACACCGGAATCCGCATAGGAGTAAAGATGACAGAAGAAATCAAACATATTCCGGCAGTGGCACTGCGTGGCATGACCATACTTCCGGCGATGATTGTTCATTTTGATATCAGCCGGGAGATGTCTGTCAAAGCGGTAGAGCAGGCCATGCTGAAAGACCAGAAGCTTTTTGTAGTGACTCAGAAGGATCCGGAAGTTTCCGAGCCGGTGTTGGATGATCTGTACCGGATTGGAACGATCGTAGAGATTAAACAGGTGATCAAGATGCCAAAGAATATCCTGCGTGTTCTGGCAGAAGGCATTCAGAGAGCAGAACTGGTAGATATTGATGACAATCCGGAATATCTGGATGCAGATATTCTTACTTTTGCTGAAGAAGATGTCATGGAGCCAAATGAAAAAGAAGCATTACTGCGTTCCATGAAGGAGACATTTGAGCGTTACTGTGGCGTGAATGGAAAGGTCAGCAAAGAACTGATCAGCCAGATTATGGAACTCACAGATCTGGAGAAAGCAACGGCACAGATCGCCATGAACATTCCACTGTTTTATGAACAGAAGCAGAAAGTTCTGGAAGCTGTAGAACTGAAAGAGCGCTGTGAACTGTTGTGTTCCATTATGGAGAATGAGATCCAGATCATGCAGATCAAGATCGAGATCCAGGAAAAGGTAAAAGAGCGGATTGACAAGAATCAGCGGGAATATATCATGCGTGAGCAGATGAAGCTGATCCGTGAAGAATTAAAAGAAGATAATGTGAACGAAGCAGATCAGTTTGAAGAAGAACTGAAAAAGCTGAAGGCATCCAAAGAAGTAAAAGAAAAGATTCAGAAGGAGATTCAGCGTTACCGCAGTGTGGGGATGAATTCCGGTGAGAGTTCAGTAATCCGGGGATACATTGAGACACTTCTGGAGATGCCATGGGATAAGGCGTCCAAAGACAGTAAGGACATTGAACGGGCAAAGGAGATTCTGGAAGCAGATCATTATGGTCTGGAGAAGGTCAAGGAGCGTATTCTGGAGTTCCTGTCTGTCCGTATCCTGACAAAAAAAGGAGACAGTCCGATTCTTTGTCTGGTGGGACCGCCTGGAACCGGCAAGACCTCCATTGCAAGATCTATTGCGAAAGCATTGGATAAAAAATATGTCCGCATCAGTCTGGGTGGAGTCAGAGATGAAGCAGAGATCCGTGGACATCGCAGAACTTATATCGGTGCAATGCCGGGAAGGATTGCCAATAGTATCCGCACTGCAGGCGTGAAGAATCCACTGATGCTACTGGATGAGATTGACAAGCTCAGCAGTGATTACAAAGGTGATACAGCATCTGCCATGCTGGAGGTTCTGGATGGCGAGCAGAATGTGAAGTTCAGAGATCACTATATTGAGATTCCACTGGATCTGTCAGAAGTGCTATTCATTGCAACAGCCAATGATGTACAGACCATACCAAGACCTCTGCTTGACCGTATGGAACTGATTGAGATCACAAGTTATACGGAGAATGAGAAGTTTCATATTGCAAAAGAACATCTCTGGATGAAGCAGGTGGAAAAGAATGGTCTGAATCCGGAAAAGATCAGTATCACGGATGAGGCACTGAGAAAAGTGATTTCCGGATATACAAGGGAAGCAGGTGTTCGTGGACTGGAACGTAAGCTGGGTGAGATTTGCCGAAAAGCTGCCAGAGAAACCCTGGAGAAGAAAAAGAAGTCTGTGAAGATTACAGAAGAGAATCTGGAAAAGTATCTTGGAAGGGTACGTTTTACGATCCAGACACTCAATAATCAGGATGAGATTGGTATTGTAAGAGGACTGGCATGGACCAGTGTAGGCGGTGATACTCTTCAGATTGAGGTAAATACTATGCCGGGAAGAGGAGAATTCCGTCTTACAGGACAGCTGGGAGACGTCATGAAGGAATCTGCACAGGCAGGAATCAGTTATATACGTTCTGTCAGTGAACAGTATCACATTTCTGACGAATATTTCCGTAAGCATGATATACATATCCACATTCCGGAAGGTGCCGTGCCAAAAGACGGACCATCCGCAGGTGTGACCATGGCAACAGCCATGATATCTGCTATTACAAAGATTCCGGTACGTGCAGACGTGGCAATGACCGGAGAGATTACGCTTCGTGGACGGGTTCTGCCGATCGGAGGTCTGAAAGAAAAGCTTCTGGCAGCCAAGAATGCAGGAATGAAGATTGTATTTGTTCCAGCCAAGAATGAGCCAGATGTGGAAGAGATCTCAGAAGAGATCAAAAAAGGACTGGATATCCGCTATGCAGAGACGATGGAAGACATTCTTCCTGTGGCTCTTATGGGAAAGATCTCAGAAAAGAAGCCTGGAAAAAAGAAGAAAAGGGCAGAAGCAGAATAAAATACGTCCTGTGAAGGAAAATAAGGAACAGATATGTTGCGGTAAAACAGATGCAGGGCGCACAGAGAATACAGGAGAAACGAATGGTTATAAAAAATGTAGCATTAGAAACAGTATGCGGTGTTACCAGTGTATTACCGGCAAATACGAAGATGGAAGTGGCATTTGCAGGAAAATCCAATGTAGGTAAGTCTTCTCTGATCAATGCACTGATGAACCGTAAGTCACTGGCAAGAACCAGCGCACAGCCTGGAAAGACCCAGACCATTAATTTTTATAATATTAATGACGCTATGTATTTGGTGGACCTGCCGGGGTACGGTTATGCAAAAGTATCCCAGTCTGAGAAAGAAAAGTGGGGGAAGCTGATCGAGCGTTATCTTCAGAAGTCACAGATGCTCAAAGCTGTTTTTCTTCTGATTGACATCCGCCATGATCCGTCAGCTAATGACAAAATGATGTACGACTGGATTGTATACAATGGATACGATCCGATCATCATTGCCACCAAACTGGACAAGATCAAACGCAGCCAGTTACAGAAACAGGTTAAGGCAATCAAGACCGGACTGAATATGAAGTCAGATGGCATTGTCATACCGTTTTCAGCAGAAACCAAGCAGGGAAGAGAAGAAATCTGGAACCTGATTGACAGCTGGATGGAACCTGAACAACAAAGTGATAAAGAATAGATGAATATAACACAAACGGATGAACACTCTAGGTTATGATCTCCAGACGCGCTTTCGCTCTTAGCGCAGCGTAACGGTGCATAAGGAAGCAAACTACGCTTTCTAAGCACCGACGCTGTGCTGCGGTCTGGAGGACAATAATCATAGAGTGTTCTGTGTTTCTAATGGAGATGTTATTTCTGTATATTTGGCAGCTCAGAGTATAATGATAGAATTTGGATAAAGAACAGGAGGTTTGCAGTATGAAACGACAGGAACAGCAGGTGGAGAACACCTGGCGTCTGGAGGATATTTATGAGAATGAGGATCTTTTCTCCCGTGATGCGGAAAAATTAGATGCACTGATGGATGAGTTTGCGGGATTTCAGGGAACTTTGAAGGATGGCAGAGAAGCTTTGTTAAAGGTAATGCGGCTTTATGAAGAGATGAACCAGATTTTTGAGAAGTTGTATGTGTATGCGAATCAGCGTAATCATGAAGATACTGCCAATGCGAAGTACCAGAAGATGAGCGGTGAGATGAATATTGTAGCTGCCAAACTGAGTCAGGTGACAGCATGGCTGGAGAGTGAGATCCTGGAACTGGATGAAGCAGCATTAAGACAAGAAATGGAACAGGAGCCGGAATTAAAGAAATACGACTGGTTTCTGACTCAGATTACCAGAAAAAAAACGCACATTCTGGATAAGGAAAAAGAATCACTGATGGCAAGGGTAGGGGAACTGGCGCAGACCCCTTCTAACGTATTTGCCATGTTTAATAATGCAGATATTACCTTTCCGGAGATTACGGATGAAAAGGGAGAAAAACGGAAGCTGACTGTGGGTACCTTTATTTCCTGCATGGAAAGCAAAGACCGTACACTGAGAAGGCATGCATTTCAGGCTCTGTACGGTGAATATAAGCAGTATATTAATACCCTGTCAGCAGCATATTACGGCAACGCAAAGCAGGCAGACTTTTTTGCAAAAGAGCGTCATTACGGCAATGCAATGGAAGAAGCGTTGGACGGAAGCAGTATTCCGGTCTCAGTGTATAAGAACCTGATTGAGACTATGAGAAAGCGTCTTCCTGCCATGTACCGCTATGTGGCACTTCGTAAGAAGCTTCTCGGCTATGAGGAGCTCCATATGTACGATGTATATGTGCCGATGGTAGAGACTCCGGAAAAGAAATACAGCTTCGAGGAAGCCAAAGAGATTGTAAAACGAGCTCTCACACCACTGGGAGAAGACTATCAGGCGTTGCTTCAGGAAGGGTTCAACAACCGATGGATTGATGTTTATGAAAATGAAGGAAAACGAACAGGAGCCTATTCCTGGGGAGCCTATGGCAGCCATCCGTATGTGCTTCTGAACTATCATGGAAGTCTGAATGATGTCTTTACTCTGGCACATGAGATGGGACATGCACTTCATTCCTGGCATTCTGATCATAAACAGCCTTACCTGTATGCAGGATACAAGATCTTTGTGGCAGAAGTAGCATCTACCTGTAACGAAGCACTGCTGATTTCAGATCTGTTAAAACGTACCAATGACCAGACAGAACGAAAGTATCTGATTAATTATTTCCTGGATCAGTTTAAGGGAACCATGTACCGTCAGACAATGTTTGCGGAATTTGAAATGTTGACCCATGATATCGTGAATCAGGGCGGGGTACTGACGGCAGAGCAGTTATGTGAATTATATCTGACCCTGAACAAAAAATATTTTGGCGAAGAAATGATTTCAGACCCGGAAATTGCATATGAATGGGCACGCATTCCACATTTTTATACTCCATTTTATGTATATCAGTATGCCACAGGATTTGCAGCAGCTATTGCTATCAGCAGCAAGATCTTAAAGGGAGAGGAAGGAATCGTGGAGAAATATAAACAGTTCTTAAGCAGCGGAAGTTCCATGGATCCAATCGACCTGTTAAAGCTCTGTGATGTTGATATGTCTACCCCACAGCCGGTGGAAGAAGCATTGGATGTGTTTGAAAGCTATCTGAGTGAACTGGAGAAAAGTATTTAGTACTTGAAAAAGCAGTAACGACTGATATATGATAAAAAAAATGAATGCCTGATGGATTATATTCATTAAGACAAACATGGGGATATATGAGCGAAAACAAGGATTGGGAGGAAAAAATATGAATACCGTAGAGATTTTGGAACAGCTTCAGCATGATGCAAGAAAAGACGAGACCTTGAGAAAAACCTTGTTGGATACTCAGAAGGCAAAAGATCCGCTTCGTGAATTCTGTAGTACCTGCCGCAGACTGGGATATGAATTATACGAGATGGAAGTGGTAAATGCAGGAGAAGAATTCTATGCATCCATGCGCCGCAGTACCAATGGAGGTGGAGAGAATTCACCACTTCTGGATGGGGAAGATGATTTTTACGAACTGTTTATGGCGGGATTGAAGTAGAAGGAAGTTGAAATGAAAGCATTAGGTATTGACATTGGAACTACAACGATCAGTGCGGTTGTGATGAATATGGATACTCAGAAAGTGGAGAAGTCTTATACTGTCAGCAACAACAGTTTTCTTGCAACAAGCCATGTATGGGAGAAGGTACAGGATCCTGCTGTAATGATCACGAAAGCGAAGAAGCTGGTGGATTCCATTCTGGAAGAGTATCCAGAGATCGCCAGAATTGGACTGACCGGGCAAATGCACGGCATTGTTTATATTGATGAGAATGGAAGAGCAATCAGCCCATTATATACCTGGCAGGATCGCAGATGTGATGAAAAGTGCTTTGAGGGAAAAAGTATTTGTCAGGTGATAGCAGAAGAGACTGGTAGGATGGTTCCTACGGGATACGGTCTTGCCACACATATTTTTAATTTGAAGATGGGAATTGTACCAAAAGAAGCAGAGCAGATCTGTACGATTATGGATTACTTTGGAATGGTATTAACCGGAGAGAAAAGACCGTTGCTTCATAGCAGTAATGCAGCAAGTCTGGGATTTTATGATACAGAAGATGGATGCTTTGCAAAAGCAGACTTGGAATGTCTGGGTGTGGATACCAGGATTCTTCCGACGGTTACAGAAGAGTTTACGGTGATGGGTGAATACAGGGGATGTCTTGTGAGCGTAGCAATCGGTGATAATCAGGCGAGTTTTCTGGGATCAGTCCATGATATGGAGAACTCTGTTCTTGTGAATATAGGGACTGGAGGGCAAATCTCAGTACTCTCAGATCACTGTTTTACAACAGAGAATATAGAGGCACGTCCGTTAATGAAAGGCAGATATCTTCTGGCAGGATCATCTCTTTGTGGAGGAAGAGCTTATTCCACACTGGAGAAGTTCTTTCAAACTTATGCAGAGGCAGCTGGTGTGGGATATATTGATCATTATGCCGTGATGGAAAAACTGCTGGAAACCAGGGAAGAAGCAGAAAAACTTATTGTGGATACCAGATTTTCCGGAACCAGATCAGATCCTGATCAAAGAGGAAGTATAGAAGCTATCTCAACAGAAAACTTTACTCCTGCAGCACTTATTTATGGGGTGCTGGATGGAATGGTTCAGGAACTGTATGAGATGTATCAGATAATTGTATCAGAAACTGATCAGAAAAAGTCAAAAGTAATAGCATCAGGAAATGGAATCCGCAAAAATCTATGGCTTCAGAAGATCGTGAACGAGAAGTTTTGCATGCAGGTGCAACTGGCAGAATATGAAGAAGAAGCAGCAGTGGGAGCAGTGAGATCCGCAGAACTTGCGGAAATCCCTTGACAAACCTGACCCCTTTCGTTATCATGGAACATAGCGAAAGGTTGTGACAAAGAGGAGTATGTCTGTTATCGCGCCAGAGAAGGATGCCCACAGGCTGGAAGGCACCACGTATAGAGACAGACAGAAGGTAGCTTTGGAACTGAATGACCCAAGCCGGACAGGACAAGAGAATCAGATCCGGTGCGTAAGCCATTCCGGGAATTCCCGTTACAGAATAACAAGATGCAGCAGACAATTGCCGGAGATATGGGAAGTCACTGTGAACAAAGGTGGTACCGCGATATAGTCGCCCTTTGCATGCGAATGCATGCAGAGGGCGTTTGTTATTTCATAGGAAAGTGCATCCTGTGAAATAACAAACACTCCGTGAGGATGTTCATTGTTTTGACCACAAGATTTGAAAGGAGCAGTTATGAGCAAAGAATTAGCAAAAACCTATGACCCGAAGGGGCTGGAAGACCGTCTTTACCAGAAATGGGTAGACAACGGATATTTCCATGCAAAAGTCAATCCAGATAAAAAACCATTTACCATTGTTATGCCGCCACCAAACGTAACCGGTCAGCTTCATATGGGACATGCACTGGATAACACTATGCAGGATATCCTGATTCGTTACAAGAGAATGCAGGGGTACGAAGCACTGTGGCAGCCGGGAACAGACCATGCAGCCATTGCCACAGAAGTAAAAGTAACCAATATGTTGAAGGAAAAAGGCATTGACAAGCATGAAATTGGAAGAGATGCATTCATGAAATATGCATGGGAATGGAAAGAAGAGTACGGCAGCCGTATCATCAACCAGTTAAAGAAGCTGGGAGCTTCCGCAGACTGGGAAAGAGAACGTTTTACCATGGATGAAGGATGCTCCGAAGCAGTAGAAGAAGTTTTTGTAAAGCTTTATAAAAAGGGCTGGATCTACAAGGGAAGCCGTATCATTAACTGGTGTCCGGTCTGCCAGACATCTCTGTCTGATGCGGAAGTAGAGCATGAAGATCAGGACGGATTCTTCTGGCATATCAACTATCCGGTAGTGGGAGAAGAAGGACGTTTCGTAGAGATCGCCACCACCCGTCCAGAGACGCTGCTGGGAGATACCGCTGTAGCAGTAAACCCGACTGATGAAAGATATACCGATATCGTTGGCAAGATGTTAAAGCTGCCACTGACCGATCGTGAGATCCCTGTCATCGCAGATGAATATGTAGACAAAGAATTCGGAACAGGCTGCGTAAAGATCACACCGGCTCATGACCCGAACGACTTTGAAGTTGGAAAACGCCATAATCTGGCAGAGATCAACATCCTGAATGATGATGCTACCATCAACGAACTGGGCGGCAAGTATGCAGGCATGGATCGTTATGAAGCAAGAAAAGCCATGGTAAAAGATCTGGATGATTTAGGTCTCCTGGTAAAAGTAGTTCCACACAGCCATGCAGTGGGAACTCACGACAGATGCCACACTACCGTAGAACCAATGGTAAAACCACAGTGGTTCGTAAAGATGGCTGATATGGCAAAGGCTTCTATCAAAGCGCTGGAAGACGGCGAACTGACCTTCGTTCCGGAACGTTTTGATAAGACTTATTTACACTGGCTGGAAAATATCAAAGACTGGTGTATCTCCAGACAGCTGTGGTGGGGACACAGAATCCCTGCATATTACTGCGAAGAATGTGGTGAGATGGTAGTAAACAAAGGCGGCGCACCGGAAAAATGCCCGAAATGCGGATGCACACACTTTAAGCAGGATGAAGATTCTCTGGATACTTGGTTTTCATCTGCACTGTGGCCGTTCTCCACACTCGGATGGCCACACAACACACCGGAGATGAATTACTTCTATCCGACAGATGTACTGGTAACCGGATATGATATTATTTTCTTCTGGGTTATCCGTATGGTATTCTCCGGACTGGAACAGACCGGAAAGGCACCATTCCATCATGTACTGATTCACGGTCTTGTACGTGACTCTCAGGGACGTAAGATGAGTAAGTCTCTTGGAAACGGTATCGATCCTCTGGAAGTCATTGATAAATACGGTGCAGATGCACTGCGTCTGACACTGATGACAGGTAATGCACCTGGAAATGATATGCGTTTCTACTGGGAGAGAGTAGAATCCAGTCGTAACTTTGCAAATAAGATCTGGAATGCCTCCAGATTTATTATGATGAACCTGGAAAAAGCCGAAGTGCCACAGGAGATGCCGGCAGATCAGCTTACCCAGGCAGATAAATGGATCTTATCCAAGGTCAATACGCTGGCAAAAGATGTAACTGAGAACATGGACAAATTCGAACTGGGTATTGCAGTACAGAAGGTATACGACTTTATCTGGGAAGAATTCTGTGACTGGTACATCGAGATGGTAAAACCTCGTCTATACAATGACGAAGATACCACCAAGGCAGCCGCACTGTGGACACTGAAGACGGTACTTGGAAATGCATTGAAATTACTGCATCCATTTATGCCATTCGTAACAGAAGAGATCTACTGTACACTGAATCCACAGGAAGAATCCATTATGATCTCTGCATGGCCAGAGTACACCGACAGTTGGAACTTCGAAGCAGAAGAAACAGCCGTAGAGACCATCAAAGAAGCAGTACGTGCCATTCGTAACGTCAGAACCGGCATGAACGTACCGCCAAGTAAGAAAGCAAAAGTATATGTTGTTTCTGAAAATGAAACAGTTCGTGATATTTTCGAAAATGGTAAAGTCTTCTTTGCTACTCTGGGATATGCCAGTGAAGTACTGATCCAGGCAGACAAGGCAGGTATTGCAGATGATGCAGTATCCGCAGTGATCCACGAAGCAGTGATCTACATGCCATTTGCAGAACTGGTAGATATCGAGAAAGAGATCGAACGACTGAAGAAAGAAGAGCAGCGCCTGACCAAAGAACTTGCCCGTGTAAACGGTATGCTTAGCAACGAAAAATTCGTCAGCAAAGCACCGGCAGCCAAGATCGAAGAAGAAAAGGGCAAGCTGGCAAAATACACTGACATGATGACTCAGGTGAAGGAAAGACTTGCACAGTTATGTAAATAATAGTTTAACGGACGTCATGCAAAATATATTGCTATCGGACGCGCTCTCGCTCTTATCATAACGCAGCGGTGCATAAGGCGCTAAAATACAGCGCCTAAACACCGGCGTTATTCTACGGTCCGATAAGCAAGCATATTTTTGCATGACTGGAACGGATATATCTAATCTATAGGATGTCTGATACAGTAATTTATAAGATACTGTGTCAGGTAATGGAATTCGTATTTGTAAAGGTACTGAACAGATACGTATATTTTGCATCGTCACAGAGCATAGATATGCATTATATAGGAGGAATGTATGTCCCTTCAGTTAATACTTGGCAATTCCGGCAGCGGAAAATCTTATGAATTGTATAAGCACATCATAACAGCTTCGGTTCAGTCACCGGGAACTCGGTTCCTGGTGATTGTGCCGGAGCAATTTACTATGCAGACACAGAAGGAACTGGTGCGTCTGCATCCGAGAAAAGGTATTTTAAATATTGATATTTTAAGTTTTCAGAGACTGGCACACCGCATTTTTGAGGAAGTGGGTGCTGACCGCAGGACGGTTCTGGAGGATATGGGAAAAACGCTGATGCTTCGGCGGACAGCTGCCAGACATCGTGAGGAACTGCGGGTGTTAAAGGGCAATCTGAATAAAAAAGGATATCTGGCACAGATCAAGTCGCTGATATCTGAGTTCGCCCAGTATGATATAGATCAGGAGAAAATGAATCAGATGCTGGAGGCCAGTAAGGAGAGACCCCAGCTTTATTATAAATTACAGGATCTGGATATTCTTTATCGTGGATTCGAAGAAGAACTGGCAGGAAAGTATATCACTGCCGAGGAAACACTGGAAGCATTGTGTCAGGTGGCGGGACAGTCAGAGATCCTGAAAGACAGTGTGATTGTATTGGATGGATTTACCGGTTTTACACCAATTCAGCATAAGCTTTTGCGGGAATTGCTGGTGCTGGCGAAGGAAGTCTATGTAACCGTCACTATAGATACAGGGGAAGATTTCTTTCGTATTTATGGTGAACATGAACTATTCTATCTCAGTAAGAAAACCATCCGTTCTTTAAGCCATATGGCGCAGGAGTGTGGCTGTGAGATAAGAGAACCCTGGATTCTGGAAAATAAAGTTCAGCCAAGATTTTGCAGGAGTCGGGAACTGGCACATCTGGAAAAAAATATTTTCCGCACCAAAAGAAAAGTGTACAGAGAAAAGATAAATGGGGATATCAGTGTGCATACAGCAGCCAGCCCTGCACAGGAGTCCCATTATGTGGCAAGAACCATCCGTAGTCTGGTAAAAAAGGGGTATCGTTATTCCCAGATTGCCATTATCACAGGAGATCTGGCAGCCTATGCGGATGAATTGCCCCATGTATTTCAGGAATATGAGATTCCGATCTTCATGGACAGTCGCAGAGCTGTTTTTTCCAATCCATATATCGAGCTGCTGAGGGCAGTATTGGATCTGGCAGGAAAAGATCAGATGCTGCCGGGGATTTTCCGTATCCTGCGCACAGGAATGTGTGGACTGGCGGCAGAAGATGTGGATATTCTGGAAAATTACACACTGGCGGCAGGTATGAAGTCCCATGGCAGATGGAAAAAGGAATTCGACTGGATTCCAGAAGGATTTACCACGGAACAGTGTGAAAAATGTGAAGAGATGCGCCGCCAGATTATGGAATCACTGGAAGAACCCCGGAAACTTCTGAGGTCTTCCAGGACAACAGTAAGAGAAAAAACAACAGCATTGTATCAGCTTGGCTGTGTATACAATGTGCAGACACAATTGGAACAGTATGCATCCGTTTTTGAAAAAAAGGGTGAACTGGATATGCAGAAGGAATATGAACAGGTTTATCAGCTGGTAATGGATCTGTTTGATAAAATGGTGGAGCTGCTTGGGGAAGAAAAGATGACTCTGGCAGAATACACGGAACTTCTGGAGACTGGATTTGAAGAATTGCGTGTGGGGATTATTCCCCCAAGCATGGACCGAGTGCAGGTGGGAGACATCGAGCGTACCCGTCTGAAGGATATCCGTGCACTGTTTTTCATGGGATTGAATGACGGATGGGTGCCGGGAAGCGGCAGCGGCGGTGGCATGCTGTCCCAGATGGAGCGCGAGACACTGGAAAAAAGCAGGGTAGAACTGGCACCGACAGCGAGACAGGAGAGTTATATACAGAAGTTTTACCTGTATCAGAATCTGACGAAGCCATCTGAAAAACTGTATTTATCTTACTGTAAGGCAACTTCGGATGGCAGTGCCATGCGTTCGTCCTACGTGATCCGTATGGTGATGCGTCTGTTCCCTGAGATACAGGTGCAGGATGAAGATTATACAGAGAATCTGCTGAAGCGTGCGGTGACGACCAGAAGCGGAATAACACTGCTGGCAGAAGGACTTCAGAATATTCGTGAGACCAGCCCATCAGCTGCGTGGATGGAACTGTATCAGTGGTACCGGAAGCAGGAAAACTGGCAGGAACAGACCGAAGATCTGGTACATGCTGCGTTCCTCAGGTTTGATGAAAGTGGAATCGGAAAAGCAGCAGCATCAAAATTATACGGGGAGATTTTAAGCAACAGCGTCAGCCGTCTGGAAAAGTTTGCGTCCTGCGCTTTTGCTCATTTTCTGCAGTACGGTCTGCAGTTAAAGGAGCGGCAGGAATATGAATTCCACCCTGTGGATATGGGATCGGTGACACACCGGATCATAGAACTTTTTTCCAGAAAAGTGGAACTGGAAGAGGGAAGCTGGGAAGGGCTGACGGAAGAGACCAGAAATAAACTCATTGATGAGTGTGTAGATCAGGTTGCAGAAGAATACGGGCATCAGATTCTCCACAGCAGTGCCAGAAATGAATTCGTAATTGAGAGGCTCAGGAGAATTCTGCGCCGTACTGCGTGGGCGCTGCAGAAGCAGATTCTGGCAGGGAGTTTCAGACCTGCCGGTTATGAAGTATCTTTTACCCAGGTAGCCGACCTGGATGCAGTAAATATTGCATTGTCAGAGGAAGAAAAAATGCGCCTAAAGGGTAAGATTGACAGGATCGATACCTGTGAGAAGGATGGGGAAGTCTACATCAAAGTTATCGATTATAAATCAGGAAATAAATCTTTTGACCTGGTGGCATTGTATTATGGACTGCAGCTTCAGCTGGTGGTTTATCTGAATGCCGCAGTGGAGATGGAACAGAGAATCTACAAAGAAAAAGAGATTATTCCGGCAGGAATTTTTTATTATCATGTGAAGGATCCGATGCTGACCGGAAAAGATACAGAGTCAGCTGAAGAGATATCGTCAGAGATTCTGAAGGAATTAAAGCTGACCGGTCTGGTAAGTTCCGATAAGAAGGTTTACCGGGAAATGGATCAGCATTTTGCAGGGACATCGGATGTAATTCCGGTGGCCGAGAATAAGGACGGAACCTTATCCAAACGTTCCAAAGCGGTAAAAAAAGAGCAGTTCCATACGCTGTCTTCCTTTGTACAGGAGAAAATGAAGGAACTGGGCAGAAGAATGCTGGATGGAGAGATCGCAGCTGTTCCCTTCGAGAGAAAAACGCAGACCGGATGTGATTACTGCATTTATCGGTCGATCTGCAGAATGGATCCGAAGCTGCCGGGCACACATTACCGGAGACTGAAAGAGTATACAGAAGAAATGATATGGAAGAAAATGGAGAATCAGGAAGATGGCAACGAACTGGACCAGTGAGCAAAAAGCAGTTATTGATTTGAGAAACTGTAATATATTGGTATCTGCTGCGGCAGGATCCGGAAAAACCGCAGTACTGGTAGAACGGATTCTGTCACTGCTTATGGATGAGAGGTATCCGGCAGAGATTGACCGTATGCTGATCGTGACCTTTACCAATGCGGCAGCAGGAGAGATGCGTGACCGTATCAGGGAACGCCTGGAGGAAAAGCTGGAAGAAGAACTGGAACCTGGAATGATGGAGCATCTGCAAAGACAGAGTGCACTGCTTCAGAATGCACAGATCTCCACTATTCACAGTTTCTGCCAGTATGTGATACGCAATTATTTTCATACCATTGATCTGGATCCGGATTTTCGGATCGCAGATGACGGAGAACAGAAACTTTTGCAAAGCGATGTGCTGGAACAGCTTCTGGAAGAAAAGTATGCAGAAAAATCTGAAGCTTTTCTCTATATGGTGGAATCCATTGCTACCGGGCGGGACGACAGGGTACTGGAAAGTGCCGTATTGCAGTTATATCATTTTTCCATGAGCTTTCCATGGCCACAGGAGTGGCTGGATCAGTGCCGCAGGGAATATGAGGCAGAAAATGTGGAAAATTTTCTGGATATGCCCTGGATTGCGGAACTGGTGAAGGTGGCAAAAGTACAGGTTGGGGATCTGTTACAGATGCTCAGACGGGCTCTGGAACTCTGCAGGGAAGAACATGGACCTTATATGTATGAAGAGGCACTGCAAAGTGATCTGGATATGCTGGAGCAGTTACGGACACCGGAGACTTACCGGGAGTTGGGAAATGCAATACGGAGCATGGGAAAATGGGAAACCCTTTCCTCCAAAAGAGATGAACAGGTAGATCCTAAGAGCCGGGATACGGTGAAGGAAATCCGGGAAGAGGTAAAAAGAAATTTCACCAAAATCCGGGATACTTATTTTTACGCTCCGCCGGAAGTGCTGTATGAACATATGAAACGCTGCCGTCCGATGATGGAGCAGCTGCTGGATCTGACAAAAGAGTTTGCAGATTGTTATACACAGGAAAAACGCAAACGGAATCTCTGCGATTTTAATGACCTGGAGCATCTGGCATTGCAGATACTGATGGAGCGTAAGGAGGGAACCTGTACGCGTACTCAGGCAGCAAGAGATCTGGCAGATTATTATCAGTATATTATGATTGACGAATATCAGGACAGCAATCTGGTACAGGAAATGATTCTGACGGGGATCAGCGGTGAGCCGGAAGGTATCCACAACCTGTTCATGGTGGGGGATGTAAAGCAGAGCATTTACCGTTTTCGTCTGGCAAGACCGGAGCTGTTTATGGAAAAATATGAAACCTATGATCTTCAGGAGGGCAGCAATCGAAGAATTGACCTTCATAAAAATTTCCGAAGCCGTGCTCAGGTACTGGAGAGTACCAATGAATTGTTTGATAAAATTATGGACCGGGATCTGGGAAAGGTAGCCTATGATGAGGCGGCAAGGCTGTATCCGGGAGCAGTTTTTGAAGATGCGCCTGATCCGGACAGCTATGGAAGTGAAATGCTGCTGCTGGATCTGGCTGAGAACGAGGAATCCGAAGAGACAGACAGGGAACTGGAAGCCCGTATGGTCGGCAGGCGGATTCTGGAACTGATGAAGACACAAAAGGTCTGGGATAAAAATGAAAAGTCCTATCGTCCGGTACAGTTTGGCGATATTGTGATATTGCTGCGTACGGTAACCGGCTGGGCAGAGGATTTTGCAAGAGTACTGGGAAATATGGGAATTCCGGTATTTGCCGGAGCCAGAAGCGGTTATTTTTCAGCACCGGAAATACAGACGGTACTGGCACTTTTGAAAGTGATTGACAATCCATGCCAGGATATACCGCTGGCATCGGTGCTGTATTCTCCAATTGGTAAGAAGTCTCCACAGCAGCTTGCAGAATTGAAAGGCAGAGGTGAAGGTAAGGCATTTTATCAGGTCTGCATGGAAGCAGAAGAACTTCACCCATTTTTTGCCATGTTGGAGCAGTTTCGTAAGAGGGCAGTGTATACGCCAATGCAGGAAATGTTGTGGGAACTCCTGGATGAGACTGGATATTTGGATTATGTGACGGCTATGCCGGGCGGCAGACAGCGGCGTGCCAATCTGGATATGCTGGTGGAAAAGGCAGCAGCATATGAAACGGGAAGTTATCACGGTCTGTACCACTTCGTGCGCTATATTGAAAACCTTCATAAATACGAAATTGATTTTGGAGAAGCCGTGTCCGGAGGGGAAGAAAGCCATATGGTGCGGATTATGAGTATCCATAAAAGCAAGGGACTGGAATTCCCGGTGGTGTTTGTGGCAGGAATGGGGAAGAATCTGAATCAGACAGATTCCACCTCACAGTTTGTGACACATATGGATCTGGGAATCGGCTGCGATGATGTAGATCCGGTTCTGCGTGTCAGCGGAAGTACGCTGTTTAAGAACTTTGTGAAAATGCAGATTCGCAATGAGAATCTGGGTGAGGAACTGCGGGTACTCTATGTTGCTCTGACTCGCGCAAAAGAAAAGCTTATTATCACCGGAGCAGCAGACGGTCTGGATAAAAAACTGGCAAAATGGAGTGCGAGGCTGCAACCATGGCAGAAGAAGCTGTCCTATACAGACCGGGTGCAGGCCAAATGTGATCTGGACTGGATGATGCCTGTGATACTGAGTGAAGAGGCAGCACCGGACATTGCATTTTCTGTCTGCACGGTTCAGCAGCTTCTGGAAGGAGAAGTAGAGAGACAGAGCGAATATTTGATTCAGGAACAGGAACTTCTGGGAATGCCGTCCGGGATGGTATTTGATGCCGATGCGAAGGAAGAACTGGAAACCAGTCTGGCATACCAGTATCCTTATGAAAAAGAGGAAACGATACCAAGTAAGGTCAGTGTATCGGAACTGAAGCGTATGAGTCAGAAAGAGGAAGAGACAGAAAGCGTCAGTCTGGTGCCGGAAGCAGAAGAGGAGAAAAACGCACAGAGTACAGTGATTATGCCGAAATTCCTTCAGGAAGAAGCAGAGGTATCCGGAGCCGGAAGAGGAACTGTATACCATAAGATTATGGAAAAACTGCACTTTGACCGGGACGCGGAGGAACAACTGCGGGAACTGTGCAGCAGAGGACTGGTAACAGAGAAGGAACTGGAATGTGTGAATTCAGCGAAGATTGCCAAAATGTGTGCCTCGCCTCTGGGAAAAAGAATGGCACAGGCACAGCGTAAGGACCAGCTTTTCCGGGAACAGCAGTTTGTAATGGAACTGCCTGCGGGGGACGTAAATTCCAGATGGAACTCAGAGGAATACATTTTAGTACAGGGAATTATCGATGCCTATTTTATAGAAGAAGATCATATTGTGCTGGTGGATTATAAAACGGATTTTGTGAAATTTAAAGAAGCCTCTTCCCTCTATGAAAAATATAGAGTACAATTAGGCTGTTATAAAAAAGCGTTAGAATCGCTGACGGGGTATCCGGTAAAAGAACAGATCATCTATTCTTTCTGCCTGGACCGTGAGCTGACAGGAAGTGAATAAGATGAAGAATTTTGTGAAAAAGCTGATGAATAATCAGGGACTCCGCTATATCTTTTTCGGTGGCTGCACCACAATGGTGAATCTGGTAAGTTACTGGATATTACGGAATCTGATTCATATCGATGTGACCAAGGCGAATTTCTTTGCCATTGCACTGTCGATTCTGTTTGCCTATGTGGTGAATAAGCTGTATGTATTTGAGAGTAAGACAGAAGGCAGGATTGCCCTTCTCAAAGAGATGGGGCAGTTTATAGGTATGCGTCTTCTGACCATGTTTATTGAGATCTTTGGCGTAGTTATGTTCTGCTGTGTATGGGATATGCCGGACATGATTGCCAAGCTGGCGATCCAGGTTGTGGTTCTGGTCCTGAACTTTGTATTCAGTAAGATGATCGTCTTTCAGACGGATCATAAGGAATATACACCGGAGCAACTGAAAAGGAAAATGATCCGTAAGAGATGTACCATGCTTTCTTTTACAATACCGGCTGTTACGGTATTGATTGCATATATTGTGAACGGAGTCTATCCTTTTGGGGATCATGGAGTGCTGATCATTGACTCGCTGCATCAGTACTTGCCGTTCTTTACTGATTTTCATGATAAGCTGGTGAACAGCCAGTCCCTGACCTATTCTTTCGGAGGGGGGCTGGGATATAACATGTGGGCAGTATTTGCCTACTATCTGGCAAGTCCGTTGAACCTGCTGATTACCATAGTTTCGTCAAAGCATGTCATGGATTTTATGGCATACCTCATTTTGCTGAAGATTGCTCTGACAGGCGGGATCTTTGGATGGTATCTGTCAAGAAGAGGAAAAGACAGAGACTATTTTCCGATAGCTTTTGGGTGCATGTATGCCCTGTCAGCCTTTATGATCGGATACTATTTTAATCTGATGTGGCTGGACAGTATTATGGTGCTGCCGCTGGTGATGCTTGGAATTGAGAAAATTGTTGCAGGCAAAAAAGGACGTTTTTATGCACTGGCATTATGTTATGCGCTGTACTGCAATTATTATATCGGATATATGCTGTGTCTGTTTGCATGCCTGTATTTCTGCGTATTATGGATCGGAGCAAAGAAGTTCAGCATCCGCAGGTTCCTTTGTTCCGGACTGAAGTTCACATGGTATTCTCTGCTTTCAGGCGGAATGGCAGCACTGGTTCTGCTGCCGGCATATCTGAATCTTGCCATTACAGAATCTGCAGACAGCAGTTTCCCGAGCAAAATCAAGTTCTATACAGACGGGATTACCCAGCTGACGGGACATTTTGCACTGGTTGAACCGATCAATATCTATGATGATCAGTCTGGCGTGAATATCTATTGTGGTGTGATTGTGATGATTCTGATTATCCTGTATCTGCTGGACCAGGAACTGAGACTGTCCGAGAGAGTGGCAAAGCTTCTTCTGACTGGTTTGCTGGCTATCAGTATGAATTTTAATATGCTGAATTATATCTGGCATGGTTTCCATGTACAGAATGGTCTGCCGAACCGATTTGCATTCCTGTATATTGCCATGCTTCTGACCATGGGCTTTGATGTTATACACCACATACAGAAGATGAAGGTCTGGAAGATTATGCTGGCATGGCTGCTGTCGATTCTGTTTGTGGGCTACTGTATGGTGACACAGACAGGTGACCGGGAATGGTATGTCTACATGGCAACTCTGGTTCTGCTGGTGTTATATGGAATTTTACTGTTGTGGTACTATGAGAGCGGAAAACACAAAGTACTGACAAAACGTGTCCTGACAGCAGTAATGACGCTGGAGATGGCAGTAACCGGGATCTATGGTATCTGCATGAATGGAACGGTGGGAAGAAGTACCTACGTGGATGAACAGATTGCCTATAAGAAGCTGATGGAAGAATACGATCAGACAGATGATTTCTATCGTAGTGAGATCGACAGCCAGAGAATGAGAAATGAAAATATGTTTATGGGTGCCAATGGAGTGGTGATGTTTTCTTCTACCATGCCGGAAGCAACTGTTAATATGTGCCGCAGTATCGGTATGGAAGCGAGAACAAACAAGGATGGCTACAATGGTATGACCAAACTTTTTAACGATGTATTTGGCGTCCGCTATCTGGTATCAAGAAAAGGATACGATACTTTATATCAGATGAATCAGGTGGGATATGAGGAGCCGTTATATCTGTATAAGAATGAGGATGCCCTGTCACTTGGATTCATGGTATCTTCGAATATCAAGGCGTGGGATATCTACAGTAATCGGACAGCCATGGAGGTGCAGGAAGAGTTTGCACAGCTTGCAACAGGCGAAGCGTTCCATTATACGTTGCGGGAAGCTTATTCCCTGGAAGAGGGACCGACCTATATTATCCGGCTGCATCCGGGAGACCAAACTTATATTGAGATTACTGAGAATGTGAAGAGCATTACCATCAAGACCCCGCAGGGAGAAAAGACAGTCAATAACTATACGAAAAACCTGTTCAATCTGGGAACGGTAACAGAGGAAGGGGAAGAGAGCAAGGCTAATATTACCCTTACCTTTAAAGATAATCAGAGTGGTCCTGTTCCGGTACGGGTCTATACCTGTACAGATGAGGAATACAATGCTGTTTACCAGAAACTGTCAGCCAGCCAGATGACAGATGTTACAGAAGACGGAAACCATATAAGCGGAACGGTAGATGCGCAGCAGGCAGGAACATTGCTGCTGACAATGCCGTATGATGAAGGATGGACGGTAAAGGTAGACGGCAGGGATACTGCAACCTACCGGGTAGGCGATGCCATGATGGGAATTGATCTGGAAGCAGGTACCCATACCATTGAGATGAATTTTACACCTGCAGGACTGTGGCAGGGCAGTATGATCAGTATTGTCTGCATAGGGCTGTATCTGCTCACTGCCATGCTGGAACAGTATGGACAGAAAAGAAAGAAACAGGAAGAGACTGAAGGAGAAAATAGATGAAGCTTACATTTTCAGATAAAACAGAAATGTTCGGGGAAGGTATTTTTGCCGTACTGAATGAAAAGAAGAATGAGATGCTGGCAGAAGGAAAGAAGATCTATAATCTTTCCGTTGGAACACCGGACTTTGAACCACCGGAACATATCCGTAAGGCAGTGGCAGAAGCAGCAGCAAAACCGGAGAATTACAAATATTCTCTGGCTGATCTGCCGGAACTGACACAGGCAGTACAGGACTTTTACCAGAAGCGTTTTGGGGTAAAACTGGAGAAAAATGAGATCATGTCCATGAACGGATCCCAGGAAGGAATGGCACATTTTGCATGGACTCTCTGCAATCCGGGAGATGTGGTACTGGTACCGAATCCGGGATATCCGATTTTCAAGATCGGGCCAGAACTGTGCGATGCAGTGACCGTGGAGTATCCTTTATATGAAAAGAACCATTTCCTTCCGAAGTTTGAAGACATTCCGGAAGAGACTGCAAAAAAAGCCCGTTTCATGGTAGTCAATTATCCGTCCAATCCGGTATGTTCCGTAGCGGATGATACATTCTACAGAGAGCTGATTGATTTTGCAAGAAAGTATGACATCGTCATTCTGCATGACAATGCTTATTCTGACATTGTGTTTGGAGGAAAACAGGGCGGTTCCTTCCTGCAGTACGAAGGAGCAAAAGAAGTGGGGGTAGAGTTCTATTCCCTTTCCAAGTCTTTTAACTACACAGGAGCCAGAGTATCATTCTGCGTGGGAAATGAACAGGTTGTAGAAAAGTTCAGGGCAATCCGTTCCCAGATCGATTATGGTATCTTTTATCCGATACAATATGGTGCTATTGCAGCACTTAACGGACCGCAGGACAGTGTGATTGATCAGTGTAAAAAGTATGAAAGAAGAAGCCGCACACTGAGCAGGGGCTTGTCTGAGATCGGATGGAAGGTAAGAGACACAGAAGGAACCATGTTTGTATGGGCACCATTGCCGGAAGGGTATGACAATGCCAATGCATTCTGTATGGAATTGATGGAAAAATCCGGGGTAATCTGTACACCGGGTAGCAGCTTCGGAAGTCTGGGAGAAGGCTATGTGAGATTCGCCTTGGTACTGCCGGAGGAAGAACTGCAGGCAGCAATTGAGAGTATAAAGATAAGCGGAATTCTGAAATAAAGGAGGCATTTGGTGAATCAGGAATTTTATCAGAAGTTATGCAGCATAGTTGGAGAAGAACAGGTACTGGCAGAAGAACCGATGAAGAAACATACCACATTTCGGATTGGAGGACCGGCTGATTTTCTGGTACTTCCGCAGACGTCACAGGAGATCGAAGAAGTGACCGCACTGTGCCGGAAGGAAGGACAGCCATGGTATGTGATCGGGAACGGAAGCAATCTTCTGGTGAGTGATAAAGGGGTACGTGGAGTCGTGATCCAGCTGCTGCGTAATTTTAATCAGATAGAAGTAAGTGGCGAAGAGATCCATGTTCAGGCAGGAGCAGTGAATGCATCAGTGGCGAGACAGGCACTGGATGCAGGATTGACAGGATTTGAATTCGCAGCGGGGATTCCGGGAACCACAGGAGGAGCTGTGGTCATGAATGCCGGCGCTTATGGCGGAGAGATGAAGGATATTCTGAAGGAAGTAACTGTGTTGGATGAAGATGGCAGGGTACACACGCTGGCAGCCGAAGAACTGGAACTGGGGTATCGTACCAGTATCATTGCCAGAAAAGGATATATTGTACTGGATATCTGTTTGAAGCTGGAAAAGGGAGATACGGAAGCCATCCGTGCAAAAATGGATGAACTGAGAGAAAAGCGGGTTACCAAGCAGCCGCTGGAGTATCCAAGTGCAGGCAGTACCTTCAAAAGACCGGAAGGGTATTTTGCAGGAAAGCTGATTATGGATGCGGGCTTACGCGGATTTACAGTCGGTGGTGCGCAGATATCGGAAAAGCACTGCGGATTTGTAATTAACAGGGGGAATGCCACAGCAGAGGATGTGGTGAACCTGATGGAAGAGACGAAAAAAATTGTGATGGAGAAATTTGGAGTTGTTCTGGAACCGGAGGTAAAACGGTTAGGAGAATTCTAAGATGGAGAATACATGAGATTTATAATTGTAACCGGAATGTCCGGGGCTGGCAGATCTACAGCCCTGAAGATTCTGGAGGATATGGGATACTATTGTGCGGACAATCTGCCAATTTCCCTTCTGCCAATGTTTGCACAGCTGATGAATGATAATCCGGATATTACCAAGGCAGCAGTTGGTATAGATATCCGTAACGGAAAAGAATTAGATAATATGGACGGTCAGCTGGAAGGTATGAAAACAGCCGGATATGAATATGAGATCCTGTTTATGGATGCATCGGATAAGACACTGATTAAGCGCTATAAAGAAACCAGACGCCAGCATCCGATGGCAGTGGATGGAAGAGTGGAGACAGGACTGAAGGAGGAACGCTCCAGGCTGGAATTCCTGAAAAAAGAAGCTAATTATATTATGGATACCAGTCAGCTTCTGGTACGGGAACTGGTTCAGAATATGGATGAGATCTTCCGCCAGAACCAGGAATTCAAAAATATGATGGTGACAGTACTTTCCTTTGGTTTTAAGAATGGAATTCCATCTGATGCAGATCTGGTATTTGATGTCCGTTTTCTTCCGAATCCGTATTATGTGGATGATCTGAAGACAAAGACCGGCAATGACCGGGAGGTACAGGAGTATGTGATGAACTGCCATCAGGCAGGAGAATTTCTGGATAAATTAAGTGATATGGTACAGTTCCTGATTCCAAACTATGTGGCAGAAGGTAAGAATCAGCTTGTGGTAGCCATTGGCTGTACCGGCGGAAAACACCGTTCTGTGACGATTGCCAATAAATTATATGAGATTCTGAAGGAAAACAGAGAATATAAGGTGAAGATTGAACACAGAGACATCGAAAAAGTAAGATAATGGGTAAAGGAGAAGAATATGTCGTTTTCCGGAACTGTGAAGGAAGAACTGGCAAAACAGAAATTGGGTGCCAGACATTGCCAGATAGCAGAAATAGCAGCCATCATCCGTATGTGTGGCGGAATTTCGGTATCCAGAAATGACAGATTTTTACTGAAGATCCAGACAGAGAATCTGTTTGTGGCAAGAAAGTACTTTACATTATTGCAAAAAACATTTAATATAGAAATTGAACTTTCTATCAGGCAGCATCATGGAGAAAAAAGAGGTCGAACCTATCATCTGTATGTGAAAAAGCATGAAGACGCTTTGCAGATTTTACGGGAGATCGGGATCATGAAGCCGGATGGAAAGAGTTATATGGATTTTGCAGAAGACTTCGAACTGACAGAGACAGAGCTGCTTCGGAGGATATGCTGCAAAAGAGCTTTTCTGCGGGGGGCATTTCTGGTTACCGGATCAGTCACCAATCCTGAGAAGTCTTATCATCTGGAATTTGCCTGTACTTTGGAATATCATGCAGAGCAGATTCGTAAGGTGCTTCGTTCTTTTGGAATAGAGGCACGTATGATACAGCGCAAAAAGTATTATGTGGTGTACATCAAAGAAGGAGACGGAATTGTGGATGTGCTGAATATCATGGAAGCACATCAGGCACTGATGGAACTGGAAAATATCCGTATATTAAAAGACATGAGAAATTCACTGAACCGAAAGGTCAACTGTGAGACTGCGAATATTTACAAGACCGTGAATGCAGCAGTGAAGCAGATCGAAGATATCCGGTATATTCAGGATACGATTGGCTTTGAAGAACTGTCGGAGGGACTGGCGAATATGGCAGAAGTCAGGCTGGCGAATCCAGACGCAACGTTAAAAGAATTAGGCATGTTATTATCCCCACGGATGGGAAAATCTGGTGTGAACCACCGCTTGAAAAAATTAAGTGAGATAGCGGATGGGCTAAGGTGCTGTAAGGAGGAGAAGCATTATGATTAAGAAGTCTATTAAAATTGAATTGCCTAGTGGCCTGGAGGCGCGCCCGGTGGCATTACTGGTACAGGTGGCAAGTCAGTATGAGAGCAAGATTCACGTAGAAGTGGAAGAGAAGCGTGTGAATGCCAAGAGTATTATGGGTATGATGACTCTGGGACTGGAAGCTGGCGAAGAGATCGTAGTAGAGGCAGAAGGATCTGATGAGAAGGCAGCAATTGAAGATATTGAGAAATATCTGAGCACACACTAAGTAAGATAAAATGGTACAGAGAGATAATCGTATGATTGTCTCTCTTTTTTTGAACATAGGATATTTCTTTCTGATATGACAAAACGATTTGCATTTTGCTTTTTTTTTAACATTTGACAACAGAAAAAGGCTGGACTATTTTGTCATTTTGTGCGAGAATAGTAACCGAAGTATGTTCAGAATGCAGCACATTCTGGTTACATAAAAGACTTTTACTATTGAAAGGAGTTTAAAAATGATTTATTCACGCGAAGTAGAAGAAATGTGCCCAGTAGCACAGGGTGTTCATCATGGCGCAGCTCCGATTCCGGAAGAAGCAAAATGGGTACAGGCAAAAGAAGTTAAAGACATTTCTGGTTTTACACATGGTGTAGGCTGGTGTGCTCCACAGCAGGGTGCCTGTAAGCTGAGCCTGAATGTAAAAGAAGGTATCATCCAGGAAGCACTGGTTGAGACTATCGGATGTTCAGGTATGACACATTCCGCAGCTATGGCAGCAGAGATTCTTCCGGGACTGACTGTTATGGAAGCATTAAATACAGACCTTGTTTGTGATGCAATTAACACAGCTATGAGAGAACTGTTCCTGCAGATCGTTTACGGACGTTCCCAGTCCGCATTCTCAGAAGATGGTCTGGCAGTAGGTGCAGGTCTGGAAGACCTTGGAAAAGGCCTCAGATCTCAGGTTGGTACTATGTACGGAACACTGAAAAAGGGTCCTCGTTATCTGGAAATGGCTGAAGGTTATGTTACCGGTATCGCTCTGGATGCAGATGATGAGATCATTGGATACCAGTTCGTAAGTCTTGGAAAGATGACAGACTTCATCAAGAAGGGGGATGACCCTAACACAGCTTGGGAAAAAGCTAAAGGACAGTATGGCCGTGTAGCAGATGCTGTTAAGATCATCGACCCAAGAAAAGAATAATCAGAGGAGGACTAGTACAATGGCATTATTTGAATCATATGAAAGACGAATTGACCAGATCAATTCCGTTCTGAATAGTTATGGAATTGCTTCTATTGAAGAAGCAGAGAAAATCACAAAAGATGCTGGTCTGAATGTATACGATCAGATCAAAGGCATTCAGCCAATCTGTTTTGAAAATGCATGCTGGGCTTACACGGTAGGTGCAGCAATCGCAATCAAGAAAAACTGCCGTAAAGCTTCTGAAGCAGCAGCAGCAATCGGTGAAGGTCTTCAGGCTTTCTGTATCCCAGGTTCTGTAGCAGATACACGTAAAGTAGGTCTGGGACATGGTAACCTTGGTAAAATGCTTCTGGAAGAAGAAACAGAATGTTTCGCATTCCTGGCTGGTCACGAATCTTTCGCAGCAGCAGAAGGTGCCATCGGTATCGCTGAAAAGGCTAACAAAGTTCGTCAGAAACCACTGCGTGTTATCCTGAACGGTCTTGGAAAAGATGCTGCACAGATCATCTCCCGTATCAACGGATTTACATATGTTGAGACAGAATATGATCCATACAAGAACGAAGTAAAAGAAGTATTCAGAAAATCCTATTCTGAAGGACTTCGTGCAAAAGTTAACTGCTACGGCGCGAACAGCGTTCCAGAAGGTGTAGCAATCATGTGGAAAGAAAACGTAGACGTATCCATCACAGGTAACTCTACCAACCCTACACGTTTCCAGCACCCTGTAGCAGGTACTTATAAGAAAGAAAGACTGGAAGCTGGTAAGAAGTACTTCTCCGTTGCATCAGGCGGTGGTACAGGACGTACACTTCATCCAGATAACATGGCAGCAGGTCCTGCTTCCTACGGTATGACAGATACACTTGGACGTATGCACAGTGACGCTCAGTTCGCTGGATCCTCCTCTGTACCTGCTCACGTAGAAATGATGGGTCTGATCGGTGCAGGTAACAACCCAATGGTTGGTATGACTGTATCCGTAGCCGTATCCATCGAGGAAGCAGCAACAGCTGGTAAATTCTAAGAAATGGCTTAAAAAGACATAAAAACTGACCGTCACTATACAGGAAAATGTATAATGGCGGTCTTTTTTCTGAATTAAAGCTGTATGGTGCTAAAATCGATATACAGATCAGCATAGATACCGGCTTTCACTTTATCAGAGAAAGAAAACTCATCATAATTATCATTTCTTTCGTCCTGTTTTCAACAGCCATTTCTGGTCAATCTTTTTCAGTTCGTCCTGGAATCGGATATGAAGTCTTACGGAGTTCTCAAGCTGGACAATTTCTTCGATAATCCCCTCGCCAAACTTCGGATGTTTTACCACGTCATTTACCTTGTACTGTATCGTGCGGTTTTTCGTGTTCTGATATTCCCGTTCCCGGCGGTAGCGGTCACGTACAGGGATGGTTTTGTCATGAATGGGATTTTTTAATGCTTTCTGATAATCGTGCTTCATCAGGCTTTCTCCGACTTTGTAGTATGGCGTCGGAGCTGCGCCGATCAGAGAACAGCAGTATTTCCAGGCACTGCCGTGGATACCGGGCTGCCAGTGATATTTTGCCGGAATATCCATATGATACTGCATATAATGGGCATATTCGTGCTTATACAGATCCATGCGGTCACTTTTCTGGAGAGGGTTTTTTACAGCATATCCGATAAAAAGCAGGGAGAAACAAAAATGTTCCTTTTCATGATGCCTTTCCTGTGTATAGGATCCCAGAAGTCCTTCATCATAGCTGAAAAATACCGGAACAGAGGAAGCGTGCAGACCAAAACGGAGGTCCAGCTGCTGATAGAGAGCATGGATTTCAGCCTGATGGACATGCGTTTCTTTTTCCAGTAATTGTTTTAAATTAGAATCTATATTCATCGTAACACCTCAGTCCGATTATAATGCATTCGAAAAGGATGTACAAGTAAAATAGCACAGAAAGCACCTTGATTTTGAAATAGAATATTTGTTAAGATAGCAGATAGACAAAAGACGAATAGAAAAACAGAAAGAGAAGACAACATGCTGAAACTTACGTATATACAATATCAGCTTCCTTATTATGGGATAGAAAATACATTATTCCATTATGCCAGAAACGGCAGCGTGGAAAAAATCGAGATCTGGGAAGAAGGACAGACATTGAAGGAACGGGTACTGTACCTGATTCCATATGAAAGGAAAAGCATAGCGGAGAAAGAAAAAGAAGAGCTGTTCTGTGTGTATGGATGCCCGTCAGAACCGGAGATGAAAGTGCGAAACGGATTCTATACATCAGAGCAGTATTCACTGTCAAGGATACTGAATACATTGAACAGACTGTGGATGGATCTGCAGAAGTGGGAGATTATTCTTTTGTATTCCGAGGAGATGGATCTGAATGTGCTTTTGGATACCTCAGAGACGATCCTGCGGATGCCTCTGGCAGTTTCCGATAACAGGTTTCATTTTCTGGCGAAAGGGCAATGGTATCAGGAAAAATTTCCTACAGAAGTACTGGACCGGGACGAGATGAATGATCTGATCTGGCAGGAGGATTTTCGCCAGTGCCTGCACCGAAACAGCGTATTTCATCTGCCACTGAAAACAGAAGAAAAAGATCTGCTCTGTTTTAACATCTTTATAAGCGGGCAGTATTATGCCAGAGTGCTGGGAAGCATCGAAGACCCGAAGCACGAAGCACTTCAGGAAGAATTGTTTACCAGACTGGCGATTGCCGTGAACAGCATTTTTGTGAATCAGCGGATTCATTCTTTTCTGACTGGAAGAAACAGCGACCTGCAGATGCAGGTAGAAGCATTACTGGCCGGGGAGAAAAAAGCAGATGAGACAGTCATGGAGCGGAATCACTGGAGCGTGGAAGACCGTTACAAGGTAATGGTGTTGAGTTTTGATGCACGCTACCCTATGGAAGAAGGCATTCGCTTCTTATATAAGAAGCTTTGGGAGTTGTTCCCGGAGAGCTGCGTGCTGATACGGGAAAAAGACCTGATCTGTGTCCGTAACCTGAGCCGGGAATCCCAGAATGAGAATTACCGTGAAAGGATGGCCGTATTCTTGAGAGAAAATGTGGCAAAAGCAGGCAGCAGCAATGCATTTACGGGATATGAGGAACTGCCGGTCTATCTGAAGCAGGCATATGAGGCATTGCGGCTGGGAGAAAAGAATGCTCCATATTTCTGGCACTATGAGTTTGGAGATTATATGGTGCCTTATCTCATGGAGCGGGCAACAGGAGAATATGGTCTGGATCAGATTGTACATCCTGGATTGTTTCAGCTGATGGAATACGACAAAGAAAAAAGTTCTAATTTGTACCAGACACTGAAGACCTATCTGGATCATGGCGGAAATGCCACACAGACCGCAGAGAAACTATATATCCATCGTTCCTCTCTGATGAAGCGTCTGGACAAGATACAGAGTCTGACCGGAATTCGATTAGAAAAACAGGAAGAACGGTTCTATGTAGACATGTCCTGCCGGCTTCTGGAATATCACAAATCACATGAAAAATAGACAATTGGACCGGAGAATATCCGGTCTTTTGTTTTGCGGAAAACAATTCCACATCCAGACTGAGAATGCGCCATGGTTAAGTCTTTGGTTAGAAGTTGTTAAGAAAAAAACAGAAGTAGCACTTTGTATCACAGAAGGATCAAAAAAGTCACATTGTGCGCCTAGTCTGAAAGGACAGAGATTTTATATAATAAATCCAGAAAAAAGAAATGGGGGAAAGGTATATGAAGAACAAAAAGAATCTTGTTTTTCTGGTTGCTGCACTGATTTTCTGTGCACAGTTTATTGGAAACTACGGGAACTACCAGTTAGCTGCCATTCCGGGAAAAATATTCCAGGCATTTCAGCTTACTGATACCCAGTTTTCCAGTCTGATGACAGCACCGATGCTGCCATCCATCTTTTTAAGTATTATCATTGGTCTGCTGGTAGACCGTTTTGGTATTTCCAAAATGGTAGGAATCTGCCTGGCAGTGGCAACAGGAGGTCTGGTGCTGAGAGCATTTGCCACAGATTACACTACCATGCTGATTGCCATGATTTTATCCGGAGCAGGATGTATGATTCTGAATTCCAATCTGGCAAAGATCGTATCCTCTCTGTATCCAATGGATAAAGTGAGCAAAGTAGTTGGTATCATGATGGCGGCATCAACTGCATCCATGGCAGTGGCATATGCAACCACAGCGGCGATTCCAGGCCTGAGCGTGGCATTCTGGATTCCGGCCGTGATCAGTATCGTGGTACTGGTACTGTGGCTGGTATTTGCGAGAGAATCTGTATTTTCAGAAAATAAGATGGCAGGAGAGGATGCATCTCAGGTAAAGGAATCTCTCCTGGTATGTGTAAAGAGCAAAAATATCTGGCTGGCAGGACTGACACTGATGCTGATACTGGGAGGTTCTATGATTATTTCCAGTTTTCATGTATCTGCAGTAGTAGAATTAAAAGGATATTCCGAGAGTTATGCAGGAACCTTTAACACAGTCCTGATGATTGGAGCTATTCTTGGATCTATGTTCCTGCCGGTTTACGTGACAAAGAATCCGGAGAAGACACCGGTTATGATGCTGGTAATGGGAATTATCACAGCCGTATCTGCGGTAGGAATGGTAACACTTCCGGCAATCGGCATCTATATCTGTGGATTTTTAAACGGAGCATTCCGAAGCGGAATTATTGCCGTAATGATGATGCTTCCGGTTATGTTAAAAGAGATCGGACCGAAGTATGCGGGAACAGCAGGAGGATTTATGGTAACACTGGAGCTGATTGGAAGCGTAGTGATTCCAACTTATGTGATTGTACCTCTGGGAGGTGGATCTTATCTGAACTATTTCATGCTGGCAGGGGCAGCAATGCTGCTGGCAAGTATTATCTGTTTTATATTGATGAAATCATGTGGTGTATTTGTAAAAAAAGAAGCGTAAAAAGAAAGGAAGAAAAACCATGTTATCAACAAAAGAAAACTTATATGAAACATTAAAAGGTGGCCATCCGGACCGTTTTGTAAATCAGTTTGGATATCTGAAGATGCTGCCAGACCCGATCTTTTTAGGATTAATGGGAGAAGGAGATCTTCAACCGGGAGGAACCAAGAAAACGGGATTTGGAGTAACCATGTGCTGGGCAGAAGGAACTCCGGGACCATTTCCAATGTGTGAAGGAGAACACAAGCTGCTCAAAGATATCACAGAATGGAAAAATGTGGTCAAAATGCCTCCGACAGAATATTCTGATGAAGCATGGGCACCGTTTGTTGCCATGGCAGATGGAGTTGACAGAGACAAAGAACTGGTAACAGCTATGGTAATGCCAGGTGTATTTGAAAAACTGCATTACTTTATGGGAATGGAAGATACTATGATAAACTTCTATGAAGAACCGGAGGCTATGCACGAGCTGATTGACTACTTTACAGAGTATGAATGTGCCAATGCCAGAGAAGTATGCAAGCATATGCATCCGGAAGCACTGTTCCATCATGATGACTGGGGCAGCCAGAGATCCACATTCCTTTCTCCGGACATGTTCGAGGAATTCATTGTTCCGGCATACAAAAAGATCTACGGAACATGGAAAGAAAATGGAGTAAAAGTGATTGTACATCACAACGATGCATACAGTGCAACACTGGTACCGGCCATGATTGAAATGGGTATCGATGTATGGCAGGGACCTGTAAAGGAAAATGATCTTCCGGAACTGGTAAAGAAATACGGCGGACAGATCTCCTTCCATTGTGGACTGGATAATGGAAAATATGATACTGCGGACTGGTCACCGGAAAAGATTGAAGCAGGTTTAAGGGAATTCTTTGATACTGTTGGCACCAAATATGTGATTCCGGGCTTCACACAGGGGGGAGAAGGAAGCGCATTTGCAGGTGCTTATGAGTGTGCAACAGAGACCATTGACCGTCTCAGCAAAGAATATTTCAAATAAGAATTACATAAAAGTGTTAAAAACAGTCTCTGAAAAAGGGGCTGTTTTTATGTAATCTGGAAGAAAAAATAAAAAATACTCGGGGGGGGGGGGGTAAAATAAAAAGTGGTTGATCAGTAGACAGGCATAAAATGGAATGTTATAATTAACAGAAAGTGGATCATAGTTCGTATCAGTTTTGAGGGAAGGTAGCAGTAATGAGGGAGAATTCGTTTGGGGTATATATTATAGATCAAAATTATCAAATTGTGGGTTATAATGACACTGCTCAAAGGCTATATCCACAGTTAAAAAAGGGAAATCACTGTTATCAGTGCCTGATGAACCTGGATTCTCCATGCAAAGAATGTCCGGTATTAAATAAGACAGACGAATCGAGAACTTACTTTGATCCCATGCGCCATAGTTATCAGGCAGCAGATGCAATAGAAGTGAATCTGTCTGAGGCGGAAAAAGGATATGTACTGGTATTCAGTACTGTCAGAGAAGGAGAGAAGCTGGTGAAACAGCTTCCGAATAACGAAGAAGGCCTGAGACTTCTCGGTGTGATCAATGTACTGGGGAATGATTACAGTGATATCTATTCTGTAGATGTGAAGTCCGGGAAGATGCAGAGTTTCCGTTACAGCGGAAAGGCACTTGGGATAAAAGAAGCACTGTGTCAGCAGACATCCTATGAACAGGCAATGGAGGAATACATTGATACGAATGTAATCTCGGAAGATCAGGGGAAGCTCAGGTTTGCCCAGAGCCTGTCGAAGCTGTGCGACCAGTTAAAGGTATTGCCGCAGGTTACCGTACATTACAGGGCAAGAGTGAACGGTGAGATACATTATTATTATATGAAGTGTGCCAGAGTCGGAAAAGAAGAGATAGAGAATCTGGTGATTGCATTTTCAAATGAAGACACAGATGTGAAGCGTAACGAACTGGAAAGTATGATTATTCCTAGCAGTGTGTCGGCGAAGCGTAAGATTCTGGTTGTGGAAGATAATGAACTGAACAGAGAGATCCTGACAGAATTATTGTCAGAGAAATTTGATATACTTACCGCTGAGAATGGTGAGATTGGACTGAAGATGCTGTCAGAGCATTACCGTGAACTGTCAGCAGTTCTGCTGGATGTATATATGCCGGTATGTGATGGATTTGAATTCCTTGAACGAATTAAGGATGATGTGATGCTTTCTTCTGTCCCTGTCATTGTAACAACCGGAAGCAACCGGCCGGAGGATGAAGAACACTGTCTGGAACTTGGAGCAGTGGATTTTATATCCAAGCCATATAAGCCTAAGGTGGTAAAGGCAAGGCTGAACAGTGTTATCAAGCTGAGAGAGTCCGCAGCAGCCCTGTCAGCGATTGAATATGATGAGCTGACAGGGCTGTATACTAGACAGGCATTTTATCATCATGCGAAAACATTGATTAATTTCCGTTCAGATAAGAAGTTCCATGTTTTGGTAGCAGACATTCACAACTTTAAGTTAGTGAACAGCATTTACGGAGAAAAAATGGGAGACCAGGTTCTGAAATATCTGGCGAAGGTGTTTTCGGGACATATCGGAGATGGACTGGTGGCCCGCTATGGAAGCGACCAGTTTATATGTCTCGTATGTGGTGATGTGGATCTGTCACTGGATCTGGTAGAACAGCGGGTAAGGAAGATCACAAAAGAGGCACCGATACCAAATCTTGTGATCAAGTATGGTATGTATCAGAATGCGGATATTTCGCAGCCACTGACCATTATCTGTGACCGTGCATTTACTGCTATGAAGAGTATTCAGTACAGTTATGAACGGAATGTGGCAACGTATGATGGCTCCATGAGTCAGAAACATATCCGGGAAATGATGATGGAGAATGAATTTGAATCTGCTATTGAGAGGGAAGAATTTGTGATCTGGTATCAGCCCAAGTATGATGTGAAGACAGAAAGGATCGAAGGTGCAGAAGCTCTGGTTCGCTGGAAGAAGAGTGACGGTACCATGATTTCGCCAGGAGAGTTTATCCCACTGTTTGAGCGGAACGGTCTCATTGTCCGTCTAGATGAATATGTGTTCCGCAAAGTATGTCAGATCCAGAGAGAAAGGATGGAGCGAGGAGAACGGGTACTTCCGGTATCGGTAAATCTGTCCAGAGCAACTTTACATCATGAAGGCATCGTAGAACGGTATGCACAGATTGTATACGACAGTCAGGTGCCATTTGAAGCAGTTCCAATTGAACTGACAGAGACCGCTGCACTTTACAGTATCCAGATTCAGGGATTGACGGAGAAGATGGTAGATGTAGGATTCCTTTTACATATGGATGATTTTGGATCCGGATATTCTTCCATGACCAGTCTGAATGTATTACCGTTCCGTGTACTGAAGCTGGATAAGGCATTAATTGATTTCATTGGCAATTCAAGAGGTGATCAGGTCATTCAGCATACCATTGCACTGGCGCATGGCCTTGGAATGAAGGTGCTGGCAGAAGGAGTGGAAGTAAAAGAACAGGTAGAATTTCTACGGACTATGGAATGTGATGAGATCCAGGGATTCTATTATGCACGTCCCCTTCCGCTTGAAGTATTTAGTCAGTTGCTGGATGAAGAACAGAAAGCATGAAAATCAAATCTTGTATTTCCAGGTTACCTGTACTATATGGAAGCTACTGCAAAAGGCTATGAATATGCAGCAGACATGCTGATAGCTGGGGTGTCTTTGATGCCGACAGATGAAATGCATTCTATGGCTGGCTTTACGAGAATGACCTCTGTGAAAAGCTGGGACTGGAAGGGAAGAGATCCCGCCGGAAGTGATCCGCAACGTGATGCTGTACTGCCTGGATTGTTACAGTGCAGAAGGTGTACCGGGAAAGTGTGGAACGTCCCGTATGGCAATGATGTTTCTCGCCAATTGGCTGAATGAATTCGGAAAAGCAGGAAACGCTCTGCCGATTGGCAACAGTTACCTTTCAGGAGAACGGTCTATTATATAAAATGAGCCACCCGTCAGGGTGGCTCGCAGTATATTCAGAGCAATTTATTCAGCAGATGTTTCTGTCTCTGTTTCACTAGCAGCTTCTGTATCTGCTTCGGAAGCACTTTCTGTAGCTTCTTCTGTGTCATCAGCTTCTGCATACTGTGCAGCGATTTCGGAGATAGTTCCGTCTTCCAGCATAGTATTAATAGCATCGTTGATGGTGTCGAGAAGTTCTTCGTTGTCTTTATTTACAGCGATTGCATATTCTTCAGAAGCAAAAGCATCTGGATCTTTTACGATTTTCAGACCCTCGTTGTCGTTTACGTAGTTCTGAGCGGTAGCGGAGTCGATAACAACAACATCACATTTACCGTTTACCAGTTCCATGATAGCTTCTGTTCCTTTTTTAAATGCTTCGTATTTGTAACCCATTTCATTTACGCAGGTCTCACCAGTGTAACCCTGGAGAACACAGATCTTTTTGTCAGCCATATCTTCTGCTTTTTCGATATCAGAATCTTCTGGAACGATCATAACCTGTGTTGCTGTGTAGTATGGTGTAGAGAAGTTTACGGCTTCTTTTCTTTCATCAGTGATGGTCATACCTGCGATAGTAGCATCGATCTGACCATTCTGAAGAGCAATCAGAAGAGAGTCGAATTCCAGTGATTCCATCTCAACATCCATACCTGTTAATTCACCGATCTTGGCAGCAATAGCCATATCAATACCGTCATATTCGCCAAGAACACCATTAGCGGAAATGTATTCGAATGGTGGGAATTCCGGGTTGGTTCCGAATTTGATGACTCCTTCATCTGCACATGCGGAAGCTCCTAAAAGCATGGTTGCTGTTGCTGCGATAGCTACGGTTTTGAACATTTTTTTCATAATTTTTCTCCTTTTCTTTTCTGAAAATTCTTCTATGTGAAATTTCTGAAACAGAAATTAGACATTCGTCTTAAAGCACTTTACTGAGGAAACTCTGGGTACGTTCATTCTTCGGATGATTAAATACTTCATCCGGGGTACCGCTTTCCAGAATCTGTCCCTGATCCATGAACAGGACGCGGGATGCAACCTCACGGGCAAATCCCATCTCATGGGTAACAATGACCATAGTCATACCACTTTTTGCCAGATCTTTCATAACATCAAGTACTTCGCCGACCATCTCAGGGTCAAGAGCAGAAGTAGGTTCGTCAAAAAGCATAATCTCCGGATTCATGGCAAGTGCCCTGGCAATGGCTACACGCTGTTTCTGACCGCCGGACAACTGGGCAGGATAGGCATCTGCCTTATCCAGAAGACCAACCGTTGTCAGAAGCTCCTGACCCTTTTTCACGGCTTCTTCCTTTGTCATCTTTTTTAACAGAACAGGCGCCAGTGTGATGTTGTCCATAATACTTAAATGAGGAAACAGGTTAAAGTGCTGGAATACCATTCCCATCTTCTGACGGATCAGATTGACATTCACAGACGGTGCATTGATCATCTCATCGTCTACGTAGATTTCTCCTTCTGTGACATCCTCCAGAAGATTCAGGCATCGAAGGAATGTACTTTTACCGGAACCGGAAGGTCCGATGACTACTACAACTTCGCCTGCTTCAATATGTTCGTTGATTCCGTTTAATACCTTCAGGTCTCCGAACTGCTTGTGTAAGTTTTTTACTTTAATCATGCGTTCGTTACTCCCTTCTACCGTACTTCGGATGCTCTCAGACGGCTCTCGATACGGCTCAGAACCAGTGTAAGAATCTTGATCAGTACGTAATAAATAATAGCGGTGCCAATCAGAGGCATAAATGCTTCAAATGTAGCACTCTTGATAAAGTCTCCGGCCTTCTGGATATCCATCAGACCCACATAACCGACGATCGCTGTCTCCTTGATCAGTACGATGAATTCGTTGCACAGTGCAGGAAAAATATTCTTCACTGCCTGAGGAATGACGATACGGGTCATGGTCTGGGATGCACTTAATCCCAGGGAACGTCCGGCCTCAGTCTGTCCCTTATCTACCGAAAGAATACCGGCACGGATAATCTCGGATACGTAGGCACCGGAGTTGATACCGAATGCAATTGCCGCGATAATCCATTTGCTTAAGTTCACGGATGCAAAAATAACGAAATAAATAATCATCAGCTGAGTAACTGATGGTGTACCACGAATGACATCTGTATAAATACCGCCGATTACTTTGAGTAATTTGTTACTGGACAGGTTGCACAGGGCAATCAGAAGACCTATCGCAATACCGATGAGTACGGCTACCAGGGACACACGGATGGTAACACCAATACCGTCCAGCAGAAGCATATAACGGTTATCCTTGATGAAACATCTGGTAAAGGTGTCGCAGAAGTCAGCCGACCATGTTTGAAACCATTCCATTTTTCTCTTCCTTTCCTATTTTGACCTATTTGAGCCATTATAGCATAGAATATTGCCTAAATAAAGCCAATAATTCTGGAATTGCATATTTATAAAGTGAATTTGTGAAAATTGTATAATTATACATTGAAATGAATGAAACTGTTAGTTGCGATGTAGAAGGAATTTTAGTATAATAAAAGAAAAGCAAAAGTGGCAGGGAGGTGCGGTATGACAGGAAAAATGGACAGAACAGAATCAAAAACTATGATAAAATGGATGTTGGCGTTACTGCTGATGATTGGCGTTTGGATTGCAGCAGGAAGCCTTGGAAGAGCAGCTTCGTCAGATACGTATACAGTACGTGTGGAGACAGGGTATCTTGCACTTCGCACGGCGCAGGCATATGACTATCGCAATGAGATCGGTAAGTTATATACCGGAGATACCGTAGAAGTAGAAGAATATGGATCCGGTGATTACTGGTACGTATATTCAGCCAAGCTGAACAGATACGGATACGTGAACAATAACTATCTGTATTATAGTGGAATTACGGACGACACAGATTATACAGTAAGTGTGGCAACTGGTTACCTTGCACTGAGAACAGAGAAGGCATACGATTACCGCAATGAAATCGGAAAGCTGTATACAGGAGATACAGTAGAGGTTATCGACAGCAGTGACAGCGGTTACTGGTATGTATATTCTTATAAGCTGAATAAATATGGTTATGTCAATAAGGATTACCTGATTGCACCAGTTACTGTCTGTGGCCCAGAGTATTATGTGACAGGAACTACCTATTATCTGGCACTTAGAAATGCCAAGGCTTACGATGCAGCCAATGAGATTGGTAAGCTTCATAATGGAGATTACGTTTATGTACAGGATACCAGTGACAGCACATACTGGTATGTATATGCTCCACAGCTGAACAAATATGGCTATGTGAACAAGAATTACCTGAGATAAAGTGTATCGATCAGATTGCCGGACAGATACAGGGAATAACAGAACAGGAACCGGAAGAAGGATGGGAGATCCCGTTGTTCTTCCGGTTTTCTGATGTATAAAACAGACATAATTTTTGATTTCCTGCAAGAAATCCATGACAGAAGCAGAAGATTATTGTATGATAATTGAAGACTTTTAACTCAAACATCATAAAATAAGGAAAAGAATAAGATATGAAGAAAAATTATAAAATGATCATAAGCTACGATGGTACCCGGTATTATGGCTGGGAGCATCAGCCAAACAGAGAGACCATACAGGGGAAGCTGGAAAAAGTGTTATTCCGCATGTGTGAGGAAAAGGTTCCGATCACGGAACTGAAGCTGAACGGTGCCGGAAGGACAGATGCCGGAGTTCACGCAAGAGCTATGGCTGCTAATATTTTCCTGGATGTGGATATAACGCCACTGGAGATTCGGGATTATATGAATCGTTACCTGCCGGATGATATAGCAGTGAATGAAGTCCGTGAGGCATCTGAGCGGTTCCATGCCCGTTACAATGCAGTGGGCAAGACCTATCAGTATGTCTGTTATGCAGGAGAGGTGAAGACAATCTTTGACCGGAAGTATGTGACGTCTCTGGACCAGATGCCGGATGTGTCAGCCATGCAGGAGGCGGCAGGATATCTGAAGGGCAAACATGATTTTGCCAGCTTCTGTACCAATCCTAAGATGAAGAAGTCTACCGTGCGGATTGTGGATCAGATCGATGTATCCACACGGAAGGGGTATATTTATTTTACCTTTCACGGAACCGGGTTCCTGCAGAACATGGTGCGTGTCCTGGTGGGAACACTTCTGGAAGTGGGATATGGCAAGATGGAGCCGACTCAGGTGATTGACATTATGGAGAAGAAAGATCGAAGACTTGCCGGACCGACAGCACCGGCACAGGGACTGACGCTGATCAAAGTAGACTATGACTAAAAGGTGTGGCACTATATGAGAATCGAAGAAGAAAAGTATTTGGAACTGGTGCTTCAGACAGTACACAGGAAGCTGGAAGAAGTACAGAAAAAGCTGGGTGATAATGCCAGAGATATGGAGAGTATGAACGACTATTTCTGGGAAAACTATACCGAGTTTGATGAGTATGGATATGAGATGTTTGACAATAAAATGGCACTGAAGACCAGACTGACCCAGCAGGAAGAGTACCGACGTGACCGGAAACGATATGAGAAGATGCTGGATGCACCATATTTTGGAAGAGTGGATTTCTGCTATGACGGAGATGAAGAACCGGAAGTCTATTATATTGGCGTGGGGAATTTGACGGAAGATCATGGAAAGGGTGCTTATGTGTATGACTGGCGGGCGCCGGTATCAGGGCTGTTCTATGATTATGATAAGGGAAAAGCCAGTTTTCAGGCACCGGCGGGTATCATGGAGGGCGAGATTACCAGAAAACGCCAGTACAAGATCCGTGATGGCAGGCTGGTATTTGCACTTGAGACAGAGATGAACATTGATGATGAGATCCTGCAACAGACCCTGTCGGAAAATGGAGATAACCGGCTGAAGAGCATTGTTACTACGATCCAGAAGGAACAGAACAGTATTATCCGGGATACCAGACACCGTATCATGGTAGTGCAGGGATGTGCCGGAAGTGGCAAAACATCCGTTGCCCTCCACCGTATTGCTTATCTGCTCTATCATAACAGGGAATCCCTGCAGGCAGCACAGGTTCTGGTGCTTTCGCCAAACAGCATTTTCGGAGATTACATTTCCAGAATCCTGCCTGAGCTGGGAGAGGAAAATATCTGCGAGCTGACGCTGGATGACTATGCTTACCGGGAACTGAACTGCTATGGGGAAGCTGAGGATAAGTATGATGAACTGGAGCGGGTACTCCACGGCTGTGCTTCAGAAGAGGCAGAATACAAGCAGAACAAAGCTTATGTAAAGGAACTGGATCTGTTTCTGATGCAGCAGGAGTGGGAAAATGTGGAGATTGGAGACTTTAAATATAAGAAGATATTTTGTCCGGAAGAGACAATTTCCAGATTTTTCTATGAAAAATTCTGCGATGTGCCGATGCTGGACCGACTGGAAAAAATAGCAGAGTATCTGATTGATGAACAGGAGACGATTCAGGGGCGCGATATGGAGGATGAAGAGCGGCAGAAGGTTCTGGAAAAGATCAACCGTATGTATGTGACTATGGATCCTTTGGAATTATATAACCGTTTTCTGGCAGAATCCGGAAGGGAAGAACAGCTCCTTACCGGCGATACGATTCCTTATGAAGATGTATATCCACTGCTTTATCTGAAATATTCCATGAAAGAACTGCCTAAGCGCAGAAAGGTAAAGCATGTGGTGATTGATGAGATGCAGGATTATTCCTATCTTCAGTACCGGATTCTGCAGAAGCTCTTTGACTGTCCAATGACCATCCTGGGAGACCGCAGGCAGACTATGGGCGAGAAGCAGTCCAATGTAATGAAGTTCCTGCCGGAGATCTACGGAAAAGAGATCTTCTATATAGATATGAAGAAATCCTACCGTTCCACATGTGAGATCATGCAGTTTGCAGAGCAGTTAATACAGGAAAACAGTGAGACAGAATACGTAGATCGTCATGGGGAATTGCCTCATACAAGGGAAGCCGGCAGCATAGAGCAGATGTATGAGATGCTGGCAGAAGATCTGAGAGACGGGTCAGACTGCAGGACTCAGGGTGTACTGTGCCTGACACAGGAAGAGGCAGAGTCGGTCTGGAGTGCATTAAAAGAAAAGGGGATTGAGGCAGACCTGCTGACCAAAGACAGCATGAAGTTCCGTACAGGTATTTCTGTCATGCCATTTTATCTGGCAAAAGGTCTGGAGTTTGATGCGGTCTATATTCCGGATGCACAGAAGTATCAGACACCTTTGGAGAAACAGGCTATGTACATCAATGTGACCCGCGCTCTACACAAGCTGAAAACATATATCCTATTGACATAGTAGGAATATGGTGCTATGATCCTTTTGATGTGATAAAGTGGTAAAAAGACAGCCTAACAGAGATACAGGATGTCTGGAAAAATCAGGAAAGGAAATGTGAAGAATTTCATAAGGAAAAGAAGTTATGAACTGGGAATTTATTATGAAATATCTGCCGCTTTATGAAAAAGCGGCAGTACTCACGGTGCGGATCGGTCTGATGGGTGTGGTAATTGCTATTATTGTGGGACTGATCTGTGCAGCAATTCAATATTATAAAGTACCAGTACTGAAACACATTGTGGGAATCTACATAGAACTGAGCAGAAACACGCCACTTCTGGTGCAGCTCTTTTTTATCTATTATGGATTGCCAAAAGTGGGAATCCGCACACAGGCGGATGTCTGCGGTGTGATCGGGTTGGCATTTTTAGGTGGAAGCTATATGGCAGAAGCCTTCCGAAGCGGGCTGGAAGCCATTGAACCGATTCAGGCAGAGAGTGCCATGAGCCTTGGAATGAACCGTTATCAGATGATGCGGTATGTGATTCTTCCACAGGCAATGTCCATCAGTGTACCGGCATTTATGGCAAATGTGATCTTTTTGCTGAAGGAGACCAGTGTGTTCAGCGCCATCAGTCTGATGGATCTGATGTTTACTGCAAAAGACTTGATTGGTCTGTACTACAAGACCACAGAGAGTCTGTTTTTGCTGGTAGTATTTTATCTGATTATTCTGCTCCCGATATCCATTCTGGGCAGCATTCTGGAAAGGAGGCTGCGTTATGCCGGATTTGGGGCTTGAGGTATTATTAAAAGGTAAAAATATGATGCGACTGATAGGGGGGCTTGGAATCGCCCTGAAGATCAGTCTGATTTCTGTAGTTGTCAGCATTCCTCTTGGCATTCTGCTGGGTGCGTTGATGACATGGAAGAACCCGATTACGAAGGCTATCTTACGTCTCTATCTGGAATTTATTCGGATTATGCCACAGATGGTGCTGCTGTTCCTGGTTTATTTTGGAAGCACCAGGGCATTCGGATGGGATCTGTCCGGTGAGACAGCGTCCATTATCGTATTTATTTTGTGGGGAACTGCAGAGATGAGTGACCTGGTAAGAGGGGCGCTGAGCAGTATTCCGAAGCATCAGTATGAGAGCAGCGAGGCGCTGGGACTGAGTAAGGTACAGACTTATCTGTATATTATCATTCCACAGACACTGCGCAGACTGATTCCACTGTCCATCAATCTGATTACACGTATGATCAAAACGACCAGTCTGATTCTGATGATTGGTGTGGTGGAAGTGCTGAAAGTGGCACAGCAGATTATCGAGGCAAACCGTATGGCCAGCCCGAATGCTGCATTTGGCATTTACCTGGCAGTATTCCTGTTATACTTCCTGGCCTGCTGGCCGATCAGTATGCTGGCCAAATATCTGGAAAAGAGGTGGAAATAGACGATGGCAGAAGAATTACTGAAAATAGAACATCTGACCAAAAAGTTTGAAGATAATATGATTCTGGATGATGTGAGCCTGACGGTTCACAGAGGAGAGGTTATTGTAGTAGTAGGACCAAGTGGTTGTGGAAAAAGTACCATGCTGCGCTGTATCAATGCGCTGGAACCGATTCAGGGCGGAACTATAGAGATCGATGGTCAGCAGATCAGTCAGAAGAGCAAGAATCTGACAGAATTGCGCCAGAAGGTCGGTATGGTATTCCAGAGTTATGAACTGTTTCCGCATCTGACGGTATTGAACAATATTCTCCTGGCACCAACCAAGGTTCAGAAAAGAGAGAAAGAAGAAGTAAAGAAAGAAGCTATGGAACTTCTGGACCGCGTAGGGTTAAAGGAAAAAGCAGACAGCTTTCCGCGTCAGTTATCCGGTGGACAGAAGCAGCGTGTGGCAATTGTCCGCGCTCTTTGCATGCACCCGGAGATATTGTTATTTGATGAAGTGACTGCAGCATTGGATCCGGAGATGGTACGTGAGGTACTGGATGTTATGCTCCAACTTGCACAGCAGGGCAAGACCATGGTCATCGTAACCCATGAGATGCAGTTTGCTCGCGCCATTGCAGACCGTGTCATTTTTCTGGAAGGCGGCAAGATCGTAGAAGATGCAGATCCGGATACCTTCTTTGACCATCCACAGACAGAGAGGGCAAAACAGTTCCTCAATGTCTTCACATTTGAAAATGTAAAACATAAAACTGCAGAAGAAAATTAGACTCTGACACCCGCTCGTTTGAGTGGGTGTTTTCTGATTTACAGGAGCGTGCTATCAGACTCTGATATAGATTGAATCTATACCCAATTATCAGAAAAAAATTATTGACATATTTAACCTAGTGGATTAGTATGTTATTAACATAAAGCAATGCAGTTTTACAGAAAACAGACGGTTCAAGTTTACTTGAACAAGGCTGGTTTCGTAAAATTATATGGCGCATGCCGTACATGAGCAAGAAGCCGCATGGTGAATTGCGAATAATGCATTGCTTGCAGACTAAATAAATATCATGAAAAGAGGAGAACAGTATCATGAAAAAATCAATCGTATTCGCAGCAACTCTGGCATTATCCACTTTATTTGCAACCTCAGCGTTTGCAGCAGACGGATTCCGTACACTGGATGAAATCAAGGAAGACGGAACTATTAACATCGGTGTTTTCTCCGATAAGAACCCATTTGGTTATGTAGACGAGAACGGAGACTATCAGGGATATGATGTTTATTTTGCAAACCGTCTGGGCGAAGACCTTGGAGTGGATATCAACTTTGTTTCCACAGAAGCAGCAAACCGTATCGAATATCTGCAGACGGGAAAAGTGGATGTTATCCTTGCAAACTTCACTGTAACACCGGAACGTGCAGAAGAAGTTGACTTTGCACTTCCATACATGAATGTAGCGCTTGGTGTGATTTCACCGGATTCTAATGTCATCGACAGCCTGGATAACTGGAATCCAGATGATCAGATGATCGTTATCTCCGGAACAACAGCAGAAACTTATCTGACACAGAATTATCCGGATATCCCATTACAGAAATATGATTCCTATGCAACAGCTAAGAATGCTCTGGAGAACGGAAACGGCGTAGCGTGGGCAAACGATAATACAGAAGTAATTGCATTTGCAAAACAGAACGAAGGTTATACTGTAGGTATCCCTTCTCTGGGAAGCGCTGATACTATCGCACCTGCTGTTACAAAAGGAAATGATACACTGTTAGACTGGATCAATGAAGAAATCCAGACACTTGGCGAAGAGAACTTCTTCCACGCAGATTATGAAGCAACGCTGTTAGATACTTATGGTGCAGACTACGAAGACGAACTGGTTGTAGAAGGCGGTGTAACATCAGCAGATGCAGAAGCTGACAGTGAGGCAGAAAGCGAAACAGTTGCTGATGAGACAGAAGCAGAGAGTGAAACAGCAGCAGAAACAGAGGCAGTTGCAGAAACAGAATCTGAGACAGCCGCTTAAGAAGCCTGATGAACAAGTCCAGAATTGAGCGAAGGATACAGAGAAACCTGTAAAGTGGGATCTGTAACATAAAGATAAAAGAATAGAAAAGTGCGGGAGCGTATGACATATGCCATAAGATCCCGCATTTTCTTTTTCGAATATGGGTAATGTAAAGATAAGAAATGGATAACTGTTCAAAAATTTAGGAGCAGTGAAGAGAATGGGGGAGAATCACGATAAGGAGACAAAAAGATATGAGAAAGAAAATGATCTATGCAATGATAGCAGCAGGAGTTATGACAGCAGGTCTGACCGGATGCGGAGAAAAGAAAGCAGAGACAGAAACAGTACAGACAGAAGCAACGCAGACAGAGACGGCACAGGAAAATGCTGTCATTCAGAATGAAAGTGCAGCAACAGAAAATACCGGGGATGCAGCGAAGGGAGAGAGTACATCAGGCTCTGCAGATGTGACTCTGATGGACGGCAATTTGCAGGTTGCAGTAGATTCTATGGGAGATCAGGTGGCATTTATTGATTATGATTCCAATGGTACTGCCATGCAGGTGATGCTATATAAAGGAGAAGATGGAACGGTACGTGGAGCGTTGAATACCTGTCAGGTGTGCGCTGGCTCTCCATATGCCTATTTTGAACAGGAAGGCAGTGACGTGGTGTGCCAGAATTGTGGCAATCATTTCTCTGTAGATGCCATTGGAGATGCACACGGCGGCTGCAATCCGGTTCCGCTGGAGCTTTCTGACGACGGAAAAAATGTGGTGATAGATACTGCCGTGCTGGATGAGCAGGCAGGGGCATTTACCAATTGGAAAAAGGGAATCTAGAGATGACTGTAACAACAAAGTTTTATGTGAAAGACATGATGTGCCGTCAGTGCGAAAAAACGCTGGAACATGCAGTGGACAAGATAGCTGGCGTGGAATCTGTGAAAGCGGATTATGGAAAAGGCGTGCTGACAGTCACATATGAAAATGAAATTTGCAGTTCGAAGCAGATTGAACAGGCAGTGACGGCTTCCGGTTATCAGAATGGAAAGAAATCCGGTCGGAAGTGGAAAAAATGGCTGCTTCTGATTGGATTGCTGGTGATATTCCTGATGGGAGAACGAATGGGGCTGATGACCATTTTTTCTTCCTTTCCGAGAGCAGAAGAAGGGGTGGGGTATGCGGCACTTTTTCTGACCGGATTACTGACATCGGTTCATTGTATAGCCATGTGCGGAGGCTTAAGTCTGTCGCAGAGTATAAAAAGTGGAGAACAGAGCATCTGGAAAGACAGTCTGTTATATAATATTGGAAGAATATGCAGTTATACCCTGACAGGAGCATTACTTGGAGCGCTGGGCAGTGTTGTTTCTATTTCCGTGGAAGTACGGGCATGCATTGGTCTGTTCGCAGGACTTGTCATGCTGCTGATGGCGTTAAACATGCTGGATTTGTTGCCTTTCCTGCGAAAAATCCATATTTCATGTCCTCAAAGAATTCAGTCAGGATCTGCGCTTCTTGTTGGACTGTGCAACGGACTGATGCCCTGCGGACCATTGCAGGCCATGCAGCTTGTGGCAGTAGCGTCCGGGAATGTGGTAACCGGTGCGCTTTCCATGTTTTTCTTTTCGATTGGAACGGTACCTCTGATGTTGATATTCGGGCTGGCGGCGGGCACACTGCTTCAGAAATGGCGCTCCAGAATGCTGCTGGCAGGAAGCTGCCTGATTTTTCTCTTTTCTGTATATATGATTCAGAATAACAGCGCGCTTCTGGGACTTGGAATTCCGAAAGCTGGGGGCACGGGAATTCAGGCAGAAAAAAGAGAAGATGTGCAGCATGTGACTACAACATTAAAACCAAATGGATACGAAGATATCACCGTAAAAGCCGGTATTCCGGTAGAATGGATCATCGAAGCAGATGAAAGCAGTCTGAATGGCTGCAATAATGAGATCCGTATACCAGAATACGGATTGGATGTAAAACTGAAACCGGGAGAAAACAAGATCACATTTCTGCCAGAAAAGACGGGAGATTACCTGTATAGTTGCTGGATGGGCATGCTCAGGGCAACCATACATGTGGTGGAGTAAAAGAAGGGAAGCGAAAGCTTCCCTTAAAAAATATGTTATAATGAAATTGTTGCATATATAATGTTTGAAAACAATATTGAAGAACGAGGGGAAGAGATGGATTATATAGCTCATAAGCAGGAAACAAGAGTTCAGACGGTGAAGGAACATTTATTTGGAACGGCGCATTTAGCGGGAACTAAAAAAGTATAGAACAGACATTCGATTTGTTCTGTACTTTTTTTATAAGGAATGATATACTTGACAGGTAGCAAAACTAAAAATGATAACAATATATTATAAGGAAGTGTGCTATGGATCATTTTGAATTAGTTTCTGAGTACCAGCCGACCGGTGATCAGCCTCAGGCGATTGCGGAACTGGTGAAGGGATTTAAAGAGGGCAATCAGTGTGAGACGCTTCTGGGTGTGACAGGTTCCGGCAAGACATTTACTATGGCGAATGTTATCCAGCAGATGAACAAGCCGACGTTGATCATTGCCCATAACAAGACACTAGCGGCTCAGTTATACGGGGAGTTTAAAGAATTTTTTCCGCACAATGCGGTAGAATATTTTGTCTCCTATTATGATTATTATCAGCCAGAGGCTTATGTTCCGTCCTCGGATACCTATATTGCCAAGGATTCTTCTATTAATGAGGAGATTGATAAGCTGCGTCTGTCAGCGACAACGGCACTGGCGGAGCGTAAGGATGTGATCATTGTGGCTTCCGTATCCTGTATTTATGGACTGGGAAGCCCGGTGGACTACAAGAACATGGTAGTGTCCCTGCGCCCAGGCATGGAAAAGGACAGGGACGATGTGATCCGTCAGCTGATTGATATGCAGTATGATCGGAACGAGATTGACTTCAAGCGTGGTACCTTCCGGGTACATGGGGATGTGCTGGAGGTGATTCCGGCAAATGCATCGGAGACAGCCATCCGTATTGAGTTTTTCGGAGACGAAGTAGACCGGATTACAGAGTTTGACGTGCTTACCGGTGAGATACGCAACCGGCTGGAACATATAGCTATCTTTCCCGCATCCCATTATGTAGTTCCGATGGATAAGATGCTGGAAGCCACGAAACATATCGAGGAAGAATTGGCAGAGCAGCTGGAGTATTTTAAGAGCAACGATAAGCTTCTGGAAGCTCAGCGTATTGCAGAACGGACAAATTTTGATATTGAGATGATGCGGGAAACAGGTTTTTGTTCCGGCATTGAGAACTATTCCAGACATCTGGCAGGACTGGAACCGGGAGTGCCGCCACATACACTGATAGATTATTTCCCGGATGATTTTTTGATTATGATCGATGAGTCTCATAAGACGATACCTCAGATCGGGGCTATGTATTCTGGTGACCGCTCCCGAAAGACCACACTGGTGGATTATGGATTCCGCCTGCCATCTGCACTGGATAACAGACCGTTGAACTTTCAGGAGTTTGAGAGCAAGATTGATCAGATATTATTTGTATCGGCCACACCGGGCAATTATGAAGAAGAGCATGAGATGCTCCGTGCGGAACAGATCATTCGTCCGACAGGTCTGTTGGATCCGAAAGTGGATATCAGACCGGTAGAAGGGCAGATTGACGATCTCGTGGGTGAGATTAATAAAGAGATTGCAGCCAAAAATAAAGTGCTGATTACCACTCTGACCAAGCGAATGGCGGAAGATCTGACATCATATCTGAGGGAGATCGGTATCCGGGTGCGCTACCTGCATTCGGATGTGGATACTCTGGAGCGGACCGAGATTATCCGGGACATGCGTCTGGATGTTTTTGACGTGTTGGTAGGAATTAACCTGCTGCGAGAGGGACTGGATATTCCGGAGATTACCCTGGTGGCGATTCTGGATGCAGATAAAGAGGGATTCCTGAGATCTGCCACATCACTGATCCAGACCATTGGCCGTGCGGCGAGAAATGCGGATGGTCACGTCATTATGTATGCTGATGTAATGACGGATTCCATGAAGATTGCCATTGAGGAGACCAATCGAAGAAGGGCTGTGCAGGAAGCTTATAATGAAGAACATGGCATTACACCTCAGACGGTGCGCAAGGCTGTCCGCGATCTGATCAGTATCTCCAAGGCAGTAGCCAAAGAAGAGCAGGATCATGAGGTAGATCCGGAATCTATGAGCAGGAAGGATCTGGAGAAACTGATTGGTAAGGTAGAAAAACAGATGAAGAAAGCAGCCGCAGAGCTGAACTTCGAAGCAGCGATGGAACTGCGGGATAAGATGATTGATTTGAAGAAGCATCTGCAGGAACTGGAGGAAGAATGAGCGATAACAAAGAAAAGATAGACAGAAAACAATATATTCGGATTCGTGGGGCGAATGAGAATAATCTGAAGAATATCAGTCTGGATATTCCAAGAAACAAGTTGGTAGTGCTGACTGGACTTTCAGGTTCCGGTAAGTCTTCGCTGGCATTTGATACCATCTATGCAGAGGGGCAGCGGCGCTATATGGAGTCCCTGTCTTCTTATGCCAGAATGTTTCTGGGACAGATGGAAAAACCGGATGTGGAGAGCATCGAAGGACTGCCGCCTGCTATTTCTATAGATCAGAAGTCCACCAACCGCAATCCAAGATCTACCGTGGGAACGGTAACCGAGATCTATGATTATTTCCGTCTGCTGTATGCCAGAATCGGAACACCGCACTGCCCGTCCTGCGGCAGAGAGATCAAGAAGCAGACCGTAGACCAGATGGTAGACCAGATCATGCTGCTTCCGGAGCGTACGAAGATCCAGCTTCTGGCACCGGTGGTACGGGGGAGAAAAGGTGAGCACGTCAAGCTGTTGGAGCAGGCAAGAAAGAACGGCTATGTGCGTGCAGTGATTGACGGTCTGACCTATGAACTGTCAGAAGACATTAAGCTTGAGAAGAATAAGAAGCATACCATTGAGATTGTGGTAGACCGACTGATTGTTAAGCCAGGCATCGAAAAGCGTCTGACAGATTCGCTGGAGACAGTTATGTCACTAACTGGCGGACTGGTTGTGGTAGATGCAGCAGATCAGGGAACATTAAGCTTTAGTCAGAGCTTTTCCTGTCCGGACTGTGGCATCAGTGTAGACGAGATTGAGCCACGAAGCTTTTCCTTTAACAATCCGTTTGGTGCCTGCCCGGACTGCTATGGACTGGGATACCGAATGGAGTTTGACGAAGATTTGATGATACCGGATAAGTCGCTGAGTATTAAGGAAGGTGCCATTGCTATCATGGGATGGCAGTCCTGCAAGGATAAGGGCAGTTTTACCAGAGCCATTCTGGATGCACTGGCAGAGGAATATCATTTCAGTCTGGATACCCCATATCAGGATTATCCACAGGAGATACGGGATATTCTGATCCATGGAACGAATGGACATGAGGTGGATGTCCATTATGTGGGACAGAGGGGAGAAGGCGTCTATCATGTGGCTTTTGAGGGGTTGATTAAGAACGTAGAGCGCAGATACCGAGAGACCGGATCGGAAAGCAGCAAGGCAGAATATGAGACCTTTATGAACATTACGCCATGTAAGACCTGTAAAGGACAGCGCCTGAAGGCATCTTCGCTGGCAGTGACGATTAATGATAAGAATATTTACGAAGTGACTACACTTTCTATTGATAAGTTACAGCAGTTCATGGAGCATCTGACATTGACGAAGCAGCAGGAACTGATCGGAAGACTTTTACTAAAAGAGATCCGTTCCAGAGTGAAGTTCCTGATGGATGTGGGACTGAATTATCTGACACTGGCCCGTAACACAGGCAGTCTGTCAGGTGGAGAAGCGCAGCGAATCCGTCTGGCTACCCAGATCGGATCCGGGCTGGTGGGTGTAGCCTATATTTTGGATGAGCCAAGTATCGGACTTCATCAGAGAGATAACGATAAACTGCTGGCTACTCTGAAGAGTCTGCGGGATCTTGGCAATACCTTGATTGTGGTAGAGCATGATGAAGATACCATGAGAGAAGCGGATTATATCGTAGATATCGGACCGGGAGCAGGAGAGCACGGCGGAGAAGTGGTGGCTGCCGGAACAGCGGAAGAACTGATGGCATGTGAGAAATCTATAACAGGAGCCTATTTAAGTGGCAGACTGCAGATACCGGTACCAAAGGTGCGTAAAATACCAACCGGTTTTATCAGGATTGTAGGAGCCAGACAGAATAATCTGAAGAATATCGATGTAGAGATTCCGCTGGGAGTGTTGACCTGTGTAACCGGAGTATCCGGTTCCGGTAAAAGTTCTTTGATTAATGAGATTCTGTATAAGAGTCTGGCGAAAACACTGAACCGCGCACGGACCATACCGGGAGCTCATGACAGGATCGAGGGAACCGAGCAGCTGGATAAGATCATCAACATTGACCAGTCACCGATCGGACGTACCCCGCGTTCTAATCCGGCTACCTATACCGGTGTATTTGATGCCATCCGTGACCTGTTTGCAGCAACTGCAGATGCCAAAGCCAGAGGTTACAGTAAGGGCAGATTCAGTTTTAACGTGAAGGGTGGAAGATGCGAAGCCTGCTCCGGAGACGGTATCATCAAGATCGAGATGAACTTCCTTCCGGATGTGTATGTGCCATGCGAGGTTTGTGAAGGACGACGTTATAACAGAGAGACACTGGAAGTCAAATACAAGGGAAAAAGTATCTACGATGTATTGAATATGACGGTAGAAGAGGCTGTGAAATTCTTTGAACATGTACCGTCTATCCGCAGAAAGATCGAGACACTGAATGATGTGGGACTGTCCTATATCAAGCTGGGACAGCCGTCGACGCAGTTATCTGGGGGGGAGGCACAGCGTGTGAAACTGGCCACCGAACTGAGCCGCAGAAGCACAGGAAAGACCATCTATATTCTGGATGAGCCAACCACAGGTCTTCATTTCGCAGATGTACACAAGCTGATTGAGATTCTTCAGCGGCTGGCAGAGGGCGGCAATACCGTAGTTGTTATTGAGCACAACCTGGATGTAATCAAGACTGCAGATTATATCATAGATATCGGACCGGAAGGCGGAGATGGCGGAGGAACTGTCATTGCCAGAGGTACACCGGAAGAAGTGGCCGAGAGCCCAGTATCTTATACAGGAAAATATATTAAAAAGTATCTGTGATACCAATGGGGAAAAGATCGGAATCCACATGAGACTGCTCATGGGTGGATCCTAATTTGTTGCTCGTCACCCGCAGAAGTGGGAGGCATTTCACATCTGATATAACATGAAATGAGCTGTGCGTCTTGCACAGCTCATTTCAGGAAAGAGAAAAAACTAAATTATTTTGAGGGAGTGCTCCGCAACGTGTGGTGCTGCGAAGCTTGAGTTATGAAATATATTAGCTCTTCGCTAATATGGCTATAGTATATCGGTAAAATGTGTTCAAAATGTGTCCAAAAAGAAAAGAAAATATGAACTTCGATAAGTTTTGGGAAAATCAGAAAAAGGACTTTAAAATTTCAGGGTGGTGTTTTATACTTTAACAAGGGGTAAGAAAAGGGGATCTGTAAAGGTACTGGACAGATACAGAAAGGGGAAGTATATGAACGTATCAGATATTGGAATCGATCTGGGAACAGCCAGCATATTGATTTATGTAAGAGGAAAAGGCGTGGTTTTAAAGGAACCTTCTGTTGTTGCCTATGATCGTGATGCAGATAAGATTCGGGCAATTGGTGATGAAGCGCGTATTATGCTTTCGAGAACAACAGGGAATATTGTAGCTATTCGTCCGTTAAAGAATGGAATCATAGCAGATTATGCTGTGACAGAACAGATGTTAAAGTATTTTATTCAGAAGGCAACGGGAAGACTGTCTTTTCGTAAGCCGCGTATCAGCATCTGTGTACCAAGTAATGTCACAGAAGTAGAGAAGAAAGCTGTGGAAGATGCCACATATCAGGCAGGAGCCAGAGAGGTACTGACAGTGCCGGAGCCGATTGCGGCGGCGATTGGAGCTGGTATTGATATTTCCAGACCATGTGGCAAGATGATTGTGGACATCGGGGCAGGTACCTGTGAGACCGCGATTCTGTCACTGGATGGTATTGTGGTAGACCATACTATTAATGTTGCAGGAGATAATTTTGACGAATCTATTATGAAGTATGCCAGAGTAGAACATAATCTGATTATCGGAGAGCGGGCGGCAGAAGATATCAAGATCCATGTGGGAACGGCAATTGAACGTCCGGAACAAAAGATTATGGAAGTAAAAGGACGGGATCTGGGAACCGGGCTTCCAAAGACTGTTCGCATTACCTCTGAGGATGTACGTGAAGCATTAAAAGAAACAACCGGACAGATCGTGGAAGCTGTACACAGTGTACTGGAGAAGACGCCGCCGGAGCTGGCAGCAGACATTGTAGAACGTGGCATTGTACTGACAGGAGGAGGAGCACTTCTTGACGGAATGGAAGAACTGATTGAGGAAAAGACTGGCATCAATACCGTGACAGCAGAAGAACCGGTTGCTGCGGTAGCCATCGGAACAGGAACCTATGCCGAACTGACTGCACACAATAACCGGCTGGAAGGTTAAAACAGCTGCTGTTTATGGAGTGAACAGTAACTGAAAACGTGTCCTGTGGGATGAAAAACATTTTATAAGGGACACAGATCAGAAGGGAAACAGAGATGGAAAAAATTTCGGGATACATAGATCATATCATTTTCCGAAATGAAGAGAATGGATATACAGTCATGGTAATGATCTGCGACGGGGAAGAGGTGACCTGTGTGGGCAGCCTGCAGTATATCAATGAGGGAGAGCTGATTGAAGCGGAAGGAACCTATACGCAGCACAGCACGTATGGCACCCAGTTTAAGATCAGCTCTTTTGAATTAAAGGCACCGGAAGATGAGATGGCGATGGAAAGATATCTGGGCTCCGGTGCTATAAAAGGAATTGGAAGTGCTCTGGCTGCCAGAATCGTACGCAGATTTAAGGGTGATACTTTCCGTATTATGGAAGAAGAACCAGAGCGGCTGGCGGAGATTAAGGGCATCAGTGAGAAGAAGGCAAGGGAGATTGCCCGGCAGATGGAAGAAAAGCGTGATGTGCGTAAAGCCATGATTTTTCTTCAGAAGTACGGAATCTCTTCCGCTTTGAGCGTAAAGATCTATAATCAGTATGGAGAGCGCCTGTATCGTATCATAGAAGAGAATCCGTATCAGATGACAGATGAGATCCAGGGAGTGGGATTCAAGATCGCAGATGAGATCGCAGAAAAGGCAGGAATCCACACAGATTCGGACTTCCGTATCCGCAGCGGGCTGTTTTATGCGTTAAAGCAGTCCATGTCAGAAGGGCATATCTATCTGCCGCGTCTGGAACTTTTTCAGAGAGGCGCAGAGCTGCTTGGAGTGTCAGCAGAAGCCATGGAGCGGAATCTGATGGATCTTGCCATGGACCGGAAGATAGTTCTGAAAGAGGACAGGGTGTACTGTTCACAGAATTATTATCTGGAACTGAATACAGCCAAGATGCTCCATGATCTGAATGTGACAGCAGATATCGCAGATGATACGGTGATGAAGAAGCTGGCAGATATCGAGACGGAGACGCAGACGACGCTGGAGAATCTTCAAAAAGAGGCAGTTGTGCAGGCTGTGAACCATGGTCTGCTGGTGATTACCGGTGGTCCTGGTACCGGTAAGACAACGACAATCAATACACTCATTCATTATTTTGCATCGGAGGGGCTGGAGATTCTATTGGCAGCACCTACAGGGCGGGCCGCCAAGCGGATGACAGAAGCAACCGGATATGAGGCACAGACCATACATCGTCTGCTTGAGATCTCCGGGGTACCGGAGGAGGAATCTGCCGGTTATCATTTTGAACGGAATATGGAGAATCCACTGGAAGCTGATGTGATCATCATTGATGAGATGTCTATGGTGGATTTGTTTCTTATGCATGCGCTGCTTTCAGCAGTGTCAGTAGGAACCAGACTGATTATGGTAGGGGATGTAAATCAGCTTCCGTCTGTGGGACCGGGAAGTGTGCTTAGGGATATCATTCATTCAGAGTGTTTTCCGGTGGTACGGCTGAATAAGATTTTCCGGCAGGCGAGTGAAAGTGACATTGTGGTAAATGCTCATAAGATCAACGAAGGACAGCATGTGGTGCTGGATAACAAGAGCAGGGATTTCTTTTTCCTGAAGAGGGATGATGCCAATGTGATTATCAGTGTAATGCTTACCCTTGTGATGAAGAAGATGCCCAAATACGTAGATGCCGGTATGCTGGATATTCAGGTGCTGACGCCGATGAGAAAAGGACTTCTGGGAGTGGAACGCCTGAATATGATTCTGCAGGAGTACCTGAATCCTCGTTCACCGGAGAAAAAGGAAAAGGAATATGGGGCAGGTCTGTTCCGTGAAGGCGACAAGGTCATGCAGATCAAGAATAATTACCAGATTGAATGGGAGATCCGTGGGGCATATGGTATCCCTGTGGAAAAAGGCGTTGGCGTTTTTAACGGAGATATGGGAATTGTTTCAGAGATTAACGAATATGCAGAACAGATGACAGTAGTATTTGATGATAATAAATATATTGAGTATTCTTTTAAAGAACTGGAGCAGCTGGAGTTGGCCTATGCCATAACCATACACAAGTCCCAGGGAAGTGAGTATCCGGCGGTGGTAATTCCGCTGCTGTCAGGACCGCGCATGCTGATGAGCCGGAATTTGTTGTATACAGCCATCACCAGGGCAAGAAAATGCGTGACACTTGTGGGCTCAGATCAGGTATTTCAGCAGATGATTGACAATGAGATGGAACAGAAACGATATTCCACGCTGAAGGAACAGATTCAGCAGTGGCAGGAAGAGGAGTGATTCAGAATCAGAAAAATAGAATGGCAGGACAGAGAAAAGAAGCTGGCAAAGGGAGCAGCAAAGCTGCTGTATCCGACCAGATGTCCCATTTGTGGAGAAATTGCGCAGGGAATCTGCATGGACTGCGGTGTGCAGTTGAAAGTAGTAAGGCAGCCTTACTGTTATCAGTGCGGTAAACCGGTGGACTCACCGGAACAGGAGTACTGTCCGGATTGTCTGAAAGGACATCACAGCTATACACAGGGATGCGCCATGCTGTTGTACGAAGGAAAAGTAAAAGAAGCCATTCATAAGATAAAGTATAATAATAAGCGGGAATATCTGGAAACTTTTGCAGAACTTCTTGCCAGATATGGAGAAAATAAGATTGCACTGTGGCAACCGGAAGTGCTGATTCCCATCCCCATGTATCCCAAAAAACAGAAGGTACGCGGATACAATCAGGCAGAGATTCTGGCAAAGTTATTGGGGGAATACTGGAAGCTTCCGGTAGATACAGATATCCTGCGAAAAAGAAAAGATACAGGCGCTCAGAAGGAACTGGACCGCACCGAGAGAAGAAGAAATCTACAGGAAGCTTTCGTGGCGGAGAGTGACAGGCAGTATGAGAGAGTACTGCTGGTCGATGATGTGTATACAACGGGAAGCACAGTAGATGCAGCGGCATCTGCACTGAGAGCATGTGGAATTTATGAGATTTTTTTCACAGCAATTTGTATTGGACATGGGGATATGGTATACTGAAAAAAGAAAAAGAGGGTATACATATGAATGAGAAGAGAATTTATCTGATGACCAGACTGGCTATTTTTGAAGAACATCATAAGGAACAGTTAAACGGCGTACGGACGTTTTTCAGGAGTGATTATATAGGAAGGCATATGATCAGGAACGGACTGAGAGTGACGGCAGCTTTTCTGTGTATACTGGCTGGCTGGGGGATGTATCATGCAGAGACACTGTTGCTGGACATATCAAAAATAGATATCTGGGCATTCGGAAAACAGATATTGTTTTTATATGCTGTCTGGCTGTGTGCATTTCTTGTGCTGACATACAGCATACAAAGCGTACGTTATGTAAGAGCATTGAAGGATCTGGATGAATACCGGGAGATGCTGACGAAGCTGGAGAATGAGTACGCAAAAGAAGACAGAAGAAAACAGAACTAGAAAAGGGGAACAACATGTGGCTGTTACTGAAGGTAAGAGATCGTATAAGCAGGTTTTATGGAGAACATGATACCGTAATACGAATATTGTCAAAGTTTTGCATGGCATTATGTGCCTTTGCCATGATTAATGCATCACTGGGACAGATATCTTTTTTGTGTAAGCCGGTAGTAGTAGGTGCACTGGCGCTGGTATGTGCATTTTTACCATCGAACAGTACGGTTATGATAGGTGCAGGAATGATTCTGGTGCATTTTTACGGAATCTCATTAGAAGCAGCAATTGCAGGCGGAGGAATGTTGATTGTGGGAATGCTTCTGTATTTCAGCATAGCGCCACACTCAGCAGTACCATTGATTCTTACAGCAATTACCATGCGGATGGGGATACCGTCTGCGGCTGCAGTACTGTTTGGACTGGTAGGAGGACCGTTGTCAGCTGTTGGTGTGATTTTTGGAGTATTTACCTGGTATCTGGTAGAGACTACCAACCGGATGGGGGGAACACTGGAGTCTCAGGCAGTGGATGCAGCAGAAGCAATGGTGCAGAAGATGACTGAATTGATGAATTCTGTCATCAGTAACCGGGAGATGGCAGTGATGGCAGCAGCACTGACAATATTATTGTGGATCGTCTGGCTGATGCACAGAATGGCAGTCAAATATGCATGGATGGTGGCAGCGGGAACGGGGCTGTTGATATATGTGGGAATTCGCTGCATCAGCGGAGTGGTTTTGCAGATACCAGTTCCGGCATTGACAGTGATTCTGGATGTGGCACTTGCAGCGGTGACTGCAATGACTGCTCAGGCGTTTCTGTTCAGTCTGGATTATCGTCGTACTGAGAATGTACGGTTTGAAGATGATGATTATTTTTATTATGTAAAAGCAGTTCCGAAGCGCAAGGTCTATCGCAGGAAGCGGAGCAGAAGATCAGAAAGGAGATAGGGATGCAGACAATTAAGATGTGGTTTATACAATATATACCAGGTCTGTATATGTTCAGAATACCGATAGGAATTATAGATATTATCGAAATTATTCTGTTATCTTTTCTGGTGTATACAATCTTAATCTGGATCAAAAATACCAGAGCATGGACGCTGTTGAAAGGTATTATTTTTCTTGGATTTTTTGTGGCGCTGGTATATCTGTTCCATATGGATACACTGATTTTCATTATTAATAAGGGGCTCAATATTGCGATTATAACGGCCATTATTATTTTCCAGCCAGAGCTCAGGAAAGCTTTGGAGATTCTTGGAGAAAAGATGTTTCTGGTTAACATTTTTGGCGGCGGCAATGAAAAAGATGTGGAACAGCGCTGCAGTGATAAAACAGTCAATGAGGTGATTCGTGCAACGCTGGAGATGGCAAAAGCCAGGACAGGTGCATTAATTGTGCTGGAACAGAATGAGACACTGGAAGAATATGAACGAACCGGAATTGATCTGGATGCCATTGTGACCAGCCAGCTTTTGATAAATATTTTTGAACATAATACACCGCTTCATGATGGTGCGGTTATTATTAAGGGAGACAAGATACGGTCAGCAACCTGTTATCTGCCTCTGTCTGAGAATCTGTCCCTGAGCAAAGCCCTTGGAACCAGGCACAGAGCCGGGGTGGGAATCAGTGAAGTGACGGATTCTGTGACCATTATTGTGTCAGAAGAGACAGGAAGAGTGTCCATTGCCCAGCGTGGCAGACTGCGTCATAACGTGAAGAAAGAGGAATTGAGAGCCTGTCTTGTAGCATTACAGAATAAAGTTCCGGCTGCAAAGAAAGGAATTCCGGGCGTAGGAATTTTAAGAAAGAAGGGAAAAGAGACAGATGAAGCATAAGTGGGCAAATAATCTGGGTCTGAAAGTTTTGTCTCTTCTGGTTTCCTGTCTGATCTGGCTGGTAGTGACGAATACGAATGATCCGGAAAGTACGCAGGTTTACAAGAATGTTCCGATCACCATTAAGAATCAGGATACTGTGACGAATGCGAATAAGACATTTACGGTAGTTGATGGTGTAGATAAAATTAATGTGTATGTGACTGCAAGAAAAACGGTACGTGCAGCTTTGAATTCCGGAAGTTTTACGGTAAAAGCTGATATGGAGAATTATAATGAAGCACTGGGAACGGTACCACTGGAGATTTCCTGTGAGGATCCCCGGATTCACCAGGAGGATATCCGTATTATTCCATCTTCGCTGAAGATTAATATGGAAGACAAGGTGGAACAGAATTTCGGAGTGGCTGTTGTGACCACAGGAAAAACAGATAAAGGTTATGAACTTGGAAAAACCACGATTGTGAGTGGAGATACTATCCGGATTGCAGGACCACAGTCATTGATCAATATCATCGGAAAAGTGACGATATCTGTGGATATTACCAATATGAATACGGATTCCACGAATTTTTATCCGATCCGTATTGAGGATAAAAACGGTGCTACGCTGACGGATAGTCAGATGAGCAATCTGGAACTGAAGAACAGTGACGGAGTGAGCTTGCAGAACAATTCAGCAGAAGTACGTACAGAGATCTGGAAGGTATACAATGATATTCCATTGAAAGTAAATGTATCAGGTGAAGTGATGGCGGGATTTAAGGTATCATCTATAACGCTTTCTCCTCAGACGATTAATCTGGTCGCATCGAAGGAAGGAATCAATGAGCTGGGTGGGGCACTGACACTGAATGATAATATTTCAGTGGATGGCTTATCAAAGTCACAGAATTATACAGTAGATGTGAATGATACATTGAGTCAGTATGACAATGTGCGCCTGGAATCAGATATCTCTTCTGCAATTACGGTGTATGTGGGAATTGACGAGGTGGGAAGCAAGACTTTTCAGATGCCGATTTCAGATATTATCATGCATAATACTCCAGATGATAAAAAACTGATTTTTTCACCTGCAGATGCAATTTCGGTCAGCGTAAAAACGACTGACTCAAATGAAAATGGTGAAATTAATATGACGCTGGAAGAAATCACGGCAGAGATAGATCTGAAGAACTGCGAGATAAACGGAAGTTATACATTACCGGTGGAGATTACACTTCCGGAAGGATATGAGCTGGTAAATGAAGTGACAATTGTAGTTAATATCGAAGAACAGGACAATACGACAGAAGTAGAAGCAAATACGGAGGACTAGCATATGGTGAGCAGAACATTTACTATTAAGAATCTGGCGGGGCTGCATCTGAAGCCATCCGCGGCGTTGTGCACGGAGGCAATTAAGTACAAGTCATCCATAACACTGACATTTGGAAATACGACAACGAATGCCAAGAGTGTATTAAATATCCTGAGTGCCTGTGTGAAGTGTGAAGATGATATTACACTGACCTGTGACGGAGAAGATGAGGAAGAAGCTTTGGAGAATCTGGGAAAGCTCATTGAGAGCGGACTGGGAGAACAGTGAAAAGGCAGAAAAAGTGGGGATGAAACGAATTGTGTTTCATCCCCATTCTTTTGCTTATTTTCGGATGTTTACATCATATCCGGCAGGATTCTTGAAATCATCGGTTGGATCAGCTCCAACGGTATTCTTAGGCATTTTTACCATCTTAGGTTTACCAAGCGGTGTTGCTTCATGGTCACTGATGATGACAGTAGAACCAACAGGAACATTGTAATAGATCCATTTTGCATCTGCAATACAGAGACGGATGCATCCACCTGATGCCGGCTGCCCCAGCTTATTAAAGTCACTGGATGAAACCTTGTAAGGGTTACGGTTCAGCGGTGAGCCATGCATTGGTACAGAATGGAACAGATACTCAGAAAGAAAATGACTACAGTACTGTCCAAGGGAAGGACCGTCCAGATACCACCAGGCATGATGATCCTGAACGACAAAGGAACCGGTTGGCGTTTCGTTTCCTTTTCTTCCTACGGAGCAGGTCATTGCCTTGATTGGAATATTGTTGTCATAGACAGTAACGACACATGCTTTACGATTTACCTTCACAACGATATTGTTGGAAGAAGGTGCGTAGGAAACATATCCTTTTGTACCAAAATTATAGGTTTTGCCGTTGATTCGCTTGGTTCCGTAGGTCCTTGCACCGTCTTTGGCAGGATCCAGATAGTACTTTTTGGATCCGAGAACCAGCCATCCGGTCTGGCGGTGTCCCTGGTAATCGTAGTAGTAATGGTTACCGTCGCTATATTTCATATAGCGCCACTGGTTCGTGTAGGCACGTCCTGTATTGCGGCTGAAGTAATAATAATGTCCCTTGTATTTTACCGTACCCAGCTGCATTTCGCCGGTTTTGGAAGAAAACAGGTAAATATGATTATTGATTTTTTTCAATCCGCTCTGACGGACGCCTTTTGGACCAAACAGATAGCTTTTCTTGCCGATCGTTTTAATGCCGTTCCGATATGCCTTACCTGTGGAAGAAAAATAATAATATTTCTTTCCAACTCGCTGCCAGGCTTTTTTCACCATGGCGCCATTCTTGGTGTTAAAGTAGTAAAGGCTGTTCTTGTAGTTACACAGTCCGGTTCGCAGAGCACCGGTAGAAGACGGATAATAATTCTTACCTTTGTATTTGCCCCAGGAAGTAAGGATAGAACCATCCTTCTGGCAGACATATAATTTTCCTTTGTAGGAATAAACACCGTCGGTGACTAGATTTCCTTTAGCATTAAACAGGTATTTCTTGCGGTTGATGGTCTTCAGACCAGTAACTTTTTTCCCGTTTACAGTGTAATATTTTGATCCATCGCTGGTCGTCTGCCATTTTGCCGATACCAGAGCGGACATTGAGAAAATCAGGCAGAGAAACAGGAAAACAGATAAGATCTTGTGCTTGTTTTTCATTTGCATAGACTCCTCCTTTTGAAAATAGATATTTAGTTTTCTTTAAGTATAACATCTGGCGGAAACTTCCACAAGATGGAAAGGGAAAAACAGTTGTTTAACTTGATAAAAAAGAGCGCTTACGATAGAATAGAAAAAAGAAATTCTGTAAAAATGAAAACGAAAGAAGTCCTGAGGATAAAATATGTGGAAAATGATAATTGGAATTATACTTTGGTTTGGCGTGGTACCCAGCCTTGCCGGAACACTGGTGCTTTCATTCTGGAAGAGACATGATGACAGGCTGGCAGAATGCATCATAACCGGATATTTGCTGATGTTTGCCATCTGTCAGATCATAGCCATTCCTATGATATTTCTGGAAATACATTTTTCAACTTTCTGCAGGATTTTGGCAGCAATATATATGATAACTTCAATACTGGGATTCCTGAAGGGCGGAAAATGGTTTGTCGGAATGATATGGGAGTTATTTCGGAATCTGACGCATCATGCCTGGACTGTATATGCAGCGGTGGCAGCCGTACTGGTGCAGGCATATTATTATGTACAGTATATGGTAACGAATCTGGATGATGCTTATTATGTGGCCGTGGCAACTACGGCAATTGAGACGGACACGATGTATCGTTTTTCGCCGTATACGGGAAGAGCAGTAACCGGATTTAATCTGAGGTACTGCCTGTCACCATTTTCAATGCTGCAGGCATTTTTCAGTCAGTGTCTGGGTGTGCACCCATCCACACTGGATCATACAATTATGGCGCCGGTGATGGTGATCGTGGCATATTTTGTATATATATCTATGGGCAGACTGCTTTTTTCAGAAAAAAGTATGGCAGGAGAGAAAAAAGAAAGCCGGGAGAAAATGATCGGGCTGTTTCTGGTGTTCCTTTCCATGGTACATGTCACTTCCTATTATTGTATGAGAAATCAGGGATCTGTACTGCTGGTACGTATCTGGCAGGGAAAGGCAACGCTGGCGGCGGTTCTGATTCCGTTCCTGTTTTATCATTGCTACCGTATGGCACAGAAGCCATGGGAAAAGGGAAACACGGTAATACTGGTGATGGCGGCGTTTGCATGCTGCCTGGTTTCCTCCATGGGAATTGTTTTGCCGATGGTTATGATGGGAATCTTTGCCCTGCTTTTTGGTGTGTTTCAGAAAAACGGAAGATATGTGGCAAAGATGGCGGCAGGGTGCGTACCGGGAATCCTGTATGGTATTCTGTATGTAGCACTGAAGGCATTAAAATTATGGTAGAGGAAAAGACAAAGGAAAAGCAATGACAGATCTGATGATGAATCAATTAAACATGTCAGTAAGCTGGCTGAGAGATTTTAATGACGAAGGACTTCATTTTATACTGATGTTCCTTGCACTTATCTACATTCTTATAAGTAAGAAGGAAAAATATCACCGGAGACTGTTTATCGGTTACAGCCTGATTTTTACACTCGTTTATTTTTGTCCGGTGACTTCCTGGGTAATTACAAGAGCAGTGGGAGAGCTGGTCTACTGGAGAATGCTCTGGATGATGCCACTGCCGATTATCATTGCTTATGCTGCGGTTAAGATCTGGTGCCGGATGAAGAAAAAGTGGCAGAGAGCAGTATCCATTGCCGGATTTTTTACGGTTCTGGTAATGCTGGGACAATTTATCTATCTGGATGGGTGTCCGTATGAGAAGCGGACGAACTGGGAAAAAATACCAGAATCTCCGGTAGCAATCTGTAATATTATCAATGCGAACAGGGGAAGCGAGGATGAATGGGTACTTCTGGCAGCACCGGAAGATATGGTACCTTATATTCGTGTTTATGATGCAGGCATTCATCAGGTATATGGTAGAAAAGGGGATTACTGGATGCCTGGAAAAGGCGGTAATTATATCGTAAAAGCGCTGAAGAATGAGGTGTTGGATTACGAAACGCTGATTGCAAAATGCCGCAGAATAAACTGCAATTATATTGTGCTTCCGGACGGGGCGAGCCGTGTGGAGAACATGCAGACATATCACTTTGAGGTGATCGGCAGAGTGGGAAGTTATATTATTTTTAAGGATATGGACTGGGTGGAATAAAGCGGAGGTTGTATTTTGTCAGAAAATGTTGTAGAATGTTTTGAAAAACGGTAACTGTTCAGAACAGATACGAAAACTTTTACAGAAGGTAGGAAGCATGAAAAAGAGAGAACAGTATAAGCGCCTGATAATGTTTCTGGCTTCGACATTGCTCGTAGCACTGGAGACGGCGATTTTTGCTTATATATGGTACAATCACTACGCAGATGAGGCAATTATCGGAAAGACATTCTGGAGAAAAGGAAACTTTGTGGTAATTGGCCAGTATGCATTGATGATTTTTCTGTTTTATCGGATTTATGGTGGATTCAAGGTAGGATATCTGAGAGTTTTTGAGGTGCTGTATTCTCAGATCCTGTCGGTGATCTGTGTAAATATGATCACATATCTGCAGCTGAGTCTGATTGGACGATGGAAGTTTTCCACACATATTTTACCATTGGTGTATATGACAGGAATTGACCTGGTGATTATGATTCTGTGGGTAATTCTGATGCGGATGATATATGTGAAGATCTATCCGCCAAGGGATATGCTGCTAATCTATGGGGAGCATAACCCAAAAGACCTGATTCATAAGATCTCCACCAGGGAAGACAAGTATAATATCCGGGAAATGATACATCTCTCCTGTGGAGAAAAGAAGATTAAGGCTAAGATTGATGAATATCCGGCGATTATTCTGGGGGATATCCCGTCGCATGAAAGAAACCTGTTCCTGAAGTATTGTTTCGAAAAAAATATCCGGTGTTATAGTATTCCGAAGATCTCAGATATTCTTCTGAGAAATGCAGATGATATTCATCTGTTTGATACAACGCTGATGCTTTCCAGAAACAGAGGACTTACGGCAGAACAGGCATTTGTCAAGCGTGCCATGGACATCGTATTTTCTTTGCTGGGACTGGTGATTGCATCACCGTTTATGCTGGTAATTGCGATTCTGATTAAGATGTATGATGGCGGCCCGGTGTTTTATAAGCAGGAGAGACTGACACAGGATGGAAAAATTTTCAAGATACTGAAGTTTCGAAGCATGAAAGTGCAGTCGGAAAAGAAAGGAGCACGTCTTGCCATGAAGGACGACGACCGGATTACTCCGGTGGGAAGAGTGCTGCGTCAGATACACTTTGATGAACTTCCACAGATTTTTAATATTCTAAAGGGAGATATGTCTCTGGTGGGACCGAGACCGGAACGGCCGGAGATTGCCAGACAGTATCTGGAAGAGATCCCGGAATTCAATTACCGTCTCAAAGTAAAAGCAGGACTGACCGGTTATGCACAGGTATATGGCAAATACAATACCACGCCATATGATAAGTTAAAGCTGGATCTGACTTATATTGAAACGTACAGTTTTGTACTGGATATCAAGCTGCTGATGCTGACTTTTAAGATTCTGTTTCAGAAGGAGAATACAGAAGGAGTGGAAAGCTGGCAGGTAACTGCAGCAACGACGGAAGAGAATAAGGAAAAAGAAGAAAAGACAGAGGACTGACCGGAACGTGAATAACAGGAAAGGCAGTGATCAGAAAAGTCACAGGGTGACGGAGGGATTTTTTATGACAGACCCAATGGTATCGGTTATTATGCCGGCATACGGATGTGCCGGGACGATAACCAGGGCAATTGATTCAGTATTAAAACAGAAGGTGGAACTGGAACTGATCGTGATCAATGACTGCTCACCGGATGAACTGGATCAGGTCATGGAATCCTATACGGACAACCCTGTGATTCTTTATGTAAAAAACGAAAAGAATCTTGGAGCCGCAGAGAGCAGAAATAAAGGAATTGCCATGGCAAGAGGAAAATATGTGGCATTTCTGGATGCAGATGACTGGTGGGCAGAAGAAAAACTGGTGAAACAGATACACAGAATGGAAGAAGAGAATGCAGTACTTTCCTGTACTGCAAGAGAACTGATGACACCGGAAGGGAATCTGACAGGAAGAGTCATTCCGGTCAGCGAGACCATTACCTATCGACAGCTTCTGCATCATAACAGTATTAACTGTTCATCGGTTGTGGTGAAAAGTGAAGTGATAAAGCAATACCGGATGGAACATGAGGACAGTCACGAAGATTACATCCTGTGGCTGCAGATCCTTGGAAAATACCAAAGGGCTTGCGGAGTGAATGAACCTCTGCTAAAATATAGGTTAAGTTCCAGCGGGAAGTCTGGTAATAAGCTGAAATCAGCAAAGATGACGTACAGAGTGTACCGTTACAGTGGATTTGGATTATTAAGATCCACATGGTATTTTTGCAGTTATGCAGTCCATGGGGTCTGGAAGTATTTGAGAGCTCGTTAGGAGGGCAGTTCATGAAGACTTATGGAAAGGCATTATTTTCAGAACTGATGAGAATTGTGCTGTTCCCGTTTCATTTAAAAAAGATAAAGAAGAACCGTATTGTATTCACAGGTCTGACAGGAGGAACTTCCTGGGAGTATTCAGGAAATCCCATGTATCTCTGCGAGTATCTGATGAAGAATGATCCGGGGAAATATGAGATCATCTGGGCAGTCAGTGATCCGGAGAAGTACCGTTTCCTTGAAAAAAAGGGGATACGTTTTGTTAAGCATTTTACCTGGGATTCTTTTGGATGGCTGCTGACCGCAAAAGTAATTGTATCTAATGGATCTTATGCACCGTGGTTCCCATTCCGTAAAGAGCAGTATTTTATCAATACCTGGCATGGAGGCGGCGCATATAAGAAGATAGAGAACAGTAAGCCTGGAGCAAACTGGGCTACCCGTCACCGTGCAAAGTTTTGTGCAGACAATATAGATTTATTCATATCCACATGTAAAGTTGCCACGAAGGAACTGATTCGTGGTTCTTTCTGTTATGATGGAGAAGTGATGGAAGTCGGCATGCCAAGGAATGATTTTCTGGTAAAGGGTGAACTGACGGCGGCAGTGGAGGCAGTGCGTAAGTTTTACGATCTGGATGAAGAAACGAAGATTGTATTATATGCACCGACTTACCGTTACAGCAGTACGGATGTGGTACTGGATGCAGACTGGCTGATTCGCATGTTGGAACAGAGGGGAGAAAAGTGGGTATTTTTATACCGGGCGCACCGCTATCAGGAAGAAGGCATGAAGCTTCATGTAACAGGACAGAAGATAAAAAATGCTTCTGCATATCCGGATATGCAGGAACTTCTGGCAGCAGCAGACATGATGATTACGGATTATTCTTCGAATATCTGGGATTATTCCTTCCTGTACAGGCCTTGTTTCCTGTATACACCGGATCTGGATGAATATCTGGAAAAGACCGGTTTTTATGTGGATATTCATCAGTGGCCATTCAGAATGGCAAAATCACAGGAAGAACTGTGGCATCTGATAGAGAATTATGATCCTGAGAATAACCGTAGGAGAATTGAAGAACATCACCGAATGATGGGATGTATGGAGACGGGAGAAGCCTGTGAATACATTAGGGAAAAGATTGCCGGGGTGTGTGAAGAATGAGTAGTTTGATTCGAGAAGCCTATCGGTATATGACATTAAAAGTACTGTTTCCGTGGCAGTATAAGAGAAACAGCAAGAAGCCATTAAAAGAAAAGAAAGCTATTTTTCTGGAATCGCAGCTTCCTACATTGTCAGACAGTCTGCAGGTATTGTATGACAGGCTGGAGGCAGAAGGAGGATGGGAACTTCATATTCACTGTCTTCGAGAGTCCTTTGTGGATAAAGGGACTTTTATCCGTCTGGCAATGAAGTGTCTGGAAGATATGGCAGATGCGGAATATGTGTTCCTGTGTGATGCCAGCAGAGTAGTGAGCTGTATTCATCCGAGATGGGAGACTGTGATTACTCAGCTATGGCATGGATGCGGTGCCTTTAAGAAGTTTGGAATGAGTACGGCAGAACTGATTTTCGGAGGAAGCAGACGGGACTATGAGAAGTATCCCTATTATAAGAATCTGGACTATGTGACGGTATCCAGTCCGGAAGTGGCATGGGCATATGAAGAGGCTATGAGCCTGAAGCCGGGGTCCGGACAGATACAGCCGATTGGAATCAGCAGAACAGATGTATTTTTTCAGGAGGAATTCCTGAAAAAGGCCAGACAAAAGCTCCTGGATATGATCCCTGAAGCAGAAGGAAAAAGAGTCCTTCTGTATGCACCCACATTCCGTGGCAATGTCAGTGAGGCAGTGGCACCGGATGCACTGGATCTGGAGGAGATGGCAGAAGAACTGGGAGATCAGTATTTGCTTCTCATTAAGCACCATCCGGTTATCCGCAAGAGACCTGAGATCCCAGATGGAGCAAGGAAGTTTGCGATGGATGTGACGGAGTCTATGGAGATTGAGGAACTGTTATGTACCTGTGATCTGTGCATTTCCGATTATTCTTCGCTGATCTTTGAATATTCACTTTTTGAGCGTCCATTGGTATTTTTTGCATATGATCTGGAAGAATATGGGGACTGGCGGGGATTTTATTATGATTATGAAGAACTGACACCGGGGCCTGTGGTGCGTACAACAGGAGAAGTGATACAGTATATCAGAGAGACAGAAAAAGAATTTGACCCAGAGAGGATCCGGGCATTTCGCAATAAATTTATGAGTGCCTGTGATGGGCACGCAACAGACCGGCTGATTGAGCTGGTAACAGAACGGAGGCATTAGAGATGGAAAAGACAAATGTATATGGTGTAGTTCTGGCAGGCGGCATTGGCAGCCGTATGGGAAATGTGGAAAAGCCAAAGCAGTTCATGGAAGTCGGAAAAAAACCAATTATTATTCATACAATTGAGAAGTTTGTGGTACAGCCGCAGTTTGAACGGATCATTGTGCTTTCACCAAAGGCATGGCTGAATTATACCAAAGATGTAATCCGCAAATATATCAGTGAAAAAGATAAAATTGACGTAATTGAAGGTGGTGCCACCAGAAATGACACCATTATGAATGCGATCAGCCACATTGAAAAACAGTACGGTCTGGATGAAGAGACTGTGATAGTAACGCATGATTCTGTCCGGCCATTTGTGACACACCGGATTCTGGAAGAGAATATACGTTACGCAAAAGAGACCGGAGCCTGCGATACCGTGATTCCGGCAACGGACACTATTGTAGAAAGTACAGATCATGAGGTGATCAGCAACATTCCAGATCGTTCCTGCATGTATCAGGGACAGACGCCGCAAAGCTTTAAAGCGTGTAAGCTAAGAAGTGTCTTTGAGGCACTGACTCCAGAGGAAAAGAAGATTCTGACGGATGCCTGCAAGATCCTGGTGTTAAAGGGAGAAAAGGTTCATCTGGTACAGGGGGAGGTATCCAATATCAAGATTACTTATCCTCATGATCTGCGTGTGGCAGAAGCAATTCTGGGAGGGGAAAAATCATGCTGAATACCGTTTACCAGTTGAAAGCGCCACGGCAGTTTGAAGCTGTATTCAAGGATATTCCTCTGGATCAGGAACATGTGCTGGTACGTCCGACACATTTGTCCATCTGTCATGCAGATCAGAGATATTATCAGGGAAACCGTCCTGAGGCAGTACTGCGGTCCAAGCTTCCCATGGCATTAATTCACGAAGGCATTGGAAAAGTGGTATATGACCCGACAAGAAATTATCAGATCGGAGAAGAGGTTGTTATGATACCGAATCATCCGATGGAAAAAGATGAGATTATTGCAGAAAATTATCTTCGCAGTACGAAGTTTTGTGGCAGCAGTAAGGATGGATTTATGCAGGAATATGTAGCACTCCTGCCGGATCGTCTGGTAAGACTGCCGGAAGGCATTGACAAGATTGTAGCGGCGTTTACAGAGATTGTATCGGTAAGTTATCACGCGATCAGCAGATTTCAGAGATTTTCCCATGAGAGACGTCGTACTATCGGGGTGTGGGGAGATGGTAATCTTGGATATATTACGTCCCTTCTTCTGAAGAAAATGCTTCCTGAGACAAAAGTTTGCATTTTCGGAGTGAATGCCAATAAGCTCAGTGATTTTTCTTTTGCAGATGAGACGTACCTGATTTCTGAAATTCCACAAGACATGCAGATCGATCATGCATTTGAGTGTGTGGGAGGCAATGGTTCACCGGCAGCCATTAATCAGATCATTGATTATATTCAGCCTGAAGGAACCATCAGCATTCTCGGAGTGACTGAGGATCTGGCACCGATCAATACAAGAATGGTATTGGAAAAAGGACTCCATATTTTTGGAAGCAGCAGAAGCGGCAGGGCAGATTTTGAAGGTCTGATGGAACTATACAGACAGAACCCGGATGTACCGGAATACCTGGAAAATATCGTTGGAACTACGTTCGAAGTGCGTTCCATCAAAGATATGACGCAGGCTTTTGAGACAGACATTCATAAGCTGATCGGCAAGACCGTTATGATCTGGAATGGATAGACAGATCAGAGAGTAAGGAGAAATTAGAATGGGAACTTTGAAAGATTTTATAAGAAAAACGCCTCTGATTCGAGCATGGAGATTCGCAAAAAAGAAACCACCTCTGAAGCAAATGCGTTCACTGGCAGGAAAGTGGCACCGCTATTATATGCTGAAGATTAAATTGCCGGGAATATACAGAAAGTATGCCAGAAAGCCGGTGGATGAGAAAAAAATAGTGTTTTTTGAGGTGAGACTGGCAGAGCTGACGAACAGCTTTCAGACTTTGTACAAGGCAGTGACAGCAATGAATACCTTTGATGTCCATACACATTTTCTGAGACTGACCTTTGTCAGCAGGAAACAGTATGACAGGAACTGCGTGGAATTTGTAAAGGATATTGCCACTGCAAAATACATTTTTGCAGATGAGGCATCCAATGTATTAAGCTGTGTGCCAATGCGTCCGGAGACCATTGTGACACAGACATGGCACGGATGCGGCGCATTTAAGAAGTTTGGTTTCAGTACTGCAGATCTGATTTTCGGACTGAACAGAGAGCAGCAGCTCAAATATCCGTTTTACAAAAACTATACCTATGTAACCTTAAGCAGTCCGGAAGTGGCATGGGCCTATGAAGAAGCCATGAATCTTTCTGACCGCCCTGAAATCCTGAAAGCGACTGGAATCAGCCGGACAGATGTATTTTTTGATGAAAAGTTTATTGCAAATGCATTTGAAAAACTGCACAGACAGATGCCACAGAGTCAGGGAAAGAAAGTGATCCTTTATGCACCGACCTTCAGGGGAAGGGTGGCACACGGACAGGCACCGGACAAACTGGATATCCGCATGTTTAAAGAAGCACTGGGGGAGGAATATGTTCTGCTGATCAAGCAGCATCCACTGGTACGAGTGCGTCCGGAAGTACCGGAAGACTGCAGAGAGTTTGCCATGGATGTGACAGACAGTATGGCAATTGATGATCTGTTATGTGTGTCTGACATTTGTATTTCTGATTATTCATCTCTGGTATTTGAGTATTCGCTGTTTGAACGGCCAATGATTTTCTTTGCTTATGACAAGGCGGAGTATGATGACTGGAGAGGATTCTATTATAATTATGATGAGATGACACCTGGTCCGATCTGCACGGAGAATGAGGAAATGCTGGATTACATACAGCATTTGGATACCAGATTTGACCGTCAGCAGGTGATCAATTTCAAATACAAATTTATGCGTTCCTGCGATGGACACGCCACAGAGAGAATTCTGGATCTTGTTATGGGGAGACATGAGTAAACCAGAAAGGAGATTATGAAAAAATGAAGCTTTTGTCTGTGGTTCTTCCGGCATACAATGAGGAGAAGATGATCGAAAAAGCAGGAATTGTGATAGGACAGATTCTGGAAGAACAGAAGATACCATATGAAATTGTGTTTGTAGATGACGGATCCAAGGACGGCACCTGGTCAGAGATTGAGCGGACAGCCCAAAAAGATCCGCATATTGCCGGAGTACATTTTTCCAGGAACTTTGGAAAAGAATCTGCAATGTTGGCAGGACTGGCAAATACAAAAGGAGACTGCTGCGTAGTGATGGACTGTGATCTGCAGCATCCACCTGAAACGTTAGTAGAGATGTACCGCTTGTGGGAACAGGGATATGAAGTGGTGGAAGGTGTGAAACACAGCCGTGGAAAAGAGAGCCTGGCGCATAAGGCAAGTGCGGGAATGTTCTATAAACTGATTTCCAAAGCAGTAGGGATTGACATGTCCAGAGCATCTGACTTTAAGCTGCTGGACCGTAAGGCAGTAGATGCACTTCTGGATATGCCGGAGCGTAATGCATTTTTCCGCGCACTGTCTGCGTGGATTGGATATAAGACAACTTCTGTGGAATTCGATGTGAGAGAAAGAGAAGAAGGCGAATCCAAATGGTCCACCAAATCACTGATTCGTTATGCAATTACCAATATCGTATCCTTTTCATCCGCACCGATGCAGTTTGTAACAGGAGCAGGCGTGTTTGTGTTTTTTCTGGCAGTGATTCTGGGAATACAGACACTGATACATTACTTTACAGGTAATGCAGTAGAGGGATTTACTACTGTGATTTTATTGCTGTTACTGATCGGAAGTATTCTGATGATCAGCCTTGGAATTATTGGATATTATATTTCCAAGATCTATGAGGAGGTAAAGGGAAGACCGCGTTATCTCATCTCCAGAAAGATAGACAGTGAAATATAAAAATAAGAAAATAACTGGAAAGGCGAGAGAAAAATGAAGATATTTGTGACAGGTGTGGCAGGACAGCTGGGACATGATGTGATGAATGAACTGAAAAAAAGAGGCTATGAAGGTATTGGAAGTGATGTGGCTGCTGAATATGCCGGAATTCAGGATGGCAGTGCAGTGACGAAGATGGCTTATGTATCTCTGGATATTACAGATAAGGCAGCTGTAGAGAAGATTCTGGAAGAGATTCAGCCGGATGTAGTGGTACACTGTGCAGCATGGACTGCTGTAGATATGGCAGAAGATGATGATAAAGTAGCAAAGGTACGTGCGGTCAATGCAGGCGGAACAGAAAATATTGCTTTGGTCTGCAGGAAGCTGGACTGTAAGATGGTATATATCAGCACAGACTATGTCTTTGATGGACAGGGAGAGACCCCGTGGGATCCGGACTGCAAGGATTACAAACCAATGAATGTATACGGACAGACCAAGCTGGAAGGCGAATTGGCAGTCAGCGGTAATCTGGACAAGTATTTTATCGTACGTATTGCGTGGGTATTCGGTGTGAATGGCAAGAACTTTATTAAGACCATGCTGAATGTGGGAAAGACTCATGATACCGTGAGAGTGGTAAAGGATCAGATCGGTACACCTACTTACACATATGACCTGGCAAGACTCCTGGTCGATATGATCGAGACAGACAAATACGGTTATTATCATGCAACTAACGAGGGAGGATATATTTCCTGGTATGATTTTACCTGCGAGATCTACAGACAGGCAGGTTATGATACAAAAGTAATTCCGGTAACTACAGAAGAATATGGAATGTCTAAGGCAGCACGTCCGTTTAACAGCAGACTGGATAAGAGCAAGCTGGTAAAGAACGGATTCACACCGCTTCCGACCTGGCAGGACGCCCTGATCCGTTACCTGAAGGAAATTCAGGGGTGAATCTATGAAGCAGTTATTTATGATTCCATCGGAACTGTATCAGAACCGGAAACTGATCTGGACACTGGCGAAGAATGATTTTAAAACTAAATATGCCGGATCTTATCTGGGAATCATCTGGGCATTTATACAGCCGGTGGTTACTGTACTGGTTTACTGGTTTGTCTTTGGGGTAGTACGTCAGGGAGCACCGAAAGCCGTACCGTTTGTACTATGGCTGGTGTGTGGGCTGGTGCCGTGGTTCTTTTTTCAGGATGCGCTGGTGCAGGGAACCAATGCACTGATTGAATACAGTTACCTGGTAAAGAAGGTTGTATTTAAGATCAGTATCCTGCCGTTAATTAAGGTGATTTCAGCAGTATTTGTACATGTATTTTTTGTGGCATTTACATTAGTACTGTTTTGCTGCTATGGAAAATTCCCGGATATTTATGCAATACAGCTTCTGTACTACAGCATCTGTGCTTTTGCGCTGGTTCTGTCCATGACCTATATTACCAGTGCTGTGGTTGTATTTTTCAGGGATCTGACCCATTTGATTACCATTCTGCTCCAGATCGGAGTATGGATGACCCCGATTATGTGGGATTTTGTGGATATGGGGATCTCAGAGAATGCATTAGTTGCAAGAATCCTGAAGCTGAATCCCATGTATTACATTGTATCCGGTTACCGGAATGCCCTGGTGGACAAACAGTGGTTCTGGGAGCATCCGGGACAGACCATTTACTTCTGGGCAGTGACAGTAGTACTGTTCCTGTTCGGAACAAGATTATTTAAAAAATTAAAAGTACATTTTGCAGATGTACTGTAGAGGTAGAAAAGATATGAATGATGTGGCCATTTCGGTGGAACACCTGAGCAAACGATACAAGTTATATGACAAACCTTCCGACCGTCTGAAGGAAGCACTGGGAAAGAAAGTCAATGTGCGGGAACATTATGCACTTCGGGATGTGAATTTCCAGATTCAGAAAGGGGAATGCGTAGGCATTATCGGAACCAACGGTTCTGGTAAGTCTACCGTACTGAAGATCATTACCGGTGTAGTGAATCCCACAGAGGGAGAAGTAAAGGTAGATGGAAGAATCTCAGCTCTCCTGGAACTGGGAGCTGGATTCAACATGGAGTATACCGGACTGGAGAATATCTATCTGAATGGAACTATGATTGGATTTTCCAGAGAAGAGATCGATCAGAAGCTGGATGATATTCTGCAGTTTGCAGATATCGGGGACTTTGTATACCAGCCGGTAAAGACGTATTCCAGTGGTATGTTCGTACGTCTTGCGTTTGCAGTGGCTATTAATATTGATCCGGAGATTCTGATTGTGGATGAGGCACTTTCAGTGGGAGATGTGTTCTTTCAGTCAAAGTGTTACCGAAAGTTTGAAGAGTTTAAGAAGATGGGAAAGACCATTGTCTTTGTCAGCCATGATCTTGGGAGCATCAGTCGTTACTGTGACAGAGTCATTCTTTTGAATAAGGGAGTTCTTCTGAATGAAGGAAAACCGAAGGAGATGATTAACCTGTACAAAAAGGTTCTGGTACAGATGGATGGTGACAAAAATAAGGCTGCCAAAGTAGAAAAAGAAGGTGTCTTTGACCGACCTTTCAGCCAGAATCCCAATGTGCTGGAGTATGGCGGATCACAGGCACAGATCGTAGATTTTACCATTGAAGATGAGAATGGAGTACCTGGAAATACCATTGAGAAAATGAGTACTTTCACGATTAAGTACAAGGTTGTTTTCCATGAAGATGTGAATGCACCGATCTATACCTTTACGATCAAGGACCTGAAAGGCACAGAGATCACCGGAACCAACACCATGTATGAGAGAGTTACCATTGAGCCAAAGAAAAAAGGAGACAGCCAGATTATCAGTTTTACCCAGATCATGAATCTGCAGGGCGGGGAATATCTGCTGTCCATTAGCTGCACCGGATACGAGAACGGAGATTTTAATGTATATCACCGCCTGTATGATGTATGCAGTATATCGGTAGTATCTGACAAGAATACTGTGGGATTTTATGATATGGATTCACAGATAACAGTACAGAATTGCGGAGACTGAGAGCATGAAGACTGAGATTGGAAGAGTAGTAATTGAGGATGCGTATGCGGTAAAGGACGATTACGACATCACAGAAGCAGAAAAGAAGCTGGAGGAGATCGTGACAGATTTCCCTGAAACTGAATATAATCACAAAATTGCCCAGGAGAAAAACTGGGCTGTTTTGTTTTCACTTTCCCATATTCGATGGAACGCAGTAGAGTGGCTTCCTGTTGAGAAAAAAGACCGGGTACTGGAGATTGGATCACAGGAAGGTTCGCTGACCGGGATTCTGGCGGAAAAGGCCGGAGCGGTAACCTGCATTGAGCCTTCGACGCAGAAGTGCCGGGTTAATGCGCTGCGTAACCGGGAACGGGAAAATATAGAGATCTATAATGGAGCATACAGGGATGTGGTGCCTCAGCTGGAAGAAAAGTATGACTGGATTTTTATGATAGGTGCTTTTGAAGCTGGAAGAATGCTGATGGACGGTACTGCGCCTTACCGGGATCTTTTGATGAGCGCAAAAGAACTTCTGGCGCCGGGCGGAAGCATCGTGATTGCATCACAGAATCGTCTGGGACTGCGTTACTTTGCAGGATGCAGGGAAGAGTATTCCGGGAAATACTTTGGAGGAATGGAAGGTTACCGTGAAGATGCGCAGAAACGGACATTCTCCAGACCGGAACTGGAAAAGATCATCCGGTCAGCAGGATTGGAAGAGATGCAGTTTTATTATCCTTATCCGGATTATCGACTTCCGATGACGATTTATTCCGATGCACATCTGCCCAAAGTAGGAGAACTATGGGATAATCTGCGCAATTTTGATCGGGAACGCTATCTGATGTTTGATGAGTCCAAAGCCTTTGACCAGATTATTGAGGATGGGCTGTTTCCGGTATTTTCCAATTCCTATCTGGTTGTGATACGGGAGAAAAAAAACGCAGATACAGATGTGAAGCGTACTATTTTTTCCAAGTATTCCAACGAGCGTGCCGCGAAGTTTGCCATCCGTACCGATATACAGATGGATGGTGCAGGCAGACGTTATGCCAGAAAGGTGGCGTGCTATCCGGAGGGAAAGGATCATATTGACCGTCTGGAACACTGGATGGAAGCACTGAATGATGCATATAAGGGCAGTGGCATGACTATGAACCGATGTCGGAGGACAGAAGTGGGGATAGCGATTGATTTCCTTACAGGACAGACGCTGGAAGAACAGATGGATCATTTCCTGCTGGAAGGACAGACAGAAGAAGCAATTGCACTTCTGATGAAGTATATAGAAGTAATTAAGAAATCCGGGAGCTGTGAACAATTCGTTGTGACGGAAGAATTTGAGAAAGTATTTGGGGAGGTATTGCTTCCGGAAGACCTTACATGCGCCAAAGTGACAGATATTGATATGGTGACGGGCAATGTAATCTGCACCGGAGACGGATGGATTCATATGGATTATGAATGGACCTTTGATTTTCCGATTCCGGTGAATTATGTAGTGTTCCGTATTATTCAGAATTATCTTTATGGGAATGTAGAGAGAAGTGCTCTGTACAAGGAACTGCTTTATAAAAAGGCGGGGCTGACCGAACAGGAGATTGCTCAGTATACCTGTATGGAACAGTCCTTCCAAAAGTATATCACAGGAGAACATATACCGCTCCGCTATCTATATGAGGAGATTTCCCCGGGATGCGTGAACTTCCAGGCAGAGGAAGCACACCGTCAGGAGATTGCCCGTGCCAATGCAGAGGCAAATCATGGAATCGAAGTTTTTGTAGATACCTTTGAGATTGCAATGACAGGCATTCATGTGAATGGATGGGCGGTGAGCAAGGCGGATAAACAGGTGCATTTCGCTCTTCTGGATGAGCAGAACCGGAAACTGGATCTGGTAAAAACGGATTATCTTTACCGAAGAGATGTGGCAGAGCGGTTTAAGTTAAGCGGAAAGAGCAGTAAGGCAGGTTTTCGTCTGGAGTTCCGGTTACCGGAACAGGCGCAGAAAAACAGAAAGTTTACATTGCTGGCAAAAGACGGTATCAGTGAAGTGCATTTTCTGATTCCGGTGGAAAAACTGCGTATCAAGCAGAGCAGGATCGGAAAGAAGCTAATGGATCTGCGTGGCGCCAGAGATGTGATCTCGTACATTGCACCTCATGAGATGGGGCTGTTCGGAGAAGGCAAAGCGTATCGCGTGGAAAATCAGCGTTTTGACACCTGGCGTATGGCACACCGGTTTACAGAAGAAGAGCGTGTGCAGCAGGAAAAAGTAACCTTTGTCCGTCAGCCGGAGATTGCCGTGCTGATGCATATCGGTGAAGGAAATGAAAGACTGGCAGAATATACCAGGGAAAGTCTGGAAAAGCAGACATGGAAGAAGTGGAAACTGCTGACTGGCAGAGAAGCACAGAATCTCTCTGGAATGTCCGGGGACTATGTGCTGCTGATGGAAGCAGGCGATACCCTGGAGCCGGGAGCAATGTATGAGATGGTAAAATATCTGAACCAGTATCCGGATACACAGATGTTGTATTCAGATTCTGATAAATGGGATCCACAGAAAAAGGAATATTTTGATCCGCAGTTCAAGCCGGATGACAGTCCGTATACCTTACAGAGTGGAAATTATATTGGGAACAGTATCTGGATAAAAAAAGAACTGGCAGAAAGAGCCGGAGGAATTCATCCGGAATATGGAAGAGCATCTGTGTATGACCTGATTCTCAGGTGCCGGGAACTGGCAGGAAGTATGGCACATATGAGCAGGCTTCTCTATCATCAGAACTGTCCGATGGAAAGAAATCTTGCACAGAGACAGGAACTGGTACGGGAATGGGAAGAAGGAAAACAGGTACTGCAGGATTACTATGCGAAGAAGCAGATTCCGGCGCAGGTGACCTGGGCCAACTATCCTCTGAGATACCGGGTGAAATGGCAGGTACAGGGGAGTCCAAAGATATCGGTTATTATTCCGAACCAGGATCATATCGGAGATCTGGACCAGTGTCTGAGATCCATAGCGAAGAAAAGCACGTATTCCAATTATGAAGTGCTGGTGGTAGAGAACAACAGCAAACGTGCGGATACGTTTGTTTATTATAAAAAAATGCAGGAACGGTATTCGAAGGTACGACTTCTCACATGGGAAAAAGAATTCAATTATTCTGCCATTAACAATTTTGCGGCAAAACAGTCAGAAGGAGAATATCTTATCTTTTTAAATAATGATACCGAGATCCTGACGGAAGACTGGATGGAAGAGATGCTCTCTGTGTGCCAGCAGCCGGATGTGGGCGTGGTAGGATCGAAGCTTTATTATCCAGATGGAACCATTCAGCATGCGGGAGTGATCCTGGGATTGAGCAATATTGCCGGACATCTCTTTGTAAAAGAACCGGGAGATATCAGTGGCTATATGGGACGGGCATGTACCATGCAGAACTTAAGTGCCGTTACAGCAGCCTGCATGATGGTGTCAAGAGAGTGTTTTGAAAAAGTTGCAGGTTTTGAAGAGATTCTCCGGGTTGCCTTAAATGATGTGGACTTTTGTATGAAAGTCCAGAAGATTGGCAAACAGGTAGTATACAATCCGGAAGCAGAATTATATCATTATGAATCCAAGTCAAGGGGTCTGGAAGATACTCCGGAGAAACTGGAACGGTATAACCGGGAAGTGTCTTATTTTCGAAATAGATGGGGAGAGGTGTTGAAAAAGGGAGATCCATATTACAATGTGAATCTTTCCAGAACCACATGGAACTGTACCTTCCGGATTCCGCCAGAGACAGAAAAGAAAGGAAAGGAATAGCGGCAGAATCATGTCAGAGCTGAAAAAAAAACTGGATAAAGGAGTTGCCTATCTGAAGCGGAACGGAATCCGTCAGACATTGATTCGTGCAGGAAGAAAGGCTGCATTGTCCAGGCCTGTAGATTATGAAAAGTGGCTAAAATCTCATAGTGCTGACCGGAGAGAACTGGAACGACAAAGGGCTGCAGAGTTGTGGAAAAGGGTGCCGGTAAGTGCAGTATTGCTTTATGGGACTGCACAGGAAGAACAGCAAAGCCGGGAGAGTCTGATGCAGCAGACATTTGGAGAGATCTCTGTGTATACACAGGATACGTGGAATGCACAAGATATTCAGAAATGTGAGTATATACTGCTGATTCAGGCGGGGGCTGTCTTAAGACCGGAAGCGGTATATCGGCTGGTGACTGTGGCATCAGAAAAGCAGAAGAAGAGCCTTCTGTATACCGATCATGATATACTGGAAAAAAACGGTCATCTGAAAGATCCTTTTTGTAAACCAGATTATGATCCGGTACTTCAAAGCCAGATGAATTATCTGGGACCGGTGCTTTTGGCAGATACAGAGCTTGTAAAAGACCTGAAGCAGGAAGAACAGGAAGAAGTGTGGAGAAAACTGGCTGCGAAAGCAGAACAGATCTGTCATGTACCGGAACTGTTGTATCATATTTCCGAAAAAATGGATCAGGAACTGGAAAGTCCGGTCTGGATCCAGACAGAAAAAGAAATGGTCAGAACAGAGCCGCTGGTGTCTGTCATTATTCCCAATAAAGATCATATGGATGACCTGATCTGCTGCATTGACAGTGTCCTGAAGTCTGGTGGTTATGAACATCTGGAGATCCTGATTGTGGAAAATAACAGTACACAGCCAGAGACATTCCGGGAGTATGAACGGCTGATGGAAAAAGACAGAAGAATTCGTCTTATAACCTGGAAAGGGATGTTTAATTATTCCAGAATTAACAACGATGCTGCCATGGAAGCAAAAGGAGACTACCTGCTGTTTCTGAATAATGACACAAAGATAAAAAAAGTGGGAGCCATAAAAGAACTGGTTCAATGTATTTGTACGACCGCTGCCGGAGCTGTTGGATGCCGTCTGATCTATGGAGATGGTACGATCCAGCATGCAGGTGTAGTACTGGGATATGGCGGTGTGGCAGGTCATGCCTTTGAAGGTATGGCGGAATGTGACTATGCGTGCCAGCGATATGCCCGTATGATCCGACAGATGTCTGCAGTTACGGCAGCCTGCATGCTGGTAAGCCGGGAAGCATTTTGGCAAATCGGGGGATTTACAGAAGAACTGGGTGTGGCTTATAATGACATTGATTTTTGTATGAAACTGCAAAAGCAGGGCTACATGGTTCTGTATGACCCGAAGGCAGAACTGTATCATTATGAATCGCAGACAAGAGGGTTTGAGATGACCGCACAGAAAGCGGAGCGGGTAAAAAGGGAGGCAGATCTTTTCTGCCGGACATGGGAAAAGGAACTGAATAAGGGGGATCGGTTCTATAATCCGAACCTGACACTGGAAAAGTCAGATTTTTCCCTGAAACGATAGCATAACCGGAGGAGCAGCATGACAGCAAAGTATCAGATGAAGAGTGAAGGAAGAGACCGGAATACCATATTGATGAGCTGGTTTCTGATAGGACTGGGATGTCTTTATATTTTCCATATGTATACCATAGGAGATTATACCATCGCATTTTATGATGTGGGTACAGACGGAAAAGACCAGTATATTATGTGGTATAACGGTATTGTGAACAGTATCCGGGACGGGAATTTCTCAGCATGGGATTTCCGTAACGGATTTGGTATGAATACCATGGGGCATCATCTGACGGAGCCGTTTCTGATTCCGATTTACATTCTGGGAGTCATTTTCGGACCGGAACACATTACCTGGTACATGGTCTGGATGGAGATCTTCCGTATTTTTGTGGCAGCCACACTTTGTTACTGGTATCTGTCTGAGTTTGATTTCAGTGAAAGATCCAAACTGATTGCCACAGTGATTTATGCATTTAACAGTTATATGATGGTATGGGGACAGCATTATGCACTGGGAAGCTCCGTGGTATATTTTCCGGCAGTACTTATTTTTGCAGAGCGTGTAGTACGTAAGAAGAAGTTCAGCGTGGGACTCTGCCTGGTATGCTGCATCGCTATGCTCAGCAGCTTTTATCAGGGATATATGTGTATGTTCGGAGGCGGTGCCTATGTATGTGTACGGATCCTGATGCAGGAAAAAGACACCATAAAAGATCGTGGCAGAGCATTCTTGCTGGCAGCGGGAACCATGGTGCTGGGGGTATTGATGTCTGCATGGAGATTTTTCCCCTCTGCAGCAGCACAGGTGGGATCCAGTGAGAGAATGGTATCCCAGGTACCATTATTACAGAGATTGTTTAAGCCACAGCTCTGGCCGATGGCGATCAATAAGACGATTATTTACCGTCTGTTTTCCAGTTGTATACAGGGAAATGGTAATGAGACTTATGTGGGAATGAAGAACTTTTACGAAGATCCGAATTTGTTCTTTTCTACTTTGTTTATTATATTACTGCTTCAGTATCTGGTATGCATCCGCAGACAGCAGGTAAGCAGACGAAGCAAGACGATGCAATACCTGTGTGTGATTTTGTGTGTATCCAGTGTGGTAATTGCCAACATCACTACCTGGTTTAACGGGCTGTATAAGCCGTTTTTCCGACATACCTTCATTTTAATGCCGGTATTTGCCGTGATGGTTTGTCTGGTTCTGGATCGTATACTGATCAGAAAAGAAGTGAGCATACCTGCACTGGCAGCGGCAGCGGTACTGATTACAGCTGTGTATGCGAAGGCATATCAGATCCTGCCGGAACAGCAGTTTAAGGACAATGCCATGTTGCTGTGGATGACCGGTATGGCAATGATTGTACTGATCTGGATGTACTGCAGGAACAAATGGCTGGATGGAAAGAGCATATATCTGCTGCTTACCGCAGTGACTTTTGTGAATGTCGTATCAGATTCTTATCTGTGTTATAATGACCGTATCGCATTATCCAAGAAGAATACAGATTATTATGAAGGAACGTATCATTCCGGAGTGGATGCAGCACTGGACTGGCTGGAAGCCAATGACACCACGTTCTATCGTGTGGAAAAAGATTATTTTACTGCGTCAAGCTGCTTTGATACGCTGGCACAGGACTATCGTGGTATCAGTGCATACAACTCTAATCAGAATGCAGATATTAAGGCATTCGTGGCACAGGTATGGCCACAGATTAACAATGAGAACGATGTGAACCATATTCAGTTCCTTAATGCACTGTGGGACAGTACTTTTGCAGCACTGACAGATGTGAAATACATCTTATCCAGATCGGCGGATATGGATATTGATGGATATGAGCTGATTCATCAAGAAGGTGAAATCAGCATTTATCAAAATACCAGAACACAGTCACTGGGTAAATTTTTCACCAAGACGATTACAGAGGAACAGTATGAGGAATACCGGGACAGCCTGAATACCAGAGCACTTCTGGCAGATACGCTGATTGTCGGTACCGCGGACGACAGCACTTTGACAGATTCTGAAATAAAAACATATGAAAAGAAACAAATCAGTGGTATACTGACAGGTGACATACAGGAAAGATATGAGACTGGTATGTCAGAAGACGGAGAAGAGATTGCAGAACCGATGCAGGTCGAACTGAATCTGGATCAGAACAAACGTGTAGAGTTCCCGTCAGCTATTCTGGAATTCATTATGACTTCAGATGAGAGGAATGTGGTGGAGATACAGATCAATGACGGATACAGTCATGAATATGTACACAACTGGGATACACCGAGAAAAGTGCATATTGAACTGCCGGAAAATGCGAAAAAAGTAACTCTTACCGTGAAGAATCCAAAAGGATCCATCAGGATTGATCAGATTCAGGTATACGGACTGGAAAAAGAACCGGAATTTTCAGATCTGGCAGAGATTACAGTGGATGCACCGAAAAAAGACAGTTATCTGACAGGTCATATCAGTGCTTCCCTGGATGGATATGTTATGCTGGCGGTTCCGAATGAAGCCGGATGGAGTGTGGAACTCAACGGAGAAAAGCAGGAACTTTCTAACGGAGATTATGGATTCATCAGTTTCCCGGTAAAAGCAGGGGAATATGATATGGAAGTGATATTTACAGCACCGCTGCTTCATGTGGGCATACTGGTCAGTGTATGCAGTACACTGGTATTTGCCGGTATCGTTGTGAACATCAGATACAAGAAGAAAAAGGAAAAAGTATAAGGAGAATAAAGGGATGATTGATTTTAATGTAGCACCTTTTACGGGAAAAGAAACCGAATATATGCAGCAGGCGATTGCCAATGGCAAGCTTTGCGGAGATGGTCCGTTTACAAAAAAATGTTCTGCATGGATGAAGGAACATTTTCAGGCAAACCACTGCCTGCTGACTACATCCTGCACTCATGCGCTGGAGATGGCAGCTTATCTGTGTGATATCCAGCCGGGAGATGAGGTGATTATGCCTGCATATACCTTTGTATCCACTGCGGATGCTTTTGTACTGCGGGGAGCGAAGATCGTCTTTGTAGACATCAATCCAAAGACCATGAATATAGATGAAACATTGATTGAGGATGCGATTACTGACAGGACAAAAGCAATTGTACCGGTACACTATGCAGGAGTTTCCTGCGCTATGGATGAGATCCTGGAGATTGCCAGAAAACACAATCTGCTGGTAGTGGAAGATGCAGCCCAGGGTGTGAATGCATGGTACAAGGGAAAAGCACTGGGAACTATCGGAGATTTTGGATGTTACAGTTTTCATGAGACAAAGAACTATACCATGGGAGAGGGCGGTGCGCTTCTGTTCCAGGAAGAAAAATATCAGGAAAAGGCTGAGATTTTAAGAGAAAAAGGAACGGACCGCAGCAAGTTCTTCCGTGGCCAGGTAGATAAGTATACCTGGGTAGATTTCGGATCTTCTTATCTGCCAAGTGATCTGAATGCAGCATACCTGTATGCACAGCTGGAGATGGCAAAAGAGATCAATGACAAGCGTATGTCCATCTGGAATCTGTACAATGAAGTCTTAGCTGAACTGGAAGAAAAACATGTGGTGGAGCGCCCGTTTGTACCGGATTATGCGGTACATAATGCACATATGTATTATCTGAAACTGAAGGATCTGGAAACCAGAACCGCATTCATCCGTTATATGAAGGAAAACGGAGTACAGTGCGTCTTTCATTATATTCCACTTCATACTGCAACAGCAGGTAAGAAGTTCGGAAGATTCCATGGGGAAGATATCTATACTACAAAAGAAAGTGAACGTCTGGTACGTCTGCCAATGTACTATAATCTGGATTTGTCCCAGGCACAGCAGGTGGCAGATCTTGTTCGTAAGTTCCCTGGATATAAGGAAATATAAGTAGCGGGGGCTTATATGGGAAGGAAAGAATACAGTACACAGTGGGGAAAAGTATTTCGAAGCATTTCCCCTGCTTATATCAAAAAAGGATACCGTTATCTGAAGCGGCATGGCATGAAACAGTTTCTGATTCGTCTGACAGAGCGCTTTCAGCAGGAAGACATAGATTATGAAACCTGGTTTGGACTGAACCGTGCATCGGAAAAAGAATTGGAAGAACAGCGTAAGAGGGTCTGGGAACAGACACCGAAGATCAGTATCGTTGTTCCTGTTTACCGTACACCGGAAGTTTTTCTGCGGGAGATGATAGATTCCGTCCAGAAGCAGACTTACACTGAATGGGAACTGTGTATTGCGGATGCCAGTCCGACAGGTGAGAAGCTCAGGGAGGAGCTGGGAAAGCTCCGTGGAAAAAAGAAAAAAGAAGCTATCATGGCAGTACCGGAAAAAGAAACTGAGCTTACAGCGCTGATCCGTGAGTATCAGATCCGGGATGGAAGAATCCGCTATCAGATGTTGAAAGAGAACAGAAGTATTGCGGAAAACTCCAATGCGGCATTGGAGATGGCAACAGGAGACTTTGTATGTCTTCTGGATCATGATGATCTTTTGGAACCAGATGCCCTTTATGAAGTGGCGGATAAGATCGTACAGGATGACCGTGTGGATGTCATATACACCGATGAAGATAAGATTAACAGTAAGGGAACGAAGCATCTGACACCGAATATGAAACCAGATTTTAATCTGGATCTGCTGCGTTCTAATAATTATATCTGCCATCTGTTTGTAGTCCGCAGAATTATCGTTGAAAAAGTCGGAGGGTTCCGAAAGGAATTTGACGGAGCGCAGGATTATGATTTTATTTTCCGTTGTACCGAGGAAGCAGACCGGATTGCCCATGTGCATAAAGTGCTTTATCACTGGCGGACACATGAGAAGTCGACTTCTGACAATCCGGACAGCAAACTGTATGCATTTCATGCAGGTAAACGGGCTGTGGAGGCACATCTGCAGAGAATGGGAGTGCATGCATCGGTAGAAGAAACCTGTGATCTGGGATATTATCGTGTCAGATATCAGGTAACAGGCAGACCAATGGTATCTATTCTGATTCCAAACAAGGATCAGCTTGCAACTCTGAAAAAATGTCTGAAATCTATATGGGACAAGACAGAATATGAGAATTATGAGATATTGATTATTGAAAATAACAGTACCGAGAAAGAAACCTTTGAATTTTATAAGAAGGTCGATGGAAGACAGCATGTGCGTGTACTCTACTGGGATAAAGAATTCAATTATTCTGCGATCAACAATTTTGGCGCGGCTCAGGCAAAAGGAGAGTATCTGCTGCTATTGAATAATGATACGGAAGTAATCACCAGAGGATGGATGAAGGAGCTGTTATCCCATTGCCAGAGACCGGAAGTAGGAATGGTTGGAGCAAAGCTCTACTTCCCGGATAATACCATTCAGTCAGCGGGAACCATTATTGGAATGGGCGGCATGGCAGATCATGCATTTGTCAACATGGACCGGAAGAAGTCAGGTTATATGCACCGGGCTTCCATTCAGGTGGATATGAGCGGCGTGACAGCAGCATGTGCCATGGTGAAGAGGTCTATTTATGAGGAAGTCGGAGGTCTGGAAGAAAAACTTACCGTTGCATTTAATGATGTAGATCTGGGACTTAAGATCGTGACGGCAGGATATCTGATCGTATTTGATCCGTATGCTGAGCTGTATCATTATGAGTCCAAGTCCCGCGGTGTAAATGATGAGAAAAAAGAACGTCATGCAAAAGAAGTGCGTTATACGCAGGAAAAATGGGCTGATTTCCTGGCAGCAGGAGATCCGTGTTACAATCAGAATCTGACACTGGCGAAACATAATTTTTCGCTTCGTAAATAAAACTGGAGTTCGAAAGAATATGAACAAAGTAACAATTGTGATACCAAACTGGAACGGAAAAAAATATCTGAAAAAATGTCTGGACAGCCTGATGTGTCAGAGTATCGGGCAGGTTCCGGTGATTGTAGTGGACAATGGATCAGAGGATGGAAGTCCGGAACTTTTAAAAAAGGAGTATCCATGGGTTCAGCTGATCTGTATGGATCAGAACTATGGCTTCTGCAGGGCAGTCAATACCGGAATCCAGGCAGCAGAGACGGAATATGTAGTTCTGCTGAACAATGATATTGTGACAGATAAAGATTTCGTAAAGTATCTGCTTCTTCGTGCCGAAGCGAATCCACGCCTGTTTTCCTGTCAGTCTAAAATGCTGCAGATGGATCGTACGGATCATATTGATAATGCAGGAGATGAATACTGTGCACTTGGCTGGGCATATACCAGAGGAAAGGATTCAGAGGCAGGGTATTTTGATAAGGCGGAACAGATTTTTTCCTCCTGTGGGGGCGCTGCATTATACCGGAAGACAGTATTTGAGCAGATTGGTTTGTTTGATGAAGCTCATTTTGCTTATTTGGAAGACGTAGATATCGGATATCGTGCAAAGATCTGCGGGTATGAGAACTGGTATGAACCAAAATCAGTTGTGTACCATAAAGGCAGTGCAGCTACCGGATCCCGACACAATGCTTTTAAGGTTTTACATGCTTCCAGAAATAATATTTATCTCATTTATAAGAATATGGCAAAATGGCAGATCCTGATTAATCTGCCTTTCCTGTTTCTGGGATGCGTGGTAAAATTTCTCTATTTTCTGCCGAAAAAGCTGGGTCATATTTATCTGAAAGGTCTTTGGCAGGGCGTTTTGTTAAGCAGAAAAGGAGATAAATTTGTGCATATCCCGGAGAATTTTGACCGCTGCTGGAGGATTCAGATTACTTTGTGGGGAAATATGATAAAAATATTATTGAAACGGAAATAATTAAGGGAAAATAAATAAAATTGTAATAAAATTGAAAGAATTATTGCAATTTTGAAAATCGTCATGTATGATGTAAAAGTACGTAGCTTATAAGGGGTATAATACATTGATTAAGGATAACCAACAGTATTTTAATCGATTGCATGTCCTGATAGATGCTTTGATTACAGCCGGTTCCTATATGCTGGCATGGTTTATTCAGATAAAGATTCTCACAGGGAATGAGATTGGAGTACTTCCGGCAGAAGTTTATATGCTGGTTATGGTTCCATTGATTCCGGGAATGCTTTTATTGAATTCGGCATTTAATCTGTACACGCCCAAGAGAGTACAGGGACGACGATTAGAACTGAGTAATATAGTAAAAGCCAATTTGCTTGGCATGCTGATATTCATGGCTGCTGTGACACTGGTAAAACAGCATGAGTTCTCCAGACAGCTTATTTTTATCTTTTTCGGATTTAATATTTGCTTTGAAACGTTGGAGAGAGTCATTATCCGATGGGGACTTCGGAAGATCCGCCGCAGAGGAATGAACTTGAAGCATATTCTGCTGGTGGGAATGGGATCCGCTGCGAGGGGATACATTGACCGTATTATGGATAATCCAGAATGGGGATATCACGTCCTGGGAATACTGGATGACACTATGGATCGGCAGGCAGTATACCGTGGAATCCGCATCATTGGAAGAACAGATGACCTGGAACAGTTGTTGAAAGAACATCAGCTGGATGAGATTATCATTGCACTGGGGCTGAGTGAGTATTATAAGCTTGCTCATATTGTAGCGGTATGTGAAAAATCAGGAGTCCACACCAAGCTGATTCCGGACTATGGCAATATCATACCAACCAGACCATATACAGAAGATCTCATGGGTTTACCGGTGATCAATATCCGGTATGTACCATTGTCTAATACCTTTAATGCAATTGCCAAGCGGGCAATGGATATTGTGGGTTCTATTATCTGCATTATCCTGTTTTCACCGGTCATGCTTCTGGCGGCAGCACTTGTCAAGCTGACATCACCGGGACCTGTGATTTTTAAACAGGAGAGAGTTGGCCTTCATAACAAGCCATTTATTATGTACAAGTTTCGATCCATGCAGGTACAGAGCAAGGTAAAAGAACGTACCGGATGGACTACGAAAAACGATGCCAGAGTAACCGGAGTTGGAAAGTTTATGAGAAAGACCAGTATAGATGAACTTCCGCAGTTATTTAATGTGTTGAAGGGCGAAATGAGTCTGATTGGTCCAAGACCGGAGAGACCGCAGTTTGTGGAGAAGTTTCGGGAAGAAATACCACGCTATATGGTGAAACATCAGGTGCGTCCGGGAATGACAGGATGGGCCCAGGTGAACGGATACCGTGGGGATACTTCAATTCGCAAGAGGATTGACTGTGATTTATATTACATTGAGAACTGGACTATGGGACTTGATATTAAGATCCTGTTTATGACCGTTTTCAAAGGATTTGTAAATAAAAATGCATATTAAAGAAAAAGGGGATCATTATGGCGAGAGACAGAGATGAACGCGATGTAAGACGAACCGGACAAGATGCCGGACAAACTGCGCAGGCAAATCAGCAGAGACAAAGTGGTCAGCAGTACTATCAGCAGGGTCAGAATGGCCAGCAGTATTATCAGCAGGGTCAGAACGGCCAGCAGTATTATCAGCAGGGTCAGAACGGCCAGCAGTATTATCAGCAGGGTCAGAACGGCCAGCAGTATTATCAGCAGGGCCAGAATGGTCAGCAGTATTATCAGCAGAACCCAAATGGCCAGCAGTATTATCAGCAGGGTCAGAACAGCCGGCAGTATTATCAGCAGAATCAGAACAGCCAGCAGTACTATCAGCAGAATCCGTATGGCCAGCAGAGATATCAGCAGAATCCAAGAGGTGGTCAGCCGTATGGAAATGCTTATCATGCAGAATCAGCGGCAGCTTCTGATAAGAAGAAAAAGAAGAAAAAAAGACGTAAGATTCTGTTTATTTTCGAATTACTGTTATTATTGGTGCTGGCAGTAGGGTTATATGCAGCAGCAACTTTATCTCGTGTACAGCGTGTGAAGATTAAGGACAGTGAGATTCAGAAAAAAGTAGAAGAACAGCTTCCGGAGTACACAGCAAAGGCACTGAAAGGTTACTGGAATATTGCACTGTATGGTGTAGATTCCCGTGAAGGACTGGATGTAGGACAGAGTGATACCATTATGGTATGCAGTATCAATAAGGATACTAAGGAAGTCAAACTGGCATCTGTATACCGTGACACCTATCTGGAGACAGGAGATGGATCCTATAATTTCAGAAAGGCAACGGATGTATACGGAATTTATGGCGTAGAACGTTCCATCAGTATGTTGAATGAGAATCTGGATCTGGATATTTCTGATTTTGCTACTGTGAATATGAATGTTGTAGCAGAGGTAGTGAATGATATTGGCGGTGTCGATATTGATGTACGTGAAGATGAGATCAATTTCCTGAACGGATATCAGAATGAAGGATCAGAGATTACAGGACTGGAAATTGTACCTGTTACATCAGCCGGTATGCAGACACTGAATGGCCTGCAGGCATTATCATACTGCCGTATCCGTTATACAGACGCAATTGATTCTGAACATGAAGGTCTGGACTATGAACGTACATACAGACAGAGAAAGGTACTGGAACAGATTTTGGCCAAAGTAAAGACAATGGATGTTCTGACGATCAATAATATTATCAATGATGTTATGTCAGATGTATCCACCAGCCTTTCTACAACTGAGATTCTGAGCCTTGCAAAGGACGTTGCTTCGTATAATCTGACAGATACAACAGGATTTCCGTTTGATAAACAGACTGCAGATGTGGATGCAGGTGACTGTGTTATTCCTGTGAACCTTGCGCAGAATGTAAAGCAGCTTCATGAATTCTTATTCGCAAATGAAGAATATGAACCTTCTGATGTAGTGCAGGGAATTAGTGATGAGATTGCTTATCGTACAGGTATTTCATAAGACAGAATGGGGACTGTGATCACAGTCCCCATTTTCAGATGGGAAAGGAAGAAAAATGGAGCATAGTATTGACATAGTGATTCCTACATACAAGCCGGGGGCAGTTTTTGAAAAACTGATTTACCGTCTTCAGAAGCAGACGGTAAAACCGGAACGGATTATTGTGGTGAATACAGGAGAAGAATACTGGGAACAGGCAGAGTTTGACAAGTCTCCGTTTATATTTGGCACACTGGCGGGAATCAGGTTAGAACTATATCATATAAAAGAAAGTGAATTTGATCATGGCGGAACTAGAAGATGGGCGGCAAACAAATCACAGGCAGAATATATGTTGTTTATGACGCAGGATGCTATGCCTGCAGATCAGTATTTGGTTGCAAATCTTCTTAAATCAGCAAATCAGGATCCATTGATTGGAGCGGCTTATGCAAGACAGCTCCCGGCAGCAGACTGTGGGATAATAGAACGGTATACCAGGGAATTCAATTATGGTGAAAAGAGCAGAATCAAGTCTGAGGCAGATGTGGCAGAACTTGGCATCAAGACCTATTTCTGTTCCAATGTATGTGCCATGTACCGGAGAAATATTTATCTGTCAGCAGGAGGATTTGTAAAGCATACGATTTTTAATGAAGATATGATCTGTGCGGGAAATATGATACAAAAAGGATATAAGATTGCTTATGCGGCGGATGCCAGAGTGATTCATTCTCATAATTATTCAGGCAAAGAGCAGTTTAAACGGAATTTTGATCTGGCAGTTTCCCAGGCACAGCATCCGGAGATTTTTCAGGCCGTATCCTCGGAAAGTGAAGGAGTGAAAATGGTAAAGAAGACAGCTGCTTATCTCATTCAGAAAAAATATTACTGGTTGCTTCCAGAGCTGCTTTTGCAGAGCGGATGTAAATATATTGGTTATCGGATGGGAAAAAAATACAGGATGCTGCCACGAAGAGTTATTTTGAAATGTACGTCTAATAAAAGTTACTGGAAGGAAAAGAAATCCGAAGTTGTCACAAATTGAACACAAATATCTGGTAAAATAAATGTAATTTTCAGAGTTGGGTGTGAACCCGAAGATTAGAAGAGAAAGAAGGAGAAGCGATGCACAGGAAAAAGTATCTGCGTATGATAGCCGCATGGATGATAGCAGCCTGCATGATGACAACTTCCGCAGGAAGCATTACTGTTTATGCAGATGGCGCACAGGAAAGTGAACGTATAAAGATCGGATCAGATTTTTCTAAGAGACAGACCGAAGAGACTGAGACGGAGACGGAAGAACAACAGACAGAAAGCAAAGAACAGAAAGTTAGTGCAGCCGACAGTAAAATCGGGAACTTGATCAGACAGACAGATCTCATGAATGAGAAAGAGCAGACATCCATGCCAGATATTTCTGCTGTAGCAGAGAATGTAATGCCGTCAATCGTTGCGATCACCAATGTGGGAGTAGAGACGATCAGTTATTTTGGTGCAGAGTATCAGATGGACAGTGAAAGCACAGGTTCAGGCATTATCGTAGGAAAAAATGATACAGAGCTTCTGATCGCCACCAATCAGCATGTAGTAGACGGTGCGGAAGAATTGACAGTATGCTTCAGTGTGGATGCAGATGAAGATGAAAAACTGGTTCCGGCACAGGTGAAGGGAACAGATTCTACATGGGATCTGGCAGTAATAGCAGTGAATTTGAGTGACATCAGTGAGGATGTGGCCGGAAAGATACGGATTGTCCAGATGGGTGATTCGGATGAAATTCAGGTTGGAGAGTATGCAGTGGCAATCGGCAATGCTCTCGGATATGGACAGTCGGTTACTTTCGGAATTATCAGTGCACTGGACAGGGAGATTTCTGTTTCTACGAATAATGGTGTGGTGAGTAATCATATGATCCAGACAGATGCGGCAATTAACTTTGGTAACAGCGGTGGAGCACTGCTGAATCTTAAGGGAGAACTGATCGGTATCAATTCTGCTAAGGCAGCAGAGACTGGTGTAGAGGGTATGGGATATGCCATTCCGGTGAATACTGCACAGCCGATTATTGAAGACCTGATGGATCAGACTACCAGAGTGAAGGTAGATGCAGATAAAGCAGGAGCCCTTGGACTGATTCCAGTGGATGTATCAGAAGAAGCCAGACAGATCTATAATATTCCAACAGGGGCGTTTGTATACCAGTTGACAGATAACAGTGCAGCAAAAGAAGCTGGAATCCGGGAAGGTGATATCATTGTGAAACTGGATAAAACAGGTATCAGCTCCAAAAGTGAACTTCTGGATCGTATGCAGTATTATGAAGCCGGCGAGACTGTTTTAGTAACTGTGAAACGTAACGGTGACAATGGATACGAAGAAAAAGTGATAGAGGTAACACTTGGAAGCAAAGCAGATTTGACGGACAGTGGAAAGTCTGCACAGGAAGACAGTGATTTCGAGGATAATGAAGAAGAAAGTGACGAGAGCGGCGGAAATGACAGCTATCCGGATGAAGGAGACCAGTACAATCAGGATCCATATGGAGAGAACTGGTATGATTTCGGAGGAAGAAGCCAGATACCATATTCTGATGAATATGGGGGACTGGGTGACTTGTTCCGTTACTTTGGATTCTAGTACATTATACTGCAAATAACTGTACCAGTACAGTAAAAGGCCATGGGGCATATCAAAATCCCATGGCTTTTTATCATATGGGGAACGCCATTTCTACATGAAAAAACACTTCACGAGATTCTTTTCTTAATTTCTACTTGTACAAAAAAGAATTTTGTGTTAATATTGCTTATTATGGGTTCAGTATGCATAATATATGCATCAATAAAGGAGAAAAATACGTGTCAGAAGAAAATAAGACAGAAGATATGAGTAAGGAAGAGGTGACATCACCTGCTGAGACGGATACTGACGAATATGAGAAAGTTTGCTGCATCTGTCATAGACCAGAGAGTAAGGCGGGCAAGATGATTGAACTGATGCCGAATATGTGTATTTGCCCGGACTGTATGCAGAAGTCTTTTGATAGTATGAGCAAGATGGATGCGAATACGTATCAGGAACTGATGGAGATGTCAAAGAAATTCCCGAATATGCAGATGATTAATATGTCAGATCTGACCAGTCAGATACCACAGAGACAGAAAGTCAAGAAGAAAAAATCAGCACCTGTACCGGATCTAAAGTCTGTTCCTGCACCTCATAAGATTAAAGAGAAGTTAGATGAATATGTGATCGGGCAGGAATATGCCAAGAAAGTGATATCAGTTGCAGTTTATAATCACTATAAGAGAGTTGCCACAGGTACTATGGATGATATTGAGATTGAGAAGTCCAATATGTTAATGATAGGACCAACAGGATGTGGCAAGACTTATCTGGTGAAGACACTGGCAAAACTTCTGGATGTTCCACTGGCTATTGCAGATGCTACATCACTGACTGAGGCAGGATATATTGGTGATGACATCGAAAGTGTTGTTTCCAAGCTGCTTGCAGCAGCAGGGAATGATGTGCAGAAGGCAGAGCAGGGGATCATCTTTATCGATGAAATAGATAAGATTGCAAAAAAGAAGAACACAAATCAGCGTGATGTCAGCGGTGAGTCTGTTCAGCAGGGAATGTTAAAACTTTTAGAAGGCAGTGAAGTGGAGGTCCCTGTAGGGTCCAACAGTAAAAATGCCATGGTCCCGTTAGAGACAGTCAATACCAGGAACATTCTGTTTATTTGTGGAGGTGCTTTTCCAGGTCTGGAAGACATTATAAAAGAGAGACTGAACAGGCAGTCTTCTATGGGATTTCAGGCAGACCTGAAGGATAAATATAACAGTGACCCGAACCTTCTGGAGAAGGTAACCATTGAGGATATTCGCAATTTTGGAATGATCCCGGAATTTATCGGACGACTGCCGATTATATTTACCCTGAAGGGACTGGACAAGGAAATGCTGGTCAAGATTTTAAAAGAGCCGAAAAATGCGATTTTAAAACAGTATCAGAAGCTGCTGGCACTGGATGAAGTAAAGCTGGAGTTTGAGGATGGAGCGCTGGAGGCAATTGCTGAAAAAGCACTGGAGAGAAAGACCGGTGCCAGAGCGCTTAGGGCAATTATTGAGGAAATCATGCTGGATATTATGTATGAAATTCCAAAAGATGATAATATTGGTAAAGTAACAATTACCAGAGAGTATATAGAACATAAAGGTGGCCCGAAGATTACCTTGAGAGGAGATTTGGTAATTTATGGATGAATTACAGGAACAGTTCACGAAAATACTTACAAAATTAGTTGAGGATGCCAAGACTAAGAAAAATGTGCTGACCTATAAGCAGGTCAATGATGCATTTGCGTCTATGCCGATCAATGAAGAGAAGATGGATCTGATTCTGGAATATCTGGAAAAGAATAACATTGATGTTCTTCAGGATGACAATGTGGAAGATACAACAGAACTGCTGCTGGATACCGACGATGAGATGATTCTCAGCGACGAGGATGAGGTGGAGATCATTGACGATGCAGATGTACTGGAAGGCGTCAGCACGGAAGATCCGGTACGTATGTATCTGAAAGAGATTGGTAATGTACCGTTGCTTTCCACCGAAGAGGAAGTGGCACTGGCACAGCGCGTGGAGGCGGGAGATGAAAGTGCAAAGAAGCAGTTGATAGAAGCGAACTTAAGACTGGTGGTAAGTATTGCCAAGAAGTATGTAGGTCGTGGAATGCCGTTTCTGGATCTGATTCAGGAAGGGAATATGGGACTGATGAAAGCAGTAGATAAGTTCGATTATTCTAAGGGATTTAAATTCAGTACGTATGCAACATGGTGGATCAGACAGGCAATTACCAGAGGAATTGCGGATACAGGAAGAACAATCCGTGTGCCGGTGCATATGGTAGAGACTATCAATAAGACACTTCGCATGACCAGAACACTTTTACAGGAACTGGGACGTGAACCGACCCCGGAGGAAGTGGCAGACAGATTGGGCGTGCCGGTGGCGCGGGTCAGAGAAGTGTTGAAGATTTCCAGAGATCCGGTATCGCTGGATACCCCGATTGGTGAGGAGGATGACAGCCATCTGGGAGATTTTATTGAGGATGATTCTGCATTATCACCTGCAGATTCTGCCGCATTCTCTATGCTGAGAGAGGAATTAAGCACGGCACTGGAGTCTTTGACAGACAGAGAGAGACAGGTGGTACAGTTACGTTTTGGACTGATTGACGGACGTGCCCGTACACTGGAAGAAGTGGGAAAAGAATTTAATGTAACCAGAGAGAGAATCAGACAGATTGAGGCAAAAGCTCTCAGAAAGCTGAGACATCCGTCCAGAAGCAAACGTTTAAGAGATTTTCTGGTTTAATACAAAAAAAGAATGTGCCGCGGCACATTCTTTTTTTGCAGGCAATATTAATAAAGATTGGTCACATGATCCTGATAAGTGGCCGGATCTAACCATTGTCCGCAATAAGGACATTCTTGATATTGTTGACCCTGTTGAGCAGCAGAAGCGGCTGCATAAGCGGATTCAGCTGCCAGATGCTCGCCATAAGGCGAATAGCCAGATTCATCAGGAGCAGTGGAGAACCATTGTCCGCAGTAAGGACACTGATCAGATGCGTAGCCACTGTTATAATCTGAGTTACTGTAAGAACTGTCATCGGATCCGGATGAACTGTCAGAATCTGTGTTGATATCATCACCGGAGTCAGAAGCATCGCTGGATGGCTGGATTCCATACATATCAGCATATGCCTTTTCCTGCGCATAATGTGTGGAGTATTCAGACGTACCGTCAGCATTCTGGACAGTACTGAAGCTCTGATAGCAGTATGGACAGATCTGAGTAGAAGAACTGTCCGAAGAGCCTCCCTGCTCTGTTGAATTTGTTTCACTTGGAGCTACAGACGTTTTTTGTGTAGACTGATCCGTTTTCTTGCTTGCAGAGGTAGTTTCTGCCTGTTTTTCCGTCTGCTTTTCTGTCTGTTTTTCCGTTGCTTTTTCAGTAACTTTTTCTGTCTGTTTTTCTGTAGCTTTCTCTGTAAGCGTTTCGGATTGCGTTTCAGATTCTGTTTCAACAGGCTGTCGTCTGCATCCTGTTAGAAGAAACGTGGAACTAATTGCAATAAGAAGCGCAAACTTCCATGTTTTTCTCATATAAATATACTCTCCCTTTATAAATTGCTACAATGAGACTTTGCCCTAATAGGCAAAACATTGCAAACCATATTTTAGTATAATGCAGATGAAAATAGAAATCAAGTTACAGTATGTACTTTTCTTAGAAATAAAAAATGAGACAGCCGGTAGGGGAGCTACCGACTGTCTCGAGGGGAGTATAAATAATTAATAAGGGGTTGTAAGAGTGGTAACTCTTACAAAATGCATTATAATATAATTTGGTAAAAATTGCAATACATATTTTGGAAGTATTAAGAAATAATAAATACCGTAATAAAAAATTAATATTTTTAGGAGGTATTTGTGATGACAAAGAATAAAAATCTTCAGAATAAGAACACAGTGAGTGGTAATAAAGCAGAATCTAATACTACAAACTGCGGAAAGAATCAGTATTCTGAGAAGAATAAGACAAACAGTTCTTACAAAAACAGAAATGATGAGGATATGGAGGAGAGGGACGAGTACTAAACTCTCTGGAAAAAGCCTGTCTGTTGCGGACAGGCTTTTTTGACCTTTCAGTAAGAAATTCATATGCTGATAGTAGAAAAGATTATATAGGGAGAGGGAAGAAGAAATGAACTTTGCGATGATAGCGCCAGGTGAGATTGAACGTTTTGTACAGGATGAGGAAAGTGTGATTATTGACCTGAGGGATAGGAAAGAATTTGCAGCGCGACATATAGTGGGAGCTGTAAATATTCCTTACAGAGAGTGGAAAGAGTATGAGAGGAGCCGTGAATTTGCTATAGTGACTGCAAAAAAGAAACTGGTGTTATACTGCGAGAGAGGTCCAACCAGTTTTGCAGTGGCAAAAGAACTGGCAGAAAAAGGAATACGGGTAAATGCCATGGCAGGTGGGATTCATGCCTATCGCGGAAAAATGACAGAGACGTATTGACAGATGGGCAGATAGAAACGTAATATAAAGAGTAAAGCAAAAGCCGGAAAGAAAATGGAGGAAATCCTTTCGTATGGAGAGAATAGAATTAATTGCACCGTGTCATTTTGGCATGGAAGCAGTATTGAAAAGAGAAATACAGGATCTCGGCTATGATGTCAGCAGGGTAGAAGATGGGAAAATTACGTTTATTGGTGACATGGAAGCAGTCTGTTATGCAAATGTATTTTTACGGTCAGCAGAACGAATCCTGATCAAAATCGGGACAGTTCATGCAGAGACCTTTGATGAACTGTTTGAAGGAACCAGGGCACTTCCATGGGAAAAATATATCCCGGAGGATGGCAAATTCTGGGTGGCAAAAGCAACATCCATTAAAAGCAAGCTGTTCAGTCCGTCAGATATTCAGTCAATTATGAAGAAGGCAATGGTAGAGAGACTGAAAAAAGTATATCATAAAGAATGGTTTACAGAAGATGGTGCATCCTATCCGGTGAGAGTGACTTTTATGAAAGACGAGGCAGTGATCGGGCTGGATACATCCGGAGAATCACTTCATAAACGGGGATACCGGAAACTGACCAGTAAGGCTCCGATTACAGAGACACTGGCATCTGCTCTGATTCTTTTTACACCGTGGAAAAAGAACCGTATTTTAGTGGATCCATTCTGTGGAAGTGGTACATTCCCCATAGAAGCTGCCATGATTGCAGCAAATATGGCACCGGGAATGAACAGGAGTTTTCTAGCTGACAGGTGGACGAACCTGATTCCAAAGAAGACATGGTATGATGTGATGGATGAGGCACATGATGTTTTGGATCTGCATGTAGATACAGATATTCAAGGGTATGATATTGATCCAAATGTAGTGAAAGCGGCCAGGGAGAATGCAAAAATGGCAGGAGTGGATCATTTGATTCATTTCCAGCAGAGACCGGTTTCCGAACTGAATCATCCGAAAAGGTATGGATTTGTGATTACCAATCCACCATACGGGGAAAGAATTGAAGAAAAAAAGAATCTTCCACAACTCTATCGAGAGATCGGAGAAGCGTTTGCAAGACTGGACTGCTGGTCAGAATACGTGATTACTGCATATGAAGATGCAGAAAAATACATAGGAAAGAAGGCGGATAAGAACAGAAAGATCTATAATGGAATGATGAAGACCTATTTTTATCAGTTTCAGGGTCCGAAGCCGCCAAGACTAAAGGATAAATGAAAATCAGACAAGTAGAAAAGCTGTTTGCTATTGTACTGGCAGTCCTGTGTTGCGGGCTGGGTGTACAGCTTAGAATATCCCTGAAGGAAAATGACAGGGGAACCGTTGTTTACCGGGAAAAGGTTATAACAGAAGAACAGGTACCACTGCCGGGGGTATATGATCTGAGGCAGAAGCAGAAGGCTCCGGAAGTGAAAAATCAGGGATCTCTTGGAACCTGCTGGGCAGTAGCGGCATCTTCTGCACTGGAATCGGTACTCAAACCACAGGAAAAACTGGTGTTCTCAGCAGATCATATGTCACTTTTGAATTCATTTTCCAGGGAACAGAATGATGGTGGAGACTATACGATGGTGATGGCATATCTTGCCGGCTGGCAGGGTCCTGTCCTGGAAAAAGATGATCCCTATGGAGATGGAGTGTCGGATACTTCTTTGTCAGCGGTGAGGCATGTACAGGAAATGCAGATGTTGGAGGAAAAAGATTATACTGCGATAAAAAAGACAGTATACCAATACGGGGCGGTGCAGTCATCGATCTATATGGATATGGAAAATGCATTTTCGTCTTCCGTATATTACAATCAGCTGAATATGTCGTATAATTATCCTGGAGAGAAAAAAGCCAATCATGATATTATTATCATAGGATGGGATGACAACTATCCGGCAGAAAAGTTTAATCTGCACACAGACAAGGACGGAGCTTTTATCTGCCAGAACAGCTGGGGAACAGAATTTGGTGAAGATGGGATTTTTTACGTTTCCTATGAAGATGCCAATATAGGCCGTAATACGATTGCATATACGGATATTGAAAGTACAGACAATTATGACCATCTGTATCAGACAGATCTGTGTGGCTGGGTTGGCCAGCTGGGATACGGAGATGGAACCTGCTATTTTTCCAATATATTTAAAGCGGAACGAGAGGAAAATATAGAAGCGGTGGGATTTTATGCTGTTGGCCCGGATACAGAGTACAGTATTACCGTAATGGACGGAGAAAAAGATCTGTCGAATGCCCTTCTTGGAGAAGTACAGGCATCAGGAAAACTGGAAAATGCAGGATATTATACGGTGCAGCTGGACAGAACTGTTGAGATGGAAGCACAGAAAAAATATGCCGTAGTGATAAAAATTCATACACCAGGAGAATCCTATCCGGTTGCGACAGAATATGCGGCGGATGAAGCAACCAGAGAAGCGGATATATCAGATGGAGATGGTTACATCAGCCACAACGGAGCCAAATGGACCGGAACAGAGACGGAGTACGGTTGTAATGTGTGTATGAAGCTGTATACAGGAGAGAAAAAATGAAACCAGAAAGAATTGTATTTGCAACAGGAAATAAAGATAAAATGAGAGAGATCAGGATGATTCTGTCAGATCTGGATCTTCCGATTTTGTCTATGAAAGAGGCGGGAGTGTCGGCAGATATTGTAGAAGATGGCAAGACTTTTCTGGAAAATGCCCTGATCAAAGCTAGGGCAATATCCAGACTTCTTCCCAATGATGTAATTATGGCGGATGATTCCGGGCTGGAAATAGACTATCTGAATAAAGAACCGGGGATCTATTCTGCCCGGTATATGGGCGAGCATACGTCCTATGATATAAAAAATAATGCTTTGCTGCAGCGCCTGGAGAACGTACCGGCAGAAAAACGGACTGCAAGATTTGTCTGTGCAATTGCTGCAGTGTTTCCGGATCAGGGCGCGGTAACAAGCTGCTGTACAATGGAAGGCAGGATAGCAGATCATATTGCAGGAGAAAACGGGTTTGGCTATGACCCGATTTTCTGGCTGGATGAATGTGGATGCACATCAGCAGAGGTTACGCCAGAGAAGAAGAACGAATTAAGTCATCGGGGAAAAGCCCTTCGCGAAATAAAGAAAAAAATGGAAGCATATATGTCCCGTGAGTGAGAAAGGCAGATACATGAGAATTTTGGTAATAAGCGATACGCATAGAAAAGATGAAAATGTGGAGAAAATATTAAAAAAAGAAGGAACATTTGACCGTGTCATCCATTTGGGGGATGTGGAAGGAAGTCAGAAAAAGCTGATCCGAATGGTGAAATGTCCAATGGATATGGTTGCCGGGAATAATGATATGTTTGGAGATCTGCCAAAAGAAAAAGAATTGGAACTCTGTGGACATCATATTTTACTGACCCACGGACATTACTATTATGTATCCCTGGATACAGCAATGTTGGGAAGTGATGCATGTGCCAGAGGTTTCGATATTGTTCTGTATGGACATACACACCGTCCAAAGATCGAAGAACGCAGCGGAGTCATTCTGGTGAACCCGGGGAGTGTGGCATATCCGAGACAGGAGGGGAGAAAACCAAGCTACATAATTATGAAACTGGAGGAGAATGGCGAGACAGATTTTGAGATAAAATATTTGGATGTATAGAAAAAAGCAGATAGAGAAGGCTCAAAAACACTGTAAAATCAAGGGTTTACAGTTTTTTTTGAAAAAAATCAAAAAAAGTTGAAAAAAGTTGTTGACATTTTGGGTGGACTAATATATAATTCTATTTGCGTCAAACGAAAGCGCTAAAACAAAAGTGCTTACGGGGTGTGGCTCAGCTTGGCTAGAGCGCCTGGTTTGGGACCAGGAGGTCGCAGGTTCGAATCCTGTCACCCCGATGATGCGGGTGTAGTTCAATGGTAGAACACCAGCCTTCCAAGCTGGATACGTGGGTTCGATTCCCATCACCCGCTTATGAGTCTGTAGCTCAGCTGGATAGAGCAACGGCCTTCTAAGCCGTGGGTCGGGGGTTCGAATCCCTTCAGGCTCGTTTTACTTTGCTTATCAAGTAAAGTAGACGTCATGAATACATGAACGTTGTATGGTGGGTATGGCGCAGTTGGCTAGCGCGCCAGATTGTGGCTCTGGAGGCCAAGGGTTCGAGTCCCTTTACCCACCCTGCCGTTACGGCGACCAATTGGGCTATCGCCAAGCGGTAAGGCACAGCACTTTGACTGCTGCATTCGCTGGTTCGAATCCAGCTAGCCCAGTTTATATTAAGGAGCATTAGCTCAGTCGGTAGAGCACTTGACTTTTAATCAAGTTGTCCGGGGTTCGAATCCCCGATGCTTCATTGAGACGTATCCGGTTTGGATGCGTCTTTATCATATCAGAAGATGATATTCTGAATGATATGGGTTTTACAGCAATAGCCTTGTTATAGTTTTATGCGGATATGGCGGAATTGGCAGACGCGCCAGATTTAGGTTCTGGTCCGAGAGGGTGCAGGTTCAAGTCCTGTTATCCGCAGTTACAGTTACAAGTAGTTTTTATTTACTGATATTTTTGAGTTCTTGACATATTTTATGTCATATAATGCTGAAAAGCAGTGGCAGGTGGAGCAGTTCATCACCACTGTTTTTTATTTTACATGGAATACGTTTTTTGAAATAAAAAATGCTTCATGAACGAGATCTTTTATATATGTGTATTAGTAATCTCATTCTCTTAAAAATACTGGGTTGACATTTGCAACCTTGATTTGTATAATACTGAATATGTTTGTTATTTAATTATCATAAAGGATGGTATAATAGTACATTTTGTATGAAAAAAGCAGGGAAAAGTTAGAGAAAAAGTACAGAAAATTTTCAAAACATAATTGACAAAAAGCAGACAATTAAGTATAATACAAGGCATAAGGAAAGAATAGCTAATAAGTAGAGTAGATGCTGTACGTCAAGTGTCATCAGATGGGAAGGCTTCTGGTGAACGAAGGCAGACATGTCGCGTTATAGCATTGCTTCCGCTACTGCGTAAAGTAAGAATTTGGGGTGAAGACCAGATTATTTGTTTTGCGCAGCATTTTTTTGCCTAAAAATATTTAACATATTAAAAGGATGGAGGAATCGCAATGGGATACAAATCAGACATCGAAATTGCACAGGAGACAACAATGGCTCCAATCACAGAAATTGCAGAAAAAGCAGGTATTGATGAAAAATATCTGGAACAATATGGTAAGTATAAAGCAAAAATCGACTACAACTTATTAAAAGAAAGTGATGCACCAGATGGAAAATTGATTCTGGTTACAGCAATTAACCCTACACCGGCAGGAGAGGGTAAGACGACTACAACTGTAGGTCTGGCAGATGCTATGCAGAAGATGGGCAAAAAGGTTATGGTTGCACTTCGTGAACCGTCTCTTGGACCTGTATTTGGTGTAAAAGGCGGAGCAGCAGGCGGTGGATATGCACAGGTAGTACCTATGGAAGATATCAACCTTCATTTTACCGGTGATTTCCATGCAATCGGAGCAGCGAATAATCTGCTGGCAGCTATGATTGATAACCACATTTTCCAGGGAAATGCACTGAATATTGACCCTAGAAAGATCACATGGAGAAGATGTGTGGATATGAATGACCGTCAGCTGAGAAATGTAGTAGACGGACTTGGCGGAAAGACAAACGGTATGCCAAGAGAAGATGGTTATGATATTACAGTAGCATCTGAGATTATGGCAGTTCTGTGTCTGGCAAGTGATATTACAGACCTGAAGAACAGACTGGCAAGAATTATTATCGGTTATACATATGGTAAAGTTGCAGAACAGAAACCAGTAACAGCTGGTGACTTGCATGCACAGGGAGCTATGGCAGCACTTCTGAAGGATGCTCTGAAGCCAAACCTGGTACAGACTCTGGAACATGTACCTGCAATCGTACACGGTGGACCATTTGCGAACATTGCTCATGGATGTAACTCTGTAACAGCAACGAAGATGGCTTTGAAGCTTGCTGATTACGCAATCACAGAGGCTGGTTTCGGTGCGGATCTTGGAGCAGAGAAATTCCTGGATATCAAGTGCCGTATGGCAGGATTAAAACCAAGTGCAGTCGTTATCGTTGCAACTGTACGTGCTCTGAAATACAATGGTGGAGTACCAAAAGCAGATCTGAACAATGAGAATCTGGAAGCTCTGGAAAAAGGTCTTCCAAACCTGTTAAAACATGTAAGCAATATTACCAATGTTTACAAGCTGCCTGCAGTAGTTGCCATTAATGCATTCCCTACAGATACTAAGGCTGAACTGGATCTGGTAGAAAAGAAATGTAAAGAACTGGGCGTAAATGTTGCACTGTCTGAAGTATGGGCTAAGGGCGGCGAAGGCGGAATTGCTCTGGCAGAAGAAGTGATCAGACTGGTTGAACAGCCAAATGATTTCACATTTTCTTATGAACTGGAAGGAACCAGCATTGAAGATAAGCTGAATGATATTGTTCAGAAAATTTATGGCGGTAAGAGAGTGGTGCTGACAGCCAATGCACAGAAGCAGGCAAAACAGTTAACAGATATGGGATTCGGTAACTGCCCAATCTGTGTAGCTAAGACACAGTACAGTTTAACAGATGATCAGACCAAGCTTGGCGCACCTACAGACTTTGAAGTAACTGTAAGAAATCTGAAGATCAGTGCCGGAGCCGGATTTATCGTAGCTCTCACAGGTGAGATCATGACCATGCCGGGACTTCCAAAAGTACCTGCAGCTGAGAAGATTGATGTAGATGAGACAGGTAAGATAACAGGATTGTTCTAAGCGGAATACTTAAGTACGTGAGATTTTAAGATTAGAAAGGAGACTGATTTCATAGAAATAGTATGAAACAGTCTTCTTTTTGCTTTTAAGGAAAAGGGAGGTATTGTAATATGTTTAAAGAGGAGTATCAGTCAGTCGGGAATGTGGCAAAGGGAAAAATAAAACTGTTGGAAGGTAATCCGCTCGCTTATGTTCTGGCATCTGTATTGGCTGGTCTTTATATTGGGTTTGGCAGTATTCTGATGGGATTTGTAGGTGGATGTCTGACGGGACAGCCGGCACAGAAACTGGTATGCGGGATCGTTTTCTCGGTAGGCTTATGTTTTGTTACCATGGCAGGAGCGGAACTGTTTACCGGTAATAACTTTGTAATGGCATCTGCCAGCATGCAGAAAGCAGTGACCTGGGGACAGACTGTGAAGCTTTGGATTGTCTGTTATATCGGTAACCTGATTGGTTCAGTGATCGCATCTGCACTTTTTACGATGACTGGAATCTGTAGCAGCAATGAAGCGGTAGGAGAGTTCTTTGCAAATGCAGCAGCGGGAAAGATGGCAGGTACACCGGCTAATCTGTTTGCGAAAGCAATCCTCTGTAATATCTTGGTATGTATTGCTATCTGGTGTGGTACCAAGATGAAATCAGAAGGCGCAAAGATGTTCATGAATTTCTGCTGCGTTGGAACATTTGTAACCTGCGGATTTGAACATAGTATTGCCAACATGACATTTTTATCTATCGGACTGATGAACCCGATGGGAAAAGCCATTACCATGGGAGGATTTTTCTATAACCTTGGAATTGTAACATTGGGAAATATGGTTGGTGGAATTTTATTTGTAGCGGTGCCTTATTATGTGATCTCAAGAGAGAGAGGATAATAAATATAGTACAAAGGATGTCTGACTCTGGAAAAGGGGTTGAGACATCCTTTTTTTTATGGTATAATTTTTTAGATGATGAGTCACATATTGCAAATGAAATGGAGGAATAATTTGTGAGAAAGCAGAAAAAATATGTATTGGGGATATTGGTATGTCTGATGCTAATGCTTGCATCTTCCGGCATAATCGGACAGGCAGCCTCACCGGAAAATGTCATGCAGTCATCAAAAGCAGTATCCGGAAAACTGGAGATAACAAGGAAAGGCGTGAGATATTATAATAACCGTACCAAAAAATATGAGAAGAAGAAATGGTTGAAGGTGAAAAATAATATTTATTATTTTACTTCAACAGGTTATGCGAAAACGGGATGGAAAACACATAATGGCAGAAGATATTACTTTGATCAGAAAGGCAGACTGTTGACAGACTGGCAGAAAATCGGAAAATATACATACTACATGTGGAAAAGTAAAGAAAATCTATCTGGAAGCGCTGCCACCGGAAAAGTCCAGATTGCCAAAAAATATTATTATTTTTCGGCGAAAGGTGTAATGGAGAGCGGCTGGAAAAAGATAGCGGGTTATTATTACTATTTTTCACCGAATACAGGGCAGATGGCAGTGAATACAACGGTTGGAAAATATAAGGTGGATGCAAAGGGAAGAAGAATTTCTTCTACGTCTGCATCAAACAAAAAAGTCAGAGGCAAAGTGGATTACTGGGTAGGAGATTCACGGACAGTCGGACTTGGATCAGCACTCGGAATCAGTAAAAAATGTATTGCACAGGTTGGAATGGGGCATTCCTGGTATCTGACTACTGCTGAGAAGAGACTGAAAAAAGTATTGAAAAAGAATCCTAATGCAACAGTTGTGATTAATTTTGGAGTCAATGACCACGGCAACATCCGAAAGTATATTATCAGCTACCGAAAACTGGTTAACAGCTATCCGAATGCACAGATCTGGTTTATGTCTGTAAATCCAATTGACGCAAAATACAAGGCAGGTTATGTCAGCAATAAAGACATTAACCGTTTTAATAAAAAACTGAAAGCGGCATTTCCGGATCGTTACATTGATACTAATTCCTATCTGAAGAAAACAAAATTCAAGACAGTGGATGGCCTGCATTACACAGCAGCTACTTACCGGAAGATCTATAATTATGTACTATCTAAGGTATAGAATACAGACATTACGGGATATATAAAAAACAGTGAAAATCGAGAAAAAAACTGTTGACACGAGAAAAGCTGTATAATATAATGAATCAGTGTGACAAAGAATGTTAACGCCTAAACCAAAGCCCCGGTAACGGTGTTTAACGATAGAGCAGGTGATGTAACTTTCCAGCATTGCCAGGTTAATTATTCAAGGAGGAAAACCAATGAAAACATTTATGGCCAGCCCATCAACAATTGACAGAAAATGGTACGTAGTTGATGCTACAGGATGTACATTAGGACGTCTGTCTTCAGAAGTAGCAAAAGTATTACGTGGAAAAAATAAAGCAATCTTTACACCTCATATCGATACAGGTGATTATGTAATCGTAATCAACGCTGATAAGATCAAAGTTACCGGTAAGAAACTGGATCAGAAGATCTACTATCGTCATTCAGACTATGTAGGCGGAATGAAAGAAACCACCTTACGTGAAATGTTAAACAAGAAACCAGAAAGAGTTATCGAACTGGCTGTTAAGGGAATGCTTCCAAAGGGACCTCTCGGAAGACAGATGATGACAAAACTTCACGTATACGCTGGTGCAGAGCACGGACATGAGGCTCAGAAGCCAGAAGTTTTAACATTTTAAGAAGGAGGTAAATGACATTGGCTACTAAATATTATGGAACCGGAAGAAGAAAAAAATCTATCGCAAGAGTATACCTTGTACCGGGTACAGGTAAGATTACAATTAATAAAAGAGATATCGATGAGTACCTTGGACTGGAGACACTGAAAGTTATCGTTCGCCAGCCACTGGTAGCTACAGAGACAATAGATAAATTTGACGTTTTAGTAAACGTTCATGGTGGTGGTACAACAGGACAGGCTGGTGCTATCAGACATGGTATTTCAAGAGCATTACTTCAGGCAGACGCTGAGTACAGACCAGTTCTGAAGAAAGCAGGATTCTTAACACGTGATCCACGTATGAAAGAACGTAAGAAATACGGTCTCAAAGCAGCTCGTCGCGCTCCACAGTTCAGCAAACGATAATCTTTGCAGTGGCAATGAGCCATGTGACGGTAAATACCAAGGCTTCGTCTTATGCTTGCATGGGACGAAGTCTTTTCTTTTAGCTACTGGCATGTATTCTTGTAAGAAAAGAAGTAAACAAAAGCAGATTGAGTGGTAGGATAGAAAAAAGGGAGAAGGTCAATGGGCAAATCATATCTGATAGAGGGATATCGATTCATGATTGCGGTATCTATTTTGGTATACCATATTTTGAGAGTTTGGGAGATTGAAACTAACTTTCGTCTTGGCGTAGAATTTTTCTTTATATTGTCTGGTTTTTTACTAATGGCGCATATTGAAAAACATCCAGAGGAAAGTGTACCACATTTGATATGGAATAAAATAAGTAACTTTTATCCATATATTATCGTATCTTTTATTGCGACGAGTATCGTGGTAGCCTGGGTAACCAGACAGAATATTGGCGTGTTAATGTTTAATCATATTCATGAACTTTTATTTTTGACCAATATTTTAAAAGGAGTCAAAGATGTCACATGGTTAAACGGATCCGGACAGCTTTGGTTTATTACAGCACAACTTTGGGCAACATTGATTTTATCCTGGTATATAAAAAAGCACAGAGAGACATATGAATCAATCGGTATGATTCTTATTGCAATAGGTGGGTATATAACGATCATTCGATGCAAAGGGTACTTGAATATTGGGACATACTGGAAAATCGGAGAAAATGAAATTTTTCTTCCGTTGCTGCTTTTTCGGGCTATAGCTGGACTTGCCTGTGGATCAATGGCTTATATGGGATATTCAAAAATGAAAAAGTACGATTTTACAGATCTGGCGAAAAGAGGTGGCACAGTTCTGTCTGTTTTATGTATGCTTACAGGAATATGCCTGTCTGCACGGAACAGAGAGCAGCTGATTAATACATATAGCTGGAGAGCAGTCATTGTCGTGCTGCTTTATATGACAGCGATCCTGCTGGCATTTATATTTGCCAAAGATTATCCGAAAACAAAATGGATGAAGAAACTGTATGAGATGTGCGGACGGAGTTCTATGCTGATATATGTAACCCATACTTTGGTAATCTATCTTATCAGACATACAGTAGGAATGCCTGAATTCAGCTGGCAGAGTATTGCACTTGTGTGTATAGGTACAGTAACAGCATCGGCAGTGTGCGAGTTAAGTGTCAGATTAATCAGAAATGGATGGCGTGGGATAACAACGGCATTGATAAAAAAATGTATTATATTGACAGAGTAATAAACAAAAAGAGTATCCTGTATAATAAAAAGCACTTGATTATATGAGGAGGCAACAAGGTATGAAGCAGGAAAATTATTCGATAGTATTCAGTAGTTTAACAGGCAATACTAAGAAACTGGCTGATACAATTTATGAAATGTTACCAAAAGATAAGTGTGATTATTTTGGTGCGAACGAATTAAAGGTACCGCAATCCGATTTGCTATATATCGGATTTTGGACTGACAAGGGGAATGCAGATAATAAGACATTAGAATTGTTATCTCAATTAAAAAATAAGAAGATATTTCTGTTTGGAACAGCTGGGTTTGGTGGAAGTGATGTATATTTTAAAAAGATTCTCGGACAAGTCAAACAGTCTATTGATTCAAGTAATGTTATCATCGGTGAGTATATGTGTCAGGGAAAAATGCCTCAATCTGTACGTGATCGATATATAAAAATGAAAGAAAATCCAGAACATCCGGCGAATCTTGATGTTTTGATAAAAAATTTTGATTGTGCTTTGTCTCATCCGGATATGAAGGATCTCGAAAAATTAAAAAAGCTCATGATGAAATGACGGACCGTTTTTTATTTGCCTGTATAAAACAATTGGAAAGCATATTTAATTATGACCTGTATGATGAGCGGAGAAATCGGATTTCGGGCAGCTGGTATATTCCCGGAAATATTTATTGCATTTTTTTATTCTGGGCTGGGTTTGGCTCTGGCATTAGCAGGGGCTATTTTTACCAAAAACTATTTATTTTATAATCAAATGGAAAAGGTGATGGGGTCGTAGATTACGACCTCATCATTATATGTAAAGGAAAAATTACAGTAGGCAGAAGGAACGAGATGAGGTAAAATAAGAATAAGGATTTTGGCTTCGCATTTGTGGAGAGACTGAACAGATACGAAATAAAATAGTCAGGATAAAATAAAAGGGGGAAGGACATGCCCAAAGGAAAGAATAAGAAACAGAAATCCAGTATAATTCAGGTCAGTATTGGTATACTGGCAGTTATTCTGGCCATTTTGATTATCATAATGATGGGAATTGTTTCTGATATTCAGGGAACAGCCCGTATTGTGAATTATACAGGTTTAGTCAGGGGAGAGACACAGAGGGTCATTAAACTGGAAGTTTCTATGCAGCAGCAAAACGAGATGATCCATGAGATAAGATCTTTTATTGATGGTTTGCGCAATGGAAATGATAAATTAAATCTTGTACGTCTCAATGATATTGATTTTCAGAATAAAATGCAGGAGCTGGATGAAAAATTCACCGACTTGTATAAGAAAATTTATCTTATGAGATTCAAGGGATCTGAAAATACAGATATTATTTCAGAAAGTGAAGAGTTTTTCCTAATCTGTGATGAAGCAACAGGTCTGGCTGAAAAATATTCGCAGAAAAAAGCAACATCCTTATCATTACTTGAAAAATATATTACAGCAGATATTATTGTGTTGATGCTGCTGATCGGTTATGAATTCATCAAAGCGATACAATACGCAGCAATGAACCGTTTGTTGCAGCGGAAGGTGTATCTGGATGAAGCAACAGGGCTTCCAAACAAGAATAAATGTGAAGAATTGCTGAATGAGACAGAACCGGTTGCAGATACCGGTGTATGCAGTTTTGATCTTAACAACCTCCGGCGTATTAATGACAGCAGGGGACATGAAGCCGGCGATGTTTATATCAGGAGGTTCGCAGTCTGCCTGCGGGCTTCTATGCCGGCAGAACAGTTTGTTGGAAGATATGGCGGAGATGAATTCCTTGCAGTCACCCACGGACTGGACAGGGAACAGATGACACAGTGTCTTGAAAAGGTACGCAGAGAGATGGAAGAGGAATCAAAAGCGTATCCGGATACCCCGTTAAGCTATGCAGCAGGTTTTGCACTGTCCTGTGACTTCCCTGAAAGTACAATGCGAGAGTTGTTTAACTACGCTGACAAAAACATGTATATAAATAAGAATCATGTTAAACGGGAAGAGGCTGCAGCAGAAAAACACAGGGGGTATCAGCTGTTAAAACTGCTTAATCAGCATGGCAGTAATTTTTCGGATTGTCTGTACTGTGATGCCAGGATGGATACTTATCGGACGATTCGTTCCAGTGAGAATTTTTTTCTTGCAGCTGAGGGTACTTATTCCAGTGCAGCGGAACAGATTATAGACGAACAGATGGAAAAGTCCTGTCAGGCAGATATCCGCAAAGGACTGCAGATTCCGGAACTTCAAAAGAAGATGTGTACGAAGGAAGATGTGCAGGAATTTGAGTATGATACCGGAAAAAAGGGGACATATAACCGTCTGACATTAATTCCGGTGGACTGGGATGATGATAGACAACTGCATCATTTTCTCCTGGCATTTGAAACGATTCGAAAAAACTCGGAAGGTCATACGGTGGTAAAAGAGCAGCTGCAGCTTTATTATGAACAGCTGAAACAGTCTATTCTGGAAAATGACAGCTATGTGGATGCACTTCTGGAATTGTCAGATGTGATCTATACCGTGAATCTGACGCAGGATATTCTGGAGAGAAAGATCGTACTGAATGGAAAAGAACAGAATAGCCGGGAACTTTTTATGGATTACCCGCTTCCATGTTCCTATCAGGATTATTGCTGGGAATATAAGAAAAAAATCACCAAGGAAACAATTGCCGGTTATTGTATGACAGATAATTGTGAAAAACTGCGTAAGAGATTTGAAAATGGAGAAACACATGTATCTGTGGAATATTGTATCTGTGAAGAGGATGGAAGTATTCGCTGGGTACAAAAAGCAGTTCTTATGACCAGGATGGTAGTGTTTGATACAGAAATGCTTGCTGAGATACCGATGATCTATGCAATCGTTCTGCTGCAGGATACTACACAGAAACATGAACGGGATGAGCAGGAACAGGCACGTCTTCAGGCGGCATTCAATGAAATGCGGGCCGAGAGCAGAGCAAAAACGAATTTTCTCAGTCGCATGAGTCATGATATCAGGACACCTCTGAATGGTATGATTGGTCTGATAAAGATGAATGAGAATCATTTTGATGATAAGATGCTGATACAGGAAAATCATAAAAAGATGAAGATAGCAGCGGATTATCTGCTCTCCCTTATTAATGATGTTCTGCAGATGAGTAAAATAGAAGAAGGCCAGATTATTCTTACCCATGAAAATATCTGTCTCAAAGAACTGGCCTATGAGATTGAGAGCATTATCATTCACAGGGCAGCAGAAGAAGAAATTCAGTGGATTTATGAGAAAAATGAGGTGGAAAGCCAGTATCCCTATGTATATGGAAGTCCTTTGCATCTGAGACAGATTTTTCTGAATATCTACGGAAATTGTATTAAGTATAACCGACCGGGAGGAAAGATCACTACGGTAACAGAGGTGGTAGATGTACAGGATGGAATCTGCACATACAGATGGACGATTTCTGATACCGGTATAGGGATGAGTCCGGAGTTCCTGGAACATATTTTTGATCCGTTTTCACAGGAAAAAACAGATGCACGGAGTGTTTATCAGGGAACCGGACTGGGAATGGCCATCACGAAAGGGCTGCTTGAACAGATGCACGGAAGCATTGAAGTGACAAGTCAGGTGGGAGTGGGATCTGTGTTTGTCATTACGATTCCTTTTGAAATTGCACCGGAACAGAAAGAGGAAGAGAAAATTGCAGAAAAATACGATATCCATGGATTACATTTGCTGGCTGCTGAGGATAATGAACTAAATGCCGAAATTGTGGAAATGCTGCTGACAGATGATGGTGCGAAAGTTACAGTTACCCAAAATGGCAGACAGGCAGTGGAGTGTTTTAAAAGTAATCCTCCGGGAACATTCGATGCGATACTGATGGATGTCATGATGCCTGTTATGGATGGTATTGCAGCAACAAAAGCAATTCGTGCTATGGAGAGGGCAGATGCAAAAACAATTCCGATCATTGCCATGACAGCGAATGCATTTGAGGAAGATGCAAAAAGATGTTTTGCGGCCGGTATGACCGCACACATAGCAAAACCATTCCAGATAGAACAGGTGGAAAAAACCATTATGGAGAGTTGTAAACAGAAGATATAATTTTAATAAAAGGTAAAAGGAGCATCCTGATCATGAGATGCTCCTTTTAGGAAAGAGAGTGTATATATTAACAGATGTCAGCGCGACAGTTCTGAATATTAAGTCAGAACGTGTTGCCGCACCTTCCTATCTACGAAACAGATTTCTTATGAAAGAAAGAAGACTGAATCGATCAGATTTCATATAATCATTTACAAAATTGTCACAGTACATATAACGCTCTGTCTTGATCCATTCCGGTACAGAAAGAGTATCCATAGAATTTGTATAAGTTATGAATCTCATAACCTCGCCTCCTTTAACTTGTTTTCTTTTTTTATCTACTTATATTCTAGCACAAAAAAGTAGAAAAACTATGGTGGATGATTCTAAAAATCTAGCTATAAATATGTGTTGACAGCACAAATTGTGCTATAATGAAATACAATTAGGGATAATTGGCAAAAAGAAATGAAAAATGTCCATAACTGGTCTGAGGTGAGAAAAAGGAGGAAGGGACATATGAGTTTTACGATTGAAGATATGGTTCTGATTGCAGAAAAACGATATGAGATGCAGTTCCTTGCGGGCAGGAAAGGATGGTCCAATTCCATAAGCTGGGTGCATCTTCTGGAAGATACTACAATTATACAGAACTTCTGGGGAAAAGAACTGGCAGTAACGACAGGACTGGGATTTCCGGAGAAAGAGGACTGGATGTATCTGGCACGGCAGCTGAACCGGCATCATGCATCGGGGTTAATCATCAACGTGGGACAGTATATTTTTGAAGTGCCGGAAGAATTAAAGGCGTACTGTGATGAAAATGATCTGCCGCTTCTGACTGTACCATGGGAGGTACATCTGTCGGATATGATAAAAGATTTCAGTATTCGCGTATTTTTACAGGATAATGCTGATGAACAGATCATGTCGGCACTGATTTCAGCTATTGAGACACCAGATAATCAGGAATCTTACCGGAAAGAACTGCTGCAGTATTTTGATGTGGATGGAAGTTTTCAAGTGCTGCTATTGACATGTGAGGGACTGGATGCTATGGATACGGTGGAACGTAAGAAATTGTCTTACCGCATTCAGGTGTATCTGGAAGAGATCACCCACAATGCCAGCTTTTTTTACTATAATTCAGATTTTGTTCTGGTGGCCAATGCAGTTCCGGAAGAATTTCTGTACCAGCTGGCTGAAGGAACGATCCGGCGTGCAAATCGGCGTATGCCAGGGCTGAAGCTGTATGTGGGAATCGGAAGCAGGCGTCTGGATGTGGCACATCTGGCAGTCAGTTATCAGAGGGCGAAAGCAGCAGTACATATGGCAATGACACGAAAACAGCCTGTGGTGAAGTTTGATGAATGTGGACTGTACCGTCTTCTCTATACGGTTGGGGATCCGGAGATCTTACAGGAAATGTGGACAGAACGTCTGGCGGCATTAGAAGACTATGACAGGGAACATCGCGCCGGTTACGTGGAGACACTACAGTCTTATCTGAAACATAATGGGAGCATACAGGCTGTAGCAGGGGAGCTTTATACACATCGGAATACCGTATTATACCGAATGGGGAATATCAAAAAGATTATAAAAAGTAATCTGGAGACACCGGAAGAGAGACTTCCATATCAGATTGCTTTCTATATCAGAAACATGTTGCTGTGAACAGCAAGGAAAATGGATGCAAAGATCTGGAAGCATCTCTTGCGGCAATGAAAAAACTCTTTTATAATAGGGGAAAGTAACGGGAAGGAGATACACAGGAATGGAAATAAAGGAAGAAGTCAGAAAAGTAAAGCTGTCAGCGCCATTGCTGGCTGGTATGTCAGAGGAAAAAAGGAACCATGCACTGCAGGCAGTGGCAGAAGCACTGATATCTGCAAAAGAAGAGATTTTTGCGGCAAATGCACAGGATATGGAACAGGCGGAAAAAGACGGCATCGCAGCACCGGTATTAAAACGGCTGAAGTTTGACGAGGGAAAGCTTCACGATGTGACGGAAGGAATCCGTGATCTGATCCGGCTGAAGGATCCCCTTTTCCAGACTCAGCTTGCCAGAGAACTGGATGAAGGATTGACTTTATACCGTGTAACCTGTCCGATTGGGGTGATCGGTGTTATTTTTGAGGCAAGACCGGATGCGCTGGTGCAGATTTCCGCATTGTGTATTAAGAGCGGGAACTGTGTGATTTTAAAAGGCGGAAGTGAGGCAATCCGTACGAATAAGATTCTGTTTCAGATTATCCACCGTGCTGTGGCGGAGGCAGGGCTTCCGGAACACAGTATGATGCTTCTGGAGGCAAGATCAGAGATCACAGAGTTGCTGGAATGTGACGGATATGTAGATCTTCTGATTCCGAGAGGATCCAATCAGTTTGTACAGTATATCATGAATCATACCAGAATTCCGGTTATGGGACATGCCGATGGTATCTGTCATATTTATGTGGATAAGGCAGCCGATATACAGAAAGCCATTCCGATTATTCTGGATGCCAAAACACAGTACGTATCTGCCTGCAATACAGTAGAGACACTGTTAATCCATGAGGAGATCGCAGAAAAACTCTTGCCGGAACTGGGAAAAGCGTTAAAGGAACATGGTGTGGAACTGCGGGGAAGCAAAGCCGTGCAGGAGCTGACCGGCTGTGTGGAAGCGACCGAAGAGGATAACAGGAAGGAATATCTGGATTATATTGTATCAGCCAGGACAGTGAAGAATATCCGGGAGGCTGTGGATCATATTAATTATTATGGATCCCATCACACAGACTGCATTATCACAGAAGACGCACAGGCAGCAGAAGAGTTTATGATGCTGGTGGATTCTGCCGGTGTATACCAGAACTGTTCCACCAGATTTGCAGATGGCTACCGCTACGGATTTGGGGCAGAGGTGGGAATCAGCACCGGTAAGCTTCATGCGAGAGGTCCGGTGGGACTGGAGGGACTGGTCAGTTACAAATATAAACTGTTCGGAAACGGACAGATTGTGGGAGACTATGCCAGCGGAAAGAAGACATTTCATTTCAAAGATCTGCCTCTGGAAGATTAAGGAGATGTAAAAAGACTGGCAGGACGCCGGTCGAAAAAACAGAACAGAAAAAGAGGTACAGGAAAGATGGGAGAGCAGCTCACAGAAAATGACGTCAAAAAGATTCAGGAGGAGATCGAATACCGGAAGCTGGTAGTCCGTAAGGAAGCACTGGAAGCAGTGAAGGAAGCAAGGGCGCAGGGAGATCTCAGCGAAAACTTTGAATATCATGCAGCTAAGAAGGATAAAAATATCAACGAAAGCAGAATCCGTTATCTGGAAAGAATGCTGAAGAACGCCAGAATTGTTTCAGACCGGTCTAATGAGGATGAAGTGGGTCTGAATAATACAGTAGAAGTCTATTTTGAAGATGATGATGAGACTGAAACCTACAAGCTGGTAACTTCCATTCGCGGAAATTCCATGAAAGGGCTGATCAGTATAGAATCACCGCTGGGGAAAGCCATAAGAGGCCATAAAGTGGGAGAACGGGTGATGGTTAAAATCAATGAAACTACAGGGTATTATGTGGAAATCCGCTCCATCAGCAAGGAATGTGATGACAGCAAAGATGAGATACGAAGATTTTAAAATAAAAAAGTGCTGAAATCTTTACAAAAAAATATCAAAAATGTCTTTCTTTTTTGTTCATATTGGTGTATGATAGAAAAAGAAATATGCAGATGCGAGTCAGAGACTCTTATCTGATATAATTTCCGGCAGGATGTCGGTGCATTCTTGAATACGTATTGGGGTGAACGGTATGATTTCGAATCAAATATTGCAGAGTACAGTAGAAGGATTGAAGCAGATCAGCAGAGTAGAACTTGGCGTGATCGACACAGAAGGGAATGTATTGGCAGCGACATTTCCGGAGGCCGCAGATTTTTCAGAACCGGCCAGAATTTTTGTGAATTCTCCTGCAGACAGTCAGGAGGTTCAGGGATATCAGTTTTTTAAGGTATACGATGAGACACAGCTTGAGTATGTGCTTCTGGCAAGTGGCAGTACAGATGATACTTACATGATAGGTAAGATGGCGGCATTTCAGATTCAGGGACTTTTGGTAGCCTATAAGGAACGCTTCGACAAGGATAATTTTATCAAGAATCTGTTGCTGGATAACCTGTTGCTGATTGATATTTATAACAGAGCGAAGAAGCTTCATATCAATACCGATTCCAGAAGAGTGGTATTTATTCTGGAGACAAATCATGAAAAGGATACGATATCCATGGAGAGCATTCGCACCAATCTGGGAAATAAATCAGGGGATTTTATCACAGCTGTAGATGAGAAGAGTATCATTGTGGTGAAGGAACTGGAAGAATCAGATGGCAGCGAGGAACTGGGACAGACAGCTCATACGATTATCAACAGCCTGGATGCGGATACCAGAGAAGTGGCGCATGTGGCTTACGGGACTGTGGTGAATGAGATCAAAGAAGTGTCCAGATCCTATAAGGAAGCCAGAATGGCACTGGATGTTGGAAAGATCTTCTTTGATGAGCGCAATGTGATTGCCTATAGTTCACTGGGAATTGGACGTCTTATTTATCAGCTGCCGATTCCGCTGTGTAAGATGTTTATCCGTGAGATCTTTGGCGGTAAGTCAACGGATGATTTTGATGAGGAGACTCTGACAACGATTAACAAGTTTTTCGAAAACAGCCTGAATGTATCAGAGACGTCCAGACAGTTATACATTCACAGAAACACACTGGTTTACCGTCTGGATAAGCTTCAGAAGAGTACCGGGCTGGATTTAAGAGTATTTGAAGATGCGATTACCTTTAAGATTGCACTGATGGTTGTGAAGTATATGAAGTATATGGAGACCACTGATTTTTAACAGAAAAGATGAGACGGGGGTTTGAGTATGAACGGCATACCAGACCCTCTTTTATTTTAGGGTGACGAGCCAAAGTCTGTGCCTGTACAAGGCCCTGGCGGTATGAAGTGCCAGTGGCGCCTGCTCAGCACCGATGGAGGTGAAACGAAGAAAGGAGTGACTGTATGGAACAGGAACAAAACGAGAATGAAAAGCAGATTCAGAATCAGGAAGATGGTCAGAATCATGAATCCGAAAGTGAGAATTTTATAAAAGGATTATTCTGCGGAATTTTACTGGTGTTGATCTGTGCGGCAGGGACACTGTTTTATGCCAGATGGAAGATTGCAAAGATTCAAAGCGGAACCACAGCCGGTGTAACGTCAGAAAAGCTGGATCTGGATCTCAGTCAGGTGAAGCGTAAAACAGGAGAGATTGAGGCTCTGATCAATGCTTACTATCTGGATGAAATTGACGCACAGCAGATAGAAGATACTCTGTATACCGGAATGGTGGCAGGACTGGATGATCCATATTCCGTCTATTATACCCAGGAACAACTGGAAAGCATGGAAGAAGCCACTTCAGGTGAATACTCTGGTATTGGCGCGACTCTGAGCCAGGATCCAGATACGAAAGAGATATCGGTAGTGTCCTGTTTTGAGGGAACACCGGCGGAAGAAGCTGGTCTGCTGCCCGGGGATGTAATTACCGGATGGAACGGGAATCCGGTGTCGGATATGGAACTTTCAGAACTGGTGTCTAAGATCAAGACAGACCCTGATGAGCATCTGACTCTTTCGATTGAAAGAGATGGTGAAGAACTGGAAGTGAAATTAACCAGAAGAGCAGTAGAGGTACCTACCGTTGAGTATGAAATGCTGGAAGATCAGATCGGTTATATCAGGCTTCTGGAATTTGATGAGGTAACAGCCCAGCAGTTCGAAGAGGCAATGTCTGATCTGGAAAGTCAGGGCATGGAAAAGTTGATTATCGATGTACGGAACAATCCGGGAGGCGTGCTGCAGACGGTCTGCGATATGCTGGATCAGTTTCTTCCGGAAGGACTGATTGTGTATACGGAAGACAAGAATGGAAAAAGAACAGAATATACATCAGATGAAGAACATCAGTTTACAAAACCACTGGCAGTGCTGGTGAATGGTAACAGTGCCAGTGCATCGGAGATTTTTGCGGGTGCAATTCAGGATTATGGGATTGGAACAATTGTCGGCACGACTACATTCGGAAAAGGAATTGTGCAGAAGATCTTTTATCTGTCAGATGGAACCGGGCTGAAACTTACGATGGCAAAGTATTACACACCAAAGGGGCACGATATCCACAAGAAGGGAATTCAGCCGGATGTGGAAGTAGAACTGGATGAAGATCTGCAGAATCAGAGCAGTATCAGTCATGAGGAGGATAACCAGCTTAAGAAGGCGATCAGCGTTCTTCAGGAATAGGCACAGAATTATTGTGATCAGAGACATCTGGGAAACGCAGAAAGAAGTCATCATCACTCATGGAAACCAGATCAAGGAGTCTGGCAAGTTCCTGATCAGTAAAAATGTGAATAAATTGCATATATCCACCTCCTGAAAATAATTTTCTCAACTTTATTCTAGACATTATGGGTCTAAAAGTAAAGGAGAAAACTATAGATAATAGAAATTAAATATGAGAATATAATCGAAATAATGAATAAAACTGATGATGAAGTATCATAATGAGACAGCGGGTTTTTGGTTGACAAACAAAAATGCCGCTGTTATCATTTTTTCAGAGCAAAGGCGTTCGAACACAGGGTGTAGAATGCCTTTTTTTCAAATAAAATATATGAACATTGGACAAAGGAGTGATGGTTTATGAAGTTTACCAGAGAAGATATTATCCGTATGGTAGAGGAAGAAGATGTGGAATTCATTCGTCTGCAGTTTACAGATATTTTTGGTACTATGAAAAATATCGCGATTACAGCGAGTCAGCTGGAAAAGGCACTGGATAACAAATGTATGTTTGACGGATCTTCCATTGAAGGATTTGTCAGAGTGGAAGAATCTGATATGTACCTGCATCCGGATCTGGATACTTTTACAATTTTCCCATGGAGACCGCAGCAGGGCAAAGTGGCAAGACTGATCTGCGATGTGTATCGTCCGGATGGAACCCCGTTTGAAGGAGATTCCAGATATATCCTGAAAAAAGTGATAAAAGAAGCGGCAGATATGGGCTGTCAGTTTGATGTGGGGCCGGAATGCGAATTTTTCTTATATCATCTGGATGATAATGGACAGCCTACAACCATCACCCATGAAAAAGCGGGATATTTTGATCTGGGTCCTGTCGATCTGGGCGAAAATGCCAGAAGAGATATGGTTATGACACTGGAAGATGTGGGAATCGGCGTGGAGGCGTCCCATCACGAAGTAGCACCGGCGCAGCATGAGATTGACTTGAAGTACGGAGATGCGCTGGCTATGGCAGATAATCTGATGACCTTTAAGCAGGCAGTAAAAACCATCGCCAAGAGACATGGACTGCATGCATCCTTCATGCCAAAACCAAAACAGAATATCAATGGTTCCGGCATGCATATTAATATGTCATTATCCAGAGACGGAGTGAATATATTTGCAAATCCGGAAAACGAAAAAGAATTAAGCAAAGAGGCCCGCTATTTTATGGGCGGTCTTTTGAAGTATATGAAAGGAATGGCAGCAATCACGAATCCGTTGATTAATTCTTACAAACGTCTGATACCAGGATATGAGGCACCGGTTTACATTGCCTGGTCAACCCAGAATCGTACGCCGTTGATCCGTATCCCTATGACCAAAGGAGAAGGCCAGAGAATTGAACTGCGAAGCCCTGATCCGTCAAGCAATCCATATCTGGTACTGGCAGTCTGCCTGGCAGCAGGACTGGATGGAATACGGAATCAGATCGAGCCGCCGGAAAGCGTGGACAGCAATTTGTATGAATTGTCTGAGCAGGAGAAAAAAGATATCGGTCTGGAGCGGCTTCCTGAGAACTTAAATGAAGCAGTCCGGGAATTGGAAAAAAGTGAATTTATCTGTAATGTACTTGGTGATCATATTGTAAAGAATTACTGCAAAGCCAAAAAAGCGGAGTGGGAAGAATATACCAATCAGGTTACACAGTGGGAGCTGGATCAGTATTTATACAGAATTTAACCACCTGTTTTCAAGAAATATTATAACAGGAGGTGCGTGAAGAATGACCAGCATCATTGTGGCTTTCCCAAAAGTGGAAGATGCGAAAAACATCAGAAATATTATCGTGCGCAATGGATATCAGGTGTCAGCTGTCTGTGTCAGCGGAGCACAGGTGCTGCAGGCTGCCGATAATCTGGGTGAAGGCATGGTGGTCTGCAGTTACCGCTTCCGGGATATGCAGTATGATCATCTGAAGGAATGCCTGCCAAAGGATTTTGAAATGCTTCTGGTTGCATCAGAAGGTGTACTTGGAGGCTGTGTGGATTCGGATATTGTGCGGCTCTGTCTGCCACTGAAGGTACATGACCTGATAAATACCATAGAATTTATGCAGGCATCGCTCATCCGGAGGCAGAAGAAAAAGAAGAAGATGCCAAAAGTCAGATCGGAAAAGGAACAGAAGATCATAGACGAGGCAAAGAAACTGCTGATGGAGCGGAACAGTATGACAGAAGAAGAAGCCCACCGTTATATGCAGAAATGCAGTATGGACAGTGGAACTAATCTGGTAGAGACGGCGGAAATGGTATTTGCGTTAATGACGAGTTGAAGGAAAAGGAGACAGAAACCATGAAATTCACAAAAATGCATGGAATCGGAAATGATTATGTGTATGTAAACTGTTTTAAAGAAACGGTGGAGAATCCATCTGAAGTGGCAATAAAGGTCAGTAACCGGCATTTTGGAATCGGCTCTGACGGACTGATTCTCATTAAGCCGTCTGAAGTAGCAGATGGAAAAATGGAGATGTACAATGCAGACGGATCCCAGGGAGCCATGTGTGGAAATGGAATCCGCTGTGTGGCAAAATATATGTATGACTATGGTATCACAGATAAGACCAGTATTAGTGTAGAGACTAAGAGCGGTATCAAATATCTGGATCTGACTCTGAAAAACGGAAAAGTAGATACTGTAAAAGTAAATATGGGAGCGCCGATTTTAAAGGCATCAGAGATTCCGGTGGTTTCGAAAAAAGAGCAAGTGATCAGTGAACCGGTTACAGTAGACGGAAAAGAGTGGAAGATAACCTGTGTGTCCATGGGCAATCCCCATGCGATTACTTACATAGACGATGTAAAGCATCTGGAGATCGAGAAGATCGGTCCAAAGTTTGAAAATCATGCGATTTTTCCGGATCGTGTAAATACAGAATTTGTCCATGTGATTGACCGTAATACAGTGGAGATGCGTGTATGGGAACGTGGATCCGGTGAAACCTATGCCTGTGGAACCGGAGCATGTGCAGTAGCGGTATCTTCTATCTTAAATGGTCTGACAGAAGAGGAAGTGACAGTAAAACTGTTGGGTGGTGATTTGAAGATTTTCTGGGACCGTAAGGAGAACCGGGTATATATGACCGGGAGCGCAACCACCGTATTTGACGGTGAAATTGATTTATAGGGGGAAAGAACAATGGTAAAAGTAAATGACAATTATTTAAAACTGCCAGGCAGTTATCTGTTTTCTACAATCGGTAAAAAAGTAGCAGCATTTTCAGCAGCGAATCCGGACAAAAAGATCATTCGTCTGGGCATCGGAGATGTGACCCAGCCTCTGGCTCCGGCCATTATCACAGCACTTCATGGAGCGGTAGATGAGATGGCAGATGCAGCGACCTTCCATGGATATGCACCGGATCTTGGTTACGAATTCTTAAGAAGTGCTATCGCCCAAAATGATTATCAGGATCGTGGTTGTGATATTGCGGCAGATGAGATTTTTGTATCTGACGGGGCCAAATGTGATTCCTCCAATATTCAGGAGATCTTCAGTCTGGATAACAAGATTGCTGTTTGTGATCCGGTCTATCCGGTATATGTGGATTCCAATGTTATGGCAGGCAGAACCGGAACCTGGGATCCGAAGACAGAGACCTGGAGTGATGTGATCTACATGCCTTGTACCGCAGAGAATAACTTTGCACCGGAGCTTCCAAAGGAGACACCGGACCTGATCTATCTCTGTTTCCCGAATAACCCGACTGGTTCTACGATCACGAAAGACCAGCTTCAGGTATGGGTAGATTATGCCAATAAAATGGGTGCCATCATTATCTATGATGCAGCCTATGAAGCTTATATTTCAGAAGAAAATGTGCCACATTCTATCTACGAATGTGAAGGCGCCAGAACCTGTGCCATTGAGCTGCGAAGCTTTTCCAAGAATGCAGGCTTTACCGGAGTGCGTTTGGGATTCACGGTCATTCCAAAAGAGTTAAAGGCAGGAGAGACGAATCTGCATCCGCTCTGGGCGAGAAGACACGGTACCAAGTACAACGGTGCACCATACATTGTACAGAGAGCCGGAGAGGCTGTATATTCACCGGAAGGAAAGGCACAGTTAAAAGAACAGGTAGCTTATTACATGAATAATGCAAAAGTTATCTATGAAGGCTTAAAATCCGCAGGCTACACCGTATCCGGCGGTGTGAATGCACCATATATCTGGCTGAAGACACCGTATCAGATGACTTCCTGGGAATTCTTTGATTATCTTCTGGAAAAAGCAAACGTGGTCGGAACTCCCGGATCAGGATTCGGACCAAGCGGAGAAGGATACTTCCGTCTGACTGCATTTGGCAGCTATGATAATACTGTCGAGGCAATCGAACGTATGAAAGCATTATAAGAATGCTTGTATATTTTCCAGAATCTGTTATACTAAGATTTTGGAAATGTGAGATAACTGTTCAGAAATTACTGTCCCGAAGGCATTTTAACCTCGTATCAGTGAAACTGCTGAACAGATATGAGGAGGATATGGACATGAACAATTTGATCATTCCGGAAGATTACGCTTCCGCTTTGAACCTGCATGACACACAGGTAGCTATCAAGGTAGTAAAAGACTATTTTCAGAAGGCACTGACTACCAGACTGAACCTTCTGCGTGTGACCGCACCATTATTTGTTACACCGCAGTCCGGTCTGAATGATAACTTAAATGGCGTAGAACGTCCGGTTGCATTTGGAATCAAAGAGCAGAATGACGCCCAGGCAGAGATTGTGCATTCTCTGGCAAAGTGGAAACGTTATGCATTAAAGAAATACGGTTTTTCTCATGGAGAGGGTCTTTACACCGATATGAATGCCATCCGCAGAGATGAAGATACAGACAATATTCACTCTATCTATGTGGATCAGTGGGACTGGGAGAAGATTATTTACAAAGAAGAACGTAATGTGGAAACGTTGAAAAATGTAGTGAAAAATGTGTATAAGGCATTAAAAGCTACCGAGACCTATATGTCCCTGCAGTATGACTATATTGAGGAGATTCTGCCAAAGGATATCTTCTTTATCACTACACAGGAACTGGAAGACATGTATCCGGACTGCACACCGAAGGAGCGGGAATACAAGATCACCAAGTTAAAAGGTGCTGTATTTATCATGCAGATCGGCGGTAAGCTGGCATCAGGAGAAAAGCACGACGGACGTGCACCGGACTACGATGACTGGTCCTTAAACGGTGATATTATCGTATACTATCCGGTACTGGACATCGCACTGGAATTATCCTCCATGGGTATCCGTGTAGATGAAGAAGCACTGGTAAAACAGTTAGACGAAGCAGGCTGCCCGGAAAGAAAGGACCTGCCATTCCAGAAAGCTATCTTGGATGGTAAGCTGCCATATACTATCGGCGGTGGTATCGGACAGTCACGAATCTGTATGTTCTATTTAAGAAAAGCACATATCGGCGAGGTACAAGCATCCCTGTGGCCGGAGGATGTGACAGAAACAGCAGAGAAGGCTGGAATACAGTTACTGTAGGTCGTTGAGATCTTTTCTATTGATTAACAAACGAAGAAATGCATCATTTCATATCCGTTGAGATATGAAATGGTGTATTTTTTGTATGGTTAAATTGGTCTCTTGCATTACAGCCATGCATTTTTTTCATCAAACATAGACTTGTAATTTACAAAACACTGTGTTAATATGACTGACATAAATGAGATGCAAAGCAATGAAGGAGACTCCGGCAGAGGAACCTGACAGGAATACAGCGTCACCGACTGAGAGCGCTGTTTAGGGAAATCACCAATGGGGAACACTCTGGAGCAGACCGGTTGAACAGATCTGATATTCAGACAAGTAAGTCGGTACGTGGTACGCGTTAAGTACAAAAGTGGCATGCAAAGGCGCGTGCAACTGCGGGTGGCACCGCGGCTATATGAGAATATACCGTCCCGGAACAGGAATGAGAGTTTCTGTTCCGGGACTTTTTGTATTTCCAGTGTATCAGGGAGCAAATACAATTCGTGGAAATACGATATGAAAAGAAAGGAGCATGAACATGGAAACGTTAAGTGGAGTAATCAAAAAAGAGACAAAAGAGATCAGTGAATTAGTGAAGCCGGAACTGGTAGGTCAGACGGTAAAAGTAAATGGTGCGGTGCATGTCATCCGTGATATGGGTGAGATTGCCTTTGTGATTTTACGAAAGAGAGAAGGACTTCTCCAGTGTGTCTATGAGGATGGCAAGGTGAATGTGCCACTGTCTGAGATCAGAGAAGGCACGACCATGGAAGTAACCGGAATGGTAAAAGAAGAAGCAAAAGCGCCTCATGGTATTGAGATTCGTATGACAGAAGTGACAATCTTAAGCCAGCCGACGGAAGCCATGCCACTGGCCATTTCCAAATGGAAAATGAATGCTTCTTTGGATGCCAAACTGAATATGCGTGCGATCTCCCTTCGGAACATTCGTGAACGTACCAAATTCAAGATTCAGGAAGGAATCGAACGGGGCTTCCGTGAATTCTTATATGAACAGGGATTTACAGAGATCCGTACCGCCAAGCTGGGAGCGAGAGGCGCAGAAGGCGGAGCGAACCTGTTTCGTCTGGACTATTTCCACAAGCCTGCAGTGCTTGCGCAGAGCCCACAGTTCTACAAGCAGATGATGGTAGGTGTATACGACCGTGTATTTGAGACCGGACCGGTATTCCGGGCAGAAAAGCACAACACCAAACGTCATTTAAATGAATATACCAGCCTGGATTTTGAAATGGGTTATATTGACAGTTTCCTGGATATCTGTGGAATGGAAACCGGATTCCTGCAGTACACCATGAAGTTTCTGCAGGAACATTACAGTGAGGAACTGCGGATTCTGAATGTAACTCTTCCAAAGACAGACGACATCCCAATGGTTCGTTTTGATGAAGCCAAGAGAATGGTATCTGAAAAATACAACAGACGCATCAAGAACCCATACGATCTGGAACCGGAAGAAGAAGCATTGATCGGCCAGCTTTTTAAAGAAGATTACGATGCGGATTTCGTATTTGTTACCCATTATCCATCGAAAAAACGTCCGTTTTATGCAATGGATGATCCTGCAGATCCAAAGTTCACTTTAAGCTTTGACCTGTTGTTCCACGGAATGGAGATCACTACAGGGGGTCAGCGTATTCACGATTACCAGATGCTGCTGGATAAGATTGCAGCAAGAGGCATGACCACAGAAGGAATGGATTCCTATCTGGAAGCCTTCAAACATGGCATGCCACCTCACGGAGGTCTGGGCATCGGACTGGAAAGACTTACTATGAAACTGGTAGGAGAAGACAATGTCAGAGAAACCACACTGTTTCCAAGAGATCTGTCCAGACTGGAACCGTAGGAAGATACAGAATGAAGAAATTCAAGAAGGCAGCAGAAAGTGAGGAGTAACAACCATGGCAAATATCATTTCCGATGAAACAATGGAATATGTAGGCATTCTGGCAAAACTGGAATTGTCTGAAGAAGAAAAAACACAGGCGAAAAAAGACATGGAAATCATGCTGGATTATATTGACAAGTTAAACGAACTGGACACCACAGGAGTGGAACCGATGTCTCATGTCTTCCCGGTACACAATGTATTCCGGGAGGATGTGGTAACCAATGGAGATGACAGCGAGAACATGCTGAAGAATGCACCTGCAAAGAAAGACGGCGCATTTATGGTTCCAAAGACGGTGGAGTAAAGGAGAACAGATATGGGATTACTGGATGATACAGCAGTAGAACTGGGAAAGAAAATAAAATCTGGGGAAGTGACTGTAAAAGAAGCGGTTATGGCATGCCTGGATCAGATCAAAAAAGCAGAAAGCACCATTCATGCCTATGTGACCATTGACAGAGAAGGTGCCTTGAAAAAAGCAGAAGAAGTACAGAAAAAAATTGATGAAGGCAAACTGACAGGTCCGCTGGCAGGGGTACCGGTGGCTATCAAAGATAATATGTGTATCGCTGGAATGCGTACTACCTGCAGTTCTAAAATACTGGATAACTTTATTCCGACCTATACGGCAGAAGCGGTAAAGAATCTGGAAGAGGCAGGCGCTGTCATTCTTGGTAAAACAAACATGGATGAATTTGCCATGGGAAGCACCACAGAGACATCCGCTTATGGCGTTACGAGAAATCCGTGGGATCCGGAGCATGTACCGGGGGGCTCATCCGGTGGCTCCTGTGCAGCTGTAGCAGCAGGAGAATGCTTTTATGCACTGGGGTCTGATACAGGCGGATCCATTCGTCAGCCAAGCTCTTTCTGCGGTGTGACAGGAATCAAGCCAACTTACGGAACAGTATCCCGTTATGGACTGATTGCTTATGGATCATCTCTGGATCAGATCGGACCGGTGGGAAAAGATGTGACAGACTGCGCGACCATTCTGGAAGTGATCGCCTCCCATGATAAAAAAGACAGCACTTCGCTGGATCGTACGGATTGTGATTTTACATCAGCACTGGTAAAGGATGTAAAGGATATGAAGATTGGTATCCCAAGAGATTATCTTGGAGAAGGACTGGATCCGGAAGTAAAAGAAGCAGTGCTGGCAGCTGCAAAGGTACTGGAAGAAGCCGGAGCTGTCGTGGAAAAATTTGACTTAAGCCTTGTGGATTATGCGATCCCTGCCTATTACACCATAGCAGCAGCGGAAGCCAGTTCCAATCTGGAACGTTTTGATGGTGTGAAATACGGTTATCGAGCCAAAGAATACGAAGGACTTCATAACATGTACAAAAAGAGCCGTTCTGAAGGTTTCGGGCCGGAAGTGAAGAGAAGAATTATGCTGGGTTCCTTTGTACTCAGTTCCGGTTATTACGATGCCTATTATCTGAAAGCACTGCGCACGAAAGCTTTGATCAAACAGGCTTTTGATAAGGCATTTGCCACGTATGATGTGATTCTCGGGCCTGCTGCACCGACAACTGCACCGAAGCTGGGAGAGAGTCTGGGTGATCCGTTGAAGATGTATCTGGGTGATATCTACACGATATCCTGTAACCTTGCAGGGCTGCCGGGTATGACAGTACCATGCGGTATCGACAGTAAAGGACTTCCAATTGGGGTACAGCTCTTGGGAGACTGTTTTCAGGAGAAGAAAATCATCCGTGCGGCATATACCTATGAACAGAGCAGACAGGAAAAAATTATTTGTCCGGATATGAGCGAAGTGTTAGAAAAGGCGGTGGAGTAAATGGCAAAGCAATATGAAACAGTTATTGGACTGGAAGTACATGTGGAACTGGCCACAAAGACAAAGATATTCTGCGGTTGTTCTACCGCATTTGGAGGGGCACCGAATACCCATACCTGTCCGGTCTGCACCGGTATGCCGGGTTCTCTTCCGGTATTAAATAAACAGGTAGTAGAGTATGCCCTTGCAGTAGGACTGGCTACCAACTGTGAGATCAATCAGTACTGCAAGTTCGACCGTAAGAACTATTTTTATCCGGACAATCCGCAGAACTATCAGATTTCCCAGCTCTATCTTCCGATCTGCCATGATGGAAAAGTGGAGATCGAGACAACCGCAGGTAAAAAATATGTCGGCATTCATGAGATTCATATGGAAGAAGATGCCGGTAAACTGGTACACGATGAATGGGAAGACTGCTCTCTGGTGGATTACAACCGAAGTGGCGTGCCCCTGATTGAGATCGTGTCTGAACCGGATATGAGAAGTGCAGAAGAAGTCATTGCGTACCTAGATAAGCTGCGTCTGATCATTCAGTATCTGGGAGCTTCTGACTGCAAGCTTCAGGAAGGTTCCATGCGTGCAGACGTGAACTTATCTGTCCGGGAAGTGGGCGCAGAAAAATTCGGCACCCGTACGGAAATGAAAAACATCAACTCTTTTAAGGCAATTGCAAGAGCTATCGAAGGAGAACGTGCCCGTCAGATCGAACTTCTGGAAATGGGCAAACCAGTCATTCAGGAAACCAGGCGATGGGATGATAACAAGGAATATTCCTATGCGATGCGATCTAAGGAAGACGCCCAGGATTACCGCTATTTTCCGGATCCGGATCTGGTTCCGGTTATCATCAGTGACGAATGGATTGACCGGGTAAAAGCAGTACAGCCAGAGCTTCGTACTGAAAAACTGGAACGTTACAAAAAAGAATTTGATATCCCAGATTATGATGCGGAAATTCTTACTTCATCCAAGCATATGGCAGATATTTTTGAGGCGGCAACAGCCATTTGCAAAAAGCCAAAGAAAGTATCCAACTGGCTGATGGTAGAAACCCTGCGCCTGTTAAAAGAAAAAGGGCAGGATCCGGAAGATATCATGTTTTCACCGGAACATCTGGCTGAACTGGTAGAACTGACAGAGGAAGGAACCATCAACAGCAGCGTGGCCAAAGAAGTATTTGAAAAGATCTTTGAAGAAGATGTGGATCCGGCTGTCTATGTGGAAGAGCATGGATTAAAAACGGTCAATGACGAAGGAGCACTTCGCAGTACCATAGAAGAGATCGTGGCAGCAAATCCGCAGTCAGTGGCAGACTACAAGGGTGGAAAGCAGAAAGCCATTGGGTTCCTGGTGGGTCAGACCATGAAAGCCATGAAAGGAAAGGCAGATCCGGCATCTGTCAATAAGATATTAAAAGAGATCCTGGATGCCTGACATCACGCTTTTACTTGTAATTTTGGATAAGAGTAGATATACTAAGAAACATGGAAAGGAGAGGTCCATGAAGAAAAAGATATCTACTCTTATTTTATGCCTGCTGACTGTGAGTCTGGGACTGACAGGCTGTACCAGGACGCAGATGAATGAACAGATCGCAGAGAGCATCGGGACACTGGGCATGTATGAGAATAATGAGCCGGTGGAGACCCCGAAGATGAAGGCGGAAAAAGAAATACAGGAAGCAAAACAGGAAGAAGAAGATAATGTCAGCGAACATCTGGATAAAGCTCAGAGACTGGCAGCTTCTTATGATTATACCAATGCACTGGCAGAGCTGTCACTGATTAATGAAGAGTATCAGGATGATGAACGGGTCATCAGTGCCAAGGTAGAGTACCAGAGATTACAGGGAATGATGATTACCTATGGCGGTGACTTTACACATTTTTCTGTAAAGAGTCTGATTGCAGACAAAGACCGGGCGTTTGGAGATGCAGATATGGCATATTATTATAATAACTGGTCTCTGACGATTGATGAATTTGAACAGATCTTGCAGTCATTATATGAGAAAAATTACATTTTGATGAGTGTCTATGATCTGGTAGTAGAAGTGGAGAATGAAGATGGAACGATCAGTTTTGCACTGAATACACCAACCGTTCCGGCAGGGAAGACACCAATCATCTTTTCTTTTGCGGAAGCAAATTATTACAGTGATACTAATTACGGCGCATATTCTGATAAAATAGTGCTGGCAGATGATGGAAGTGTGCAGAATGAATATGTAGATGAGCAGGGCAATACACTGGTGGGAGCCTATGACGTGATACCAGTCCTGGATCAGTTTGTGGAAGAACACCCGGATTTTTCCCTGCGCGGGGCAAAAGGAATTATTTCACTGACTGGATATGAAGGAGTTTTTGGATATAATATAAGTACCGATGCAGAAGAGATCAAAGCAATTGCCGACAGTCTGAAGGAAGACGGATGGCTGATTGCATGCAATGGCTACAGTAATCTGATGATGGAAAGTGAGATGGATTCCAATGACCTACAGGAGGATCTGGATGACTGGCAAAGCAAGGTAGCTGCACTGGTGGGAGATACGGATCTGCTGTTCTATCCGTTTGGAGACTCGGTATCAGCAGGAAGTTACAAGCAGGGACAGCTATTTGATGCAGGATACCGCTTCTTCTTTAATTTGTGGGCAACAGCAGATTATCTGGAAGTAAACAGTGACTATGTGATCCAGTCCAGACGTGTGCTGGATGGATATGACCTGTATTATTATGGAGAAGATATGACGGATTTTTTTGATGCAAAAGAGATTTTGGATCCGGCAAGACCGCCATTTGAATGATGTACAGGAGCAGTATGGAAGCAGCTGCATATTTGAGGAACCACATAACAAGTACAGGCAGAAGAACAGGAGAGATGAAGTATGTACGTAATCAAAAAAGATGGAACCAGAGAAAAATTTGATGTACAGAAGATTGTCCGTGCAGTAAATAAATCTGCCGCCAGAGCGATGTACACATTTTCGGAAGAAGAAACGCTGGAACTGTGCCGCTATGCGACGGCGAGAGCGGAAAGCCTGGGAAAAGAAGGCATTACCATTGCAGAGATGCATAATATTGTGGAAAGTGCCCTGGAAAAAGTGAATCCGGATGTGGCAAAAAGTTACCGGGATTACCGGAATTATAAAGTGGATTTTATCCATATGATGGACGACGTCTATACCAAGAGTCAGTCTATCCGGTATATTGGAGATAAAAGTAATGCCAACACAGACAGTGCACTGGTGGCAACCAAGCGAAGCCTGATTTTTAATGAATTGAATAAGAATCTGTACCAGAAGTTTTTTATGACCAGAGATGAGCGCCAGGCATGCAAGGATGGCTATATCTATATCCATGACCAGTCAGCAAGACTGGATACCATGAACTGCTGTCTTTTTGATGCGGGAACCGTATTAAAGGGCGGATTTGAGATGGGAAATGTGTGGTACAATGAGCCGAAGAGCCTGGATACTGCATTTGATGTGCTGGGAGACATTGTTTTAAGTACAGCAGCACAGCAGTATGGTGGATTCACGGTGCCAGAGGTGGATAAAATTCTGGGACCTTATGCAGAAAAAAGTTACGTGAAGCATAAAGAGGAATTTTTAAAATATGCAGATCCGTCATGGACAGGCGCGGAAGAGAAGGCAGAAGAATATGCCATGAACAAGCTGCGAAGGGAGTTTGACCAGGGCTGGCAGGGGATTGAATATAAGTTAAACACGGTAGGATCCTCCCGCGGGGATTATCCGTTTGTCACAGTGACCATGGGACTTGGAACAAAGCGTTTTGAAAAAATGTGTAATATTTCCCTTCTTGAGGTACACAAGGGAGGTCAGGGAAAGCCTGGAAACAAAAAGCCGGTGCTGTTCCCGAAGATTGTCTTTTTATTTGATGAGAATCTGCATGGACCGGGAAAAATCTGTGAAGATGTTTTCGAAGCAGGTATTGACTGCTCTTCTAAGACCATGTATCCGGACTGGCTTTCGCTTACCGGAGAAGGCTATATCTGCGAGATGTATAAAAAATATGGTCGTGTCATCAGCCCGATGGGATGCCGTGCTTTTTTAAGTCCGTGGTATGAGTGTGGAGGCATGGAACCGGCAGATGAGAATGATAAACCGGTTTTTGTGGGAAGATTTAATATTGGGGCGGTCAGTCTGCATTTGCCGATGATACTGGCAAAAGCGAGACAGGACAGTGTGGATTTTTATGAGGTGCTGGACTATTATCTGGAGATGATACGTAAGATTCACATTAGGACTTATGAATATCTGGGAAATATGCGTGCATCCACTAATCCACTGGCCTACTGTGAAGGTGGATTTTACGGTGGCCATCTGCAGCCGGGAGAACGGATTGAAAAGCTGTTAAAACCGATGACAGCATCCTTTGGAATTACAGCATTAAATGAACTTCAGGAATTATATAACGGAAAGTCCATTGCAGAAGACGGACAGTTTGCGCTGGAGGTATTGCAGTATATTAACAAAAAAGTCAATGAATTTAAAAAAGAAGACGGATGGCTTTATGCTATTTATGGTACACCGGCAGAGAGCCTGTGTGGGCTGCAGGTAGAACAGTTCCGTAAAATATACGGTATCGTAAAGAATGTATCGGACCGTCCATATGTAAGCAATAGTTTTCACTGCCATGTGACTGAGAATCTGACTCCAATTGAAAAGCAGGATCTGGAAGGAAGATTCTGGGAACTGTGTAACGGTGGTAAGATCCAGTATGTACGCTATCCGATTGATTACAACAAAGAAGCCATCAAAAAACTGGTACTGCGTGCCATGGAACTGGGGTATTACGAAGGGGTGAATCTTTCACTGGCATACTGTGATGACTGCGGTCATCAGGAACTGGATATGGATGTCTGCCCGGTATGCGGTTCTAAGAACCTGACAAAAATCGACCGTATGAACGGATACCTGTCCTACAGCCGCGTTCACGGAGATACCAGATTAAATGCAGCCAAGATGGCTGAGATTAAAGAGAGAGTGAGCATGTAGCGATTACAGTGGGCAAATTGTGGGAGTGCGCAGCACGTAACAATTTGCGTAATCGCGTTAGAAAGGAAAAATATGTTTGGAGAATGCCACGCACATCTCTTTATGAATGGTACAGATTACCGCCAGGCAGTACGGGATCATAAAGAGTCAGTAAATGTGCAGAAGATAAGGGAGGAATTAGCTTCCTATCAGAAAAATGGAATTGATTTTGTCCGTGATGGCGGTGACAAATACGGTGTGTCAGAGAGAGCGAGAGATCTGGCACAGGAGTATGGTATTGATTACCGTACTCCTGTATTTGCCATTCACAGAAAAGGGCATTACGGTGGCATTGTGGGAAAGTCAGCAGAGACACTGACGGAATTCGCACAGCTGGTGTCAGAAGTCCGACACAGGAACGGTGATTTTATTAAAATTATGGTTTCCGGCATTATGGAGTACGAGACCTTTGGTGCACTCAGTGAACCGGGACTGGAAGCTGACTGGATCCGGGAGATGGTGCATATTGCCCATGAAGAAGGCTTTTCGGTTATGGTGCATGGAAATGGCCGGGAGCCGGTGCTGGCAGCAGTGGAAGCCGGGGCAGACAGTATTGAGCATGGTAATTATATTGATACAGACTGTCTGGATGCCATGGCAGAGCGAGAATGTGTCTGGGTGCCTACGATTGTGACCACCAGGAATCTGCTGGGATGTGGCAGATACCCGGAACATGTGCTGGAACAGATCTATGAAAAAGAGTGCGAGAATCTGATATATGGATTTGAAAAAGGTGTGAAGCTGGCGGCAGGCAGCGATGCCGGAGCGTATCTGATTCCTCATGGAGAGGGAGTTTTGCAGGAAATACAAATCATTGTTGAAAGTTTAACGAACATAGGGTATAATGAGACCGGTGTGAGAGAGCGGATACAGCAGGGAGAGCGCTGGATCCGGGAGCGTTTTCACAGAAAGTGAGGAGATATAGCATGAAAATATTATTTTTCGGAACTAAAAGTTATGATAAACAGTTTTTTAATGATACATGGAAAGATAAAGTATATGAACAGATTGAGATCGATTATGTAGATGTACTTTTGACACCGGATACTGCAAGACTGGCACAGGGGTATGAAGCTGTCTGCGCATTTGTCAATATGGATCTGAGCACACCGGCAGTAGAAACACTGGCACAGTGCGGCGTAAAGCTGATTCTGATGCGCTGCGCAGGATTCAATAACGTGGATCTGAAGACGGCGCAGGATAAGGGTATTACGGTTATGCGTGTACCTGGCTATTCGCCGGAAGCAGTGGCAGAACATGCCATGGCACTGGCACTGACAGCTAACCGTCATACTCACAAGGCATACGTAAGAGTACGTGAAAACGACTTCAGTCTTGGCGGATTGATGGGTGTGGTATTACACGGAAAAACAGCCGGTATTGTAGGAACCGGTAAAATCGGTGCAGCCATGGCACGGATCTGCCATGGATTTGGCATGAAGGTTCTGGCATATGATGTATATCAGAATCCGGATCTGGATTTTGCAGAATATGTAGATCTGGATACTCTTCTGGCACAGTCAGACCTGATTTCCCTGCACTGCCCGCTGATGGAATCCACCCATCACATGATCAATATTGATACCATTAACAAAATGAAAGATGGTGTCATTCTGGTCAATACTTCCAGAGGTGGTCTGATCAAAACAGATGATCTGATTCAGGGAATCCGTGAAGGTAAGTTCTTTGCAGTCGGACTGGATGTATATGAGGAAGAAAATGCTAACGTGTACGAAGACCGTTCGGATCAGATTCTGGAACATTCTACCGTAGCCAGACTGCTTAACTTCCCGAACGTTATGGTAACATCTCACCAAGGATTCTTTGCAAGGGAAGCGCTGCAGGCAATCAGTAAGACAACTATGGACAATGCACTTGCATTCATGGAAGGAAGAAAGAACGGAAATGAAGTAACTGCATAAAAGAGCATGAAAGTATAAGAAAGAAAAAGGCATCTCCGGATGGTATGACAGGTTTTACTGTTTTATACCATCCGGAGATGCCTTTTTTGGGGACGTATTCAGATATGCTGTTCCTGGCGGAATGTGGTCGGTGAGATGCCATAATAAGTCCGGAAGGCTTTGCTAAAATAGTTGTTATCGGCATATCCCACCCGTTGGGCAACATCCTGGATCTTGATATCCGGATTCAGAAGCAGATCCCTGGCACGTTCCATGCGTACCTGAAGGACATACTCATAGATTCCACAATGATACCGGGCCTTGAACTGACGGGTCAGATATTCTTTGGAAAAAAAGTATTTATCAGCAAACTGAGAGATCTTAATATTGGTACTGTAATGTTTATCGATATAATCATGGATGATGGTGGTTACGGTATCGGAATCCAGATTTGTTTCTTCTTTTTTCTCATTAGATGGACGAAAGTCTGGGCAGATGGATTCCACTGCCCGCTGGATGGCCATATTCAGGTCATCCTCAATAATGGGCTTTAAGAGATAATCCATGACACCATACCGAATGGCCTGTTGTGCATAGGAAAAATCATCATATCCACTGATGATAATAAAGCGGCTGTCAGAAAACTCGGCGGAAGCTGCTTTCAGAAATTCCAGACCATCCATGATTGGCATGGACATGTCCACAAATACCAGATCAGGGTGTACTTCTCGCATGACTGCCAGAGCCTCTTTTCCATTGGCGGCCATGAGTGGCGGATCAATCTGAAAATGAGACCATTTTCCCAGTTTGCTGATTGCGATGCGGACCGGTTTTTCATCGTCTATAATCAATGCTTTCCACATATACCAAAACCTTCTTTCTTATATAGATATCAAAACATGAGCTTGCCTTTACAGACCACAGGTTCAGCCACGGACGGCATCCACAGGAACTTTCATAGTAATAGAGGTGCCTTTTCCTGCCTGACTCTGAATCTCCAGAGTGGCATCTTCTTCATACAGGAGATGCAGGCGGCTATTCAGATTGGCGAGACCTATTTTTCCGGCATTGCCAGGGTGAAGATAGTTCTGGAATTCAGCCTGCATCTGCTGAAGCTGATTCTCAGAAATTCCGCAGCCATCATCTGAGACGGAGACACACAGCCAGCGGTCATGACGGACAGTCTCAATGACAATGGTAATAGAGTCGGTCTCTGGACCTATCCCGTGAATAATGGCATTTTCCACCAGAATCTGAATGCTGATTTTCGGAATCATAGTCTGAAGCAGGGATTCATCCATATCGAAAGTAACCTGAAGTCGGTCTTCCAACCTTATTTTCTGAAGAAATACATAGTTTTTCACATATGTGATCTCTGACTTCAGATAGACCAGATCACCGCCCTGGATGGAATAACGCAGGTTAGAGGCCAGTGAAGTGATCATCTGGTAAATCTGAGGCTGGTCATTCACCAGTGCTTCGGTTGCAATAGCCTGTAGGGTATTATAGAGAAAATGAGGGTTCAACTGGGCTTCCAGAGCTGCAAGACGTGAAGTTTTCTCATTAATCTCAGACAGATAGCTGCGGCGGATCAGGCGGTCAATATGGCGGACCATATCATTGTAACTGTCTGCCAGATCAGTGATTTCCAGACTGCCACCGATACCGGTAACCGGTGAAAAATTACCGTCCCCGGCTTTGACCATCTGCCGGCTAAGCTGTGCAAGCGGGCGCATGGCAAGGCGCAGCAGAATATAGATCAGCGCAGAGACAACGCACCATAAAAGAATACCGGTAAAAATATTGGTATAGAGAAGGGAACGGATTTCCTGATGTAAGTTATCAAGTGGCAGAAAAGCTGTCATTTTCAGCCCATATGGAATGCTTGTGCACAGGACGCCAAGATAATCAGTGTCGTTCAGTGTAAGCAGAAAAGATGTATCATCAGAAGCATCGACGGATGTCTTGGCTGATAAAGTATTTGCTGTGGAAAAGATATCTGGTTTACCGGAATAAAGCAGAGCATCGTCCCTATTAAAAATGCAGATAAATTCGCCATAGTTCTGATGCTTGCTGTTCAGAGATCTGGCGTAGCTGGTATCTACATCTACCTTTACCACAGCCTGCTGGCTGCAGTCCTGAATACGGATAATTGTCTGGTAATAGGAAAAGAAACCGTTCTGTTCTGCAGACGGTTCAATGGCATTGTAATATTTTCCGGAAGCGGAAATGATACTGCCTGGTTCTTCTGAAAGAGAAGAGGATGGAAGCAGCATCACATGCTGTGAAGCACCTACCCGCCCGTAGGTCTGATCCTGATTGCAGAAATAGATCTGGTACCCGTCAAGATCACTGCGGGAATAATAACCGGATTGAATCAGCTCCTTAATATTCTTGGTTTGTGACGGCGTGAAGGAGGTGCGTGAGTTCAGTGCCTGGGTAAACTGGCTGTCATACAGTGGAAGCAGACAGAAGGAGGTCAGATCTCGGATATACTGCTCCAGATTCTGCATTTCCAGATCCAGAAGCCTGACGGATGTGGAAACATGCTGTTCCATTAGGTAGTCCCTGTTTTTCCTATAATCCCGGATCAGAATAAAACTGATCAGCAAGGCGGTGATCAGAGTGACCAGAATGACAAGCTGAGACCAGAGGGGAATTCGTTCTCTTCGAAGCTGTAATCGACTTTTTTTGTTAATAATTGACAAAATAAACACTTCCTTTTCGAAAAATAAAACGGAACTGGTCAATTTTTTACCAGAAAACGTTCTTAAAATTCCATTTCATTGTCATTTTAACAGATATATACTAAAAATAACAGAAAAAGTTATGAAAACAATACAAAAACAGAAACGGGGGATGCAAACTATGCTGAAGTCAAAGCGAAAGAGAAAGGAAGTGTTTGACACCGTTTTGTATACGCTTCCGGCGATCGTTCTGGTAACCATGATGATGTATATTCCATTTATTATGAGTGGTTACTATTCACTGACGAAGTGGAACGGAATAGCAAAAGACGCAGAGTTTATCGGTTTGGATAACTTCGTAATGATTTTCAGTAAAAGTAAGGAATTCTCTAATGCACTGATTTTTACCGGAAAGTATACATTGTTATTTATTATCTTTTCCAATGTGCTGGCACTGTTTCTGGCAGTCTGCCTGACAAAGAAATTTAAGATGGCAAATGTACTTCGTGGGGTATTTTTTATTCCGTACATTATGAGCATGACGATTGTCGGATTTATCTGGAAATTCATATTCACTCAGGGGTTTGCCAGACTTGCAGATATCACCGGATGGGGGATATGGGATATGAGCTGGCTGGGTGATCCGAAGCTGGCATTTTATTCTGTGGTACTGGTAGGTGTATGGCAGTCCCTTGGATTTTATATCGTCCTTTATATTGCAGGACTGCAGGCAGTACCTGCGGATGTGCTGGAGGCGGCGACTGTGGATGGAGCCACCGGCAGACAGCGCTTTTTCAAGGTGACGCTTCCGCTGCTGGGACCATCGATGACTACCTGTATCTTTATGTCTCTGACCAACGGACTGAAGGTATTTGATATTATTCTGGCACTGACCAAAGGTGGTCCCGGAGGATCTACCTATAGTGTGACGCTGCAGATCTACAAAGAAGCATTCCAGAATAATAATTACGGACTTGGATCCGCAGAATCCATCATCTACTTTATTGTGGTGCTGGTTGTGACCCAGGTAGTTCTGAAGATTTTCAGCAGCCGTGAAGTAGAACTGTAGGAGGTGGCAGAGGATGAACGTGAAGACAAGAAAAAAAGTAAACAGAGTATTGTTCTATCTGCTTCTTCTGATTGTGGCAGTGATCTATATCTACCCGGTATTTCTGATGTTTATGAATTCCTTCAAGCCATTTGGTGAGATTGTCAGGGATGCCATTGCGATGCCGACAAAGCCGGAAATCGAGAATTATACATACGTTGTCGATAAGATCAATTATTTTAAACTGTTTGGAAACAACGTGATCATTACGGTAACAGGTATTGCAGGAATTGTTCTGTTCAGTTCTGCAGCAGCCTATATGCTGGACCGGAGAAGAAACCGTTACACCAGAATAGCTCATCTGCTGATTATCACGCCGATGTTGATTCCGTTTCAGACGATTATGATCACACTGCTGAAAGCCATGAATGTGATTCATCTGTCTGGAAGCAAGCTGGGACTTGGTGTACAATACTGGGGATTTGGTATCCCGATGGCGACCTTTATTTTCTATAATTTTATGAAGACGATACCAAAGGAACTGGATGAGAGCGCAGAGATCGACGGTGCATCTACCCATGTGACATTTTTCAGAGTGATTTTTCCACTGCTAAAGTCTGTTACAGTCACAGTGATTGTACTTGATGTGATGTGGATCTGGAATGACTTTCTGCTTCCTCTTCTGATGGTCAACAGCAGTAATGAGACCAAGACACTGGTACTTGCAGCTTATACCTTTGTAGGCCAGATGAATACCAAATGGCATTATGCTATGACAGCCATGGTGCTGGCAGTAGTTCCATCCATTATCATCTTCATTTTTTTACAGAAATATATCGTGGATGGTGTAGTGGCAGGAGCAGTAAAAGGTTAAAACGAATTTATCCGCATAGAAGATCTGACGTGATGCGGTTAAAGAACACCTGCAGTTCATGGGCAGGGGCAAAAATATATATTGTATAAGGAGGGAAATTCCATGAAAAAGAAATTAGTGAGTGTATTACTTAGTACAGTGATGGTGGCAGGTGTGTTCTCAGGTCTTGGTATCAGTGCATCCGCAGCAGAGAATGAGATTTATATGTTCATCAGTTCTCCGGAGTATGCAGACGCGATTAATGAATTGATTGATGCTTACAAAGAAGTAGAACCGGATGTTACCATCAACTACGAAACCACACAGAATGATTACCCTACATTACTGAAAGCCAAACTGAATTCCGGAGAAGTACCTGATATTTTCTCCTCTACATCAGGAAAAGAGATCGATGTTTACCGTGAATGGTCGGCAGATCTTTCTGACCAGCCTCTGGCAGAAACCATGCTTCCGTCTGTAGCTTCTTCTATGGCATCCACAGAAGAGGGCGGCGGTATCTATGGTCTGGCTATCAAAGGCAATTATTTCGGATTAGTTTATAATAAAGCTATCTTTGATGAAGTTGGAATCGAAGTTCCAAAGACTTTAGGAGAAGTAGAAGCTGCATGCGAAGCTATCTCTGAAGCAGGTTATACACCATTTACCACAGGCTTCAGTGAGTGGTGGGTATTCAAACACATCTGGCAGCATTTCCTGGCAGCAGCGGCTACCAATGCTGATACAACAGTAGCAGAACTGGTACAGAAGTTTGAAAACGGAGAAGCAAAAGTATCTGACTATCCGGAACTGTATGATAACTTCTTCCAGTTTATCGACTTGGCAGTAAAATATGGCGATGACAAACCTCTGGAGACTGGTCTGGACGGCGAACTGGCTGCTTACGGAAGCGGACAGGCAGCTATGGTTCTGGGACAGGGTGCATGGATCGAAGCAGATTCACTGGCAATTGATCCAGACCTTCAGATTGGATTCGCAGGATATCCGGTAACCGAGGATGCAGCACAGTCACAGATCATTTCCGGATCTGACCAGGCATTGCGTGTGGCAAAAGATTCCGATGCTCTTCAGGCTACACTGGATTTCGTAAACTGGTGGTACACTTCAGACTACGGCACACAGTGGTTTACAGATGTAGCAGGCGTAGTACCTCCTGTAGCTACCGAGGCGGAGAGCGATTTTGAGATCATCAAACAGGGAAGTGCACTGGAAGAATCTGAGGGAGCAGCACCACTGGGTGTATGCTACTCTACAGACAGCTGGCATCAGGTATTTGGTGAACTGATGCAGGCATATGTAGCCGGAACAGCAGACAAAGACACTACCTGTGCTTCTATCGAAGAGCAGTGGGCAGCAATCGACGGCGCACAGTAGAGATAATTGTTACTTGTCACAGAGTGAACAATAAAGATGGTATCTCATACATTAACACTAAGAGAAAGTGGAGGTGTAAAAGATGCCATCTTTTTTGGAATGCAGAGATGTGGAATATACGTATCACAGTCTGAACGGAGAAACGAAGGCGCTTAAGCATATCAGTTTTACGGTGGATGAAGGCGAGTTTGTGGCAATCGTAGGTCCCAGCGGATGCGGAAAAACTACAATATTGTCACTTCTGTGCGGACAGCTTGCAGAAAGCGCAGGAGAGATTTTATTTCGTGGGAAACCATTAAGAGATCATATGGACTTTCATATCGGATATATGCCACAGCAGGATCAGCTGTTTGAATGGAGAAATATCTATGGAAATGTCACGCTTGGATTGGAAATACAGAAAAAACTGACAGAGGAGAATCAGGCATATGCCAGAAAACTGATGGAAGAATACGGTTTGTGGGAATTCCGCCATGCAAGACCCAGTCAGTTATCCGGTGGCATGAGGCAGCGTGCGGCGTTGATCCGCACCCTGGTTCTGAGACCATCCCTGCTGCTTCTGGATGAGCCGTTTTCCGCACTGGATTATCAGACGCGTCTGACCGTGGCAGATGATATCTACCAGATCATTAAGAAAGAACACAAGACAGCAATTCTGGTTACCCATGATCTGTCAGAAGCAGTCAGTATGGCAGACCGGGTACTTATTTTATCAAAGCGTCCGGCAACGGTATTAAAAGAAGTGGAAACCACATTTGAGATGGAACAGCGCACCCCTATGAAAGCAAGAAATATGGCGGGATTCAAGGAATATTTCAATGAGATCTGGGAGGTACTGCAATGTCAGTAAAGAGAAAAGCAGGAGTTGCTTTGGACACTGGGCAGGTATCTGTGGCGCAGATGGCATATTTAAAGCAGCAAAGTCAACACAGGAAGTTCGTAAAGGCAATGAGGATCAGCATTATAATTGCCTTTTTCTTTTTATGGGAACTGGCGGTACGGGTGGGATGGATCGACGGATTCATCTTCAGCAGTCCGGTAAGAATCTGGGAAACCATGATGAGTATGGGGAAAGATGGAAGCTTGTGGATGCATACAGGAGCTACCTTGTTTGAGACAATGATCAGCTTTTTCCTGACAGTACTGCTTGGAATCCTGACAGCAGTATTGTTATGGTGCAGTGACAGTGCGGCAGAAATTACCGAACCATTTTTCGTTGTCCTAAACAGTCTTCCAAAGTCTGCGCTGGCACCTCTTCTGATCGTCTGGCTGGGAGCCAATCAGAAGACCATCATCGTGGCGGGTATGTCAGTAGCAATTTTCGGAACCATTCTGAACCTGTATACAGGATTCAAAGAATCCGGAAGTGAAAAAACAAGACTGATCTATACACTTGGGGGAAAAAAGCACCATGTATTGACGAAAGTGATCCTGCCAAGTAACATCCCATCTATCATCAGTATTATGAAAGTAGACATTGGATTATGCCTGGTGGGGGTTATTATCGGAGAATTCATGGGAGCCAGGCGGGGACTTGGTTATCTGATTATTTATAGCAGTCAGGTTTTTCAATTGACGAGATTGATCATGGCTATAGTAATATTGTGTGTCATTGCCATGGTACTGTATGGAATCCTGAATATGGTAGAGAAGCGGGTGCGGAGATAAGCACCCGTTTTTGGAAACTGAGGCATTGCACTAACTTGTGAGACTTGAAAAATTATGTTATGATGGATACAAGAAACTTCTGAAACGGGTGCAAATATAAGCATTTGTTTTGGAAAACAGGCAGAGAGGTTATTATGTGGAAGATCAAGCATATTTTTGACGGAAATTATGGCTGTGAGGAAGCGTCAGAAGAACAGACAGGAGAGCTTTCCCTGACACTTATTAATGAGAATGGAGAGGAACGGTATGTATCTGTTACCGATGCATGGATGACAGAGAAAGGACTGGACGAGGGCAGTATCTGGCCGGAACGTTTTCTTTTCCGGGACATCCGAATGGATGAGAAGGAAGAGGTGACAGAGATTGAACAGATCTGTTTTCCGCCAAATGAAGCCTGCTCGGCCAGGTCCATGAAGGAAAGGGTAGAGACTGCACCGGAACTGTTTCTGGTGGCAGAAGATACAGAGACAGGAAAGATAGCAGGATTTTTAAATGGACTGTCCACAAAAGAGACAATATTCCGGGATGAATTCTTTACAGAGATTCATCTTTATGACCCGGCAGGTGAGAATGTCATGCTTCTGGGACTGGATGTGAGACCAGAGTATCGCAGACAGGGACTTGCCCGTGAGATCGTAAGACAGTATGCAGAGCGGGAAAAGAAAAATGGACGCAGGCGGTTGGTACTGACTTGTCTTGAGAGTAAAGTGGAGATGTATCAGAAGTTTGGTTTCCGGGATCTGGGAATGGCCAATTCCACCTGGGGCGGAGAAATCTGGCATGAGATGGATTACCAGTTATAGAAGGATGCCGAGGCATTCTTGAAAAAAAGACCGCGCAGAGCAATTCTGAGCGGTCTTTTGCAGTGATTCTATTCAGGAAAATCAACATCTTCGTAAGGAATGCTCTCGGATGCTTTTGGCCCGTTGGCGTAGACGAACAGAAGCTGCATCACTTCATCACCTGTATTCCATACCATATGTGGAACGCCTTGTGGGAAAAGGAAGACAGAACCAGGTTCCACTTCAAATACCTGATCGCCAATCAGTACCTTTCCATGTCCGGATACAACATATCCGGTCTCCTCGCCATATGGATGAGAGTGGGCAGGAGTCACTTTCACACCTGGCTGATAGAATGTGGTGGATACAGTGGTATATTTCCCGCCTGTGGTTTCCGGTGTCTGAAGCCAGATGGCATCACGACCGGGAAGATGTTTGATATCGCCTTTTGATATATGAGTATATAATCCTTTTTCCATAAAGAACCTCCATGTATAATAAATACTACGATTTTATTTATAAAAATCGTAACATGAATCACAGAAAGGATCAAGTTAGGAAACCGAAATAAATAGAGAAAGAAACGGAAAAAAAATTGTGAGACGGAAATTTTCGTGGTATGATAAATAATAAAATCATGACTCCCGAAAAAGAAGAACGTGTAGAAATAATCCATTTCATCAGATAAAGGAGAACTCGTTATGGCTTTCTGTCAACAAGATTTTCATCTCGATATTTTTCAAAACAGTCCGGCTGCATATTGTGTGGCGGAACTTATACTGGATACAGATGGGCATCCGACAGACTGGATTTATCGGTATTGTAATCCTGCATTTGCAGAGCTGAAGGGATATTGTCTGGATGACATGATCAATCATTCATTTTTAAATTTGTATCCACAGATCGATTCGGAATGGCTGAATGCTTATTATGCGGCAGCATATGAGAATAAAATCAGTGAAATGGATCTGATGCTGGACGAACTGTATCATGTCGTGGTTGTGCCTGCCGGGCAAAAAGGCTTCTGCTCATGCATGATCTATGCGGAAAGAAATAAAAAAATAGAGAAAAATCAGGATTCTTTGACGGAGGAAAAACAGGGCTTAAAAAAGCTTTTGCCGGAATACGTTTCTCTGTACCGCATAGAACTCAATTCTGGAAAATATGAAACGCTGCGACTTATAGGAAATACCAATGCGAGGCAGATGGCTGAGCAGTCCGGTATGGTATTTTCGACCTTTGACGAATATACAGAGCATTATGCAGAGAATTTTATTCTAGAGGAAGACAGAGAAGAATTTAAGAACTGGCATTCCTGTAAGAATATGAAAAAACTGCTATGTAATACAGATAAAATTACGTATCATTATCACAGTGTTTCCAGAGAGGGAAAAGACAGTTATTATGAAGCATATGCAGTGAAGGAAAAGACAGATGATCAGACATTTCAGATTTTTTTAGGATATCGTAATATAGACAGCATTCTTTACAAAGAACGTTCTATTCAGCAAAAGCTTCAGGAAGCACTGGAGCAGGCGAAGCTGAGCAACGAGATCATTACAGCTATTGCCAAATCCTATCAGTATATTTCGCAGATAGATATTCAGGCAGATACATTTGAAGAAATTATAAACAGAGACAAGATACATCTGAACTTTATCCGGACAGGTATCTTATCTGTAAACAATAAAAGAGTTTGCAGACAAGATGTGGCAGAAGAATATCAGGAAACATTTTTAAAATTTACAGATATTACTACCCTGCCTGAGAGGATGAAATCGGAAGAATCTGTTGATCTGGAATATCGTATGAAAGATGGAAGCTGGCATAAAATGCGTTTAATAGAAAAGAAGAGAGATGAAAATGGCTGTCTGACTCATGCACTCTGTGCGATACGAAGTATCAGTGATACAAAAAAGCGAGAGCAGGATCTGATGTATCAGGTAGCGGAAGCTAAGAAGGATGCCGCTCTCAAAAGCAGATTTTTATCGAATATGAGCCATGATATCCGGACTCCGATGAATGGAATTCTTGGGATGCTGGATCTGGCAGAACGTTATCCGGATGATCAGGAAATGCAGAAAAGATGCAGAGATAAAATAAGGGAATCCTCCAAATATCTGGTGGCACTGGTGAATGATATCCTGGATATGAATAAGCTGGAGTCAGAAACAGAGGTGAAGCAGAATATTCCGTTTGATCTGGCAGAATTGCTGAACAAAGTGAATACCAGCAGAGAGAAGATGGCGGCCAATAAGCTGATCGACTATGTGGTGAACTGGAAACGTGCGGGAATAAAACACCGCTATCTCATCGGGAATCCACTGTATGTGGAACGGATTCTGACAATTATTGCTGATAATGCGGTGAAATTTACGAATGCAGGTGGACAGATACAGGTCTGGGGGGAAGAAAAGACCGCAGATGACAGACATGTGACATATCAATTTGGATGTTCGGATACTGGAATTGGTATGAGCGAAGAATTTGTAAAACGGGCTTTTGATATGTTTTCACAGGAGAATGAAACCAGCAGATCAAAGTATGAAGGCAGTGGACTGGGACTGGCAATTGCAAAGAAAATTGCGGATAAACTGGGAGGAACCATTGAGATTCAGAGCCAGAAGGAAAAAGGAACTACCGTACTGATTACATTAACATTTAAAATTGGAGAAAGAATTGAGACAGAAGAGCCGTATGTACAGGGAGAAGTATCTCTGGAAGGACTGCGTGTTCTGGTTGCAGAAGACAACGAACTGAACATGGAAATCGCCAAGTATATGTTAGAAGAAAATGGTATGCAGGTTGAGGGTGCTGTGGATGGGATGGATGCAGTAAAGAAATTTCAAAATACGGAACCAGGTTATTATGATGTGATTTGTATGGACATTATGATGCCAAACCTCAATGGATGGGATGCAGCAAGGAAAATACGGACCATGAAGCGGGCAGATGCCGAAAAGATACCGATAATAGCTATGAGTGCGAATGCATTTACAGAGGATATTATTAAGAGCCGTATTTCCGGAATGGATCGGCACGTTGCAAAACCACTTGATATGAATCAGTTACGGAATGTACTTAAGGAATGTGTTAAAAAACATACTTGAAAATGAAAGATAAATGCTATATAATGATCAGCAAATAGGGAGCTCAAATGGATGGGCTGAGAGTAGACTTTGTAGTCTTGACCTGAAACCTGATTTGGATAATGCCAACGTAGGGAAATACATGTTGCAATGTTAGAAGGTAAAGTTGCCGCTCTCTGTTTTACGTGAACTGGGGGCACCACTTTTCACAGGAGCAGAACAGGCGCCGGATGATACAGATTAAGTGTATCATTCGGCGTTTTTTGGCGTTTTGAGAAAGAATGAGTGCCGAAAAAGAGAAAGGAGTGTGGATACATGGTAAAGATCAATGGAGAGGAAAGAAATCTCGCCGGAAAAAATCTTCTGGAGTATTTAAAAGAGTCCGGATTTGAACCAGAGAGAGTAGTAGTAGAACGAAACCAGGAGATCATTCCACAGGAGAAACTTGGAAATGTAATCATTCAGGATGAAGATGCAATAGAAGTATTGCGATTTGTAGGCGGAGGCTGAAAAATGACAGAAATGCAGATAAAGATGCAGCAGATGATCTCAAATGAGGAACTGGATCGTGCTTTTGATGCGAGATTCCCAGATGAAATGCGGAAAAAACTACGGGGAGCAAAGGTGGCGGTAGCCGGACTTGGAGGACTGGGGTCGAACATAGCAGTCATGCTGGCACGGAGCGGAATCGGACATCTTTTCCTGGTGGATTTTGATGTGGTAGATGTGACCAATCTGAACAGGCAGATGTATTTCATCTCACATTTGGGATTGCCGAAAACAGAGGCTCTGCCACAGATTTTATATCAGATTAATCCCTATCTGATCTGTGAATCAATGCGAATAAAAGTAACACCGGAGAATGTCAGAGAATTATTTAAGGAGTATCCGATTGTGTGTGAGGCTTTTGATAAGCCAGACCAGAAAGCCATGCTGGTAAGAGAATTATTGATGCAGTGCCCGGAAACGATCGTAGTGTCCGGTAATGGAATGGCTGGTTACGGAGACACCAATGATATCTGTACCAGCCAGAAAATGAGACGTCTGTATGTATGCGGAGACCAGAAAACAGATGTGGGTGGCGGCATCGGGCTGATGGCACCAAGAGTAGCAGCCTGTGCAGCCCATGAAGCGAATAAAGTCATACAGTTGATAATGGAAAGATAAAAGGAGAAAAAGTCATGGAAGATAAATTAGTTTTAGGTGGAAAAGAATTTAAAAGTCGTTTTATTCTCGGATCTGGAAAATATAACCTGAATCTGATTAAAGCGGCAGTAGAGCAGGGTGGTGCGGAGATTATTACACTTGCGCTGCGCCGTGCCAATACACAGGAAAGTGAAAATATTCTGGATTACATTCCAAAAGGAGTAACATTGCTTCCGAATACTTCCGGTGCAAGAACTGCAGAAGAAGCCGTTCGTATTGCACGTTTAAGCAGAGCTATGGGATGCGGAGATTTTGTAAAGGTAGAGATCATGCGTGATACCAAATACCTGTTCCCAGACAACCAGGAAACCATAAAAGCAACCGAGATTCTTGCCAGTGAAGGGTTTGTGGTACTCCCATACATGAATCCAGATCTGAATGTGGCAAGGGATCTTCAAAGCGCAGGAGCAGCAGCGGTCATGCCACTGGCAGCACCGATTGGAAGTAACCGGGGACTGGCTATGAAAGCCATGATTCAGGTACTGATTGATGAAATTGACCTGCCGATTATTGTAGATGCCGGAATTGGAAAACCGTCGCAGGCGTGTGAAGCAATGGAAATGGGAGCTGCGGCTGTTATGGCAAATACTGCAATCGCAACAGCAGGAGATGTGCCGGAGATGGCAGCTGCCTTTAAACTTGGAATTGAAGCGGGAAGAAAAGCATATCTGACCGGAATGGGAAGAGTCCTGGCAAGAGGTGGAAGTGCATCTGACCCACTGACAGGTTTCTTACGTTAGGAGGAACAGGGATGAACGAAGAAAATCAGGTATATTTTGTAGACAGCGACCAGCTTCCACCGGCAGCACTTAAGAGAAAGCACCGTCTGGAACAGGATCCGTCTTTCCGAACCAATCATATGGAATATATGGAAGGCATGCAGGTGATTGAATCTGACATCAAGGATAAAGTATTAAAAGCTATGGATGAGTTTGACTATGATACCTATACAGCACTGGATGTGGAGCGGGCACTTTCACATGAGTCCTGTTCCATAGAAGATCTGAAAGCGCTTTTATCCCCGGCTGCGGCGCCTTATCTGGAGCAGATGGCACGAAAGGCAGAAGAGATTACCAAGAATCATTTCGGAAATACCGTGTACATTTTTACACCACTGTATATTGCCAACTACTGTCAGAATTACTGTATCTATTGTGGATTCAACTGTTATAACAATATACGCCGGAAAAAACTGACATTTGAAGAGATGGAACACGAAATGCAGGTAATCTCCAGAACCGGAATGGAAGAGATTCTGATCCTTACAGGCGAAAGCCGGGCATATTCAGATGTGAAGTATATTGGAGAAGCAGTGAAGATTGCCAGAAAATATTTCAAAAATATTGGTATTGAGATTTATCCGGTAAATGTGGATGAATATCAGTATCTTCATGAATGTGGCGTAGATTACGTAACGGTATTCCAGGAAACTTATCATACAGATAAATACGAAACACTGCATCTGATGGGACATAAGCGGGTATGGCCATACCGGTTTGACTCTCAGGAGCGTGCACTGATGGGAGGCATGAGAGGGGCAGGATTCTCAGCTCTTCTGGGCCTGGATGATTTTCGAAAAGATGCACTGGCAACAGCATTGCATGTCTATTATATTAACCGAAAATATCCACATGCAGAACTGTCACTGAGTTGTCCACGCCTGCGTCCGATCGTGAATAACGACAAGATTAACCCAAGAGACGTAGGGGAAAAAGAACTTTGTCAGGTACTTTGTGCGTATCGGATTTTCCTCCCATTTGCGGGAATAACCGTATCCAGCAGAGAAAGCGCCGCATTCCGTAATGGTATTGCCAAAATTTGTGCTACGAAAGTATCAGCAGGAGTTTCTACCGGTATAGGAGACCATGAAGAAAAGTATGAAGGAAAAGAAGAGGCAGATGTTGGAGATGAACAGTTTGAGATCAACGATAACCGTTCTTTTGCATCCATGTATGAGGACATGGAACAGGGAGGTCTTCAGCCGGTTCTGAATGATTATATTTATGTGTAGGGAATATGAACATACCATAGTGATTACCAACCGTGCCCTGGTGCAGGGAGATTTTCTGATGCAGATGGAAAAAGTGGTCCGTCTGCATCCCCGTGCATTGATTTTAAGGGAAAAAGATCTGACGGATGAGGAATACGAACAGCTGGCTGGGAAAGTGCTGGAAATCTGCCGTAAAGAGAATGTGGCCTGCTTTTTGCATTCCAGAATTGCTATTGCTAGGAAAATTGGCTGCGAGAGGATACATCTGTCCATACCGATTCTGCAGAATCTGACGGAAGTGGAGCGAATCCGCCTGAGAAAAGAATTTGAAGAAATCAGCATTTCCTGCCACAGTCTGAGAGATGTACAGACTGCGATAAACAGTGGGGCAACGCAGATTATCCTCGGTACGATTTTTGAGACAGACTGTAAAAAAGGACTGAAAGGAAAAGGAACAGAATTTGTCAAAGAAATCTGCAGCCAGTGCCCCGTACCTGTGTATACCATAGGCGGAATGAATCTGGAAAGACTTGCCGATGTTATGGATGCAGGAGCAGCGGGAGGATGCATGATGTCCGGATTCATGAAAATGAGTTTCTGATTAGTTGACACTCTCCATTTTACTGGATAAAATAGAAAAAGAATGTAACTGTTCAGATTCCACTGTCTGTGAAGGAAGTGAACAGATACGAATCAGAAAAAAGAAGGGGAGCTTACCAAAATGCGTGAGATAGAAGTGAGCAGACTGACAGAGGTGATTGAAAAACTCTGCATTGAAGCAAATGAACATCTTCCGGCAGATGTGAAAGATGCCATTAAGACCTGTCGGGCATGTGAAGATGGAGAAATCGCAAAAGGGGTACTGGACAATATTATTGAGAATTATGAGATTGCGGATCAGGAGAATGTGCCAATCTGTCAGGATACCGGAATGGCATGTGTATTTCTGGAGATAGGACAGGATGTGCATCTGGTTGGCGGAGATCTGACAGATGCCGTTAATGAAGGCGTACGTCGTGGATATGATAGGGGATATTTGAGAAAATCTGTGGTAAAAGATCCAGTCCGCCGTGGAAATACAGGCGATAATACTCCGGCCATGATCTACACAGAGATCGTTCCGGGAGATCAGGTGAAGATAACGGTAGGACCAAAGGGATTCGGCAGTGAGAATATGAGCCAGATCCGTATGTTCAAGCCATCTGCCGGATTACAGGGGATCAAGGACTTTATTCTGGAAGTGGTAGAGACAGCAGGACCGAATCCATGTCCACCGATGGTAGTCGGCGTGGGAATTGGCGGAACCTTTGATAAATGTGCACTGCTGGCAAAGAAAGCATTGATGCGTCCGCTGAATACCCAGAATCCAGATCCATTCTACGCAGATCTGGAAAAAGAGATGCTGGAAAAAATCAATCAGCTGGGCATCGGTCCGCAGGGATTTGGCGGAAAAACCACGGCAATTGGCATGAATATTGAGACTATGCCGACGCATATTGCAGGTATGCCATGTGCAGTCAATATTAACTGCCATGTGACGCGTCATAAATCGGAGGTGATTTAGAGATGGAGAAAAGAAAAATTACACTCCCGTTAACCAAGAAATTAGCCAGAACACTTCATGCAGGAGATCAGGTATTGTTAACCGGTACGATCTATACTTCCCGTGATGCCGGACACAAGAGAATGTGTGAAGCACTGGCGAAAGGAGAGAAGATTCCATTTGACCCGACCGATGCCACGATCTATTATGTAGGACCGACACCGGCAAAACCAGGTGCGGTCATCGGCTCCGCAGGACCGACCACCAGTGGACGTATGGATGCCTATGCACCGACCATGATGTCTGTCGGCGCAAGAGGAATGATAGGAAAAGGCGCCCGTCTTCCGGAAGTAGTCGAGGCCATGAAGAAGTACGATGGTGTATACTTTGGCGCCATTGGAGGTGCCGGAGCACTGCTGGCAAAATGTATCAAAAAAGCAGAATTAATTGCCTACGAAGATCTGGGAGCAGAAGCACTTCGAAAATTATATGTAGAAGACATGCCACTGGTTGTCATCATCGACAGTGAAGGAAACAACCTGTATGAAGACGGCAAGGCAGAGTATCTGAAAAAACATAGTGAGGATTAAAAAATTGTCAGGCGCATTTGCCTGACAATTTTTAACTTCTATCTTAGCTGAGGAATATGCTATAATGATCTAAAATGCAGAGGCATTCTTGAATTGAAATGGAGTGGAGGAGCAGAACAGAAGATGGATTTGATCAAAGAGGCAAAGAAGCTGGGATTTTCGGATGCAGCGTTGATGGATACCAAAGATCTGGTGTTTGTACCAGAATACCGGATGTACTGTGAACAGAACGCATGTGGCTGTTATAATGTGAATCCTGCATGCCCTCCTGAGAGTGGTACAGTGGAGGAAATGAAGCAGCGGGCATTGAAGTATGAGAAGACGCTGGTATTACAGACGATGCAGGATTATGAGATGGACTATAAGAAAGCAAAGCTCCATCAGAATCAGCTGACAGAGCAGCTGGTGGAGAAGATGAAGGAAGCTGGAAAGACCGATATTCTGATTATGAGTGCCGGACCATATAAGCACAATTCCTGTATGTCGGCGTATTGTGTGGATGCGCAGAAGATGGCAAATGCAGTGGGGATGAAATGCTGGACAGACGATGACTATATCCGGTATTTCTCGGAGATTCTGTTCCATGAATAGCATGAACAGAATAATAAATGATTGAAAAAGAGGAGATGGACATATGGACATTATGGAATTGTTAAAGACAAGAAGGACTTACCGACGATTTGAGCAAAAGGCCATATCAGATAAGATTCTGGAGGATATGCTTACAGCAGCCAGATATGCCTCCAGCGCGGCAAATAAGCAGCCGATCAGTTACGTGGTAGTAAGAACCCCGGAAAAGGTAAAAGAAGTCTTTGATCTGACGAAGTGGGCAGGATATTTTCCAAATGATGCAGGCCGCCCGAAAGCAGGAGAAGAACCGGTGTTGTTTATCGGTATCGTGGAGAATCTGGATATCAGTAAGAATTATGCGGATACAGATGCGGGCCTTGCCATCAGCAATCTGACGTTGGCAGCATGGAGCCATGGTGTGGGAAGCTGCATGATCGGAGCCTGCAACAAGCCAAAACTGTCAGAGATGTTCGGACTGACAGAGAATCAGCAGTTACATACAGTAGTGGCATTTGGGTATCCATCCCACAAAAGCTATATAGAAGATGTGAAAGACGGAGCGATTAAATATTATCTGGATGAGAATCAGGATTACGTTGTACCAAAACGCAAGCTGGATGATATAGTAAAATATCTGTAACTGTTCAGATCCCACTATCTGTGAAGGTACTGAACAGTTACAAGAAGATAACAGAAATGCCGGTCGGAGCAGTTACGGTTCCGACCGGCAATTTCTGTATACAAAGGTATTACACTATTTTATTCCAGTTCAAAAGCACCGGTATATAACTGATAATACTTGCCCTTCTGTGCAATCAGTTCATCATGGGTACCACGTTCAATGATATGTCCATGTTCCAGAACCATGATGGCATCTGCATTACGGACAGTGGACAGACGGTGTGCAATGACAAATACGGTACGTCCTTTCATCAGAGCGTCCATGCCTTTCTGGACAATGGCTTCAGTACGGGTATCGATACTGGAAGTAGCTTCATCCAGGATCATAACCGGCGGATTGGAGATGGCGGCTCTTGCAATGGAGAGTAACTGTCTCTGTCCCTGGGAAAGGGAAGATCCGGTTCCGTCGATTTCTGTATCGTAACCATTTGGAAGCATTTCAATGAAATCATGGGCGTTGGCAATCTTTGCTGCTTCGATGACTTCTTCATCTGTAGCATCCAGTTTTCCGTAACGGATATTCTCACGGATCGTACCGGTAAACAGGTTGGTATCCTGAAGAACGATACCCAGTGAGTGGCGCAGATCTGCTTTTTTGATCTTATTGATATTGATATCATCATAGCGGATCTTGCCGTCAGCCAGATCATAAAAACGGTTGATCAGGTTGGTAATCGTAGTCTTTCCAGCACCGGTAGCACCGACGAAAGCAATCTTCTGACCTGGTTTTGCATACAGGGAAATATCGTGAAGCACGATTTTATCTGGATTGTATCCAAAGTCTACATCATAAAAACGGACATCACCTTCCATTTTCTTATAAGTCAGAGTGCCGTCACCATGGCGGTGTTTCCATGCCCAGGTACCGGTACGCTCCTTACATTCTGTCAGAGTGCCGTCAGACGCTTCTTTTGCACGAACCAGTTCTACATAACCATCATCGACTTCCGGTTCTTCATCCATTAACTGGAAGATACGTCCCGCACCTGCCAGTGCCATAACGATGGCATTTAACTGCTGAGAGATCTGACCAATCGGGTTAGTGAAAGACTTGCTCAGCTGCAGGAAACTGGCAATCACACCGATGGTGATGTTGCCGATATGATTGTAAGCCAGTACACCGCCTATGATAGCCAGAACTACATATTGAAGATTTCCAAGATTATTCATCATAGGCATCAGAATATTGGCAAAACGGTTGGCGTTGGTGGCGTTGCTGCAAAGTTCGTCATTTAACCGGTCAAAAGCTTCCTCAGCTCTTTCTTCGTAATTAAATACTTTTACGACCTTCTGACCGTTAATCATCTCTTCAATATAACCGTTGGTGGCACCCAGGGATTCCTGCTGTTTCATAAAGTAGCGTCCACTGTTTCCAGCAACTTTTCCGGTTACTTTCAGCATAAAGAATACAGAAAAAGCAACCACGATGGATAAATAAATACTGGTAGTCAGCATAGCTGCCGCTACAGAGATAATGGTAACAGCAGAAGAGAGCATCTGTGTTAAACTCTGAGAAAGCATCTGCCGTAATGTATCGGTATCGTTCGTATACCGGCTCATGATATCACCAAAGGAATGGGTATCAAAATATTTGATTGGAAGAGACTGCATATGAGTAAACAGCTCGTCACGAATATCACGCAGAACACCCTGGGAGATATTTGCCATGACTCTGGAGTAAACCAGTGTTGCCAAAGCACCTGCCAGATAGATACATCCCATACGAACCAGTGTATGGAACAATGGCCCAAAGTCTGGATTTGCGGACTGCAGGAGCGGAGTGATATAACTGTCAATCAGGGTCCGCAGGAACAGGGATGCGATGACACCGGTAATGGAACTTGCCAGAATGCAGACCAGAACCAGCAGCATCTGGAATTTATAATCCTTCCAGATATATCCCATCAGACGCTTTAACGGAATCATGGGATTCTGTTCTTTCATCATTTTTTTTCGCTGTTCTTTGGACATGCCTCGTGCCATATTTTTCATTTCATTGTTTGATTTTCTCTGGGTTGGTTTGTTCTCGTTACTCATTGTCAGCAGCCCCCTTTACCTGAGAATTATAAACTTCCTGATAGATTTTGCTGGAAACCAGAAGTTCTTCATGAGTCCCTACATCGGCAATACGTCCGTTATCCATGACAATGATGCGGTCAGCATTCTGAACAGAAGAAATACGCTGTGCAATAATCAGCTTGGTGGTATCCGGGATTTCCTCAATGAATGCTTTCTGGATCATGGCATCCGTCTTAGTATCAACAGCAGAAGTACTGTCATCCAGAATCAATATGGCGGGTTTTTTCAGAAGCGCTCTTGCAATACAGATACGCTGCTTCTGACCACCGGATACGTTAGATCCGCCCTGTTCAATATAGGTATCGTATTTATCCGGGAAGGTCTGGATAAAATCATCGGCCTGAGAAAGCTGGCATGCATGAACAAGTTCTTCATCGGTTGCATTTTTATTTCCCCAACGCAGGTTCTCTTTGATGGTACCGGAAAACAGCACATTTTTCTGAAGTACCATAGAAACGGCGTCACGAAGCACTTCCATATCATAATCACGGACATCCACGCCGCCGACCTTCAGGGTTCCGCTGGTGATATCATAGAGTCTCGGGATTAACTGAACCAGAGAACTCTTTGCACTTCCGGTACCGCCGATGATGCCGATGGTTTCACCGGACTTAATATGCAGATCAATATCCTTCAGACAGAGCTTGTCAGGATTCTGGCTGTAGCTGAAGGATACGTGATCGAAATCAATGGAACCGTCAGAAACTTTGGTAACCGGGTTCTGCGGATTGGAAATATCCGGAACCTCAATCAGCACTTCGTTAATACGTTCTACAGAAGCTTTGGACATGATGGTCATCACAAAAATCATGGATAGCATCATCAGACTCATAAGAATCTGCATGGTATAAGTGAACATGGAAGTCAGTTCACCGGTGGTCATGGATCCGCCTACGATCAGGTTGGCGCCAAACCAGGAAATCAGGATCATACAAGTGTATACACAGATCTGCATAATCGGTCCGTTAAAAGCAATCATTTTCTCCGCTTTTGTAAAGTCCTTGTAAATACTGGAAGAGATTGTCTTGAACTTTTCCTCTTCAAAGTCCTCACGAACAAAGGATTTAACCACACGGATACCGTGTACATTTTCCTGCACCACGTTGTTCAGTTTATCATAAGTCTTGAACACACGGACGAAGATCGGGTGTACATGAGTCATGATAAAGGCAAGGGCAATACCCAGAATCGGGATGACCCACAGGTAAATAGTTGCCAGTTCGATGTTGACCCTGAATGCCATGGCAAATGCCAGAATCAGCATGATCGGGGCACGGACAGCCACACGGATAATCATCTGATAGGCATTCTGTACATTGGTAATATCAGTGGTCATTCGGGTAACCAGACTGGATGTAGAAAAATGGTCAATATTCAGGAAAGAAAAATCCTGTACCTTATAATACATCCGTTTACGTAAGTTTTTGGCAAACCCGGCACTGGCAACTGCTGCAAAGTGACCGGACAGAACTCCAAAACCAAGAGCTGCCATGGCGAGAACGACAAGAAGAGCACCGTATTTGAGGATCTCTGTCATATCGCCGGTATTGATTCCCTTATCGATCAGTTCAGCCATGAAAAAAGGAATCAGCACTTCAAAAAGAACTTCGATGGCTACGGTAACTGGTGCCAGAAGGGAATCTTTTTTATATTTGCCTACTGACTTTAATACATTTTTTAACATAGAGTCACATCCTTTCCTGATGAGTAATATTTGAGTATGATGTGCATTTCGGGTCAGGTACCTGATCAATCAGACGTTTTAACAGCGTGAGAAGCTGCTGCTGTTCTTCCTCTGTATACAGAGATGCAAGGGAAGCTTCAAAGTTGTCCAGACGCTGCTGGATACTGTTACTGGTTTCCTGCCCTTTTTCGGTCAGAACAAGGCGCTTCAGCCTCGCATCTTCTTTCACAGGATCTCGTGTCAGATAGCCATTCTGCTCCATAGAAGAGATCAGACTGTTGGCAGAAGAACGACGCATACCAAAATGATGCTCAATGTTTTTCTGATAGTAAGGTCTTCCTTCCTGGGCTGCATGGGAGATTTCACCGAGAACACAGGCCTGAGTGCCGGTCAGATGGTCGTACTCATAGAAGATGGAATCCAGATGACGGCGGATATGCTTGGATGCGACATTGACGTAGACACCGATATGTTCTGGTATTGGCATAGAATCACCTCGTTTCTTTGTTAGAAATCTAATTGTTAGAAAACGAACATTATAATAACTTAGGAAAAAATAATTGTCAAGAGAAAAAAATATGTTTATACTGGAGGGCATAGCACGAAATAATCCGTAGGTATCAAAGTCGGGGGCTTTTGACACCGACATCATCATAAAGAAAGAGATCTGTGAAGACATGTAACAGATCAGCAGAAAGACTATGAATAAAAGAAATTATCAGAAAGAACTGGATCAGGTGATTGGCAAGGAGCAGAATGAAGAACGGATTCCAACGTTGCTTCTTCACAGCTGCTGTGCACCATGCAGCAGTTATGTACTGGAATATCTGTCCCAGTATTTTTCCATTACAGTTTTTTATTATAATCCCAATATCTATCCGGAAGAAGAATATTATAAACGGGTAAAAGAACAGCAGCACTTCATTGAGCGGCTGCCTGTGAAACATCCCATATCTTTTATAGAAGGGGAATTCGATCCGAAGGAATATTATGAGGCAGTAAAGGGTCTGGAAAAGGAACCGGAAGGCGGAGCCAGATGCCGTGTCTGCTTTGCACTGCGCCTGCGAAGAGCCGCACAGGAAGCAAAGCGTATTGGGGCAGACTATCTGACCACCACACTGACCATCAGCCCACTGAAAAATGCGCAGGTTTTAAATGAGGTAGGAGAGCAGATAGCGGAAGAACTGGGGGTAACCTGGCTGCCGTCAGACTTTAAAAAGCGTAACGGTTATAAACGATCCGTGGAACTGTCTGAAGAATACGGCATGTACCGCCAGAATTACTGTGGATGCATATTCTCCAAAAGAGAGCGAGAGGAAAAACAGTGATTTTCTCCACTCTGTCTTGATACCGAAAAAAAAGTATGATATTCTGGTATACAAAGGTCAAAAGTGCAGGGGTTGTTCCTGCTTGCAGGATAAGAGAACTGGAGTGTTGACCCGTACATATATGAGAAAGAGAGTAACGAATATGGCACAACTTTGGGGCGGACGATTTACAAAAGAGACAGATAAGCTGGTATATAATTTTAATGCATCCATCTCTTTTGACCGCAAGTTTTATCGTCAGGATATTGAAGGAAGCAAGGCACATGTGAAGATGCTGGCAAAACAGGGCATCCTGACAGAAGAAGAAAAAGAACAGATCCTGCAGGGACTGGAGTCCATTTTGACAGATGTGGAGAATGGCACACTGCAGATTACAGAAGAATATGAAGATATTCACAGCTTTGTGGAGGCCAATCTGATTGACCGGATCGGGGATGCAGGCAAGAAGCTGCACACCGGACGAAGCAGAAATGATCAGGTGGCACTGGATATGAAGCTGTATACCAGAGATGAGATTGTAGAGATTGACGGACTGGTAAAGAAGCTGCTGGATACCCTTCTTGGCATGATGAAGGAACATATCGGAACCTATATGCCGGGATTTACCCATCTGCAGAAGGCACAGCCGATTACACTGGCTCATCATCTTGGCGCATACTTTGAGATGTTCAAGAGAGACCGCCAGAGACTGGCTGATATCTATAAACGTATGAATTTCTGCCCACTGGGAAGCGGGGCACTGGCAGGAACCACCTATCCGCTTGATCGCGAATACACAGCAGAGCTGTTACATTTTGAAGGACCGACTTTGAACAGTATGGATTCTGTGGCAGACAGAGATTATGTAATTGAACTGTTATCCGCGCTTTCTACTATTATGATGCATCTGAGTCGTTTCTGTGAGGAGATCATCATCTGGAATACCAATGAATATCGGTTTGTGGAGATTGATGATGCCTACAGTACAGGAAGCAGCATCATGCCACAGAAGAAGAATCCGGATATTGCAGAACTGGTTCGTGGTAAGACAGGACGTGTCTACGGGGCGCTGATTTCTATGATGACTACCATGAAGGGACTGCCTCTGGCATATAATAAGGACATGCAGGAGGACAAGGAACTGACTTTTGACGCCATGGATACCACCAAAGGATGTCTGGCGCTGTTTACCGGTATGATTTCTACCATGAAGTTCCGCAGGGACGTGATGGAGAGTAGTGCAAAGAACGGATTTACCAATGCGACTGATGCAGCAGATTATCTGGTAAATCACGGCGTACCATTCCGTGATGCTCATGGTATTGTGGGACGTCTGGTATTATACTGTATAGATAAGAATATTTCACTGGATGACATGTCACTGGAAGAATACAAGGCAATCAGTCCGGTGTTTGAAGAAGATATTTACGAAGCAATCAGTATGAGGACCTGTGTGGAGAAGCGTCAGACCATCGGAGCACCTTCCGAGGACGCTATGAATAAGGTGATTGCAGTGAATGAAGTATATCTGACAGAGCATCCTGCGATGCAGAAGTAAATGGTAACGATGATATTGTGAGATATCAGGAGATACAGGAGAGGAGAACATTATGAGTGAAAAATTAAGAGTTGGTATTTTGGGAGCAACCGGTATGGTTGGACAGAGATTTATCTCTCTGCTGGAGAATCATCCATGGTTTGAGGTGGTAACACTGGCAGCCAGCCCAAGAAGTGCAGGAAAGACTTATGAAGAAGCTGTGGGTGGCAGATGGAAAATGGATACACCAATGCCGGAAGCAGTAAAGAACATCGTAGTTATGAATGTAAATGAAGTGGAAAAAGTAGCTGCAAGTGTGGATTTTGTATTCTCAGCTGTTGATATGACAAAGGACGAGATCAAGGCAATTGAAGAAGAATATGCCAAGACAGAGACACCTGTTGTTTCCAATAACAGTGCACACAGATGGACACCGGATGTACCAATGGTGATCCCTGAAATTAATGCAGACCACTTTAAAGTCATTGAATCCCAGAAGAAACGTCTCGGTACTACAAGAGGATTCATCGCAGTAAAACCGAACTGCTCTATCCAGAGTTATGCCCCATGTCTGGCAGCATGGAGAGAGTTTGAACCATACGAAGTAGTGGCAACGACTTATCAGGCAATTTCCGGAGCAGGAAAGACATTTAAGGAATGGCCGGAGATGATCGAGAACGTGATCCCTTATATCGGCGGAGAAGAAGAAAAATCCGAACAGGAACCACTGAGAATCTTAGGAGAAGTCAAAGACGGTGTGATCGTGAAGGCAGCAGAACCTGTCATCACCTGCCAGTGTATCCGTATTCCGGTACTGAATGGACATACCGCAGCCGTGTTTGTAAAATTCAGAAAGAAACCAACCAAAGAACAGTTAATTGAGAAACTTGTGAACTTCAAAGGTCTTCCACAGGAAAAAGAACTGCCGAGTGCACCGAAGCAATTCATCCGTTATATGGAAGAAGACAACCGACCACAGGTAAAAGCAGATGTAAATTATGAAAACGGTATGGGAATCTCCATCGGACGTCTTCGTGAAGATACTGTTTACGATTACAAGTTTGTCGGACTGTCCCACAATACCGTAAGAGGTGCAGCAGGTGGAGCCGTACTTTGTGCAGAGAGCCTGAAAGCACTGGGATATATTACCAGAAAATAAAGATACGGCAGCACATTAGCCGGTCGTATCTGTAGATGATATGGAGAATAAGGAGTTACATGATACGATTTAAGAATCTGACGAGAAGCTACGGACCCGGAAAGGGAATCTTTGATTTTTCTTTTGAAGTAGAAGAAGGAGAAGTATTTGGTCTTCTCGGACCGTCCGGATCCGGAAAAACAACGGCGCTTCGCATGCTTATGGGATTCGAGGAACCAACTAAGGGAAGATGTGCAATGAACGGGAAAGACTGTGCGAAAGCCGGTCTTTCCCTTCGTAGGATTACAGGGTATCTGCCAGAAAACATCAGACTGCCACAGGAACTGACCGGGCGTCAGTTCCTGAAATCCATGGCGCAGATGCGTGGGGTGAAGAACCTGGAGCGGCTGTTTGAATTGGCAGGTGAACTGAATCTGGATGTGGATCAGAGAATCGGAAAGATGAGTTCTGCTGATGTGAAGAAGACCGGGATTGTATGCGCCATGCAGCACAATCCGCAGATACTGCTTCTGGATCGTCCCTTTGAGCATCTGGATCCGAAGAGCCGCAGTGTCCTGGTGGATATCATTCTGGAAGAAAAGGAACGGAATCATATGGTACTGCTGGGCACAGAAGATGTGAACGGTGTGGATATGACCTGCGACAGAGTAGGACTGCTGGATCACGGGAATATGGTATATCTGGGAGACATCGAAGATCTGCGGGACAACATGTGCCGGGAATATATGATTCAGTTTCATGATGCAAGAAGCACCATAAAGTTTTCAAAAGAAAAATTTGAAATCAAAACCATGAAGGACCGTAATCTGGTGGTAGAGGTGCAGGGAGCGGTAAAGCCGCTGCTGCAGGCATTGTCGGCATACGATGTGACGGAGATTGAATCGGTTCCCACATCATTGAAAGAAACATTTCAGCATATATACGGAGGCAGACTTCATGCTTAATTTACCGATTATAAGACAGGATTTTAAAATCAACCGGGGAAGAATCCTGGTAATGTTTGTTTTGCAGATGGTAAGTATGCTGATGGCAATCGGGATCTGTGAGATGAAACTGATTGAGATCTCAGATATTTTCTGGGACACCATACCGGTGATGATCATTCCCATGCTGCTTGAGATGCTGCTGGCTTATGAGACCATTACCAGATGCGGGGAAGAGGGGACCATGGATCTGATTCTGGCAACCGGAATCAAGCCGCAGAAGATTCTGTTCAGTAAGATCTTTTTCATTATGGTATCTGGTATTGTACTTGTTGGAGCAGCAACACTTCTGGGCTGTCTGACAAGAGTATACCGCCTGACAGGAGAATGGAACCGGAACAGTTATCTTTGTCTGAATGCAGGGGCAGTCGGTCTGCAGATCTTTCTGGGAGGCTTCAGCTACTGGATGGCATGCAGATCCGGCAGCCTGAAAAAATATATACTGACAGGTGCACTCATACCAATGGTGTTATATGGCATTTATGTTATATATTATCGGATTCCACAGTTATTTTTTCTTCAGTATATTACCGTATTCAGTTTGTTTCGTCAGAACTGGTTTGCGAAAGGCTCGGTCATGTCATGGATCGGAATCGGTATTTTACTGATTTTAGGAATTCTGTGTTTCCTTTTGGGAAACAGAGCATTTTATGATCATAATTTTCCAGAATAGGGGTGAACGATGGGAAAGGCCTTATTTATCGCTGAGAAACCCAGTGTTGCGCAGGAATTTGCAAAAGCACTGAAAGTAAATACAACAAGAAAAAACGGATATCTGGAAGGTGAGACAGCAGTAGTGACCTGGTGTGTTGGGCATCTGGTTACGATGAGCTATCCGGAAGTCTACGACGAGAAGTACAAGAAGTGGAGCCTGGCGACACTTCCTTTTTTACCGGAAAAGTTTCTCTATGAAGTTATTCCACAGGTGGAAAAGCAGTTCCGGATTGTCAGTAGTCTGCTGAACCGTGAGGATGTGGATACTATCTATGTCTGTACCGACTCCGGACGGGAGGGAGAATATATTTACCGTCTGGTGGAACAGCAGGCGAAGGTAGATATTCGGAAAAAGAAGAGAAAGCGAGTCTGGATCGATTCTCAGACCGAAGAAGAGATCCTGAGAGGAATCGAGACGGCAAAAGATCTTTCAGAATACGATCATCTTGGTGACGCGGCGTATCTGCGGGCGAAGGAAGATTACCTGATGGGAATCAACTTTTCCAGACTTCTTTCACTGAAATATGGCAATGTCATATCCAATTATCTGAATACCCGTTATACCGTGATATCTGTAGGACGTGTAATGACCTGTGTCCTTGGTATGATTGTGCGAAGAGAACGGGAGATCCGGCAGTTTGTCAAGACACCGTTTTATCGTGTAGTCAGCATGCTGGACTGTCAGGGAAGTGAACTGGAAGGGGAATTCCGTGCGGTGGAAGGATCAGACTGGTATCAGTCACCGAAGCTGTACAAGGAAAATGGATTCAAAGAGAAAAAGGACGCCCAAGAGCTGATCCGGCGTTTGTCAGTCATCCAGCCGATGCAGGCAGTAGTGGAGAAGATCGAACGGAAAAATGAAAACAAGAATCCGCCACTTCTCTTTAACCTGGCGGAGCTTCAGAATGAATGTTCCAGGCTCTTTAAGGTCAGCCCGGATGAGACGCTGAAGATTGTACAGGAGCTGTACGAAAAAAAACTGGTCACTTATCCGCGAACCGATGCGAGGGTCTTATCCACAGCCGTGGCAAAAGAGATCTACAAAAACATCCGCGGACTGTGCAGCTTTGAGCCGACAGGAGCTTTTGCAACAGAGGTGCTGGAGAATGGAAGTTACAAAAAGATCGCATCCACTAGGTATGTAAATGATAAGCAGATTACAGACCATTACGCGATTATTCCCACCGGACAGGGACTGGGGGCACTAAAAAGTGTGTCTGCCAGATCTGCAAAAGTATATGAACTGATAGCCAGAAGATTTTTAAGTATTTTCTATCCGGTGGCGGTTTACAAAAAAGTATCTATGGTGACCATGATGGGAAAAGAACGTTTCTTCTCGGCCTGTAAAGTACTGGATCAGGAAGGCTACCTGAAGGTAACCAACGTAAAGAAGGATGGAGAGGAACAGAAGGACAGAAATCTGCTTCTCCGATTACAGACGCTGAAAAAGGGAAGTATTCTTCCGGTGAAGAGTCTGGATATCAAAGAAGGGGAAACGGCTCCGCCAAAGCGTTATAATTCCGGTTCCATGATTCTTGCCATGGAAAATGCAGGACAGTTAATTGAAGATGAGGAACTCAGAGAGCAGATCAAGGGCAGCGGAATCGGCACCAGTGCCACCCGCGCAGAGATCCTGAAAAAGCTCATATCCAATAAATATATTGCATTAAATAAAAAAACACAGATTCTTACCCCTACTTTACTGGGAGAGATGATTTTTGATGTGGTGAGTGTATCCATCCGGTCACTTTTGAATCCGGAACTGACAGCAAGCTGGGAAAAGGGACTGACCTATGTGGCAGAAGGAACCATCACATCCGAAGAATATATGAACAAACTCAATCATTTTGTGAGAACGAGGACAGATGCTGTCTTACATATGAATCAGCATATTGCGCTGAGAGAGTATTTCGATGCATCTGCCAGATATTATAAAAAGCCGGTGAAGGCGAAAGCCTGAGGGCGGAATTGAACACTATTATTTCAGGAGGAAAATAAATGGAAGCAGCAAAAATCAGTAATTTATACAATCTGGAAGAAACGATTGCAGGGAAATTATTTGAAGATGCAGAGTACCCATGGGAAGTACTGCCGAAGATCAGCGCATTTATTATGGAACTGGGAAATACTTTAAACAGTGAAGAATATGAGAAACGCGGAGAAAATGTGTGGGTTGCCAAAAGTGCAAAAGTGGCACCGACCGCTTATATTAACGGTCCGGCAATTATCGGAAAGGATGCAGAAGTGCGTCACTGTGCGTTTATCCGTGGAAATGCCATCGTAGGAGAAGGTGCAGTAGTCGGTAACTCCACAGAACTGAAAAATGTGGTGCTTTTCAATAAAGTACAGGTTCCGCATTACAACTATGTGGGAGATTCCATTCTGGGATACCGTGCACATATGGGGGCCGGAAGTATTACCTCTAATGTAAAATCAGACAAAACACTGGTGGTTGTAAAAGATGCAGAGGAACAGATTGCCACCGGACTGAAAAAGTTTGGTGCCATGCTGGGTGACTGCGTGGAAGTAGGATGCAATTCCGTACTGAATCCGGGAACTGTCGTGGGAAGAAATTCTCAGATCTATCCGACTTCCTGTGTACGTGGTGTGATCCATGAGAACAGTATTTACAAAAAACAGGGTGAGATCGTAGAAAAACAGTAGCGAAACTGACCGGATCAGTGCTTTATCAGGCAGACGCTGATCCGGCACGTCTGTGCTGTCGAAAAAGGTCGATGAAAAAAACTTGACAGAAAAAGCACCCAATTGCTATGATAAGAACAGTTCACATCCATTCCGGTGCGGTGTTCACCGCAGAATTCCCTGTAAAGATACAGAAGACGAAACTGAGAAATGTCAGGAAAGAAGATAGAACACGCCAGTCTGTCTTCCCTGAAAGTAATGATCGGAGTAACTGTTCAAAACCAACTATCTGTGAAGGTGCTGAACAGATACGGATCAGAATATGAGAGATAAGGGTTGACATTTGCAGGCAAATATAATACTATAAGTTTAGAAAAAACGAACATAGGTTCGAACAAGGGGTAAAAAGATGATAAATGATGAGAAGCAAAAGGCACTGGATGCCGCTCTTTCCCAGATAGAGAAGCAGTTTGGTAAAGGATCTGTGATGAAGCTGGGAGATTCCAGTGCGAATATGAATGTAGAGACGATTCCTACCGGTTCCCTGAGCCTGGATATTGCACTGGGACTTGGCGGGATTCCGAAGGGACGTGTGATCGAAGTATATGGTCCGGAGTCCAGCGGTAAGACCACCGTAGCACTTCATATGGTAGCAGAAGTGCAGAAGAGAGGCGGCGTAGCGGGATTTATTGATGCAGAGCATGCACTGGATCCAGTGTATGCATCCAAGATCGGTGTAGACATTGACAACTTATACATTTCACAGCCGGATAACGGAGAACAGGCACTGGAGATTACTGAGACACTGGTTCGTTCCGGAGCTGTAGACATTATTATTGTCGATTCCGTAGCTGCACTGGTACCGAAGGCAGAGATCGACGGAGATATGGGAGATTCCCATGTGGGATTACAGGCACGACTGATGTCCCAGGCGTTGAGAAAGCTGACAGCCTGCATCAGTAAGACGAACTGTACCGTGATCTTTATCAACCAGCTTCGTGAGAAGGTGGGTGTGATGTTCGGTAATCCGGAGACTACCACAGGTGGACGTGCACTGAAGTTTTATTCTTCTGTCCGTATGGATGTACGTCGTATCGAGACACTGAAACAGGCAGGTGAGATGATCGGTAACCGTACCAGAATCAAGGTAGTAAAGAACAAGATTGCACCGCCTTTTAAGGAAGCTGAATTTGATATCATGTTCGGAGAAGGCATCTCCCGTGAAGGAGATGTGCTGGATCTGGCAGCGAATATCGGAGTGATTAATAAGAGTGGTGCATGGTATGCCTACAATGGAGATAAGATCGGTCAGGGACGTGAGAATGCCAAGCAGTTCCTCCGTGATCACCCGGAAGTGATGGCTGAGGCTGAGAGTAAGGTGCGCGAGCATTACGGGCTTCAGGGCACATCCGCAGGTCAGACAGTACAGACTGTGCCAGAGGAAGATGCAGAGGAATAACCTGTCATGACTTATGATATGTTAAAGAGAGCAAAGCTTCGCTGTATGCATCTTCTGGAGAAGAGAGACTATACTGAGAAGGAACTGCGCCAGAAGCTGGAGAATGGCAAGACTGAATACACGGAAGAACAGATTGACGGAGCCATTGCATATGTGAAGAGTTTTCACTATGTAGATGACGGCAGATATGCATGCAAGTATATCGAGGCAATGCAGTCACGTAAGAGCAGAAGACAGATTGAGCAGGAACTGTACCAGAAGGGTGTGGACAGAGAACTGATACAGGAAGCCTTTGAAGAGACAGGGGAAGTGCCGGAAGAGGAACAGATTGCCAGATGGATGGAGAAGCGGAATTACCATCCGGAAGAGGCTGATCTGAAGGAAAAGCAGAGAATGTATGCCTTTCTTGCAAGAAAGGGATTCCGGGCTGAGAATATCCAGAGAGCAATGAAGTCAGAATTTGTATAAATCTGATGAAAAGCCGGAATAAGCTGAGAGATTTTTTATCACTTATTCCGGCTTTTTCTTTCATCTGCTTGACAGATATATAAAAGCAGTATAAAATAGAACTGTTGTATTGTACAATGAAAATTAAATAAGGAGGTGCTCCTGTGAATGCGATGACGTTTGTTATCTGTATTGTGGTCGCCTTGATTGCAGCAGCTATTAGCTGGGTGGCAGCGACGATCTATCGTAAGAATGTAGCAGAAAAGACGATAGGAAGTGCAGAAGAAAAAGCCCGGGACATAATAGATGACGCATTGAAAGTTGCAGAGACGAAGAAGCGTGAGGCACTGCTTGAAGCTAAAGAAGAGTCTATGAATCGAAAGAATGAACTCGATAAAGAGACCAGAGAGCGTAGAGCAGAGCTGCAGAAGTATGAAAGACGCGTACTGGCAAAAGAAGAAGCCATTGAGAAAAAGTCTGATGCACTGGAAAGACGAGAAAGCAATCTGGCCAGCAAAGAAGAAGAATTAAAGATAAAAAGCGTAGAGATTGAAGAAATTCATGAGAAAAAAGTGCAGGAACTGGAGAGAATCTCAGGTTTAACCTCCGAACAAGCAAAAGACTATCTGTTAAAAACTGTTGAAGACGAAGTAAAGAGCGATACTGCCAGACTTTACAAAGAACTGGAAAGTAGAGCAAAAGAAGACGCAAACAAAAAGGCGAAGGAATATGTAGCTACCGCAATTCAGCGATGCGCAGCAGACCACGTTGCAGAAGCTACGATTTCCGTAGTGCAGCTCCCAAGCGATGAGATGAAGGGACGCATTATTGGTCGTGAGGGTCGTAACATCCGTACTCTGGAGACAATGACAGGTGTGGATCTGATTATTGACGATACACCGGAAGCTGTCATTTTATCAAGCTTTGATCCAATCAGGCGTGAAGTGGCAAGAATTGCTCTGGAGAAGCTGATTGTGGATGGACGTATTCATCCGGCCAGAATCGAAGAAATGGTGGAGAAAGCGCAAAAAGAAGTAGAGACAATGATTCGCGAAGAAGGCGAAGCAGCAGCATTAGAGGTAGGAGTACATGGAATTCACCCTGAACTGATCCGTTTACTGGGAAGAATGAAGTTCCGTACCAGCTATGGTCAGAACGCATTGAAGCATTCTATTGAAGTGGCCCAGTTATCAGGACTGTTAGCAGGGGAAATCGGCGTGGATATCCGTATGGCAAAACGTGCCGGTTTATTACATGATATCGGCAAATCCATTGACCATGAAATTGAAGGATCACATGTGCAGATCGGTGCAGATCTCTGTAAGAAGTACAAGGAATCTGCTACTGTTATCAATGCAGTGGAGTCCCATCATGGCGATGTAGAACCGGAAACTCTGATTGCATGTATCGTACAGGCCGCAGATACCATTTCAGCGGCACGTCCTGGTGCAAGAAGAGAGACTCTGGAAACATATACCAACAGATTAAAACAGTTAGAAGATATATCAAATTCCTTCAAGGGTGTTGATAAATCATTTGCTATTCAGGCAGGTAGAGAGATTCGAATTATGGTTGTTCCTGAAAAAGTCAGCGATGCCGATATGGTATTGATGGCAAGAGATATTTCTAAGCAGATTGAAGCGGAGATGGAATATCCTGGACAGATTAAAGTCAGTGTAATACGTGAGTCACGAGCAGTGGATTACGCAAAATAATGAGAAAACCGGTGTTGATCAGTAGATGTGAGACGCCGGTTTTTTTGATCCCAAGGAGCAGATATTATGAGATACGAAAGAATCAGAACAGGAAGATTCCTTCTGCGAAGGAACCGTTTTGTTGCAGAAGTGGAGATAGATGGTGAAGTAGTGGACTGTCATGTGAAGAACACGGGAAGATGCAGGGAATTGTTCCTGTCAGGGGTGAAGGTTGTCCTTCAGGAAAGTGACAATCCCAATCGCAAGACCAAATATGATTTGATTGCGGTATACAAGAATGGACAGTTGATTAATGTAGACTCTCAGGTGACCAATACGGTAGTGGAAGAATGGGTAAAGGAAAGTGGATATTTTCAGAACCTGAAACTGGTGAAGCGGGAAGTGACCTATGGAAAGTCTCGTTTTGACCTGTATGTAGAGTATGGAGAGGATAAAAGGGCGTTTATAGAGGTAAAGGGTGTTACACTGGAGGAAAATGGCGTTGCGCGTTTCCCGGATGCCCCAACCCTGCGTGGAGTAAAGCACGTGGAAGAACTGATAACCTGTATGCAGGATGGATATGAAGCTTATCTGTTCTTTGTGGTACAGATGAAGTGTATTAAGCATGTTGAACCGAACTGGAAGACGCATCCGGAATTTGGGCATGCCCTGCAAAAGGCAGCAGATGCTGGTGTGCATCTGCTGGCATATGACTGCCTTATGACAGAAGACAGCATACGGGCAGACCGGCCATTGCCAGTGGTATTAGAATAAAAGATGTGGCAGGAGGTATTCTGCCAGCATTTCATGACCATAGGTGGTCAGATGAATGCCATCGACTGTGACAGCATCATAATCTCCGTTTTTTACCAGAGAGGTCAGATAGCTATGCAGTGGAATAAATGGAACAGACAGTGAGGAACAGATTTCTCCCATGATCTGTTCCAGCTCCAGCACATAAGGAATCCAGATCTGATATTTCTGAGGATGAGGGAAGATAAAAGGACCGGAACAGAGAAGATTTGCACCGGTATCTGAGAGGCGCTTTAGGACTTCTTTGTAATTCTCAGCAAATTGAAGCTCTTCCAGTGTGACGCCTGTATTTAAGGCAACGCCGATATCATTGATCCCGATCAGGAGCGAGATTACATCTGGATGTGCTTTCAGAAATCCACGTTGCAGACGCTCCAGAAGTGCGGCGACGGTAAAACCGTCAATTCCTTTATTCGTAATCCGGGCATCGGGTCCCAGTCTGTCTGCCAGCATGGCAACATAGCCATCTCCCAGGCCGTTTGTTTCCGGCAGCCAGAGATGGTTTGAGTCAGTAATGCTATCACCTAAAAATAAATAATCCGTATTCATGTGGAACCTCCTGCTATTGGTACGAAAAGATAGAATATGGATTTATATATATCCTACATCCATAATCCCTGCTTATTACGCTTTACATTATAGTTGCTGAATAAAGAAAAAACAATTATAATCAGATGAGAAGAGAATTATGTCGAAAAATGGCTGTTGTGAACGGATTGAACAGTAACGAAAAAAGTATGCCAGGAAAGAAGACAATCAGAATTAAGGATAAGAAACGGAGGTGCGGGATGGATTCCCGCAGTTGGAATGAATAAAAAAGAGATTGCAGAAATTAAAAAGCAATATACGCAGGAAAAATGTCCGGCAACCAGGATCTGTGGCTGCTATGTAGACGGAGAGAAGAAGAAGCAGACAGAATTCTGTCAGGCATTTCTTTCACTGCCGGATGAAGAATTTTTCAAATATCTGAATATTTTCCGCAAGACCATGTCGGGAACCATAGGAAAGAATCTTCTGACTATGGAGTTCCCGCTGGATACTGAGATGGAAGGCGGAACACAGGAATTGCTGATGAAGTTAAAGTATTCAGGTCTGAAAGATGACGGCCTGTTGGAAGAGTTTTATGACAAGATCATTGATTCTTACTATTATGTGGGAAATTATCTGATCCTGCTGATACATGGAACCTATGACATCCCCGGAAAGTCATCAGATAATCTGGAGATGTTTGATGCGTCGGATGAGATCTATGAGCATATCATTTGCTGTATCTGCCCGGTGAATCTGTCCAAGCCGTGCCTTTCTTATAATGCGGAAGGACACTGTTTTGAGAATAATATTCAGGACTGGGTAGTAGAGATGCCGGTGCAGGGATTTCTGTTCCCGGCGTTTCATGACCGCAGTGCAGATGTCCACAGCCTGTTATATTACAACCAGAAGCCAGAGCAGCCGGCAACGGATTTCGTGGACAACATATTAGGCTGTGTACTTCCGATGACGGCAGGAGACCAGAAGGAGACGTTCCAGGAGCTGGTAGAACAGACGCTGGGCGAGGACTGCAGTTATGATATGGTGCGAACCATCTATGACAATCTGAATGAGATGCTGGAGGAACAGAAGGAAGAACCGGAACCGCTGAAGCTGGATAAGGGAGATGTGAAACGTCTTTTGGAACAGAGTGAAGTGGCGAACGATAAACTGGAAGAATTCGATACTCATTATGAAGAGACCGCCGGAGAAAATGCTTCTTTCATGGCCGCCAATGTGGTGAATACCAGAAAGTTTGAGATTAAGACACCGGATATCGTGATACAGGTGAATCCGGAACGGACAGATCTGGTGGAGACCAGGGAGATTGATGGAAGAAAATGTCTGGTCATTGAACTGAATGATGAAGTAGAAGTCAATGGTATTACGATAAAATAGTTGAAAAACAAAGGAGTATGAACACGTATGATAATCATCAAAGAATACAGAGGACATATCAGAAACTGGGAAAGCCTGTGTGCAGAACTGGGGATTGATCCGTCTCTGACAAGAGAAAAAAGAGAAGAAGAGATTCTGGTAAAAGCTTATGAAAAATGGGGACATGATATGGCAGACCATATTTATGGCATGTTCGCTTTTGCCCTGTGGGATGAACAGAAGGAAGAACTCTTTGCCTTAAGAGATCAGTTTGGAACCAAACCATTTTATTACTATATGACAAAAGAGGGAAATCTCTTATATGGGACCATGATCCGTGACATCATGAAGCAGCCGGGATTTGAAAAAGAATTAAACGAAGAGATGCTTCAGATTTATCTGACACTGACATATGTAGGGGGAGAAGATACATTCTTTAAAGGACTGAAGAAGCTGATGCCGGGACACTATCTGGTATGGAAAAATCAGGAACTTACCATTACCAGATACTGGACACCAGAGTTCCATCCGGATAACAGCAAGTCTCTGGAAGAATGGGCCGGAGAGATTCATACAACCGTTCAGAACATTATGCCGGAAGTCCTGGCAAAGGATGAGACCGCAGAAGCGTTCTTGTCCGGAGGTGTGGATTCTTCTTATGTGGTGGCAGTATCAGATGTGAAGATGACGGATTCCTGCGGTTATGAAGAGGAACGTTTTGATGAATCCGGTCTGGCAAAACAGACCGCAGATCTGCTTCACAGAGAGAACAGCAGATGTCTGATCACACCGGAGATGTATTTTGATATTGTACCGTATGTCATGTATGAGATGGAACAGCCTCTGGCAGATGCATCAGCGATTGCCTTTGCCATTGCCTGCAGGGAGACTGCAAAGCACACGAAGATCTGTTATTCAGGAGAAGGATCGGATGAATTTTTCGGTGGATACAACATGTACCGGAATGCCGAACGCTATGGGGATAATCTGAAGACATTTTATGTAGGCAATACGAATATCATGAAAGAAGACGAGAAAGAACGGATTCTGAAACACTATGATACGAAAGTACTGCCGATCAATCTGGTAAAGGATATCTATGAGGAAATCGAAGGTCTGGATCCGTTATCCAAGATGTCTGATATTGACATTCAGATCTGGCTGGAGGGTGACATTTATCTGAATGTAGATAAAATGAGTACCGCTGCAGGACTTGAGATCCGTATGCCGCTGACAGACCGCCGCGTCTTTGATATTGCATCCAGAATGCCATCCTGTTACAAGGTAAATGCAGAACAGAATAAAGTGGCATTCCGTACCGCAGCAGCAAAGGTACTTCCGGAAGAAATCGCGTTCCGCAAGAAACTGGGATTCATTGTACCGATCCGTATCTGGATGGCAGATGAACGCTACAATCAGGATGTACAGGCAAAGTTCCACAGTGAGATGGCAGCGAAGTTCTTCAACGTGGAAGAAATCCAGAAGATCTTCGATGAATATGTAGGAGGCAACTCTGATAACTGGAGAAAAGTATGGACCATCTATACCTTCCTGGTATGGTATGAAGAATACTTTGTGAAAAGATAATAGTTCAGAAAATCCATAAGATTCCTTACGGACCGGTATAAGAACAGGCAGAAAAATGAAAAAACAGGGTTGACATTTGCAGAGCTATTTGATATCCTCTTAACGATATAACTGTTCAGAAAGGCTTACATCAAAAGATGCTGGGCAGAGAAAATAGAAAACGAATTCCGTGAGGGAGTAGTTCGCGTAAATACGTGATTTGTCAACAGACCCGGTCAGCAGACCTGGCAAATCTTAAAGAATGAGACTCATGTATGCTTTTAAAACACAGAGCATACGTGGGTCTTTTTTTAGATGCCAGGGACTGTGAGAGTGCAAAGCACGAAACAATCCGTAAGGCATCTTTTTAAGACTCAGAACGGAAAAAGTGAAAAAGAAAAGGAGGAGTTATATGGAACAATTTATTCAGGGAGCATCTATGCCACTTGTAGTACTGTTATTGATTGTGGGGTTTGTGTTTCTGATCAAAGGAGCGGACTTTTTTGTGGAGGGCAGTTCCAGTATTGCAAAAAGGTTGCAGGTACCGTCTATTATCATTGGACTGACTATTGTGGCAATGGGAACATCCCTTCCGGAGACAGCCGTCAGCGTGACTGCATCGATGGTAAATAATAATGCGCTTGCCGTCAGTAATGTCATCGGATCGAACATTTTTAATCTGATGTTTGTCATTGGTGTCTGTTCGATTCTGACCCCGATTGCGGTACAGCGAGATACGATTGTGAGAGATATCCCGTTATCTGTTATTTGTGCATTGCTTCTGGCAGGATTGGGAATCCTGGCAGTTGGCGATAAGGGATCGTATATTCTGGGACATCTGGATGGTGTGATTTTCCTGGTATTATTTACAGGCTATATTATTCTGATGATCCGCAGTGCGTTAAAAGCAAGAGCAGAAGGAAAAGAAGTGGCGATTGAGGGAGAGGAAGATCTCAAAGTTCTCTCTTATCCAAAGAGCATCCTGTGCATCGTGGGAGGAGCCATCGCAATCGCCATTGGCGGTGATCTTACTGTAGATACGGCAAGCCGCATAGCGGTTGAACTGGGAATGAGCCAGACTCTGGTAGGACTGACTATCGTATCCATAGGAACTTCTCTTCCGGAGCTGGTGACATCCATTGTGGCTGCCAGAAAGAATGAAGTGGACATGGCAGTTGGAAACGCAGTGGGATCCAATATTTTCAATATTCTGATGGTTCTTGGAATTGCTTCAGCTATAAATCCAATCGGACTTCTGGCAGAGAACCTGATTGACATCATGATTCTGGTAGGCTTTTCTCTCCTTGTATGGGCATTTGCCGCGACAAAAAGAAAAATTACCAGAAAAGAAGGCATGGCAATGGTGGCCCTGTATCTGGTGTATGCAATCTACATTATTCTGAGATAAAATTGAGGGAACGACATGGTATTGTTTTGGAAAGTACTTTTGACTGAATTCATCGCTGAGATGGGTGATAAAACACAGCTCATGCTGGTAGCGATGACATCAAAATACAAATTAAAAGATATTATTCTGGGAACCGGTGTGGCAATCCTGGTACTGAACGGACTGGCAGTGCTGGCAGGAGGTCTGGTCAGCGAGGTAATCCCGACCTGGCTGATCCGTCTGATCGCAGCGGGTGCGTTCCTGTTCTTTGCGGCTACCACATTAAAGGGTGGCGACGAAGAAGATGAGGAAGTAAAAGAAAGTGGAAAAGGAAAAATCGCAGCACTGTCCGTATTTTCCACATTCTTCGTAGCAGAACTGGGAGACAAGACGCAGCTTACCGCCATTACATTCGGAGCAAACGAAGGAATGGAAGCAGCGCTGGTTGTCTGGCTCGCCTGTTCCATCGGACTCTTCGCAGCCGACATTATCGGCATGCTGGTAGGCTATCTTCTGAAAAACAAAATGCCTGCGGGCGTTTTAAATGCAGTAGCATTCTGCATCTTCTCCGTATTCGGAATCCTGACCCTGAGAGAAGGACTGACACTGCTTCTGGGTGTAGGTAATGCATGGATCATGGGAATCACCGTGGCAGCGGCAGTAGTATTCGCCATCGTCTGTCTTACCCTGTACCGGAAGAAAAAAGCTGCGTAAAGCAGATCTCCAGGTGCAGGATAAATACGAGGTGGTGATAGTATGACAACAGCATCCATGCAGATTCAAAGAATAGTGATATAAAAGGCATTCTTGAATTATAAGGAACAGTCACTTTGTTTTTGTGAAAAATAAAGTGGCTGTTTTTAACGTTTAGATAGAAAGTGTTATTTTTTTGACCAAGTGTTCTTAAATGGAAGAGAGAAATGTTTCTTCATCTTCTTCATTATCGATTGAATAATCATTCAACTCTGGAAAATCCAGAAATTTACTTAATGTCATCCCGAATACATTTGCAATTTGATGAAGGGTGCGTACTTTGGATAGGTAATACAGAGTAAGCGCAAAATATTGCTACGTTACTCGTAAATTACGCTTGCACCAAAATGATAGATGCAAGCGTTTTACTTTATTTTAGTTTTGACAGTTCGCTTTCGCAGTCTCGCTCCATGGAGCAAGTTGTTCCAGCTGTTCATCTGACATTTTATCGTTTGGCCGTTGTGATAAGAGATATGTCAGATATTTATAGGTATTCAGATCATTCGCTTTTGCCATCTCAACTATTGTATACACAATAGCACTAGCGGTGGCTCCTTTAGGACTGGCGCTGAACAGCCAGTTCTTCCGGCCAACAGTGAATGGTCTGATTGCATTCTCGCTAAGATTATTGGACAAACTGCAATGACCGTCTTCCAGATAAGTCATCAGGGTGTCTTTCCGATTTTGGGCATAGTTCACCGCTTTTGCCAGACGGGTTCCCTTGTTTGGGCGCTGTTGATCCAGCTAATTCCAGAATGCCTCCAGTATCGGCTTCTCCTTTTCAAGACGAAATTGTTTTCTCTGCTCCGCAGTGTGATTTTTTGC